>CAWECN010000009.1:0-709992 GCA_963807625.1 uncultured Gammaproteobacteria bacterium
ACAAATAGCCAGCAAAAAAAAGTCACTACCCCCAATGTTACAAACCCACCCCTAGAATTTGCAATAACAACAGCAGTAATGTAGGCAGGAATGCACAGTAAATAAGCATATTTCTTTATACTGTTTTTATAGTTTATATAAAGGAAAAATGCAAAAGGGATAGCATACGCACAAACTAAACCTACATTGTTTTCACCTCTTAACCAATTAGTCCCCCATACTCTTCCTCCCTGAAAGATTGAATGATAACTGCTGTGTAAAACGGAAAACAAAAAAACATCTATAATAAAAATAAACTGATGTGGTTTTTTTATACAACTAACAATAATTATGTAATTTGCAGTATATTGGAGAAAGAGCCCTGTAAATTCCTCTTTGGAATAAGGAACTTATTGTAGAAAACTGTGAATACAAAATAACATACACAGAGAATACTAAAAACATTCTGTTAAGAGGACTATAAAAATCAAACTTCCCTTTTATAATAAGATATATCGCATATATTATGGAAAGAACAGCTATGTACGAACTGCAACCTTATTTCGTGCACAAATCAAACAATGTAAATGATCCAATTTCTAAAAGTATAAAAATTGAAATAAGTATCATTCCATAATTAATATCTCTCCAATTTATTAATCCAGGTAATAAAGAACTATTTTTTTTGACCAATTGCGTCATTAGAAGCACCCGGTAAACAAAATTCAAACCATAATTAAATACTTAAAAATAAGATAATCCAAAATATTGATGCGTCTTAAGAGACATTACCGGTTTATATAAATCTCTCAGTAGTTAATCTAACCTATGATCTTTGACATATTCACAATGCAGGGTCATCCTGTTTATGTTTAATACCAATACACTCAACATTTTCAGGTTGAGTTCATATAAAAAATAGACGCTAAATTCAGATGACTGCTTAAGTGTATTCTATATCCGTATCCTGAGGCTACCATAAAAAGCCTCTTAAGATGCATTTCATCAATACTTTGCATGATCTTCAGATCATCATCTGACACATCTTTTCGCCGATAGTAAACTGTCGATCTATTCAGTGACAATAACAGGCACTGCCTGGTCACTTGCAATCTACTTTGTAGATCTATAATCTTTGTCTTTTTAGACAGAGAACCTTTTCCAACCATTGTTTTAAAATAATTTGCACCATGATTAACTGGCCTATCATGTCATGCAACTCTTTAATCTAGTATTCAGTTTCTTCGGCCTGCTTTTCATCTTGTGCAAAGACCTAGTCTGCATTGCCGAGTAATTGGCGTCAACACTCTGTTATCTGGTTGGATGTAAATCAAAATCTTCAGCTATGTCAACCTGGGTACGATCACCTTTAAACACTTCAAAAGCTACTTTTACTCTAAAATTGTTGAGTGATTTCTGCATTTTTCTTCTCATTTTCTGCTCCAGCCTTTGAGACATTAGCTTTACAGAAGATGCTTAACGTTTCATTCTCTTTATCTAACTGATTTTTCTTTGTTCATGCTTTAGCTACTGTTTTTAAACCTATTGCACTCTTTAATATCACACTATTACTTCTTCTCAGAGCTACTCTCACTATGTTTGCGTGTTGAGTGATTTAGGCCATAGTGACAACTAAGCGCTTCGCAGTTCTTTTATCTTTACAAATATTTCACGATCAAATAGCCACAGGTAAGAGACATATATAGCCCCTCCGACAACAATTTTTAGAGCAACTGCCAATGCAAACCATGCATTATCACTGAATACGATTTTATACAATATATTTTCTAATATAATTAACCCTATAGCCATTATAAAAGCCCCGGCAAATGCAGAAAATATATTTTTAATATACATGCTGATATTAATATCTATCTTTTTAATCGTCACTATTGTCCATATGCAGCATATGAGCAAATAAGTTGTAAACCAGGGAATTACTATACTGTTAATCCCATACGGCACAGCAAAATAGAAAGACACTCCCATTCCAACAGCTAGTGTGGCGTGAAAATATAAGCTCCAATTTGGTCTTCCTTGCGCATAGTGAACAAAACTATTTACCGCATTCAAAGCTGTAATTATCTGGGTGAGACATAACAATTTAAATACATATATAATTGGATACCATTTCTCATTAAGTAATATTTTTATTAAGTCCTCCCCCAGCATATATCCGCCTACAAATATTGGCGTTACCATTACCGCTGTTACCTTAACAACATTGAGGTAAAATTTATTAAACTCTACTTTGTCATCCTGTAGTTTTGAAAAAACGGGATATGACACCTGGTTTATTAATGTCGTTATCTTCTCGGTAGGTATTTGTGCAAGCTGCAATGCAAATCCATAAAACCCCAGAGCTTGGGGAGTCCATGCTCTACCGGCAAAGAATTTATCCGATTTCTCAAAAGTATAATAAAACGTTCGGCCAGCAAGAACATTAGCACCAAAGTGAATATATGATTTTGCTTGCTGATAATTGAAATAGAATAACGGATACCATTTAACTTTTATATATGACGCTATAAGCCTCGTAATACTTTGAATAAACATTCCACCAACTAGCGTCCAAACGCCACCTCCATTTAGCGCAATCAGATACATCCCAGTACAGGATGCAATAATGGATATCATTCCAATAATCCCTATTGCCTTGAATTCCATATCTTTATTCAACAAACTGGATGGAACTACCAGTAACCCACTAATCGGAAATATTAATGATATAACTTTCACCAGAGGTTCGATTCGAGGCTCATTAAATATTAACGCCATATAATGCGCGCTGAAATAACATGCGATTGAAAGCATTATAGATAATACTAAAACAAACCAAAATATTGATGACAGCTCATGTTTGTTAATATTCTTTTTTTGTATTATTGCCGCACCTAAACCAAGGTCCACAAAAAAGGACGCGTACCCTGTAATTATGGTGGCCATTTCCATTAAGCCATAATCGGATGGGCTTAATATTCTGGCAACCAGAACAGTAATAGTCCAGGAAAATAACTGGCTCAAAAATTTAAACAGGGCTAGCCACATAGCCCCTTTAAAAGCTAGCTTCTGTAATGACATTGGCTCATACTTTATTCAATAATGGTCATACTTAGATTAGTTGAATGCATTTAACACGACATTCAATTTATTTTTTACCAATTATTAAATAGGCATAGCCAAAGTATTTTAATGTATCTGTCATCACCAGGATATTTCTTATTAATCTAGATATTGTTCGATTAGATGTCAGAATTAAATCTTTGTATTCTCTGCTATGTTTACTTATGTGAGTAATGACATTCGGTTCATTATATGAAGGCAATGCACTATATATTTCCGAGGACGCAAAACCACTCTCTTCAAGTAATTTTTTGTATCCGACATGCGTATATAAATAGGGTCTATATATATCTCCTATTTTTAATTTGCATATAATATGAGAAATCCATCTTGGCAGTATCGTCACATATTTTAATGATATATGGGGATCTAGCTCGCCAAGATAATAGCCATACGCCATTCTATTTTCTATTCCGACATAAATAGATCCGCCTTTTTTAAGCAATTTTCTCAACATCTTTAAATAATATATTTGCACTTTTCTGGGGCTCATATCTCTATTGAAAACAGGAAGCCATTCCAGGACTCCATTTAATATTATTAGATCAAACTTTTCATTTTCAAATGGTAAATTATCTACATCTGAGCGTATTATCTTTATGTTATCGCATTTTTCCTGCCTGAATCTTGAACGCATAAAATCAACTCTTTCTTTTACTGGTTCAACTGAGTAGAGAGTTTTACATTTTTTTGATAAAGCCTGACTCATGGTACCCATACCTGCACCAAGATCCAATACAATTGCATCATTAGGAAGGTTCAGCATATCAAACCAACCGATCCTTCCGTAATCACTGAGAAATTTATAATGAGAACGTATTTCCACTGATTCATGGTTTTTTATTACTTCATTCCAGTCTTTTTGTTGTATATCTGCATTTATTTTAATAAAGTTTTCTTGAGTGAAGCCAGGTTCTGCCCAGAAATTATCATCTTCAATAAAGTACGGCACACCATCTACTATATTCCAACTTACATTGCATTTACTACAACTTAATATTTCATCATTGTTATTTTCCAGGTTTGATTTGCATTTTGGACATACATATTTATTTGTTACGGTAGTCATTATCTATCCTTTTTTAATATGTTTATTTGTAGTTGAATTTCAGGCTATAAACTTGTCTTTATTTTCGATGGCGTAACGCAGCATTTCCTCGAAAAGTAATTGGTAGTCATATACTTCCAAAATCCTATATTTATTAGATTGAAAAATTAAAAATAAGACAAAATAGCCATATATATCTTCCTCCGGAATCTTAAAAGCCAGGCAATATTTTTTAAGATTCTTTAAGATACATCTGCTAATCCAGTTATCAGAAAAATATGTGTCGATAATTGCATCATAATATTTTCCTTGAAAATCTTTATATTTTTTGTTGCCCATAGTAAAACGAAATGACGTAAACATGGAAAACAAATCTAACATTGCTGGCATTCCTTGAGCTAGGCCCTCCCAATCTATAACTCCCCATTTATTAGCCTCAGTATCCAGGTGTATATTGTTTGCTGCAAAGTCACAATGTTGAATACAGGCAACTTCTATATTTATATCTCCCAAGTCCAGTCCTAAATAGTTTAAGTAATATTCCGGGTCTTGATTGTATATTACTTCTTTCAAATTATTTTCAGTTAGTTTCTGAAAACAAATCTGCATATCTGTCACCTGATCTAATAGAGCAATAACATTTTTATTATTTTTTTTATATATGTATTTGTCGACTAAATATTTTAAACTCACACCTTTCACTACGGTCATTGACGATTCATGTCTATCTGGTAATTTCTTTAAATAAACTGCTTGAGGTATCACTATTCTATTGTTGTCATATATTTCAATATGCTCTTTAAATAAAAGCAAATTTTTATATTCTTTCTCCAAATCACTTCCATATTTAGATGTCTTATATTCTATTTTTTTTATATGATTTATTTTTTTATCTAGCTGACTGTAATAAAATAGGTAGTGTTTGTTTGAATAATGGTACGCAATACAAATTTGAACTAAAGGGGCTATTTCTTTTGACTTATCATTTATATATTCATTCGCGCTCTCTATATACTTTTTTTCATGAATATTTTCTATTATTCCTGTATTGCTCAAAACAATAATTAGCCCGCTAAATGGATTATACCTACCTAATATTCTAAAAATATATTCTTTAATTTTTCCTTTTAATGCTATTTTATTATTGAAAGTTTCTTCTTCGATATTTGGATAATTATATGTTGTCCATACTTTTTCATTTATATATGGGATTATCGTATGGGGACTGGCTGCAGATGGATTGCATATATAATATTTTAATGGCTCCTTCGATCCCGCTTGTAAAACTTTACTAATAACATACCTATACTTCAGGTTTCGCCATCCATCAGGACAGCAAACTAATAACACGCCAGCCTCATTGAGATGCTCTGTTATTTTATTTAAAATATCTGAAACTTTACTTATAGAGCCTATTGTCACCTGATCAAATATAACAACATCAAATTTCTCTCTAATATCTTCCTCATTCTGATAAAATTCATTAACAATATTTTGCAGCTCACCTCTGGGCATACCAATACAGCTTAGTGACGCCACATTACAATAAGATATAATTTTGATTATATCTATCGAATCGGTACCAATTTTTAATACTTTTTTCTGCTGCAAATCAGGTAGAATGTTTAGCCAATTTGCATCTGATACGCTGCTAATATTTTCTATTCTTTTCATCTAGTTTTACAATAATTATAAATCTTAACTTTCAAAAGATGTTTATGTTTTCACTATGACGATATGGTGCAAAGCTTTAATAAATCAACAAACTAATCATAGCAACAAAACTCTGAGTTTATTCATTTTCTAACCCTTTCTACAGCTAGATTGGGCAAATAACCAGTCCATAAAGCCTTCAGTGAAGTAGGCGAAATCATCTATTATGTGCCCCTGTTTTTCATACTCATGATATCTGACGTCACGTGCCATTGCTTTCTTCAATGCCTGATAGCTTAATCGCGAACCATCCACCCTGTGAAAAACCAGTCAAATAGATTCTCTCTGTGTCAATATTCGGTGATTCATTATCGCTATTGAATTCACCTATGAGATCATCCAGTGTTTCAATCACCATGGCTCTATATTTGTCGTGCACCCACATGTCATCAAACGTGCTACATCGTGGCACAAATAAGATATGTGGATGATTTGATTGTACTAGCGGCAGTGACCAGACTCATTTGAGGGACCCTCTTTGTGTATCAATGCTGAGGCCTGAGTAACCATGCAGGAATATCACAAATGGATATTTCTCGCCATTCTTTAACTTCTCAGGAAAATATAACTGGTATGGCAATCCATTCACATGCACTCGGTCTCCATAGAGCGAGTTAAGATTGGGTATTGATCCATAAGAATCCCGTACCGTCTTGAGCTTCTTGGTTTGCTTCTGAGTTATTCTCTCATACATAACGCTATCTGAGTCATTGAGTGCTGATTCATCACATCTAGCAGGAGCTTTAACGCAACCCCGCAGAAAGAACGTTGAGAGAAAATCAAACATCCTGGAATTTAGTTACTATTTTAGTATTTAATCGCAGCCAGACAATTTGTTTATATACTCAACGGCATAATAGCCAAACAAGAGTACATCTTTTTAATTTCTGCGGCTTCAATAGTAATTACTAACTTCATAAAGCCACCACCAGGAAATATTTAAGCGTCTAAATTGCTTCAAGATATAATTTTGAATACCTTTCAGTCATTAACGCGGCACTAAAATTACGCCTAAAGACTGAATAACTATTTTCAATGTATTTTCTTCTTAGTTTATTATCACCTAAAATCTTAATAACTTCCTCAGCAAAGATTTCAGCATTACAAGGCTCTACTAAAGACCCATTTACACCATGAGTAATAGCCATGTAATTCCCTCCCACATCTGTTGCTACAATAGGACACCCTGCTGCCATTGCTTCAAGTAGCACCATCGGAAGCCCTTCCCAAAGTGATGGCAACACATATAGGTCAAACAACTTTAACAATTCTGGAATATCAGATCTTGAACCAACAAACAAGGTGTTCTTATCAACACCAAGATCTCGCGCCTCCGTTTTTAGCTTTTGTTCAAGACCACCACCTCCAGCAATTATTAATGTAATATCAGGAAACTCTTTTATTAAATATTGCATTGCATGTAGTAAATATGTAATGCCTTTTTGTTCGCTTAAACGAGTACCTAATCCAATGATCGGCCCATTTCCTTTAATTCCAAATTCATGCTTTTTTTTCTCGGTATTTATGTTTATGTTGTAAATAGTCTCATCAATACCATTTGGTATAGTCATAATCTTTTTTGTAGATATTTTTTCATATTTATTTAAATTAAGCGAGGTGTGTTCAGACACCCCCACTACTTTATAAACAAAATGTGACATAAGCCACTCTGCAAACATTGTTCTCCTTTTATCAGGAAACTCTCTTGCATGGTCAGTATGGATGATTGTTTTAACACCGGTCAGAATTGCACCTATCGTTCCTTCAATGAATGGCTGTGAATTATGTGTATGTATAATATCAACCTTTTCTTCTCTTAGAATTTTTGCTATTTTTAAAAAAGAAAAATAATCTGTACCATTTTCTTTTTGCGGCACAAGAATCACTTTAATACCCAGCTTCTCTATTTCAGGCACAAGCTCTCCTAACTCTCTTAAACAAAGAACTGTGACATCGAATTGTTTCCTATCAATCGTTCTACAGATATTTACCACCACTTGCTGAAGCCCACCTATTGCCAAATCGTGCGTAATTTGCAGTAACTTTATTTTTTTCTTCACTAAACTTCCAATTTATAATTTCAGTGTTCTGCCACTATGAATTTCTGTCGCTTTCAGAGAAAGACCATTGACTAAAAATAGAAACATCTTCACCAAATGCTAATACCGATATGTTATTTTTTGCATTAAAAAACATAAAACTTCGAATGTTTTTTATATCTAAACTATTTTTAACTAAACTTATATAGATTGCCCGACATTTTTCGCGCCTGGCCACATGAATTATTTTTCTCAGCAGTTTGTTCTTGTAACTTTTCTTTAGTGAAAGAATATCATATATCTCTATTTTGCCATCAATCATGGAAAATATAATATAACCCAGCAACTTCCCTTCTGATTTGCTTCGTAGGGCAATTATCCGGAAGCCTGATACTGGATTTTTTAAATACCTCCAATTAATAAATTTAGCACTGTGACTGCCAATTAAACCTGTTTCAAACTTTTGAAGCTCATCCCAAATAGTATCAAATGTACCATCTATAGTCGTTATTTCTTCAAAGTCTCCAGCGGGCAAAATGTAGGTCTCTTTGGAAAATAATTTTAATGCAAAATCCAATACATAACCTAAATAGGTTGGCAGTTTACCGTTCAAGTATTTTTGTAAATATCTAACACTACAAACAGGTTTGATAAAATGCACCAAGTTTACCGCATTAACATATCCCGCCCGTTCATTCATTTTTAAAGATGCTTGATTCGGTACCGTGTAAATAAAATCAAACCCATATGTTGATATTGACTCAATAACTTTTTTTTGCAAACTTAAAGCCGGACCAAATACACGGTAATTATTGTCCACCATAAAATCGCCAACGATCCCCGCCTTTACCAATTTTCCATTTAATACCATCTCTCGCGGCATAATCGAGACTGTACCTATCAATCTTTTTGTGTTTTCCTCAAATGCAAAAAACCAAATAGCCGGTCCAGCCGGGTTTTCCTGCATCCATTCAAATCGACCGGGCGGAGTTCCCGGAAGATATTCTTTCCAGAACTCAAGAATTTTCTCTTTATACTCTACTGGGTCAGCCTGGATAATATTGAATCTTGCCATAGTTTATTCTTGTGTTGATATCAGAATATCTTCGATAATAGAACTGCATAAGCTTAAGACCAGGCTAACATGATGGCTAAGTCTTATGCGCTGGTTAACCAATGGCATTTTTACGATTGCAACATAGACTTCTGTCAGCACATAGGCTTTAAACCATAAAGCCTATGGAATCGCCTATAGACCTGATAATCTCTTTACGCTTCTCCTCATCAAGATTTTCTATATAGTAATCTTCATCAAATATTTTTTTTGATTGACTTGCCGCCTCTACTTTACTTAAATATTTATCAACGGTTGTTATGACCTTTGCAGGGTTTCCAGCAACAATCGTATTTGGCGGTACATCTTTTGTTACAACCGATCCAGAACCAACTATAGAATTTGGACCAATTTTAATATTGGGAAGCACTATTGTTGAATCTCCAATAAAACAGTTTTCTTTAATATCAATTTTACCAATCTTTGCATAACCAAGCGGTTTATACGTACTGGCATCATGAGCGATTAGCCTTACATTTGGTGCTAGAGTGCAATTATCACCTATAGATATTAAAAAACAGTGGGACGGGTCAAAAAAGTAACCATCTCCAATATAAACATTTTTCCCAAGCTGCAAACCATTATCGATTAAACCATTTAAATACTTTTCTTCTTTTTTTGCTTCTAGGGAATAATAAATCTTTCTTAAATATGAATATATGCTCATAATAATTTCTCAGTCATTTCTGGACCCACGTCCCATCCGCATAAAATCAATAAATCAGATATAATCGAATACTTAAAACATTAGCATCAAAGATACTATAGTCTATGACGCAATCCTGACAAATGAAAAGAGAAGAGTGGCATAGTTGAACTGATATCATTATGAACTCCTATCCTTTTCATACCAAAATAATCATCAGGTTTTTCGCATTCAAAACCAAACCGTGTTGTGACTGCAGCTTCGTAACCACACTCTTTTACTATGTTTTGAATTTCTTGATTGTGACTCCCATTTGGGTAACAAAATACAGGAATAAAATTCAGGCTCTTTGCTTCTAGCAGTTCCTTTGAATTTTTGAGCTCTTCTCTAACCTCACCCAATGTGATCCCTGTTAATATTTTGTGATTACAGGTATGTGAACCAAAGGAGATACCATTACTTGACATCTCATCAATCTCGTCCCAGTTGAGCACGGCCCTTTCCTCCGGTACAGATATATTTAATAATACATATATTTTCCCTAGAGCATCCTCGATCGACTGTTCTGTATATTTCTTTAGAGTTTCTATAACGAAATCTATCATCTCAGATTTCACGCAATCACTTTTTTCATGAACGCCTGTTAAAATAGAAGTTATAACATCATCTTTAAAATCTTCCGAAGCGTCACACAAATCCAGTAAATCTTGATATTTATTTAATATCAGAAAACTCAGCTTTTCTGGCCAATACCAGCGATTAGTACCAACAAAGGACGTTGTAACAAAAATCGTTGCAGGAATATCATGCTCTTTTAATACCGGGTAGGCATAAAGATAATTGTCTAGCCATCCATCATCAAATGTCACAATGCAATATCTCTTGTCCTTGCTAAACCCCCCATTTCTCCACAATTCCAGTAACTCCTTTAGCGAAATCAGGTGATAATGCCTGGCTAAAAAGCTCATCTGTTCTTTGAACACAGACTCGGTCACATACATGCCCGGCTGCATCGACAAAATAGCTGTATCATTATCCTTCAACACCCTATGATACATTAAGATGTGCACTTTCCCTTTATTATAAAATTTATGGAACCACGAATAATAATATACCCAGGCAATAAATTTTCTCAAACTGCTTTTAATGCTCATTCTGCTCAACAATTGTTTCTCCAGTATAAAATCAACGACTTTTTACCTTTAGAAACGGACAATATTATTAATCACATAGATATTTATTAAGAACATCCCATCCCGACAAGGACTATACCTCTAGTACACCTTCAACAAGATAAGGCTTCGCATGCAAATATGCTGTTGCTTGGCGCTTCGATACAATATCCTTGTATATCCATTCTCCCTGTTCAGCACTCACGCCAAGATATTCAGCTAATTCGCCTGCAGGAATTTTGTGATTAAAAGCCCATAATGCGACATCCATCTTGTCATGTGATAACGCAAAGTAAAATTCATCCTGCCCCTGCTCCATACTATAGGTATCCGTTGTTGGTTGTGCTGTTGCTATCTCTTCTGGTATATCGAGGTACCTGGCCAGATGATACACCTGTGTTTTATATAAATGAGCGATAGGTTTTATATCAGCCGAACCATCGCCATTTTTCACAAAAAAACCCTGATCATACTCAACCCTGTTCGGTGTACCAATAACAGCATAATTCAATCTGTCAGCATGAAAATATTCGATGGTTTTTCTGATTCTTTGCTTATAGTTGGTCGCGGCGACTATTTGCAGGTACTCTTTTAGACTCCATTCTTTTTTCCAGTATTTGTTCATCCGGTGTTTTGACAACCAGGTTAAAATGATTAAACTGTCCTTCTTGCCCTCCGGCAATTGTTATTTTATTTTTCCATGTACCGTCATATTCAGGAAAAACATTTTTTATTGCATCATCTCTCCACTTATAACAGCCAATAGCTTCAAGTGCAGGCGCAATATCTTCAGTCACGTACTGAATACCAAGATGTTCAGCGAGCACCTTACCCCTGGTAAGACTTTCAGGACGATGAGTCTGTTTCAGGTAAAAGCAGTCCAAACACTTTATTCTTACCTATTGCTTTAACACAAAGTGCAGCGCAAACGCCACTATCCACACCTCCTGAAATAGCAATAATTAAACCGCGTTTTTTTAACTTCGTTCGCAGCAGATTACGTATTTCAGTACAAATAGACTCCACTTCCTGCTCAGGGTTTATATCTAATATATTTTCAAAAGAGGCACTCATGATTTACTCCTTAAACTTTCTGCGCGACAACAACCCGAGGTTTTCCTGAGTCATCTTTCACTGTTTTTATATTCTTATACATAGACGACTTCTCAAGCTGTTTTTTGATCAAATCTCCCTGCCCCAGGCCAACCTCAAAGGCCAGAAAACCATCTTTACAGAGAAATCTCCCAGTATCAAGAATAAGCCGCCGAATAAGGTTCACGCCAAATATACCACCATCAAATGCCAGACTTGGCTCAAATTTCGAGATCTCATCAGGCATGCCAGAGACTTTTGAGGTGGAGATATACGGAGGGTTACATGTTAACAGGTGAACTTTCCCATATAAGTCCAGAGCATCCAAAGGCTCCAGTAAATCACCGCAGTAAAATTCTACCCGTGAAGCAAAGCCCAAGAAAATCATTATTCTTTTTTGCCAGATTTATTGCTTCTTCAGATATGTCAGCAGCATAAATCCTGGAATTTTTTATAGCGTCAGCGATGGCAAGACGCAATATTGCCCACTCCTGTACATACATCAATAACAAAAGGATCTTCTGCAGAAACTTGTTTTAATATTTCTATTGCCGTGTACCCCAGGATCTCAGTTTCCTTTCTAGGTATCAATGCTTCTGGCCCAGCGAGCATTTCCATGCCCATAAATGACTGCCTGCCAGTGAGATGAGCTAAAGGTACACCTTCTTCTCTCTTAATTATTAACTCTTCTAGTTTCACTAAATCATGAGCTGATAATTCAGGTAATTCATTTCTTTCAGCTTTAAGGACCGAAACAGGAGTACCGGCAGCCACCAGCCACAATGCTTTTAATGTGTTAACTGGTGTTTCTTCATCTTTATCGGGTAGTATTGATAATATTTTTTGATAATTGAGTTAAATATTTATTAAAGATGTCTTTCATCACTTCAGTGCCTTTTTTACTAATTTTCCCAGTATTTGTTTTGGGCAGATCATCCACCAACTCAAAATATTTAGGAACCATAAAATTTTCTAATTTTTCGACACAAACTTTTTTTATCTGCCTCAAGGATAAATCAGAATCATTTTCAATAACCACAAAACATTTTATAGCCTCACCAAGCATTTCATCTTCAACCCCGATGACGGCAACCTCAACAACACCTTTAATACCATGAACTACATTTTCTAATTCAACCGGGCTAACTTTTTCTCCCCTGGTTTTTATAATGTCGTCACTCCTGCCAAGAAAATAGAGATCACCATCTTCATCCATTTTAAACCAGTCTTTTGTACAGAGTATCTTTTCACCTGGTAACGCTGTATCAACAAGAACTTCATTACTTCGCTCTTGCTGATTCCAGTAACCCAACATCACATGAGGGCCTCTCACATAAAGCATTCCGGTCTCACCAGGAGAAACTTGATTACCATGCTCATCAAGCAGAAAAACTTCTGTACCTGGTATTGCTTTTCCAACGGATGACGGTTTTTCATGCACCAGTTCAGGCTCCAGGTAACAGACACGTTTACACTCGGTTAATCCATACATCTTATAGATTAAGGCAGATGGAAAAATCTCACTCAAAATCTTAATATATTCAGGCGGCAACGCAGCAGCAGTATTTGTTATTCGTGTCACAGAAGGAAATGAGATACCTTGCCTCTTGTGCATAGAAAGCAGCATTGAAAAGATTGTCGGCACGCCAGGAAATACGGTTACCGATGTCTCCTCGATTCTTTTAAAAATTTGTGCGGGATAATTAAAAGATCTTTCAAGTACAAGCGTTGCGCCCAGATTAACACTCATTAATAACTGGTACAGGCCATAATCAAAGGCCAAAGGCAGAAACACCAAAAGCCTGTCCTCGCCAGATAATCGCAAATATTCAATAAGACTACTCAGGGCAAAAGTCATCGATGCATGGGTATGCATTACTCCCTTTGAGTTTCCCGTACTGCCTGATGTATAAATCAAGGCAGACAAGTCATTAGCGATACTTGTTATTTCTGGATATACAGCTGTCGACTCATTGATCAGGTCATCAAATGCATTAATAGCCGGGCTGTCTATTTCACTGATGTCGCCAGATGATATAACCCACTTTAACGACTCAACTTCATCAATAACAGCAGAAAATACGTTGTACAGATGCGCATCTGATATAAGAGCGCTAGCAGAACAATCCTTTAAAATAAACGCCAGCTTGTCTTTCTTTGTCTGCGGATTAACAACGACAAAAACCCCGCCCGAAAGCAATATCGCATATATGGAAACAACACAAGACCAGGTATTATCCATATAAATGACACAGCGATCACCCCTGCTAAATCCACGCGATATCAATGCATTGGATAATTTTAATACTGAATCTGCCAGCTCTGAATATGTATATGAATGGCCTTCAGCTATTATCGCAACTTTATCGGGGAATTTGGCTGCAGATAAAAACAGCCCCTCATGAAGCAGCCGTTGTGGTACAATTTTTTCAAACGTCATCGCCTGGACCGACTTAACCCTTTGATTCTAAAAACTTAATGACATTACTTACTGAATCCAGATTTTCAGGAATCATTTCTTCAGGTGCTACCGCTATAGCAAATTCTTCTTCCAGAAAAAAAATAAGCTCCAGGATACCTGTTGAATCAATAATTCCTTTATCTAGAAACGATTCATCATTACTTAAAGCAGACTGATCATCTGTAAAAAGATAATTTTCAAGTATATAATTTCGTAACTTTGCTTCAATTTCCATTAGTTCCTCATGCTTACTATTTCTGATAGTAATTAAAATTTTTAATAAACAAATGATGCCACATTTGCGTCGATAATATTGCCATAAAGGCCATATTATCCTTGTAACCTGTTGCCCTGCCAGCATTTATCTTTCTTAATAATATACCAACTTTCTTATAATCGAAATATCCAGCATTTTTTATTTCACTTTCAGATAACAAATCATCTACATAATCCGGCCTGTTTTCATGAATAAATGCTGGTATATCCGGAGCACGATAAGGCTGCTTATGACGGTTTATAATTTTATCCGGCACATAACGTCTCATAGATTCCTTAAGTAAGTATTTTTCATTTAAAACTTTCATTTTTAAATTAGGATTTAATCTGTTAGCAAATTCAATTACATTATGATCAAGAAAGGGAAATCTGCCTTCAACAGAGTTCGACATCAGCATACGATCCCCTTGCGAACATAATAAATATTTTGCCATTAAAGATCTTGCTTCTATGTACTGCGATTGATTGAAGGGGTGCCATTTCTGAATGTCCGCGTGTAAAGATGATCGAATATTATTTATGGCGTCATCATTTAATTTTGCCTTAAAAGCATCAGAATAAAATGCTTTTATTTTTGATGTTGTACTCCAGCGCGGCAAATGGGCAAAATACGGCAGCTCGGGCTCATCTAGCCCAATACCAAAAAATGCTTCCAGATATGCCCTGGAATTTGATTGTGTAATATCAAGATATGGATACAGTTTTTTTAATATCAGGGGACGAAAAGATGAACTTCTATTTCGCGCCCAAAACTGCCTGATCTTACCTTCCTTAAAAATGTCATACCCGCCAAATACTTCGTCGGCACCTTCGCCTGTCAGCACAACTTTATATTTATGATCGTGCACCAGTCTGGATAAAAGCATCATTGGTACTGGCGCAGTTCTTAATATCGTTGACTCGGTGTGCCAGATAGCTCTCTCAAAATTATCTGATATGTTTTTTGAATTACAGACAATACTGCTATGTTCGGCACCTAAATGATTTATTAACTGTTGCTGAAAAGACGATTCATCAAGCTGCTTGTCTTCAAAACCTATTGAAAAAGTCCTTAAAGGAACATTTCCATGATGATGAATAATTGAAACCAGTGCTGAAGAATCCAGTCCACCAGACAGATAGGCAGCGACGGGCACGTCAGACCTTAATCTGATCTGCGTTGCTTCGACCAACTTATCGTGAAGCTCTTCAGCCAATTCGCTAACACTGCCACTTAAGTACGCTTCCTGACCATGCACAGGGAATTCCCAGTCCCAATATTTATGGTGCCTGACCTGCCCGCCTTCAACAATTGTTAATTCACCGGGTTTAACTTCGTAAACATTTTGAAACAGGGTATTTGGAGCAACCGGTGACCAGAAGGTTAATAGCTGATCCAGTGCAGCCGAATTTAAAGTTGGCGATTGACTCATACATGGCAAAATCGACTTCACTTCAGAACCAAAGTACAGCCGGCCATCTTCTTTATAATAAAACAGTGGATCTATGCCTACTCTATCCCTGGCCAAAACCAGACGTTTACTGGTTTTATCCCACAGAGCAATAGCAAACTGTCCATTCAGGTGCTTAACAAAATCAAGGCCATATTTTTTATACAAATGAACGATAACTTCCGTATCCGTGTGTGTATAAAAGACAAATCCGTCTTTAATCAGCTCCTCGCGCAATTCTATATAATTAAAGATTTCACCATTAAACACTACCCAGACATTTTTATCGGTATCGTGAATTGGCTGGTGACCGCCTGCCAGGTCAATAATACTCAACCGGGCATGGGCGAGCCCTACCAGACCATCTGTATAATAGCCATAATCATCAGGCCCACGGTGATGAAGCATCGTGATCATTCTGCTAAGTTCCCGCTCTGTTGGAGCAGGTTTATCAGAAATATTTAAAATTCCAGCGATTCCACACATATAATCAGGGCAGGTTTTTCACGATAGCCGGGCCAATAAGCCTGGTTACAGATACTGGCAACTTTCTCCATACTGAAATAGCCGTTTTATACTTTTTATTATTCGGATTTAAACCGGGTAACGGGGCTTTTTCATCCATATCGTAGTACCAGTAAAGTTGTTTTTCTGTGGAACCCCACTGTTTTTTAAACTTTAAGGTGCCGGCATCTTTGCTGGAACGGCCAAAATCAAATGTCGCATAATTACTTTCTATCGCGAACTTCAAAATATTCCAGTACATATACATATTGATGCCTAGTCGGTTATATTTGCGTAAAGTAGAGGCCCAGGGTATTTCCAGCCTGCCCTGGTGGCCGAGCAAAAATCCTGTACCGACTGGCTCGCCATTTAGCCTTACTATGGCAATATAACTTTCGCTGCTAAAAGTCTTCAAAATCTCTTTAAAGAAATTTTTACTGTATACCGGTGTTCCTAAATCGCGCATATTGTTAGAAAACACGCTGTAGAATTCATCAAGCAATTCCACACCGCCTGTAACAAATTCTACGCCCTCACGTATAGGTCGCTTTACCTGTGCTCTACGTTTAGAGCCTATAGCCTGCCAAAGCTGATCGGGATCATCTGGCAAATCCAGCAACATGGTCACCTTGTCAGTACGCACCGGAAGATCAATGTTTCGCATCTCATCGAAACGCATTTCAATATGTGAACAGGCTAATTTGGCGGATATCTTATTAGCCGATGTTAATAATGAATTCATTATCTCATCATTATCAGCCACAACTCCGCCATAATTAAAATAGGGCATAGAAACCATGTAGTTTCCAAATAACAGGCTTTTAAGCTGTACCAGGGGCAGTATACCGACAACACGCCCTTCCTCTAATGCCATGATATGTTGGCTTTCGTGACCAAATACCTTTTTAATCAAATATTTCCATCTTGTATCATGATAGATACTTGCCCCATTTTTCAATGCATATTCATTCCATTCAGCTTCCAGATCCTGAGATAACATTTGAACACTTAATGACATATCAGCACCCCGATTTTATAGCAGGAGCTAAACTGAAATAAGTTATATACGATGCCACCGTGTTAATTATTGAACACCTTTGTTTTATATTTCTGAATTGCGTAAACGCTGAAACCTGAAAGTAATCCATAACATCATAGGTGAAGCTGGTTTTCATATAACCCCGATTAATATTTTTTACACTGGATGATACTTTAAGCATCCGGGCTAATAGCCTTTTTAAAAAAGTGAAGCATTATACCGGCTTATGACGGCCCTGATTTAAGTAGTGCCGCATTACTTAACGGGCAGTTTCTTTTACAAAACCCATTTAATAGACTTGCAGAAAAACTCTTCACTTCGTCCATTCCATTCTGGCTGTTTCTTTGCTGAGCGGGCAACCATGATTGCTCCTGAGCCCAACGCCATGAATGCTGTTAACTCCTCAAGAATAGCAGATCAAATTGCAGCTACTTAAAAATGGGTAAAAAGTAATTGATATTACTACTATATAAGTAAACTAGAGCTCCCATGTGCTATTTACTATCAACAGGGCAATAGAAATGCCAACACAAGAAGAATTATAGACTTTTCAATCCAGCTGATAAAAAATCTAAATAATGCTATCTTACCCAGAATTAATTTAGATTTTAACTCAGGGACTCATAGGGAGTAACATGACACACAGATACAAAATCCGCAATTTATTCGAATACTTTCTTCTAATCGGCTTTTTACTGATTACAACAGCCTGTGGCAATGCAGGTATGGATGAGCAGCAGACATTGCAAAATGCAAAAGCCTATCTGGACAAAGGCGAGCTGATGGCCGCGTCCATTGAGTTTCGAAACACCCTGAAAAAGAACAGTGAAAACGCAGAAGCACGCTACTTACTGGGCAATATCAACCTCAGAATTGGCGATCTTACCAGTGCTGAAAAAGAATTCAGACGGGCCGCAGATGCTGGCTGGAGCCAGGAAGACATACAGCTGCAGCTTGCTCGTATATTAATCAGCAAAAAAGCATTCAAGCAACTGCTTGATGAAGTCAATCCAGTAGACACCTGGTCTGCCGATACACGTGCAGATATAGCTGGCTTGCGCGCCCTGGCAGAAGCCGGCCTGAACGATATCACAAATGCAATAAACACTCTTGAAGAAGGCAGGGCTATCAATAAGGATGCCGTACAGATACTCAAGACCACAGCCATACTGCAAAAGGCCGGAATGCTGGAAGGTGACGCATCTAGCACTCTGGAAAAGGCTTTATCACTTCATGCTGATAATCCCGAAATTTTGTTAATGCATGCCTCAAACGATATACAGAACAAAAACCATATACGAGCAGCTGAGACCTACAGCAGGATCATTGCTCTTGATCCGGCTAATATACAAACAGCAAATGGCCGAAAAGCCCGCATTGCGCTTACTCGACTGCAAATTGTTGAGAAAGACTACATTACCGCTGAAACAACACTTGCACCATTGCTAAAGATCAGCGACAAAGACCCTGAAGCAAACTATCTTGCCGGCATGCTTGCCTTAACTCAAAATGACCTTAGCCGCGCAGAAGACCACATACGTAAACTGCTGGCGTTCATGCCTGACAATGCCAATGCAAACCAGTTAATGGGAAAAATTAAATATGCACAAAAGGATTATGATCAGGCCGCACATCATCTCTCAACATACCTTAACGTAGCTCCAGGCGATAACACTGTACGTAAATTACTCGCCAATACTTACATTATTTTAAACAATCCTGATCAGGCCAGATCTACCTTACAAAGCGCCCTTAGCGCCAACCCGGATGATGCTGCCAACCTCACATTATTGAGCCAGATTGAGCTTGAAAGCGGTAACACGAATGCCGGCATCGCCGCGCTCAAAAAAGCAATAAAGTCTAGTCCGGACGATGCACAATTACACAAACAGCTGGCTAAAACCTACACCCTCACAGGGCAGACTGAGCTCGCACAAAATGAAATAACTTCCTATCAGAAACTGAGCAATGATACTAATGAAGCACAAAAACTTTCCATAAGCAACTATCTAAAAGCCGGACAGATAGACAAAGCACTGGATACCGCATACCAGATACTGAAGAGGGATCCACAAAATCCTGACACTCTGGCATTCATTGGCGGCCTGTATGCTGAAACCGGTAAAGATCAACACGCACGCTCATATTTTGAAAAAGCCACAACAATACAGGCTGGCCACCCTGCTGCTACCGTGGGGCTTGCCCAAATCGAAAGGAAAAACGGCAACATAGATACAGCAATCACACTCTACAAAAGCCTGGTTGATACAGACAAGGCAGGAACCAGACCGATGCTGGCATTAGCACAAATTGCTGCACAGCAAAAACGTACCACTGACATGGTCTCGTGGCTGGAAAAGGCTCGAAATAAATCACCAGCAGAAATTCAGGCGCGTTTGATTCTTGCAAAATACTATCTCGAAATTTCACAGCCCAAAGAAGCAGAAATTTACGTCAATGAAGCCATCGCTCAGGCGCCTGAACAGCCTGAGCTGCTTACACTGCATGGACAAGTGCTCATTGCTCAACAGCGTTATAAAGAAGCATTATCACCGCTGAAAAAACTGGCAGCTAAAGCACCTGACTCAACAGTTGCACATAGCCTGCTAGGTGAAACTTATCTTCGCCAGCGCATGCTCGCAGATGCTCGCAATCATCTGCAAAAAGCAATAAAGATACAACAGGATAATATCATTGCCATCAGTTTGCTGGCAGAGACAGAGCTGAAAGATAACAATCCCGACAAAACGCTTGAACACACAAAAAACCTGCAAAAGCAGCAACCCGAGTACTTTGTCGGCTACATGCTGGAAGGCGATGTCTGGATGGCAAAAAAGAACTACAGCCGGGCTCATTATGCTTACGAAAGCGCATGGAATAAACAACAGACAGCACCGCTGGCAGAAAGACTGTTCCTGGCATCGAAAAATACTTCAAGCCTGGACGTGGCTGTACAACCACTGCTAACATGGCTGAAGAACAATCCCGACGATACTGAGACACGTCTTTATCTGGCATTCGTGTACCAGGATGCTAAAGAAAACGATACTGCGATCAAGGAGTATGAGCAGGTTTTGAAACAGGCAGCCGATAACATTACCGCCTTGAATAATCTGGCCTGGCTGTACTCGCTTAATGGCAACCCTAAAGCGCTGGATATGGCAGAAAGTGCCTATCGGTTCTCACCGAATAACCCCGGCATCCTGGATACCTATGGCTGGATCCTGGTCCAGCAAGGCCAGGTAGATAAAGGCCAGCGTTTGATAAAACAGGCACTGGAAGCGATACCCGGCAACCCGGATATCCGCTACCACTATGCTTCAGCGTTGATTAAATCCGGTGATAATGCCAGGGGAAAATACATTATTGAGGAGTTGCTCAGCGAGGACAAGCCTTTCGAAGGACGGGAACAGGCGAAACAGTTACTCAAGAGTTTGTAATATCAAAATCTGACCGTAACAAACCTGCCTGATAATAACGCTGAATTATTAATAATTTCTCCCGGGTAACTTTATGGGCAACTTTTCAGTGCATCTTTGCGACTTGCCCCTGCCAGCCTGGTTGAAAAAAAATTCTCTAGCGTCAATTCAGCACGTTGATTTTCAACTGGTTGTTCTTAGGGGTTATTCTGATGGATTATCCTGGTTCAGTGGAAGGCTCATTAAACCCGAGATCACCTAATACGTTCCAGGCAGTCGTAAACTGAAAATCAGATATCAAACTTCGTAACCTGGGTTCGCACTTATCAAGGTTGTTGTAATGCCTGAAACGTGAAAACCAGCTTGCCGAAATTCGAGGCTGTTCCGGATCAATTTCCCACGGATGCAGATAAAAGATAAACGGCTTTTGCTGACGGTTGATCTGTTTTAACCCTGCCTTACTCATCCAGTAGGGATACAATCGAAAATAGCCACCGCCTGCAACCGGCAGTCGATAATTAAAAACTTTAGCGGTCGACAGCGGAAATTCTATGATGGAGTGCCCGGCAGGTGTTTTCAGACGGTAGGGGTGCTCAGGCGTATCCGGCATGCCGTAACGATCATGGCGTACCGGAAAAATACTGGAGTCATATACAAAACCGCTCTCAGCAAGAATATCGAGAGCCCATAGTGACTTTTCGGTAATCGAATAACTGGCCGCCCGATAGCCAAGAACCGGTTGTTGGATGATATCTTCAAGAATAGATTTTGCCCGGGTGGTTTCTTGCTGGAACACCTCTGGAGTCTGGTTATAAACCAGCTGATGACTATAACCGTGACAGGCGACTTCATGTCCACGTTTGGCAATCTCTGTCACCAGCTCCCGCTTTCTCTCTGCTACCCAGCCGAGAATAAAAAATGTTGCCTTAACCTGGTATTCATCAAACAGGTCCAGAAGCTTATAGGTATTACTTTCAACACGCAGGGGATGCTCATCCCATTCATGGTGTTTAATATTGTCAGCAAATGCCGATACCTGAAAATAGTCTTCAACATCGACAGTTAACGCATTTTGAACAGGCATTCTTGATTAACCGCTTTTGGTATTCAACGTGCGACAAACGACAACTGTTTTTCTATGACTTGTTCTACAGGCTACTTTATAAGCTATCCTTTGAGTCGCACTATGACTTACCATCTTCTGCACCATAGTACCCATAGTAGTAACCACCACGGCTGGATAGCCCTTCATTTTTATTCATTACCATGCCGGTTGCCTGCTCTTTCGGAATCATTTCCAGAGCCTCCTCGACTAGAGACTGGGGCGTTTTTCCTGCCTCTACAACAAAAACTACCTGCCCGACCAGCCCAGCCAGAACTCTTGTTTGAGGAGTTGGCAGCATTGGCGGGCCATCAAAAATAATTATACGATCGGTGTAGCGACTGGCAATCTCGTTAACCAGATCAGACATACGCTGGCTGGCCAGTAATTCAGTAACATACTCGTTCTGCTTACCCGCAGATACAACACGAAAATTAGGAATATCGGTTTGCAGCAAAACATCGCCAATGCTCAGGTCATCGCTTTCCAGAACATCAACCAGCCCGGCGACATTCTCTAGACCAAGCATCCTGCTGACGCCCTGTTTAGCAACGTCACAATCCACCAGCAGAACGGTATTATCCATTTCCTGGGATATAGACAGCGCCAGGTTCACCGATGTAAAAGTCTTGCCTTCTCCCGGTACAGAACTGGTTACAAGAATAAGGTTGCCACGGTCAACCATGGGCTTGTCTCGACCACAGGCATTGGATACCAGGGGCCGTTTGATTCTGCGGAAGTCTTCTTGAAATTCCCGGCCGAGTTTGCTGCCCGGCACCAGCATATTAGCGGCTCTAAGCCTGTCTAATAATTTAGCTTTTTTCTGCTGCGCTTCTTGCGATACGACATCAGCCGAATCAGGGAAACCTTTTACATTCGCTGAATTGTCCCGCTCATTTTTCACGTTTTCGACACTGCTGGTGCTGCCCTTTTTGTTGCCAGTAGCATTGCTATTGCTGGACTCAACCAGCTGTGTAATTGTTGTTGTTTTCTGCTTATTATCTGACATAGTCATATCGTCAAACTCTGTGATGATATTAAAGCACCAACCAACTTACTGCCCGACTCGCTAAATACCACAACACCTCCGAATGAAAGAACCAGTAAACCAAAAATCATCAGGAAAGAAGTTAACTGAATCCGCCGCCTTTTTTTATGTTCCGCTGTGAAATAAAGACCGACAGATCCCAGTATAGGAAGACCTATCTTTTCTCTAATCTGGCTTGAGTCAATAAATGTTGGCTCAATAAGATACCTGAGAAATCCCCAGCCCAATCCGGCAGATACGGCCCCTAGCAAAACCGCGCTCAATAAAAGCAGGCGATTGGGGCCTGATGGCTTCGTTGCTACCATTGGAGAGTCTATTATCCTGAAGTTAACACTGCTGCCGCTTAGCCCGACTTCCTGTGCCAGTCGTGCTGATTCTCTTCTCTCGATCAGGTCAAGATGGCGTCCACGGGTTATTTCGTAGTCACGATTCAGCTTGGCAAGCTTTGCTTCCACTTCAGGAAGAATATCGACCGCCTGTTTAAGCTTATCTACGCTATTTTTCTTCTCCAACAGCTTTATCTTCAATGTCTCTACTTCAATAGTGGCCCTGTGAGCATCAGCCTTAAGCTCCTGGTAAACAGGATTAAACTCAACAGAGTCGCCCCTACCGACGTCCACGACTTCTTCAGCTTCAACGTTTTCACTGGCCATAATATCTGCAATGGAGGCTCTCAAAGCCTGAACATCCGGGTGCTGCTCCGTATACTGGGCCAGCAACGTTTCAAGCTCCTCACGATGACGCCTTAACTTCAGGACTTTCGCGCCACCATAACTGGTATTGTCGAGTAGTGGTGACTCACCGTCTAGCTGCTTAAGCATTTCCGTATATCTTCGTTTTGCCAGCCTCAGCTCCGAGCTGATATTTGCCAGCTCAGTCTGTTCACGCCGCAGCCTGGTGTAATAACCGCCTGTTTCATCAGGCATATAACCAACATTAGCCCGCTTAAAATCTGCCAGCTTCTGCTCAGCAGTAGTTAATCGTTTTTCATACTCAGCAATCTGCCGGTCAAGAAAGACCTGGGCAGCCGCGGTATCACTGCGCCCGGAACGCATAGTGGTTTCAATCAAGGTATTCAGTAATTTGGATACAACCTGGTATGCAAGTTCTGCAGATTTCCCCTGGTAACTTAACTCGAATATATCACTGCTTTTTCGGTTTTGCCTGCCGCCACTCTCCTTCAACACAACCGAGCGTGCAAGATCCTCTAAAAGCAGGTCCATGTCTTTTGAATCATTGGCATCCAGGTTTAAATCTGTTTGCCGTATGACTTCTTCCAGGTTATTCCGGCTTAATAAAAGCTGAGACATGATATTAATACCCGCCTCCACCTCTGAATCTACAGCAAGCCCCTGTAAGAGGGGCTTCATTACTGATTCTGTATCAATATGTATTATTGCTTTCGATGTATACTGACTTGGCAATGAATACACTACAAGCCACCCGCCCAATGCGATAATCCAGCTAATAGCAAGCGCAGACCATCTGTATCTCCATATACCATGCAGATAACTATAAATTAAAAGTAACTGTTCCCTCATCTGGTAATCACTCTGATCAATATATTAAACATTAATGGATAATCTTTACTTTACACCGGCGTTTTTTTAACCGGCACAAAACTCAGGCCTTTCTCAAGCTGTATTCAGACTGGCTAGATAGTATTTTAGTTGAAATATGCATAAAAATTGCTTTTAACTTCATAGAATCGATAGTTATATTAGAAATATGCCAGCAGAATCTCACATCATGAGCGCAATCATGACCCGAAGCAAACTAGACTTTATTTATTATCATCAATCACCCTGTTTAACGATGCCCCCCTCTCTGCTACGAACCGGCCAAGTATTTCACGTGCGCTTTCAGGCTCAGCATCCAGGCTGGTTGCTATCGCGACAACAGAAGCCTGCCGCTTGCCATTCACTAACCCCAGTACCTGCAGCGCTTTGGCCTGGTATTTATTTACAGTATCCATCCCCGCAACATGGTACCAGTACCAGAGCAGGCGCTTAGCGCCATCTTTCTTCTCCAGAATCTGCTCAAGCACCTGTTGCCCACCGGCATTATACGGCTTAGCCCTTTCGTAGCGGGTTTGCCAGATTTTATTATCGCTGATTCTATTTAAATCATTGATCAGCTCTTCGCCTTGCTTCTGCGCAGGATAAATCCCCAGGTACAAATGTATTTCCCGATTATTTTTATCCTGAAATACTATCCTGTGATCTATAGCGCCTCTATACAGAGGCACCCAGTCATCTTCTTCGCTGTCTACAACAGACCATTCCCCCGTCATTGAAGGCAGCTTGATTTGTGCCGGATAACTGGCAGATGATGGCTGATTATTTATCCAGAAAATCATTGTCGGGCCTGCGGAAACTAACAGTACAGCCGATAAAACGACAGCCATATACTGTAATTTAGTTGTACTGCATGGAACCTGGTCGCCTGGCAGCTGGCCACTGGACTCCGCTTCACCCACTGCTGTATTCACAGTGTCGTTTAAAGCAGCCGATCGCATCCTGTGCAAAACCGTATCGATGACCAGCAATACCACAACTATTCCGCCAAAAAGGTACCAGCCAAACATAAGGTGGTCTCTGACCAGCGAGTGCTGCATTTCAGTTGTATACCCCAGATAAACCACGATAAATACACGCAGTATATTAGCCAGCACCCCGGCACCTGCAGAGATCAGCACTACAATAAGCCTGTCACGAAGAGTGGCATAGTTCAGGTAAGCAAAAAGTGTTCCCAGGGTCAATGCCGCCACAAAGTAGCGCAGGCCGCTGCAGGCCTCCTCGATGGACAATCTGCCGGCAGGCAAAACAATCATATTTTCAATACGTAATGCCGGTATTTCCAGTACACGTATCAGCCAGAACACTACATCTGCCGTTAATTCCTGCAATATGGGGGATAGTGGAAACCAGACAGGAATGGCAAAACCTATGTAGAGAACCGGAAAAGCCAGCACCCGTATTACTCGAGTGCCTAATACCGCCCACAGTATTGCAAGCACCAGCAACAACAGGCCGACAGCCTGCAGTATCTCTATATCGACAAGTGCCGACACCAGCCATAACATGCCAGCAGCTATAACTGCCAATATTGCCCTGTACTCCGGGCAGGGCGTAAGTGTCGCCAGCCTCTGACGATTACAATAAATCAGGTAGCCACAGATCAGCAGGACCAGATAGCCATGCCCATACTCACCGGACTCCAGCTCATTCCATTTTCCAATCAGATATATAATCACCTGCTGATAAAGAAAAAAAGTCAGCAACAACAATGCTGTAACTGACACTACTGCTGCGCGCCATGCACCACGCGGATACATAAGATTCACTTTCCAGGCTCCGGCATACCCAGTTTCTTGATAAGACTGTACAAAGAGGGACGGCTGATACCGAGCGCTTCGGCTGCGTGGGTAACGTTGTTATTGTAAATTGATAGTGCACGCTGAATAACCTGACGCTCCACCTGCTCCCGTGCCTCACGCAAACTTAATGATTGTGAACGGCTTTCGTCTTCGACAAATCCCAGGTCTGCCGATACAATCTGATTACCATCGGCAAGGACTACCGCACGTTTAACGCGATTTTCCATTTCGCGCACATTACCCGGCCATTCATATGCATCAATATCAGCTCGCGCCGACTCGCTGAAACCACGGAAACTGCGGCCATTTTTCTCGCTATAGTTATCCAGAAATGTTTGAGCCAGCAGTATTTTGTCAGCTTCACGATCTCTCAATGCTGGAATTTCAATAATAATTTCACTAATCCGGAAAAACAGGTCTTCTCTGAAATCGCCGGCTTTTATCAACTCGTCAAGCTTGCGGTGGGTCGCACAGATAATCCGCACATCCACCTCAATCGTCTGCCTGCCGCCGAGACGTTCAATCACTCGCTCCTGCAGAAAACGTAACATTTTTGCCTGTAAAGGCAGCGGCATATCACCAATCTCGTCCAGGAAAAAAGTACCGCCGCTGGCTGCCTCAATTTTGCCCTTGGTCTGTTTTACGGCTCCGGTAAAAGCCCCTTTTTCATATCCAAACAGCTCACTTTCCAGTAAAGTATCCGGAATAGCTGCACAGTTCAGCGCTACAAAGGGTTTATCTTTACGCGGACTTAAACGATGCAGCGCTTGAGCGAAAAGCTCCTTGCCTGTGCCGCTTTCACCCAGCACCAGCGAGGTGGCTTCAGATGGACCGACTTTTTCCACCAGCCGGCATGCAGCCAGAATGGACTCACTGGCACCGATAATACCATCTAACGGCGAATCACGGCCCGCTAGCGCTAAACGCCGGTTTTCCTCTTCGAGCTCATATAATTGATATGCACGATCAACGATTAATCCTAAAACATCCGGCTCTATCGGCTTCTGATAAAAATCATAGGCGCCGTGAGAAATTGCTTCCAGCGCATTTTGCCGGTCATCATTGCCGGTCACCACGATAACTTTTGTATGTGGCGCCAGCTTTAGAATTTCTTTTAAAGCAGTCAGCCCTTCGCTGGCATTGGCAGGGTCCGGCGGCAATCCCAAATCCAGCGTTACCACCGGCATGCGATGTTTCTGTAATAACTCGATTGCAGAGACACGATCACCGGCAAGGTATACCTGATAACCTTCAAAAGACCATTTTAGTTGTTTCTGTAATCCGGGATTGTCTTCGACAACCAGCAGCGGCTTTAACGCATTATCTGCCATAAGCTGTTTTTAAATTCCTTAAAATTAAATTTTTTGAAATAGCCCGCTACCTCTATAAAAGGTAGCTCTAATTAATATCACCATCCTGCGTCGAATGAAATGGGATTTGCAGTGCAATTATAGTCCCTTTTCCCGGATTACTTTGCACATTAATATCACCACCAAGCTGTCGAATAAATTCCCGGCTCTCGTACATGCCTATACCCATTCCTGCATTGCCTTTTGTGGTATCAAAAGGCTTAAACAAGCGATGTCGAATAAAATCATCATCCATACCATGACCATTATCTTTAATTCCGAGTATGTGCATGTTTTTCGCCGTAGACAAGGTTATGGTGATTTCGCCATCTTCTGCCGTCGCCTGCTGCGCATTTTCGATCAGGTGTGCAAGCACATTTTTAAACCGTTGCTTCTCTAGATTCACCATGCCAGATTCTGCATACACTTTAAACTGTGGCTTTGGCCGCAGGTGTTTTTTAGAATTTATAACCTCGGTTACAAGTTCGACCAGGTCCACCAGTATCTTCTTCTCATTTTCAGTGTGCCTTTTACGTAATTGTGCTAACAGTCGATTGATATCCTCGGCAGCATTTTCAACCGTGCTAAAGGCATCTTTAATAAATTCAGGGTTAGCAGCGTGTTTCTTTGAGTTAATCGCTAATAATTCAAGTTCGGCCGCGATATTTTTCAGGTCATGCACCATATAGGCGGAAAGACGGGTAAATACTTCAAATTGTTTCGCTTCTGCCAGTTGCACTGATGTAGTCAACACCGCCAGATAACTGGTGATTTGCTTGGCCGCTGTTTTTAACAGGTCACGATCTTCCCAGTTGATTGAACGCTCGATAAGCGGGTTGGCTAATACGATAAAGCCTTGCAGTGTCTCTACCCCGTGTAACGGCACGATCAGCCATAGCTGGTCAATTTTCAACATCCACTCAGGCAGTGACAAGCCTTTATACTGGTTGGCATGGCTCTCCAGCTCTTTTGCATTTACAACAAAGCCTTTTTCCTTCATAAACTCAATCAGCGATGCGTCACTCTCGATCACAATATCCTGTTGCAAACTCTGCCAGACCTCGACATTTTTATACTCATCTTTATCATCACGCAGCCATAACGAGCCGGCACGGGCATCCACAATGTTCGCCATCGCTTCAATCACTGTTTTATAATGATCTTTTTTGTCTATCTCAATTGTTAGATCTTCAGTTAGTCTTAACCATTCGATACGGTAATCATATTTATTTCTGTAAAAATGTTTACTTAAAAAGACTTTGGTTTTAGCGCGTAGCTTTGATGAAGTTAAAACCACAAATAACAACACAACGGCCAGCGTTAAAAACATTACCTGGCCGACCTTTCCCCAGTCACCACCAAACTCCCTCAAGTAATAACCTGCACCCGCCATTGCCAAGAGATAAAAACCGCCGCCAAGTATGACAGTGGTATTTAACACGATATCACGCGAAACAAATATATTCAGCGACCAGTTTTTATTACGTGCTGAAGATATAGCAAGTAAAGGTACAGCAACAATATGTACTATTCCCCGCGCATCCCATAAATTCTGGTCAATACTTCGAAACAATAAAGCATCGGCGTATAAATAAAAATCAAAAACAAAAATTCCACCTACGCCTAGAAATAAATATTTGGTTGCCCAGCGGTAGCGCACAGATGAATTGCGAAATAGCTGCTCAACAATGGTCAAACCAATGAGTGAAAGGATGACGTTACCGGCAATGCCGAGGACATATTGACCCGGTAAAGATAATACCTTTGCCAGCAACTCGTTTATCAGAAATAGGCTGGCGAGCCCCACGCTTAAAAACAATGCCTTACGCGAGAACCGCTGAAAGCTACTGTTATGTTCAGCACCAGACAAAGCCATATCAAACAACTTTAATAAAAAGACATACCATACAATGTAACGAAGAACCTCGAATACCCGATAAGGCAAAAGGTAGAACTCATTATGCAGTGCAACCTGTACCGCAGCCAATGCCCAACAGGTACTGACAAACATGGACAAAAATATTAATTTTCCCTGCAGACTCTCTCGCAAACTAAACAGTAACAGGAAGGCCAAAAATCCATATGCGAGAGCCGCCCCGAGGTAACTATATAAACCTAAATTCATTTGTAAATGCTGCCCAAGGCTGCTGTTATCCGTTTTTACCCGCAGTTTGCAGATTGTACCCTGTGTAATATTTTTTTACAGCAAAGCTAGTAATCGGTGCGTTTTAAGAATAAAAAGCTTTATGAATACACATAATAACTTTAGATCCCACCGCTTAATTATAACTTTGCTGGAACATGCTCAATTACTGTCACAAAATTTTACAAGTCCAGCATATGTTAGATATGCTCTAATTTACGCCTATCGCTTTGTTTTTCTTATGTCTATTACTACTATATGACCCATAAATAGCGGACAGTCTATGCTCACCATTAAGCTTAGGCTATAAATATGCGCGAAATTTCTAGAAAACTTTACACTACAAACTAATTGTTGCCTATTTTTTGTACAGAATCTATACCGCATTAAATAGATGCTTGCTAACCAATTGTATTTATTAATCACTTCACATATTGGCACACTAATTGTATTACCAACAGTAGAAGTATTACATTTATTCAGGAAAGAGTCATGATAAAACAATTACTTATAACCACTGGCAAGTCAGTAGCTCTTGTTTTAGCTGTTATGCAGTCTGCGAACGCAACAATAATAAATGATGATTACATAGGTGGTTATGACTATAGAAATTATGGCGACGTCATCGGTGACGAAAGTGTTTTTGGCATAGACAGCATGAACGTTGAGCTACTGAGTAACAACATGCTCTCTGTTGTCATCAACACTAATTTTGCTGGAAGAGGCGACGAAAGATGGTTCAGCAGCTCAACACAAAGTGGAAATGGCATTGGTTACGGCGACCTTTTCTTAAGTGACAAGTGGGTAGTTGAAAGCGATAATGATAATTTTTATGCATCAAATACCACTGACTGGTCTCTTGGCTTTTCTCTTGATAACCGCTGGACTGATGGCGGCACTGGCTCATTATACAGTCTAGACGGTAACGATGCTGACGAAATATTATTAAGTAACGATTTCTTGTATAGAAACACTTTCCGAGAGGGTCAGGAAATTGCTGTTAATACTGACGCCAAAATTGATACTGATGGTGACGGCGTAGCAGATGATTACATAAATAGTAGCAGATGGTTAGTCGATGATACTGCAAATACCATAACATTTTTAATTGATTTAACAGGTAGTGCATTAGAAGGAACTGATACTATCGCATTACACTGGGGCATGACCTGCGGCAATGACACGATAGAAGGTACATACTCTGTGCCAGAGCCTGCAATGCTAGGACTATTGGCACTTGGATTAATAGGCATTGGTATTAGCCAACGCAAAAGAAATTAAAACAAAAAAATCTTAAACATAAAAAAGCCCCTCATTTGAGGGGCTTTTTTATGTTTTTTAAGTAATTGATCCGCGGTACCGTTTATTAATCTCAAACAGAGCACCTATACGCTAACTCACTCATTACAGCTTCTTTAATCACATACAAAATAAATACGCCGATGCAACTAATTTAATACAACCAACAAAGCATAATACTTATCACAGATAACATACGCGCACGCTTTCAATCTTAATAACTTAAAAAGTAACTTCTAACTCAGGATCAGAAAATGAACTTTCTCGCCCATCTGTATCCACAGTTGTTATGACAGCATAATATGTACCTGAAGGAATACCGGTAAATACCACCTGTGTTGCAGAGTGATCATCTATACTAATCGTATCCGAATAGTTACCAGACTCAGTACCGTAATAAACACGAAAACTCGCTATTTCAGACAGGCCCAGACCCGTACCATCCTCTCTTTCAGATGGAGCTACCCAACTAAGAGCTAGGCTAGAGTCACTAGAGCCACTAGAGCCACCATCACCGCCCGAACATGCAACCAGAGGCAAAACTAGAATGAAAGCCAACAAATAACTTAAGTGTGAAAAATCATAAAAACGTAAATGAGACATACACCCACCTTCATATTAAAAACGTGAATTTTTTTGCGCATTTATAATTTCTTAGTATTACAAGTCTAGATGTAAATGTGCAAATAACTACACATTTGTCGAAAAATTGACAACTAAATAATTGCTATACCTTCTTTATTAGCAGCGCCACATCAGCAATGTGCGAATAATATCAAATTACCAGGCTTCTTTGTCAAAATATCGACACTTAATATTTACTGCGCACCTTTACCAAGCATCACGACTTCAGCCGTCTGCAGCAGAATCAGCATATCCAGCAGGACACTGTAATTTTTGACGTAGTAGAGATCATATTGCAGCTTTTCGATACTATCTCCAACGGTATCGCCGTACGAGTAACACACCTGCGCCCATCCGGTTAATCCAGGCTTCACCCTATGTCGCTCTTCATAATAAGGCACGGCTTTTGCCAGTTTCTCAACGAATTCCGGACGCTCAGGCCTGGGGCCGACAAAGCTCATATCACCATTTAGAACATTATATAACTGCGGTATCTCATCCAGCCTTCCTTTACGGATGATCTTGCCTATCCGGGTGATCCGCGCATCGTTTTTAGCGGCCCACTGTGCAACACCGTCTTTTTCTGCATTCGTCACCATGCTGCGGAATTTATAGATATTAAAGGGCTTGCCATCCCGTCTTTACACGGACCTGGCTATATATAACGCCACCCCGACCACCACTTTCTATAAAAATGGCGAGACTTACGAGCAGGGCAAGTGGTAAAGCAATAGGTAATAATGCTGTCGCCGCCAGTATATCGAATACTCGCTTACCGGTGCGACGAAACGTGCCCAGATAAAACCCTTCCGATAAATATAACCAGCTCGGATGCAACATATCCAGCCGGATCTTGCCTGCCCGGCGCTCAAAAAATGTCACCAGATCAAGAATATTTACACCGCTCATCTTGCAGTCGATAAGATCTTTCGTTGGAAATCCGCGTGAACGGCGGTCATCTGCTGCGATGACGATCTCATCGATATCCAGTTCTTCCGCATACGATACCAATGGTTTCTTCAATGACTCGATGGTTACCTTGTCCGAGGTATCTCTGTCACCTGGCAATGGGATATACAAGATGACATTTAGTCCTCTGATCTCTCCAGATTTAATAGCATCTTTAACCAAACCTGCTTTCTCGCCATCACCCAACACCAGAACGCGCGTCCATAGATGACGCTCTTTGACCACTTTTCTGAATAACAGGCGAATGATAGATATAAAGATAAAACTGAAGAGCACCGCCAGAAACAAGACACCGCGACCAAGGAAGAATACTGGCAGAAAGTAGAAGCTCACACCGAGAGGGATAAGCCCCAGCAACAGACCACTAGCAATCCGAAGCACCAGCATGTTGATAAAGCGCCCGGTTTGTCGCTGGTACACGCCAAACGCTAACAGGCAGAGCGACATAACGGCGGGGTAAACCAGTGCTTTTGGCATAAAATCACCAAAATCACTCCGCCAGTCACCATCCCAAAATCGTAACTCTAACGCTAGATACAGAGAGAACAGCAATACCAGGAACTCGATAACAGCCAGGACAACAAATTCTGTTGGTACGTAATATCTGGATAACTTTGTAGAATGGCGAAAGAACTTTACGGTGCTCATATCAGCAACCAGGCATATCCCTAAAATTAAAAGTGCCGCAGGACTGGTAGATCAAACGACATATATGAAAAGATTTATGGATCAAGTCTAGCACTTCTTTATGATATAACCAGTTTAATGCGACCGGCCCTGAAGGAATATCAACTATTAGCAGCCAGACCTTTTATACCACCAACATATTCACCCAATGCATCCTGAGCAACCGGCGTCAGCAGGCCTTCGCCATGAAGTTCAACGATGACGTTCAACGCATCTCCGCCAGCCAGCTCATGACTGTCTTTTAAACCCGCATGTAGAAACAGGCGATGGCAGATAAGATTAATTCTTCGCGGCACACCAGCGCTAAATTTATGAATAAGGCTAAACGCCTCATCGGTAAAAGCCGGATCATTTTTCCAGCCGACACAGCTCAATCGATGCATTACATAATCAACCGTTTGCTCAAAATTTAGTGGCTTGAGCTTGGCCGCAGCAATCAATCGTTGATGCAGTTGCTCCAGGCCTGGTGACTTTATGATATCCATCAGTGGCTCCTGACCAACCAGGAATATCTGTAATAGTAGATTTTCATCATGTTGAAAATTAGAAAAAAGGCGCAGCTCTTCGAGCAGTTCGGGCGTCAGCCCTTGCGCCTCGTCGACGACCAATATAACGCGGCGTCCTTTTTCATACTGATGACGTAGATACAACTTAAAGCCTTGCATGGCACTAACGCTATCTGAACGATCTAGCGTCAGAGAAAGTGCATCAATGACCATGTCCAGGAGATTGCTTGAGTCAAGCTGCACATTGGTGACGACACCGACTTGTACATGATCATAATCCAGCTCTGAGATCAAAGAGGAGATCAGGGTCGTTTTTCCGGTACCTGGAGCACCGGTAATGGCAACGATACCTTCACCTTCACTGATTGCGTATTTGAGATAAGACTTGGCATCATTATAGGTCTGATGCCCAAAAGAAAAGCGATAATCGGGACCTAAGCGAAAAGGCTGCCCTTTGAGATTGTAAATGGATTTGTAAACATCGAGCATTGTATATAATTCCCGGTCAATGCCCGAGACGGTAACTCCGATTTGATAACTTTTATGTATTTAGCAATCAAGCATGTAGATACTTTAGAGACCACCGCCTCAATGCCTGTAGCAGCGAATCTTACCATAAATAACTTAACCACTATAAACGTAGTCAAATTATACCAATGGCGCCAAACTAAACAATGCGATAACAAAAATCGATAAAAACACTACGGCGAATGTTAATTTTTTCGTGTCTTCATGACCCTGAATCTTATTTGTATCTTGTTCCATTACAAACCTCCCTGAGTTTTCAAACAATTAAATATATCTCGATGTAAGCCAGCTATATCATTAAGTAAAACAGATCGTAACGATTACAAAAATTAATTTTGTAGCTGGGTCACAGCTCTGCGGAATATAATTTTCTACAGCATCAATACAAAAGCATATTGTGTGCCAGAATTTATAAACACCTGTAAATAGAGTATTTATTCAAAAGAAGGCATGCTGCCACCAAAAAAATAGAGCGGAAGTGTAACGGTTATCGACAACAATTACACCTAGTTTTACACAAAATACACTAATCAGCTAAATTATCGCTACTTTTGATCACCAACTAACCATTATTACGTCTTTGGCTTGGCAATGTGTAAATAAATCCAACAAATATTTTACGTCTCGTCAGAATATAACCCTTATTTTTCTAAATATGTGTAAAATTTTATGTCACTTCATGTCAGTGAGGCTAAACGTTATACATTTCTAAAAATCGTATGCCTAAAATGACTACGACCTGTTTCATAACAGGGATAATTTTATCCTGGGTTTTATTTTAGATTGACTCACCTGAACTGGTGAGAGAACTTTGCAAGACGTGATAGAATCACCCGTCTTTTTATATGCGCCCGTAGCTCAGCCGGATAGAGTGTTGGCCTCCGAAGCCAAAGGTCGCTGGTTCGATTCCAGTCGGGCGCACCACATTTTTATTCTGCTCATACTTTTATCGTATCCGGCTCGGGATTGTCGCAGGCAAGCCAGTCAAAACCGTCTTCGAGTGCACTGAAAATCTCTATTTCATAACCATGCTCTTTCGCGAGTGCCTGGTGTATCCTGGCAAGCCGGATAACCTCGGGATGCCTGAGAACCAGGGCCGTTCGAAATTTCCCTACGTTTGCCGCGATACCAGTATTAAACTCGGCTATTCTGCGGATATCAGCTTCTGTGACGACCACTTGTTGAACGTCATCATCATAGTATAACTGTGAAAAACCATCTTTCACTTCACCGACATTTCTACTATCTATCTGCCAGAAAATGCCGTTTATAAAACTCTGAGGCTCGATCACGCCGCTCATCTTACCGACGATCAACGTGCCATCATTATAGACTTTACTATGAAACATGACTCTACCCGGTTTGTTCAATCCAACATTAACGTTATGCGTCTCAGTAATCAATTACCGTAGGTCTAAATTTTTTGAAGTCAGGCATAGTCATACCCGCAGAGGCATTCGTATATGTCGGGTCAGTGACCACATAACGTTTGCCCTGGTAATCAACACTATCTCCTGACACCGTTTCATTGAAATGCACGGCTGCTGCCACATGCCCGGGATAATCAAGCCCGACGACCTGCAGGCCTAATAAACTCTGAACCAGCCAGGCAAACAGTACCGCACGATCTTCACAGTCTGAATAAGGATAAAATAGTGTCTCCTCCGGGAACAGGTAATTCTCCTCGCCAAACTGCTGCTCGTCTGTTTCATACTGTAATGATGTCTGCACAAATCGCAACAGGAAATTCACCGCCTGTTGCTCTGACATACCCTTCATATGAGCAGCCAGCTGTTCTTGCAACGGTGTCGCTGTTACTTTATATACATCCGAGCCAAAGTACATATCAAGGTTCAATTGCGGGTAGGTACTAAAAAACTTTACACGTCCACTGTCGTATGTAACATCGATGTTGTATCTTTTACCTTCAAAATCAAATGACAGGTGTCGGCGCTTATCTTTATCATTTGATGCAACTACGGAAGTCACCCGCATATCAAACTCCTTGCTGGCATCCGGGTATTCACCATCATAGGTGTATACCTGTCCTAATTTTTGCTTGTTACCATCAAATTCAACGGCATAATATCGTTTACCGCCGAACGTAAAATATGACACCTCGAACATCGCATGTCGCGACGGAACCAGGAGATAAATAGATGAACTATCGAAGGCTATGCGCGCTTTATAACCTGACTTGGCCAGTAAGAACCAGCTGAGTAATGCGCTCTCATTGCGGCGATTATTGTCTATGGCCGTCGCCAGCTTATGGATCAACGACGCATATCCCCAGTCATTTAACTGCAAGGACGCTTTTTGTTCATCCAGCTGTTTTAACAGATCCTGATATTCAGACCGGCTCAATGCGGACCAGTAATCACTAACAACGTCTTTATTGATACTCGAATTCAATCTCTGATTCAATGAGGCATCATAATAGAAACGGACCGGCCTTCCATAAAAATCAATATCGACAGTACGCCCCCTGGGAACCACGGCCAACGGAGCGGTCTCAGGTGGTTTCACCGGTTCAGGTTGTGGCACTGAAACAACAACCGGTTTTGTAGCAGGCGTTACCGTCGGCGCAGGAGGAGGCTCAGCAACAGGCATCACATCAGGTTTAGGCGCTTCATCGAGAACCTCACCTTTCACGATATCTACTGGTTTCCACTGTGATTTCAGAAACGCAGTAAACTCCTTGTCACGTTTATCTTTGTACTCCTGAAATTCTTTTTTCTGTGCAGACACACCCTGAGACTGCTGCTGCATCCATTGTTGAAATTCACTATTGGCACTCCCTTGTGTGGCGAAGAAAATGATGGAACAGGTAAACATGCTGACAAGGGCAATATTTTTTATTTTCATCATCTATCTCTTTATATAAATAATACACATAAAAAAAGCCGGCACTCGAAGGACGAGGCCGGCTCTAGTTTAGCATTGCACTGCTAAGACTTACTGCTTCATATTAGCAATAGATGCTGCCAGTTCATCCTGACCTTTTTGCGCCTTAAACTGCTGCCATAAAGCCTTATCATTATTCATACTGGTCTTCAGTGCATTCTCTGTAGCCGTTGCTGCGACCGATGCATCCATTCCCAGTAATACATACAGTGCACCGTTTGGACTGGTACGTGTTTTGAATATCTTGGTACCGACCAGAGTCTCATCCGTAATCTGCTTGGTGACCGATGTGTTCACTTTATCGACGGTTTCTGAATCAGCAGCACCTGTGGTTTCAGCATACTGTTTGACCATGTTCTGAACATGTACCTTCATAGACTGGGCAAGTTGAACCCGTGCATCTGTTGCGGCCATATTCTTCATAAAACTGTGTCCGGCGGCAGACTTTTCTGCAACGCCCACAGCTGATACTTGAACACCTTCAACCGGCTCATCACAAATCCAGCCTGGTGCTGCTTCACTCGGTGCATCAGGGAACACGCAGTCCGCAACCTCTTCTTTGACCTCGTCAGAGCCACATGCCGCTAAGAACAGAGACATAGTCAACACACTGATCCCGAGTAATCCTGTATTCTTTTTCATATCATCATCTCCCATAATAAATTTGTATATTTTTCGTGATACTGTTGACCAAACATAGCCGAGTTTTAGACATGTTGCAATTACAATTTATGATACGACAGCACTTTATCTCAAAGTTGTTAAGTGCGTCACATTGTCTACAGCAGTCATGCCGGCTACTTTGATTCCTTCGCTACCAGGAAATCCAGGATCTTGACCAGATTTTCATAAGACCCGGACATAGAGCCGCTGCTCAGATATTTACCGTTAACAACAATTGCGGGTACACCTTGAATCTTATAAGCCGTCTGTTTTTTCTTGGCTTTTCTTACCATCGTGTCCACAGAAAACGAGTTATATTCCTCTTCAAACTTCTTTCTGTCGACACCATTTTTCACTACAAAATCAGTTAGCGTTGCTTTTTTATCCAATCTTTTCTTGTCTGTGTGAATCGCGGCAAATATCTTTTCATGCAGGTCCTCGATGACACCCATATTGCTCAATGCATAGTATGTGCGTGCCTGGACTTCCCAGTCGGGACGAAAAATGGCTGGCACACGTACGAACTCAACATTGGCCGGTTTTGTTTTTTTCCATGCTTTTATATATGGTTCGAAGGTATAACAATGCGGGCACCCGTACCAGAAGAACTCCAGCACCTCTATCTTGTCACCTGTATCTGTCGGCTGTGGCGGCAGCTCTTTGTATTCAACACCTTCAGCATAACCGGATGCCTGTAATACCGTCGAATTGACCAGCAGGAATAATAATACCAATAATCTTTTCATAACATCTCCATCAATCTTTTAACTTAATTCGTTTATTTGCATCAGGGTACGATCGTATCTATCTCTATATTCAAGGTCACATCGGCACTCTTGTCTGTCACATCTAACTGACCGATATAGTCACCACTTTGAGCGATAGCCGACCCCGTACTGGTAACACGTGCTGCGACGACCAGTTGATCAAAAGCGCTCAGATTCATGCCTTCAACCATGGCCATGCTGTCGTCCAGCGTAACCGTCGCCGGTAGTGCGGCCAGGGTCAGGCGTGCGACTGCGAGAGGCATACGCGGCCCCTGTTTAGCTTTAGCATAGACAAAAACCACATCACTTTCTTTATATTTCGCTCTTACCGAGTCACTAACATCGACAGCCACCGACAATGCAGTTGCTGCTGAAGAAGCTGCAGCTGTGGCAGGCGCCGTTGTAGCAGCTTCTGCAGCCTGAGCATCCGCTTTCATCTGTTCGACGCCTAACATCTGCTCAAGTTCAGGGACATCTTCGCCCGCATCGACCAATGCCTGGCGTGACTGGGCGACAATCGTAACGATGGATTTCATGACTTCTTCTTCGCCACCGGCCATCGGCAACAACTTGACCAGGTGCGTTATAGCCTGTCGATGATTACCCTGCTGGAATTCTGCAACACCGATGAACCATAATGCGTTGGGGTTCTCAGGGTCCAGCTGATAAGCCTTTAATACCAACACCCTGGCTTCTTCAGTAAACACACGATCATTACTTAGCGCCAGAACTTCTGCCCGTTCTAACATCAGTTGTGCATTCTCGGTATCCTGTTCCAGCGCTACCGCAAACGCATTTGCAGCCTGCTGGTTGTTGCCCAGATATTTATGTGACCGTCCGAGCATTATCCATTCCTGAACCGTACCGCCTTCCTTCTCGATTTTCGCTTCGAGCTTACGTGTCATCTCTTCGATAGATGGCTGCTTTGTTGACGACTCCTGCGTGGCTACAAATGTCTCGTCACTGGCATCGTGCATGCCCAGGTCAAGATACAGCAACAGGGCCAGCATCGGAACAAACACCGAGATCAGCAGAGCCAGGACCGGGTGTTTCCTGGCCGCCTTTGTATAATGTAATGCAGCATTCTCTTTGCTGACATCAGGGATATCTATCAGCAGTTCTCTGTCCAGCTCTTCACGCGCAACCTTGTAAAACTGCTGGTCGATACGACCTTCCTCTAAATCAAGATCAAGCTCCTTAACCTTTTCTTCATTGATTTTTAGATTACTCTCTTTATATGCTACTGACGAAAGCTGCCTAACTTTCAATAGCGGGTAAACCAGCAGACCTATAGCCAGCAGCAACATCATACTCGTTAAAGCCCAGAAGGTTATATTCATCATTTATCCTGTTCTGCATGTAAATTTTTTATGCGCTCAATGTCGTCTTTGCTCAAGCTGTCTGTTTGCGTAGCATCATCCTGTGACCTCATGAAGCGGACGACGAATATCAGGCCAATAGTAAATATGATTATTGGACCAAACCATAACAGCCAGGTCATAGGTTTAAGCGGTGGCCGATATAAAACATAGTCACCATAACGCTGCACCATAAAGTCAACAATCTCATCTTCTGTTTTACCCTCCGACAACATCGTATATATTTCCAATCGGAGATCTTTTGCAAGGTCAGCATTTGATTCGGCAACATTTTGATTCTGACATACCAGACAGCGAAGCTCTTCACTTAACTTATGGAATATTTTTTCCGTCTCAGGTGAATCAAATTGAAACGTTTCGACAGGCGCAGAAATACTGCTGAACGAAACACACATCAAGAAGAATAAAGTAATGATCGGGGTTTTTTTACACATAGGCGTCTTGTTATTTGAGTGTCTGCATGACAGCAATTAAAGCTTCATAATTACCCTGGTCAGATAATGGGCCAATGACCTTATGTCGGATAATACCTTCCTTATCAATTAAAAATGTTTCTGGAGCACCATAAACTCCCCAGTCGATAGCAATACGTCCATCATAATCAACCGCAACCACCTGGTATGGATTACCCAGTTTGCTCAGCCAGTTCTTTGCATCAGCTGATTCATCTTTATAATTCAGGCCGATGATTCGCACCCCGCTTCGCGCAAGGTTCTTAACCACCTCATGTTCCTGCCGACAAGCAAAACACCAGCTCGCCCACACGTTGACAAGGGTTACATGGCCGAGCAGATCCTCATTGGAAAAACTTCCTTCTTTAAATAGCAGCGGCAACTCAAAAACTGGCGCAGGCTTATCAATTAGTGGTGACGGTACCAGTCGGGGATTAAGCGTTAGACCGATGGCCAAAAGTACGACCATTGCCCCAAAAATAATCAGTGGCATGAATCGTTTTAAAAGGGACGGCTGATTTTTTTCCATGAGTTTCTTTTCTGCTAAATAGGTTTGACCGGCAAGCCTGTAGTTATAGACTCGCCGTCGCTGTAACTTTTTTCGTAGCCGTCTGTTTAACAGACTGACGGTAACGACGATCACTCACCGCCAGTAAACCGCCGATAGTCATCAGGATGCAGCCTAACCAGATCCAGCGTATCAATGGTTTATAGTAAACCCGCATGCTCCAGGCACCGTTTTCCAGTTCTTCACCTAAAGCAGCATATAGATCACGGGTAAATGTTATATCAATCGAAGCATCCGTCATAGGCTCACTCTTACCGGTGTACGTTCTTTTTTGCGGCAATAACTCACCCGTTTTTTCACCCTCTGACCAGATCTCGATGACGCCTTCTTGTGCGATATAATTTGGCCCCTGTACTGTCCTGGTACCCTGGAAAAGGAACTCATAACCAGATATGTTGTAGCTGGTGCCAGGCTCCATACGAAGGTCTTTCTCTGTGTGATAGGTCATGACCACAGTGACGCCTGCCACAAAAACAGCTACACCGAAGTGTGCCATTATCATGCCTATGTAGGATAGCGGTAACTTAAGGCCACGCGTCATACGCGACAACAAATCTTTTAATGTAGTAAGTGCAACCCATAAAGCACCGGCCAAACCCAGGCCTGTTGCAAGGTTTAATTTGTCTTCGACTATAAAGGGAATCAATAATCCTACGACTAGTGAAAACACAAAAAATATGGAGGTTGTTTTAGCGATACGCGACCAGTTATCGCCTTTCCAGCGTATTGCCGGACCAACGCCCATTAACAATAGTAACGGTATCCCTATATAAGCAAACATGGTGTCAAAATATGGGCGCCCAACTGAAATCTTGCCAGCACCAAAGGCATCAACAACTAATGGGTACATTGTACCAACCAGTACTGCTGCTGCTGCCGTAAGAAAGATAATGTTATTCAACAGTAAGGCGGTTTCCCTCGAGAACCACTGGAAACGACCGAAGCTTACCACCGCTGCTGATCGCCATGCGAACAAGGCAAGTGAGCCACCGACAGCGATGATCAGGAAACCAAGGATGAATACGCCGCGCTCTGGATCAGTGGCAAACGCATGTACCGAAACCAGCACACCTGAGCGCACGATAAATGTGCCTAACAAACTTAATGAGAATGCCAGTATCGCCATCAATACTGTCCAGCTTTTGAATACACCGCGTTTTTCCGAGCTCGCCAGCGAATGGATCAATGCCGTACCCACAAGCCATGGCATAAAAGAAGCATTTTCAACAGGGTCCCAGAACCACCAGCCACCCCAACCTAGCTCGTTATAAGCCCACCAGCTGCCGAGCGCGATACCGAAAGTCAAAAAACTCCAGGCAATGGTTGTCCATGGACGGGACCAGCGTGCCCAGGTTGCATCGAGCTTACCGCCAAGCAATGCTGCTACCGCAAAAGCGAATGCAACAGAAAAGCCAACATAGCCCATGTATAACATCGGCGGATGTATTGCCAGACCTGGATCCTGCAGCAGTGGGTTTAGCTCGCTGCCATCGAGTGGTACTGGAAAAATTCGCTCAAAAGGGTTTGACGTAAACAGCATAAAAGCAAGGAAGCCAGTACTAACCATACCCATTACTGCCAGTACACGAGCCATCAGAATCTCGGGTAGATTTTTACTATAAACAGCAACCGCTATAGTCCATAATGCCTGCATAAGTGCCCATAGCAGTAGCGAACCTTCATGTGAACCCCATACACCCGATATCCGGTACAAAAGCGGTTGCACAAGGTTTGAGTGATTCGAGACATATAACACTGAAAAATCATGCACGATAAAAGCATGTGTCAGCGCCGCATAAGACAGGCCAACAAATAAAAATTGTGCCATCGCTGCCGGTCTGGCCATAGCGATGAGTGCTGGCTGGTTTCGTGCAGCACCTATCAGTGGAACAATGCTTTGTACGATAGCGACGGCAAAAGCAATGATTAAGGCGAAGTGTCCGAGTTCTGGAATCATAATATTATGCCCTTCAATTTAAGGATGGTGCTTTATTTAGCCGTACTTTGATGTGTATATTCTGCAGCTTCCTTAGCCGACTTGCCGGAAGCCTCCAGGGCTGCTGCAACTTCTGGTGGCATATAATTTTCATCATGTTTTGCCAGCACTTCCTGAGCAACGAACTTACCGCCCGCCTGTAGACTGCCCATTGCGACGATACCCTGACCTTCTCGGAACAGGTCCGGAAGGATACCGGTATACTCGATGGTCATGCTCTCTGTGTTATCGGTGACGTCAAACTCTATCGTCAGGCTGTCGGGGGCACGTTTCACGCTGCCATCGACCACCAGCCCGCCAACTCGAAACGAGTGCGTCGTCGGCGCCTCACCGGCTTTTACCTGGGTCGGGCTATAAAAATACAGCAGGTTTTCTTCAAATGCAGTCAACCCTAACACTGTTGCGATAGCAACACCGAAAACGATGGCAAATATTAAAACTTTTCTACGACTTCTTTTATTCATGGCATTCAATCAGTTATCTATGTTGACTCTTTATTCAGCTCGATCTGTTCTCGCTTGATAGCGCGTTTAATACGGGCGATGACTTTTTTACGCTGCAATATCGGAAAGATGATGTTGGCAACGATAACGGCAAATGTTATCGCATAAGATGTCCATACAAAAAATGCGTAACCGCCCATGTGAAAAAATTCTGACCAGTTCATATCTAATTCACTCTCTAAAGCCGCTCGATCAGTTCTCTGACCCAGCGACGATTTCGGTCACGGTATAACGCTTCATTTCGCGTCCGGACCAATACCACTGCCGCATAAAACAGCTTGAATGCGACAGCCATCAACAATAATGGAATCAGCATATCGATGTGCATCGAAGGTTTATCAAATTTTGTTACTGTCGCACCCTGATGCAGGGTGTTCCACCATTCAACAGAGTAATGGATGATCGGAATGTTCACCACGCCGACGATCGCCAGTAGACCACTGGCCTTGTCTGCGCTGCGCTGATCTTCGATAGCCGACTGTAATGCCATATACCCCAGGTACAGGAACAACAGGATCAGTTCGGAGGTTAATCGCGCATCCCACACCCAGTAGGCTCCCCACATCGGTTTACCCCAGAGCGAGCCGGTAACAAGCGCAATGAAAGCGAATGATGCCCCGATCGGCGCACTTGCGGCAGCCACCATATCAGCCAGCCGGATCTGCCAGATTATACCGATCCCGGAAGATACCGCCATGACCATGTAAACAAACATTGACATCCATGCTGCTGGCACATGGATAAAGATAATGCGATAGCTTTCACCCTGCTGGTAGTCAGGCGGCGCGACAAACAGGCCGAGATACAGGCCATAAGCCCCAATCAGCAGTGCGCTGATAGAGAACCATTTTATCAAGGGTGCCGACATCCCGTAAAAATGCTTGGGTGAAGAAAATCGTTGTATCCAGTGCCACATAATCTGATTAATTATTCCACTATATTATCTTGATGCCGTAATACGCAGTGCCACCGAGGTAGCCAGCGGTGCCAGCGAAAGCGCTAATGCTAACACAGCTCCCAGGAACAGTAACTGCCCCGTGACAGGTAAACCGTCAGCAGCAACATCGACCGCATTCGCACCGAAAATCAGTATCGGGATGTATAACGGCAGAATGATTAGAGACAGCAAAACACCGCCACGGTTCACTGCAACCGTCAGAGATACGCCAATGGCGCCAACAAGGCTGAGTACCGGCGTACCCAGCAGCAGGCTGTAGACCAGCACACTGACCGCATCCGCCGGCAGATTCATAAACAGACCGAGCAGCGGCGCGATGATGACCAGCGGCAGACCGGTCAGGAACCAGTGCGCGGTAACCTTCGCCAGCACCAGTATCATCAACGGGTTGGGGCTAAGCATCAACTGGTCCAGAGAGCCGTCCTCATAATCCAGCTTGAATAAACGGTCCAGTGACAACAACACTGCCAGCAGCGCAGATACCCAGATTACACCAGGTGCCATCGTCTGCAGCGCATCCGGTGTCGGCGTTACCGCCAGTGGAAAAAGCGTAACGACCAGGACAAAAAATATCAACGGGTTCGCCAGCTCATGACGACTGCGCAAGGCGAGTCGCAGGTCACGGATCAACAGGTGATAATAAGCTTTTAACACCCGCTACCCCCTTGCCTTGCGGCCGAGCTGAACGGAAGACATCTCACACTCCAGCTGCATACCGTGATGGGTGGTAAATACCACACTGCCACCAGATTGCTTGTGCTCCATAATCATCGACTCCATCAATGATACACCTTGCACGTCGAGCGCTGTCAGCGGCTCGTCGAGGATCCATAATTTTGCCTGCGATAACTCAACGAACGCCAGCAGGATCCTGCGGCGCTGACCTGAAGACAACGCTTTACCAGGCACGTCTTCATAACTTGCCAGGCCCACTTTGTCTAAGGCGGCTTCGATCTCTATATCACCCAAAGAAAGTGATCGCGTATCGAGCAGCGAACGGATATTCTCTACGACCGTTAGATCGCCTTTAACACAGGGCAGATGACCGATGTATACCATATTGGCATAATAGTCTTCCCGGTTTGACAAGATCGATTCGCCACGCCACAGCACCTTTCCGGCCTCCGCCAGCCGTAGACCACAGAGGATACGTAACAGGCTGGTCTTACCACTACCATTAGGGCCTTCGATCTGCAGCACTTCTGACTCGGCCACGGCAAAGCTCAGATCATTGAACAATAAACGATCATCACGCACACATTCTAATGACTGGGCTTCAAACATAAACGCTAAATATATGCTTTCGTATACAAAAGGTCTACAGACAAAAAAGGATGGCCTAAGCCATCCTTCCTGAATCAACCTTCAGGTAATCCGACGGGATCATCCTATATCAGTAAATAATAGTTATTTAAGGCTGGCGATGTAATTTGCTACTGCACTCATCTCATCATCAGACAGCTTATCAACGATCGAACGCATCAGCATCTTGTCATCGTTCTTACGAGTGCCATCTTTGAATGCCTTTAACTGCGCCAGTGTATAATCAACATATTGGCCGCCTAACTGCGGGTAGCCGATACCTGCGGTGCCAGCACCATTAGGGCCATGGCATGCCTGACAGGCAGGGATACCTTTCTGCATATCACCACCTTTGTATAGCTCACGACCTGCAGCCGCTTTGTCAGCATCAAATGCAGCAGCCTCTTTTAGACTCTGCGCCTGAAAGTAAGCGCCGATATCTGCTGCATCTTCATCAGATAAAGCCGCAGACATACCCAACATGATCGCATTCTGACGATCGGTATTCGCTTTAAAGGCTTTTATCTGGTTAACGATATAAGTTTCATTTTGGCCGGCAAGCTTTGGGTAAGCCGGAATCGGGCTATTACCGTCAAAGCCGTGACAGCCACCACAGGCGGCAGATTTAGCTTTACCAGCCGCCGCATCGCCAGCTATTGCTGCACCGGACATTAAAAAGAACATCGTGATGCTAGCTAAAATCAGTTTTTTCATTGTTTGAACTCCAAACATACAAACCCATATAGGGCAAAAAATGTGGCGAGATTCTACACCACCGGCGCCATTGCTTCAATATCAATATATTGCGATATTCTATTCTAAATACCCACTATAGGTCTTACATCGGGCGTGAGAGCAGGCATTTGTTCACTATTTAAATCTGATAGCGCATAATGCCCAACTATGAATAATACAGCAGAAAAAAAGCCCAACAGGGCTGCCGATAATCGTTTTTATCGTCAGGCGCACTTTCTGATCAGTGCCGGCAAAGCAAAACAGTTCCCCCATGGCGGCAGCGAAGTCGCTTTCTCCGGACGTTCAAATGCAGGCAAGTCCAGCGCGATAAACACCTTATGTGATAACAAAGGACTCGCGCGCACCAGTAAGACCCCGGGCAGGACCCGGCTGGTTAACTTTTTTGAACTCGATGAACAAAGGCGCCTGGTCGACCTGCCCGGTTACGGCTTCGCAAAAGTCCCAATCGCCATGAAAAACGAGTGGGAAAAGCTGATGACACAGTATCTAAGTGAACAACAGGCTCTAAAAGGTCTGGTCATCATCATGGATATTCGCCACCCACTCAATGACTATGACTGGCAGATGCTCGAGTGGTGTGACCACTACCAGCTGCCGGCACATGTATTGCTGACCAAAGCAGATAAGATCAAACGCGGCGCTCAGCAAAACAGCAAACTAAAAACCCAGAAACTGCTGAAAGAAGCGGGCATCGATGCCAGTGTACAGATATTTTCTGCACTAAAGAAAACCGGGCTGGATGAACTTGTTGCAAAACTCGATAACTGGCTGGAATTAAAGGTATAGCGTTTGCGGTTAAAAAAAACGCCCGGCCAAAGGCCGGACATCAAAGGTAGAACCGGATTGGGGATGCCGGTTCTGATGGCCCGCAAAAAGGGAGAGAGCGGGCCTACGCCGGGCTACAGCGTATTCACAAAAACACTTCTTATGAGATCACAAAATAACTTTCGTAAAACAGTTTGTTGCTTCTGTAATAATGATTAAAGACTATACAGAGGATATGTCAAAACTATGTCGACAAAAGGCTGTAAAAGCAGGACAGAAACCGACGAACGGCACTCTTAGAAATCAAGAATAAAACTAATATTTAAATATATCATTTAGTTAGATACAAATGCTCATTTTAAAAGTAATAAGTTGACGCAAGCCCTTAATTGTCGATATAGTTTACAGTTTAAACGCCAAGACCTGGCAAGTTCGCTAGATTTACGAACACAAATTTCATTTAACAAGATTATTTTAGCCTACGGTATTGATCCCGAGCAAACTATGATCAACTTTTACTCTGCCGCCACATATTGCCAAATTTGGATGCTTTTTGGCAGGGTGCTACAATTGCTATTTATTATAAGGGTATAGAATTGTTTCGCTTGCACTCCTTACTTAATGAACAAAGTTAATAATAATCGATAAACTATCTAATCGACCATGTTTTGCTTGAATTAAGTGTAGTTTTGGCGTGTCTTTCAAGTTACTAATAATCTGGTGTAAAGTATGTATTTTACTAAACAGAGAAGCACCTTATTTGATTCACGATCACGTCCAACGATATGCAAACCTTCATTTATAGAAGCTGGAATGGCTTATGCTCCCCTCTAATCTGTCAATAATACATACTCAATCTGCCCAATACAAAGATAAAATAATTCAATTATGGAGAGAGTGTCTTCCTGATACCCCAGAGGATAGGTTTGACTGGCTAGCTGAAGGAAACCCTGCGGGTCCAGCAGAATGGTTTTTGGCAATTGATGAAAATAGAGAAAATGTCGTGGGAACAGGCTCACTGATGCCTAAAGAGCTTTTTTATAATGGCAAAAGAATAAAGGGCGGAATTGTCGGTGATGTAATGGTCTCACCAACTTTTCGCAAACAAGGTATTGCACAACATATTCAGAAAAAGATTTCAGACAGTGTAGAGAAGTTGGAAATGGATTTCCTTTATGTTGTACCAAATGACAAATCTAATAAATTATTAGTACGGGCCGGAATAGATCATGAATTCTTATTGAAAGAGTATTTGTTGCCTATAGATTTCGAACATTATTTTAAAAAATTAGGATTTAATTTATCTGTAAAGGTCCTTTTTAATTTTCTTCAGAATCTGGGAGATATTTTATTTGTTCAGGCCAGCAGTGATGAGCAATGCACTATTAGCCTGGTAAGTAACTTTAACGAAGAAATTGATGGTCTTTGGGCAAGAGTGAAAGAGGTTCCGAACACTTTGATAGGATCAAAATCCTCCGCTTACCTTAACTGGAAATATTGCAAAAATCCAGCTTCCGATTTTCGTATCCTCCAATGTAGAACATTATTAGGGGTTTTGGTGGGTTACATCATTTTCTCCGTATCGAATTCAAAATTATATATTTTCGAACTAGTTAGCATTGAAAGTAAGTACTATGCGAGCATGATATCCGGATTGAGGAAATTTGCTAAAACTGATAAAGCCGTTGGGATTTACTTATGTGCTAACAACTATAATCCCGTTCTTAAAACACTGTGGTGGCGAGGACTTTTTTCAATCGGTAATAATTCGAAGATTCTATGCAACGGTAATCACAAAAAATGAGATAAAAAGAAATAAGATATATATTACAATATCTTACAGCTTAAGGTTAATTCATAAAATAGTAAGTTGGCGCAAGCCGCTAATTGTCGACTTTATTTACACTCGTGGCGCTTATTTCTGCCAAAAAAGTGCTGTAGTCTCTGTACAAAACAGATTAATGCGCCTCGTCCCAGTTATCCCCAATACCGATATCTACTATCAGAGGCACTTTCAGTGTCGCCGCCGACTCCATCTCCATGCGTAACAGGTCTGCTACGGCTTCTACATCTTTCTCCAGGACCTCGACCACCAGTTCATCGTGAACCTGCATCACCACCTTTGCCTCAACTTTGCTACCTGCAAGCGCCCTGTCGACAGATATCATAGCACGCTTGATGATATCTGCAGCGGTTCCCTGCATCGGTGCGTTGATTGCGGTCCGTTCGGCATACTGTCGGCGCTGGCCGTTACGCGAGTTGATCTCCGGCAGGTATAAACGACGACCAAAAACGGTTTCGACATAACCCCTGTCGTGTGCCAGTTCGCGGGTTTTATCCATATATTCTTTTACGCCCGGATAACGTGCAAAATACACGTCGATATAGTCCTGCGCCTCATAACGGCCAATATTTAACTGCTTTGCCAGGCCAAATGCCGACATGCCATAGATCAGGCCAAAGTTAATGGCTTTAGCGGCCCGACGCTGCTCTGATACCACTTCATCCAGTGCCACACCAAAAACTTCGGCCGCGGTCGCACGGTGTACATCAATACCGTCAGCGAAGGCTTTGAGCAGGCTCGCATCTTGCGACAGATGCGCCATGATTCGCAGCTCTACCTGTGAGTAGTCAGCCGCCATCAATTTAAATCCTGTCGGCGCAATAAATGCCTGTCGGATACGCCGGCCCTCTTCGCTTCGGACAGGGATATTCTGCAAGTTAGGATCAGTGGACGAGAGCCTGCCTGTGGCGGCGACTGTCTGGTTATACGAGGTATGAACACGACCGGTTTTTTCATTGACCTGGAGTGGTAATTTGTCGGTGTAGGTCGATTTCAGTTTGCTGAGACTGCGATGCTCCAGCAGTAATTTTGGCAGTGCATACTCTGCCGCCAGCTCCTGCAGCACATCTTCCGCTGTCGAATACTGGCCCGTTTTTGTCTTTTTTGATGAAGGTATCTTGAGTTTTTCAAACAGGATGGTGCTCAGTTGTTTCGGTGACGCCAGGTTAAATGTCTCACCGGCTTCATCGTACGCCAGCTGTTCCACTTCTTTCATACGCTCGGCCAGCTGTTTGCTCTGCTGTTCCAGCATCGCAACATCGACCATCACACCGTTTCGCTCAATCTTTAATAATACGTTTAACAGTGGCAGTTCGATATCTTCATAGACGCTTTTTAACGCAGGCTCCGCTTCCAGCGCCTGGCTCAATCTCTCATGGATCTGTAGCGTGATATCGGCATCTTCTGCCGCATAGGGCCCCGCCTGATCAAGATCGATCTGGTTGAAGGTCAGTTGTTTGGCACCCTTACCGGCGATATCTTCGAAGTGGATGGTACTGTGGCCTAACAGGCGTAATGCCATATCGTCCATATTATGTCGCTGGGTGGAATCCAGCACATAAGACTCCAGCATCGTGTCCTGTGCGATACCCTGCATAGAAATACCGTGATTAGTTAATACGTGGGCGTCATATTTAAGGTTCTGACCGATCTTGCCTTTCGACTCATCTTCCAGTATCGATTTTAATGTGCCCAGCACTTCCCGCTCAGATAACTGCTCCGGCGCATCCATGTAGTCATGTGCAAACGGCACATAGGCCGCTTCCCCCGTTTTCACGGCAAACGAGACTCCGACGACCCTTGCCTGCATATAATCCAGACTGGTGGTTTCAGTATCAAAAGCAAACTGTTGCGACTTGTTCAGTTTTTTGATCCAGCGCTCGAAAGACTTTTTATCGAGCACGGTTTCATAGCTGCTTTCGAGCTTTTCCTTAACCGGGCCGTCAGTCACCTCGCCACCTTCCACAGACAGGTTGGACAGCCAGGTCTTAAACTCCATCTCGGTATATATCTGTTTTAACTTTTCCGGCTGCGGTGGGCGCATCGCCAGCTCAGATATGGCGTGATCGAGCTCAACATCGCATTTGATGGTGGTCAGTTCACGGGATAGAGGCAGTTGTTGCAGATTTTCACGCAAACTCTCGCCGACCTTACCTTTTATCTCATCAGCGTGTGCGACAAGGTTATCCAGCGTCTCATATTGTTTTAACCATTTCGCTGCTGTTTTAGGGCCCACTTTGGGCACCCCGGGAATGTTGTCCGAGGTATCACCCATCAGTGCCAGGTAATCGATAATGGCGGCTGGCGGCACATCAAACTTCTCCATCACACCGGCCTCATCCATCACCACATTATTCATGGTATTGATCAATGTGATATGTTCATTCACCAGCTGCGCAAGGTCTTTATCACCGGTTGATATCAATGTATCGACTTTCTGCTCGGTGGCCTGCCGAGCATATGTGCCGATAACGTCGTCAGCCTCAACGCCGGGCACGATGATCATGGGGTAACCCAGCGCTTCGACGAGCTCGTACAGCGGCTCGATCTGGCTTCTCAGCTCATCAGGCATCGGCGGCCGGTTTGCTTTGTAGTCCTCAAACATATCATTACGAAAGGTTTTTCCTTTCGCATCGAACACCACCGCGATATGCTCCGGATGATATTCTTCCACCAGCTTGTTGAGCATGTTGATCACTCCGTAAACGGCACCGGTTGGCTGCCCCTTGCTGTTGGTCAGAGGCGGCAGGGCATGAAATGCACGAAACAGGTAGGAAGAGCCATCAACCAGTATCAGCGGCGGTTTTTTATCAGTCATCAGCTTTGAGAACTCTATAGGATTAATATTTTGCAGGCCGCTGATTATCGCAAACAGCGCGACGCATTAACAGTGAATAAGATGTATTTAGTAAATTACGGATATACGTTAAAATCACGACATTAAATAATCCAATGAATGGTTTTTCAACCTCTGCATCCCTTATATGTCTGTTTACACAATCATCGAAGAAAACGAACTCAGAAGTTTTCTCTCAAATTATGACGTGGGCGAGTTAGTAGATTTCCAGGGAATCAGTGACGGCATCGAAAACACTAACTACTTCGTAAATACCGATCGCAGCCGGTTCGTATTGACCATCTTTGAACAGCACAGTTTTGAGGAGATGCAATACTACATCAACCTGATGCACCACCTGGCTGACCACGAAGTGCCAAGTGCAAACCCAGTTGCTGACAAACAGGGCTCCTACCTGAGCCTGTTCAAAGACAAACCAATCGCCCTCGTCGAACGCCTGGACGGCGGCAGCATCATCACGACTACGGTAGATCATTGCCAGCAACTGGGGGCGGCGATGGGTAAGATGCACACGGCTGGCCTTAGTTATGAAGCGCACCAGCCGAACCCGCGGGGCCCGGCCTGGTGCCAGCACACGGCACATAAAGTTATCGAAAAACTCTGCGCCGATGATCAGCAGATGTTAGATGACGAGGTTCACTTCCAGAAAGAAAAACGTCATGCCGACCTGCCTCGCGGCGTGATCCATGCCGACCTGTTTCGCGATAACGCGTTATGGGCCAGTGATGGAGATAGAGACAGCTTTAGCGGCATAATCGATTTTTATTATTCCTGTGATGATGTCCTGCTTTACGACCTCGCCGTCACGGCAAATGACTGGTGCCTGAACGAAGACTTCAGCCTGAACAAGGACAAGGTCACCGCCTTGCTTGCTCATTATCATTCATATAGACCATTAACCGAAAATGAGCAGCAATACTGGCCAGCCATGTTACGTGCCGGCGCCCTGCGCTTCTGGCTGTCACGTCTTTATGACAAACACTTCCCGCGTGACGGTGAACTTGTACACACCAAAAATCCCGATGACTTTAAAGCCATTCTGACTGATCGTATCAGTCATAGTGAGCTCTATATTAATTACTGGATCTAAGCCGGCCTATGCTCAGCAAGATACTGGCAGGCATCGAATCATTTATCGACTGGAGCGGACGCACTGTTTCATGGTTCAGCCTGTTTCTCGTGCTGATCACGTTTATCGTCGTGGTCATGCGATATATATTTGACAGTGGCTCAATCGCGCTACAGGAAAGCACTACCTATCTGCATGCGAGCATTTTCCTCGTCGGTATGGCCTACACCCTGCAGCAGGATGCACATGTACGTGTCGATATCTTCTATACACAGTTCTCGTCACAGACAAAAGCCTGGATCGACCTGTTTGGCACATTATTCCTGTTATTACCATTCATGTTATTCATCAGCTGGATAAGCTGGGAATACATCGTTGACAGCTGGTCCGTATTAGAAGGCTCTCGTGAAGCTGGTGGATTACCGGGTGTCTTTATCCTGAAAAGTCTAATTTTGGTGATGACCTCTTTACTAAGCCTGCAGGCACTTACCCAGGTCGCCAGAAATATTCAAACAGTTCTGGATATTGATACCGGCAAAAGAGGTGAGCGCTGATGGAATACATGCCTCTCTATCTGTTTGCTACCGTATTCGTCTTATTGTTAACCGGCTACCCGGTCGCGTTCACCCTGGCTGGAACGGCGTTAATCTTTACCGTTATCGGCGAGATGACCGGCACGTTCGATCCTGCATTTTTAGAAGCATTACCCAATCGGCTGTACGGCATCATCGGCAACCAGATATTGATGGCCGTACCATTGTTCGTTTTCATGGGCGTGATGCTGGAACGCTCCAGGATAGCGGATGAACTGCTGACCACCATGTCTCGCCTGTTCGGCCAGTTACGCGGCGGCCTCGGCATATCGGTCATACTGGTTGGCATGCTGCTGGCGGCGAGCACCGGCATCGTCGGCGCCACAGTGGTTACCATGGGGCTGCTATCTTTACCCACCATGCTAAAAAGCGGTTATGACGCGAAAATATCTACCGGTTTGATTTGCGCTTCCGGCACCCTGGGGCAGATCATTCCACCATCGATCGTGCTGGTCTTGCTCGGTGACGTGTTATCCAATGCTTATCAGCAGGCACAGCTGGATATGGGCATTTTTTCTCCGCAGAGCATATCGGTCGGTGATTTATTTATCGGCGCATTAATCCCCGGATTATTACTTGTTACTTTATATATTCTTTATATTATCGCCGTGGCGCTATTCAACAAAGACGCCATGCCCGCAGCCAGTGCCAGCAATACAAACGATGACAGCTATCTCTTTCACCAGGTAATTAAAAGCTTAATTCCGCCACTCGGTTTAATACTCGCGGTACTCGGCTCAATAATCGCCGGCCTGGCAACACCGACTGAAGCGGCCGCCATTGGTGCCGTCGGCGCCATGTTGCTGGCGTTATCAAAAAGAATGCTGACGCTTAAAACATTACAGGAAGTCGTGCGCAGTACCACGCGCATCAGCTGCATGGTGTTTATGATTTTAATTGGCGCGGCATTATTCTCCCTGGTGTTTCGCGGCTTCGAAGGTGACGAGCTGATACAGCAGTTGCTTGGTGACTTAGGTGGCGGCAAATACCATGCGCTATTTGTTGTCATGCTCGCCATGTTCTTGCTGGGTTTTGTACTCGACTTTATTGAAATAACCTTTGTTATTGTGCCTATTGTTGGCCCGGTACTACTCGCCATGGGCATCGATCCGGTCTGGCTAGGCATACTCATTGCGATTAACCTGCAAACCTCTTTTCTTACACCACCGTTTGGTTTTGCTTTATTTTATTTACGCGGTGTCGCACCGGCAGAAATTAAAACCACGCAAATTTACCAGGGCGTCATGCCATTTATTGTTATACAGGTCATCGCCATGGCCATGATCGCCTACTGGCCGGAACTGGCCACCTGGCTGCCTTCACAAATTACCGGATAAAACCTGGTTGATAACTTTTAAACAAGATCTATATAATCAGCTTTAAAACTAAAACACTTCCTTTTAGCGGAGCCAGCTAATGTCTGCCAGTAGACTGTATTTTGCACAACACGGAATCGCCTTGAGCAAAACAGAAGACCCAGAGCGACCGCTGTCTGATGCCGGCATAGAGCAAACCCGCTCTGTTGCACAGCAACTGCACGATGCAGGCATTTCCATTTCACAAATCTTTCACAGTGGAAAACTTCGCGCCGAACAAACCGCCAGAATTTTTGCATCAATGCTTGAACCATCAACGATATCCGCCATTGATTATTTATCGCCCAATGACGATATCACCTTACTGGCTGAAAATTTAACCAGTGATAACGCGCTTTATATAGGCCACTTGCCTCACCTGGAAAAACTAGTTTCACATCTTCTCACAGGCAAAAAAGACCAAAATATCGTAAAGTTTCAAAATAGCGCCATTATTTGTTTAGAGCTACATAATAGTCAGTACCATATACACTGGTATTTAACACCTGATTTACTCGACTAAATTAACCGCCTGTTCCTTGTCATGCCTAAACGATACAAACAGACCATGCGCTGGCCTAGAAAAATGCCACTTTTACGTGGCTTTTCTATCTCACTTTTTTTATTCAGGTTTTTTTAAACTTTCCTATGAGCAATTCTAGTTAAACCATCACCAAATAACTAGATCGCTACAGTTACTGGCACAAATACAGAGCCTCAGTGACAACCTCTCCTAAGATGCCGCCATCAATTTCACCCCTAAATTACTATTAAACATGGTAGCAGCGTGTGTCTGTGGTCAAGTTAAGCTCATGATTATTAGCACCATAAAATTCGCTACCAATAAAAAAGGCTCCCGAAGGAGCCTTCTTAGACTAACTTGCCTTACTTACAGCTAAGATTTTTTTCGTCTAGCAACACCAATCAAGCCGATAAGACCCGAACCGAACAACCAAACCGCTGCAGGCACTGGGACAACAGGGCCTGCTTTGGCGATTAAGGTGTCGCCTGTGAAATCAGATGCTATATCACCGGTTAACATGAAGCCACCTTCAATTCTACCGCCACTGGCAAGATCAGCCGAAAAGCTGGCAAAACCAAAATTCTCAGACATGGTCAATGTATCAAATGTTGTATTGATATACGAACCAGCCGTAATGGTACCATTAGTGAATAAATAGTCGACACCGTTATTAGCTACCACGGTCTGCCAGTCAACACGAAGTCGACATCAGCTATATCGATGAAGGTGAGCGGTGGTCCAAAATCAGTGATGATGCTGGTACCTGTACCGTTTATTGTCAGCGTTGTTGCACTACCTGAGATAAAATCACCGGCACCGAGATCTCCGATTTCAAGCGCTGGGGCTATCACATCTGCGTTAGCGATCGGCGATACAGCAACGAGCGCTGCGGCTATTAGAACATTAAACTTTGCGTGTAACTTAAACATAAAAATACTCCACTATATCCAACTAAAACTACAATAATTTAAGACTAGATGTAGCCTTAATTCAATATCGCCTCACTTCTTTATCTGCTGATGAAACCTACGGGTCAATGTCATTCCTAATAAACCTATGCTGAGCAGTACCAAAGGCATTGGCTCTGGAACATCAACTTTAGCAATCGAGCCATTAGTGATTCCAAAAAAATCACTATCAAACATGCTGGGTTCAAACACGGTGTCGAGATTGAAGTTGATGGCAAACAGGCTACCTACGCCACCAAAATCACCTGCCAGTGAACCACCAGTAATATTAAGTGTTCCCGCAAGGACGCCAAGATTACTACCTTCGCGACCAGTTAGTAAAAGCGTGCTGATATCGCCTGTCAAAAGTGTATTGAGGCCAAAATTGTCCGAAATCAGCAGGTCATTCGCTGGTGTGGTACCGAATAAACCAGTAGTGTAAGTACCATCTGATGATGCTGATAGAAAGTCAGCTGACAATATCACTGAACTTGTCGCTAAATTAGGTGCGGTCGACAAATCAGTGTAACCTGGAATAAGAGCACCTGATATGTTCAGATCTGCCGGGCTTAATGCATTGGTAGTATAGAGGATGCTACCACCAAATTTTAGCGTCGGTATAGCAAAACTAGAACAACTTACGAACAGTAGCCCGATTGCAAATAATGTACTGATCTTCTGTGAAAATGTTTTCATTGTTATTTTTCCTTTATATCCTTTAATTTTTTGAGTATGCGAATTAGCTATTCATAAACACTATAACGTTTCGCTACACTAACCTACTTTCACTTAGAGGTTCTACTGTTAATCAAAGCAATCTCCATGCCAAATTTATAAAACACTATAAAATCAAATAGATAGGGGTTTCAAACTGCTACATAATACCCCACCAATCAAAAACTGTAAGAAATGTTGACACTTTTCTTTAATAAACACTACTTTTTCGTTCTGAACTAATTGTATTACTCATCCCGGAGCATGCTAATCATTAAGAATCTGAGGTATACAGCCTCCAAATGGGCATTTTACAGACTATTTAACTTTCGATAACCACTGTAAATATTTACGACACCTACACGCAGGCCCGTTGTCCTCAAACCTCTAATATATACAATAACGGCATTTCCGCCATCATTTGTGGCCGTATCCACAAAATCAGAACTTAGGGAAGACTCTTTATATCTTTATAGCCTATATCGCTCTACGAAAAAGTTTGTTCTCTATCTTAAAAGGCTCTAAATAATCCATAGTTATGTTCGCAAGCAATTATTTCACGTGGCACATGCTAATAGTAAGCACTATTTAACAATTAACAGCTATTAACTAAACAATGCATCGGGCAGTTTCGCCCGCAACAACAATACTCAATTAATTTATGCTGCCTGGCGATGCTTAATCTACTCTTTAAGCACACTGCCTCATAATAATGCATCTGATGCATAATTTGAATCGGCCCCACATTTAAAATACCTTTATTTCTCGTTTTACTTATAATGAGGCTCTGTCCAACGGCTTTTCCCACTATTCATTATCCATATGAATCTAGCGTCACCCTTAAATTTCATCTCACAGAAACTGCTTTACCTGTGGATCAAAACAGATGTAAGTCGGTCAGTGGAAGCACAACAAAAAGACGAAAACGCGGTTATTATTTATGTGCTGGAATCACGCGCCTGGTCCGACCTGCTTGTGCTGGAACACGAATGTAAATCTTTGCGGCTGAAAAAACCGCTTTCCCGTATTCAGCACAAACCGTTAAAAGCCTGGCATCATGTATATACCGTTGCCCAGGCACAACCACTCAAAGCCTGGCTGCAGAAAAAAACCAAACGCTCATCCATGCTTAGCGGCATACACCGGGCATTAATAGAAAACCCTGATCTTGACGTACACTTTATACCCGTTGTGGTTTTCTGGGGCCGCCCGGTATTAAAACAAAAGCACTGGTTACGTGTTTTATTTTCCGAGACATGGGGGCTTGCCGGACGCAGCCGCCGATTTTTCACCATCTTATTTAATGGTAAAAACACGCTGCTTCAGTTTTCTCCAGCGATTTCATTTCGTGAATTAATCAATCAGCCAAACGAAAGCGATGACCGCATTGATAAATTACAGAACCTGCTGTTAGCACAATTAATAGAAATAAAATCCGCAACCCTCGGACCCGATATATCACATCGTCGCACATTGGTCAGAGAACTATTAGAAAACAAATATATCTTTAATGCGATACGTAAACGTAGTGACAGAGATAATATTTCAGAATACAAAGCCACAAGCATTGCCAATAAATATTTAAATGAAATTGTCGCTGATCGCAGCTACATTACTATTCAAATATTGCAAAGAATGCTCACCTCTTTCTGGAACAAATTTTACTCGGGCATTGATATTCACTTTAGTGAACAACTCAAACCGCTGGCATTAACCCACGAACTTGTTTATGTTCCCTGCCACAGAAGCCACATAGACTACCTTCTGCTGTCTTATGTCATCCACCATGAAGGCCTTGCCATTCCTTATATCGCCGCAGGGAAAAACTTAAACATGCCTGTCATTGGCCCTGTACTTAGAAAAGCCGGTGCTTTTTTTATTCGCCGCAGCTTTAAGGGTAATGATCTTTATTCAACGGTGATGTTTGAATACCTGGCATCGCAAATATCAACCGGCATGCCGATCGAATATTTTGTCGAGGGCGGGCGCAGTCGGACCGGTCGATTACTCCAGCCAAAACCCGGCATGCTGGCAATGACCATCCGTGCATTCATGAAATATCAACGCCGGCCTATAGCCTTTGTCCCGGTTTATATAGGCTATGAAAAGATGATCGAGAGTAAATCATACCTGGCAGAGTTGAAAGGCGTTGATAAAAAATCTGAAACGCTGGTCAACTCCATACGCTCGATTTTAGATATCCGCGGATTTTATGGTTGCGTTACCACCAACTTCGGGCAGCCTGTTTTATTGAACGATGTATTAGATGAACAATATCCCGGGTGGAAAACTGAAACTTATGATGATCAGCAGCGGCCCGACTGGTTAAGACCAGCCGTCCAGCAAACTTCGAATCTTATAATGCAGCGTATTAATGAGAGCTGTGCGGTAAACGCTGTTAACCTTATCGCCACTGCTCTTCTCGCGGCACCGAACCAGACTATGGATGAAGGCGAGCTTATCCGTATCCTGTCTTTTTACGTCAAGGTTATTAAAAACCTTAACTTCTCGGACAAGGTCACCATTACACCCTATGAAGCCGCCAGCCAGATTCATCATGCTGAAGCACTAGGCCTGGTTAAGAGGCGCAAGCATGAGATGGGTGATTTCATCTACCTGGATAAAGCACATGCGGTAATGCTCACTTATTACAGAAATAATATTTTACACCTGCTGACGATGCCATCCATCATCGCCTGCTGCTTCAATAATTCTGCGACCATCAACCGTGAATCTGTTAAACGCTACATCAAGATAGCCTATCCATTTCTCAGCACCGAGTTCTTTTTACCATGGTCATCAACTGACGTTGGTGACGTTATCGATAAAATATTAGACTGTTTGAGCAGTGCCGACCTCATCACTTACCATGATGCCGTCGAGAGTTTCAGCCGACCAACTATAAGTACCGAGCAACACGCACAGCTGACAACACTGGCCCAGGTGATCTCACCTGTTCTGGAGCTGTATTACATGATATTCGCTTTGCTCGCCGAACATGGCTCCGATACCCTGTCCCGTGATCGGTTAGAGGAGTTATGTTACCTGATGGCACAGCGACTCTCACTGATGTATGAGATAAATTCGCCGGACTTCTTCGATAAAAAATTAATCGCCAACTTCATAGATTCCCTGATCAAGCTGGAGTATGTTTCAATTAATGACTCAGATAATTTAGAATTAAGTGAGTATGCATTAAACGAGGGCATGTTCGCTCGCCGCCTGCTAGACAAAAACATGCAATACAACATATTGCAGATGCTACGAACAACGACAAACCATAAATGATGAAAAAATCCATATTATTCGATCGTATAAAAACATTCCGCAAAGAAAACCGCTGGCAGAGCAGGGTCATACTCACGCTGCTCATCCTGATCCTGCTTCTCGGTATTGCCCGCCTGCTACTAGCACCGACGATAATATATGGCACGACATCGTGGTTGAAAAAACAGGGCATCGAATCGACTATCGAAACCATCAACATCGACATATTCGATGGTACTGTGTCACTGGTGAATGCCAGGGGCTTCAGCGACGGCATGCCATTATTCAATGTAGGCCTTGTCGACATCTACTGGCAATGGGCACCGCTATCAGATAAGACCATCGACGTGACAAAGGTAGCGCTGGATAACTTCAAAGTTAACATCGAAAAATATAACGATGAGATGATTATAGGTGGTGTTCACATACCACTGGCAGCTAACCCTGCTGCAAAACCAGAAGAGCCATCTGAAGAATCTGATGAAAAAACAAAACCCTGGGCGGCTTCACTGGGCGAGATTATTTTTACTGATCTAAATATCTGCTACCTGCAACACAACGGAGCCCTGCAACAGGCCAATAAAGATACCTTGTTTGTCGATTACTGTATCGACCTGGATGAAGTTTCATGGTCTGGCACTATCAGCTATGCGACCGATAAAGAACTTCTGAAAACGGAAGATATCGCAATATCCTCGACCGGTGATTTCAAGCTGAACGGCCTGAATATAACAGACAATAAACTTGGCAGGAAATTACTAAGCTCAGAATCTAATACCTTAGACAACGTCGTCATATCCGGGTTGAACAACCTTCACATCGATGAACTGGAGATGAATGAGTTTTCACTCCTGCAGCGCGAAGATGAAAAGCACATAGACTCTATCCGCTTTCATCAGCTGACGATCGACGACATCAACCTCGCCCAGCTCAACACCCTCTCCATAAATAATATAGACATGGAAAAACCCGGTGTATACCTGGTCAAACAGAACCAGACAGACTGGGAGTACCAGCAATGGATACCACCGACTGCCAACACCGGTCAGCCTGATGAAACAAAAGATAATGAAGAATCATCCGCTACATCGTCTTCATTCAAAGTTTCTCTGAAAAATATAAATGTCAGCGAATCAGATCTATGTTACCTGGATAACAGTACTCCTATATATTATTGCCTGACCTTTGCCAATTTCGCCTGGAACGGTTCTGTAGACTACGATACGAATACTCCTGACACTAACGATATTAACCTTATCGCAAAAGGAGACCTCGAGCTTTCACGACCAAATGTACACAACCAGAGCATAGATCGTAACCTTATAGCTTTCGACACCCTGTCTCTAAATGAGCTCGACGTTACCGGCATTAATAAAGTTGCATTAAAAAATCTCTCTATTGAAAAGCTTGCAGCACTGCAGAGAAGTAACAGTAGCGATGACAACACAGCAGCATTCGACAAACTATCAATCGATGATGTCTTATATACAAAGAACAAGGTTGCAGTAAAGTCTATCCTTCTAGACGGGCTCACGAACACGGTATCAATAAACAAGGATGGCAGCTGGGAGCATGACAAGTGGATGCAGAACAGTAAAAAAGAGAAAGCGACTGGTGAATCAAAAACCACACAACAAGCCACAAAGAATGACCCCTTTATCATCGCCCTGCAAAAGCTGAAGATCTCTTCTGACAAGAAAATAACTTTCACCGACAATAGTACAGAGCCGGCGACAAAAACTGGCCTGCAAAACCTTGCTTTTGATATGAGCGATATCTATTCTGAAAAACCTGATTCGGAAAGTCCGTTCAAGCTAGCCGCAAAGACGCTGTTACACAGCACCATAGATATCGAAGGTAAAGTCAAACCATTTGCAGAGAAGATATCATTTGATGCGGATGGCAAATTAAAAGGTTTCGATCTGCGGGCCGCATCGCCCACAACAAAAAAAGCCATCGGACACATCATAAAAAGTGGGCAGCTCGATGCTGATCTTAAACTGCTGGCCGTTGAAGGCGTACTCGACAGCAACATCGGTTTGACACTGTACCATTTCAACATCAAGGCAACCAGCAAAGCAGATGCCGATAAACTCGATAAAAAATTCGGTATGCCTCTCAACCAGACCCTGGTACTACTGCGTGATAAAGATGACAGTATAAATCTCGATATACCGATAACCGGTGATGTTAATAATCCTGACTTTAACCCGATGGATGCTATCGTCAAAGCAACATCCAAAGCTGCTACGGTCACATTAATAACCTTCTATACACCATACGGCCTGATCTATGCCGGCGGAAACATGGCTTTTAACCTTGCTACCGCATTAAACTTTGACCCGCTTAACTTTGCCCCAGGGTCCTCTGAGATCGCTGCTGATAACAAAGAACAATTAAGCAACCTGTCTAAACTATTGACTGAGAAACCACAGGTACACCTGACATTGTGCGGTGTCACCAACCAGCAGGATGCCCTGGCACTATTCCCTGAACTTAAAGAGCAACTCGAAAAAAGTAACAAGGAAGGAGAGAAAAGTAGCGCCGATATTAAGTTAACCACTGAACAATCATCACAACTCGATCAGCTTGCCAAAGATCGTCAGGATAACAGCAAAAACTATCTGATCGATAACCACGGTATCGCACATAATCGACTGATCGTATGCGAGCCTGAGTACAGGAAAGAGGATGACGCGATTGCTGGCGTAGAGATCAATATTTGATATTTTTGTAGAAAAGCAAATGTAAGAGAGCCGACTAGCTTGCTCTTTCCACCCGCCTCGTCTGTGCTGATTTTAAAATATTCCGCTTCTCTTCATCATCCGTATCACCCCAGCGGACGATCTCCTGCACTGTCCTGCCACAACCGATACATACATCCTGCTTATCCAGGCAGCAGTTCCTGACACAAGGTGACAATATATGCATCTGATAATCTTCTTCTGTTAACGCACGTTAAAATAGATCTTTTCAGATATCTCATGCCAGGCAGAAACCTGTTTATAAAACTTGCTATAAGAATCATAAATCTTCTGTGCAGCTTTATTTTTTCCAGCCAGTTCCAATACAACTTCCTGTGACAGCGTTTTTAGTTTTATTAGGACATCATCTGGCAACCTGCGAAGATCCACATTGTGTTTATTTACCAGCGTATCCAGTGCGGCATTATTTTTAGCGGTATATTCCAGCGACATGTTCTGATTTACAATCTTGCAGCAGTTTTCTACGATGCTCTGCAGATCTTTTGGCAGCGCTTCAAAAGCTTCCTTGTTGATGATCGCTTCCAGCGTCGTGCCCGGCTCATGCCATCCGGGATAGTAATAATATTTTGCTGCCTTATGCAGACCAAATGCCAGGTCATTATAAGGGCCCACCCACTCTGTGGCATCGATAGCACCTGTTTTTAACGAAGTAAACAGCTCACCACCAGGCAGGTTAACGGGTGTACCGCCTGCACGTTTTAAAACCTCACCACCCAGTCCCGGGATCCGCATCTTTAAACCTTTAAGATCGTTAGTACTGTTTATCTCCTTGTTAAACCAGCCCGCCATCTGTACCGTGGTATTACCTGCCGCCGCCGGTATGACACCAAAAGGCTCGTAAGCTTCACGCCACAGTTCCATACCACCGCCATAATATAACCATGACGTCATCTCCTGTGCGTTCATACCAAAAGGCACCGTCGAGAAGAACTGGGCTTCTTCTATTTTGCCCTTCCAGTAATAAGCCGCACCATGCCCCATCTGTGCAGTGCCACGCGATACGGCGTCGAACACCTCAAATGCCGGAACCAGTTCACCACCGCCATATACTTTTACTTTTATGCGACCGTCACTCAACTCGGTGATCAATTCTGCCAGCTGATTAGCACCGGTACCCAGCACTGGAAAATTCTTCGGCCAGGTGGTAACCATCTTCCACTTTATTTTTGTATCTGCACTGACGATAGCCGGTGCAACTGCGCCGGTTGTTGCCACTGCACCCACGCTTGCCTGTTTTATAAAATCACGACGTTTCATACTGATACCTTAATAATTTGATGTTTAAAAAACATTGCCGCCAACTTGCGGCAAGATTTCTTTAAGCTGGTGACAGATTTGCATAAGCCATCACCAACCACTTACTGCCTTCATATTCAAAATTGACCTGTACTCGAGCATGGCTACCGCTGCCTTCAAGATTCGTTATGAAACCTTCACCGAACTTTTTGTGCATTACTCGTTGGCCGATGTATAAACCGTTAACTGTCTCGTTCGATTTATAACCTGGCGTTTTATATTGAGAAGAAGAGACTGAATGACTGGCATTATGCCTTCCCCTTACCTCGTTAACCAGGTGCTCGGGGATCTCACTGACAAAACGTGATGGCGATGGATACAGGTCCTGGCCGTAGAGACGACGATGCTCGGCGCAGCTCAGGACCAGCTGCTCCCGTGCACGCGTGATGCCGACATAACAGAGCCGGCGCTCTTCTTCGAGCTTACCTTCTTCCTCGAGTGAACGCTGACTGGGAAAAAGACCTTCTTCCATACCGACGATAAAGACCAGTGGAAACTCCAGGCCTTTCGCGCTATGCATGGTCATCAGTTGTACACAGTCGTCCCACTCGGCTGCCTGACCTTCACCCGCTTCTAATGCAGCATGCGTCAAAAAAGCGGTCAGCTCATCCATCGGTACTTCCAGTTCCGACTGGTCGTAATCGAAACCACGTGCCGCCGTAATAAGTTCCTCGATGTTTTCGACACGTGCCTGCGCTTTTTCTGTTTTCTCTTTTTCGTAATACTCGATCAGGCCAACATTGTGAACCACATGATCGACCTGCTGATACAATGACATCTCACTGGTGTCTGCACGCAGGTTATCGATAAGATCGATAAACCCCTGCAGGGCATTGGCTGCTCTTGTCGGCAGACCCTTATCTTCGAGGATAAGCCCGGCCGCAGCCAACAGTGGGATATTACGTTGCCTGGCAACATCACGAACCTTGTCGACGCTGCGCTCGCCGATGCCACGCGTTGGTGTATTCACCACACGCTCGAAAGAGGCATCGTCATTCTTGTTGTCCATAAGACGTAGATAAGCCAGTGCATTTTTAATCTCTGCGCGCTCGAAGAAACGCATACCGCCATAAACCCGGTATGGAATCGCTTCGCTGACAAAACGCTCCTCAAAGATACGCGACTGCGCGTTTGAGCGATACAGGATCGCAACATCTTCACGCGCGTTTCCTGTTTCGACGAACTGCTTTATCTTATCGATCACGAATTTTGCTTCATCACGCTCGTCATACGCGTTATAGAAGATGATCGGCTCACCATCCTCGCCACTACTCCAGAGCTTCTTGCCCATGCGATCTGCATTATTATCGATAAGTGCATTAGCTGCAGACAGGATGGTCGTGGTCGAACGGTAGTTCTGTTCCAGCCGTATCACTTCTGCACTTGGGAAGTGCTTCTGAAAACGCTGGATGTTTTCTACGCGTGCACCGCGCCAGCCATAGATAGCCTGGTCATCGTCACCCACGATAAAGACTTTATTCGATGCACCTGCCAGCAACTGGATCAGCGCATACTGAATCGTATTGGTATCCTGAAACTCATCGACCAGGATATGTTGAAAACGTTTCTGGTAATGTGACTGTAACGATTCATTATCACGGATCAGCTCAAGTGTACGCAGTAATAGCTCAGCAAAATCGATTACACCCGCCCGCTCACAGGCGACCTCGTATGCCGTATATATCCTGACCAGCTGTTCATACATCGGGTTACGTGATGTATCGATATGCGAAGGCCGTTTACCCTCATCCTTGCGTGCATTAATAAAAGCCTGTGCCTGCTTAGGCGGCCATTTTGCCTCATCCAGCTCCAGCGCTTTTAACACTCGTCGAACCAGGCGATACTGGTCATCTGAATCCAGTATCTGGAAACTCTGCGGCAACTTCGCTTCTTTCCAGTGATTACGCAACATGCGATGGGCCAGGCCATGGAATGTACCGACCCACATGCCGGCAACGGGCATACCCTGTAGCTTTTCTACCCGCTGTCGCATTTCAGCAGCAGCCTTATTGGTAAACGTGACAGCAAATATATTGTAGGGAGAGACACCTTCGACCTGGTTCAACCAGGCGATCCGATGGACCAGTACACGGGTTTTGCCACTCCCCGCACCAGCCAGCACCAGCATATGCTCAGGCGCAGCGGTCACCGCCTGTCGCTGTGCATCGTTTAGATCGTTTAATATATGGGAGATATCTGCCTGCGCGGCTTCATTTACCACCTGCTGGAACATGTCATCGACTATCTTTGGAGTTTGCTCTGTTGTCATTGTTACAATAATTCTTCGATGATGCCCGCTAACCTGACACTGATAAAAATCTTACTTTATCACATCGATAAGCAGTTAAAACGACGGCCAGCAAACTAAAAGCCGCTGCCGATCCTGAGGTAGGCCAGGTCATCACCGACATCATCGTCAAAACCATGTGCCAGGCCCGCACTCACGCGGATCACTACGTTGTAAAAGATACTTATGTCGGCATCGAGCTCCAGGCCCAGGCTGGAATAGTACTTATCCGGCGAATCCCGGTATGCGCTGCCGGTCTCAGCAAACACGGTTCCGAACCATTGCATCAGACCGACAGGTGGCGCCATGATGCCGCTTTCTATGCGCTGTATGGGAAAGCGCCATTCGCCACTGAGCAACTGGGCACGACGACCTCGCAACTGAGGCAAACCTTCTTTATAACCACGCAGTGAATAACTGCGATTATCGAACACGGCTTCATAACTCGTGCCTAACAGGATGTTGATGGCGTCACCTTGTGATCTGACGCCACCCAGTTCGAAGGGACGTGGCTGGTCTGTACCCCAGCCCTGTAAAAACCGTAGCGCGAACACGCTCTCCTTTCCGGTACGGATATACTGCCGCCAGTCTAAAGTGTAGACCTGGCCGCTGAAATCAGAATTCAATGTATCGCTGTCTTCAGCGACCAGGCGTAGATTCATACCATCATTTTTGCTGATCGATAACGGATTTATGATCGCAGAGTTATACAGCCAGGCAACACCGAGAATATTGTCTTCAAAATCATCCGCCGGCAACACCCCCGCCGCAAGCTCCTCATCAGCGGTATTGTCATAGATGACGCTGAACAACAGGTTCGACTGCTTCAGTATATAGTTGTCGGGAAAGGCCAGCACCGCACTGGCGATAGTGCGTTTAGACAGCCGGCTCAACTCTGCACTGCTATCCAGTATTATCTCGTTACGCCTGACGGCGGAAAGAAACACACGGTCCGCGTATGCATAACTCATCTCTGCTGCCGGTTTATCAAGTTTGAAGTCGTAACTGGCAGCAAGCGAATAATTATGGATGCCCAGTGCATCCGAGCCTACCGTCGTCACACCCAGCTCTGAACGCTGGTCGGTAAACTGCCATGCGGGGAACCACCAGCGTGGATACATGTTAGACCAGGCAGAATAATCACGCTGTTGATGTGGCGAGATAGCATAGTCGACGGGCTGCAAACGATCATCATCAAATGCAGGCGCTGGAGAAAAAGCCGTGACATCATCCAGCCTGTTTATGGAGTAACCATCAGCGCTATAGCCCGCATAGAAAATGGGCCCGTCAGTACTGGCCTGGCTGGACTGAAAAGCACCGCCAATGAGATTGGTCAGCTGATCCAGCTTCCCTGTCTCGGGATAATATCGGTAGAGATTGTAAACACCTTCTGCTTCAAGGCTGAACAGTATATTACCATCCGGTGTGTATTGCGGGTTGGCTGCGATCTTCGTACCCGCGGTTACAGCCGTCCACTTTTCACTGACCACATCAAACAGTTCGATGTTCCAACCGCTGCTCTTTCGCCAGACGGATGCAACGATAGTCCCTCCATCCGGTGCGACATCTATCTGGCCAATGACCTCACCATCACTGCCTCGCCACAATACATCTTGTAGTTGTGCATCCTGGTCCAGTAATTGCAGTTCAAAATGTCCGGCATCATGTTTTACTGCCGCCATCTGTATGCCGTCTGGAAACCAGCTGGCATACAGGTAGCGTCCGCACTCGGTCAGCCGTTTTAACTGGTCATTATCTTTATCGTATGAATAGATATCGCTGTAGATCGTGTAGTTATTACAGTACTCGTTCTGGGTCAGCAACAATCCTGATTTAGCATGTACGTCCAGTTTACTTATACTGTTCAAAGTTAACAGCTGTTCAGTTTTACCTGATGCGCCTACATGCATCAGGGTCGCTCGCTGATAACCCGTATTGCTCACATAATATATCTCGTCACCCGCTTCAGTTTTAAAAGCATGTACAGCGTTCGTCCGGTAAGCACCAACCGATAACTGCTCGCCCTGTTTTATTCCTTGTGCTTTAATCAGATCTATCTGTGACTGAAACTTATCCTGCAACCACTGCTCAAACTCCTGCCACAGTGGCGTCAGGTTTTCCCCCAGTGTTTGCCTGGCATTGGTATTGATGAAAAATGGCAGCAGGTTATCGCCATATTCTTCTATCCATTCATGCAATTTATCTTCGCCATACTTCTCTACCAGGAAGTTCATAAAATACACGCCATAGAGATAACGCGTCGTCCCCGCTGGCCAGGTACTCACCGGCAGGTTGACGTGAGAGATCGGCTGCAGACCATTAACCAGTTCTTCTCGCATCATCGATGCAAACATGGCGCTCTGTCCGCGGCCGGTTCCGTTTTCAATATCGGTTTCTTTCAGTGTCGCAACGCCTTCGAGTACCCATGTTGGCTGAAACACGTTAGGAAATAGAAATAGAAACCGCCCAAATACTTTCCTCAGGTATTCAGGCGAACCTGCACTTTTATCAAGATGAACGATGTGCGTATATTCATGGACGATCAAGGTGGTGAACCAGTCGTCAAAATCTTCTAATGTATTTACACTGGTTGGCGGCGCAAGGAATAATACCGTTCGGTTAAAAAATATCGGGGTGGCATAACCGTTTGGCTGATCGGTTTCATCACTCAATATGATGTGCGTTTTTTCTCTGGGAACCCAGTTAAATTCTTTCGTCAGGCGCTCATGAGCATCTTCCGCAATAACCAGCGCTCTTTCAGCAATCGCTTTATTACCTGCAGCATAGTGAACATAGAGATGTGAACTTTCTATGGTCTTCCAGTCCAGCCCCGGATCTACTGCAAATGCAGAGTGATTATTAAAGAATAAACAACAGAGGAAAAGAATGGCCCGCTGTTTTTTTATGATTTTGCTGATTATTTTTTAAGCCCGTTAATAACTAAAAGTATACCGGTAATACCTGACAACCACGCCAGCACCGGGGCACCTAACATCATCGGTACAGAGTCTGCTAATGCATAGACAACTGATGCACCAACGATGGCTGCCGAACCACTGGTAACATAGGTGCTACGCTGATGGTTCTGATCTATCTGCAGGCGAAGTTTTTTCAGCTCGTTGACCTGCTGCTGGTGATATTCACCGTCAGCATAAGCCTTCAGACTCTTGTACACCAGGCCGGGCATCTCTGGTAGTTTTTCCAGCAGGTAAGGCAGATCATCTTTCACGTTGCGCAACATGGCACGTGCGCCTATCTGATCTTCCATCCAACGTTCCAGGAACGGCTTGGCTGTACGCCATAGATCGAGGTCTGGATATAATTGCCGGCCAAGGCCTTCGATATTCAACAAGGTTTTCTGCAGCAGGACCAGCTGTGGCTGCACTTCCATGTTGAACCGACGTGCAGTCTGAAATAATCGCAATAACAACTGACCAAATGAAATCTCTTTTAATGGTTTTTCGAAGATGGGTTCACAGACACTTCTTATGGCTGACTCAAACTCATCGACACGTGTGTGAGAAGGCACCCAGCCGGACTCGACATGCAGCTTGGCGACCTTGTAGTAGTCTCGCTGGAAGAATGCCAGGAAGTTTTCCGCGAGGTAACGTTTGTCTGTCTGACTCAGCGTTCCCATGATACCGAAATCAACCGCAACATATTTTGGGTTCTTCGGATCGCTGGTATCAACAAAGATATTACCCGGGTGCATATCGGCATGGAAAAAATTGTGGCTGAACACCTGGGTGAAAAATATCTCAACGCCGAGTGCGGCAAGTCGTTCCATATCGGTGTTCTGTTCTTTTAAACTATCGACATCACGGATAGGTGTGCCGTAGATCCTTTCCATGACCAGGACATTTTTACGCACATAGTCCCAGTACACCTCTGGTACATAGAGGTCGCTAGAACCTTCGAAATTGCGCCGCAGCTGGCTGGCATTGGCAGCCTCTCGCAGCAGGTCAAGCTCATCGAGGATGGTCTTCTCATATTCTTCTATTACTTCGACGGGACGCAGGCGTCTTAACTGCGATGAGTACCTGGCAGCGAGTTCAGCGATGATATACAGGAGAGATATGTCACGTTTTATGACCGGAAGAATGTCAGGGCGCAGAACCTTGACGATCACATCTTCGCCAGTATTTAAGACAGCGGCATGAACCTGCGCGATCGAAGCAGAAGCCAGTGGCTGCTCATCGAATGTCTCGAAAAGATCATCGGTGTTCTGACCGAATGCTTTTTCGATGATCTTTCTGGCCTGGTTGCCTGGAAACACCGGCACATTATCCTGTAATCGCTGCAGTTCGTCAGCTATGTCATCAGCCAGCAGGTCACGCCTGGTCGATAACATCTGGCCAAACTTGATAAAGATAGGCCCCAGATCTTCGAGCGCCTCACGCATACGGACCGCACGCGGTTTACGTTTACGGCGAAACCAGTTCCAGGGGAAGAGATAGATAATAAACCGGAACGGACGGAACAGGTGGGTAGCAAAAACGATGTCATCCAGACCATGCCGCATCAACACCCAGTTGATGTGTAACATTCGAAAAAATTGACCGGGCGATAGTAGGGGCATCTTTATGAAATTCTGTTATTGATTATCGTTTTTATTCTTGTGGTTTTGATCTGCTGCCGATGACTAGATCGATTTTTGCCTGCAGGCGATCAACATCGTTTCTTAGTCGGTCAACATCTTCGTTAAACATATCCAGCTCTGTTTCTGTGACCACATCCCGGCTCTCTTCCTGCAGGTATTCACTAAAACTGGTCGATACCGATCTAACCGACTGCTTACCCCAGCGTCCCAGTTTACTACCGGTCTGCTGAAGCTGGTATGCCAGGCCGTCTCCGACCAGGCTGGCCAGTGGCTCAGACCAGTCGATATCCATCTGCGAGAATACGTTTTTAAACTGGTGGCCCAAACGGGTATCACCACTTATCTCGATCTCACCTTTCAATAACAGGTTTGCTGCATTCGACACCAGGCCCATTTTAAACAGAGAGATCGGCGTACCACGTAACACGGTATCGGCTTCACCGTCGTATTCAGCCAGTACCTGAATGCCGCTCTCGTTTGGCAGCATGTAGAGCGTTTTATTGATGCCGGTCATCTCCAGCTTTATGACCTTGCCGTTAAATTCCGCCAGCTTACCCATTATCTCAGGGTCAAGTGCCAGGTAACGGTTGATGACCGACTCGATAATTAACATAGGCACATCAGCATTAGTTAAAGTTTGAAGCCTTTGTGCAATGCGACGATACCACCAGTCATATTATGATAGGTGCAACGCTCAAAGCCGGCTTCGACCATCATCTGTTTCAGCGTCTCCTGGTCCGGGTGCATACGGATAGATTCGGCCAGGTAACGGTAACTTTCTTCGTCGTTGGCGATCAGTTTGCCCATCTTCGGAAGTATATTGAATGAATAGAAATCATATAATTTATCCAGTCCCGGCATTACCGGTTTAGAGAACTCCAGCACCAGCAGGCGGCCTCCGGGCTTCAGTACACGGTACATGGACTGCAGTGCTTTGAGCTGATGCGTGACGTTACGCAGACCGAACGCGATGGTGATACAGTTGAAACTATCATCATCAAAAGGTAACTCTTCGGCATTAGCTTCTACAAACTCGATATTACCGGCATAACCTTTATCGAGCAGGCGTTTACGTCCTTCTTCCAGCATCGCCGCATTAATATCGGAGATGATGATTTTTCCTGTCGGTCCTACCTGCTTTGACATCTGCATGGTCAGATCACCAGTACCACCCGCGACATCAAGCGCCATATCTCCGGGCTTTAAGCCGGTATGCTGCATGGCGATCTTTTTCCAGAGTCGGTGGATGCCAAACGACATCACGTCATTCATGATGTCGTATTTACTGGCAACCGAATCAAACACACCGGCCACCAGGCCTTCTTTCAGGTTTTCATCAACTGTCTTGTAACCGAAATGTGTCTCTTTTTTTGACATGCCTACATCTGCTCTATATTGATGAACTGGTTATTAATCTATTTTTCTGCGCTCATGACCGGCTGCTTTCAGACGATCAAGATAGTCCTGCCATTTCGCATCGTAGTTCGAACCCAGGTCGTAGAGATATTCCCAGGTGTAGATGCCAGTATCATGTTTGTCATCAAAGACAAACTTTAACGCATAGTTACCCTGTGATTCGATCGATTCGATATTAACCTCTTCCTTGTTTAACTGCAGTACCTCCTGGCCGGGGCCATGTCCGGTCACTTCTGCCGAAGGTGAATATACACGAAGGTACTCACAGGGCAGTTGAAATTTAGCACCATCTTCATACTCTAATTCTAGGACACGGCTTTTCTGGTGCAGGTTGATATTTACTGGTCTCATAGTTTTGCCTTCTGACTTATTAATCTCTGCTGGTTCTGTCTATAAAATGTAACGGCTTAAATCTTCGTTGACGATCAGCTCAGCCAGGCTGTTATTAACATGTTCTGCGTCGATGGAGATCGTCTCGCCTGAGCGGTCCGGCGCGGTAAACGAAATGTCCTCCAGCAGCCTCTCCATGATGGTATGCAGCCGGCGAGCACCGATGTTTTCTGCACTCTCATTGACATGATACGCAGATTTCGCGATCTGTTTTACACCATCTTCGGTAAAGTTAATGGTTAAACCTTCGGTCTTCATCAATGCTTTATATTGTACCGTTAATGCTGCGTCTGGCTCGGTCAATATGCGCTCGAAGTCTTCGGCATTCAATGCTGAGAGTTCGACTCTTATCGGTAAGCGCCCCTGTAACTCGGGAATCAGGTCGCTAGGTTTAGTCAGGTGGAAGGCACCAGAAGCGATAAACAGGATATGGTCCGTTTTTACCATGCCGTACTTGGTCGAAACGGTACAGCCTTCTACCAGGGGCAGCAGGTCGCGCTGCACGCCCTCACGTGAGACATCTGCGCCACCGCCGCTATCTGCGCGTTTTGCCACTTTATCTAACTCATCGATAAAAACGATGCCATTTTGCTCGGCATTTTCCACGGCCTGCGCCTTGATTTCTTCTTCCTTGACCAGCTTTCCTGCTTCTTCTTCCAGGATAACCTTGCGTGCTTTATCTATGCGCAGCTTGCTCGTCTTTTTCTTGTCGCTACCCATGTTCTGAAACATACCCTGCAGCTGAGAGGTCATCTCTTCCATGCCAGGCGGCGCCATGATCTCAACGCCTACGGGTGAAGCCGATATTTCCAGCTCGATCTCTTTGTTATCAAGCTCACCATTACGCAGTTTTTCTCTGAATTTCTGCCGGGTACTATTATCCCTGTCATCTACAGGTTCGCCGAACTCGTTCCTGGCTGGTGGTAACAATGCATCTAAAATGCGTTCTTCTGCCGACTTCTCCGCCAAATGGCGTACTTTAGCCATCTCCCGTTCACGAGTGGTTTTGACCGACATATCGACAAGATCGCGTATGATCGAGTCTACTTCACGACCAACATAACCCACTTCTGTGAATTTAGTCGCTTCAACTTTTACGAATGGGGCATTGGCCAGGTGTGCCAGGCGGCGGGCAATCTCCGTTTTACCCACACCTGTGGGGCCAATCATCAGGATATTTTTCGGCGTAATCTCTTCACGCAGCTCTTCGTGAACCTGCATGCGGCGCCAGCGATTGCGCAACGCGATCGCTACCGCTCGTTTGGCATCATCCTGACCAACGATGTGTTTATCTAATTCCTGAACTATCTCACGCGGTGTCATTTCAGACATATAACTTTAACCTTCACTATAATTATTTATCTTGTTGGCAAATGTCGCCAAAAGCTTCAATTATGATATTTTATATAAAATGGTCGTCTATATTTCTTCTATCGTGCGGGAGTGATTAGTATAAATGCAGATATCTCCAGCAATCTCCAGACTTTTTTCAACGATATCTCTGGCAGACAGTTCTGTACTATCAAATAGCGCCCTTGCCGCAGATTGTGCATAGGAGCCGCCTGAACCGATAGCCATCAGATCATCATAAGTCTCGATGACATCGCCGGTGCCCGAAACCAGCAGGGAGTGGTCAGCATCGGCAACGATCAGCATCGCTTCAAGCTTGCGTAGAACGCGGTCAGTACGCCAGTCTTTTGCCAGCTCTACCGCTGCTCGCTTCAACTGACCACTGTGGCGCTCAAGCATGGCTTCAAAACGATCTAATAAAGTAAACGCATCGGCCGTAGCGCCGGCAAAACCGACGATGACCTTGTCTCCATAGATCTTTCTAACCTTGGTAGCATTACCCTTCATCACGGTATTGCCCAGGGTCACCTGACCATCGCCACCGACGACGACCTTGCCTGCACGGCGCACGGTTAGGATAGTTGTACCGTGAAATGTCTCCACTTTTTAACTCCAGATAATAGACTGTTTGCTACAGGCGAATTATGGCCTGTATTAGGAAAAGGTGAATTTTACACTATGGAGAGGGCTGCTCATACCATCAATGCTTAGGGTTACTTCTATCTGGAGGCTAGCAGACAATAATCAAGACTGTCTTTAAATTTATACCGCTCAAACGCTATAGAACTAAAGGATAAGTCGCTCAGGGCTGGGGCCGTTCAAACGTCCACTGCCTATCATCAGACAGCGACTTGTTGAACTTGTAACCGCCTAGCTTGAATTTCTTGAGATCTTCCGGATCCTCTATACGGTTACGAATAATATAATCTGCCATCATGCCCCGGGCACGTTTGGCAAAAATAGCAACCACCCGCGTCTTGCCGTCTTTGGTCTCTTTGAAGCTTATGTTCAATAAACGCCCTTCGAGCAGTTTGGGTTTTACTGATTTAAAATATTCGTTCGAGGCCAGGTTCACCAGTACCGGCTCCTGCTGTTTCTTCAGCTCCTTATTTATACTCTTCGTAATCCGATCATCCCAGAACTGGTAGAGATTATCGCCACGCGCATTCTTTAGTTTGGTTTTCATCTCCAGCCTATAGGGCTGGATCAGGTCCAATGGTCGCAGGCAACCGTATAATCCTGACAGGATTCTCAAGTGATCCTGTGCGTAGCTAAAATCATCTTCATCAAATGATGCCAGGTCCAGTCCACCATATACATCGCCTTTGAATGCAAAGATCGCCTGTTTCGCATTTTTAGTGCTGAACGGCGTCTGAAATGTTTTGTAGCGCTCTACATTTAGATTGGCGATGTTCTCACTGACGGCCATCATCTCCTGTAACTTTTTACTCTTAATTTTCCGCAGTTCTTTTATGAGCAACTCAGAATCTTTGAGGTCAGCAGGCTTGCTGTATTTTTTAGAAAGGCCTGGCGCTTCGAAATTCTGGCCTTTTGATGGTGACAGAGTGATTAACATTATCGATTCAATGGTTTATTACATAAGTTAGAACAATATTATAATGTAAGCCGGTATGACGGGCAAAACAACCAGCCTATTGTAGGGACTCTATTACTTTTTTCTAGCCCGGGGATGCGCATCATCATAAACACCGGCCAGATGCTGAAAATCCAGATGGGTATAAACCTGTGTGGTGCTAAGGTTGGCATGGCCCAGTAGCTCCTGTACCGCTCGCAGGTCTTTGGAGGACTCGAGGATATGTGAAGCAAAAGAATGGCGCAACATATGTGGATAGACGTTCGTGTTTATCCCCTGTGTTACCGCCATTTTTTTTAGCCGCTTTTGAATACTGCTATTACACATGCGTGTGCCGCGAGAACTGACAAAAAGCGCACTTTCATTTTCTACTTTTTCTAGTGACCGCTGTTTTAACCAGAGTTTGACCGCGTCCCTCGCTTTACTCCCAAACGGCAGGCGACGCTGTTTCTGCCCTTTACCGGTAACCTGGATCGTTTGCTGCTGCCAGTCGATGTCCTGGAGGTTCAGGCCGCTCAACTCTGAGAGACGTAATCCACAGGCATACATCAATTCCATCATCGCCGTGTCACGAACATTAAGTTTGCTATTTCTCGTATCCGTTTCGCCAACAGTATTACTCAATAACTGGTTTATCTCATCAGCATTTAATGTATCCGGTAAACGTTTTGCCGCTTTTGGTGCAGGAACACCAACGGCGGGGCTGTTCGTAGCCCGTTTAAAACGGCATAGGAACTTGTATAGACTTCTGATAGAGGACAACCATCGCTGCAGGCTTTTACCCGACAGGCCCTGACGGTGGAGCATCGCGACGCACCGCCGGATATCTGTCTGCTTAATATCATCCCAACTGATATTTTGGGTTTCATCAAGACTGCAGCATTTCATAAAATGCGCAATATCACGCCGGTAGGCAGAGACTGTGTGTATAGAATAACGCCGCTCAGATTGCAGATAGCTAAAAAACCTTTGCAGGTCATCATTTAGCAAATCAGTATCCTGTGGGACTTTGGTCATGCTCTTTATTGTTCAAGATGTACGGCTAATGAGGCACTAACCAGTTCACCTATCTGCGAGAGGAAGTCCGTACCCATTGATGAATTAAAGCGTTTAGCGTCGTTCGCGCCCAGGCCGATAAGCCCCAGGTTGGCACCTGCTATCAGCGGGATAACGGCGACCGACTGGATTTCTTCAGATCTTTCAGCAAACAGATATTCTTTCTGTTCCGTCGTTGACCGACCGCAAACAGTATTTTTATGCTGTAACATGGTTTTGAATGCGCTCAGCGCCTCGTCATCAGCATCGACATATAAACCCGACGACTGCTCGATTATTTCGTCGTCGCTGCTAAATAGTTTCACGACGGCATGATCAGCAGATAAAGCAGCTTTAAAAGTATCAAGCACGATACTGATTACATCTTCCGTGTCATGCGCTGACAATAGGTCTACAGCAAGGCGATGGCGCGTTTCTGATAATCGCTCATTATCACGCGCGACTTCCATCAACTCTAGCATCCGTTTTTCCTGTGCCTGAAGTTGTGATCGCAACACAGTAACCTGTCGCTCGATGAGCGAGACAGCGCCACCACTCTGGTGTGACACCTCAAGTACCGAAAACAGTTCGGGATGACGACTCAATATGTCTGGATTATCACGCAGCATACTGACAAGTTGTAGTTCAGTCGCCAACTGCTGCTCCTGTTCAGTAGAAATCTCTTCGTTATTTAATTCTTGTTTCACTTTATTTGCAGCTGTTTCTATTTTACTCACTCAATTTGCCCATTTAATTTTATATATTTATTTTGCCATCAAAAACCGATGTTGCCGGTCCGGTCATTAATAATGCTTGGCCCTCACCCGGCCACTGTATCGACAGGTCACCACCCACCAGGTGAACCGTTACCCGCTCGTCAAGTAAACCCATTGATCGCCCGACAGCTACCGCTGCACAAGCGCCTGTTCCACACGCCCTGGTTTCGCCGGCGCCACGCTCGTATACTCGAAGTCGAATTTCATCGCGTTTAACAACCTGCATAAAACCGGCATTTACCCGATTTGGAAACTGCGGGTGGGCCTCTATCGTCCTGCCAAGTGTTTCAACATCCACCGTTTCCATATCTTCTACAGGCATCACTGCATGGGGATTTCCCATCGATACAGCACCTATAGCATATTCAGCACCATTCACCATTAGATCGTAGGTTTCTGCCTGATTATCTACTAAAAAAGGCAAACTTTGTGGCCTAAAATCAGGTATTCCCATATTTACTTCCACCTGGTCACCTTGTATTTTCAGCTCGATCAAGCCACCCGCTGTTTCCACCGGGATAGTGTTATTCGTCGTTAAACCTTGCTGACGAACGAAAAGCGCAAAACAACGCGCCCCATTTCCACATTGCTCGACTTCGCCACCATCACTATTGAAAATTCGATAACGAAACTCTGCCTGCGCTATCGTTGTCTTTTCGACCAGCAACAGTTGGTCACAACCGACACCAAGATGTCTGTCAGAAATAGCTATTATCTGCTCAGTTGTTAAATCGATCGCCTGTGAGATTGCATCAATAACGACAAAATCATTACCCAGACCATGCATTTTTGTAAATTTTATTTCCATTTAGTCCAGAAAACCTGTCAAACCACGACTTAAAACAACACCTTATCAATAATTTGAGCATACCCTGTGAGTCGCCCTGTTAGCAATCTTAATTATTGCTAATTAAGTCTTTCGTGTTATTATCAGACATACGTCTAACTAATGTCAAACTGGAGAATAACATGGATCAACTTGCTAGTCACAAATCACTCGCTGATAAAATTCAGGATTTTCAGGATCAGTTACTACCAACTATTCCCGAAGATACGTTGAACACCATGTTTAGCGAACTCCGCGGCCTGGTTGCTACCGGTGTCGCTGAAAAAGCGATAAACACGGGAGATAGACTACCTGCCTTCAACTTACCCAACGCAAATAATGAGACACGATCTTTGAGCGACTTCTTATCAAACGGACCTCTCGTCGTTAGTTTTTACCGCGGTGCCTGGTGCCCCTATTGCAACCTGGAGATTAACGCCCTGCAAAAACGTCTGCCAGATATAAATGCTGCAGGTGCCCAACTGGTTGCCATATCGCCACAACTACCTGAGAAATCGGTGGACCAGATCAGTAATTCACACCTGGGCTTTGAAGTGTTAAGCGATATAGGAAACCTACTGGCAAAAGAGTGTGGACTGGTCTTTACCCTGCCTGAGTCCTTACGCCCGATTTATGATGCATGGGAGATAGACATCCCTGATCATAATGGTGACAGCAGTTTCGAGCTCCCGATCCCGGCAACCTACATTGTTGATACCGCTGGAAAAGTGCGTTACGCCCATGTTGATATGGATTATACCAAGCGACTGGAGCCGAACATTATTATTGAACAACTTTCATCTATCTGATTTACAACAACATCTCACTCATAAAAAAGCCGCCCTTCTGAGGGCGGCTTTATCACCAAGCAGGTAGTCTTTCCGGACTACCGCGTTGTGCAGTACTACTTTGTCATTATTTACCTGGAACAGTACTCAGACCAAGGATCTCCCAGTCTTGCATACCACCACGGTACCATTTGATCTTATGTGCAGGATAACCAAATTTCAGCAGGTTCTTGATGTTGTTAGGTGATTGACCACACCACATACCATTACAGAACATAACCAGTGTTTTAGCTTTGCTGAAATTTAACAGACCTTCACTTTCGGTAACGCCAAAATGATCTTCCATAATTTCTAAGATAGAAACCGGGTCAGCGCCTTTTGCAGGGTTTAATTTTGTCCAGGGCAGGTTAATTGCGCCAGGAATCGTACCTTTTTTAACCCAGTCAGGCGTACGTGAGTCAACGACCAAAATAGAGCTGTCACCACCAGACATCTTAGACAGGTAATCAATCATTTCATTTTCTGCGATCGTTTCTACACCGGGTGCCAGGACAGCTGGCTGAATACAGAATGGCGGACATGGACGAGATGTCTTGGCAAACGCCGGGTTAACTGTGTTCTTGTTGTCCTGGTTACGTGTGATCTTAACAGTCTTGCCATCGTGTGTAACAGCGACTTCGATCACGCCTTTTGTAATGCCTACAGGTTTATTCTCAGCGCTAACATTGGCAGAAAAAATTAAACTAGCTGCGAATGCAGCGATTAAAACTCTAGATTTCATCATATGATTCCTCAAATATCTTTTTGGTAGATTGTACGGTTTTACTTATTTTTTTGTTTCAAACAAACAACATGTCGAACGAACAAGAAACGCATTATTTATGCTCTTCATGATCTATTCGCAATCTGGCTCCTCCTCTTCTCCTTCTTTCTTATCACCTCCATTCTTATCACCTTCTTTTTTATCTCCGTCGCTGAAGACTTTACAGTCGGCGGACACGATATCATCAACAGCGGCATAAGACGGGCTATAAAAACTGACTAATAACAAAAGGAAAACTATTTTACTTAACATGCTCATTTAAGACTCCTAAACATTAAACGATGTAATCAGACAAGAATAACAAAGCCGACGAAGAAGAACAGGACAAAATGTCAGGTTTTGAGAAAAAACAATGATTTACGAAAGTAATTTCTGACACACACCCTGACAAGGAGCTTTTCTGATGAATGCTTTAGCTTTCAACCACCTTATAAATAAATTGCTAACACCATCCCAGCACAAAATTTTATTAACTGTCTAGCATAGATTCATTTTCAAACAACTGCTCTATGGACTCACGTCGGCGCACAACCTGGTGATTGTCGCCGTCAACCATGATCTCTGCCACACGTGGCCGCGAGTTATAGTTTGAGCTCATGGTAAAACCATAAGCCCCTGCCGACATCACCGCCAGCAAATCTCCGGACACTATCGCCAGCTCTCGCTCCTTGCCGAGAAAATCACCGGTTTCACATATCGGCCCGACCACATCATAAACTTTAGGCGTCGCAGATGAAACTTCCACCACCGGTCTTATCGCCTGCCATGCCTGATACAGGGCCGGTCTCATAAGATCATTCATCGCGGCATCGACCACCGCAAAATTTTTCTCTTCATTATGCTTTATATACTGAACACGGGTCAGCAATATACCGGCATTTCCCGCAATAGCACGGCCTGGCTCGATGAGTATTTCAAACTCACGCCCCTGAATACGCTGCATCAGTGCTGCTATCTGCTCTTCCGGCAATGGCGGGTTTTCGTCCTGATAACGAATGCCAAGACCACCACCCAGATCCAGGTGGTGCAGGTGGATGTTTTTTTCTGCCAGCCGGTCAACCAGTGCCAGCACACGATCTAATGCATCTACAAATGGTTTCACATCCGTAAGCTGGGAACCGATATGGCAATCTACACCCGCCACATCCAGGTGATCCGAATCGGCGATGAGCTGGTAAACCTCGATCGCATCTTCAATCGCGATGCCGAACTTGTTATCTTTTAAGCCGGTAGAAATGTAAGGGTGTGTTTTTGCATCGACATCGGGATTCACCCGCAGTGACACCGGCGCCCTGACACCTTTTTCAGCGGCGACCTGTTCCAGTAGTTTCAATTCAGCCTGTGATTCAACGTTAAAGCAGCGAATACCGACCTCTAAAGCACGACTCATCTCATCTGCGTTTTTGCCGACACCGGAAAAAACAACCTTATCGGCACTGCCACCCGCTCTTAATACACGCTCCAGCTCGCCTAAAGAAACGATATCAAAACCAGAGCCCAGCTTTGCCAGCACATTCAGTACGGCGAGGTTTGAGTTAGCCTTCACCGCATAACAGACCAGATGTGGAGTAGCGCCTAGCGCTGAGTCAAACGCTTTCCAGTGTCTTTCAAATGTCGCACGTGAATAGACGTAACAGGGTGTTCCCCATTCATTGATGTTCGCGGCTATATCGACATCTTCTGCCCACAGGCGACCATCTTTGTAATCAAAAAAATCCATAGATATAGTTATTTACTGTTTTTTCTGCGTTGCATTATCGGTGTTTTCTTCAGGCAGATATAAATCGCCCTGCATCCCACAGGACGATAATATTAATACTGATAATAAGATTAAGAGTTTCACCACGTTCAGATATATTTCTTTCATTGTTGTTTGCTGATTATTATTGCAATATTCGATAAACAACGGAACACATTTTTAACAATCGCATTAAATAAAACTCGAAACACTTTCTCTGGAAATATAATAATATGTCAGAACTGGACTCCATCATAATCGAAACAAGTGAGCACCCCGATGCTGCCATTATCTGGCTACATGGCCTGGGGGCCGATGGCAACGACTTTGTGCCTATCATCGATCAGCTGCAGTTACCCTCACATTATGCAATCCGTTTTATCTTTCCAAATGCACCGTTGCGGCCTATCACCATCAACCAGGGTTACCAGATGCCCGGCTGGTTTGACATCAGCAGCCTCTCTATCGTTGACCAGGAAGATGAGGCCGGCATCAAGGAATCCTCAGAAATCCTGAGACAGCTATGTGAATCGCAGGAAGCCGATGGTATCGAATCCAGCCGTATAATCGTCGCGGGCTTCTCACAGGGCGGTGCTATCGCCCTGCATTGTGGATGCCGCTATCCAAGACCCCTCGCCGGAATCATGGCGCTATCAACTTATATGCCATTACCTGACCAGCTGCCCGATGAAATCAGCGACGCTGTGACCGAAACAACGCTGTTTATGGCTCATGGACGTCAGGATGATGTAGTGGCTTATGATTATGGAAAAAAGAGCATGGAACTGCTCGAGTCATATAATATCGAAATCCTCTGGCATGAATATGATATGGGACATGCCGTATGTATCGAAGAAATTCAACATATACGTCAATGGCTTACGGATACCATCTGATTTATATTCTTACCTGGTTTGATTATTCATCACGATTTAAATATCAAAAACTGTTCGCCTTTAGCCATCACTTTGGCTATATTATCTAAACAGCTTCTAAACCAGTTATTACTTTGATAGCTGAAATGACATCAGGATTTACTGCCGACCGTTTTTAGCTATGGATAATAAAGATATAAAACTCAGCGTCGATATCGCGCCTGCGGAACCACTCTGGAAGCTGGCTCCGACACGCGATGAAGAAGGCGGACCAGTAAGCGACCTGTTGATGATAATTCCAAAACTTAAAACCAAACCTGAGCAATACATCAAAGACACACTGGCAAATATAGAGTTTGCGCTCAAGCAGTTTAGAAATGAAGTATTATTCGCCAACGTCGATATGAAGCTCAACACTTTGTGGGTATCTTTCAAAGCCGTACCGGGTGTTTATGGTGATATCGTCTCTACATTAAAAACCAATGTACCAGAAGCGGTACTTGTTGGTGACACCCATTCTCGCGTACACAAAGACTGAACAAAAAGGATCAACAATGCCACAAACTGCAATGAATGCTTCCGCATTCTCTGAAATGAAAGAAATGATGGGTGATACATTTAAGGAAGTGTTAAACCTGTGTATAGAAACCCTGCCAGAACAGCTCAATGCGATAGAAGATGCGATCGAAACCCAGGATGCCGAATCACTGTTTAATATCTCTCACAAGATGAAAAGCTCCAGTGGCAGCATCGGTGCTTTCGGTTTAGCCGAGAAGGCCGAAGTAATCGAACTGATCGGCCGTGATGGCTCAACGCAGGTTCCTGATCAGGCCATTTCTGATCTACGCGATGCAACCAGACAGGTACTTTCTATAATAAATGAAGAGTTAAATAAATAAACTGCTACCCAAAGGTTTTATATAAGCCGTAAAGTCAATTCAGGGAATTACGATATTCAACCGGAGACTTACCCGTCCATTTTTTAAACGCCCGGGAAAAAGCGCTCTGCTCTGAGAACCCCAGCAAAAAGGCGATGTCACTCATTCGGTTCATCGGGTTTTCGATATACTGTTTAGCCACCATCTCTCGTACACCATCCAGTAAAAACCTGAATGTTGTCTGGTGTTCTTTTAATCGCCGCTGCATGCTGCGTTCGCTCAGGTTCAATTCACTTGCCACCAGACGGTCTGTCACCTGGCCATCAGGCAGGTTATCCAGAATTATTGACTGTACCTGTTGTACGATATCACCCTTTTTAATCTCGACAAGATATCTCATTAGCATCTCATCATGCATCAGTGCGATCTGCTTATTTGCTGACACCAGCTCACTGTCTGCATCGGCTCGAGCGATGGTAATGCTGTCAACCTCAGAATCGAAATGAACGTCCGTACGGAAAAAGTCCAGAATATCTTTTTTATCTTCAGGCTCAGGACGAGCTAGCCGAATATCTGTAGCTACCAGTTCATCACCAAAATTAAACCTGCACATATGCATTAGCACAGCGATGATCAAGGTATGTTGCTGGGGCTGAATTCTAATCGAGTCGACGATATAAAAACTTAGCCGCAAACCTGCGGGGGTATCTTCCAGTTTTGTCTCCAGCCCCTCCGAGACCGTATGGATATAACGGTCGATCCGGTGCATTGCCTTACGTAGTGATGAGCTGACCAGCCACGCATAACCTAGTGCGCCCATCATCGATGGGTGCCAGTACTGCACCATCTTTACGCCGAATGTCGGGTCATCGATGAGCTTTACTGCCTGCTCCCAGACCTTGTCCATACGCTCTACATTGATACGTGCACTCGGGTTTGAGATCATCCCTGGATCGATACCCGCCTTTTTATATATTGGCTCAGGATCGATATCGCAATGTTCTAAATACTTCCATAACAAACTGCTGACTGGAGCGAAGCTGGTTAATTGCATAAGTTATCTCTTTACATTGATTCTTTTGCCAGTTTAATGGCACGTCTCACCTGTTCGGGTGCAGTACCACCGACATGATTGCGTGATTTAACAGAACCTTCGAGTGTTAATACCTCGAATACATCAGCACTGATTCTATCTGAAAACAGCTGTAACTCTTCGAGTGATAATTCGCTTAAATCTTTGCTCTCCCTTACACCCATGGCAACCGCCTTACCGACCACTTCATGGGCATCACGAAACGGCAGGCTCTTGCGTACCAGATAGTCTGCCAGGTCCGTCGCTGTGGAAAAGCCCTGTTTGGCAGCCTTATACATATTTTCCTGTTTACAGATGATGGCCGGCACCATATCGGCGAAAGCTCGCAGACACCCCAATACGGTATCAACGGTATCAAATAAGGGCTCTTTATCTTCCTGGTTATCCTTGTTGTACGCCAACGGCTGTGATTTCATCAGGGTCAGCAGACTGACCAGGTGGCCATTGACACGACCCGTTTTACCGCGCACCAGCTCGGGAACATCCGGATTTTTCTTCTGTGGCATGATAGACGAGCCCGTACAGAAGCGATCAGGCAGATCGATAAAATCAAACTGTGCCGAAGACCAGATCACCAGTTCTTCCGACATGCGAGACAGGTGTACCAGCAATATCGCAGCATCTGCACAAAATTCGATGGCAAAATCTCTATCGCTGACCGAATCGAGAGAATTTTGTGTTGGCGCTGTAAAACCCAGTTCAGCCGCCGTGAACTCGCGGTCGATCGGGTAGCTGGTACCGGCGAGCGCCGCCGCACCTAGAGGCGACATGTTCATACGTTGCTGACAATCGCTGAACCGGGAAGCATCGCGGTTTAACATCTCGTACCATGCCATGACATGATGGCCAAATGTTACCGGTTGAGCCACCTGTAAATGTGTAAAACCCGGCATTATAGTTTCAGACTCTCGTTCTGCTACATCCAATATACCATGCTGCAATCGCCTTATTTCATTAATAATGAACTCGATCTGTTCACGCAGGTATAAACGGATATCGGTCGCGACCTGATCGTTTCTTGAACGACCGGTATGCAGACGTTTACCGGCATCACCTATCAGTTCCGTCAGTCGTGCTTCGATGTTCATATGTACATCTTCACGTGCGATCGACCAGTCAAATTTACCTTCACCGATCTCCTGTTCGACAGCATCAAGTCCACCCAGGATTGCTGTAAGATCTTCATCACTCAGCACAGATATCTTATTCAGCATTTTTGCATGCGCCCGCGAACCAGCGATGTCCTGTTTATACATACGCTGGTCGAATTGGACCGACGCCGTAAAAGCCTCCACAAAGGCATCTGTCTGCTCGCTGAAACGACCGCCCCAGGCAGAGTTTGTGGTTGAATTCTTGGCTGGGTCAGCCCGATCTTTTTTGTTACTCATGATGATGTTGCATCTCTAATATCCGATTATTTTCAGGAAGTATATCAAACCCTGTTTGAAGCTATCTTTTTAACATCATTAAAGCTTTTCTATGGTTTCTGCTTGCTTTCCATCCGCTCTCGTCTATCTAATGTAAATGGCTGAAAACATTATAAATAGCACAAATAATGATAACCAGATAACGGCAGGTTTACTACCTAACTTTTGTGACGTGCGTAATCTATTTGTTGTGGTATTACTTACCGTAGTGCTCGCCATCGTCTTTGCTATGGCTGCGGCGTACAATAGTGAAGAGTTTTGGGGTTATCTAGCATTATCTTCACTATTAATGTTATGGATTGCTTTAATAAATGCCGCCGTATTATGTTCACTTCGGACCTGGTTAAATAGTCAAAAAGACAGTCACTGTCTAACCATCTCTTTTTGTTTGATGTTGTGTACCAGTTTACTGGTGTCATTACTGATCAGTAAAGCGAGTGCGATGTATTATATTCCTTTGAATTTTGCACCGCTGAATACACCGGATTCATTATTCTTAGTGCGTGTCATGACTATAAGTGTGGTCATTTATTTTCTGTTATTGCGCTATTTTTATATTCAACACCAGTGGCGCGTGAACCTGGCCGCTCAAAGCCGTGCTGAAATTCAGGCTCTGCGCGCACGAATACGCCCACATTTTCTATTCAATAGTATGAATAGTATTGCCAGTCTTATAACTATCTCACCCGAAGTCGCTGAAAAAGCCATCGAAGACCTGTCAGACCTGTTCCGGGCCAGCTTGAGCGAGCAGAACATGAGCCGTCTGGGTGATGAGATCGACCTTACCGAAAGCTACCTCGCCATCGAAACATTACGGCTTGGTGATCGCTTACAGGTGGAATGGCAGATCGATCAAAAATTGCTCGATATCGAAGTCCCCTCGCTCTGTATTCAACCTTTGGCAGAAAATGCGGTATATCACGGCATTGAACCTATCGCAGAAGGTGGAAAAATACTGATTTCTGCACTACAACTAGATAACAAACTGAAGTTATCAGTTTGCAACCCTTTGATATCAGAAAAACAGGCTTCGACATACAGTAAAAAGGGTAATCAAATGGCGCAGGAAAATATAAGACAGCGCCTTAAGCTCGTATATGGCAACAGGGGCGAGTTCATCATAAATGACACCAAAGATAATTACATCGTATCACTCATAATCCCTTTGGATGTTAATAATGAACGTTTTAATAGTTGACGACGAACAACTGGCCAGGCAACGACTGAGAAAGCTTCTATCCGACAGTAAAGGTTACCAGGTCATCGGTGAAGCTGTAACCGGTGAAGATGCCCTCCGTAAAACCCAGGCCTCCCAACCTGATGTTGTACTAATGGATATCCGTATGCCCGGCATGGATGGTATCGAAGCTGCGAGCTATATAAACCGCATGGACAAACCGCCAGCGATCATATTTACCACAGCGTATGGTGAACACGCCCTCAAAGCTTTCGAGACTCACGCGATCGACTATCTGCTAAAACCTATCAAGCAGAACCGTCTAGAAGCAGCCCTGGAAGCAGCCAAACGCATGAATAAAGCGCAGTTGAGCAAATTGCGTCAAGATGAAACCGATGGTTCTAGACAAAAGATATGTGTGAAAAGCCGGGGTTCGCTTGAACTCATCCCGGTCGAGGAAATCATATATTTCAAGGCAGACCAGAAATACGTTACTCTGCGCACTGCTGAACAGGAGTACCTGATCGAAGAATCACTCAGAAATCTAGAACAGGAGTTTTCTTTCCAGTTTATCCGTATACACCGCAATGCCCTGGTCGCACATCAGATGTTACATGGACTAACCAAAAACAATGACGGTCATGCCTGCCTAAATTTCACTGAAATTGATGATTTATTAGAAATCAGTCGACGACACTTGCCCCTGATTCGAAAAAAGCTGAAAACATCGAAAACCGTGTAAAGTCTGTTTGCAGGTTCACAGACACTGCTAATATTATTGCTTAAATTTTATATGCTGTTCTAACAGCAAAATGATACTAATGAACCCGGATTACCCCCTGACAGACAAAACCGTCCTCATTACCCGGCCCGTTGGCCGTGAAGAAAATCTACGGCGCACAATCGAAAATGCCGGCGGCACGGTCATCCACTACCCGGTGATAAAAATACAACCGCCTCCTGAACTGGATATCCAGCAACTGCTCCTTTTACGTGAACAATTGCATAGCTTCACCATGGCTATTTTTATCAGCCCTACCGCGGTTGAACAGAGCCGGATATACTTTCCTGCATTGCCAGAACATTTTACTATCGTTTCCATCGGCAACAAAACTACAGAGGCACTGGAACAGCAGAACATCCATGTCGATATCGAAGCGCCTGATAAAAACACTGAATCATTGTTAAATGATCCGGTTTTTCAGATGCCAAAAATTGATGGCCGCCGTATCCTGATATTTCGTGGTAACGGTGGCCGCGCCCTTCTCGGTGACAGCCTGATACGTCGTGGTGCTCAAATTCGATATGTTGAAACCTATCACCGTGAACTACCGCCTCACCCTCCACTTGACGAACACATGGTATCTGAGCTCGACGCCATAACCATAAGCAGTAACGAAGGTCTGGATAACCTGATAACACTGATGGAAGATCCGAGCTTACTGATAGATATACCCCTTGTTGTGCCATCTTCCCGTGCGCATACACTGGCCAGGCAACACGGTTTTAAAACTATTATTACTGCAGATAACGCCACTGATGAGGAGATTTTCTCTGCTCTAAAAGATTATTTTTCCAGTTAACGTAATAATATTGCCTGAGTGATATGAACACAGCCATCTATAAATTTATGCTTATATAAGATAACCTATAGCTTCCTCTTAATACTGAAGATCACTCTGACAGGTTAATGAAATGAACCGTCTGTTATACATATTGCTAATCTCCGCAATTACCATTGTCGGCTTTACCATGTACCAGCACAAAGATCTGGGACAGGTAAGCTTCAGTTTTGTCGGTTTTTCTTTTCAGACCAACCTTGTTGTATTCGGAGCAGCAGCGCTATGTGCTCTGTTCGTCGTCCTGGTTATTATCAAACTATGGGAACTGGTGAAAAGTCTTTTCATTTATTTTTTCAGCAGACGCAAACAACGACTTGCAGAAAAAGCACATTCTTCACTAACTCAGGGTCTCATCGAATATGCTGAAGGCCGCTTTGAACAGGCCGAAAAAATATTACTGCAACAGGTTAACTATAGTGATAACCGCTTACTGATTTACCTGTCTGCTGCCCGGGCTGCACAACAACTCGGAGCACACGAGCGGAGGGATGAATACTTACGCAAAGCCCACCTGGAAGCACCCGACGCTGATATTGCGATAGGACTTACAAAGGCCGAACTTCAGTTGGCACACGACCAGGTAGAACAGGCGCTCGCTACATTGACACAGATCAACAGTCTTTCTGAGAATCATACCTATATTCTGATATTACTGGCTAACACCTATAAACACTTACAGGACTGGGATAATCTTAAACAGATTCTTCCCGCTCTCAAGAAACACGGAAAACTATCTACTGAAAGTTTTCTTTCCTTTGAGGTTGCGGTTTGCAAAGGGCAACTGACAAATCTTGCTAAGAGTGCTGATAGCAGCCTTTTGATCAACTTCTGGAATGAGACATCCAGTCACTTGAAGGTGCTGCCACAAGTTATTGAACACTACGCTCGTTTGTTGATCAGTGTAAATGCTGCTGGTGAAGCTGAAACCGTATTACGTCATTACCTGGATAAAAACTGGCAGGAAAGCTCTATCGTCTTGTATTCCGAGCTCGATGTCATGGTCGATAACAAACAGCTGGAAATGGCCGAGGGCTGGTTGAAAGATCACCAGCAAAATGCATGGTTACTACTCGCATTGGGCAAGATGTGTATGTCACTATCTTTATGGGGTAAAGCACGAAATTACCTGGAAGCAAGTATCTCAATTAACCCGATGCCGGAAAATTATCTCAAGCTTGCAAGACTACTCGAAGAACATATGGATGAACCTGCTGCTGCGCAGGAATACTATCGCCAGGGCCTGCATTTACTTGCTGGTGATTACGGTGAAGAAGTTCTGAGTAAAGCTAAACATGACTTTGAACGTGAGACACCGCAATTGACGGTAGTTAAGACTTAGATTGCCAGGACCTCGTCGTGGAGCTTTATCTCACCAGGCACAACGACGCTGGCATTTATTCCTCCATGTCCCCTGACAGCGCTATATCCACCTTTACCAAAATTTTCTTCCATACGCGAACAGGGATGACACAATCCAGTCATTTTCAACACTGCTGTTCCGATTTTAAACTCCCTGTCTTTCAGTGCCAGTAAATTTATCCCACTGATAACGATGTTTCTCCTTAGAATCTGTGGATCAATTTCAGGTCGATGCAATAATGATGCTATGACTGGCAGGTGCTCCGCCTGGATCAAGGTCACACTTCGATTGCCACTTCGCCCCGCGTAATGATCACCATCAAGCCCCCCCGATAAAACGATAACCCTCTCTAGCTCAGTTAGCGCTTTTCTTTTTTCTGGTCGTATACCTATCCATTCGACCCTGCCTTGCTGCGGCAGGTTTTTCATCAACTGTTTTAACGTCGGCTTATCAGGCATCAGTTTTAGGTTTCTGAATACCCATCGCCTTTAGTGCATCGTCAGAATATTCGAACGAATCTGAAAATATCTGTGTTTCGGGCAACCCTTTTTCATAAAAAAGATCCATGCCAGCCTTGACCATCGGTGGTGGTCCACTCAGATATACATCATAACCGGAAAGATCTGGATAGTGCCTGACGACGCTCTCATGTACGAATCCAACCTCACCCTGCCAGTCATCTTCTTCATCTGGCTCAGATAATACCGCCGTATATTTTAGGTTTTTATATTGTTTGAGCCACTCGTTCACCATGTCATCCATATAAAGATCGCGTTTTGCGCGTGCGCCACAAAACAGATGGATCGGGTGATCAAAATTTATATAGAAAGCATGTTCCAGCATACCTTTCAATGGAGCAAAACCTGTACCGCCACCCATCAGAATAATCGGACGTTCACTATCTTCGCGCAGGAAATAACTACCCAGAGGACCCTCGATACGTAACAATGTTTTTTCTTTCAATCCATCAAAAACAAAATCTCCAAAATGTCCGTCCGGTACATGTCTTATATGTAGTTCGATATATGCATCATCATGCGGTGCATTTGCTATTGAAAAAGCACGGCGTTTACCATCTTTAAGCAGGATCTCTATATATTGACCAGCCATAAACTGCAATCTTTCTGTCTCTGGTAACTTTAACTGCAACTTCATTACATCATGGGTCAACAGCTCCTTCTTCTCAACACGGCATGGTAATGTCTTAATTTCGATATCTGTGCTTTTTACGATTTCACGGACTTTTATTTCCAGGTCACTGACTGCACAGGCCTGACAGAAAAGGGTTTTTCCGTCTTCGAACTCCTTTTTTGCCATCGCTCGTAAGGCATCTGTGTCGTAATGCGTTTTACCGGATATCACTTCACCGGCACACTTTCCACAGGCGCCATTACGGCAACCATATGGCAGACCTACCCCATGACGGATAGCCGCTTCCAGTACCGTCTCATTCTCTTCAGCTGTAAACTCGTGCCCGCTTGCAGGCACACGTATTTTAAAACTCATGTAAAATAACTCTTGTTATGTCTGATTTAGCTTAATATATGCTCAATCGAGCATTCTCTCTTATTTTTATCTGAAAAGAAAACAACAGTTTATATGGTCTTTTTATGGCGCGTTTAAAAGTATACAGTACAGGTATCTGTCCTATCTGTGATAAAACCAAATCTTTATTAGTGAAGTGGGGTATCCCGTATGAAGAAATTCGCGTTGACCAGGATCAGGCTGGATTACGTGAATTCTCGCAGGTTACAAATGGTTCTCGAACAGTACCGCAGATTACTATTGACGGCAAATGGATCGGCGGCTTTACTGAATTAACAGAACTACACATGGAAGACGAACTTGACGATCTAATGTCATAGGAAACAAGAATAATGAATGACTTAAATAAATCCACCCCTCCAAAAATGCCTATCTGGGTACTATTGGCCTTTTCCAGTATTCAAAAACGCAAACATGCAATATTACTAATATGGGCAAGTATTCTTTTTACAGTCTATTGCCTGCCATGGACAACTTTCATTGGTAATGAAGTTATTTCCAGATTTTTTCTTATTGATGACTGGAGCTGGATAGCGATGATGATTCCGATAAGTCTCTGGTATATCTTATGTCTGCGCTGGATGGATAAGAATAATGCCTGGACTTAATTTTCCATATCAATACCTGACAGCAGGCGTTTCTATGGCAAGCCCGTTAGATCGAGACATTAAATAAAGTCCTAATAGGTTTATTTCTTTCGAATCTGTCTCAAACGGTTCTGCCCTTAACAGGGTCATGCATTGCTGTATTCGTAGATGAAGGTTTGCCATTTCACCGGTCGCAAGCCGATAGGCCGGAAAACCATTTGCCTGACCCTGGCTGATCATCTGACCACGTATCATCTGACCGGGATAAAAACCGTGACAGTGCTGACAGGACATATCGATCAACCCGTAACGAGTAGTAAATAGTTTTTCACCTTCTTTAAGAAGATCTGCAACAGGTCCATCCGTCTTTACATTCACCTTTTCGCCATGAGCCCGATTTCGTACGAATGTTTCTAAAGCGATAAGATCAGGATGATCTGTCTGTAGAGGTTTATCTGTAATCGTTGACTGGCAATTTTTGATCCGTTTTTGCAGAGTGATTATTTCCTCTGTTCTGTTCTTATACATTGGATAACGAGCCAGTCTTTCCTTTTTAAATCTTTCACCTTCAGCACCATGACAATCTGCGCAGGCCTTTCCTTTTTCGTATTTCTTATTGAACAACTCTTCTCCACGATCGACAGCAAGTAATCCCGGATTTGCAAAATCATCATCCTGCATAACCTGTGTTTCAGGTTTGATATATTCATAACCTGATACAGGTTCAGCACAAATATCGGTAGTTAATATTGCTAACAGTAATGTGATATGTAATTTATAGTTACTCATCATTTTAGTGTCACCAGGTATGCGATAACATCTTCAACCTGTTGGGCCGTTAAAAATGTTCTACCTATATACGGTTTACCTGGGCGGTTGATCAATTTTGGGTCTCGGTAAAAACCTGGCATGATAGACATAGGATTTATATTTCTCGTATCAACAACTCTGAGTCTTATAAAACCTTCAGTTTGCCGGGAGCCAATACCGGCCAATGGTGGACCTATAGTTCCGTATGCTTCTATGCCATCTATAGGTAGTTGGTGACAGGCCAGGCAATTCCCTTTACTGCCATCAGATGAAATGGCTTTTCCTCTTTCCGCATCACCATTGTAACCACATAAAGGTTTATCGATAGCATAATCCGTCACTTCCCATTGACAGTAATTTTCCTCTGCTGGTGATATAAGATTTGTGTCGGCAATACTATTATTAATAAACAGTATCAATAATGAACTTAGTAAATATTTTTTATTTATATTTATCATAAATATTTCCGTTCAATCGATATTTAAACTGCTCCATATCTGATCTATTTTCTCTTTTACTGATTCATCCATCGATATCGGCGTACCCCATTCCCTGTCTGTCTCCCCTGGCAATTTATTAGTAGCATCGATGCCTACTTTTGATCCTAAACCTGAAACTGGTGAAGCAAAATCCAGGTAATCGATAGGCGTATTTTCGACAAATGTGAAATCACGCACCGGATCGACACGTGTACTCATTGCCCATATAACATCCTGCCAGTCTCTGGTATTAACATCTTCATCTACGACTATAACAAACTTGGTATACATAAATTGTCTCAAGAATGACCAGACACCCATCATCACTCGTTTTGCATGACCAGGATATTGTTTTTTCATACTGACGACAGCGACACGATAAGAGCAACCTTCTGGCGGTAGATAAAAATCGATTATTTCTGGGAACTGTTTTTGTAGTATCGGTATGAACACTTCATTTAAAGCAACACCTAAGATTGCCGGTTCATCGGGAGGTCTTCCTGTATAGGTGCTGTGATATATAGGGTCTTTACGATGTGTAATTCTTTCAATGGTGAAAACAGGAAAAGTTTCTGTTTCATTATAGTAACCGGTGTGATCACCATATGGGCCTTCTTCCGCTACTTCACCCGGATAGATGAAACCCTCGAGAATATATTCTGCCGATGCCGGAACCTGTAGATCACTCAACGCACATTTCACTACCTCAGTTTTACTGCCGCGTAACAATCCGGCAAAACCATATTCTGATAATGTATCGGGCACAGGTGTTACCGCTGCAAGAATCGTCGCTGGATCTGCACCTAAGGCTACTGCTATTGGAAAAGGCTCATCTGGATACTGCTGTTGCCACTCACGAAAATCTAAAGCTCCGCCTCGCTGTGCCAACCAGCGCATTATCACTTTATTTTTCGCGATGACCTGCTGGCGATAGATACCCAGGTTCTGTCGCTCTTTTTCCGGACCTTTTGTTACTACTAATCCCCAGGTTATCAATGGTGCTATATCGCCAGGCCAACAGGTCTGTATAGGTATAGTGCTCAGATCAACATCTTCTCTTTCGAGGACGATTTTCTGGCAAGGTGCTTTTTTTACTTCTTTGGGTGCCATGTTTAATACCTGCTTGAAGACAGGCATTTTTTCCCAGGCATCTTTTAATCCCTTAGGTGGATCCGGTTCTTTCAGAAAAGCGAGTAACTTGCCCACCTCACGCAGAGCTTCAATAGAAGCCTCGCCCATACCCATCGCAACACGTTCTGGTGTACCAAAAAGATTAGCTAAAATTGGTACAGGAGAGTTTTTTACATTTTCGAATAATAGTGCAGGCCCCTGTCGTTTCAGGGTTCGATCACATATTTCTGTTATTTCTAGGTAAGGATCTACTTCAACGTTGATACGTTTTAATAAACCTTTTTTTTCCAGCTGATCGATGAAGTCACGAAGATCGTTATATTTCATTGTTTATTTTCTTTTTAAACAATACTGACTTAAAAGTACAAAGAAAAATTTCTTATGTAAGTGAACGTTTACTTATGTATCGATATTCGTAGCTGTTAAAGCATTAGCTTCGATAAATTCTCGACGTGGTTCTACCTGATCACCCATTAAAGTAGTGAAAACTTCATCTGCAGATACTGCATCTTCAATTCGAACCTGCAACATCCGACGAGTTTCGGGATTCATCGTCGTATCCCATAACTGATCGGGGTTCATCTCACCCAGTCCTTTATAACGCTGTATATTCTGTCCTTTTCTGGCTTCAGCAAATAACCACTCTATTACCTGATCAAACGTTTCTACCAGGCTTTGTTTTTCGCCACGTTCAATATAAGCATTTTCTTCGAGCAATGAATCCAGTTTATTACCAAGTGAAGCGAGATGCTCATAATCAGTAGAATTGAAAAAACTGTTATTTAAAACATAATCATGGTCTAAACCATGTAGGTTTTTGGTTATGGTAAGTTCCAGGTTGTTTTCATCATCTTCTGAAACATTAGCGCTATAATAGACGCCTGAAAGCTTATATTTATCTAATGATTTCAATAATTTATCTGCATAAACCTGAACTTGTTCATTATTATTGAAATTATCTTTTGATAAGCCCTGAATATTAATAAGCTGTTGCAGTATGTTAATATCAATCCGTCTAGACAATCGATGTATTATATTTTTTGCTGCCAGGTAATTACGTGAGATATCTTCCAGCGCGTTGTCTGATATCGCAGGTGAATTACTCGAAACAAATAATTTTGCGCCGGTTAATGCCTGCTGTAATAGATAAGCATTCAATTCATCATCATCTTTTACATAACGTTCCTGTTTACCCTTTTTCACTTTATAAAGTGGTGGTTGAGCAATATAGATATGACCTCGCTCTACCAGTTCTGTCATCTGACGATAAAAGAAAGTAAGTAATAGCGTCCTAATATGTGAGCCATCTACATCCGCGTCTGTCATGATTATAATACGGTGATAACGCAGCTTATCTGGATTGTATTCTTCCTTTCCTATTCCACAGCCAAGTGCAGTAATTAACGTACCAACCTCTGCTGATGCGAGCATTTTATCGAAGCGAGCTTTTTCAACGTTTAGAATTTTACCTTTTAACGGCAATATAGCCTGTGTTGCTCTGTCACGCCCCTGTTTTGCTGAACCACCAGCAGAGTCACCCTCTACCAGGTAAATCTCGCAGAGAGCCGGGTCTTTTTCCTGACAGTCAGCTAACTTACCCGGTAGACCGGCTATATCCAGTGCGCCCTTACGACGTGTCATCTCGCGTGCTTTTCGGGCGGCTTCCCTGGCGCGAGCGGCGTCGATAATCTTCTGGGTAATCGCTTTGGCATCCGCAGGATTTTCTAGTAAAAATTCCTGTAATTTTTCTGAGACCAGTGATTCGACGATACCTTTTACTTCCGAGGAGACCAGTTTATCCTTGGTCTGTGATGAAAACTTCGGATCAGGTACTTTGACCGATACAACCGCAGTTAAACCTTCACGTGCATCATCACCAGCAACAGATACTTTCGCTTTTTTAGCCGCACCTTCTTTATCGACATAATTATTCAGGCTACGTGTTAAAGCACCACGGAAACCAGCGATATGTGATCCACCATCTTTTTGAGGAATATTATTAGTAAATGGATAAATATTTTCCTGGTAGGAATCATTCCACTGCAATGCTACTTCAACAGTTACATCATCTTTTTCTTCAATGAAATACAGTACCGATTCATGTAACGGTGTTTTATTTCTATTCAGATGTTCGACAAAAGATCGGATACCACCCTCGTATTCAAAAACATCCTCTTTATCTGTACGTTCATCTGAAAGTACGATACGTACACCAGAATTAAGGAATGACAACTCGCGTAGGCGTTTACTTAGGATATCGTAGTGAAATTCAATATTCTTAAAGATTGTATCACTCGCCCAGAAACGTATTGAAGTACCAGTTTTTTCGGTATCACCGACAACTTCCAGCGGAGAAACCGCATCACCCATACCGTATTCTTGCTGATATTTCTTACCATTACGATAAATAGTAAGTTCGAGTTTCTTAGATAATGCATTTACAACTGAGACACCTACACCATGTAAACCGCCAGAAACCTTGTAGGAATTATCATCAAACTTACCACCGGCATGTAAAACTGTGAGAATTACCTCTGCTGCTGAAACACCCTCTTCCTCATGCAATTCTGTTGGAATACCACGGCCATTATCAGATACGGTAACAGATGCATCGGAATGAATCTTTACATTAATTTCACTACAGTGCCCGGCCAGGGCTTCATCGATAGAGTTATCGACAACTTCGAATACCATATGGTGCAAACCGGTACCATCATCGGTGTCACCAATATACATACCAGGACGCTTTCTAACCGCTTCCAGGCCCTTTAAAACCTTAATACTTGAAGAATCGTAGATATCAGATGCACTCATGTTTACAACCACTTATTTGAACTGCTGCATTATATCAGGTCTTCACCGCTGATATATTAAACAGATAGAATAAACACCGAAAACTTGACCTAATACAACCTAGAGAACGAATCCTGTGTTAATCAATAACAATCTGTTATAACACCATGTTCCACGTGGAACATCTTGCTATCAGACCAATCAGACAAATCTATCTGATCTTTTTCTATTGCGGTTATAAAAAGTTGAATGTTCATCGATGATAATACAGATAGTATCAATCGACGATGATTTAAATCGAGTTCAGCAGCGAGGTCATCATATAAAAGAACGCAGGATTTGTCAGTAATTTGAGAAAACTGCATTGCCTGGGCAAGGCGCATAAGAGCAACCAGTGTTTTTTGTTGACCACGTGATATGCAGGTTTGGGCAGACTGTCCATTTACTTTTATGGAAATTTCTGCACGATGGGGTCCGTGATGGGTATAGCCTTTTAAACGCTCTTTATGAAGATTAGACTCAAGTAGCTCTAGCAGTTCTTTTTCAGCAGGCCACCCTCGCTTATATTCGATAGTAACGACATCATTTGGGAAAAATTGAATTGCTAAACTATTAAAGAAAGGGACTAGTTTTTCGAAATATTGCAGTCTTAATTGGTGAATATAGTTTGCTGAGGTACTTATTTCATTATTCCATAACTGACAGACATCATATTTCTGTTTAGATTTTAGCGCTGCATTTCGCTGTAACAGTGCTTTTCTAAAGCGCTGCCAGGATTTAAAAAAACCATGTTCCACGTGGAACACACCCCAATCGAGAAATTGTCTACGTTCGGATGGGCTGCCGGTAATTAATCTATAACTGTCAGGATGAATTGCCAGTACAGGAAACTGAGCAGCAATATCAGAAACTCGCTTTACGGGTTGTTTATTTACCCGTATTTCTGATTTGTTGCGGCTACGTCTAATACCAAAAGGAATCGTCTTATTATTTGTTTGTATGTTCGCAACAAGTTGTAGGTAGCGGCTTTGACGAAAAATGAGATCTGTTACATATTGAGTTCGAAAAGAACGAATGTGACTTAGATAGTAGATGGCTTCGAGGATACTAGTTTTACCAGAAGCATTATCCCCTACAATTAAATTAACACCTTTGATTGGGTTTAATTGTGTATTCTGAAGATTACGAAAATCTTTGATTTGAAGCTGTTTTAATAGCATATATGCGAAAGTTTTTTAATCGCTCAGAGAAGCATATCTATACAGCGATTTAGAAACTATAAACGCATTGGCATGATGACATATTTACAATCTGGTTGATCAGGATATGTTAGTAGAAAACTACTATTAGAATCTCTAAGAGAAGCCTGTACCATTTCTGAACCTGTTACATTTAAAACATCCAGCATATAATTAACATTAAAACCTATCTCGATACTGTCACCACTGTATACCACTTCCTGTTCAACATCAGCCTCTTCCTGGTCAGGATTTTGAGCCTGTAATTTAATAAGATTTTTTTCGAGTACGAGACGTATGCCACGATATTTTTCATTAGATAAAATTGAGGCCCTGATTAAAGACTGGCGTAACTGATCACGATCAGCAGTTATTACATTTTTACCATCAGTTGGCATAACGCGATTATAGTCAGGGAAACGACCATCGATCAATTTTGAGGTTAGTCTTAGCTCGTTAAATTCAACCTGTAAATGATTACTACCTAGCGTGATTTTTACAGGATTGTCAGTATCGTTTAAAAGACGAACGAGTTCTAAAACGCCTTTGCGCGGTAAGATGACCTGTTTGATGTCAGCTATATCAGCACTTGTTTCTTTTTCACAATAAGCAAGTCTATGCCCATCGGTAGCGACAGCGCGTAAATTGTTAGAACTGACTTCAAGCATAAGACCATTTAGATAGTAACGGACATCCTGTTGTGCCATCGCAAATGCTGTTTTATCAATGATATCACGTAGAGTATTCTGAGTAATTTCAAATTCATAAACACTATTGATAGCATCTAGTGCTGGGAAATCATTTGCTGGTAATGTGGCTAATGAAAAGCGACTCCGACCTGATTGAACTAAAGCTTTATTATCTTTTACAGTAAAATTAATTAGTGCTTCACTGGGTAATGCTTTACAGATATCTAGCAGTTTTCTTGCTGGAACTGTAATTTCTCCAGGTTCATCAACAACCATAGAAATTTGACTGACTAATTCTATTTCTAGATCAGTGGCTGTTAATGTTAATGAAGTATCTGTAGCCCTTAATAAAACATTTGATAGTGCAGGCATAGTTTGTCTTTTTTCTACTGCACCGATGATTTGTTGAAGAGGATTAAGCAGATTTTCCTTTTCTATTTGGAGTTTCATCGTGTTACCTATATATTAATATTATTTTTTATATCTAAATTATTGTTATTATTAAGTCACACCGTAATCTGTGGATAACTTTATTTTTTCTTTATTAATCAGATAGTTATATATCATTTTTTGTACTTGTAACTAAGTTATTAGCTGCGTCTTAACTGTCAATGAATTGTGGATAAGTTTAATCTCTATTTCTATATACAGATTACACAGCGTAACTTAACACTTTATACACAGCTTATTATTTCCATATATTGTGCGATAAAATTTTCCTTAGTTACTCAAAATACGGATCATATTTTTATAGTCTTCATTTATTTTATTATCTGATTCTCTTAATTCCGCAATTTTCCTGCAACCATGTAATACCGTTGTATGATCTCGGCCACCAAAGGCAGCACCTATTTCTGGCAGGCTATGATTGGTTAATTCTTTGGATAATGCCATTGCTAATTGTCTGGGCCGAGTAATAGAGCGGCTGCGGCGATTGGAATGAAGGTCAGATGTACGTATCTTGTAATATTCTGCAACGATTTTTTGAATATTATCAATAGTAATAGTGCGATCCTGTATAGCAATAAGATCGCGCAAAGCCTCTTTGGCAAACTCTAAGGTTATAGGTGAAGCAGTGAAATTAGCAGTTGCTAATACACGACGAAAAGCCCCTTCGAGTTCACGTATATTTGAACTTATTCGTTTTGCAATAAAAAAGGCTACTTCACTGGGCAGGTCTATGTTTGCCTCTTCCGCTTTTTGCTGCAGGATGGCTACCCGTGTTTCAAGTTCGGGGGGTTCGATACAGACCGGTAGACCCCAGCCAAAGCGGGAGCGGAGTCGTTCCTCAAGTCCCTCAACTTCTTTAGGGTAACGATCACAGCTTAAAATGATCTGGCTACCCTCTTCTAACAGTGCATTGAATGTATGAAAGAATTCTTCCTGAGAACGTTCTTTGCCTGCAAAGAACTGGATATCATCGACTAAGATGGCATCCAGCGAGCGATAATGCTGTTTGAAGGCATCTATTGCATTGTGTTGCAGGGCTTTTACCATGTGACTAACGAATCGTTCTGAATGGATATAAGTGATGCGCGCGTCTGGCTTGTTCTGCAATATCATATTACCTACGGCATGCATTAAGTGGGTTTTACCTAATCCAACACCACCATAGAAAAACAGAGGGTTATATGCACTTCCAGGATTTTCTGCGACCTGTATCGATGCAGCTTTAGCCAACTGGTTTGACTTACCTTCGACAAAGTTATCAAAAGTAAATAATGGATTTAGATTATGTTCAACGTAAGACCGGTTAGCTTTAGGTTTGTTGTTGGTAATAAATGATTCAGTCTTAAGTGGTTCTACAGGTTCAGGGGGAGGGATAGGACTTTTATTCTGGCTACCAATCTCAATATTTAACTGGATCGTCTGTTCTGCATCGAGATCGAGCAGGATCGACTGAATTTTCTCGTGAAAATTCTGTTTTACCCAATCCTGTACAAAACGATTAGGAGCCAATAATTTAATCTGGTTATTTTCTTCGATAACCTGAAGAGGACGAATCCAGGTGTTTAGCTGTTGGTCGGAGAGTTCCTGTTCTAATCGGTGTAAGCAATTTGACCACATTGTTTTGCTCACGCAGATTAACCTCTCGTTAGACTGGAGAATCGATTCAATAGGATGAATGACTCGGGATTATCGGGCTGTTGATTGTATACCGGTTAATGAGACTTATCCACAAGTGAACGGTAATATTTGCCTTATTATTTGGGCGCATGCAGCTTAATTGTATAAAAAATAACCAATAAAAATATATCGATAAAACACTTAAATATTTTTGACTAAAGCTGTCACAGTACGTAAAATGCGCGGTTCGCTGAAACATTGACATTATTAGGTAGTAGTCATGAAAAGAACATTTCAACCAAGTTGTTTAAAACGTGCCAGAACACATGGTTTCCGTGCGCGCAGTCGTACCGTTGGTGGTCGTAAAGTATTAAAAGCTCGCCGCGCAAAAGGTCGTCACAGCTTAACTGTTTAGTAACAATAAACAGTCAGGAAATAAGCCATGTCCCTGACTACATTTTTGGCTACTTCCTTGGCATCATTACCAAAACATGCCAAATTGTTAAAAGCAGCTGATTATAATCACGTTTTTGACAAACCAGTTCGCTCCTCAGATCGCTATTTTACGGTTTTAGCACGTCCAAACGAGCTATTACATGCGCGTTTGGGTATGGCCTTTTCAAAAAAAAAGGTAAGACGGGCTGTATCTAGAAACCGGCTGAAGCGTATTTCTCGAGAAAGCTTTAGATTAACGGAAGAAAAATTTAGTGCTGATTTTGTGGTTTTAGCTGGTGCACAATGTGCAAAAGCGACAAATCAGCAGTTATTTCTTTCGTTAGAACAACACTGGCAACAATTGAATAAAAAATGCGCAAAATTATAATCAGCATAATTACATTTATTATTCGTGCATATCAGTATGTGATTAGCCCGTATCTGGCGCCCAGCTGTCGTTATAGCCCTACCTGTTCTGAGTATGCGATCGAATCATTTCAACGATTTGGTTTTATACGGGGGCTGATATTATCCGTACGCCGTATATTCAGTTGCCATCCATGGCATCATGGTGGCCATGATCCTGTACCGGCCTCATTTACTTTAAAAAAACAATTAAAGAATAATCATCTGGAATCTTAATGGGTAATCATCGTTTACTTTTATACTTCACTCTGTTCTTCATCGTCTACATGATATGGGCACAATGGCAGTTAGCTTACGGACCAAAACCAGAAGTCGTCGCGGCAAGTGATACTGTTACAGTTTCAGCGAAGAACAATGAAAATAGTATGGTACCTGATGCGGCATCTACACCGGGTTCGTTGTCATCCGTTTCTTCTGTTGATAAACAGGTAAGTTCTGCTGGTCAGCGTATAAAAATTGTTACTGACATACTGGATGTGGAAATTGACACCAAGGGTGGTGATGTATTACGAACGGTTCTACGTGATTATTCTGTTACTGCAGATAAACCAGAAGAAAAACTGGTATTGCTGACAGATGCAAACATTAATTACTATGTTGCACAATCTGGCCTGGTTTCAGTGAACGAAAACACCGCTCCTTCTCATAATTCTGTCTACCGTGGTGAGAAAGAAGTTTACCGCCTGGCTGAAGGTGAGGATGTCATCGAAGTACCCCTGTACTGGGAAGGCAGCAACGGTGTAAAAATCAAAAAAGTACTAACATTTAAACGTGGGGACTATGTTGTCGATGTAAAATATTACATTACAGCCGGCGAACAAGACTGGAACGGGAGCGATTATATGCAGATCGTTCGTTCACGCCCGGTAGAAACTGGTGGTAATGCTTTTATTCATACTTATACCGGCGGCGTTGTTTATAACGATGAAATCAAATATGAAAAATATGATTTTGATGATATCGCTGAGCAGAATTTAAGCTATCAGTTAAAGGATGGTTGGCTGGCGATGATTCAGCATTATTTTCTTGCGGCCTGGATACCAGATACTGGCAAAGATAATTATTATTTCAGCCGTTATAACCGGGACAAGGATCATTATACGATTGGTGCGCGCACTTCAGCTACTACTATCGAAGCGGGACAAACTGGCGAGATAACTTCGCGTTTAGTCGTTGGTCCAAAATTACAAAATAAGTTGGAAGAAATCGCACCGGGATTAGATCTTACCGTTGATTACGGTATATTAACTATATTTGCCAAACCTTTATTCTGGTTACTAAATGCCTTTCATGAGATTTTTGGTAACTGGGGATGGGCCATTATCTTCTTGACGATAACGGTAAAAGCTGTTTTTTACAAATTGTCTGAGATGAGTTATAAGTCAATGGCAAAAATGCGCAAAGTGGCTCCGCGCATCCAAAAAATGAAAGAGCAGTTTGGTGATGACCGTCAGGCCATGAGTAAGGCGATGATGGAAATGTATAAACGGGAAAAAATTAACCCTATGGGTGGTTGCTTACCAATACTCGTTCAGATGCCGGTTTTCATATCGTTATACTGGGTATTGCTGGAAAGTGTAGAGATGCGGCACGCACCGTTTGCGCTCTGGCTGACTAACCTGACAGATAAAGACCCCTACTTTGTCCTGCCTGTACTGATGGGTGTTTCAATGTTTATCCAGCAAAAACTTAATCCGGCACCAGTTGATCCGATACAGCAAAAAGTGTTTCAGATCATGCCTTTTGCATTCACCATCATGTTTGCATTCTTCCCTTCTGGCCTCGTGCTTTACTGGGTAGTCAACAATATTCTGTCAATTGCACAGCAATATGTTATTACTAAAAGAATAGAAAACTCATAACCGAGATCTAGTCTTTATTGAAACATGAATAACGATACCATCGCCGCCATTGCAACACCTTCAGGTCAGGGCGGCGTCGGTATTATTAGAGTCACTGGTATAAGAGCGCGAGAGATCGCGGAAAAAATTTCAGGTTTATGCCCTGCCCCGCGTTATGCACATTACGGCGCATTCAGTGATGAAAATAAAAATATCATTGATAGTGGGCTAACACTCTATTTTAAAAAACCATTCTCATTTACCGGGGAAGACGTCATTGAGTTTCATGCACATGGCGGTCCGGTCGTTCTCGATATTCTATTGAAAGAAATTTTACAGCACGATGTTCGCCCTGCCCGAGCCGGTGAATTTACAGAGCGTGCGTTCCTAAATGACAAGATCGACCTGACTCAGGCAGAAGCGATAGCTGATCTCATTGCAGCCGATAGTGAACAGGCAGCGAGGGCGGCAATGCGATCGATGCAAGGCGAGTTTTCTGCGGTCATTCATCAGCTGGTAGAAGAACTTATCAGCCTGCGTATATATGTTGAATCTGCTCTAGATTTCCCAGAAGAAGAGATTGATTTTTTAGCCGATGACGCAATCGCTGAACAGTTAGACCGGGTAAAACAAAAACTAAAAGAAGTTAAAAAATCTGCGACCCAGGGACGACTGCTGAAAGAAGGCATGACCGTTGTCATCGCGGGTAAACCGAACGCGGGAAAATCCAGCCTGTTGAACCAGCTCGCTGGTCAGGAGTCAGCGATTGTAACGGATATACCAGGAACCACGCGTGACATATTAAGAGAACATATCCAGATAGACGGTCTTCCTCTGCACATCATCGACACCGCTGGCCTTCGAGACAGTGAAGATGTTGTTGAACAGGAAGGTGTTAAGCGTGCAAAAAAGATGATCGAAAATGCTGATCGTGTTCTATTCGTTGTAGATATAAACGACGAAGACAGAACGGAGCTCGAGCGTTTGCCTGATAGTGTAGGTTTGACGACGGTCTATAATAAAATTGATACACAGAACCATGCTGCTGAATTAATTGAACATCCTGAGGTTGAACGCAGAACGGAAATATATTTATCAGCAAAAACCGGTGATGGCATCGATGCTTTAAAACAGCATTTAAAAAAATGTATGGGTTATCAGCAAAATAATGAAGGCCAGTTTATTGCCCGGCGCCGTCATCTCGAAGCGATTGATAGCGCAGAAGAACACTTGCAATACGCTGACGTGAATTTACATAAACTAAAAGCTGGAGAACTGCTGGCCGAAGAGTTACGTATGGCACAGCAAGATCTGTCATCTATCACCGGAGAATTTAGCAGCGATGATCTGTTAGGAAGAATATTTTCTGACTTTTGTATAGGTAAGTAAATGCTGAAGACAAGGATTATATTTATTGTACATACACTACTCTGCTTTCAGTTTCTGCTGTTTTCAAACGAGTTGATCGCCAGTAAGTACAGTCCACCAGGTCTTTATGACGTTGAGACTGTAACGCTGGATAATGGCATGGATGTAATATTGAAACCCCGTAAAGGTGCTCTTACCTTTTCAATGCGAGTATGGGTAGGCATAGGGACACAGGATTTTTCATGTGAGCGACAGGAGATACCGCACTTTTTAGAGCACCTGTTGTTTACCGGCACTTCAAAACATACCGAAGCAGAACTAGAACACCTTGTCGCAGATCACGGCGGATACTGGAACGCGGTGACAGGCGTAGAAGAAACCACTTACCAGATGGACATATATAGTCGTTACGCAGAGTTTGCCATAGATATACTCTATGAAATTATTACAGACTCGAGCATAACCCCCGAGAATGTCGAACTATCCAGAGACATTATTCACCGAGAGTCTGGTGGTGAACCTTCAGTAATAAGGCAATGGTTCAGAGACCGTGGAGTTGGTGTTAATGCTACGATAAAAGCCGTTCGACAGTTAGTCCCGGATACTAACCTTGTTTGTGAAGTGTTGGTTACAGCCACAGATATCAGCCGAGATGAAATAATTGATACATTCGAAAAGTTTTATGTACCTGGAAATATGGCATTGATAGTCGTCGGAGATTTTGATCGTAATAAAGTACTGGAGCAGATACGACGTACCTTTGGCAGTATAGCTTCTGATCCGGTGCCAGAAAGGATAAAAACAGGGGTTGAAAAAAGCTCGAGTTTTGATCCTGTGACTGGCACACTGTCACCTTTCCTGAGCGATGATGCTAATATCGGAATAATGTACCGTCTTCCCGGTTATTGGTCAGATGAAAACTACCCGATGATGGTGCTGGAAGAATATCTTCACTATAAAGTGAGCGAAGTCATCCGTATCGAACGTGGCCTGGCATACGCTCCGGATACCTGGAGTTACAGAACCGACCGGTTCGGTCTGTTTGGCGTTTACGCGGATGTGAATATAGATGATATAGATGATACTCTTTTTTTGATAAAGACAGAGATGCAACTACTCTCAGAGCACGCTATGAGTTTGGATTTGTTAGAAAAGTCCAAATTGAAAATATTGCTCCGAAGTGTACAGGGGTATGAATCAAATAATGAGTTTGCAGACTATTACTCAAGTCAGTATGTTTTATTCAAGAAGAACAGATTCTTCGAAAACGTGGAACAGAAGATCGAAGCTGTTACAGTTAACGATATAGAAAGAGTTGTAAGAGAATATCTATCAGAAGATAAGTCGGTAACGATATATGAAACACCGACACTTACCTATACGCAGCTCTACCTGCTGCTATCGCTGTTTTTCATTTTTATGATCCTGGCAGCTATGGTGTTGTATGTGCGTGTACACGCACGGTTAAAAAAGAAAAGAGTGTAATAATTTTAAAGATGGTTTTAATTATCTTATTTAATAAAAGTGATTCTATTTACTAGTATTAGTAGTAAATATATATGACTCATAAAAGAAACGATAAAAATGACAAATTCAATTAAGAATTCTGCGGTTTTATTAATTCATTGCCCGGATAAACCCGGTATCGTTGTTGCGATTACTGATTTTATCCATAAGAATGATGGAAATATACTGTACCTCGACCAACATGTCGACACAGAACGCGGTGTATTTTTTATGCGTATAGAATGGGATCTCGCAAACTTTGTCATACAGCGTGAAAAGATAGCCGAATATTTCGAGACGCTTGTCGGTTCTCGTTACCAGATGACATCACAGCTACATTTCTCGGATTCTAAATTGCGAATGGCGCTGTTCGTATCGAAGCTGCCACATTGTTTCTATGACTTGCTGGCACGCTATGAGTGCGGTGAACTGAATGTCGAGATACCGGTAATCATAAGTAACCACAACGATCTGCAGCACGTGGCAGAAAGGTTAGGTATAGACTTTCATTGTTTATCGGTCACCGGTGAAAATAAACAGCAGCAGGAAGAAAAACAAAAAGAGCTATTAGCGCAACATAACATCGACTTCATTGTCCTGGCGAGATATATGCAGGTGTTGAGTGACGATTTTGTGAAAGAATATCCGCAACGTATTATAAATATTCACCACTCATTTTTGCCGGCTTTTCCAGGCGGACGCCCTTATCACAGTGCCTATGAACGTGGCGTTAAAATAATAGGTGCAACCAGTCATTATGTCACTGCTGAACTTGATGCGGGACCGATCATCGAACAGGATGTCGTTCATGTCAGCCATAAGGATACCGTTGAAGATATGGTGCGGATCGGGCGAGACCTGGAAAAAATCGTGCTCGCACGTGCAGTGCGCCATCATGTACATCATGATTTATTGGTGTACGAAAATCGTACTGTGGTGTTTGAATAATAAAAATACACCTTGTCGCCTCCCTGCGTTTGAGTGATTTAAATAGTCTGGTAGTAAAGGTTCTGTGGATGATTCGCCTGTGCAAAGAAGAACCAGCGCTCGGCTAGCAATCCTATATATTGCACGATAAAAGCCAGAACGAACAAGATAAACATATTGCTGGCCAGCGCCCCTGATAATAGTGCGACGGGTACTACGAAGACCAGTACCAGGAATGTCCATTTAATACTTTTAAACAGCGAAGGTTTAGCGCCGTGAAAATATTCACGGGTATTGAAAGACCCACCCATTGAGCCTTGAGCCTTCTGTTTTATGCTGGTGTGACGAATGCCGATGGCAGAACTCAGGTTAGACTTATATTTTATTTTGTTATTTCTGATTAACGATGCAGAGCGAGTGATAAACGCGGTTACAGTAAGTACGATGGCCCAACCGCCATAGAAGTGTATCAGGTCAGATTCGACATAAGCTGCAAATGCGGTGCTCAGCGCAAAACCTGATGCCATGCCAAGCAGTACATAGTTGATGACGGTAAGCGGTGTTGCCCATTCCTGAAGAAACTTGATACAGGCATAGATCATCGCGGTGCAGACAAATAAAGCAAAGGCTAAAACCATGTTGATAGCGCCGACGAGCAATGAAAGATCGACGATGAAGGCATCGCTCAAAGAAAACAGTACCGGGTTCCAGCCGCTTATATGGATCATCGAATACATAAACGTGGTGCCCATAAATGCAGGCAATACGATAACTTCTCGAGACAGCCAAGATGTTCTCCATTTAGAAGCGGATCGCCAGGCACGTTCCGGGCGTCCTAAATGGAAGAAAGAAGAAAATAAACCACCGGCCAAAAACACCAGGGCAAGCAGACTGCCGTAACCATAAAAGCCAGGTGAATCCTGTACTGGCAACACTTTTATTACAGAATAAAGCTGGCCGGTATACAGCGCCAAAAACAATCCCTGTCCAACACCGATTAACGTGGTTAGAAAAATAACTGAAAAAGCAGGATGCATAATATTTTCTCTTTAATATAGATGTGCAAAAAAGTTAACGAGTATTCGCACGGTGTTACTTACCAGCTCATGATATCGTCTAAAGTTTGTTCGTCATCATCAGGCATCGGTAGCTGACGTTCTTTGTTGAGCGGGTTATCAACGCGGGTAAGCTCATCACGATGAATCGTAATATTGGTTTTGCGACGCGGCAGATAATGGTTGGCTGGTTTTGTGCCCCACTCCGGCATTAATTGATAACCACCATTGTCACGAATCTGTTCAGATACATTTGAATCCGGGTCATTCACATCACCGAATAAACGAGCACTGGTCGGACAGGCCAGTACACAGGCAGGCTTTCTTTCTGATTCAGGCAAGGTTTCGTCATAGATGCGGTCGACACACAAGGTGCATTTTTTCATCACCTTCTGATTCTCATCGATCTCACGCGCGCCATATGGGCAGGCCCATGAACAATATTTACAGCCAATACATTTGTCGTAGTCGACGAGTACTATTCCGTCCTGTTCGCGTTTGTAACTGGCGCCGGTAGGGCACACGGGAACACAAGGTGGTTCTTCACAGTGCAGGCAGCTCTTAGGAAAGTGAACGGTCTGGGTGTTTGGAAATTCGCCGATCTCAAACGTTTGAACACGGTTAAAGAATGTGCCGGTAGGATCCTTGTCGTAAGGATTATAGTCAGACATAAACCCTGCGGTACCTGAGGTGTTCCATTCTTTACAGCTGGTCACACAGGCATGGCAACCAACACAAACGTTTAAATCGATAACTAAAGCAAGTTGCGTCATATCTGTTACTCAGCCCTGTTGGTTTTGGTTCCGGCAAAATATTTTAACCAGCGGCCACTCATAAATTTATTACGTGATGTACTGCCGGGTGTTTTTGCGCCTGCTTTGAATTGTGGATAGGTTTCTTTCGGTTCGTCAGCAGCGGCAGGATATATTTTTACTCGTACGTCATACCAGCCGGCCTGGCCGGTTACCGGGTCAGAATTTGACAGGTGCTCCCCTGCTTTGCTCGGCGGCAACTCTTCGCTGATCAAGTGGTTCAATATAAACCCCTTCTTGGATTCATTGGCTTTATTCTTCAGACCCCATGCACCGCTGGCCTTACCGATAGCGTTCCAGGTCCATACCGTGCCAGGTTCGACGGCTTCAGAGTGGCGGCACATGCAGCGTACTTTGCCGTGCATCGACTCTACCCACATCCACTGTTCATCTGCGATGCCAGCAGCTTCAGCGGTTTTGGTGTTTACATGCAGGTAATTGTGGGTATGGATCTGGCGCAACCAGGCGTTCTGTGAATCCCAGGAATGGTACATCGCCATAGGCCGTTGCGTAATCGCGTTTAACGGGTACTGCTGCAGGTCTGTCTGTTGCGCTTCCAGGGTATCTGAGTAAAACGGCAGCGGATCAAAATGTGTATCGATTCGTTCACGCAGATGTTCCGGCGGCTGTTTACCGTCGGACTTGCCCTGTGCTGCGAGACGGAACTTCTGCAACACTTCACTATATATATGAATGTTTATCGGCTCAGCATAGCGTGTCAGGCTGTGTCGTTTTGCCCATTCCAGGTAACCCTGGTTCCAGTTACGCATGTACTGGTATGATTTGGGTAGTTCATAGTGGTAGACACAGTTGTTCTTTTCGTACATCTCCCACTGGTTGGGGTTGGGCTCCCCTTTCATAAATTTTTCGCCACCTTTGCCGCGCCAACCAGCGAGGAAACCGATACCCGAATCTGGCGCAGTTTCATAATTAATGATGAAGTCAGGGTAGTTTCGATATTTTCTGTCACCCTGTTCGTCAACAAATGCTGGCAGCTTCAGGCGTGAACCCAGCTCTATCAGTACTTCCTGAAAGGGTTTGCACTCTCCGGTCGGTGGTAACACTGGGATCCTGACCGAATCAACGGGGCCGTCAAATTCCGATATAGGACGGTCTAGCATCGACATGACATCGTGGCGTTCTAAATAAGTGGTGTCCGGCAGGACCAGGTCAGCATAGGCAACCATTTCCGACTGGAATGCGTCACAGACGATCAGAAAAGGAATTTTATACTCGCCCTGCTCGTCTTTATCGTTCAACATATTGCGGACTTCTTCCGTGTTCATCGTCGAATTCCATGCCATGTTGGACATAAAGATCATCATGGTATCGATCGAGTACGGGTCACCGCGCCAGGCATTGGTAATCGCATTTTGCATCAGTCCATGGACAGCCAGCGGATGTTCCCAGGAAAAGGCCTTGTCCAGACGGATGGGTTGGCCATCGTCATCGACAAACAGGTCATCGGGGTCAGCCGGCCAGCCAAGGGGCATACCATTCAGAGGCGTGTTGGGTTGAATATCATCCCAACTGGTTGCTGTTTTTGCACAAGGCGGAATTGGTCGCGGGAATGGCGCTTTATGACGGAACCCGCCAGGACGGTCGATGGTACCGAGAATGCTCATCAAAATGGACATGCCACGGATGGTCTGGAAACCATTGGAATGTGCCGCCAGGCCGCGCATAGCATGGAATGCAACCGGGTTGCCCGTTATGTGGTCATGCTCCTTGCCCCAGGTGTCGGTCCATGAGATCGGTAATTCGATTTTTTCATCGCGAGCAGTAATGCCCATCTCATAGGCAAGACGTCTGATGGTCTCTACGGGAATACCGGTGATGTCAGATGCCCACTCCGGTGTGTAGTCTTTTACACGGTCGACAAGCAGCTGGAACGCTGGTTTTACTGGCGTTCCGTCGTCCAGCTTAAACTCACCCAGCAGATAAGGGTCAGAGCCTTCGGTGTGCATGGATATCGGTTTATTGATATCTCTGTCCCACCACAGTTTGTTTTGCTCATCGAAACACCCCTCTTCTTTAGGTACTTCGAAACGAACAAACATGCCGTGCTCTGAAGAGCTTTCGTCCATATTGACAAGTTCGGCGGAGTTCGTGTATTTTACGAGAAAATCGCGGTCATATAGCCCCTGTTTAATGATTTCATTGATCAGGGCAAGGAATAATGCACCGTCAGTACCGGGTTTGATCGGAATCCACTCATCAGCAATACCGGCATAACCACTGCGAACCGGGTTGATGGCTATAAACTTGCCTCCCTGGCGCTTGAATTTGGCTAATTCGATCTTCATCGGGTTGGAGTGGTGGTCTTCAGCAGTACCGATCATGATGAATAGCTTGGAACGATCAAGATCAGGGCCGCCGAACTCCCAGAATGAGCCTCCTATAGTGTAGATCATGCCAGCGGCCATGTTTACCGAGCAGAAACCGCCATGTGCCGCATAATTTGGTGTACCAAATTGTTTAGCAAACAGGCCTGTCATTGCCTGCATCTGGTCACGGCCGGTAAACAGCGCGAATTTCTTAGGGTCGGTCGCGCGGATTGATGCCAGCCGCTCTTCCATGATAGAAAAAGCCTTATCCCAGGAAATCTCTTCAAACTCGTTATCGCCACGCTTGCTTTTTGCTTTTCGCATCAACGGTTTGGTAAGTCGTGCGGGAGAATACTGCTTCATGATGCCAGATGCCCCCTTGGCACAGATCACACCTTTGTTCAGAGGGTGATCAGGGTTGCCCTGTATATAGCGGACTTCACCGTCTCGCAAGGTAACGCGGATACCGCATCGGCAGGCACACATGTAGCAAGTCGTGTTTTTGGTCTCTATACGACTGTTTTCGTCCGTCGCTTTCGATGTCGGATTGTGTACCGGTTGAGACATAAGTTTTATCCTGGGGGTGTCAAAGCTAGTTAGCTAAATATCAATAAATAATATCAACAGCTTACTGTACTTGAATAGTCTAATTTTGGCTAATCAGCATTATTAAAGTGGCCATAAGATATTCTAATATTCTAATATAAACTCAGCTTATGGGTGTTGATGTTGTGGTAAACAAAGCTATATAAGGTCTTTCCAAATGGGATATGAAGGCAAGTTTTTTAAGCTAACCTTGCATTGTTGAATATATAACAAGTTGATTGTATGTATAAAAATTAAAATTATGTCATATTTTCGACAAAATGAAAATATGTGCTATATAAAGTGATAGAGATACAGACAGGTCTCGGCTGCCTGGTAATACAGTCGAAAAAATGAAGCTCAATTTTTGACTACAACTTTGAATTTGATGGGACAAGGACAATGAATTTATCTCATAATACAAGCTGGTTTATCGGTATTTTTGCATTCGTAGCACTGTTTACCGGCTCTAGCATATTGACCAGCGACTTAAGTGATCAGCCGGGCATGACTCAGTTTTCTGACTTAACTGATGCTGATATTGATATGATCCTTGCCGTTAAGACCGAAATGCAAACAGCAAAAATTCGGTCGAACTAACTTATATATCAATAAACACCCGTTTTTAACCCCTCTTTTCTGAGAGGTGGCTCAATAAGCAGCTGGATATGTGTAGTCATTGCACGCATATACAGCTGTTTCTTAACTTAAATCACTGATTTGTCTTATCCTGGTTTGTATTATAATAGGCAGCCTTATTTTTGAGGTTGTACATGTTTTATTCTGATTCTTTTGATGTTGTTGTTATAGGTGGTGGGCACGCTGGTACAGAAGCTGCGCTTGCCTCTGCGCGCATGGGCGTTAAAACCCTGCTATTAACGCATAATATCGAAACCCTGGGCCAGATGAGCTGTAATCCCGCCATCGGTGGTATTGGAAAAGGTCACCTGGTGAAAGAGATTGATGCTATGGGCGGCATCATGGCCAAAGCGGCCGATCGTGGCGGCATCCAGTTTCGTATTTTAAACAGCCGTAAAGGCCCAGCGGTGAGGGCGACTCGCGCTCAGGCTGACCGCGTCTTATATAAAGCGGCAGTACGCCATGCCCTGGAAAATCAGCCCAATCTTTCGATATTCCAGCAGGCGGTTGATGACCTGATCGTTGAGACCATTGATGGTGAGCCGCGGGTGACAGGTGTTGTCACCCAGATGGGGCTTAAGTTCAAAGCCAAAGCAGTGGTGCTAACAGTTGGCACTTTCCTTGGTGGTCTGATCCATATTGGTGAAAAAAATTATTCTGGTGGCCGCGCTGGTGACCCACCCTCAATCGCGCTGGCTAACCGCTTGCGTGATCTGCCGTTTCGTGTAGAGCGTTTAAAAACGGGCACGCCGCCACGTATCGATAACCGTACTATTGATTATTCGGATCTTGTCGAGCAACCGGGTGACAGGCCCTTACCGGTTTTCTCATATACCGGCAGAGTAGAAGAGCACCCGCGGCAGATCAGTTGCCACATAACACATACCAATGAGAGAACGCATGACATCATTCGTGAAGGTCTGCATCGCTCGCCGATGTACAGCGGAGTTATCGAAGGTATTGGCCCGCGATATTGTCCGTCTATCGAGGACAAGGTGGTTCGTTTTGCCGATAAAAATTCACATCAGATATTTATAGAGCCGGAAGGTTTAACCACTACCGAGGTTTACCCAAATGGCATTTCCACCAGCCTGCCTTTTGATATGCAGCTGGCACTCGTGCGTTCGATGAAAGGATTTGAAAATGCGCATATCACTCGGCCGGGTTATGCCATCGAGTATGATTTTTTTGATCCGCGTGACCTAAAAGCATCCCTGGAAACGAAGTTTATTAACGGCCTGTTTTTTGCAGGGCAGATCAACGGTACCACAGGTTATGAAGAGGCGGGTGCGCAGGGACTGCTGGCAGCGATCAATGCGGCGCGTCAGGTTCAGCAAAAAGAAGCCTGGGTACCAGCTCGTGACCAGGCATATATCGGTGTGCTGGTAGATGATCTTGTCACACTCGGTACGCAGGAACCTTATAGAATGTTCACTTCACGTGCGGAATATCGCCTGATATTGCGCGAAGATAATGCTGACCTGCGGCTGACAGAGCAGGCCCATGAGATGGGCTTGCTGACGGATGAACACTGGCGTGCATATGGGGATAAGCGAGATTCCATTATTAATGAACAGAAGCGCCTGGCGGCGTTAAACGTACAGCCCGAGTCAGTTCTGGGAAAACAGTTTTCAGCTAAGCTTGGAAAAGCGCTAACGCGAAACTATAAAGCGTCTGACCTGTTGCGCCGTCCTGAAATCGATTATGCAGATCTGACAGAAATAATCGGAAGTGGCGATAATGTGACGGAGAGTGTTGCTGAGCAGATTGAGATCCAGGCGAAATATTCCGGTTATCTTGATCGCCAGCAAGGTGAGATAGATAAAGCAAAACGCCATGAGCGAACAGCCATACCGAACATAATTGATTATGCCAAGGTGCGCGGCCTGTCCGCCGAGGTTCTGCAGAAACTAAGTGACCACCGTCCAGAAACTATCGGCCAGGCAGGGCGCATCCCGGGCATTACACCTGCAGCTATTTCATTGTTGATGGTTCACCTGAAAAAAGCCGCGAAGTAACCCTGCTCCATATCGTAAAATAGTTTATTCGGAAAAGATTTGAAAGAGCCCCTACGCCAGCAACTAGAATTTGGTCTCAAGCAGATGGGGCTACATTTCTCTGTGCCGGTACAGCAGAAACTGGTCCACTACATACAGCTGATCGCACGCTGGAATAAAACCTTCAATCTTACTGCTATCCGTGATGTCGAAGAGATGGTGAGCAAGCACCTGCTTGATAGCCTGGTTGTACAGCCTTATCTGGAGGGTGAAACCGTTCTGGATGTCGGCAGCGGCGCAGGTCTGCCGGGCATTCCATTTGCCATCACGTCACCAGAAAAGCGATTCGTGCTCATCGATAGCAACGGTAAGAAAAGCCGTTTTCTGATGCAGGCAAAGATCGATCTGAAATTGGACAATGTCGAAGTGATACACCAGCGCGTAGAAGATTATCAACCCGTTGCTGATGGACATAGGATATACTTCGACGTTATTACAGCGCGGGCGTATGCTACAACTGATGACATCTTAAGTAGTACAGCGCATCTGCAAAGTGATTCCACCAGCATACTGGTGATGCAGGGCAAACTGGACGAGCGAATTGAGAGTGAACAGTATCAGCTTATTGAGTCGCACGTGCTGGATGTATATGGCCTCGATGCCGAGCGGCATCTACTGGAAATTAAGAAGATTTAACGAAATAAAATCAAAAGACACATGTCACGAATACTCGCATTAGCAAATCAGAAGGGCGGCGTTGGTAAAACGACTACCAGCGTTAATCTAGCTGCTTCACTGGCGGCGACTAAGCGTAAAGTCCTGCTGATCGATCTTGATCCGCAGGGCAATGCGACGATGGGCGTCGGTGTCGACAAAAATTCACTGGAAAAGACCTTTTGTGACTGCCTGCTCGATGGTCTCGATGCACATCAAGTGGTTCATCATATAGAGAATGCCGGTATCGACCTGCTGCCGGCCAATGCTGATATGACGGCCGCTGAGGTAGAGTTGATGCGAGCCGATAATGCGGAGCAGCGGCTCAAGAACAGTATTGCCTCGATCGTCGATGAATATGATTATGTGCTGATAGACTGCCCGCCTGCACTGAATATGCTGACGTTGAATGCGCTGGTGGCATCTGATGGTGTCATCATCCCGATGCAGTGTGAGTATTATGCACTTGAAGGTCTGACGGCTTTGATGGATACGATAGACCAGGTGCGCTCATCAGTAAACCCATCTCTTAAGGTCGAAGGTCTGTTGCGGACTATGTTTGATCCGCGTAATACACTTTCAAACGATGTCTCGGCGCAATTGATAGAGCATTTTGGAGACCGCGTTTATCGAACCATCGTACCGCGTAATGTCCGACTGGCAGAAGCACCAAGTTATGGCCTGCCAGCATTGTTATATGAAAAAACATCACGTGGTGCACTGGCTTACCTGGCCCTGGCGGGTGAAATGTTGAGACGAGAAACACGCAGTAATACTACGCCAGCGGCTGTCTAATAGCGGTGAACTTAAGAATTATAGGTTTAGAGAATGACGGTAAAGAAAAAAGCACCTAAGAAAAAGGGACTGGGTCGTGGTTTAACGGCATTATTGGGTAACAGTGATGTCGAAACGATACTGGAAGCAAGAACTGATGACGAATTACGCAATATCGATGTTGATCTGATAGAGCGCGGACCGTGGCAGCCACGTGAACATTTTGATGAAGAAGCCATGCAGGAGCTGGCTGACTCCATAGCAACGCAGGGCGTGGTGCAGCCTATCGTTGTAAGGCTGCGGACGCAGGCTGGCGGTCAGGATAGATATGAGATCGTTGCTGGTGAGCGTCGTTGGCGTGCGTCACAAAGGGCGGGCCTGTCGCAGGTACCGGCGGTAATAAAAACGTTTGACGATCAGACGGCTGCCGCGGTGTCATTGATAGAGAATATCCAGCGTGAAAACTTAAATCCACTGGAAGAATCGAGCGCGTTGAAACGCTTAATTGATGAGTTTGAGATGACGCATCAGCAGGTCGCAGATACCGTGGCACGCTCACGTGCCTCTGTAAGTAATCTGTTGCGACTGCAGGACCTCAATCCGGATGTTAAAACGCTGCTTGCGATGAGAGATATTGAGATGGGGCATGCACGCGCATTACTGGCCATCGACGGAATGGAGCAGAGCAGTGTGGCAAAAGACGTAGCCAGGAAAGGCCTGTCGGTACGTGAGACCGAAGCGCTGATCCGGAAAATTTGTGCACCAGCCAAGAAGCCTAAACCTAGTCGAAAAGATCCGGATATCGCCAAGCTGGAAGAGCGTCTGACGGAAAGACTGGGTGCACAGGTTCGCATAAAACAGAAGGCGAAAGGTAAAGGTAGTCTGGAGATCTCTTACACAAGTCTTGACGTTCTAGATGGTATTTTGAGCAAAATTGAGTCTTAAAGATCTTCATTTCAATAAAAAGTGGTTTTAAGAGACAGTATATAAGCAATTGATGATATGAAGGTTTTTAAATGCTTAGATTGATTCCTTGACCTTAAATAGCACTCTCTTATATAATTCGCGCGCATTCTAATCCTGCCTTGCCATATGTTCTGACAGTGTTTTTAAGGTTGGCTGAGATGCACAAAACTATGCAAAAAGATCAGCTAGACCTGTCTCGGCAGCACCGGCAGTCAAAAAGACAGGCGGTAAACTATATCAAGTCACAGCTAATCTTGACCATAGCAATATCGATTAGCTTGCTCTTTCTCGATGTTGTAATGGCTTATTCCGCATTAACCGGCGGATTGATAGCAACCATCGCCAGTGCCTGGTTTGCTTATAAAGTATTTCGTGTCAGCCCTGATAGCGCGGCACAGACCATGCTTGCCTCTGCTTATATGGGCGAGATATATAAAATTATATTAACGGGCGCACTATTCATATGTGCGTTTGTGTTGATAAAGCCGGTCAGCGCGGCGGCTTTGTTGATTACTTATTTTGTTATACATATGACGCCAGCGATGGTGAGCGCACTTGCTAACAGTGCCGGTCATAGAGATTAAAGAGAGAGAAGTAATGGCTGATGAAGCCTTAACAGCAGGTCAATACATTAAACACCATTTGCAGAACATGACATACGGTCAGCATGCCGATGGCACATGGGGTCTGGCGCATACTGCAGAAGAAGCCAAAGAGATGGGCTTCATGTCGATTAATGTCGACACCATGTTCTGGTCAATCCTGTTAGGTGTTTTATTTCTCTGGATATTCCGCAGAGCAGCGAAAAATGCGACGGCAGATACACCAAGCGGATTACAAAATTTCATAGAGATGATTATCGAGTTTGTTGATGGCAGCGTGAAAGGCGCTTTCAACGGACGTAACCCGATTGTTGCGCCAATGGCCCTGACGATATTTATCTGGGTTTTCCTGATCAACTTCATGGACCTGATACCGGTTGACTGGTTACCGGGTGCAGCCGCCTGGATCGGTGCGACGTTCTTCGGTGCAGACCCACATCATGTTTATTTCAAGGTGGTTCCATCGACAGATCCGAATGCTACGTTTGGAATGGCATTAGCGGTATTCATGCTGTCGATTTATTACAGTTTCAAGGTCAAGGGCGTAATGGGCTTTGTAGGCGAGTTAACACTGCATCCTTTCAGCTCAAATAACAAGGTTCTGCAGCTGGTTTTCATCCCGATTAACTTTGTACTGGAGTTTGTTGCGCTGATCGCGAAACCGTTATCACTGTCACTGCGTCTGTACGGTAATATGTTTGCTGGTGAGATGATCTTTATTCTTATCGCGATCATGTATGGCGGTGGTTGGGCGCTGGGTATATTCGGTGGCTTCCTGCAACTGGGTTGGGCGATTTTCCATATCCTGATCATTACCCTGCAGGCATACATCTTTATGACGCTGACCATCGTTTATATGGATCTGGCGCATCAGGTACCCGACGAACACTAAACAAGATTTAAACATTTTAACGAATTTAAAATTTCTACTTAGGAGAAAACAATGACTGAAGTAAGTGCGATGCTTTACATAGCAGGTGCAATCATGATGGGTTTAGGCGCATTAGGTGCAGCGATCGGTATCGGTGTTTTGGGTGGACGTTTCCTTGAAGGTGCAGCACGTCAACCTGAGCTTATTCCATTATTACGTGGCCAGTTCTTCCTGATGATGGGTCTGACTGACGCGGTACCAATGATTGCAGTTGGTGTTGCTTTCTACGTTATCTTCGCGGTTGCGTAACGAAGTTAAATATCAACAAGGTAAGAGCGGATGAATATTAATCTAACGCTGATTGGTCAATCGATAACCTTCGCGATTTTCGTATGGTTCTGTTATGCCTATGTATGGCCACCACTGGTCAACGCATTAACAGAGCGTAAAAAGAAAATTGCTGACGGTCTGGCAGCTGCAGAGCGTGGCCAGCACGAGCAAGAGCTTGCTGAAAAGAAGGCTGCTGAGCGTCTTAAAGATGCTAAAGGCCAGGCTTCAGACATCATCGCACAGGCACAGAAACGTGCTAACGAGATCGTTGATGAAGCTAAAGGCGATGCGCGTACAGAAGCTGAGCGTATCAAGGCTGGTGCAGATGCTGAAATCGAGCAGGAAATCAATCGTGCACGCGAACATCTTCGCCAGGAAGTTGTGACTTTAGCTATTTCAGGAGCTGAAAAGATACTGAAAAAAGAAGTTGATAAAGACGCACATGCAGGCTCACTTAATGAGCTGGCCACGCAGCTTTAACACAGCAACTTTAACTGAAGACATTCTGAGCGGACATTTTTAATGACAGACTTCACAACAGCAGCACGACCTTATGCAAACGCTGTGTACGACATTGCCAACCAGGCCAGTGCACTGGATTCATGGGGCGATGCCCTGGCGAACCTGGCCACAGTGGTCAGTGATGTGCAGATGAGCGAACTGTTAAATAATCCAGAGATGGGCAAACAGCAGAAAGGCGACATGCTAATACAGGTGCTGGGTGATAAGTTAGACGAGCAGCAGCAAAATCTTGTCAAGCTGATGGCTGAGAATGGTCGTCTGAGCATAATGCCAGACGTACGGGATCAGTTCGAGGTCGCTCGAGCTAAAGCAGAAAACAAAGTGGAAGCCGAAGTGATTTCTGCATTTGAGTTAACTGCTCAGCAAACAGACGAATTAGTTAATACTTTAAAGAATAAACTTGGCTGTGATGTCACTCTGACCACAACGGTAGATGAATCGTTGATCGGTGGAGTCGTAATCAAAGCTGGTGACACTATTATAGACGCGTCAATGAAATCGCAATTAGATTCTCTCGCGCTTTCATTAGGACGATAAGAGGCAATACAATGCAACTCAATCCATCAGAAATCAGTGAACTGATTAAATCACGAATCGAAAACTTCGAGCAGAAGGTCGAGGCCCGTACCGAAGGTACTATCGTTAGCTTAATGGACGGTATCATCCGAATTCACGGTCTTGCTGATGCTATGCAGGGTGAGATGATCGAACTGCCTGGCGATACTTTTGCTATGGCGTTAAACCTCGAGCGCGACTCTGTAGGTGCGGTGGTTTTAGGTAGCTATGGACACCTGACCGAAGGCGATACCGCTAAATGTACCGGCCGTATTCTTGAAGTTCCTATCGGTAATGAAATGCTGGGTCGTGTTGTTGATGCCCTCGGTATGCCGATCGACGGAAAAGGTCCTATCGATGCAAAACTTACTGCACCAATCGAAAAGATCGCACCGGGTGTTATCGAACGTAAATCTGTAGATCAGCCTGTACAGACGGGTCTGAAAGCGATTGATGCGATGGTACCTGTTGGTCGTGGCCAGCGTGAGCTGATCATCGGTGACCGCCAGACAGGTAAAACTGCTGTAGCCATCGATGCCATTATCAACCAGGCAAATACCGGTGTTAAATGTATCTATGTAGCGATTGGCCAGAAGGCATCAACCGTTGCGAACATCGTGCGTAAATTAGAAGAACACGGCGCGATGGAGCATACAACCATCGTTGCTGCGAGCGCTTCTGAATCTGCGGCGATGCAGTTCATCGCGCCTTACTCCGGTTGTTCCATGGGAGAGTACTTCCGTGACCGTGGACAAGATGCATTAATTATTTATGATGACTTAACAAAACAGGCCTGGGCGTATCGCCAGGTATCATTATTGTTACGTCGTCCACCTGGCCGTGAAGCATACCCTGGTGATGTATTCTACTTACACTCGCGTCTATTAGAACGTGCTTCACGTGTAAATGCTGAATACGTAGAAGAATTTACAAAAGGTGAAGTTAAGGGCCAGACCGGTTCATTAACAGCGTTGCCAATTATTGAAACACAGGACGGTGACGTATCCGCGTTCGTACCCACCAACGTAATTTCGATTACTGATGGCCAGATTTTCCTGGAAACAGATCTGTTCAACTCAGGTATCCGTCCAGCTATCAATGCAGGTCTTTCAGTGTCTCGAGTTGGTGGTGCTGCACAGACAACAATCATTAAGAAGCTCGGTGGTGGTGTTCGTCTAGCACTTGCTCAGTATCGTGAGCTTGCAGCATTCGCGCAGTTTGCATCAGATCTTGATGACGCAACACGTGCACAGTTAGAGCTAGGTGAACGTGTTACTGAATTAATGAAGCAGGCGCAGTACTCTCCATTATCAATTGCTGAGATGGGCTTCTCATTATTTGCAGCGAATGAAGGCTTCTTGGACGACGTTGATGTTAAGAAAGTGGTTGATTATGAAGCAGCGATGCTTGCTTATATGAAGAGTAACAAAGCCGACCTCATCGCACAGATTAATGAGACGGGCGATTATAACGATGAAATCGCAGCTGCTATGAAATCTGCATTAGAAGACTTCAAGGCGAACGGCGTTTACTAAGATTTTTTAGTCACTCAGAATTAAGTGCAGACGATAGAGTTTAAATAGAGAAGAACTATGGCAGGCGCAAAAGAAATACGCACCAAGATCAAAAGTGTGCAAAACACACAGAAGATCACCAAAGCAATGGAAATGGTAGCTGCGAGTAAAATGCGTAAAGCGCAAGAACGTATGCGTGCTTCACGTCCTTATGCTGAAAAAATGCGTGATGTATTGAGCCATCTTGCGCAGGCGCATTGCGAATACAAGCACCCCTATCTGCAGGATCGTGAAGAAGTGAAACGCGTTGGTTATATCGTGGTTTCGACAGATCGTGGTTTATGTGGTGGCCTGAATACCAACATGTTTAAAGCCGCGGTCAACCAGATGGTGGATTGGCATGATAAAAATGTCGAGATCGATATCTGTGCTATCGGTAAAAAAGCAGCAACGTTCTTTTCACGTTATCAGGGCAACATCATCTCGCAAACGGCCGATCTGGGTGATCAACCTTCACAGGAAGAATTGATCGGTACAGTTAAAGTCATGCTTGATGCCTATGATGAAGGAAAGATCGATCGCCTGTTTCTGGTGAGTAACGAGTTTGAAAACACCATGACACAGACTCCGACGGTACAACAGTTAATTCCTGCTACCGGTGAGATTGATACCGAACTGGATCATCACTGGGATTATATCTACGAGCCTGACACAAAACCGATCATCGATGCGTTGATGATGCGTTTTATCGAATCCCAGGTTTATAAAGGCGTAGTAGAAAATATAGCCTGTGAGATGTCTGCACGGATGATTGCGATGAAGAGCGCAACAGATAACGCAGCTGACATTATTAAGGAATTACAAACGATTTATAACAAAGCTCGGCAGGCATCGATTACTCAGGAAATTTCTGAAATTGTCGCAGGCGCTGCTGCCGTTTCTTAATGAAGCGGTCATAGCTGATAGCAATAAATCGATACAAGAAGATTAAATAACAGAATTTAAAATTTTAATACATAAGTATTTACGAGGATAACAATCATGAGTACCGGAAACGTAGTAGAGATTATCGGCGCGGTTATTGACGTCGAATTTCCACGGGACTCCATTCCTAAAGTTTACGACGCGCTAAAACTTGATGAAACAGGTTTAACGATGGAAGTTCAGGCGCAGTTAGGCGATGGTGTAGTACGAGCAATCGCAATGGGACCAACAGAAGGCTTGCGTCGCGGTATGGAAGTTGCTAATACCGGTGATGCTATTCGCGTACCCGTCGGTCCTAAAACTTTAGGTCGTATCATGGATGTATTAGGTAACCCAATTGATAACCAGGGTGACATTGGTCATGAAGATACCATGCCTATCCATCGTAAACCACCAAAATTTGAAGAGCAGTCATCAGCGACTGAGATTCTGGAAACTGGTATTAAAGTTATCGACCTGGTTATGCCGATCGCAAAAGGAGGCAAGATCGGTTTGTTCGGTGGTGCGGGCGTAGGTAAGACCGTAACGTTGATGGAATTGATTCGTAACATCGCGGTTGAGCACAGTGGTTTCTCTGTATTCGCTGGTGTAGGTGAGCGTACTCGTGAGGGTAACGATTTCTACTACGAGATGCAGGAAGGCGGCGTACTCGATAAAGTGGCGCTGGTTTACGGTCAGATGAACGAGCCTCCTGGTAACCGTCTTCGTGTTGCCTTAACTGGTTTGACCATGGCGGAATATTTCCGTGATCAGGGCAGTGATGTATTGATGTTCGTTGATAACATCTACCGTTACACACTAGCCGGAACCGAGGTATCAGCACTGTTAGGCCGCATGCCTTCAGCGGTAGGTTACCAGCCAACACTGGCGGAAGAGATGGGTGTACTTCAAGAGCGTATTACCTCTACTAAGACAGGTTCTATTACCTCATTCCAGGCGGTATATGTGCCTGCGGATGACCTGACCGACCCTTCTCCAGCAACGACATTTGCTCACCTGGATGCGACCTTAGTACTATCTCGTCAGGTAGCTGAACTGGGTATTTACCCTGCGGTGGATCCACTGGACTCTAGCTCGCGTATTCTTGATCCGCTAGTCATCGGCACAGAGCACTATGAAGTTGCTCGTGGCGTACAAGGTTTGTTACAGCGCTATAAAGAATTGAAAGATATTATTGCGATCCTTGGTATGGATGAATTATCAGACGATGATAAACAAGCTGTAGCTCGAGCTCGTAAGATTCAACGTTTCTTGTCACAGCCATTTTTTGTTGCTGAAGTGTTCACCGGCGCACCAGGTAAATACGTTTCACTGAAAGATACACTGGCAGCATTTAAAGCGATACTGGCTGGCGAGCATGATGCTCTGCCTGAGCAGGCTTTCTATATGGTTGGCGGCATCGAAGAAGCGGTTGAAAAAGCGAAAACGCTATAAAAATATAAGCGAAAAGCAGCGTTGTAATAGCGGTTTTTTATAAGCGATAGACATTAAGAGCATTTTAAAATGGCAATGACCATGCATGTAAATATAGTTAGTGCTGAGAATGAGATATATTCTGGTACAGTAACAGAAGTGTACGCACCTGCGGAAGCCGGTGAAGTAGGCATCATGCCGCGTCATACACAGATGCTGTCTACACTAAAGCCCGGTGTCGTGCGTATCGTGACACAGGACGGTGAAGAGCAGAGCTTCTATGTCAGTGGCGGCATCCTCGAAGTGCAGCCGCACATCGTAACAGTTTTATCTGATACTGCGTTACGTGCTGCTGATATCGATGAGTCTGCAGCGCTTGAAGCCAAGACCCGTGCCGAATCTGCAATGAAAGATAAAGCTTCAGATATGGATTACGCTAAAGCTAAATCTGAACTTATCGAAGCGGTGGCACAGATCGAAGCGCTGAAGAAACTTCGCAAGAAGAAATAAGGCTCCTCGTATTCATCGGCTTAGATCTTAAATATCGGGAATTAAGCTAAAATAAAGGTCGAACTCTCGTGAGTTCGACCTTTTTTATTTGTACAAACGTTTTTCAATAAAGAACAGGAAATAAAAAGATGAACCTTTCCGTCATTATATTAGCCGCTGGTGCTGGTACACGTATGCGCTCGTTAAAGCCGAAAGTTCTGCATGAGCTTGCCGGTATACCGATGGTTGAGCATGTTTATAACACAGCTAGAGCATTAGGCGCTAAACAGGTTCAGGTCGTTTATGGACATGGCGGTGATCTTTTGAAGCAGGAATGCGAGCATTTTGAGGTCGAATGGGCATTACAGTCAGAGCAGCTTGGTACAGCACATGCTGTAGAACAGGCCAGTCCGAATGTTGATGGTGATGATGTCGTGCTCATCCTGTATGGTGATGTGCCATTGACGAAAGCCGAAACGCTGGAAACATTGGTAAGTAATGTAACTGCGAATAATGTATCACTACTTACAGTAGAGCTTGATGACCCGACGGGATATGGACGTATCGTTCGCGAAAAGGGAAGGGTGGTCTCTATCGTTGAACATAAAGATGCATCAGACGAGATCAGGAGGATCAAGGAGGTAAATACCGGTATTCTCGCTGTAAATGCCGCTTACCTGAATCACTGTTTGAACAAGGTTGATAATGATAATGCCCAGGGAGAATATTACCTGACCGACATCATTGCACAGGCGGTGAATGATGGTAACGACGTTATAACGACACAGGTCGAACATAGTTATGAGGTCGAAGGTATCAATGATAGAAAACAGCTTGCTCGGCTGGAAAAAATCTATCAACGTGACATCGCTGATAGCCTGTTGATGGATGGCGTCGGTTTGGCCGACCCGGACAGGTTAGATGTACGGGGCCAATTGAGTGTTGGTAATGACAGTTTTATAGATATTAATTGTGTATTTGAAGGTGAGGTGAACCTGGGTACGGGTGTGGTGGTTGGCCCTGGCTGTGTGATCAAGGATAGTACTATCGCCTGTGACTGTATTATTAAGCCATATTCGGTCATAGAAAATGCAGTCATAGACAAAAAGACCGAAGTGGGTCCGTTTGCAAGAATCCGGCCTGGTACATATTTGCGAGAAAACAGCAGGGTAGGCAACTTTGTTGAAATAAAAAATACTGAGTTGGGTATAAATAGTAAAGCCAGCCATCTGAGTTATCTTGGTGATAGCGAGATCGGTAAGGATGTAAACATTGGTGCGGGCACCATAACCTGTAACTATGATGGCGCGAATAAATTTAAAACGATCATTAAAGATGGCGCATTCATAGGATCAGATACACAGTTAGTTGCTCCGGTTACTGTTGGTAAAAATGCAATTATTGCTGCAGGCTCGACGATAACAAAAGACACCGAAGATGATACCTTAACGCTAAGCCGAATCGCTCAAAAGTCGATAAAAGGCTGGGTCAGGCCAAAAAAGAAATGAATATCTAGCTAATATTATTTCTTCAATTTTGTGAAAAACTTGTTTATCCAGGAAAAATAACATATAGATTAGATAGTTACATCATAAATGAGCACAAATAGACCAAATAGATCATGGTCCTAGAAGAGGCGCTTTGTGATGAAACATACAAAACTATATACAATTACGCTCTTGCTCGTATTAACGAGCATGGCAACCCCTATAACGGCACAAGCAGAAGCGCTTGCAAGCCAGTCCAGCAATATTTTTAAATTCCAGCAAAAGTTAGCAATGAACGGTAATGTCCTTGCTCAATACAAGCTTGCGTCTATGTACGAGAGGGGAGATGGCGTTACAGCAAGTATCGAACAGGCTAAACACTGGTATGGCCGTGCAGCCGAAGCCGGCTCAAAACCGGCTATGCATCGTAATACATACCTTGAAGCCAAAGAGCAGGGTTATGACCCGGTAAAAAATGCTGACTGGCTTAACAGTGTTAAGACAGATGCTAATGCGCACGAGGCGGAAGCTATGTTTTTACTAGGCCAGCTTTATAGTGAAGGTATCGGCGTAAAAAAGGATCTGATCAAATCACTGGAATTACTCAATCAAGTCAGGAAACTGGGTGTGGCGAATGTCGATAACCAGATAGCGTTTATCCAGAATGAGATTGACGAGCTAAATAAATCAGAACAGCAAAACAAAGTGGGTCGTAAAGAAGAAAATGCCCGTTTAAAACAGGCGAGTGACGCACAGCTGGCGGCTCAACAGGCAAAGATACAGGCTGATGAAGAGCAGGTAAAACAGAATGCAGAGGCGGAGAAATTAGCGCAGGCTGAAAAAATACGCCGCTATGAAAAGGCTATCATGCAGCTACAGATGGAGCAGCAGCAGATAGACAAACAACAGGCATGGGCATCAGGTGGAGAAGCTGCAGAGGCTGATGATGAGATATAGTTAACCTTACCAGTATTCGTTTTTGAAAAGCCCTGGTTGTAAAAATACAACCAGGGCTTTTTTAAGTATAAAATGAACATATCCAGTAAATAGGATTTTTTTTTGTAAAACCGCACTGTAATGGTGCGTAAAATATTTTATTTGATAATAACTTCCTGTTTTTATTATTTATTAGTATTTTATTCTATGGTTATATAGAAACAATTCGATTGGATATATTGGTTCTACCTCTCTAAAATTAGCATCCCGCAGTTTTATTGCCGTTGAGGTTTGATTTTGTCCACTGTTATGAATTCTCAAGAAAAATTTTCCTTCCCAGAAAGAAGAGCTATCGATAAGCGCCAGATTGCCTTACAACATATTTGTCTACAACTAGCCTCACTGGGTCACCGTTGTCAGTTAAGTTCAGACCGTGGCTATCTCGCTGTTGCTGATAGCCTGTTAAAAAATTATTCTGCTCAGCGACAACTGTTAGCAGAATATCGCTGTCCAGCAGACCAACGTATCCAGAATTTTTTGAATGATTACCTGAAACGAAATGGTATCGATATCGAAGTAAAACTGCCGGGAGAAACTTTTAACCTGAATGAAGAAGGTATTGCTCGTGAATTATCAATACCCTTCAGCAGCAATACCTACAAGTCAGATTTAGTCGAATCGTACCGCCTGATACAGGGCGTGTTGCACAATCCCAGGAATGATCGCCGAACAACCTCAGGTGTCTTTCATATCGTAGAAGGCGGTTTACCGATACCAGCAGATAAAAAAGCGGTACCGGTAGATGTTTACGCCAACTTATTACAGGTCGCACTTGATCCGCCTAACGAGTTAATGGGACTGCCGATCGCAAGTAAGAATGAAGAACCGATCGACATGTGGGTCTCTTTATTGTTGCGTCCTATCGTCCGTCCTGAAGTAGAGGATGTATTGCCTCAGAAGAGTCTGGAAACACGATTTTTTGCCCCGGGTTCACTGGTGTCGAACCTCGACTTTGTCGAATCGATCTTTGGTAATGGCGGTGATCCGTTCTTATCTGAGAATGACGCTGCGCTGGATATCGATCACTGGACTGGGCATAGTGGATGCGTCATCCTGGCGCCACACCTGACTAAACTGAGTAAAAAACTGCTTGGTCTGCCTCACTATGATGATGCAACAGAGCGTCAGCGAAAAGACGGAATGTGCTGGAAAAACGATGATGAGCTCTATAACGAGGGCGGTGCTTTTAAAGTCGTCTGTCGTGATATGCAAGGTGTCGTCGTCACTATCATCGCCGATAACTACTTTGGTTACAGTAAAAAAGAAGTCAAATCACAGATAAGTTTTTCAGCTAACCTTTTTGGCGGCGTAGAAGAAGAGCATGCTGGCGGAGCCGTCGCTTTCCCCCGCTTCAACCTGGGTAATTATTACCTGCCAAAGATCGAAGATGATATGAAGGACCATACTTTCGAGCGATTGTGCCAGCAGTTGCAGGGAAGTATAACGGTATGCCCTGAAGGTTATGCGATAGACAATCAGTTTGACGATATATACTATATTCCTGAGTCTGCACATATTGATATGGAACAGCAGAAGATAAGCTGGGTGAAAGATGGTGTAGCACAGCAGATCAAATTGCAGGTTAAGTATACCTATATCTACCCCAGTGGATTTAAAGTACATATGCAGAAGCACCCACAGGCGCCGAGCTGGCGTCTGATCGGTACCCTGGGTGAAGGCACCTGCTGCCATAAGCCAAGCACTGTGTCCGGAGGCGGTAAGTCAGAAATATCAAAATCGATACAGGATTCGATGATATCCGGCCCGGTATTCGTTGGTAACTTTGAAAAGGATCTCGATAAAGTTGAGGCGATCTTCAACTACGACTATTCGAAACGGCGACGTGACCGTTCAAAAAATGATGACCGGAATGTCCTCACCAGCAAGCGAAGCCTTGGCTCGGTTATCAGGCTGCTGACCCCTTCAGCTGAAACTTATACGGACGAATATAACCAGTGGCTGGAGAGTCTCCCACAGCATATCCTGGCCCTGGTCTACTTGATCAAACGTTTCTATAAAACCGAATGGGGCGATAACTGGCGCCAGCATTTCTCGGTAGACGAAGTGAATGGAAACCCGGGCCATGAACTGAAATATGATGGCCGCAAGATGATTACCAGCTATCTGCGTGTAGGTGTGCGTGAAGATGGTACCTGGCGAATATATAAATTACGTCAGGATTTCGTCGCTGCAACTAAAGTACAGACTGAAGATGATATTACGGCTTCGACAGTAATCCCTTTGAACTATGTCGAAGGCAAATTGAATCATCGATACGAAAATCCTAGCGTTAAGATTGTAAAGAACTGTGAAAACCGTTTGTTCCAGCGGCCAGATGATGCCATCATTCGAGGCCTTGATACGCAGACCGAAAAAGACCTCTCTGAGCAGGGTAACTTTATTTCGAATTTCCAGCCGCTTACTGTTGATGATGCACGTGAGTTAGTGGAAGATGTGATCAGCTTTCAGGAATATTCGCTGCCGATGCAGTCTCTGATTCGACTTGCTGCAACGGCTGAGGGTGAATACTTCGTTTCATCTGCACACCCGCGTCTTGTCGACGGAAAACCCAGTAAAAATATGCGCTACCTGCAAAAGCGTCCCGACCTTGCGAACCCTAGAAGTATGTACCTCGCACAAACAGGAACCCGGCTGTCAAGAGGTCTGTCGCTAGATGAACCGGTATATTTCCCGGTCAATGCTGTACTGCAGGGCCGCCGTAATAATCCTGAAGATAAAAAGGCCGGTATCAGGCCGCTCGCCGTTTATAACCCGATTCACTACCAGGAGTTGCCCGAGCTGTTTATGGACCTGATCTGCAGCCTGACAGGAAAATCACCATCAACCACGGGGGCTGGATCGGAAGGCGCGCTGACAAAAGGGCCATTTAACGCGCTATCTACCACAGCCGACTTAAATAACGCACTGGTTTCATTTATCTTGTGTGATTTTGCAGGATACTCTTCGGCGGCCGGATATATTGGAACTAACCGCCGTGTAGATCATGATATCAGTATGCTCATACCGGAGATCTGGTGTCGTTTGCCGATCAGGCAACGTGATCCTAAATACCTCATCGAAAAAGGTCTTCTCGAAAAGATTGATGACTTTGAATATGAAGGTAAAAAGATACATGCCAGCCGTCTGGGTTACCGGATAACAGAAAAGTTTGTACATGCTTTTTTCGGTAAGGTATTTGACAGCCCAACCATCGTTTTTGACGATGAGATGCTGCGGCCGGAAACACAGGGCATGGACGCTTATGTAGACGGCATCAATAATATCGTCGAAGCGCAGCAGAGAGTAGCTAAAGCTTATATCGAAGATGGCTCTATCAACGATGCCTGTCCACCGTTACAGGCTGTTTTACGCATTATGGCTGAAGGAAATTATGAAGGTAAAACAATCGATGATCCTGCTATCCGTGAGATGTTCACCCTGGACTACCTGTTAAATAGTGACTGGTATAAAGAGCGTTTGGTCATCAAACAACAACGTGATGCAGCCCTCTGGCAGATGAATCATGATTATGTCGAGCAGAAGATGGATGAGATCAACGAGTCTGTAACTGATCTTTGGGCAGAGTTGCAAGACCAGCTGGAAAACGCTGACCAGATGCGTGAATGGGTAAACAGCGATAGTTACCTGGAACGTTTACAGGGTACCCTGGGTGCCGACTGGATACATCGAGGCGCATAAAGGTAAACAGCTATTCGAGCTGTAAGCTTTAAGCGGAAAAGAAACCCGTGCAGCGTTCGCCTCTCAGCGAGCACTGCACGGGTTTTGTATTTTTGTCGTTAGACTTACAGTGTTAAGCCGTGCTACCAAAAGATTTGTCAATCGCGCCAGCGGGTATATTTAAACCAGCGAGGCGGCAACCTTGAGCGACGGGGCCACCAGGGATGATCTTGTAGAGATACTTCATACCGCCGCGCGAATGAAACTTTTCTTCGAGCGCATCCTTGATCTGGCGTAGATTGGGAAATTCGACCTTGTTATAGTACTCCTGAAGGGCACGAATCAGGTCCCAGTGATCGTCGCTTAAATTAACGCCATCACTTTTAGCGGTCTCTTCTGCTTTTTTAATGTCCCAGTCTTCAGGTGCATTTGGGAAGGATTCAAGTGAAACATTCATAGTCTTCTCCTGTCAGTGTTCGATGCCTAAGATACAAGTTTTAGTTTAGGTTAAGGGAAAGTGGTGGTCGTGATATCTTTAAAGTTTTGTTGTCCCATAATTATCCACCTGGGTGTTGCGCTCCCTGTACCGGCATCACTTAGATGAGGGTGCTCATTTTTTGCCTGATTGATAATATCTTCCTGTGAAGGTTCAACATCAACGATAAAAACATGTTTGCCTTCGTCCAGATCTTTCTGAAAACGACGAAAATCTCGATGTGGCGTTTGTATGCCGTAAAAGCCGCCGCTCCAGGTAATAAAACCGAACATCACGATGGCGAGGAAATAAAACGGTATCCAGGTATAGGTCTCGGGTAATTTTGATAGATAACCGATAGTGATCACCAGCGCTGCAGCAAGGGCACCAAAGAGTACGCCGAGTATCGTGCCACGGACCACGTCCTGTTTGAAAACTGATTCAATATTATGTAAATGTGTATGTTTTGCTATTGCAGCATCATCTTTACTTAATACGTGTATTTGAGGTTTTTTAATTCCCCTCTGTTCAAGCTCTTCTTCTATGCGTTCGAGATCGTCTAGGTCGTCACTAATAAAATAATGTCTTTTCATCATAATTCTCCATAGTTTTTGAGTGCATGGTTAACAATGGTTTAGGTAGTCATCGATATGCGAAGTTCACCATATGATCATATTCATAGTATGACAGCTAAGGTGAATTCGCCCAAAGACGAGCAGTTTTGTGTGACGAGCTTCCGCCTATACAAGTTATTGATAATTAGTTTGTTATTAGGGCGCCACCGTAAATAAATGTCAAGCATCTAAAAACAATTATTACGGATAAAAATAATAGGTTACGAAAGGATATGCTTGGCAAGCAATTGTTTTTATTGATAATATATGTGATATAAGGGTGCAAATAGAGGTATTAGATAAAATAGCCGTTGATGGTGAGCGGGTGAAAACCAGGAGCCTTGATGGTAAAGCCTAAATAATACCTGTATAAAAAATCAAAATATGTCTCGTCTTGTCAAGACATAATGTTACAAATCAGCTGGTTGCGTTGTGATCATTAAGTGTTAGTATCATTGAGAAAAAACTGATGGAAACAAGTTTGAAAAAGCAGAAAAATAAAAAAACTTCTCTACGCTGGCGTCGCACCAAGATAATTGCAACCATAGGGCCGGCGTCGGATTCAGTTAAAAATATCACAGCATTGATACAGTCAGGGGTAAATGTCTTTCGTTTAAACATGTCACATGGTGATCATGAATATCACAAGAAGATATTTAAGCGGATACGCTCCTGCTCGAAAAAAACAGGGTCATACGGTGCCATCTTAATGGATCTGTGCGGGCCTAAGATCCGCGTAGGAAAATTTGAAAAAGACAGTATTCAATTAAAGAAGAACGATAAAGTAATCATTCGCTGCGGCAGCGGGACCGGCCGTGAAGGTATGATTATCTCTCAATACCGGCAACTTTATAAAGATGTAAAAATTGGCGAAAGAATTTTACTCGATGACGGTAATATAGAATGCCGAGTAGAAAGCGTTAAGGGAAAAGACGTCAATTGCAAGGTGGTCTATGGCGGTGAACTTAAAAATAATAAAGGCCTGAACCTGCCCGATACAACGGTTTCGGTTTCGAGCTTTACCGCTAAGGATAAAGTGGATGTACAGCTGGCGATGGAGCTGGAAGCTGATTTTATAGCATTGAGCTTTGTACGAAACGCTAAAGATATTAATGGATTAAAAAAATACATGTCTCGTGTGAATAACGAGATTCCTATTATCGCAAAAATAGAAAAACCTGAAGCGGTGGTTAATATCGATGAGATCATACGCGCTTCATACGGAATAATGATCGCGCGGGGAGACCTGGGTATCGAGTTACCCGCCGAGGAAGTTCCGTTGATCCAGAGAGTCGTCACCGATAAAGCGAGGGCCAATAACCGTCCGGTTATCGTGGCGACACAGATGATGGAGTCGATGATTGCTAATGCAAGACCGACGAGAGCCGAAGTCGGGGATGTTGCTAATGCTGCGATGACGAGTGTTGATGCAGTAATGTTGTCAGGAGAAACGGCGGCTGGTAAATACCCGGTTAAGGCCGTTAGGATGATGGACTGCATACTACGCGAGATAGAAAACCATCAATGGAACACAGGGGGTTTTAGTGATGATTCTGGTGGCAACCTCGAGAAGCCTTCATCGCGACGCGCTGTCGCCCATGCCGCAAATGCATTAGCGCATGACCTGAAATTACAGGGAGTATTAGTACCTACTGATAGTGGTCATACTGCCGCCGTATTATCAGCGAGTCGACTTTCATCGCCACTATTGGGAGTATCAACAAGCATGCAGACCTGTCAGAAGTTGTCACTGCACTGGGGCGTTATCCCGTTTTTGATAAATAGAGAAGCATCCCATGACTGGAAACTCCTGAGTCAGGAAATTTGTAACCGCTGTAAGTTAACCAAAACGGGCAACAGGGTATTGCTGGTTTCGGGTTTTAATAATGATGAGTTACTGAATGAGCCAGTATTAAAAATCATCAATGTAAAACATTAGCATTATAGAATTAATAGAAGCTGAGTATGACAGAGGTATCTAGGTTATACATGTCGGTATCCCTGAGTCGGGATATAAGGTTGAATCCTGTAATTAGTTGGATCACTGGTACTTCTATGGTTAGGGCTGAAACTGCGGCCGTATGAGGGTCGATAATAGCTGTTTGCGTTTCGCGGGTATAGAGTTGTACTGATATTGTCGATGTTGTAATCGCCAGATATTATGATCACGCTTGTAATTAAAATGGTTTAGCCAGCCTGGTGGGCCGCCGGCAGGGCAAAAGGGTATTTCCGGAAAGGCGTAACCATCTAACGGCAGCATGCTGAAAAAGATGGTAATAAAAAAATTTGTGGTATCTTCATGATGAAACCTGAATATAGTAAGTTGTCAATTATAAGTAAATTTGGCGATGATGTAATACTTTCTGTTTAGTCGTTAAGAATCATTACATCATAATTTAGAGAAATTAATGAAAAAATTAGTTTTAGGAACTTTGCTTGCTATATCTGTAGTGATGGCCATGGTTACAGGGGCAGTTGCCAGTGAGACCAAGGTGCACAAGAATAAAAACACTGGCTTATTGACCTGGACGCTAAAAGATAAAGGTTTTCAGATCGAGCTGATACAGTTATTGCCCGATTTTATCCGGGCCATATATGCCAAGCATAATTTTCCGAAAGATGAGATAGAGCGTGCTGCCTCGTATTGTGTTTTCGGTACGATTTTAAAAAACACTTCTGATCAGCAGTTAAGCTATCGTGTTGCAGACTGGCGTTATCAGACTTCTGATGGCAAACCGTACCCGGTTAAAACAAAAACACAATGGCTGGAGGAATGGCGTAAGGCAGGTGTCACTTTTTCATGGACGCTGTTACCCGACGTTGGTGAGTTTTCTGTAGGCGACTGGCAGCAAGGATTCACCACTATCAAGTTACCACGTAACACAGAGTTCGATATGATTTTTAAATGGCAGCTAGATGGAGTCGAGCATACAGGTACTTTAGAGAATATAATTTGTGCGCCAGAGTCATTGCCTGAGATGTAATAGTGAAAACAATAGTAAACCAGAACAAAAATTAGACTCGTAGATATTTATGAAACATTTATTTTTTATCGCGTTACTTACAAGCTCGTTTGCGCTTGAAGCTGACTGGCAGCAACCTGAGTTAAGTCATAACCTTACCGTTGTCAAAGATGTTATCCCAGCGACTGATTTTGAATTGCAGGATATGGATGAAGAAAAAGTAAGGTTATCAGACTATAAGGGCAAAGTAGTCTTATTAAACTTCTGGGCTACCTGGTGTCCGCCCTGTATCAGAGAGATGCCATCGATGGAGAGGCTGCACCAGCAGGTTGATGCTGATGGTTTCAAGGTCATCGCTATTAACCAGATGGAAGATGTCGATCAGGTATTTGCATTTACCGGTCAGCTGGAAATTGATCCAACATTTGAAATCCTGTTCGACACGACAAGTGCAGTTTCCCGTGATTATGCTGTGCGCGGTTTGCCGACGACATACCTGATTGATAAAGATGGCAGGATTCGTTACCGAGCGGTTGGCGGCCGCGAGTTTGATCACGCAGAAGTTATAAAAATTATTGAACAGTTAATGGCGGAATAAGCTATCAGGTTAATTTAATCTTGCCGTGTGATGTTCGCCGATCGATACAGATAAAGACCTCACAATATTCATTGCTCTCATCCACGGGTGTGGGATCATCAGCGCAGTTGCAACCAGCAACTATACCGTTATAAAACAACCCAGCCTTGATGTTGATGCTTCTGTCATCCTGGTCAGTACTTAATATTATAACCGCCAGTTTATTGCTAACAGCATAGCTGCTGTTCTGTAAGCCTTGTTGTAGTGGCAGCAAGCTAGCGTCAAGAGAACATATCTCCCGTTTGAAGATGGTATCGAAAGAATCACTGCCCCACGCTTTCAATGACAAGGGTAAGTCAAACATCGAGTTTCACCTGCATGATAGTGACATCATGGTCTTGATATTGACGTTTATCAAGAATAGACCAGCCAAGTTTTGAATAAAAGCTCACCTGGTCTGGGGTATAAAGATACAATATGTTGACACCTTCTTTTCTGGCCTCTGTCATAACGTGTAACACGAGCCTGCTACCGATTCCCTGTTTTCTGTTTTCGGGTCTGACGAAAACACTTGCAAGCCAGGGTGTTAATGGTGGATCGGTCTTCATATCCTGTGAAATAATAGCGGCTGATCCAAGCAGGGTTTTATCTTTTGCGATAAAAGTGCTCGGGATTAATTCATTATTTAAATGTGACTGCATTCGAGTAATGCGTGCTGTGAGGTTTTCGCCGGGGTTTAGGTAAGACCATTCATCCTGATGCCATGAGGCTAATTTTGCAAGGTTTTCTGGCTCATCTTGTAAATTGAGTATTTCGAACATATCTAGATAGTCCTCAGGTCAGGCTATAAATAACAATCAAATCTACACCATCTTTAAATAAAGGCTGCTGATCAGTTCGATAGCGGCCATCTTCGGCGTGCTGATAGGAAAACCTGAATAATCGGAGCCAAGACCTTTAAATGACCCGTTTAACAACAGTGCGTAAGAGATCCATGTCTGTGATAGTGCCATGGAAGGAAGCTCGACGTAATATTTTTTTATGTTTGCCCATAAAGTTAAGGGGTATTCTTTATGTCTTCAATGTCCTGGTAGGCATCATCTGTGAATCGTGGTGTACAGACCGCAAGGAAGATCAAATCTTCGGAACCCGTATTTGTTATACGCTGGCCACACATGGACGGGATTAGTACGGTGTCACCAGCTTTTACTTTTTGTGGTTCCTGCTGATCAAGTTCCATGAGACCCTTGCCGCTGATTATGCAATAGCGTTCTATCGTCCCTTTTAAACGATGCCATCTTGTCGTGGTGCCCGGTTTGACTTTTGCCATGGCGATAGATACATCCGGATCATCGTCTGAATTTGATAGTTCTGTAATATAACATCGCTCTTCAGTGAAGTACTCGTCATCCGGTCTGTGCTGTTTTATCAGTGCTTTCATTTTGATTATTATCAATAATTAAGATTGCAAGAGAGATGATAAACGCGCGCTAATGATTGTTGAATAGTTATTTTTTAATTTACATCAAGGGCATATCACTTTTCGCTAATATGCTACGAGGACAAATTTAGAGGTGAATATAATGAATGTATTTAGCGAGTTGTTTAATGACCTGACCGAATGGTTGTTAACCGTCGGCATTATTGTTTTTATGCTGGTTATGATGGCTTTCCTGTTCAGCATGTTTATTAATAAATCCGCTGGCAACGGTAAGTAAACATACCTTATCTGCTGGTTTGCGAGTGATATTCGTAACTGTACCAGTTGATGTCAGCACCGGTTAGTAATGGTATCGAAATTAAGGCCGCCACGCCGAAAATAGCCATAATAACAGCGCCCAGAAATGCGCTGCCAAAGCCTTTGACCTCAAAGCCAGGTACCAGTGCGGCGGTGAGCATGATCATCAATGCATTAATTACTAATGCGAACAGGCCAAACGTTAAAACTGATAGTGGTGCGGTCAAAAACCAGAGTACGGGGCGGATAAAAGCATTTATCAAGCCGAGTACTACGGCAGCGAGTATAAAAGCGACAGGGTTGTCGGCTTTTATTCCGGATATTAAAAGAGTGGCAAATCCAAGACCGATAGCGGTAGCCAGCCATGTGATAAGTAAAGCAGTCATTGTCTTTTGTTTCGTTTAGTGCCTTGCCTGTGTGTTGAAAATAATATCTTTTTTTTCAACTAATGTGAAAATGGATTTTGTGTTTTATCGACGGAGAATCCATCACTGGCGCCTTCCCCTTCAGGTTTGGTTTCATTACTGTTTTCTGACGGTTCAGATTTGGCTAAACAGCATTCAGCGATCTCTTTTACCGCAGTCTTTTCATCGACGCGGGTAAGTGCAAAGGTGCGTGCATATGGTTCATAGCTAGTTGAATTCTCTATCTTAAGTGACGTGCTCACGCGGAGGAATGTTATGCTGCCCGCCTCCAGCGAGAGGGTAACGGGCAATAGCCTGCTATATCTTTTTTCTGCCTGAAACTCAAATATATGCTCGCCGGGAGATAGTGATAACTGCGAGTTAATGCCATTCTTCGTGTAGAGTTTGAATTCACCATCTACATTGATACCTGGAGAATAAAGAGCGTTACTCATCTCTGATGGCCGATAGATATATACCACAGCCTGATCTGGTTTAGCCGTTGAAGGCGTAAAAGTTGTAGTGCCGCTCTTTGTGCTGCAAGCAGCAAACAGCAGTATGCTGAAAATGGAAAATATTTTTATAAGTGAACTATTCAAAGCTAAGTTTGTAACCAGCATCATCGAGGTAATCGACCTCTTTTGATAGGTCGGCCAGGGTCATGCTGTGTTCATCGAGCCAGCCATCAGGAAAGCGTAAGTGTATATTTTTGTTGCTTATCGTTAACTCGATATCTGGTATCTGCTGGTCGGTGCGACCACGGTGTAACAGTACGGCGATACGAAGTATTACACACATCTGTTTACCAGGCTTAACAAAAGGTTTCATCAGCTGTTTGAAAGCATCAACTCGCATTTTGCTACGATGAGACAGGACCAGCGCAGCAAGCAGCGCCTGTTCCTGACGGGAGAAGCCCTGCAGGTCAGCATTTTGTAAAATATAGGCACCGTGTTTGTGGTAGTTGTTATGAGAGACCTGCAGGCCGATCTCGTGAAGCATGGATGCCCATTTGAGCAACGGTGCCAGCTGTTCGGTATCTATAGTCCACTGTTTGCAGGCGGCATGACATAAGGTTTCAACAGTGTCGGTGATACGCTTCGCCTGTTCGACATCGACGCCCCAGCGAGACATTGAGGCTTCGACGGTGGCGTCTCTTACATCATGATGGGTTATACGACCAACAAGGTCATACAGCAGCCCCTCTCTCATGCTTTGATCTGAGACCAGCATCTGTTCGATATTCAATGTCTTGAAAATGGCGAGTAAAACGGAGAGGCCACCAGCGATAACAGGTCTGCGGTTATCGCTTAAGCCGGCGAGTTTTAAATTATCGATATGCCCCGCATCGATGACAGCATCGCGTAGTTTTAGCAATGCCTTGTAACTGATCCCTTCCAGGCACCAGCCTTCTTGATGGACGATATTTGCAATGGACTTTATGGTGCCCGAACACCCTATCGCTTCTTCCCACCTTCCTGCCTTGAAATCAGGCGCCTGTGGGAACAGGGTCAGAGCCGCGTCAAGCTCCGCTGCATTCATGGCCTGTTTCGTGATTTCCCCGTTTTTAAAAAAGCGTCTACTGGAACTGACGCAACCGGTATAGAGGCTTTCCCTGCGTAATGGCTTCATGCCACGGCCGATAATAAACTCGGTACTGCCGCCACCGATATCGACGACCAGGCGCTTACCTTCCTTAGTCGCCAGGCCATGGGCTACGCCGAGGTAGATAAGGCGTGCTTCTTCGCGACCTTCTATGATCTCAATAGAATGGTTTAATATGTCTTCAGCGTGTCTGACAAATGAACGTGAATTCTTTGCGACTCGTAAGGTGTTTGTACCAGCAACACGAACGGCTGAGTGTGGCAGGTCGCGTATACGTTGAGAGAACGTTTCGAGGCATTCAAAGGCTCGTTTTTGAGCGGGCTCACTTATATGGCCTTTGTCATCGAGGCCGCCACCGAGGCGAACACTTTCCTGTAAGCGGTCGATTACAGACAATGTGCCGGATTCTTCAAGGCGGGCTACAATCATGTGGAAGCTGTTTGAGCCCAGATCAATTGCCGCGACTATCTCCGGCAAGTGTTGTTTTGTTGTAGACATTTAATCTTTCTGTGAATTACGCCGTACTAGCTTATATAATGATATCTTACAGTAAAAAATATTGAGTGTAATTGATAATTCACGTGTGTTACGACGATACTAATTATTATTTAAACAAGTTCAAAACTGTCGTTTGTATATCGTTAATTGCAGTATCTGCAATGGTGACGGCGCAGACGAGCGAGCAGTCAGAGGTGATATCGAATGATCCTGAACCGATCGATACAGGTGACGTTCAGCCTGCGTCAGCCGATGCAATAAACCAGGAAGCATTACAAGAGTGGTCGGGTGATGTCGTCGAAGAAAATGAGATTTATAAAATAGTTAACCCGGAAGACCCCTGTGACCGCGGACTTGACACCTATAGCTATGAGAAAAGCTGGTATGACGAAACACAGGTCTATGTGAATTCACGTTTCTGCGAGCCCGCATTATGGTTTGATAACTTTTTCGCCAGTGATCGCGTATTTAACGAAGGTGTCGCTGGAACTTATGTCCGTTGGCGTAATGATTTCACTTATGACGAAGAAGAATATTTTAAATTTGATTCAAATCTCAGTTTCAGTGTTGAGCTTCCTGGAACAGAAAAACGCCTTAGACTAACATTTGAAAGTGGTGATGATGAGGATCTGCGTGATGTTGCACCGGGACAGGAAGCCGCAACCAATACGCTTGGCTTGCAGCTGGACGTTAAACAAAATGAGCGGTCGAAGTTTAATATCAGCATCAGCCTGAGTCCGAGGATACGGTTACGTTACCGTTATACCTATCCTGTATATGAATCCATCACTTTACGATTCACCCAGGAAATACAACGTGAGGAAGCCATCCACAGCGCCCGTACCCTGATCGATTTTGAAAAACTGTTTAAGAACCAGCTGTTCTTTCGATCATCCAGTGAGGGCAAGGTGTCAGAAGAGTATGATGGTGTCGACTGGTTGCAGGCCTTTGTACTGTATCAACGGATCAACAAAAAAACATCGTTATCTTATGAGTCCAGTGCCAGTGGCATAACTGAGCCCCTGACTATAGCTACCAACTACCGGTTAGGCATCCGGTTTAGGAAAAACTTCCATCGAAAATGGCTGTTTTATGAGATAGCGCCCGAGCTGACCTGGCCGGTAACGCTTGATGAAGAACGCCAGGAGATAACGAAACACGGGCGTTCTAAATGGCTGATATTCTTTCGTCTGGAAGTACACTTCGGTAACGCATCGAAGAAACGTTATGAGCAATATTACTAGCTGTTCACCGATTTCCCAAGCCTGAGTCAGGCTGGTAGAGTTGCCGCCTGTACGCAGCGCAGTACGTTGTAGTCGAACATACCGTCGAGAGCGTCGTATACCGGTTTTAGTTTTCTGCTGCCATCGTCAACGCTCAGCAGTGTTTCATGGATGATACTGATGTCCTGTGGTTTTATGTCGATAACTTCTTCAAGGTTCAGTTCACCCTGTTCGATACAGCTGGCAAGGTGCGCGTAAACGGTAGTAGTTTTTATATTGCGTTTACTGGCGATGGTATTTATATCCTGACCACTGCGAAATAGCATAAGGGTTTCGCTGACCGTGTCAGAAGTGCCAGCCTTACTAACATTCTGATGGTCACTGATAACCTTAAGGAATGCATCAGCATATTTCTCCAGCTTGGTTTTGCCAACACCGCTTAGCAGCAGGAACTGATCATGATTTTCAGGTTGCCGTTCCATCATCTCAGACAGGGTCGCATCGTGGAAGATGACGAATGGCGGCACGTCATTTTCATCAGCGAGTCTTTTTCGACAGTCACGCAGCGCTTCCCATAAGGTATTGTTGGCGGCATTATCACTAACGAATGATTTACGGCCTTTACGTGAAGCTTTTACCTGGTTGCTCTCTTTTCGTAATAACAGCGTCTGCTCATCGCGTAAAATCGGGCGGCAATGTTCTGTCAGGCGAAGGCTGCCATGACCTTCGAAATCAACGACGAGCAGATTGCGACTGATCAGCTGACGGTAAATAGTACGCCACTGCCTGGCATCAAATTCCTTACCTAATCCATAGATATTTAAAGAATCATGGCCAAACTGGCTGATGCGGTCATTCTCTTTGCCGGTTAACACATCAACGAGATAGTTGACGCCGAATCGTTGGCCGGTTCGATGCACGCAGGATAAAGCTTTTTGCGCGGCAAGGGTTGCGTCCCAGGTCTCGGCTGGTGACAGGCAGTTATCACAGTTGCCGCAGGCCTTGTCCAGCGTTTCACCAAAATATTCCAGTAATGACTGTCGGCGGCAACCGGTAATCTCGGTAAATCCGAGCATAGATTCTAGTTTCTGGTGTTCTGCACGCTTGTACTGCTCCGCCGCCGTCGAAGTCGCCATCATCTGCTTGAGCGTGATCACATCCTGTAAGCCATACGCCATCCAGGCATCTGCTGGCTGGCCATCTCGACCGGCACGCCCGGTTTCCTGGTAATAGGCTTCCATGCTTTTGGGTAGATTAAGATGAGCCACGAAACGCACATCTGGTTTATCGATACCCATACCAAAAGCGATAGTTGCGACGATGATGACAGCGTCTTCATTGAGAAAACGCTGCTGGTTGGTTTGTCTTTCCTGCGGGGATAGACCGGCATGGTAAGGCAGAGCAGTAAAGCCTTTCTCTGTCAGCCATGTCGCGGTACTGTCTACTTTTTTTCGAGACAGGCAGTAAACGATACCTGAATCGTTCTCGTGTTCATTTTGAATAAATCTTAACAGTGCGGTGCGTGCGTTACTCTGAGCCTCAGTGATGCGATAACAGATATTGGGTCGATCGAAGCTGGAGATGAACTCACGTGCCTGCTCGAGTTGCAGCCGTTGTCTTATCTCTTTTCTGGTGGCCTGATCGGCGGTTGCAGTCAGCGCGATTCTGGGCACATCGGGAAACTGTTCATGCAGTAATGACAGCTGGATATAATCCGGGCGAAAGTCATGGCCCCATTGTGAGACACAATGCGCTTCATCGATGGCAAAAAGTGAGATACTGGTCTGTCTTAATAGCTGAATAAAACCGCTGGTGTTGAGTCGCTCTGGAGCAACATACAGCATGTCTAAATTACCATTGATCAGGTCGGCTTCTGTCCGACGCGAGGTATCAGCGTCCAGCGTAGAGTTGAGGAATGCGGCCTTGATACCGAGTTGCTGCAGGGCGATGACCTGATCATGCATCAGAGCGATCAGTGGCGATATGATGATACCGGTTCCATTGCGGCATAACGAAGGGATCTGGTAACAAAGTGATTTTCCGCCGCCGGTTGGCATCAATACAACAGCATCATCACCATTGATCAAGGTCTGAATTATCTCACCCTGTTGCAGGCGAAACTCAGAATAACCGAAGGTATGTTGCAGATAGTTGAGCGCAGTATCTTCCATGACTGTTACTCCAATGATTGTTAAGTGATGGTGTCAGGATCGAAGTATATTCTATCATGACCTTCTGCTAATGAATCTTCTATGGATGTGATAAGAGCATATCTACTTTGAGAAATGATTGTGTATTGAAAAAAAGACCGCGATAAATATCGCGGTCTTTTTATAGTGTGAGTCGAGTCTGAAAACTTAACTACAGCCTTTAGGCCGAGGCAGACCAGCAATCTTGTTTGCACATTTGATCAGGCCTGTTGGGAATAAAGAATAAATATACTTTTGATCGCTACGATCTTTACCATATTTTTTCTTCATTATTTTTGAAAATGCACGTGGCTCGCAAACGCTGCCGTTTTCCTGGAAATATTCGCGTGCTTCATTGATGATGTCCCAATGTTCCTGGGTGAGTCCATCGAAAATATTTTCGTTTTTAGCTATTTCAACTGCGAGCTCTTCGCTCCATTCATCAAGATTTTCTAACCAGCCAGCTTCACTGAGCTGGATAATTTTACCGTTAACTTCTGCTTGCATGGGATGTACCTGTAAATAATAAAAAAATAATAACCTAGTAATTAGGTCAAGTATTATATAGAAAAATCACTGAATTATAAACACCATGGTATATAAGGGTTTAATTAAATACTAAGCCATTGAATTTATTGTTGATATAATCTTTAACGTACTAGTTGTTGGTTCACTTCTTCACGTTTTTCGCGGCCTTCCAGCAATTCTATCAGGGTTAGAGCGAAGTCCATGGCTGTTCCAGGTCCTCGTGAAGTCACGATTTTGCCATCGATCTCGACAGCATTCTGCGAGATTTTGATAGCATTATTATCAAGAGATTCTAATGTTCCCGGGTAACTGGTTGCTGTTTTTCCATCTAATACCCCCGCTTTTGCCAGTGCTTTAGGTGCAGCGCAGATTGCGGCGAGATATCTATTGTCCTGTGCCTGCTTTTTTAATAGTGACTGTAGCTGCACATTATCACGTAAATGGTCGGCACCCGGCAGGCCGCCGGGTAAGACGATGAGGTCGTAAGTTTTATTCATCACCTTATCGATGCTGGTATCGGGGATGATCGTTGTGCCCCTGGAGGCGTGTACAGGCAGATCATCGAGGCCACAGGTGGTGACCGAGACACCGGCGCGAACTAACAGATCAGTTATGGTGATGGCTTCGAGTTCTTCACAGCCTTGAGCAAGCGGCACTAGTACATGCGACATGTCGATTCTCCGGGTATTTGTTTCGTTGGTTGGCAGTATGGACCAGGTCTGAGACGGGTATAAGCTCGATGCCATGTTCGTTTAACTCGTTAAGGTGAGCTTTTAAAAACTTGATGGTCTCAGGATAAGGGTGAGCGATAGCCAGGGCGTAACCGTGTCGATTAACTTTCTGGATAAACAGGTCGAACTGTTGACGCAAGGTTTCTGCTTTATGGTCGGGGTCAAGAAAAAAATCACGTGATAATACGGGCACGTTGTTCTCAGCGGCAATCTTATCGGCGATAGACTTGCTGGTGGTTTTACTGTCGATGAAGTATAAACCGCCTCTGCGTGATAGTTCGTCCATCAGCCAGGTCATGTGTCCGGGGTGCCTGGTTAACAGGCTGCCCATGTGATTGTTCACGCCACGCACATACGGTACCGAGTTTAAGTTTAAGCGCAGCTGTTCTCGAAACTCGCGCCTGGTCATATGCAGGTCGAGGGTGCCGGGAGAATGCTGATGATGCTCGACAGACTGCATCGGCAGGTGCAGCATGACTTCCTTATTGTTTTTAGCGGCCAGCCTGGCCAGCTTTTTCGCGTAGGTTGTCTTTGGGAGGATGGCGATGGTCAATGTCGCAGGAAGGTTTATAACATCCCTGCCGTATTCAAGGTTGTTGCCAACATCATCTATTATTATGCTGGCGAGCTTTTCCGCGTGTGCCGGAGTATGAGCTAGAACAAAAATCATCGAAGCAACAGCTATTTGTCGATATTGTTCGCTCATGGAGACCTTAAAACCATGGGTTATCTTTGAAAATACGTTATTTAACATCCATGTTAAATATAGACCGTAAACGGTCTTTGATCATGATTTGCTTAAAATATTCAAACCTTTTAATAGCAGTAAGGCTTCGAATAACTGGAAGTCGTCAGAGGCTTTTATCTTCTCCTCTTTTTCTTCTTCTTTCTTGCCTTCTTCCTCAGCTTTGTGGATCGCTTCCTGTGATTTTGTCGGGTTGCTTATGCTGCCGCTTAGGTCAGATTCCTTTATGCGCAGAGAAGTCTCGTCATCTTTTGAGTCTTTGATTTCATATCGATCGAGTATGATATCTGGCGTGATACCATCACCCTGAATAGAGCGACCATTCGGTGTGAAGTAACGTGCAGTAGTAATCTTGACAGCGCCGCCGCTACGCAACTCCTGGATGGTCTGTACCGAGCCTTTACCAAAAGATTTACTGCCCATGACAACGGCACGTTTATGGTCCTGCAGAGCACCAGCGACAATCTCTGATGCTGAAGCCGAGCCGCCATTGATCAATACGACTACGGGTGAACCATTCATGATGTCACCTGGTTTGGCGTTAAATTCAAAGTCAGAGTTAGCTATGCGACCTTGTGTGTAAACAAGTTTGCCTTCATCGATGAAGGCGTCAGAAACGTCTGCTGCAGCGCTTAGAACACCACCGGGATTATTGCGCAGATCAAGCACCAGACCTTTGAGTTCGTTCTTGTTCTCTTTTTTAAGGTTACTTAATTCGCTCACCAGATCACGTGCAGTCTTGGACTGGAAGTTACTGATACGAATGTAACCGTAATCTGGTTCCAGGATACGGCTTTTGACGCTCTTAACCGAGATGATGTCACGCGTTACGGTAAATGGCAGCGGTTTGTCGGCACCTTCTCGTATCACGGTTAATTTGATGTCGGTGCCCGGTTCGCCACGCATGATTTTGACGGCGTCGTTCAAGGTCATGCCTTTGACTGATTTATCATCCAGCCTGATGATCAGGTCACCAGATTCAAGGCCAGCACGAAATGCAGGAGTATCGTCGATGGGTGAGATAACTTTTACAAAACCGTCTTCCATACCGACCTGGATGCCGAGACCGCCAAATTTGCCGGTAGTGCCGATTTTCAGCTCTTTATACTCGTCGGTGTTCAGATAGGTGGAGTGCGGATCCAGCCCTGTCAACATGCCGCGGATAGCGTTTTCAAGCAGTGTTTTATCATCGACTTCTTCGACATAGTCACTTTTAACGCGTGCGAAAATATCAGAAAAGTTGCGTAATTCGTTAAGTGGTAGACCGACGGACTCATCTGCTTTTTTCTCAGCCAGCACACTGCTGGTGATTGACACAGAAACGCCAACAAATATACCAAAGACCAGCACAAGAAAGGTCTTATATTGCTTACTCATATATAACTCCAGTAGAAACCACTTTGAATGTGTATAGACCTGTATTTGAAGGTGGGTTCGCTACAAATCTTTAAATTAGGTAAATGATAGTGCTTAGAACGTATTAATGCCAGTATGTTCCGCCATTATTATATCGTAGGGTTCTGGCCCGAGGCATGTCTTGCTTTGGTTGAACACCACTTTGACGGGTTGATCGGTTTACCACGTGAGCGAATTTCAAAGTATACGCCGCTCGTTGGCTGTCCGCCACTGTCACCAGCCGTTGCGATGATTTCTCCGGCCTGCACCCAGTCACCAGTCTGTTTGAACAATGACTCGTTATGGCCGTACAGGCTCATATAACCATCGCCGTGGTCAACGATAGTGATAAAACCAAAACCCTGTAACCAGTCGGAGAACGCAACGCGGCCATGACTGACCACACGTACTGGCGTGCCAAGCTCTGCTTTTATAAGCACACCGTTCCATTTAAGGTCGCCATAGTTTTTGGGCTGGCCGAAGTTGTTCACAAATCGGCCATTGACAGGCCAGGGCAATTTACCTTTCTGTGAGACAAATGGCTGGTTTTCTGAGGGACTGGACGGAATATCAGCGAGAAGTTCACCGAGAGATTTAAGTAGATTTTCGATACGGCCACGACTTGTCTCCAGGTTGGTCAAGGTACTTTCCTGATTTTTGATCTTTTTACTGAGTTCGGCGAGTAATTTTTTACGCTGGAAGCGCTGTTTCTGGCGCTGTCGTTTTTTCTCTTTCTGTTCTTTGAGCAGAGCATTCTGTGCGGTTATCGTTTGCTTGAGCTCGGCTTCAGCTCGCATCTTTTGCTGGAAAGTCTCCAGGAATAGATCGATCTGCTGCTGCCTGGCGCGGTTTAGATAGTTAAAATATACACGTGCCCGCCCTGCCTGGGCCGGATCCTGTTGATTTAACAGCATTTTAAGATTTTGCTGGTGCCCCATGCTATATGCAGAACGAATCTGTTCTGATAATGCGATGCGTTGATTGCCAAGCTGTCTGTTTAGATGGTCGAGATCATTTTTCAGCTTATTCTCATGTTTGCGGCTCTGGTAGACTTCGTTCTCCAGGCTCTTGAGTTTTTTAGCGTTTTTGCTGATTTCTGCTTCCAGCGTCTGGAGCTCAGTGACGACGTGGCTGCGTTGTTTTTTACTGCCTTTGAGATGCTGCTGGACCTTGGCGATGCTTTTTTGTAGTTTCTCAAGTTTGTCCTGATAATGCGTCATATCTTCTTTTTTTGACGCATAACCGTGGTAAGAGCCGAATAAAAGACATAAAAACAATAATATAGAATAAATTGCACGATATTCGGCGATGGAAGTAAACATATTGATTCGGCGATTTCGTTATTATGCGACCCGGATTCAGAACGGGAGTAATTAATATTTACTCAAATTTAAGGATTTTGCTATTTCAATTCAAAAAAAAGTGTATTAATGTATGCTTTATTAATTATATTATTAAGCAACTCTTTAGTTTCGAGGTTACACCATGGCAATTAGCCCTAACGATCCTGATTTAATGACTCGTGAAGAGGATATCAGCCGAGCATCACGTTCTCTAAAAGCGATGTCGCATCCATTACGTTTAAAGATACTTTGTACATTAGGTGACCAGGAGGTGAGTGTACAGGATATCGTTGATGCAGTGGGCACTTCACAGAGCAATATCTCTCAACATCTCGCCATTTTACGTGACAAGGGCATATTGGCTTCCAGAAAAGATGCTAACAAAGTATTTTATCGCGTAGGTGATACGCGCACGCTGCGTCTCATCGGTATGATGCAGGAAGTATTCTGTTCAGCTGCTCCCGAGCATTAAACAGATACTATAGTTTCTCTCGCTTTCGATAGTGCGTTAAGAACGAAGATCCGAGCTGTTATCGAGCAGTCGGGTCTCCCGAATAATCGATTCTCGCGTTATACTCCACGTTTATCTGTTCAATCTGCAATTAATTAAAAGGTCGCTGTTTTTATGGAGCAACTCTCCGAATTTGTACTAAATAATCTCCTGTTGTTTGCTGCACTGGTGGTGGTGATGGTTATGCTGATCAAGGCAGAATTAGAGCACCAGGCGAACAAGGGATCATATCTGTCCCCGTCAATGGCTACTCGCCTGATGAATAACCATAGCGATGCGCTGATACTCGATGTCAGGACTGCGGCTGATTTTAAGGGTGGTCATATCAAAGGTGCGAAGAACATACCATTGAGTGACATTGCAGGCAGCGTAGAAAAATTAGCAGCCGATAAAGATAAACCGGTACTGGTTTACTGTAACTCTGGCAACACCGTAACACGCGCTATCAAGTTGTTGAAAAAGGCGGGCTTTGAAAAGGTAAATAATCTCGAAGGCGGTATCGCGGCATGGAAAGAAGCCAATATGCCGTTAACGAAAAAATAAAAGTAAGTTATTAATTATTCAGGAAGTAAGTCATGAGCGAAGAAAATCAGCAGTTTGCGATTCAGAAATTATATCTAAAAGATGTTTCATTCGAATCACCCAATTCACCGCAGTCGTTTACCAGTGACAAGCAGCCACAGATAAACGTACAGATCAATAGCTCAAACCAGGCGGTCGCGGACGATACATATGAGGTTGTTCTGGAAATAACCGTCACTGCTAAGCATGATGATAACACCGCTTTTTTAGCTGAGGTTAAACAGGCGGGTATCTTTACTATCTCCGGTTTCCCGCAGGATAGCCTCGGCGGTATGATAGGTGCCTTCTGTCCGGAAACGCTTTTCCCATATGCCAGGGAAGCTGTTTCTGAGCTGGTTTCAAAAGGTGGCTTCCCTCAGCTATTGCTGGCACCGGTAAACTTCAATGCCCTCTATACACAGCAGATGCAACAGCAGGCGGCAGAGCAGACACAGGAAGAAACAGCGCATTAATCGGGTGTTAGCGTATGACCGTCGTAGATAAGGCACATCCCATTGCTGTACTGGGTGCGGGCTCATGGGGGACCGCGCTAGCGATACATCTCGCGGATTCGGGTCATGATGTTCTGCTCTGGGGCAAGGAGCCGGAGCATATGCAAACACTCTGCGAGCAGCGCTGTAATAAGCAGTACCTGCCCGATGTGCAGTTCCCGGAGCTGTTACAGACAACGGATGATCTTGAGCTTGCTCTGACCTCACCGGCCTGGGTATTGATCGCGATTCCCAGTCATGCATACCGTTCATTCTTACGAAAAAATGCCGCTCTTTTTAAACGGGATGTCGGTATCGCCTGGGCGAGCAAAGGACTGGAACATGGTACCGGTAAGCTCATCCACCAGGTGGTTGCCGAAGAATTACCGCAATGTAAAAAAACAGCCGTGATGTCTGGCCCCACTTTTGCCGGTGAGGTTGCACGCAACCTGCCCACCTCGATAACTGTCGCATCAGAGTCTGAAGAGTTTTCCAGGCAGGTCAGTGATGATCTGCATAGCGGGCGCTTTCGGGTGTACCTGAGCTCTGATCTAATTGGCGTCGAGCTGGGCGGTTCGATGAAGAATGTTCTGGCGATTGCGGCAGGTGCAGCAGATGGTCTTGGTTTCGGTGCAAATACCCGCGCGGCGCTGATTACCCGTGGGCTGGCTGAGATGATGCGCCTGGGTGAAGCCATGGGTGGCAAACGCGAAACATTCATGGGGCTGGCAGGGATGGGGGATCTCATCCTGACCTGTACGGATAACCAGTCACGTAACCGTCGTACCGGACTGTTACTGGCGCAGGGAAGAACGCTGGCGCAGGTTCACCAGGAGATCGGTCAGGCCATCGAAGGCATCAAGACGGCTAAAGAAGTTGTAGAGCTGGCGCGACAGCACAATGTTGAAGTCCCTATCAGCGAGCAGGTCTATCGCGTTTTATACGAAGATTGCGCCATCGAAGAAGCCGTAGACGCTCTGCTCAGTAGAAAATCATCACAGGAAACGATCTAAGCCACACCCTGAAATTTCATCGCAAGTTATTAAAATGGTTCTGTCGTAAGGCCTCGTAGGTGACGATAGCGACCGTATTCGACAGGTTCAGGCTACGGCTGTGCTCCAGCATTGGTAAGCGCAGGACGTGATCCTCATCCAGTGAGCGCAGGTAATCACCCGGCAATCCCCTTGTCTCAGGGCCAAATACGAGAAAATCCCCCGCTTTAAATGCTGCCTGGTGATAATGCTTATGGCCTTTGGTCGATAAGGCATAAATATCGTTACCGGGTTTCAGTTCATCTATGGATTTATAGGTTTTTACCTCGGCCCACTCATGGTAGTCCAGGCCAGCACGTCGCAGCTGTTTGTCTTCCAGTTTAAATCCCAGCGGTTCGATCAGATGTAAGTTGCAACCAGTGTTAGCGCACAGGCGAATAATGTTGCCTGTATTTGGCGGAATCTCTGGCTGGTAGAGTACGATGTTGAGCATTTCGCTATTTAAACACGCAATTGTTGTGTTACATCACAAATAATCAGACTTAATCAAATTTTTAGGCGCCGTTGCATAAAACATGGCAGCATTTCTGCTATATAAAGAGTTGTTATGCATCTTATGGTTTTTGGGGAAATCGATGCCAGAAAATGAACCACAGAATATTTCGACGAACACCGAGACGTCTATAGCTTCAACCAGCCTGTTACTGGTGGATGATGATCCGCTGATACTCGAGGGTCTGGGTTTTATGTTGCGCAAGCAATATAAAATGATTACCGCTGATTCAAGGCCGCAGGCACTGGAAAAAGTACAGCAGGCGGATGAACTGCCAAGCCTGGCGCTGATCGATCTGGGTTTACCTCCTTACCCGCATAAACCTGATGAGGGTTTTGCGTTGATCCGTGAACTGCTCTCCTTACAGCCGAACATGAAAGTACTGGTCTTATCCGGGCAGGATAATGACGTCAACATCCAGCATGCGCTCACAATCGGTGCGGTCGACTTTATCGCAAAACCTGCAGAACCGGATCTGCTGCTTGCCAGGCTGCAGCACCACCAGCGACTGCATGAAATAGATCAGCGTCGGGATGCGCAAAAAACAGTTTCGATCATCGGCGACAGTGTCGCCATGCAGATGGTGAACGATCAGATCTCACAGTTTGCCGATTCTCCTTTTCCGGTTTTGATAGAAGGTGCCTCTGGAACGGGTAAAGAGCTTGTCGCCAGGGCGCTGCATGAAAACAGTGTGCGCAGTACCGAGCCTTACATGGCTATCAACTGTGCAGCGATTGCACCAGATCTGCTTGAAGCACAGTTATTTGGCCATGCTAAAGGTGCTTTTACCGGGGCGACGCAAGAACATAAGGGGTTCTTCATTGAGGCAGGCAAAGGCACCTTGCTGCTTGATGAGATCGGTGAATTGCCCATAGCCCTGCAGGGCAAACTGCTTCGCGTCATCGAGAGTGGTGAGTTTTATCGCATCGGTGAGACCCGGGAGTATCATTCACAGGCAAGGGTAGTCGCAGCGACCAATAAGGTCCTGCGCGAGGAAGTGAAGCACGAGCGTTTCAGAAACGATCTATATCATCGATTAAGTATTTTGAATATCCAGATGCCGGCTTTAAACCAGCGCGGGGACGATGTCTTCCTGTTGTTGAACGCGTTTATGGAGTCTTATGCTGACACCGTCCCGCCGTTTGTCCTGGACGATGGTGCGCGCGAGTTATGGCAGCAATATGATTACCCGGGGAATGTCCGTGAGCTGAGAAATATCGTCATTCGGCTTGGTACAAAGTACCCCGGAAAGAGCGTAAACAAGATACAGCTGAGTGCTGAACTGGAAACCCAGCTGTCTGCGAGCTCGCTGGCGGAAAGTGCGACTTCGGTCAGTGATGAGATGATCGCGCGGGAGATCCGAGCCGATGAATTTGACCTGGACAGATTATTGAATGAGATCGAAAGCCGAAGCATACGTATCGCACTGGAGCTCAATGATAATAATGTCAGCAAGGCTGCTAAGGCATTGAAGATAAACAGGACGACTTTATATAGCCGCGTGCAAAAACTGGGGTCAGACTAGATGTACCAGGAGCACTTTGGTCTAAGTCGTCCGCCATTTAAGATCACGCCGGACACCAGCCTGTTCTTTGAAGGAAACCAGCGCGGTGCTGCGCTGGATGCGTTGATGTATGCCATCAGCAGCGGTGAAGGCATCATCAAGGTAGTCGGTGAGGTGGGCAGCGGTAAAACCATGTTGTGCCGCATGCTCGAAGTACGTTTGTCGAATGATGTCGATGTGATCTATATCGCAAATCCCAGCCTGTCACCGGATAATATCCTGCATGTCATCGCGCATGAGCTGCATCTCGATGTAAATAATGAGATGAGCAAAGTCGATGTTATGCAGCGTATACAGGCGCACCTGCTAAAAAAACACGCCGATAACCGGCAGGTGGTATTGTTCGTCGAAGAAGCGCAGAGCATGCCGATAGAAACGCTTGAAGAGATCCGGCTGTTAAGTAACCTGGAGACAGACCATAATAAATTATTACAGATGGTTCTGTTCGGCCAGCCTGAACTCGATGAAAAGCTCTCGCAACCACACATCCGCCAGTTAAAAGAGCGTATAACGCAAAGCTTTTATCTGTCACCATTCCCGCCAGACGATACCCTGCAGTACCTCAACTTCAGATTGCGCGCTGTCGGTTATAAGGGGCCGGATATTTTCAATAAGAAAACCGCCGGCGTAGTGAAAAAGTATTCTGACGGCCTGACCCGACGTATCAATATACTGGCAGACAAATCGATGCTGGCCGCATTTTCTGAGGGCAGCCATACCGTTACTTCAACTCATGTGAAATCGGCCGCGCAGGACAGTGAATTTAAAAAATCGGTTGATAGTAAAAAATTACTTATGGTAACTGTAGCGATTTTATTGCTCGCCGGTGTTCTAGTTGCAGGTATTTATATCGGCAAGCAGGATTCGATAGATAAGAGTCTTATAAAGGCTGAGAGTACAGCAGCGGCCATTCAGGCGACAACACCCGTACCCCAGGTTGCCGTCTCGAAGGTTGCCCCTGTGGTGTCAGTACAGAAAGTAAACAACGCGCCTGCAGACAACATAAGTGAGCGCCTAGAAAAAACACGGCAATGGTTAAGCGTTGCTGCAGATAATAATTTTAGTATCCAGCTATTTATGGCGAGGACCAGTGATGCAGATAATATCGAAGCTTTTCTGCTTGATGTGCCTGAAACGCTTGATTTTACAAAGATTTACATCTATGAAACAGTTATAAACGGACGCGCGTGGTATAGCGTTCTTTACGATGAATTTATCACTCAGGATGATGCCATCGCAAAACTCGATGCGTTACCTGCTTCATTGAAAGCGAGTGACCCGTATTTGCGTCGCATCAGTGCGCTGAAAAAAGATGTTGCCCGATAAAAAGACATCTCCGATAAAAGTTACAACGAAGACAAGGGATAAGTCGTTCTGACCGGCTAGTTGAACAATGATAATAAATATTAAAAATCGAATCTTACAGGCCTTCATCGCTAGCGCTATTGCGACCTCAATCGTCGCCTGTGGGGCAACGAATCCACCGACGGTCTCTGAAGGGCATATAAAATCGACGACAGAAAGTGAGGCGGCAGAAAAAGCATCGATACCACAGCCGGTAACCCGGGTCCCCGCTTTGCCACGACCCGGCAAGCGCGAGAAACTGGAGACCTATACGGTGGTGGTGAACCAGGTGCCGATTCGAGAACTGCTATTTTCTATGGCAAGAGATGCCGATCTAAACCTCGATATCGACAGTGATATCTCAGGCAAGATTACCATGAACGCGATCGACCAGACGCTGCCAAAGATACTCGATCGTATCGAATCGCAGGCGGGCATCACCTATTTTCTTGAAGGCGATACCTTAAAAGTTAAAGCAGATAAACCATATCTGCATGTTTACCATGTTGATTATCTAAATATTAGCCGTGAGAGCGGCGGTAAAGTCAGTGTCTCTACAGAGATTGGTGCGACCAGTTCGGGTATAAACACTGCGGGCAGCGGTGGCGGTGGCGGCGGATCTAGTAGTGAGAACAAGGCCAACTCGGATATAGAGAATGAGAGTATCAATGAGTTCTGGACCACGATCACATTGAATATTGGCGGTATCCTGGGTCAGGAAATTAAGGCCAGTTCAGATACACGCCTGGTGACGGGTAATAACATCATCGTTAACCGGGAGAGCGGTATCATCGCCGTGCGTGCGACATCTAAACAGCACAAGTCCATCAAAGGATTTATCGACCAGGTCGTCGGTAGTGCGCAGCGCCAGGTACTGATCGAAGCAACGATTGCAGAGGTCCAGTTAAGTGACAGCTACCAGGCAGGTATCGACTGGTCGGTAGTAAGCGAGACTTCTGGTGGAGTAGTAACGAAAGGTGGTGTGCAGGATGTGATCGGTGGCAACCTGGGATCATCACCATTCTTCCAGCTGGCGACATCAGGCACCATAAATGGCAACCCGTTGAATATCACCTTGAAGGCACTGGAAACCTTTGGTGATGTGAAAGTGTTATCAAGCCCTAAGGTGATGACCCTAAATAATCAAACAGCGATATTGAAAGTCGTTGATAATGAAGTGTATTTTAATATTGATGTAAACGTTGTTCCTGGCAGCGTCACATCGAACGCTCTAACTACAGTTGATACTACTGTGAACACGGTGCCGGTAGGTATCGTTATGGCAGTAACACCGTTTATCGATGAAGGAGATACGGTCACATTAAATATACGTCCAACGATCTCAAGAATAATAGATTTCGTTGATGATCCTAATCCGCTTCTCGCTGAGCAAGGTGTCGTTAGCCAGATACCGGTAATACAAGTGCGTGAAATTGAGACTATGTTAAAAGTTGATGATAGTGAGACCGCTGTCATCGGTGGCTTAATGCAGGATCAGATTAACAAAGAAAATCGTGGCGTACCTGTCCTGTCCAGTATTCCTCTATTAGGCGCCTTATTTTCTTACACGGAAGAAAATTATGTTAAGTCCGAACTGGTTATCTTTATCCGGCCGGTCATTATCGAGGATGCCAGTTTAGATGGCGACTTGTCTGATTATAAAAAATACTTGTTAGAAGATATTCGTCAGGAAACATCGGATAAGCTAGCAGAGCAATAGGGCGCGCCAGGTAAGAATCATGAGTTTATTACTAGATGCCCTCAAAAAAGCTGCCGATGATAAGCAGAAAGCATCACAGGACCAATCCGTAACATCGGGTTCTAAGCATGCAGGCTCAGCCGGGTCAAACGTTAGTGATAAAAACATCGCCACACCGACGGCTGACTCTTCGGACCGTGAGGTATCACCTGATCTACAGCTTACAGCTGATGGGCAGGCAACATCAGAGGACACGGAAGAATTAACCCTTGATGTGCTGGACACGGATGAGGCTGACTTGGTCGATAATAAGGCTCAGGACGATCGAACAGAATTTACTGATTTTGATGGTGCCGATAGCGAAACCTTAGAGTTACAGAAAAATAAAGATCCAGGCGAAACCGGGCCAAAAAGTTACACCGTCTCTGATGAGGCACTATCGATGCTTATCTACAAGACGAATCGTGATGTAAAAAAGGGTAAACGACTGGTTTTATCCAGTTTCATGCTTTTGAGTCTGGTCATACTCGCCTCAGGTGCCGTCTACTATTACATGGACATGCAGACAGAGATTGCAGACCTGGAAAGAAAACACCAGATCGCCATGCAGTCGATGCAGTCAAAAACCAATAGAGAAAAAGCTCCGGTACAGTCTGAGATAATACGTAACCTGGTAAGCGAAGCTCCTCTCGAAGAGAAGGTAAGGTATGCGAAGAAACGCATGGCTGACGATCAGGCACCTCAGCAGCAATCACAGAAATCACCAGCCGTCGCTTCAGGAAAAGTTAGTAACGAAGCCGGCTCGGTATCATTTCAGAAAACAAATAAGATCGACCCGATTACCGAGAAGCTGGGTCAGGCCTGGCAGGCTTATGATGATGGCCGATATGGCAGCGCTAAAAAGCTGTATGGCGAAGTGCTGGACACTGAAAATAATAATCGGGATGCTTTGCTTGGCCTGGGAGCAATCGCTGTCATCGAAAAGAGATATATGCTAGCGCGAGACATCTACATGTCCCTGTTAAAACAGGATCCGCGTGACCCGATTGCCATCTCCGCGATCGCCAGCTTACAGAATGACGGAGTCTCGTTGGAAGCTGACGAGAAGTTTTTACATAACATGCTGCAGAAAAACCCTGATGCACCACACCTTAACTTCGCCCTGGGAAATGTCTATGCGCAGCAGAAAAAGTGGAAGTCAGCACAGCAGTCTTATTTTAATGCATGGCAGCATGACATAGAGAATGCGGATTACATCTTTAACCTGGCTGTAAGCCTTGATCAGCTAGGCAAGCCGGAACAGGCGGTCAACTTCTATAGAGACAGCCTGAGTAAATCGAATAATAAGCAGGTTAGTTTTTCACGCGAAGCCGTGCAAAAACGGATAACAGAATTATCTGAGTTATAGACTGATGAGCGCACCAAACATCATAGATGTCAAACGGAAGGTCGGGCAGCAGTTGCTCGAGAAAGGACTGGTAACAATCGACCAGTTAGATATTGCCCTGACCGAACAAAAGAAAAACGATCGATTGCTCGGCGAGGTGCTCGTCGGTTTAGGATTCGTCTCCGAATCCATCATGCGTGATGTACTGAGCCAGGTGCTGGGTATTGCCAGCGTCGAGCTCGCCAGCGTTGTCCCTGATATGGTCGCTCTCGACCTGATCAATAAAGAGGTAGCAGAGAGATATACGGTCGTTCCCGTCAGCTTTGATGACGAGTTCCAGCGCTTAAAAGTTGCGATGAAGAACGCATCGGACCTGACTATACTTGATCGTCTGCATGCACTGGTTGGTAGAAAGATAGAACTGGTGCCGATGGTCGCCGGTGAAGGTGAGATTAAAAAAGCGATCGACCAGTTTTACGGATATGAATTATCGGTCGATGGCATCCTGCGTGAGATAGAGACTGGTGAAATAGATTATCGTAGTCTCGATGCCACTGAAGATGAATATAGCCAGCCGTTGGTGCGACTGGTCGATGCGATCCTGGCCGATGCAGTAAAGCGAGAAGCATCAGATATCCACTTCGAGCCGGAAGAGGGGTTCCTGCGCTTACGGTATCGTGTCGATGGAGTGTTGAGACAGATCCGAAGTTTACATAAAGATTACTGGTCTGCGATCGTTGTCAGATTAAAAGTCATGTGTTCGATGAACATCGCCGAGACACGTATTCCACAAGATGGTCGTTTGAGCTTACAGGTGCAGGGGCACCGTGTGGATTTTCGTGTCTCTGCCCAGCCGACTACGCATGGTGAAAATATCGTATTGCGTGTTCTTGACCGTGCCAAAGGCATCGTGCCGATGGATGATCTCGGAATTCATGAGGACACGCTGAACGAGTTGAAGATGATGATGGCCCGACCGGAAGGTATCATCCTGGTAACAGGGCCAACGGGTAGCGGTAAAACCACGACCTTGTACTCGCTGCTCAATTATGTAAAGTCAGAGCAGGTGAACATCATGACGCTCGAAGACCCTGTTGAATACCCTATGGACATGATCAGGCAGACGTCTGTGAATGAAGTCGCGCGTATGGATTTTGCTAACGGTATCCGTTCCATGATGCGTCAGGACCCGGATATCATCCTGGTGGGTGAGATACGTGATGAAGATACCGCAGATATGGCGTTTCGTGCCGCGATGACCGGTCACCAGGTGCTTTCGACATTACACACTAACTCAGCGATAGGTACATTTCCACGACTACTGGATATCGGTGTGTTACCCGATATCATGACGGGTAACATAATCGGCGTGATCAGTCAGCGCCTGCTCAGGGTGTTGTGCCCGCATTGTAAGGAAGAAAAACAGCCGGATGAGATGGAGAGCAAATTGCTCGATTTAGAGTTTGAAAGTACCAGCCATAAAATTTTTGAAGCGGGTGGTTGCAGCCATTGTGACAATACCGGATATAAGGGACGACTGGCGATAATTGAGGCATTACGCATAAATAGTGAACTCGATGAGCAGATTGCAAAACGCGCTACTCTAGGTGAACTGAAAGCGACTGCTAAGACGACGGGATACAAGACCCTGGCAGACGACGCCATCCGATGTGTTCTTGAGGGAAAGACATCCCTGACAGAAGTGTCGCGAGTCATCGACTTAACACAGCGGCTGATGTAACAGCATAACAGGGAACTACTGTGCCAGATTATAAATTCAGAACAATTGATGCTGCCGGAAAAATTCGCAACGATACCATGGTTGCGAGTAATCCTATGGAGCTTGAAAAGCGCCTCGGTAGTATGGGTTTTGATCTGTTAAGTTACAAGGAACAGAGTAAGGCCAGAGGTAGTGCGTTCAGGTCCAAGAGCATCAGCCGACGCGAGCTGATCAACTTCACCTTTCATATAGAGCAGTTAATAAAATCCGGCGTGCCCCTGATCGATAGCCTGAAAGATATTCGAGACAGTATCGATTACAGCCATTTTACCGATATATTGCAAACCGTAATCGATGATATCGAAGGCGGTAAAACCCTGTCCCTCGCCCTTGCTGAGCATCCGTCGATATTCGACAATGTTTATGTGACGCTGGTGAGGATCGGAGAAGAGACTGGTCAGTTGGCAGAGGTGCTGAAAGACCTGGCAGACACTATCCGCTGGCAGGACGAACTGGTGTCGCAGACAAAAAAAATCATGATCTACCCGGCGATCGTTTCTGTGATCGTGCTGATGGTGGTGTCATTTTTGATGATATACCTAATGCCGCAACTGCTGCCATTCATCAAGAATATAGGAACTGAAATACCGTTACATACGCAGATACTCATCGATGTCTCCAATATATTTGTTGAATACTGGTACCTGATTTTCAGCGCGCCGTTTTTTATCTATTTTGCTTTGAAATTAGCAGCGAAAGAAAATCACGATTTCAAATATTTTCTTGACGGCATAAAGTTAAAGATCTGGATATTTGGGCCATTGATGACGAAGATAAAACTGGCACGTTTTGCGAATTACTTTGCGATGATGTATAGCTCCGGCATCACCGTGCTGGACTCACTCAAGATATCAGAAGACATGGTCGACAACCTGGTGCTGGAAGACTCGATCAACAAGGCGAGGAATAGTATATCTGAGGGTATCATCATAAGTAAAAGTTTCGAAGCGGTCGGCGTTTTTCCCTCGATGATCGTGCGTATGTTAAAAGTGGGTGAGGATACCGGTGCTATGGATGATGCATTGCTCAACGTCAGTTACTTCTATAATCGCGAAGTAAAAGAATCCATCGATAAGATAGAGCCGACGATCCTGCCGATACTCACAGTCGTCCTTGGCGGCATAATGATGTGGATAATGATGGCAGTTCTGGGGCCGGTATACGACGCAGTTTCCGGGGTGACGATCTGATCATGAAACGTTTATTTTATTTTACAGGTTATCGTCTCAGCGTATTGCACTGGAAAGGCAAGCAGCTGTTAGGGACGACCTCATTCGAGCCGACTGAGAAAGGGCTGGAAATGTTTCGCGCCTATCTCTCAAATACAGAAAAGATATCCAGCAAGTTCCTCGTTGATGTCATCGAAGAAGATTTCAGAAATGAAAAAATTCCGCATGTCGGTGCGCGTGATAGAAATGCAGTGATAAGCCGTCTGGTCGATCGTTTTTATCGGTCTAGTAGACAGTATTCATATAGCACGATCATCGGTCGTGAAAAAAGTGGCCGTAAAGATGACATCGTACTATTAGGCGCGATGACCAACCCGCAACTTATCCAGCCCTGGTTAACCATAATCGATGAGTGTGAGATTCCGCTTTCGGGCATATGGACGTTGCCAATAATTAGTAGGAAACTGTTAAAAACGATAAAGGCCTCATCCGGTGTCGTGCTGCTGGTCAGTCAGCAGGTAAGCAGTAATGTCAGGCAGACCCTGTTCAGGGATGGCAAATTGATCTCCAGTCGTCAGTCTATTATCAACCAGGACAACAATGATATATCAGGTATTGGTGAGTTGGCGGCACCCGAGGTGAAGCGAACGATCGAGTTCATTCGCGCACAGGGCCTGGTCGGTACCAATGAACTAATCAATTTGCACATACTTGGTAGTGATGAGCAATTGATATCCTTACAGCAGTATTTTAAAGCCGATGAACAACAGAATGTCGCTATTCACCGGATTGCAGAGTTACATAAAAAGTTAGGTCTGAAAGATGTCGGTGAGAAATTTTCTGATGGTATCTTTGCCTGGTATTGTGTGGCCCAGGATATCACTGTCAGCCATTACGGTGAGGCACGTGAGTTTAATCGATATCATAATAAACTGGCGGCATCAGCACTTTACGTAGCAAGCCTGCTGGTACTTATTACAGGCGTTCTGCTGACTCAATCAAATGTTTCAGACGCGATTGAGTATGAGAAATCGATCGACCTATTGAAGCAGGAAGAAAACAGTTATAAAGAACTGTATTCGAAAAAATTTGAAGAGTTTGAAGACGTGTTTCAGAACGCTGGTGTAATGAACTCGGCAGTCGAACTTGCTGGACAGATAAAGCGTAACAGCGCCACGTCACCGCTAGATTTCCTGGTCACCTTGAGCGAGATCATAAGCAAGGACGTGTCGACCAATATCAAGATCGATAAGATAGAATGGTCAGCCATCAATATCGATGAAAGAGATGGCATGGTATCGAAAGCTAACTTTACCGGAAAACTTATGGTCAAGCATGGTGCAGTCGTTACCGGTCGTATCGATATCCCTGAAAATAATTACCGTGATTCCGTCGATCAGATACAGAGGATAATTGATTCACTGAATGCTAGCGAACGTGTAGAAAAAGTTGAAGCGTTAAAGATGCCGGTAGACCTCCGTTCTGAGAGTAAGTTTTCTACAGAATCAGGGGTAGACATCAATCGACGTAGCAACATTGAAACCACGGGTGTTTTTTCTTTGCGAATAACGATGAAGGCGCCGGACCATGTTTAGTAAAATTACACCAACCCTGATACGAGCTATCGGTGTGTTCACGGCGATACTGGTAGCGAGTGTTATCGTTATATCGGTCTCTTATGTCTATATGGACGAGGTCTACCAGGACCAGCAAGCTGCCAAGCGAGACATGCGTGTCTGGCAGTCGAAGATTAATAGCTCGGTCGAGAACAATCAGATCATCGATGAGTTCGAGAGCAACTTCTTGAAACTGGTAAACCAGGGGGTGGTCGGTGCAGAGGACAGGCTTAGCTGGTTTGAGACGATTCAGAATACGACGAAAAAACGCGGTATGCCTTCAGTCAGATATAGTATCTCGACACAGGCCGCACTGGATGAAGGAAATCTAAAAAAAGATTACAGAGGTATCGATGTATTCAAAAGTGTGATGACGCTGGATATCAAGATGGCGCATGAAGGTGACCTGTTCGCGTTGTTAAACGATCTGGAAAAAGCGGATGGACTGTTCGCGGTCGATCGATGCGATATAGAAAAAATAAGCAAAACAATCGTTGATACAGAAAATGTTATGAAAGCATATTGTGAACTGGGCTGGTATACCTTCCGTGGTTCAAATGCGAATACAAGGGCAAATAGTGGGCGTCGAAATGCGAGTTAAGACAATTTTCGCCGGGTTATTATTCGTTTTATTCAGCGGTGTCTCATCAGCTCAATATGATGCCGACGATTTAAACAAACTGTTCACCGATAAGAGCCAGCGAGCACGGATCGATGCGGCTCGTTCTGGTAATTCATCTGGTGGTGAGTTACGACAGACGCGCGAGGTCAAAGTGTCTGGTTACGTTACACGCAGCGATGGCAAGAGCGTGGTCTGGGTCAATGATAAAAACACGCTTGAGAGTTCGAGGTTGGGCGATGTGAAAGTGAATCAATCGAACATCGGTAAAGATAAAAAGGTTACCATAATCGTAGAAGGTAAGAGCCAGCGTCTGAAAGCCGGCGAAACATGGCATAAAGAGACGGGTAAAATCGTTGATCATAAATAGCCAGAAAAGTACTAGAAAAAGTCAGGAAGGTATTGCTCTGCTGGTTCTGATTATTGTTATTGCTTTAACAATTTCTGCTTATTATTTCTCATCAATATCAGTTGTCGATATAAAAGTAAATAATATAGAGCAGACGCGTATTGCTTTAAAGCAGGCAAAGACAGCCCTGATAAATTATGCAATAACGCATGTTGATAATAATGGTGGAGGCGTGGCTGGTGAGTATGGTTATCTGCCATGTCCCGACAGTAATGGCGCTATTGGTGTTGAAGGTAATCAGGATATAGGTGGAAATTGCGGCGGTATATATAAAAACAAATTAGGTTATCTACCCTGGAGGTCACTGGATCTGCCAGCTATAAAAGATGGCAGTGGAAATTGTCTGTGGTATGCCGTCAGTGGAAATTACAAAGGTGAAATGTCCTCAGGGCTAATTAATGAAGACACTCATGGTTTTTTTCAAGTGGTTAATACTAATGGTGATATTTTAGACGACAGACTTGCAGCGGTTGTTTTTGCGCCGGGACCACCGCTATCAGGTCAGGCCAGGAACCATAACAACAATACTCATTGTGGTGGTGATTATGGTAATGAAGCGGCTTATCTGGAAGGTGATGGAGTTACGAATAATTCAAATGTGCCTGATGTAATCGATTCAGTTGACAGGTTCATTCACGCGACATTAACGTCAGATAATGAGGCTTTACCGTACAATGATCACTTTTTAACAATTTCGCGTGAGGAAATCTGGCAGGCAATCATGCAGCGAGATGAATTAATAAATCGACTATCTGAAGTTACAGAAGCGGTAGCGCAGTGCCTGGCAGAATACAGTAACCACCCACAAAACCCTAATAAAAGGCTTCCATGGCCAGCGCCACTTAATATAGGGGATCACCGTGTTATTAATAATTATAGTGATGATTTAAATGCAGTGTCAGGTTATGCAGGACGTTTCCCTTTTAATATAGATGACAGTAATGCGGCTATAGCGACAATAACCAATATAGCAGATGATTATATTGATGATGCTACAGACTTTATATGTTCCAACCTGATCATGTCGGTTTCTTTAGTACCGCCCGTGAATCTTGCAAATGACAGTCTGGAGCATAGAATAATATTAAATAACTGGAAAGATCATTTTTTTTATGCAGTGTCAAAGCATTATGCTTTGCCCAATGGAATATGGTCGCCGTGTGGGGCGAGTGGAGAATGTGTCTCTGTAGGTGGTATCGAATATGCAGCGATTGTTTTTTTTAGCAGTAGCCCGTATGCGTGGCAACTTCGAAATGATGTCGATAAGAATACGATGACGAATTACCTTGAAAATGGTAATGCCGCATTGTTTCCAGATGTGGCAGGTAATCGTGCGTATGCAACAACGGACCTATTAATTAGTAACGATATTATGTTTTGTTTAACAGATGCAGCGGTACCATCGGTAGTAGCATGTTAGTTAATACATATAATAAAAAGAAACAAAGTGGTTTTACCCTGATTGAGATTGCTGTCGTCCTTGTTATTGTTGGATTACTGGTCGGCAGCTTTGTCGGTACTTTTGCTGACAGGGTTGATTCCACGCGGCAGAGCAACACAAAAAAAGAACTGGAAGAGATAAAGCAGGTATTGATGGCATATGTTTATACAGGTGTCGTGCCATACGCGCTACCATGTCCCGATACAGACCTGCCGCCCGATGGGCTTTCAAACGATGTTGGCGGTGTTTGTACGGCGGTAGTAGGAACGTTACCATGGATAACTCTAGGTATGGGGCAACAGGATGACTGGGGTACGCGCTATAGTTATTGGGTTGATCAAAATTACGCAAATAGTGCTGTCGGGTTCGACCTTGCGACTGGGATAGCAGGTTCTGCGCAGATCAACACACGCATAAATAACAATGTAAGTGTGATGGCGCAAAATGCTATCGCTGTCATATTTTCCAGGGGTAAAAATGGTTTTGGCGGCATCAGTTTTGAAGGTGTTAATCGTGATGTCGTACCCGCATTAGGTAATGGCCATGATGATGAGCTTGAGAATGATGACGGAGATCCTACTTTCATCTCACGGTTTAAAACAGACGAGGGTGTTGCAGCAGCGGGCGGTGCTTTTGATGATATTCTTGTCTGGATAAATGCGTATGAATTAAAAGCAAAAATGGTTGAAACTGGTAGTTTGCCTTAGTCGACTATTCAAGCACAAAACAGACGTGTCCATCATTATTTTTATCAATCTTTAGCTCATATCCCTGGTTTTTCGCCAGTTCATAAGACTGGTAAAGACCGATTCCAAAGCCATCATTAGATGAAACTACTTCTCTGAATAGATGAGGATATACCTGTGGATCGATGGCGCTGCCGGTATCGGTGACAGAGAGATGTACCTGTTTACCGGTATAGGTTAGAGCAACAAATATCTTGAGCTTTGGTTCGCGTATGCGTTTGTTCCTCGCATTATCCAGCAGGTTTTCTATGACCGTGGTGAAGATATCAACAGGTATCTCCATATCATTCTCAATGTCAGCTTTGAACTCGATGTGCCGTCCGGTATAACGCAGTTGCAGCTGGTTCCACCAGTGAAGTAATGAACCGCTGGCGGTCTGTTTAAGGCTCACCGGCGCGCGCAGTTTCTCCAGCGTCGTATTTAATCTCTGGGTTAATAGCGGCATCTGTTTTTTTAGAACGTCGACCTTCTCCTGCATCTGTGCGTCGTCATCGTTGATGATCTGAGTCATCATCTGAGTTGACTGCAATATGTTTTTGACGTCATGCGTTAACTTTGAGCCGGTTTCATAGATGGCCTGCATGTGCGCCTGTTTCAGTAACTGTTGCTCCTGCAGTTTGGCGCGATAATAAAAAGTCAGTACGTTGAGCAATAGTTTGCTATGCAGCAATAATGACGGGCCGACAGGCGTATACGTGTAGATGGTTAATCGTAATTTCTCATCATTTATGCTCACCTGGTTTGATGACTCTTCACCTTCGAGGCCATCCTCGGAACCTGCATGCCATCTGACGCCGCAGATCCAGTGTTGTAGCATCAAGTAACGCAGGCTAGCAGACAGAAAATTTTCGGGCCGAAGACCGGTGTTGGCTTCAAGTGTCGAGACATGGGTAAACCACTGTTCGAACGGACCGCCAATATTCAGTACATATTTTTCTAACAATTGGGCCATGCCGGTAAAGCCTGCACGGGGAACCCATAAGAACGCGGTCAATAGTAAGAACAGGCTCAATATTATTGCGCTGGTCGCTAATGACTCGATGTATGGTTTGTGCGCTGTTACGCTGATCAACACACTTCCCATGCATAAAAAGATGACCAGGATAACGACAAGAAAGCCGCGAATAAAATCGACCTGGTTTGATGCAGAGTCTGTTGCCGGGAAAAACAGCAAAAGTAAAGGGAGGAGCATTAAGGCTGTACTGAAAATCGGCTGTAATGTTGAAGACAATGCTGTGAGTTGAAAAAGTACAGGCGTAGTATTTAGTATGAGCTCTAAAAATAGGGTAATAACAGCTAGACCATAAGCAACGCGCGATAGTCCGCGTGCGAAAATACGTCCAGTCAAGAGTGTCAGAAGGAGCAGGGACCAAAATGCATTTAACCAGGGATTGAAGAAATAGACATAAGCAAAGATCAATATCACTAATATAACAAGCTGTATCACATTGAAAGATGACTGCTGTTTGATGACTGGCTGCCACAGCAGGAAAAAGCCAAAATGTACGAAGAGGAAACTTTGAGCTAGTGTGTCACTGTTACCGACATGAATTGCAGCAAGCAGGCTGAATATCATCAGCCCTAATAAACGATGTTCATTATCGAGCAAAAACTGGATGTTTGAGGGCATATTTATTATTCTTTTGTTACTTTCATAAGATTGTAGAACAAGGTTATAACCTTTGTATGATTAGTCGCTATAATCGGTGTGAGCGTAATTACATTCAAACCTGCAAATATGTTTTCACAGATTCTTACCATCGCACGTTTCACCATCATCGAATCATTGAGAAATCGACTGTTACTGTTGTCATTCCTGGTGATAGGCATCAGTTTTGGCCTGGTGGAATTTATCGGTGATCTGGCGATTACCGAGCACCGGGTAACGCAGGTGGCTATCCTCGCTGCTTTTTTAAGGATGAGTGCAGTGGTGATTACTACGTTATTCGTTGTTTCCAGCACGGTACGCGAATTACACGATAAAACGCTGGAGATGATCCTGGCGATGCCTATTCGCAGGGGCAATTATTATCTTGGAAAACTGATCGGATATTTTTGCCTTGGCGCGTTGGTTGCTATTATATTTGCTGCTTTATTATTGCTGTATGCTAATCCTGAACAGGTTGTTATTTGGACGATATCATTATTTTTTGAGCTGGTTCTGGTGGTCGCACTAAGCCTGGTAATGTTGTTTACCTTCAACCAGGTGCCTTCAGCACTGGCGGCTGTATTTATTATTTATGGTGCATCCCGTATCGTTACGTCAATATTTTTAATGGCAAAATACCCCATCATCGCACATACGACGATAGCACAGCAGTTCATGGATGGTTTTATTGAACTCTTGACCTGGTTATTGCCTGATCTGCATCGATTTACACAAACAGCCTGGCTTACGTATAATACAGCTGAATGGAGCGTCCTGCTGCCTCTGCTGGGACAGACCGTCATCTATCTCGTGTTTTTGTCTTTTATCGCGTTGTTCGATTTCTACAGAAAAAATTTCTGATATTAAATAATGCATTATTACCATTTCTTACTTAAAGATAGGCCCATCAGTGATGTGCCTAAATCGGTTAAAATATTTTTATTGCTCGCGCTTATATTGCAGTTAGTCTGGCATAGTTTCCAGGAACCGGTTGCGGCAAAAGCAAAAGACCTGGCGCCACCGCTGTCTACGCGTACCTATGTGATGAGTTCGCTAGGTGAACCTATAGCGGTAGCCAAGTTTCTCAATCTCTGGTTGCAGGCGTTTGATAATCAGCCGGGCGCAAGTATTTCATTTCACCAGCTAAATTATCCGCGCCTCACACAATGGTTAGATACTATCCTTGAACTGGATCCGGATGGACATTACCCGATGTTAGTCGCAGCAAGGGTATATGGCAGCATCAAGGACCCAGAAAAACAGCGTATCATGACGGATTATGTTTTTTATAAATTTAATGAAAATCCGAACAAATATTGGCGATGGCTGGCACATGTAATAATAACGGCAAAACACGAATTGAAAGATAATGAACTGGCTCTGAAATATGCCCACGCGCTAGCAGAAAAAGCGACCGGTAAAAATGTGCCATACTGGGCAAGAGATATGAAGATTATCGTCCTTGAAGACATGGGGGAAGTAGAAGCAGCCAAGATCCTGGTAGGCGCACTGATAGAGAGTAATGAGATTACCGACCCCTACGAATTAAACTTTTTGACCCATAAGATTGCCGTTTTAGAAGAAAAAGTGTCACAAAAACGTCAAAGTGTTGAAAAATAGACAAATATAATAGCAATAATGCTTAAGTTTTTACTGCAAAGCCGCATTTTATGGGCTATATAATGTTGGTATAGTAATTGCTGTATTAATAATAAGAATAAAATAACGCAATTTTAGACTGAGACTAATGTGATGAGTGAATTAATGAAACAAAAAGGTTTTACACTGATAGAGATTGCCATCGTGCTGGTGATCATCGGATTGTTGTTGGGCGGTGTGTTAAAAGGCCAGGAGCTTATCAATACTGCAAGGGTTCGCGCTTTAAATAATAGTGTAGATGGCATCACCGCAGCCTGGTTCAGTTTTCAGGACCGTTATCGGGGATTTCCTGGGGACTATTCACAGGCGGCTGTAAATCTGCCGGGTGTAGCTACAGCTGCTGTCGCAACCGCTGGTAATGGTCTGGTTGATACCAATGAAGAGCGAGCATTTGTTTGGACGCATCTACAGGCGGCGGGTTATATTACCGGCAGTTTCGATGGTGTTGCTGTCGCAGAGGATGAATATAGATGTAGTTTAACTTCATGTCCGGATAATGGATTTGGTGCAGGTATGAATTTATCGTATACCACGCAGTCGAAAGGGGCGCCAGCAGCAGATGCTCATGAACTTATAACAGGAGGCGGCATACCTGTAGAGGTTCTGGCAGAATTAGACAGGAAAGTGGATGATGGAAGGCCATTAACAGGTGCAATGCAGCTTGGAACGGGAGCAGCAGCGGCTCCTAACTGGACTGCAGCCGAGTCAAATGGCTGCCAACGGGATGCTGGAGCTCCTGTAGGACAGGTGTACGATATAACAGTAAATATAAGTTCAAATTGCGCAGCAGTGTTTAGAAATTTCTAATTCGGAACTACTTTGATACAACTAAAAAAGAGTCCTTTAGGGCTCTTTTTTTGTGAATAGATATGACGATCAAATGCCAACAAGTTGTCAAGCAATACGCTAAAAAAATGGTTCTGGACAAAGTCGATCTGGAAGTAAAACAGGGTGAGTTTTTTGGCCTGGTCGGGATGAACGGTTGCGGTAAATCGACCCTGATCAAGGCGGTGCTTGATCTTATAGGCATCGATGCCGGCACCATAAGCATCGAAGGCCGCTCGCATCGCAATGTAAATGCACGAGATAATATCGCGTATCTACCCGACCGTTTTTCACCGCCAGCGCATCTGAGAGGTCAGGATTTTATCCAGTACATGCTTCGCTTGCATGGTAGTCGCTGTGATCAGCAGCAGATCGAAGACATACTTGATGGCCTGGAGCTGGATAAGACAGTGATGCAGGAATCAGTCAATAAACTGTCTAAAGGCATGACCCAAAAGCTGGGTCTGGCTTCCTGCCTGTTGAGTGGTAAATCTTTATTGATCCTTGATGAACCGATGAGCGGGCTTGATCCCCGTGCTCGTGTGTTATTCAAAAAACAGCTGGCGCGATTGAAGCAGCAGGGGGCAACCGTCTTTTTTAGCTCGCATGTGCTGGCGGATGTGGAAGAGATGGCAGATTCGATGGCGGTACTTCACAACAGCAGAATCTATTTTTCTGGAACACCAGAGAAATTCAAGCAACAGTACCAGGGCCAGAATGTCGAGCAGGCTTATATGAACTGCATTGAAAAGCCAGTGGAAAGTAGTAAGTCATGAATTAAAGTTTATAAACTTAAAACTTAAAACTTAAAACTTAAAGTTCAAGCTCCTTGATCTTTCTTGTCAGGGTGTTTCTACCCCAGCCCAGCAATTTGGCAGCGTCATTTTTCTTGCCTTTCGTTTTTTGCAGCGCAGCGTCTATAAGTATCTTTTCGACATCCGAGATAATGCCAGAAGCTATCTCTGTTTCACCCGAGAGTAACTGTTGCTGAGCCTTGGCAGAGAGTGTCTGCTTCCAGTCACCACCACTTTCAGTATTACTTATCTGGTCATTAGTCAGCAGTTCCGCTGGCAGGTCTGACAGGTGCACAGTTTGACCGGAGGTCATTACCGCCAGCCAATGACAGGTATTCTCCAGCTGCCGAACATTGCCCGGCCAGTTGAGCGATGTTAAGTAAGCCATGGTTTCAGCGTCTATCGATTTTGGTTCCGCAGAAGCATCATCGATGGCCAGCTCTTTAACCGCACGCTGTAAGAACAGGTTGAATAATGCGGGGATATCTTCTTTACGTTCACGTAATGCCGGTAGCTGAATACGGATGACGTTGAGCCGGTGGTATAGATCTTCGCGGAAAAGGCCCTGTTTAACATTCTCTTCCAGGTTCTGGTGTGTTGCAGCTATAACCCGAACATTGACCTTGATCGGTGTATGCCCGCCGACGCGATAAAAAACACCATCGGCCAGTACGCGTAACAGGCGTGTTTGAAGCTCAGAAGGCATATCGCCAATTTCATCAAGGAACAATGTGCCGCCATCTGCCTGTTCAAAGCGGCCTTTACGTAATGCCTGTGCGCCGGTGAAAGCGCCCTTTTCATGGCCAAATAACTCTGACTCTAACAATTCTTTTGGGATGGCTGCGGTATTTAAAGCGATAAATGCGTTATCAGCTCGTGGGCTGTGCTTGTGCAGTGATAATGCGACCAGCTCTTTACCGGTACCAGATTCACCGGTGATCAAAACACTGATGACAGATTTAGACAATCGACCGATTGTGCGGAATACTTCCTGCATGGCTGGTGCTGCACCAATGATTTCAGGTCCGCCCCGGTCGGAGACAGGGCTACCGCTACTGCCCAGTTTTTTCTTACATGCGCGTTGCGCGACCTCAACGGCATCATCGATATCAAAAGGTTTTGGCAGATAATCGAACGCGCCGCCCTGGTAAGCAGAAACCGCACTGTCCAGGTCAGTGTGTGCAGTCATGATGATAACAGGCAGATCCGGATGATCAGTTGAGAGATGCGAGAGTAGTTCCAGTCCATCGATACCAGGCATACGTACATCAGTGATGATGGCGTCGGGTGATTCCTGTTGTAACCTCTGCAGTATGGTATTGGCATTATCAAAACTGGTCACGATGAAGCCTGCGCCTTCAAGCGCTTTTTGTAAGACCCATCGAATTGAGTCATCATCGTCGATGATCCAGACGTGATTCTGTGCAGTCATGTATCTGCTCCAATATTAATATTTATAGGTAATAAGATAGTAAAAATAGTTTTATCTGGTCGACTGGTAAATTCGATCAAGCCGTTATGCTGCTGTACCAGTGATTGTGCTATCGATAATCCGAGGCCGGTGCCTTCGGCATGGCCGGTGATCATGGGCATAAATATTTTTTCCTGTAACTCTTCAGCTACGCCGCTACCGTTGTCTTCTATTTCTATCTTTGCGACGAGGGCATGGGTCTGATGGCCAATCGTGCAGTTACGCTGTGCTCGTGTCCGGTAGATGATCTTGCCATCGGAACTACCGTCATCGTCGGAGGTGATAGCTCTTACGGCATTTCGCGTTATATTCAATATCACCTGAATTATCATCGACTCATCAGCATATAGCTCAGGTATGCTTGGGTCGTAATCGGCAGCGATAGTAACCTGGTCGTTCTCGGCAACTGCAAGCTTGCGAACGTGTTCCAGGATCTTATGAATATTGGTCTCACTTTTCGTGGGAAAGTCCTTCGGCCCAACCATCCGGTCGAGCAGATTTTTTAAGCGATCTGCCTCATTGATGATGACCTGGGTAAACTCCTTATTATTTTCATCGGTAAGCTCTCTCTCGAGTAGTTGCGCGGCGCCACGGATGCCACCAAGAGGGTTTTTAATCTCGTGTGCTAATCCACGTAACAGGGATTTGCTGGCTTCATACTGGCTGAGGATACTGTCTTCATGTGAATGTTTGTTCTGTGCCTTTGTGCGGATGAACTCAAGTAATAAAAATTTACCCTCGTTCATATACTCTATCGGAGAAACTGAATAATCGACATTAATAGTCTTCTGGTTGTGTACCCATAACTGGCTTTCGTAAACCGTATACGGATGGTTTGATATTATTGATCGTTCGAGACGGTCGAAAAATTCATGTTCATCGATGACCAGTTCACGAATATTTTTACCAATCGCACGGTTGTTACTGATGTGAAATAACATCTCAGCAGCCGGGTTGATACAGACTATCTGCAGATCCTCGCCGATGACGACGACAGCAGAATGCAGATTATCGACGATCGTTTGCGGTGATTTATATTCAGTAGAAGGCATAATGAGTGTGATGCAATAACCGAACCAGTTTTTTGAAAACAATAAAAATAATTATTTAATTATTTTTCAACGGGTTACGGTGTTGACAAAGTAGCAGGATGTAAATGTTAAATAACAGGCTATATTCTAACGCACCAAGATGGTGCATACCAGTGATTTTGAAATATAGTTACTTATAGAATATACAGCTTATCGGGCCTGTCTTTGTACGACAGTGTTCTTGATGTGGATAGTGACGGATTTAGTTCGCTTGAGTATCTTGCCTTTCTTATTGCGGACCTGCGCCTGAAGTGTGTGCTGGCCACGGTCAGAGCGGCCTATCTGTAATAACAGGCTCTGGCTGTTTTTTACGATGGGTTTGTCATCCATCAATAGCCAGGTAGTGTGGCCTTCGGAGGTATTCAAGGCAGGGCTGAGTTTGAGCGAGACCATCAGGTCCGGTTCATTCCATATGGTCTGGTTGTTCTTGGGAGCGCTGATACTGAATTTTGTGTATTTTGTTTCTGCTGCTTTTTCCTCTTCTTCTACTACTTCTTTTTTTGGCGGTACCTTTGGTGCATCAACGACTGTTATTGCAGGAGGGGTAAATTTTTCTGAATTTTCAAACGGTTTATCAGAATAGATGACGTTACCTTCATCATCGAGACCTTTGTACAGACCGGCGCTGATAGCGGATGAGTATAAAATGATCGTTATTAGTAAATATTTCATCAGTGGATTATTCATACGTTCAAGCATAGCTTTCTCTCGGTAACACTGCAATAAAAAAGCCCCGCATATTTATGCGGGGCTTTTTACGTCAGACCGTTCCCCCGAATCAGCAGGGGAGAGAGAATGCCCTATACGCTGTAATACATATCGAATTCACAAGGATGTACGGCAGCGCGGTAGCGTTGAACTTCTTCGCTCTTGAGTGCGATGAAGCCATCGAGCATATCATCGTCGAATACACCGCCTTCGGTTAAGAATGCACGATCAGCATCCAGTGCTTTCAGTGCTTCATCAAAAGAGAACGCAACCTGAGGGATTTTCGCTTCTTCTTCGGGAGGCAGGTCATACAGGTCTTTATCTGCAGCAGCGCCTGGGTCGATCTTGTTCTTGATTCCATCAAGGCCGGCCATCAGCATCGCAGCAAAACATAAGTACGGATTTGCTGTGTTGTCGCCAAAACGAACTTCGATACGACGAGCTTTAGGGCTAGACACGTGCGGGATACGGATAGATGCAGAGCGGTTACGCGCAGAATAGGCCAGCATAACAGGTGCTTCAAAACCGGGAACCAGTCGTTTGTAGCTGTTGGTCGAAGCGTTCGCAAATGCATTCAGTGCTTTTGCATGCTTGATGATACCGCCGATGTAGTACAGTGCTTCCTGTGAAAGGCCGCCATAAAGGTCACCAGCAAACAGGTTCTCACCGCCTTTGAAGATAGACTGGTGAACGTGCATACCGTTACCATTGTCGCCAACCATAGGCTTAGGCATGAAAGTCGCTGTCTTGCCATAAGCGTGCGCAACGTTGTGCACGACATATTTGTAGATCTGTACTTCGTCAGCTTTACGAACCATGGTGTTGAAAACTGCACCGATCTCACACTGGCCTGCAGTACCCACTTCGTGGTGATGTACTTCAGTCTCACAACCCATGTCTTCCATCACCAGGCACATAGATGAACGCAGATCCTGTAATGAATCGATGGGAGGTACCGGGAAATAACCGCCCTTTACGCCTGGGCGGTGGCCCATGTTGTTACCATCGTAATCTTTACCCGTGTTCCAGGCCGCTTCTTCGGATTCGATCTTGTAGAATACGCCACCCATCTCGTCGCCCCATTGAACGCCGTCAAAAACGAAAAATTCGTTTTCAGGGCCAAAGTAGGCGGTATCACCGATGCCGGTTGAGTTTAAATAAGCTTCAGCGCGTTTTGCTATAGAGCGAGGGTCGCGGTTGTAACCGGTCATATCGGTAGGTTCGATAATGTCACAACGGATGTTCATGGTGACTTCTTCACAGAACGGATCGATAACCTGCGAATCGCAGTCCGGCATCAGGATCATGTCAGAGGCGTTGATGCCTTTCCAGCCAGAGATCGAAGAACCGTCGAACATCTTGCCTTCGAGAAGGCTGTCTTCATCGACGGTGTGTGAAGGTACAGAAACGTGCTGTTCTTTACCCTGTGTATCGGTAAAACGGAAATCAACGAATTTAACGTCTTTTTCCTTAATCATATTAATAACGTCAGTTGCAGACATTTTTAGAGCCTCTAATATAGTAATGATAAATATTCCGTGCAGAGATCACTGTTGCAGATCAGGTAGCTGCACGGCATGTTTTGTTTTATGTTTAATCCAGACACCAGTAGAAATCAGGTCCAGATAAAAGAACCTTTAATCAACTCTGTTGTTTACTGATGGTTAATGCCAGCAGGTGGCTTCGGGTAGACGATCAGAAACAGAGTTCATCAAAGGTCCTTTTTAACAGGGGTAGATTTTGCACCAAAGAGAACAATAAGGGAAACCCCATATTATCGGCATTTGTGCGATGTTGAGAAAAAAGGCAGCATATGACTGGTATAGCAATCTGAGCGCACCAGACTGGTGCGCATTAGTAAAATTGTAGTTTGCTTTCTCCAACAGAAGCGACTTTTTTTGTTGCCTCGGCAAAGGCCTTCTGCAGTGATGGCACATCTTCAATCTGTTGCAGGTATTTATAAGGCAACCCGGCTTCAACGCAGATACGTCCATCCAGATAGTGCAGTGTGATGTCATCAATATATTTCAGGGTCTCATGTTTCGACCATACATGGTTCAGTGCCAGCAGTAATTCGCTGCGCAGCGGCAGGTCCTTGCAGCTTGCTGCTGTCTCATCATCTTCCGGATCAATATGAACCGTGACATCGTTGACTTCATCAAATTTCTCTTTCAGTGCGTATTCGACGCTTTCTGAGATATGGTGGCCTTCGGAAACGCTCAGTTTAGGCGACACCTGTATATGCACATCAACCAGCGCGTTGTGCCCCATGCGGCGGCTGCGTAATAAATGCAGTTCACGTACATCGTTGATGTCGAGGATAGTGTTTTTTATCTGCTCGACCATCTCCGGTGCCAGTGCGGTATCAACCAGTTCCTGAACGCTCTGACGACTCAGGTCGAGGCCGATCTTGCCGATCATCAGCGCTACCAGGATAGCAGCGATAGCGTCAAGCAGAGGGTAGCCGATATAGGTGGCGCCGATACCGATGAGTACCACGATGGAAGACACCGCATCACTGCGGTGGTGCCAGGCATTCGCTTCCAGTAACGGTGAACGGATCTTCTGGGCGACGGCACGGGTCGCATGATACAGACCTTCATTGCTGAGGATCGAGATAGCAGCAATTATCAGCGTATACCAGGCAGGTATTGCGATCTCTTCTGGACGCTCAAGACGAAGTATGGCGTCATAAGCAATACCAGCGGCAACGCCCATCAACAAGATGCCGAGTGCCACAGTGGCGAGCGTTTCATAACGACCATGACCATAAGGGTGGTCCTCGTCGGCATCTTCACCGGCATGTTTGACGGCGACCAGTACCATGGCATCGCTGGCAAGATCAGAGAGAGAATGAATGCCATCTGCGAGCAGGGCCTGTGACTGCCCGAGGATGCCGCCAACCGTTTTTATTATGGCCAGGAACAGGTTGACTGCGACGCCCCAGAGGGTGATGCGATTAGTTTCCTGTTTGCGCTGCTCGATAGTGAATTCCATCACTGTATTTTGATGGCCATGGATTGATGGCGCAAGTACTTATTGTGATTTAATCTTCTGCAGACCGTTATTCAGACCATCTTCGATATATCCACCATATAACTCCAATGAGTTTATACCGAGTATACGTTGCGATACTTCATTGCCATTACCATCAAAAAATAAAATGGTTGGTGTCAGCGCTACATCGAAATGCCTGGCAAAAACATCAGGTGTCGTTTTATTACCAGAAAAGTCAGTTATCGTATGATAGCTGTCGAGATCGATCTTTCGTATCAGTACAACTTTAGAGTAATCATCGTTGCGTAACATGGGCTTGATGAATTCCTCTTCCAGCAGGTCGCAATAACCACAGTAACTAGCCGAGACCTCGAGCATGATTATTTTGCCTTCATTGCCAGCAACTTGTGCCAGCTCAGAAAAATCAGTGGCGTACTGGATTATCACGTAAGGCAGATGCTCCTCGTCATCATCGGCCTGATAGTCCTCCTGCGGATCAGAGGCTGATGCTAACGAGGCGTACAGCGGTATCAATAAGATGAAAATGAGTGGTTTCATGGTGTAGATATAAATTACGCGGATTAAGTATTATGATTTAAAGTCATCATTATAATTGAAATTTTTGAATGCAGAAGCATCTTCGAATTCAACTATCTCCGGCTGTTGTGAGTTCGCCCATTGCATAAGCCGCAGCTGCCCCCCGTGAAGTGAATGTGCGATGGATTCATGCAGGTTTTTATGTATCAGCATGACAAGTTGTAATTTTTTATTTGCGCTGGCGATATGAAGATAAGCGCCAGACTGGCTGGATAAAAATCTATAGATGATGTCAGGTGGTAAAAAGGGGGTATCGCAGGCAACGATCAGCACCCTGTCGTGCTGGCAGTGTGTTAAAGCTGCATTGATGCCAGCCAGTGGTCCAAGATATTGTTCAGATTCATCGCTGATAACTTTCTGGCTATATAATTGATAGCGCTTAGTATTACGGTTGGCGCTTATCACGATGTCATCGACCTGAGGTGAAACCTTTTTGATGACATGCTCTATGAGTGGTTTGCCTCTGTATTCGAGCAGTCCTTTGTCTACGCCGCCAACGCGTTTACCTTCACCACCGGCAAGGATTATGCAGCTAACCTGGCTGGCGTTTTTATTCATGAGATGAAAACCCACAACCAGATGAAATTACCAAACAACGATACAGCACTGATCAGCTCCATGGCATCGCAGGGTTTCTTTCAAGTAGTGGTGAGCTATGTTTCATAAGGTTTGCATTAGGTGGCGCTAGATCAAAAAAAAGATCCCGAGAAGGTATCATAGCGTAAGCGATCATCAATTTTTAGTGATAATTAAAAGTGCCTTCCATGGCGTGTGAGGAGTCTCATCCTTGCATGATTCAAACCTGGCGCAGTATTTTCATGTATGCGTTTAAAATAAAAGTAACGGTCATCTGCTTGATACTGAAGTAAACAGCATGTTCAGGAAAAATATTTGCAACATGCGTGCCAGCAGTAAAACAGTTACTTGAGGCCGATAAAAAAGCGAAACCGCACAGATAGAGTGCGGTCTGGTACTGATTTGAGTTATTGCGGTGCATTCTTATCGTTGGCTCCGGCTGTGACTGGCGAAAATAGCGCTTGTATCGTTTGGCATGACAATTGCAATTAATTCATGTATGAATATTGAGAAGATTTATATATGGACCTGATACTTGTTGCAGACTGCCTCGAGAGTACGCAGCCATTATTGAAAGTCGCATCGAAGTCCGGCTATCGAATAATGAAATTAATAGAATCGAATGTTGATGCCAGCCGGTATGTGGAATCATTGCGTCCCGACGCCCTGATAGTGGTCAGTGACGTAATCGACAGACTGCTATTACGGCAGATGAAAGCGGTAACAGCTAAACAGCCAGTGCCGATGGTTGTTTTCACCCATGATTCAGATCCAGGCTCAATCGATGCTGCAGTAAAAGCCGGTGCCAGCACCTATGTTGTCGACTGCCATGACCCTGAAAGGTTAGGTTCTCTGTTGGGTGTAGCTAAAGCCAGGTTTGATGAACAGCAGAGTTTGAAGAAAGAACTGCTACAGACAAAGATCGCCTTGTCTGACCGTAAGAACGTCGAAAAAGCAAAAGGCATCATTATGAAAACCAAGAGCGTGAGTGAAGACCAGGCTTATAACGCGATGCGTAAACTGGCGATGAATCATAATAAACGTTTAGGTGAAATAGCAGAACAGATAATTTCAGCGTCTGAAGTTCTGGTATAAGAGATCAGTTATAACAGCTGCAACGCCATTATAAATTCAATATTTATCTGCGCGATCATGACGGCATGAAACTTATAACATAAGTCTTACAGGTGAATAATGGGCTGGCTCGATAAATCAATTAGTAAACAACGGAGTTTTATAGAAGGTTTATTACTTGACCCTTTGAGCAAGCTGGCAGATATATGTGCTACTAACTGGGACGACAGGAATAAACTGGATCAGGAACTAAAAGATTATCTGCAGATAAAAACAGATCACCGTTGTCGTTTACTTTATGCCATAGACAGTAAAGGCGAGCAGTATAGTAGTAACATCTCAGATGGTAACGTCGATGAAACTATCATCGGTCAGGACCTGTCACATCGACCGTATCTGAAAAGTATCGATAGCGGCAGCGAGACTCAGCTGCTGCTCAGTGATGTCTATATAGATAAACAGACCCGCAAGCCCTGCATCACCGTATTGCATGACATCAGACTGAATGACGAGGTCGTCGGTTACATCGCTGCGGATTTCGGTCTGAGAGATCTGCCGTTAAAAAATGTCAATGACATCCAGTCGCATGAGTGGCGCCAGATAAAAGGCGACCCGTCGATACGTGGCACAATGTTTCAGCAGACACGTGTTCGCAGTGCGATGGACGTGCACCTCGATGAAGTGCTCGATGTGGTCGAGTCTTTGATAACTGAGCAGGGAATATTTCACGCCAAGTTACATTTTTCCAGTTCACGCGCGACGCTATGGCCCTACAGTGACCCTTATCGTTATCGCCTGCATGTATTAGATGAGATCATTAATCCTAAAGTTTGTCTCGTCTATGAAAAAGTAATGTATCCTGTACAGGCGATGGTGACGGCAGGCATGGTGCACAATGTGTTAAAAGCATTCAAGCTGTTACGAGATGCTGATGAAACTATCTATCTGCGGGCGGCCTCATTAAATATTATGAATGGGCTCGTTGGCCTTAATTTCTCCTGTGACGGTTCCCACTATATGCCAGCCAACGAGTTTCTCGAAAAAGACCTGAAGTTCTGGTTCGGTGAAGATGCAGTCTGTGTGAATGCCTAGGTTTAACTAATAGTTGAAATAAAAAGCGCAAGTTTCGGATCAAGTCAAAAATGCCTAGGGCACGGTCTATGAGGAACTGGCAAGCGTCATGAGATCGGGTGTAGCTGAAGCAGAACAGTCGGCATAAGTATTAAAGGTTTACTCCACGGGAACAAAGGGAAGCAGGGAAGCACTTATTAACCGGGGCCGGAGATCTTAGGTTCTCCGGCCTTTTTTTGCATCTAATAATGTATGGCTAACCAGATGGTCTCAGTGTCAGGGTCAGTCCAGGATACCCTGTGTTTTTGATGTGCCGATATATTTATATGATCTCCAGCCTTCAGGTTTACTCTCGAGTTATCAGCAAAGGTTAGAACGGCAGCGCCTTTTAGAACGATGACCCACTCGTTGTTGTCCTGATCGTACCAGCCAGTATCCGGAGACGTGTGGCCTTTCGATATTATCCTCTCGATCCTTACGTTATCACTGTCGACGAGCGATTCGAATACTTCGCTGTGTAAGTCTTCAGGAATGTCGTCAAAAATGTTATTCATGACGCTAGCTCCTTACGATTTGAAGCGAAATCTTGGCAGGCTTATATTAAAATTAATAGCTATCAGACGGGAAATAAAAATAACGGCACCGGCGATCACCGCCGCCAATGTGGCATCTATGTTGATATACAGGAGCGTGATAAACAGTAAAGAGCCGCACCATGAAACTGTGGCATAGAGCGGGCTCTGGAACACGACGGGCGGTTCAGCACTTAATACATCGCGGAAGATACCTCCCATGGTGCCGGTCATCACCCCCATGAAACTGGCGACCAGCCACGGTGCTCCAACCATCAGTGATACCAGTGTGCCGGCAACACTGAAAGTTGCCAGGCCAGCGGCATCAGCTACCAGGAAAAACCGGGGCGGTACCGCTACCATGCGCGCATAGATGAAAATGAAGATAGCACTGCCGAGTGAAGCGACGAAGAAAACCTGGTCGCGTATCCAGAAAACATCCCGATCCAGTAGCATGTCACGTAATGACCCGCCCCCGAGCCCGGTCGCGATCGCTATGATGATCACGCCAAACAGGTCAAACTGTTTGAAGCCCGCCTTCAATACACCGGAAGCAGAAGAAAAGACGACAGCGATCAAGGTGATCCAGTATAAGCTTTCTAGAAGAGCGGGAGTTGGATTAACGATCATATTGGCGGCGGTGCATGTTATATACAGTCATGTATTCGTACACTAACAGATAGAGTCTGGTGTGCAAAAGATAGTATAAGCCAGCCTGGATCTAGTTATTGATACCAAACCAGAAGTCCGTACTCTTCTCAAGAAATTCATCAAAACGCATATAGTGTGAACCGTCACAGGAGAAATTAAGACCGACCATGCCGTTGATAATATTTAATGAACCGGCCCTGAGGTAAACGTTTTCATCGGCAAAACGTAAGCTGCGGAACAGTTCATATATAGGCATAATTTTTTCGACAGGGACGATGGCTCTCTCGTGATACTCACGCTTTGGATAGGCCAGGCAGGTATCCGCATCGATGAGTTCGTCGATGCTTAATATCCTGTAACTGAAAGGGTCATCGACCAGCCATATCGTTGCTCGGCTGCTGGAAAAATGTAACTTGCCGTGGAACACGCCATGTTCACTGATCAGCTCGTTCATGATCGGCAGCACCTGGTCCATATGTTTATCCATCATGCTGTCAGCACGTTGTTGGCTGAAGACTACGCTGCGTATTACCGGGTCACCTTTTATCTGTCGCCAGTTATCCGGTTCCTGGTAAGCGTCCTTGATGCCAGGCAGCTCTCGCAGGTCGAAATCTGCCCCGAGAAAACCCGTGCGTGCGCCTTGCTTATCTCGAATGACCTGCACGGCAGTAAAAGAAGGGCGCTTTTTGTTACGGCTGATATACGCTTCGGATAGTTTAAAATCCGTCGTGCCGATGATGCCGTCCATATAGGGCCTGTCCATCCGGTCGCGACCAAAGTGATCGGCATCTCTACCTGTCTGGGTGATATTGTCAGTGATCTGAACGCCGTCAGCATCGAGGACATAGAGATGTTTGCAGTGAGGTAACTGGGGCAGGGTGTCAGATAGAAGCTGGTTCAATGCTTCGCGATCATCGAGTATTTGTGAGGACTTTGTGGCCAGCTCATGCATCTCGTCACTCAGTTGAGCGGTCAGTTTCTCACGTTGTATACGTATGGTGTTTTTGAGGTTGCTGCTGCTCATATATTTTTGATGAAATATAGGGGATGATTAATTTACAAAAAAGACAGCATGTAATTATAAGTCATTACCGTGCTCACATGTTATATGTAACCGGTATACCGTATAACGCAGCGCCGACAAGAAAGTAGCTAAGGAAGGTGAAGGAAAGCCAATGTTCGAGTTTAAAAAATATAATCTGCAGAAAAGACCTGGCAAGCCAGAACAAGGCAATCAGTATTAATAAGCTGTTTCCCAGTGGTGTGGATAGCAACTCGTTGGTATGAACTAAAGAGATATAGGCGAAGATAACAAATACGAAAGTCAGACTCAGATTTACTACCGGCATGATCGAGCGATTAAGAGATGAAAGTGAACGCAGATCTTCCTCCCAGTTAAAGATGCGCCAGAATAATAGATGAAATATAACGAGTATGATGTTGTAGAAGCCGCCGGCTTTTATCAGAGTTTCCATAATGTTTTATAAGTTTGATGTGTTTTCAGATATGTAGATAAAAGTAGTCCAGATAGTAAGACGATTCATAATTTTCTGGCTTCCTGCCAGATGTTTTCTTCGCCGACCGTATCAAACCATGATTCGAATTCAGCCTTGTAGTCCAGTAAAGGTTTCGTGAGTGTCAGACGTGTATCCTGGCTTAAAGAATATGCCATGCCTTCTTTAAGCCAGTTCGGGCTGCGCCACTGTCTTATTATTCCAAGTCTTTCTGCCTGAAGATGATGGATGAGCTCATGACGTATTATGTGCTCATTCCAGCCGTATGGACCGATAACGATACCAGACAGGCCTATCGTGTGAGCTTTGGCCGGAGCATGAAAACCGAACGACTGATTGCAGTCCTCGGTGGAGCAAAAAATAATGCGGGGTTTATTCCTGATCTCACCGACCTCACTGTTCACAAAAGCAAGAGCATTATCATAGAGTAAGCTGGCTTCATTTATCCTGTCAGTGTCTTCCAGGCAAATAGAGTTACTGATACAGTTCATGTCATTGAAAGCAGGCGCCAGTATTCGTACCGGTTTGTAGAGCAGCCATGCAGTAATTGGCAGGATGAATAAAACAAAAGATATGATTATCTTAAACCATGGCGCATGTAATTTTAAATCTTTCATGGGGCCTGTTCTATCTGCGAAATTCGGTTATCTTTTCGAGCTCGTAGATGGCGTCAGTTATGGATTCCATCTTGCTCTGCAGAATAGTCTGAGAATCATAGAGGCCACGGTTATAAAAATAAGGCCCTATCTCTTCTGAAAAGAAATCGAGCAGGAACTGGGCATCGAACTGGCCGATCTCCTGGTCGAGTTCCTCTGTAAAATAAAGCTGGATCTTGCGAGTGATGATCTCTTTTTCTTCTTTAGTAAATTCTATATCTGACATGAGCTTATGTTTATTTAACCTTGATATTGGTTGGCCGCTATTTTGAATTCAATGTCCCGCAGTGTTCGAAAATACATTTATTACCACCACACCTGAAACTATTAATCCCATGCCGATAATCGCGGCCAGGTCTAAGCTTTGCTTGTAGTAGAAAAAACCAACGGCTGCGATTAACACGATACCGAGCCCGGACCAGATTGCATAAGTGATGCCTAAAGGTATCGTACGTATAACAAGGGTCATAAAGTAGAATGCGACACCATAACCAATCACCACGACCATGCTCGGAATCAATCGTGTAAATTCGTCAGATGCTTTTAACGCGCTGGTCGCTATAACTTCTGCAACGATTGCTATTGCCAGAAATAAGTAAGCCATGGCCTCTCTCTATTTGTAATACCTGGTAAACGAATCAACTTCCTCTCTAGAAGTTCGATAACTGTTTACCAGTGCATCACCATCTTCATAACCTATTGCCATGCCACAAAGTAGAATGGTTTCTTCCGGATAATCAAGTTCTGTTTTGATGATCTCGGGATAATCTGCGATGGAAGCCTGGGGGCAGGTCGCCAGTCCCTGGTCGACGGCTGCCAGCATCACCGACTGTAAAAACATACCATAGTCGATATATGATCCCGTTTGCATGACATCGTCCATAAAGAACAGGAGCATAACTGGTGCATCGAAAGCGCGATAATTCGCGGCCCATTGATCGACCTGGCGTTCTTTATCTTCTCGAGTAATGCCTAGAGTTTTATACATCAGCAAGCCACAGTCTTTACGGCGTGAGGAATATGGCTCAGTCCATTCATCGGGGTAATATGGATAATCTGCTTTGCCTTTATCGCCGGCACGGAAAGCCTGCTCTATCCTTGCCTGGAGTCTGGCCTTGGTCTCGCCGCTAACAACGGCTACCTGCCAGGGCTGTGTGTTTACACCAGATGGTGCATGACGCGCCGCGTTCAGAACGGTGTTTATTTTTTCTATCTCAACATCTTTGTCGAGAAAGGCACGTGTTGATTTTCGTCTTTCCAGGGCTTTGATGACATTCATATGTTGAACTCTTAAACGATTTGTTATGTTTCATTCTTTACTTGCCATCGTCTGACACCATCCTGGCAAACCCGAGTAAAATTCCAATACCCACAAGAACAAATCCTACTGCGAACAATATATAAGCTAGAGATGAACGTGTATCAAAATAAAAAATGGAGCATGCTATTATCATCGATAATAAACCGGTCATGATTGTTATATAGCTTTTATTAAACATCGGATTTCCAAAAATATATAAAACTGAGTTTTAATTTAATCGATCCCAAACTTTCTGATGAGGGGACCGGGTTTCAATAATAAACAGAGCTATGTTGAATTACTAGAAAAAGTGAAAGTTGCTGTTAATGAGCTGGTAGTGAATATTCGTCTTGCTCGAGTTTTGCTGCTTCAGGCCATCTTGCCATTTATACGATACGCTGCTCGCCAAATATTCTATATTACATCTTCTTTTAATATTAGTTTTACTCTTCTAAATATTATCACCGTATCAAAACACATATCAACGGTATAGATCATGAGGGTAATCGACGTCCCTCAATACACCCGCATCCTCAGTAGTGAGCAATTCAAGTGCATCCAAATTCTCTGCAATCAAATCGCGGGCACCTTTGTCACCGTGCAGGTCGCGTAATGGCTGAAGCCAGCGTGAGGAAAATCCTGCCGGGTGGCCTCGCCGTCCTGCGTATACTGGCGCGACCATGGATGCGCCGTTTTCGAGACGGTCAGCCAGGGCAGAGATAGTTGTCGGCTGAATCCATGGCATATCGGCCAGCGCGATCAGCCAGCCATCTGCCATGGCAGTGGCATTGATGCCGGCGGCCAGGCTGGTGCCCATGCCTTCATCGGCCAGGGGGTTCTCCACTATGTGCAGTCCGAGTTCAGTAAAGACCTGGATCAGGGCGTGGTCGCCCGGTTTTACTACGGCCAGCGTATTCGGTAACACCTGCACCAGTGTTTGCGCAGCCGCCGCTGCAACAGGTAGACCATCCTGCAGTGGGTGCAACAGCTTGGGCGTACCGAAACGCCGTGCTGAACCGGCGGCGAGCAGGATGCCGGCGATCTCTGTCATGTGCTTTGCTGTACTTGTTGTGTTATGCCATTACGGATGGCGGTGATCTGCGCCAGGATGGAAACCGCGATCTCTGCCGGGCGCTTGCTGCCGATATGCAGGCCGGCCGGGCCATGGATGCGTTCGATCTGCTGCGTACTGTAACCCAGTGATGCCAGGCGTTCTCGCCGTGCCTGCGCCGATCGATTTGAACCCAGTGCACCGATATAAAAGGCCTGCGACTCCAGCGCAGCGCTCAGGCCCAGGTCATCCTGGCGAGGATCATGGGCCAACGTCACGATGGCGGTACGTGCCTGGTCACTCAGTCCCTGTACAGCATCATCGGGCATCAAACAGCTATAGTGAACACCGGCGAGATGGGAGAGTGGGGCAAAGTTTTCACGCGGATCACAGATGATGACCCGATAGTCGAGATGCAGGGCCATGCTGGCAAGGTGGCGCGCGAGCTGGCCGTCACCGATCAGTAATAACTGCCAGCCAGGTCCGAAAGTTTTCACCAGCGCTGTTTCCGAAAGCTGGAATTCTGCGCCGCCATCACCCTGTTGCAGGTCAACTTCACCCGTAGACAGGCTGACCCTGCGTCTCACCAGTGCGCCATCGTGTAGCCGGGCCAGTAAAGGCGTCACCGACTCGGGACCGCTCAGCTGTTCGATCAGAACTTCCAGGCGGCCACCGCATGGCAGTCCCATGCGCGAGGCTTCCTGGCGGTCGACGCCGAAGTCCACCATGGTGGGTGCCGGGCCAGCGAGTTCGCCATCGCGGTAACGTGTCAGTAGCGAGTCTTCGACACAGCCGCCCGATACCGATCCGACAAACTGGCCTGTATCGTTCATCGCCAGCAGCGAGCCGGGCGGACGGGGCGACGAGCCCCAGGTCTTGATCACGGTAGCGAGTGCGACCTGGTGACCGGATTGCAGCCAGCTCAGGGCGCTCTCGAGGACCTCGATATCATCTGCCTGGTCTGTCATGGCTTAATAGCGGCCTGCCCCGGTCTCTCAACCGCGGCGCAGGTCGGTGTTGCTTAATGGGAACTCACGAATGCGCTTACCGGTGGCAGCAAAGAGTGCATTCAGCACCGCTGGTGCCGCAACCGCGATGGTGGGTTCACCGATGCCGCCCCAGAATCCGCCCGAAGGCATGACAGTGACATCAACCTGTGGCATCTCCGAGATCAGCATCGATGGGTAGCTGTCAAAATTCTGCTGTTCGACACTGCCGTCCTTGATCCTGATTCCGCCGTAGAGTAGTGCGGACAGGCCGTAGACGAAGGAGCCCTCGACCTGGGCTTCGATCTGCTGCGGGTTGACCGCATGGCCGGGATCGGTCGCAGCAACGATGCGATGAATCTTGAGCTTGCCGCTATCATCGACCGAGACCTCAGCACAGGCCGCGACATAACTGGCAAAAGCCTTACACACCGCAAGGCCGCGAAACACGCCTTTTGCGGCAGGTTTACTCCAGCCTGCTTTGTCTGCAACTGCATCGAGCACGGCCAGGCTTTTGGGGTGATCGGCCATCAGCTTGCGTCGGAATTCGAGCGGGTCCTTGCCAGCCGCATGCGCCAGCTCATCGATAAAACATTCCATGTAGATAGCATTCTGGTTAACATTGACGCCACGCCAGAAGCCGGGAGGTACCGGCGGATTACGCATCGCATGCTCGACCAGGAGGTTCGGTACCGTGTAGCTGATGGCATGATCACCGTCGGGCAGCAGTCCCTGGAAGGTGAACATATCGACCCCGTTCTGCATCCAGCTGGGATTAACGGCGGCCAGTATGGATTGACCGGAGATACGGATATGCAGGCCCTGCAGGTTGCCTTTGTCATCCAGGCCACCGACCATTTTTGCCTTGGTGATGGGATGGTAGTGGCCATGTTGCATATCTTCTTCGCGGGTCCACAGCAGCTTCACCGGTGTGCCCGGCATCTGCTTCGCGATGCTGACTGCCTGGGTGACAAAATCCTGAAATGCCCCGCGCCGGCCAAAACCGCCGCCAAGATGAATTTTATAGACCTCACACTTGCTTGCCGGCAGCCCGGCCGCTTTCGCGGCAGCCTCTAGCGAGGCTTCGCCATTTTGTGTCGGGCACCAGACCTCGCAACGATCCTCGGTCCATAACGCGGTGGCATTCATCGGTTCCATGGTGGCATGATTCTGGAAAGGGTATGCATAGGTCGCCTCGACCTTCTTCGCGGCGCCCTTCAGTGCTGTTTTCGCATCCCCCGCCGTGTTGCCGACGAAGGCTTCTTTGGCGATTAGACCTTCATCCAGCATCTGTGCAATCGAAGCACTGCTGACGTCGGCGTTTGCTCCCTTGTCCCAGGTGACTGGCAGTGCGTCCAGCGCCGTCTTCGCCTGCCACCAGGTATCAGCAACGACGGCAACCGCATTGTCTTCAACCGCTACCACCGCACGCACGCCGGCCATCTTTTTCACCTTTTTGGCGTCGAAAGAGGCGAGTTTACCGCCGAACACCGGGCAAGCTTTAATACTGGCATTGAGCATGCCGGGCAGCTTTAGATCGGCCCCGAAGACCTGCTTGCCCGTCAGTTTATCAGCGGTATCCAGTCGTTTGACTGGCTTACCGATAATCTTCCAGTCCTTCGGATCCTTCAGCTCGACTTCGATCGGCGGAATCATCTCGGCCGCCGCCGCGGCGACCTTGCCGTAAGTCGTGGTGCGTCCTGTGGGTTTATGGGTAATCAGGCTTGCCGAAACGCTGCACTCATCCTTCGGCACGTCCCAGTTTTCAGCGGCGGCTTCGATCAGCATCTCGCGGGCAACCGCGCCACCCTTGCGCACATATAAATGACTGCCGCGGATACCCTGGCTGCCACCGGTTGAGAAACTGCCCCATATCCGGTCACGGGCAAGACTCTGCCCCGGCGTCGGATATTCCGTTTCAACTTTGGACCAGTCGCACTCGAGCTCCTCGGCAACCAGTTGTGCCAGGCCGGTGAGCGTGCCCTGCCCCATCTCTGAACGCGCGATACGGATGATGACAGTATCGTCTTCATGAATAACGACCCATGCGTTAACTTCGGCATTATCGTCAGGTGTAGTGGCGGAGGCCTGCTCTGCAGCCAGTGCCACGCCGCCATCCGGGGGTAGATAGAGGCCAAGAGAAAAACCGGCACCAGCGGTTGCACTGCCGATAAGAAAATCACGGCGCGAGATTTTGACACGTTGTTTCTTCATCATCATGCCTCCCCGCGCTCGGTGCTGCCATCATGGCTGTCCGAATTGCCGTTGATATCAAGTTGGGCAGCAAGATGGATGCCGCGACGCACCCGGTTGAATGTGCCGCAGCGGCAGATGTTGGTCACGTTTGCATCGATATCGGCATCGCTGGGATCGGGATTGGTCTTCAGCAGGGCAGCAGCGCTCATGATCATGCCCGGCTGGCAGTATCCGCACTGTGGCACATCGAGTTTTTGCCATGCCTGCTGTAGAGGGTGATCGCCTTCGGTTGACAGCCCTTCGATAGTGGTGATTTCCTGTGTTGCCTGGAGTGCAGAAACCGGGATGAGGCAGGCGCGCACCGCTTCACCATCGAGATGCACGGTGCAGGCGCCGCAGATTCCGATGCCGCAACTATACTTGGTGCCTGTCAGGCCCAGTTGCTCGCGCAGCACCCATAGCAGGGGCGTGGAGTCGTCCACATCGATATCGACGAGTTTGCCGTTAACTTTTAATTTTGCCATATGCTGACTCCATATTGAGAACTGGCGTCATATCGTTATGATTAACCGCCGAGTTCATTGCCCCTGAATTTTCCGGACCTAAATAGCAACTTACAGGTTAAGAAGCTTTACCTAATAATAAACTTGTAACATATAAATTCACAAGCCCTAAGTTACCATTTAGATAACGCCTGTTGAGTGGGCGCGAACACATCGAGTCACCAGGCGGTGACGGCTTGAGCGATACGTTAGGTTTCTTCCAATGATGCAACTATCCTGAATGCTTCATCTATCGTCGGCGCATATATCTTGGCGACACAGCATGAGCCTTTTTGTGCCGCATGCGCTTTTATAAGTCCTAGTATTTCATCCAGCGCCATTGACCTACCGCTGGACTCAGGTTTTACATATTCATCTTCTCGTTTGCTCAGATTAAATAGTTTGCCAGTGGAATCGATGAGATAGTCAGATTCATCAAACTCAAAGTGATGGAGATCGCTATCGTTATCCCATTTGGTCTGATCGCTGATGTAAGTTAACTCTACATCACCCGAATGTTTGATAATGCCTGGCCAGTTCAACAATTGATTATCCATGAATGATAAAAACGGAAATTAATTAACGCGAAGATCATGCTTGAACGATTTGTTATGTGTTTTACCATCTTTGATATATAACGCCAATAATATTATTAAATAGCCAGCAATTGCACCGGTTTGTAGCCAATAAGGTATTGTTGATTGTCCGTCCTGTAGTACTGATGCTAGCGCGCTTGATACATTAACAAAGCTTAAACCTACCACCGTTATTGCAAGAACGATAATAGCGTTTAATGCTACTGTTCGATGTTGGGATGCAGAATAGAATAAAGCGATGTACGCACATACTGCAAAAGAAATAATTTTATCTTGATAGGCATAAAAAGGAATGTCGTAGTACACAAATAGAATTGGAACTTTTATGCTGAAAAAATGAGCCGTTGCCATGCAACAAAAATAAGCTGCGCCAGAAAGAAATGCAATTTTAGTTAAATGTGCATTCATAGTAATTCTCTTTTATGCGGGCAAGTGTTTATTACTCACATAACGATTAAGCTCAGTTGACCCAAAAGCAAGCAAAGCGCCGCTTTTGGAGGTCAACTGGGGTGCCTTGTTATGTTTGGTCTTATTCAATCTCTGATACAGCTATCATATAATTTTTACCATAAAATTTGGCGCATTTCGGACACGTAGTATAGAAAAAATATGTTTTTTTGACATGCTTTCCTTTGTTCTCTACCAACGCTTTCATTTCTTTTTCCCATTTAGGCGCGTTTTTATAGGGACCCTCAAACACCTTTGTCAAATAATCACCCGTCATGTGAACCATTTCCTGACTGGGAACATTTTTGTTAACTGAGAAATAGTGTTCTCCAGTCCATGAAGATGGGTCATAAGATAAGACAATAAAATCGTTGTCATCTTTTGCGTTTGCTTTTTCAATGGAGGAAAATGTTTTCGGAAAAACAGACCCCATATTGATAGGAATATGTAAAATACTTCTGGTTTTTGCTTTCACAAACAGTTTGTCTTTAAAATGAAGTTCTTGTTCGTCCCATCCTTTTGGATTAAATCTCGGACAGCAATTTGTGGGATTGTCACTCATATCGTATTTAGGTAAAGCATTAGTTTCCATTCCTACTCTCCTTATTAATATTTACAGCGATTGGTTTATAAACATAACGTTTGAGTTGTGGGGATTTCACGAAGCGCAGCGTAGTGAAATTCCCACACGAACGATTTGTTATGTGTTTTTGATTAATGGGAAGTCTCCTAAAATTTGTCCGACATATTTTGGATCTCCATTCTGTACATAACCATTTCGTTCATAAAAATCCTTCGCAGAGAGACTGCTGACCGCTTTAATATCTTTAATTCCCGACAAACGAGCATGGCTTTCTAGCTTGGCTAACATATTTTTGCCGACGCCTTTATATAGTACTTTTGGCGTAACATAAAGAAGCATAATTTCTTCTCCTGAAATGCATGAAAATCCTACTAAATTATTTTCAGCATCTTCTGCTACAACACAATAAGTATTTTCTGACTCAATCCATTTTTTAACATTATCTGGTGTTTTATTTTCCAACCATTCAGAGATAGTATCTTTATCGTTATTATAGAAAGGGGCACATATTGTATTGATTGATTTAATCAATACGTCGCATGCCTCTTCTGCATCTGATGTTACTGCCTCTCTATAAGTTATCATCTACTTTTTACACATAACTACAATTAGAAGCCCTAAATGTCCTAATTAAAAAAACTATTAGGGAATATAAAAAACGAGTTGTCAATTAAATCAATAATTTGTCTCCCACTTAGGGAGCCGAAACATTAGAGCACAGGTGACTGCAAGTCACCGCACCAATTCTGAACATCGTGTGTAAATAACGCTTTAATTTAGTGCATTCTAATATTCAAAATCAGTCAAGATCTGACTAATCTCTAGCTACAATCGCTATCAGCATGAGTTGGCACAGAACCTGCAGTTCACTATTACAAGTGTATCGGCCAATGGTGGCCGGTCCTTATGATTATAGCTAATCACTTGAGCAATAGCGCTCATTGCCCATGCAGACTCCGCTAGTGGTGATGAGCGCTTTTTTTTTGCTTTATATACTTGAAACCATGTAGAGAAGTTATGAATATTTCAAAGATGATTGAACATGCTAATGATTTAGTACTCCCTGAAATTTAAACGTCGAACACTTAAAAAATATGTTGCCATCATCGCTGCTTAAGCGATCATGTCGAGTGAGAGTGTTTCTGTATATGCAGAGACTACAGAACTGGAAAAAGATGATCTAAAATTCCTCTTCATCAAGAGCTTGGTAGCATCATTACTGGCTATGTGAACATAATATGAGTGTGCCCGGATTTACTAGTAGGTCTGGTCGGCCATCTCTGCAATCAGGATAACCGGGAAGTGTGATTAATGGAAAAAGATAAGAGTAAATTAAAGGTGTTTGCAAAACCTGTGCTGGGTTTCGCTGCCTATTCCGGTACCGGCAAAACGACATTGCTGGTGAAGTTGCTGCCCTTGATGAAATTACAGGGCCTTCGTGTAGCCATAATAAAACAGACGCATCACGATTTTGAAATTGATAAACCGGGAAAAGATAGTTACGAATTACGCAAAGCGGGTGCTGACCAGGTAATGCTGGCATCTGATAAACGCTGTGCCGTGATAACAGAGTACGAGATTCCAGAAGAACCTGACCTGGGCGAGCTCATAAACAGGTTGGATCTGGAGCATATCGACCTGGTCATGGTCGAAGGTTTCAAACACCTGCCTTTTGCAAAGATTGAGCTGCATCGTTCTGCGACCGGCAAAAAATTAATTTACCCTGAGGACGACTCGGTGATCGCTGTTGCTTCTGACGGAAAACTGGACACTGGCGAGATGCCATTACTCAATATAAATGCAGCTGAAGAGGTAGCTGCATTTATCAACCGGTGGTTGGATACATAATGTTCCCTTATGGTTATGGTCAGCAGGTCTGCAAGATTGCGGGCATGCGCGTGCCGCTAAAATTACTGCTGGACCTTTAGTCACTCTACTTTATTTGTTTACATTGAATGTCTCCCATCAGGCTAGTCGAAAATTATCTATTAATAGATATGAGCCTGCAGTAATATCAGGTTTATTCGACAGACGGGCTATAATTTAGAAAATATTAGAGAATACTAATATGCTATAATCCCGCTTCGCGCGCAGGCGGCTGCATCGTTTTATGCCTGTTTTTTGTCCTAATAAATTAATTTGAGCCAAAACTATGAGCCCTGAAAAAATTCCTACAGATGACGCTATACCTGAAAAAGCAGCTGTCGATACTGATGTATCAACCGAAAGCAGAGAATCAAAGATAATAACTTTTGATGAGAACAACACGGTCAATACCGGTAAGGACATCAATAATAAAATTACTGCACTGGATACCGATCTTGCACAACTTCGTGCCGAACTGAGCTCTATCAATAGTAGTGTAGAGGAAGGCCTGGACCGTCTGGGGGATACTGATACCGACCTGACTGCAAAAGTTTCTGAAACCTACAAACGCCTGGGTGAGATCGATAACGCCTATAAAGCGTTACTCCAGATATCTTCACGGATCGATACTGATATCCAGAAACTCGATGGTGATGTGAGTACTGTTGCAGAACAGTCAGCAACTGGTATCAAGACGCTCGAACAATCGACCATCGCGCAAACAAACGAGTTTGCACATAAGAATGAGCAAGTAGTCTCTCGTGTTAACCACCTGGTCGAAACGTCAAAATTGACGGGTGATCTACTGGGCCAGAAAATCCAGACTACCACGGAGAAGATGCTGCAGTTCGAAGCACACGTGATCGCAGAGATTGAGAACCTGTCGAACACTACCAAAGATAAAACAGATGTGATCGTGTCATCCGTGGAAAATAATAGAGCGAGGATCCTCAAGCTGCAGTCCGTCGATGAAGCCATCATAAAGCGTGCGACGACTCTGGAGATATCTTCTGCGGAGTTAACGGTCAAGAGTCAGGATATACAGTCTTCAGTTGAGCAGCTGAAACTGAGTACAAATTTTCTATCCAGTGGTCTGGACGATCTAAGAGAAAAGACCCGTGCGCTTGAAGATATAACACACAACCATGGGTCATTGATCACGAGTTTGCAGAGAGCCAGTGCTGATCTCACCGATAAAATCGCCGTTCTTGCTGGCCGTGAGAGCAAGCACTTCAATATCTTCACAGCAAGCTTTCTTTTGCTGCTGATAGTTACAGCTGTGATCTATTTTACGCAGCAGAGCCAGTTTGATGCTACCGATGCAGTGATTGCAGGTAACAGTGAAAAAGTTGATGGCCAGATAACAAGTTTGCAGCAGATGCAGACGAGTGCTTCAGTGGCGACCAGTGATTCATTAGCTGCCCTGGAAGACAAGGTCGAGCAATTGAACCTGACGATGCAGCAGGAGATGGATAAAGAAATCGCCCTGGTTGAACACAAGATGAAAAATATGCAGGATCAGGTTCAGAGTGTCGAAGGCCGTTTAACAAATGAGTCGCCATTCAGTGAGATCGGAAATGACAATGTCATTCATGGTGCGCAATGGCTCGCCGAACTGCCGGCACAAAATTTTATCGTTCAGTTGGCTTACGTGGACAATCAAAGTGCGATGTATGAGCTGGCGCAACATTATAATCATTACCTGAAAGACTCGTTGTCATATTTCGAAGCCGAAGATAAAGGCATCACAAAATATGTGTTGTTATCAGGAAACTATACTACGCAACAGCAGGCACTTGAAAAAGTAGAATCTATGCCACGTTATATAAACATGCAGAAGCCAGTCGTGAAAAAACTGGATGATGTACAAAAATATATTGCTAAATAATAAATACTGGTTTCAGGTGGTTCTTATAGTTATGGGGCCACCTGCACAACGATAACAACTTCGCCATCATCTTCACGAGTCTCTTTTACCATGTGGCCATTAATACGACACCAGGCAGGTATGTCATTTAGTGCGCCAGGGTCTGTGCAGGTTACTTCTAAAAGATCACCGGGTTGTAATTCAGCAACTCTATTCTGCGTTTTTATGACCGGCATCGGGCACAGGGAGTTGCGGGCATCTAAAGTGTAATAGCTCATTATTTATGCTTCGAAGGATTCTAGATGTACCATTCCTGCTTTATCTCTGATACAGGCATAGGCGGGATATCAAACTGCTTTTCTTCGCCATCTTTTGTCGTGGTTTTAACCGTGACCATATCAGCATCTCTTCCCTGGCTGAAGCGCGCCGCTATACGAGATGCGAGTTTAAAATCCTCGTCACTTAATTCGCCATCGACTAATGTCAGCGGACCATTATGGCTTTTTATCTCAATGTAACCGAAGTGCTTCTTGTAACCCTGCAAAAATTTGTTCTCGCCATCTTCACGACTGACGATCAGTTTAAAATGTGGTTCTGGACGTAAGTGCCTGCCAACCTTCAGCAGCATTATGTCATCGAGTTCATATTCCTTTTTATTTCTTGCCTGCCATAGGTCAACCAGCTTGTCGGAATAGCTTTTATCGGTAAGGAAGCAACAGCCGCCGGCCGGGGTCGCGTAATCCTCAAAACCATACTCTTTTGCTAATGCCATCTGCGGTTTACGGTTGCGACCACTGAAGCCTTTCATCTTTTCGCGGTCTATCCAGCCTTCACGCTCAGGTAGTGTTGCAGCAAGGTTCTTTGCGCATAATGGTCTGACCAGCCGGTCATCGGCACCGGATTCCCGGACTACGACGGGAAGCAGGTCTTTGCGCTGTGACATCGGTCGCTGTCCCATGACCTCACCGGTGATGATGAAATCAAAGCCGTTTTCTTCCATCCACTGTTTCGCCTTGCTGACCATAAATATCTTGCAGTCCAGGCAGGGGTTCATGTTGGCGCCGTAGCCATGCTTCGGATTGATCAACACGTCTTTGTATTCATCGATGATATCGATGATGTGTAATTTGATGCCTAACTGCTCGGCGCTCCACAGTGCATTGTTTCTCTTCGGTTTTGCTTTATCTTTTTTTCGAATTGCGTGGGTATGTCCTTCGACACAAAAGCCGGTATAGAAGTTGATGCCTTCTACATGGATGCCCTGCTCGAGCATGACTTTTGCGGCGAGCAATGAATCAAGGCCGCCTGATATCAGGGCGACGGCCCTTTTTTTTTCAGAGTTGGGTAGTGTAGACATAGGGTAAGAGGGGATGGATTGATCTGAAGGCAGATTATAACATTTGTATAGATGAGAAAAAAAGCAGCCCGGAGGAGGCTGCTTTAATCTTTACGTCTGTGTTAGCGAAAGGGTTAAGCAGATTTCCTGCGTCCTATCCAGCCTAGAAAAGCGAGTCCTGAGCTGAATAAGATGATCGGCAGAGGCAGGGGTACGACTGCAGTAGTATGGTATGCACCTAGAGCAGCTAGCGCAGGCATGCTGTTATCACCAAGGTGGATTCGGATATCACCCAGCGGGGTGCTCCTATCAAAGCCGTATTCATCCAGATCTATCACCGCGTATGAAGCGTAGAAAGCACCGCCATATATATCTGATGATTTGTCGGTAATTACCTCTGAGTTTGAGACTTCGATGCTTCCATCCGCACCTATATCAAGGGAAAACAAGTATGGCACGATGCCGGTAGATAAGCTTGTACCGTTGCCGGCAAAAAATAGTACGAGATCATCGCCATCGCCATTGTAAATTTTGCCGTTAAAGCCCAGATCCACGTAGGAGTTGCCGACTGGGTTTATGCCCGATAGCTTGGTTGATGGCAGATGAGCATTCGGTGTCCAGGCGTAACTTGTCAGATCACTACCAGTTACATCTGCGGCTAGTTCGTACCTGGTTAATGGTGATGATGAAGTAAAATCTTTGAATGTTTGATCGAAATATACGCCTGTTTTATCTTCTAAAGTATCGGCGTAAATAGATACACCACTCTGTATCTCGTATATGGTCGCTGCCTGTACATTACTGAACAGGAAAAAAACTGTAAGATAAAAAAAGTGCAATAATTTCATAGCGATTGTTTAGTTAATTAAAAAAGGCCGTCAGTTGGTCCGCCAATCGGTGGCGTGACTGGAACTGGTGGTGCCGGTGGAGCAGCAGGGATGACCGGCGGTATAATCGGTGACTGTATGATAGCCGGTGGTTTAGTCGGTGGCGCCAGTGCGGCAATGCTATTAGTACGCAATGTAACTTTACTATTACGTGCGTTCAATGCACCGGTTGATGGTGGTGTCAGGCCACCAGCTGCAGGTTCTATATCTAGCTCCCATGCGCCCCATTTTGTAACCGAGTCTACATAGGCGACTTCTGATTCGCTGTTCTCATCAGAGTCTTGCCATTTCAATTCTGCGGCAGACATTGTTGAAGCAGTTATCAGCGTGAAGATTAGTGCAAGTTTCTGTGTAAGCATATTGTGCTTACATGGTTTATTTTGAGTGTCGCTCATTTGGTTCTCATCTTTTTTAAAGCATTTATATTTTATTTATAAAAAATAGTTGCACAAGTTGTGCCAAATATACATTAAGTTAATAATTTCAGCGGGTTAGCGATTGTTCTAAGTCGCAAGTACCATTAATCAATTATAATTGACTATATATATGTGCCAACATTCAGCATACTGTAAAAAATAATATTAACATTATGCATATCTGCTAATACCTGGTCTGCTTGCAGTGACATATTCGTTATTTTATGCAGTACGATTTTAGACTTGGTTGCTGAATAAAATCAAATAATTTCAATGTCTTGTAGCTTATCACCAATATTTTCTGTTTTCTACTGAAGCGTCAGAATCTGTGATGTGGTTAACAAAGACACAGAATGTATATAAAACCGACATATGTCGATATTATATACAGTTAGTGACCGTGCTGGATAATTATTAACCATTAGTGCCGTTTTGGTCAAAAAAGCAGCAGACAATCTTGTTGAGATTGTTTACATAATATTGATATTTGCAGACATTCTATCAATAAGTGTCAGTAGCTTATTAAGTCCTGTTTAAATATTCCAGTGTGCTTCGGCGTTAAATAAAGTAGCGGGCGAGGTTGATGGCGAATATCTTTCTGTCGTAATTGTAGTAATCGACATTTGAGTTATTTCGGGTGTATGAAAAATGAGTATTTAATGTCCAGCCCTGTAAATAACCACTGCTGAAATCATAGTTGTAACCTAATACGTATCGGCTCTCAATCTCGTCTCTGACGGTTGGCGGGTTGCTTGCCAGCTGGTCAGCTGCATCGTATTCGTATTGTTCAAAGTTGAGATTAAGGTAGACGTTACTGGTTTTGGCGAAGGTCATAAATCCGCCAAAATATATCTCTTCACTACTAAATCCAAACTGATCATCATCCGCGGTATGGTCGGTGAGTCTGAAACCAGCTTCCAGCCCATTGTCGGCATCCCCCAACAATGTTGAATATGCGGCGCCGCCCAGCAAGGTGTTACCGTCACGACCTTCGTCTTCCGGACGCTTAAAATCATTATCGGTGTATGACAGTTCAAAGGTGAGGCCGCGGTAGTTACCGAGATCAAAAGTGATTAACGGGTTGAGTGATACGAAAGTGCCGAGAGTTGAGCTGCCGAAATAAGTCTGGTCTACCTGCAGGTTGACCGCGCCAGTCCAGCGTCCGGTTGAGATAAATGCAGGGCCGGTGCTGGCACTGAAAATATTCAGGCTGAAGTCGTTATTTCGCGTGTAGTTGTTACCGGTCCACGAAACCTGGCTCTGCCATTCAAAATGTGTTGCAGCGCCTGCCGTATTGAAAGGCTTGTTGTCTTTATATCGGTGTGACGCACTAAAAAATGTATCGAGGCCCGGTGAGGCCGTGTCCTGCCCGTCGGGAATGGTATCCGTGCCACGCAGCGGAGCAAAGTTTATATTGGTGTTATACATCACACCGGCCTTGGTGTAATAAGAGAAGCTGTGCTCTGTACGGGGTTTGACCTCGTCACTCGTCAGCTGGCCAAGATAGGCAAGTATGGCGAGACGAACTTTCTCGGGTGTATCCGGATTATCGAGTACTGTTTGAAATTCACGTAGCGCATCATCATACTTGTTGGCGTGATGATAACTGACGGCAAGTTCAAGCCGTGCGCGATTCAGCGATGGCCTTCGACTTAGGATATATTCAAATTTTTCGATTGCATCAAAAACTTTTCCGCTATCGCGTTCTTCCATGGCGGCTTCAAAGATTTTCTGCGCATGCTCATCCGTCATGGTCTCATCAGTTTTACTCTCATCGGCGAAGACCGGATCGAGAAATAGCGATGCAAACAGCAGGGTTGTAATTGTGGCGGTTAATGTTTTTGAGCTAATAATATTCATGTAAAACTAAGTAGTGCAGGATGTTGTCAAGTTGAGTATTATACCTGCCGATGGTTAAAAAAACGCAATGTTTGCTTATCATACTCTTTTTACTGGCAAATTCTAATGTTTGGTCGGCTCGTATGGCGTCTTCCATGCCCACCAGTTTGTTCGGTTACCAGGAAATACGGAAAGAAAATTTAAGCATGTTCCCGCAATGGTTGTCTGTCCTCGAGCGCCATCTGTTAAATATAAAAGATTCATCATCCTGCAAGGCGGCTACATTTAACCAGTGTCATCTATTGCAGTGGCAGTCCTTTTTGAGAGACATCAAACACCTGCCCTTGAAGCAACAGATAAAAAGGGTGAACAAATATGCCAATGATAAAGACTATATCCTGGATATCGAGAACTATGGAATTGCTGATTACTGGGCAACACCAAAAGAATTTTTATTGAATAATGGCGATTGCGAAGATTATGCCATCATCAAGATGCTGTCGATGAAGTGGCTGGGGCATGATGTGGGTGCTATGCGAGTGGTGGTGGTTCAGGATACCAATCTCAGGATCCCGCATGCAGTGATGGCGATCAGATATGGTAACGATATCCTGATACTGGATAATCAGATAGAAGAAGTGATATCACATGCTGATATCTTTCATTACGTACCGGTCTACTCGGTGAATGAAAATAACTGGTGGATGCATGTGCCAAATTAATGCCATATCTTTTAACTTGTCCATAACGTGCAAGGGTGTAAAGGTGAACTGTGAATAACAAACCCGCATCGATAGCTTTCGTTTTATTGCTGCTGTTTATAAGTGGCAGTATCTGGCTGGTATTTCAATATGTGTCAGCTGAAAAGCAACGAGACCTCGATGCATGGCAGGCACGACTGAGTATCATGGCCGAATCTCAGCAATACGCAGTTGAAGACTGGTTTGATGAACAGCTGGAAAATATTGATACTCTGGCCAATAACCCTCTGTTGCAATTATACGTCAGCCAGCAGGATCCGAGGGTGCAACCGGATGATGAGACGGGCCGTGGCCAGTTGCATCATTTAAAAAATCTCATCAATGCAACAGCTGACCAGGCCGATGTATTCACACCGATCAAAAAAATTAATAGCAACGTCGAGAATAAAGTGAACGATGGTATCGCCATCGTCAACAGTTCAGGTGTTTTGCTAGCCACACGTTATTTCCCGCTTGATGATGCCGAAGTTTTTACGAGCTTTGAGTATGCGGTCGCGAATAAAACATTTTACATATCGAGTGTTTATGATTCCGCAGAGAGACAACCACGCATCATCATCGTCGTTCCGGTTAATTCCGTGCAGTCGTTGAACCCGGACGATATCAAAGCAGCAGTCGTCGCGGTGATCAATCCGAAAGATAATCTGTTTGAGCTGCTGTTGAAAGAATGGGTGACTATACGTACAGAAGAAACATTGCTGGTCATGAAGGATGACAGCAGCGTTACTTATCTAAGTCCGTTAAAAAATGGCTATGAGATCTTCCATAACCTGTCACGTGGAGCCGATGTGCATGGTTCAAATCTGGCCGCTATCGCAGTCCTTCAAAATATAGGCGAAAACGTTGTGATGCAGGATTACCGACATGTCGAGGTGTTGGCAACGGCGAGAAAGATAAGGAATACATCGATGATCCTGGTGCAGAAGATAGATGTCTCCGAGGCACTGGCCGAATCCACTTCACATCAACAGTTCATTTTAACGATCTTCCTGCTGGCTGTTTTTGTCATAACGATAAGCTTTATCGCGATATGGCGGCATTCCACCAGTCTGCGCTTACAGAAAGCAACGAGGAGGCTTGAGGCGCGTGCGGCATTGTTAAATGCAGTGGGTGATAGCATCAATGACCATATATTTTTACTGGATCATAAGAATAAGCTAGTGTTTATCAACGATGCGCTGGCGCGATCATTCTCCATCGATAATGTGGATGTCCGCGGCAAAGCATTGAATCACATCTTTAACACAGAGATAACGGATCAGCTGCTGAAGTTAAAGCCGGCTGACGATGAGGGCGATATGCGTAACAGGGAGATGCGGCTCGAGTTTAAAGACAGGCGCCATGATTACCATGTGTCGATCGTCGCGTTGCGTCATCCGGATTACAAGCAGTCGCACCTCTATGTGATGCATGATATCACCGAGTTAAAAGATGCGCAGGGCCGGCACAATCGTCTGATGAACGGCATTATCGCTACATTGGCACAGGTCATCGATAAGCATGACCCGCATTGTGCGCATCATTCGGAAAGAACGCGAGAGGTCGCTATAGCTATCGCACAGGCAATGGGCCTGTCAAAAGACCGCATCGATATCCTGGCGATGGCCGCCCTGCTGGCTAATATCGGTAAGTTATACATACCCGCAGAAGTATTGACGAATATGGAACCGTTAACGCCTGCCGAAGAGTTAATGTTGAGAGAGAATATTAACTACAGCGTGGAGATATTAAAAGACCTCGAATTTGACGGGCCGGTCATTGAGTTCGTGCAGCAGAAGAATGAGTGTCTCGATGGTAGCGGATACCCGAATGGTGTTTCTGGTGACGCCATCTTCCAGGAGTCGCGGATCCTGTCAGTGGCAAATGCGTTTGTTGCTATGACCAGTTCCAGGGCCTATCGCCCCGGTATGCCCGTCAAAGAGGTGCTGGATATTTTGTTATCTGAAGCAGATGACCGATACGACAGGCATGTTATCGCAGCGCTGTTCCATGTCGCAGAAAATCATTCTGACTGGGTTAGCTGGCAGCAAGTGAATTAATCGATAGGCGCCTTGTCACACCACCATGGTTATCGAGCACGTCATACTCGCCCTGGTTCTTATACTCGGGCTGTCACTAATCGCGCAACCGATCTCACGCTTAATGCGTCTTCCGTTTGCAAGTGCCCTGGTCATCCTGGGATACCTGACTTCAGAGCTATTGGTCTATATGGGTATCGATACCGGCATCCGTTCTGATAATTTCCAGTCACTGATTTTTTATGTTTTCATCCCTGTGCTGGTGTTCGAGTCAGCATACAATATCGATAAGCAGCAACTAAGAAACAACCTCGTTATCATCCTGACTATGTCAGTCATCGCGATGTTGCTGACCAGTTTGATCGTTGCGGCATTACTTTTTTATGGCATAGGCCATGAGTCAGGTTTCCCCTGGATCGCGGCGCTTATCACTGGCGCTATACTGGCGGCGACAGACCCTGTTGCCGTGGTCGCAAAGTTACGAGAGATGAATGCACCTGGACGTATCAGTGTATTGCTAGAAGGCGAGAGCCTGTTTAATGATGCCACGGCCATCGTCCTGTTTAGCCTGTTCTTATCCATTGCAACAGCGACTTCCGGGATGACGGTCGCGGGCGATATGGGTTTGATACTGGATGTGGTGATTCGTTTTATCGTAATCTTTCTGGGTGGAGCGCTGACGGGACTGGTCGTCGGGCTGGTTTCTGGTTTTTTACAGAACAGGGTTAAGCAGCAGTTCCCGGTTGGAGTGATAAGTTTATTAGTAGCATATGGTTCATACCTGCTGGCCGAACATTTCATGGTCTCGGGTGTGATGTCGACGCTATTGGCGGCGTTGAGTTATTCGCTAGTGCTGCATCGTGATGCCGGCAATCGTGACTCAGAGATGAAAAATGAATATCTCTGGAATGTGTTATCGCACATCGCTAATGTCAGTGTGTTCCTGATCGTGGGCGCTGTTATTACGCTCGAGATGTTCGAACAACGCTGGTTGGCAATGTTGATCGCCATTTTGTCATTGATATTAGCAAGGGCGATCAGTGTTTATGGCGTACTGTTATTATTTTCATTTTTCAAAAAACTGAAGGTGACCTTCGCTGCTCAGTCAGTGATGGTATGGGGTGGGTTACGAGGTGCGGTTACATTGGCGCTGGCACTATCCCTGCCGACCAGCCTGGAATACTGGTGGACGATTCAGTCGATCGCTTTCGGTGTAGTGATTTTTTCGCTATTCGTCCAGGCACCGACCATGCAGTGGTTGGTGACGAAGTTATCGTTAAAGTAATAAGAAACGCTCTGCCCATACTGACTTAAGTTGTAAAGACAAAGCGTCGTCATGGATATATTCTCATCGGCCTCAGATCCGCCGCTCTGGCTGATCGATGCTTCCACCGTTTTAATCTTTAGTTGATCACTGTACTGAGTTAATCATCAATAACACGAAGGCGATCAGCACGATGGTTATTAACAGCAGTGTGCCCCAGTGTTTTTCTTCAGCATTTTTGCTTTTTTCCATGGTGGCCTTGATGCCGGGGAAAAACATGAAAAGAACCAGGAGCCCTAAAGCGCCTGCCAGTAACTGTTGCCAGAGTTCCATATCGATACCCTTTTAATTATTCGTAGATATAGTGTTTTTCGATTGGCTCGATTATCTTCCACACGCACTTCATGCCCTGTGGGAAAAATACCATGTCACCTTCCTGTATGGTTACCGGTTCGCTATCTTCCGGTGTGACGATTGCTTTGCCTTCGATGATGTAACAGGTTTCCTTCTTATCGTAAGTCCAGTCAAATTCAGATACGCCTTTTGACCAGACCGGCCAGTCATCAACGTATAGTACGTCGAGTTTTGCAGGTGTGACATTATGTTCGATGGTTATAGCGCTCATGTTTCTATCCGATAAAATTTGTTAGCTATTATAACGCGTTGCGGTGCGACATTGTATAATCTGCCTTTTATGGTCGATTGACGGGCGTTATAGTGTTAAATAAAGAAAAGTTAATATTTGATGTTGATTATGAGCAATATGAAGACCTTGTTGTTAAAGCATCGAATGATAAACCCATACTGGTTGACCTGTGGGCAGAGTGGTGTTCGCCTTGCCTGGTGATCGCTCCGGTATTGAAAAAACTTATCAGTGAATATGAAGGTGAGTTGTTGCTGGCCAAGGTCGAAGTTGATGAAGGCGAGAATATGAAACTTGCCGGTCATTACAAGGTAAGAGGTTTTCCTACGGTGCTGTTGATCATGAATGGTGAAGAACTTGCACGGTTTAGCGGTGCCAAACCACTATCTTTTTTACGCGAATTTATCGATTCGCATATCAATTGAGTTTCCTGTTTTTCCGCTGTCGTTAGTTCGATTATCGTCTGCGAATTTTTAAAAGCCTGATCTTTTTAATGTAAGTATTTACCAGGTCGACATTAGACTGGTTGCCGTAATGCAGTGAGCGATAGGCTTTGAAGATAAATGCCAGGTCGTTTTTAGTTTTATCTGCAAGCAGATGCTCCTTATATATTCGGTTTTCAAAATCAACAGGCCCCTCATTCAAGTCCCGTTGAATACCGTGGCGCTGTAATTTCAGGCACAATAAATTGTAGTGGTGTTTTATGCGGTCTTTCTCCACGGTGTTGTGTGTAAGTATGAACCAGCTGACGATCAGGGCCGAGATCGTGAGGCAGATCACTAATAGCAGTATGAGGTTCGAAGGGCTTGCACTATCAAGTCCAAAAGATTTTAGTAGATCATACTGTCTTTTCTGATCATACCCGATGACCCACTGGTTCCATCTGTTCTGAAAACTGTCGTATAGGAAAGCAGCGTTTTTGATGAATGAGCTGTTTGATACCAGTAACAATGGCAGTCGACCCCTCTCCAGCCCGGCATTTAGTATGCCGTGCTCGATCCGCTCTGGTGAGATTACGGCAGTAGGGTCAACACGTTGCCATAAACCATTGATCCAGACCTCCGACCATGCGTGAGCGTCAGATTGGCGGACTATCATATAATCATCGAGCGGGTTCATCCTCCCGCCCTGATAGCCGATAACGACACGGGAGGGGATACCTGCCGCACGCATGAGGTAGGTGAACGCACTGGCATAATGCTCACAAAAACCTCGGCGACTTGAAAATAAAAAATCATCCATGGCATCATCGCCAAGCAGATCCGGGTTTAGCGTGTAGACAAATTCATTATCTCTGAAATATGAGAGCACGTTACTGATATAACGTTGTGCGTCGTAAGCCGATAACTGTAGTAAGTGCTTTGCGAGTGTTAACGTTTTTTGGTTTAGCTGTACCGGTAAAAGACGGTTCTTATAGCTCTCTTGATCGAATAAGGCCTGGTTGCTGGAACTGGCCTGTGACTCAATCGTGTAATTGGTAACATTGTTTATCTTGTTCTTCGTGAGCAGCATTGCTTCACGGTTTAAACTGTACTGGAGATCGTAAGCCGAACCATCCACGGGTTTGGGGTACTCAAGAGTGAGTAGCCAGTCCAGGTTAGTTGGTTCTAGTGTGATCGTGTAACGAAAACTGTTTTCAGGATTCTCGTCGTACCGGATGTTGGCCTGAGCGCTTGCAGGGGCATCATTACGTCGCCATGTCCTGCCGTCATAATCAGACAATACTGCGCCACGCCAGTAGAGTTGACTGTGCCGTGGTATCTGCTGTTCAAACTTAACGCGGAATGCGATCGCCGATGAGCTGATCAGGCGATTTATGCTGCCGGGGGACATCTCTTCGCTCAATCCTGTGCGGCTGGTAAAGGCGTCTTCAGGTAGTCCCCAGAGTGGCCCCGGTATCCTGGGAAACAGGAAAAATAATACCAGCATCATGGGTAGCGCATAGATGATAAAGCGTGATGCCAGTTTGAAGCGGCCTGTTAACGGTACAGTGTTTAACCTGTCACTGAGGGCGATTAATATGGTCACTAAAGAGGTAACGACAAAAAATACGTAAAGGATCAGCCAGATAGACTGGGAGTGAAAGAAGTTGCTGGCGATGATGAAAAATGCGCTGTAGATGATGATATAGCAGTCCCGGTTGTTCTTGGTCTCGAACAGTTTAAGTATGGTCATCAGGGTCACCAGCGCTATACCGGGCTGCTGTCCGAATATATGGCCGAATGAATATCGTACTATGATAAAACACAATATTATGATCGAGATCAGTACTAACTTTCCGGGGTTGGGCCTGTTCTGTTTTATCAATACAACCTGCCACAGGCTGAGGACTACTAGCAGCAGGGTTATCGCTATCGGCATGCCAGCATATAGTGGCAGGGCTGACAGGTGGATTCCGATCAGTAAAGAGATCAGGATGTCACGGTTCGGTTTTTCGCTGCTTATGTTCACTTCAGTTCTTTTTCTTAATAGAGCGCTAATGCGGTCAGACATCGGTGATAATGTTCACTTCCGCTGTCCGGTGCTATCTCTTTCTCAGGCAGTCTGATGCCGTAGTATTGATGATTCTGCTCAGCGTTGATGACCAGTGCTGTCATCATCGACAGGCGTCGTTCGGTATCTTGAGCGGGTATGTCGTTCCAGCTGATCCAGTGGGTCAAAGGTTTTGCGCCGATGAACTGCTTGGTGAAGAGCTCGTCTGTCTTTGCCACGGCTTTCCATGATATGCGGTTTATATTGTCACCATGGTGGTATTTTCTGAGGTGACTAAAGTTCTCCATACCATGGCCGGCGGTATCGGTTTCACCGCTTTCACTATGATCAAAAACGGGTAACTCGATACTGTTATCCGGTGCCGGGTACACGATGCATGTCATCGACAGATCTGCCCATGTCCAGGCGATAAACAGGCCGGATGGAAATTCGGTGTAGATGCGAAAGCGCCCGGCGTCTAACTTGCCGCGTCGAGCCGTCTTTGTTTTAAAGGTGATCAGCTGTTGGCTGTTCGCGGCACAATCGACGATATCCTGCTCATCGCCGTGTTGACTGATCGCGATCGAATGACGGTCATACAGCTGGTGATTGATAAGTTGAATGCTGAAGCGGGCAGGTTCTCCCGAAAATACGGCCGTTGCATCACTACCGCTCAGTTCAAGACCAGCGATATTACGCCAGGTCGACAACAGTAAAATATTTCCTATGCCGGCGAGCAGGAAGGTCAGGATAAAACCGAGGTTCTTCTCATAGTTGATCGAACCGATCAATAACGTTATCAATAGCAGAGAAAAGATCAGTCCTGCTTTAGTCGGTATGATGTAGACGCGGTCACGCGTCAGAGTCACTTTGCCATCAAACGGACCGCTACGCCTGGAAATGAATTTAAAAACAGGTCTGCGACTAAAATCTGGCCACAGGATGTTTAAGCGAAAAACACTGGTGACGTTTTTGAGCGACGCAGACATTACGAGATGCTGGTCGACTCTATGATGTGTTGCGCGGCAGACATCAGTTGTCTTGAGCCTGCTTCTATGTGTACGGGAAGCCGGTGGTTGACCACCGCGGGCAGAACCAGTTGCAAATGTTCTGGAAGTACATATTTCTGTCCGTCGATTAAGGCAAAGGCCCTGGCCGCGTTTAGTAGTGCCAGCCCCCCCCGAGGGGACAGTCCAAATTCAAACGCGCTGCTCTGTCGAGTGAACTCAAGTATGGCCTGTATGTAATCGAGTATTGCCGGTGATACATGCAGTGTCGTTGCCAGTTTCTGTGTTGCAAACAGCTTGTCTTTATCAAATATGGGATCCAGTTTATTGATGATGGTGCGCCGGTCTTCGCCTTCCAGCAGCAAACGCTCGGCATCCTTGTCAGGGTAACCGAGATCGATACGCATCAGGAAACGATCGAGTTGCGATTCCGGCAAAGGGTAGGTGCCTATCTGGTGTGTCGGGTTCTGCGTTGCGATGACGAAAAAAGGCTCTGGCAGTTCGCGGGTTTCACCTTCTACTGTCACCTGGTGCTCTTCCATGGCCTCGAGCAGTGCACTCTGTGTTTTAGGTGTGGCGCGGTTGATCTCGTCGGCGAGAATGAAATGGGAAAAGATTGGTCCCGGGTGAAACTCAAATTGTGACTGTTCTCGATTAAAAACGGATACCCCGAGAACATCTGCAGGCAACAGGTCACTGGTAAACTGGATGCGATGAAAATCAAGGCCCATAACCCGAGCCATGGTATGGGCCAACGTGGTTTTGCCTACACCGGGCTGGTCTTCGATCAGGCAGTGCCCCCTGGCCAGTAAACAGGTCAATGCGAGCTTGATCTGGTCATTCTTGCCCAGTATGACCTGCCCAATCTGATCGATAGCGGAATTTAGTAACTCTGTAGTGGATTCGAGCTGGTGTATATTGGTATTTTCCATATGCTGTACTTTTGTGTTGAGAATTAGATATATGGTAGCTAAAGTTGCTAAAGAGTGACTAATTTCGACACTTTACTATGACACAAAGTTTTGACTCATGTCATTGAAGTGTTTTTGACACTGTCATAGAATGAAGCTGTTTTAAAATTAATCCTGATGACGGAGTAAATAATGAAAGTACTAATGAAACTATTTATGGCAATAGGTTTAATGCTTGCTGCTACAAGCAGTTATGCATTTTTCTGGGACGATGATGATGACTGGGAATGTATGGGGCCTTTTGGAGAGATTCCAGGCTGTAATCCATATGATGAGTGGGATCCAAGATACTGGATGGAAGAAATGGAGCAGGAATTCGATGACGATGATGACTATTACCGCTATCGTGGTTATGGTTCTCCTTACGGTCCTCCTCCAGGTTATGGTGGTTATGGCCCAGGTCCAGGTTATGGTCCAGGTCCAGGTTATGGTCCTCCTCCAGGTTATGGCCCTCCTCCAGGTTATGGTCCTCCTCCAGGCTACGCACCACAGCCTCAATATGCGCCACAACCTGCACCTCAGCAACAATACGCGCCCCAACCTGCACCTCGGCAACAATACGCGCCAGCACCAAGGTAAGTTTGTTTCTGTCCTGAGTATCAGGAAAATAAAAGCCCTCTTTATGAGGGCTTTTTTTATGCGCTATTATAAAAACAAACACTCAAAATAATCAGTTTTCATAGGGCTTGTAGCTTATTTCATTAATAATGTACGAACTTTTTTTCGACCCTTCTTTGGTTTCAACCGTAATACTGATCTCGTCGTCCAGGGCTTTGCCCAGCAGGGCTTTGCCCATCGGTGAGTCCATACTGATATAACCCAGTTTGGGGTCAAATTCATCCGGGCCAACGACACGATAAGTTTTCTCAGTACCGGTATCATCTTCGATAGTCACCCAGGCGCCAAAGTAAATTTTTTCAGTATCTGCCGGTATACGGTCAACTACCACCATGTCTTCAAGCCGTTTGCGTAAAAAACGGACCCGGGCATCGATCTCGCGTAATTCCTTTTTTCGGTAGATATACTCGGCATTTTCTGAGCGATCACCTTCCGCTGCCGCAGCAGACAGGATCCGCGTCACCTCGGGACGTTTCTTTTTCCATAGGTAATCGTGCTCTTCAGTCAAACGCTTATGACCTTCGGCGGTGATGTATTTTGAACCCACAGGTTGCGGGGTGCGGTATCTTCCCATAGTCTTGTATTTTGTTTAATCTCGGTTATTATGAGCGAAAGTTATAGTGTTGATTCTAGCGAAATTCCGGCCTGGGTGTGCTGGATTGCGCAGGATGCTGATGGAACATGGTGGGGTTATGAGGTTGAGCCGAACCTGTCACATATAGGCTGGTACGAAAATGAAGTCGGAGATTCTGTCCGTTTGGGGAAAGGGGCGAAAATATTGGACTGGGTGGCAACTTTGAGACGGGTTAAATGATAAAAAATCATTAAGTTACGTTGTTTATATAAACATTTTATTAGAAGTGTGCTATAAACATACCTGACAATAATAAAAATGATAATAATAAGAAACGGGGGAGAGAAATGGAAGCTAAACAACTACAAAAGGGCGCTCAAGCTAAAATTGCAAGTACAGGCCAGATTGTTGAAGTAAAACGCGTCAGCAATCATGGTTTTTCAGTAGTACGTTTTCAAACCGGCGGTGATTATATGATTTTGAATGACCGTCTGGAAACGCTAGAGAAAGAAGAAGTACAGCATTAAGTTCATAACAGCTTGTTTTTATACTGACCCGGTTTCGGGTTGGCAAGAGGCGATTTTAAGGCAAAACTGTCTGATTATAATAAAGTCTGCGGGTTTTTTTAAGCCCACAGATTTAAGACATGTTTTGCGATGAAGGGTTGTTCCCTTCATTAGGAACATAACGCAGAAGATGTGGGCTTAAAAGCCCGCCCTCTGGGGCGATGCCCAAAAGCCAGTCTCTGCGTTATTATTTTTTACCATGCTTATTAGCATGCTTTCAAAATAATGCCTTGACCCTGTCATTTGAGCATTGCCAGAATTGATTATAATCAGGCAGTTCTGCCTTCAGTATAAAAAACTTCAATCGCCTTTTTCTTGACTTCGACATTATAAAGGCGCTCTATAGTATCTAGTATTATCCGTTGCATCTAATCAACTCAGATGAGGGTGTCAGCTATGTCAATAAAAGACGATACAGGAAATGATGAAGTCGTCGAGCGTCGAAAGCATTGGCGTGATCGCCGTGCTGGTAGCGACCGAAGAAACCCGCAGCGTTTACGCCTGGTCAATTATGATTGCAGGAGCGGTCAGCCCCGCCGCCAGGCTGATGTGGCGGGCAAGTTGAACGAAGGCGATGTCTGGTGGGCAAACGGTGGTGCCCGATACGAGTGATCTGGTAACTTGCTGTAATGATCTGCTATTTATTATACGGCTTGAATATCTCGGTCACTGCATAGTCGATTCGTGCACGAATATTTTCAATCGTCTGTTGCTCCTGTACATCACCTTCGGCAAACCCTAACCATACCGTGTAGCCGGTCTTTGCATCAATGAGTGCGATGACCAGGGCGGCTTTTGGCACATTGGTCAAAACTTCTTTTTTGGACTCCGGATCTTCTTTTAGCTCCAACGAGGTCATATCAATACCCGCTGCGAAAGCCACCAGCAGGTCAGGATCTTTCTGTACCTCGATCAGGCCCTTATTTCGCAGTTCTCGATTAATGTTAAATTTCACTTCTTCATCGGTATCCAGGGTCGGCTGTTCCCACTGTCCGACAGGATCAAACACGATCTGTGCGCTGCCGGCCCAGGCATAAGATTTAAAACTGCTGAAGTCAACATCCGGGTGCGCATGGGTTTCAACATTGATATCCTGGGTTAATGTTGCGCAAGATGACGTGAAAAATGCTGCAATAACCATGCTGCTGATGAAAAGTATCTTGGTAAGTGTGTTCATTAGAGCTCCAGGTTAAGCTTTGACTTTGATGTTGAAGAAGATGGCATAAAGCACCGGTACCACGATAAGTGTAAGTACTGATGCAAATCCTAAACCAAACATGATTACGACCGCCATATCCAAAAAGAAAACGTCACTCAATAAAGGCGCCATACCAAGGATGGTTGTGCTGGCTGCCATCATTACTGGCCGCAACCTTGATACCGAAGAATCGAGGATGGCGGTGTAGGATTCTTTACCATCGTCAATCTGCATATCGATCTCTTCGATCAATACAATCGCATTTTTGATCAGCAGGCCTACCAGGCTGAGAGATCCAAGTAAGCCCATAAATCCAAAAGCAACATTCATGCTAAGCAGGCCGGCGGTAATACCTATGATAGCAAGTGGTACGGTCAACCAGATGATGAGTGGCTGGCGGATTTTACCAAACAGCAAGATAACAATTATTATCATGGTCAGGAATCCGGCCGGCAGGGAGGAGTTAATGGCGTTATTCGCATCTTTTGAGTCTTCGTATTCACCGCCCCATTCGAGGAAGTAACCCGGCGGAAGTTCCATGCCATCAATCTTTGGTTTAACGCGGTTCAGTAAGACCGTGGCCAGACCCTGTGCCGGGTCACAGGATGGTGTAATAGTATAGATACGATTGCGCTTCCTGATCTTTGAGTCTGCCCATTCGGTTTTGAAATCGGAGACGACCTGGCCAACAGGAACCCTGTCCTGAAGGATAGGGCTATACACGGGGATGTCGCGGATGGTACCGACATCTTCGCGCTCGACATTGGGCGGTATTATGATGATGGGTAATAAGCGAATACCATCTTTAAATAGTCCAACCTGCTGGCCATCAAACGCCGTTAACATGGCAGTGCTGACATTTTCACGGGTTATGCCTAATGGGCGTGCCGCTTTTTCATTATAGATGGGCCGTATCACTTTGACAGGCTGGCGCCAGTCATCACGGATATTGATCGCGCCACCGTCTTCTGCGAGGATCTCTTGTACCTGTTGAGATAGCTGTCTCAGAACGACTGGGTTAGGTCCACTGATACGGGCTTCGATTTTAGCGTCTCGTCCCGGTCCTATGCGCAGTGCTTTTGTTTTAGGCTCAGAATTTGGAAAATGAGTGGCAGTGTAATCCAGCAGTAGTTTTTCGATACGCGGTATGTCTTCAAGAGTTTCCGTAGTGACAATTATCTGGCCATACGCACTGGTCGGTGATTCGGGTGTATATACCAGTGTGAATCTTGTTGCGCCACCACCGACAAAGGCTGTGGTATCTGCCACGCCATCGAGAGTGTGCAGGTACTGATCGATCTTAAGGATGTCGTCACGTGTCTTTCGGATGTCATCACCTTCGACATTCCACATGTCGAAGAAGAACATCGGCGTGTTCGAATTTGGGAAAAAGCTGTGTTTGACATAACCAAAACCAAAGATGGCCGATGCAAATAAGGCAATGACGATGGTTACTGTCACCCAGCGAAACTTGATAGCGCTACTTAAGAAACTGCGGTACCGGGTAAACAGGAATCCGCTATAAGGGTCAGCCTGTGCTTTGCCTGGTTCATCTGGTTTAAGAAATTGTACGCATAACAATGGTGTCATGGTTACCGCGGTAAACCATGACAGTAACAGAGAAATTAAAATGACCCAGAATAATGAATTGGCAAACTCGCCAGTGGCATCTTCAGAAAGCCCGATGGCGGCAAACGCGACGATGCCAACGATGGTGCCGCCAAGTAATGCCCACATTGTGGAGCCAACGACTTCTTTTGCTGCTTTGGTACCGTCTTCACCGCGTTTGATCCGCACCAGCATGCCTTCGGCAACAACGATAGCATTGTCCACCAACATGCCCAGCGCAATAATCAGTGCTCCCAGGGAGATGCGCTGCAGGTCGATAGCGTAGAAATTCATGAACCAGATCGTGCCGGAAACAGTGATCAGCAGGATCGCGCCGATGATCAGGCCGGTACGTATGCCCATGAAAAACAGTAGTACCACGATGACGATGACCAGGGCTGCCACCACATTGATGATAAAGCCACCAACCGATTCGTCAACGATGACAGGCTGGTTGTAGATAGCATCGAGCTGCATGCCGAGAGGTGTAACTGACTGCAGCTCCTGGAGTCGTGCATCCAGGCGTTCGCCAACAGCAACGACGTTTTCACCGGGTAACATAGAGATACCGATGGTCAGTGCCGGTTTGCCGTTAAAATAATTATATTTGGTCGGGACTTCTTCATAAGCTCGACGTACCGTGGCGATATCCTTGATACGTACCAGTGTATCGTTTTTGCCTCTGACCAGTAGCTCACCGATCTCCTGCACCGACATCAGCTGACCGGTAGGGTTGATGCGTATGTATTCATCACCAACACGCACATTACCTGAGTCTGAAACGATGTTCTGTGAGTTTAGTACACGGTTAAACTCCAGGTTGGAAATCCCCAGTTTTGACATATTGGCAAGGGAGATGTCGAGGTAGGCAACTTCTTTCTGATCGCCATCGATGGTGATCTTGCGCACGCCTTTAACCAGTAATAATTGCTCCTTTAAAATATCGGCGTAATCTTTTAGTTCACGGTAACTGTAGTCTTCACCGGTCAGTGCATAAAATAGACCGAATACGTCACCAAAATCATCAAATACCACAGAGGTCTGCGCGCCGGGTGGCAACAGGGATTGGGCGTCAGTGATCTTTCGGCGCAGTTCGTCCCAGATATTGGGGAAGTCTGCCTTTTTGTACTTGTCCTTGATCTTGACAGTGACTTCAGAAAAACCGCTTTGAGAGATGGATTCGACGCGCTTGAGTTGCTGTAACTGCTGAACTGCATCTTCGATATGGTAGGTTACTTCACGTTCGACTTCCTGGGGCGTCGCGCCGGGGTAGAGGGTATATACCTTGGCTTCTTTGATAGTAAATTCAGGGTCTTCAAGCCGGCTGATCTCCTGTAGTGCTGTTGCACCGCCGCCGAGCATTAAAATAATAAAAAGCCATGTGGTGACTTTTTTAGTAACAGAATATTCTGCGATGTTCATCCAGGTGATCTCGGTATTGAAGTACGGCTTATTGCGCCTGCTCGCCGGTTTCCAGCAAGGTGACTTTCATATCGTTACGCAGGAAGGGTGCGCCTGCCACAACTACACGGTCTCCGGCGACTTAAGCCATCGACCTGCATGATGTTGCCGATCATCGTCCCAGGTGTCACTTTTTTAGGGCTAACCGTCATCGACTCTTCATTGACTATCCATACAGTGGCCTGTTTCTGACTATCTGAAATTATCGCAGAAACGGGTACAGCGACGGCTGATGGAGACAGAGATTCATCAGGAAACATCTCGGCATGGACGGTAGCTGTCATGCCGGGAAGAACATTGTAACCTTCGGGATTGGCCATCTTTAAAGTAACTTTGAAGGTCTTGGTGTTTACATCAGCTTTGGTTGTCGATTCGACGAAACTAAGTGGGAATTCCTGCTTTGAGATGTTATCGAAAACTGCATGCAAGCTTCTTGTCTTTCCGCGGTTTGTTTTGATGATGATCATCAGGTTTTCTGGTACGTCGATCTTTATTTTTAATGCAGAAACATCTTCCAGTGAAAAAATCGTTTGTGAAAGTATCACCTCTTCAAATTTTTCAACATGGCGCTTGGCGATATTGCCGTCGAAGTTGGCTTTTAATTTTGTATATAGCAGGTCTTGCTCTGCAGCATTCAGGTTGGCCTTCGCGGTATGATATTTTGCGCGGATGTCATCATGGTCGACCCGAGAAATCGCACCTTTTTCTACCAGTACCCTGGCGCGATCATAGTTTGCTTTTGCTGTATCGTAACTTGCCTTTTGGTCCTTTAAACGAATGTTAAAGTCAACCGGATCCAGTTCTGCGAGTACCTGTCCTTTTTTAACCTTATCGCCTTCTTTGACCAGGATCTTTTGAATTTTTCCATCCACACGAAAAGATATGTCAGCCTTTTGAATAGCATCTACCACGGCCGGGAATGTTCGAGTATCTCCTGCCATGTCCTCGCTGATAACGATGGTTTTAACAGGGCGTGAACTAGCTACGTATGTCTGTGGCGGTTCTTCGCAGGCACTGAGAAAAAATGATAGTGCCAGTGTTAAGCTGGCAAATGACAGTTTTCGTGGATCCATGATCGTGCCCTGGGTAATGTATTAAAATTGTAAGTGGTGGAGGTGTTACCCACGGGACGATTGTATCAATTTTGTGTGTCCTGGTCGTTAGTTTTTGCTGTGCGTAGAACCAGGTAACCTACAGCACCTGCGGCAAACGATGCTAACAGGACGGCCAGTTTGTCTGCCTGCTGGTAGAGGTTGCCATCGGTAAATGCCAGTGAATCGACGAACAGGCTCATGGTGAAACCGATGCCGGTGAGTATGGAGACACCATAGAGCTGTAGCCAGGTACTGTCATTTGGGATCTTTGCCAGTCCAAGCTTTATCGCCACCCAGCTGAAACCGAACACGCCGATCTGTTTTCCGAGGAACAGTCCTGCCATGATGCCAAGCGGAACGCCGGTGGTCATCTGGTCTAGAGAGACATTACGCAGGTCTACCCCGGCATTCACGAAGGCGAATAATGGCAGGATGAAAAAAGCGACCCAGAAGTGAAGGTCGTGTTCCATTTCTTTTGACATGGAGAATGTTTTGTCTTTGTCGCCACGTGTGCAATTCAAAGGGATGGTGAAAGCAAGTGCGACACCAGCGAGTGTGGCATGGACGCCCGATTTGAGTACGCTGACCCAGAGTATGACACCAACAGTTATATAGGCGGCTTTCTTTGTTACACCTAAACGGTTCATGATTATCAATACGGTTAATGCACTAGCGGCGACCGCGATGGACAGGGTAGAGAGCTCGACGGTATAAAAAAGTGCGATGATCACGATGGCGCCGAGGTCATCGATGATTGCCAGGGCCAGCAAAAACGCCTTGAGTGAGAGCGGTACACGTTTGCCCAGCAGCGCCAGGATGCCGAGTGCGAAGGCGATATCGGTAGCAGTAGGAATCGCCCAGCCGCGCATGGCGGTGTCGTCGCCATAATTTATATAGGTATAAAACAGAGCCGGTACAGCCATGCCGCCGATGGCGGCGATGCCGGGTAAAGCCAGCTGGGCGGGTGTCGACAGTTGTCCTTCCAGGAATTCACGTTTGACTTCGAGGCCGATCAATAAAAAGAATATCGCCATCAGGCCATCGTTGATCCATAGCAATAAGGGTTTGGCAATATGCAGGTCAGCAAAGCGAATCTCCACCGGCGTTCTTAGAAATGCTGAGTAATACTCGCTGAACATCGAATTTTTCAATGTCAGCGCAAGGATGGTAGCGATAATTAGTAAAATGCCGGATGAAGACTCCTTCTTGATAAATTCTTCTATGAAATTCATGATTTAACTGTCTCGTATCTCGGTTAGTGAACTTTGTTGTGTTGTTCGTCAGTTATTGGCTGTATCAGCACCCATGGCTTGGTCACGGTAGACCAGAACGTCTTATTCTCCGCGTGCCATTGTTTTGCCTGCTGATCGCTGACTTTTGCGACCTCACCCGAGGTTAGCCATCTGCTTACTTTATCTTTATCGTCGAGCGAGAAAGCAACGGCTACGTCGAGCAGGTTGGTGTCGCTACTGACATAGATTAACCAGCCACCGGCAAAAAAACGTTGTAGTTCAGTCCAGTTTATCTGCGCGGTCTCATTGTTGATGTTGGCGCGCAGGATATCATTATCAGTTGTTTCGTTTTTATAAGAGGCCATCGTATTTGCAGTCATATGCCTGTCCATAAAAAGTGACAGATGTCGTAAAGTCAATGTTGTCACTGATATAGACAACATTGGCGCCGATCGCATTAGCCTTGTTATGTAGATCGTTTATTGCGCCCTGTATCAGCTTACTGTTGCTGATAAATAAATAAGTATACCAGTGGCCTTCGGAGCCGATCACTTCACCGAGGTAACGACAATCGGGTGTTTTGCCAGCGGTGAGGATATTAAGTTCATACTTTTGTATCAGGCGCACGGGTTTGTTATCAGGGTTCTTTTTAGCAAGGTTACTGCAAGATGCAATAAATATAACCAGAATAATAGTGTGAATTTTTAGCAGTCGGTTCATTCTGTAAAGTCCAAAATCGGGTAACCAGTAAACCAGCCGATACCGTCAGCGATCAGTAAGGGCCCGAGTAGATAGAGCGATAATACGATTACCTGTTTGCCCCAGTGCGAGAAAAAATCTGTCATCTTGCCGAGCAGGAACGTCGCTTTCTGCCCCATGATCATACGCAGTACTATAAAACCAATAAGGGGTAGAGCAAAGACTAAATTATAATACATCAGTACCCATATCATCGAGGCCATCTCAAGATCGGCTTTAAGGATCTGCGCCATTGCTGCGAAGTATGGCAAGGCTCCCCACATGCCGATGATGTTAAGGCTGACAGGATGAATGCCTGTACAGGGGTGATATCACTGTCATATGACCTGGTGTTGCCTTCCTGCGGGGCTTTCCTGGAAAACTGCCAGGCAAAATAGATCATTATAAATCCGATAATTATCTGGATGACCAGCTCTATACAGTCAGGCTCCGATTTCATGTAAAGGATAAACTGCGCTGCATACTTATCGATCAGGTTATCCAGCCCCAGTAGGATCAGCAGGCCGAAAATAAAATACACGGCAAAGCCACCGCTTATAAAACCAAGTGCGCCTGTTACCGGGGTGCGGCCATTCAGGATGATCGCCAGCGGGATGAGCGCAATCGGGACTGCACTCATGCTGTCCAGCAGGCTGATCGTGGTAAGGGTTAGCAGAAGTTCGAGCATAGACGGAGTATAAGCATGTCCGGGTGCTTTGACTACAGCTTACAGCGTGGGTTTCTCTCTACCGGTCAGGTTATGGATTTCAGCATATCGATATTTCTCTCAGCAGTGAAGCTGAATGCTTGAACATGGCCTGCTCGCTTTCATTCAGGTCGAGCTGGATGATGTCTTCGATGCTATTTTTCCCGAGCACTGCCGGTACACCGATGGCATCGACCCTCTCCGCAACCGATGCCGTAGGTGCATCGGTTGCGGAGAGCGAAGCAGTGAGCCTCGTCTGAGATCAGGCTTCTTTCAATTTTTTATGGCCTTTAGGAAATTTTCGGGCCACACCTGTCGCGATAGCCGCTTTTGATACAGCGCGAGGAATAGTATCGATAAGGCGGGGGTCAAGTGGTTTAGGGATGATGTACTCCGGGCCGAACATCATGGTATCGACATCGTAAGCGTTCAGTACTTCCTGCGGTACCGGTTCACGGGTCAGATCGGCTAAAGCGTGTACCGCGGCGATCTTCATCTCCATATTGATACAGCTGGCACGTACGTCGAGAGCGCCTTTGAATATGTAAGGGAAACCTAATACGTTGTTTACCTGGTTCGGGTAATCACTGCGCCCGGTACCCATGATGAGGTCATCACGTGCCATATGTGCCAGCTCGGGCAGGATCTCCGGGTCCGGATTTGATAATGCGAATACGACGGGATTGGGTGCCATGGTCTTCAGCATGTCGGGTGATAACAGGTCGGGGCCTGATACACCGATAAAGACATCGGCACCGTCCATCGCATCAGCCAGTGTGCGCCTGTCTGTATGTACGGCAAAGGCTTTTTTGTATTTATTCAGGTCGTCACGTTCCGACTGGATGATACCGTTACGGTCGATCATGTACAGTTTTTCAGGGTCCGCGCCCAGACCCTGTAACAGTTTCATCGATGAGATACCGGCGGCACCGGCGCCCAGGCAGACGACGCGCACGTCTTCGAGCTTCTTGTGTTGCAGTTCTAGCGCGTTTAATAGTGAGGCGGCGATGATGATCGCGGTTCCGTGCTGGTCATCATGAAACACCGGGATATCCAGCTGCTCGATCAGCGCGTCTTCGATATCAAAGCAGGCTGGCGCGGCAATATCTTCCAGGTTGATGCCGCCAAACGTCGGTGCAATGTTTTTTACTGTTTTGATGAAGTCTTCGGTTGAGTCGGCATTGACTTCGATATCGAACACATCGATATCTGCAAAAGCTTTAAACAGAACGCCCTTGCCTTCCATCACCGGTTTGCCGGCAAGCGCACCGATGTCACCCAGGCCAAGAACTGCGGTACCGTCTGTAATGACTGCTACCAGGTTACCTTTTGCAGTGTACTCATAAGCGGCGTCTTCATCCCTGTGTATTGCACGACAGGGTTCGGCTACGCCCGGTGTATATGCCAGTGAAAGATCCTGCTGGGTCTCACATGGCTTGGTTATTTCGGTGGCAATTTTCCCGGGTTTTGGCTTGGCGTGGTAGTCCAGAGCTTGTTGCTTGAAACGTGTTGGCATGGTGTTCGATACAGGGCGGAGATAAAAGGACAGCTATATTAGCATTTTTATGTATTGATTTCGAGTTTCAACGTTAACCTTTAGCAATTTTATGATTTGAAAATCAGAGGCTTAGGCTGTACCTGGGTTTAGTCTAGGTTTAGTCACAGGCAAAAGATTCTGCTGATTGCAAAGACGAGGGATGACGGATGCGCATGTAATAGGGTGTCTGTTTTTTACTTTTATTAAGCCAGCCTTGAACCACGACGTTTTTACCTATCAGTTTATGGATGCTATCGATATCGAATAGTTGCTGATTGTCAGGCCGGATGCCAACGGTAAGCTTGTTATCAAGGTTGAGCCATATGCCTTTCTTGTTGATGCTGATGTTATTCAGCCTGCCTTCGACCAGCTGGAAACCGATGTCTTTATCAGCGATGCTTTTAGCGGTAAGCAACGATGTATTTTTCCATAAACCGACATTGGCACAGCGAGCCTTACGTTCCTGCTGCTTATAACAGGCGGAAAATCGCGTGTTCGGTGGCAAAGTGATGGTGCGTGCGAAGCCCTGTTCTAATAAAACTGCCTGTATATTCTCGCCATCATGAGTAAAAGCGTGTGCCAGCAAGCGTTCATAACGGTCCTGTTTTTCCTTGCCGTAGACCAGAGAGATTGTTTTATTATCCCTGAATAGTGCTTTTAGAGCATCTTTTGCCTGCTTAGAAAACGCCTCGGCGGTTTTGTCGCCGTGCGCGACTTCAGGTGTGTTGATACCGATCAACCTGACTTTTCGGCCATCCTTCAGGTGGAGAGTGTCACCGTCATGGATATATCTGATGCTTGTCGTTTCATCATATCGCTGGCTGGAGCAGTCGGTGTTCGCCCATACTGGCAGGGCGGTAGCAGTCAGGCAGGCAAATCCATAGAGGGAAAGGTGCCGCGTTTTTCGTGTGCATAAAAAAAGACGCTTCAGGAGTGAACCTGAAACGTCTTTTTTATGATGTATCACAGGAAGCAGATCCCTGGTGATACCGGGTACAGACGACTTATTTGTTACCAAATCGTTTGTTGAATTTGTCGATCTGACCAGCAGAGTCAAGAATCTTCTGTTTGCCGGTGTAAAACGGGTGGCACTCAGAGCAGACGTCAATAGTCATATCGTCTCTACCGTATGTAGAGCGAGTAGTGAAAGCATTGCCACAGCTACATTTTACGTTTACATCGGTGTATTTAGGATGGATATCAGCTTTCATGTCGAGTTGCTCGTTTGTAATGTTGCTCGTAAATAATATAGTAAACCAGCTGTACCACCTAGTGATGGCCAAGGCTGAAAAAACAGGGCGTGAATTCTACCTGTAACAGGCAGATGAGGCAAGTTCTTATTTGCCGCCAGAAAAAGACGTGTTTCTCAGGAAATACTGGAAATGGGTGGATGCTGGTCCATACTTCATTACAGGCAAATTCAACTGGCACGAGCTTGTAGCAGGGAAAAAGCATGAAAATGAAAATCTTCTCAATGTTAATCATATTAGGGATCATGTCTGTAACACCGATGATCTATATGGGGAAATTTAATCCGTTGGAATTTTTAGGTTCGGGTTTCAATAGTGGCGCATCTAAATTTGAAAACCTGAAGGCCAAGGCGCCCAGGAACCTGACGAATGTCGTGACTGACGAAAAGGTGCAGGTCTATAAGTGGCGCGATAAAAATGGTGTGATGCAGTTCGGTAATACACCGCCACCAACCGTGAGGAATGCCGAGCAGGTGGAATTAAACCCGAATAGTAACGTGGTGAAGTCGGTCAAGGTGCCGCTAGTAGAAGAAAAACCGGTGGCATCTACGGATGTTGCGCAGCCCAGCCCGTATTCTGTGAAGGGCATGAAAAAAGTAATGGATGATGCCAGGGGCGTCGAACAGATGCTGCAACAGAGTCATGACCAGCGGACTAAGGCGTTAAATAACCTTTGATGTCTTAAGTTGAAAATTACGTTGAGACTGTAATTTCAGTGATCCCCTTGCTGCCTGTTATTCAACGATAAGTTTCTCGAGTATCTCGTTTAAAAACAGAAAACCTCTGCCCGTCGTTGAGATATGGCGGTCGTTAAGAAGCAGTAAGTCCGGGTCAATATTTCTAACCGCTTTTTCCAGGTTTTCCCCGGTCAGGCCGGTATGTTTCTCGAAGGTGCTGATGTCACAGCCGGCTTTCAGGCGCAAAGCATTGAGCAGAAACTCGAACATGATATCCTGCTGATCGAGCACCTGTTCACCCGACAGCTCGTTCGCGCTCAGGGTTTCTTCGATGTACTGCCTGGGCTGGCGATGCTTCCACCTTCGGCTGATGTTTAATGATCTATCCTGCTCGTCGATCTGGCTGAGTTTGCCATGCGCCCCAGCACCGATCCCGATGTAATCACCGAATAACCAGTAGTTCAGGTTGTGCTGACATGGCCTGTCCTTTTTGGCATATGCCGATATTTCATATTGCTGGTACCGGTTTTCAGCCAGTAGGTCCTGGCATTGCGTCTGCATCTTCCATAGCAGGTCACTCTCGGGTAACACCGGTCTGTGCTTATGAAAGTATGTGTTTTCTTCGATGGTCAACTGGTAGTGTGAGATGTGAGGCACCTTGAATTCGCAGGCAGTTTTAATATCGTTTACCGCCTGTTGTATCGTCTGCTGCGGCAGGCCGAACATCAGGTCCAGATTGATATTATCAAAACCCGCAGCCATCGCTGTCTCGATGGCTGTGTGGGCTTGCTTGCTATCGTGGATACGGCCAAGGTTTTCGAGATGCTCCTGCGCGAAGCTCTGAATGCCGATGGACAACCGGTTTACACCGGCCTGCCTGAAACCATTAAATTTATCCTGCTCAAATGTACCCGGATTGGCTTCCAGTGTAATCTCGATATCGCTGAATTTGAACAGGTGTCGGGCGTGGCTTATTATCTTATGTATCGATTCTGCAGAGAACAGACTCGGCGTACCGCCGCCAAAGAATACGCTGCTTAGCGTGCGCTGCTGACAATGCAGGTATTCCTTATCAAGATCGACCAGAAGTGCTTCGACATACCGGGTCTCGTCATAAGAGCTGTCTTTAGTATGCGAGTTAAAGTCGCAATAAGGGCATTTTTTTACACACCAGGGGATATGTACATAAAGACTTAAAGGGATGTTGTTGTGCACAGGTAGATATGAGGTGGCATAAAAATGGGGGTATAACCTTAGCAGTTATACCCCCCACAATGTAGTCCGAAAATAGCCAGGCAATTGCTAGACCTGATGAGGGATAGCTATCCCCAAGCTACATTGCTTGCTGCTCGTATCAGCAGGATCAATATATGTACAAAAAATCTACATTTTAATGACAGTGCTGGAAGTTATGTAAGCTGCCGATGCTGGTCACGTCAGTGAAACCAAGGCCGGCCAGTATCTTCTCGGCGATAATCGCACGGCCGCCGGAATGACAATAAATCAATACCGGCTCGTGTTTTTCCATATGCTCATGTGCCAGTAACGGCAGTATGGCTAATGGGATGTTCCTGGCATCAGGCAGGCAGCTAGCCTTGAACTCATCAGTGGTTCTCACGTCGAGCAAGGTAGCGCCGGCATCTAATGTCTGACGGATGTCATCACAGTTAAAATTATTCATCGTTCTACTGATTACAGTCGTCTTTGCTTTTTTCAATCGATCGAGCGCGAGCCAGACGGATTACAACGAACGACATTATCGCTACGACAGTTATAATCGAATAGGTCATTGCATCTAAAATCATCGCAATTCTCCATAAAAGTTTTAAGGTTAAGTATTAGTATAGTTGAATATTATAAAGTTCCATTGATAATAGCCAATGATTATTATCAATTTAGTGATTTAATTTGAAAAAGCCCGCCAGAATAGGCTTTCACGGCGCATGCTGAATCCCAGGATAGTAATATCAATAGCTTATCTGTATAAAACTTATATATTTGTTAGATAAAAACGATAATTTTCTGATTTTTATTGATTTTCTTCTGAGAGATTGACCGGATTTCGTATCAGATAGGTAATCAGTATGATTGCAGGAAGGCCGAGAAGGGCGGTATAAATGAAGAAAGGTACGAAGCCAAAGGCATCAACGATATCGCCGGAAAAACCACCGATGAACTTGGCGGGTAACAACATCAATGAGCTGAATAATGCATATTGCGTTGCGGTGTAGGCGCGATTGGTCAGGCTGGAAAGATAAGCGATAAATGCTGATCCTGCCAGCCCGCCGCTCAGGTTGTCTGCACCGATGACCATAGACAGGTAAAATGTGTCTGCCGGCAATATAGCGAGTAATGCAAATAGCAGGTTGGTGGTCATTACCAGGAATGCACCGAGTAATAGTATCGGCATCATGCCAAAACGTATTACCAGTATTCCGCCGACGATTGCGCCAAGGATAGTGATGATAGGGCCGATAGTCTTGGTCACCAGCCCGATCTGAAGATCACTGTAACCGATGTCAACATAAAGCGGATTAGCCATGATACCCATGGTGATATCGCTGATACGGAACAGCCCGATAAACAGCAGGATGATGAGTGCATATTTGCCGTTACGTATAAAGAAATCGGTGAATGGGCAGACAACTGCACCGATGAACCAGGCATAAGCATCACGCAGACCATTTGGAAGGTGGGCTGAGCCCTCGAGAAACGTAATCACTTTTTCTTCCTGTTTCCAGGTATTGCGAGAGATGACATGCTCAGGTTCAGCGATAACCAGGGTAGTAATCATGCCCAGCAACATGCACATGGCGAGCGCGCTATAAGCGACTGGCCAGGAATAATAATGTGCGATGGTAAAAGCACCGCCACCAGCCAGCAACATGCCGAGTCGATAACCGGTCTGGTATGTGGCTGCCATCGCGCCCTGAGTTTCTACCGGCATCGCTTCGATGCGCCAGGCATCAATAGCGATATCCTGCGTCGCGGATGAAAAAGCGACCAGCAATGCAGCATAGACGAGCAAGATCAGTTGCGTATGAGGGTTAGTTGCCGCCATCAATAACAACCCGGAGACAACGCCTACCTGTGCCAGTAACATCCAGCTGCGCCGCTGTCCAAAAACGTGATTGAGTAGTGGCAGTTTCAGGTGATCAACCAGTGGTGACCAGATAAATTTAAGACCGTATAAAAGGGCTACCCAGCTGATATGGCCGATGGTGCTCTTGTCGATACCTTCGCGAGCAAGCCAGCCTGACAGGGTGCCGAATACCAGCAATAACGGTAGTCCCGCAGAAAAGCCCAGGAACAGCATCGCCAGTACGCGAGGCTGGCGATAAACGATTAACGCCTCAAACCAGCTTTTGTGTGCCTGAGTTTTTGTCATTTAGTATGGCTCATGCAAGCGTGTAGTCGTAGTCGATGATCAGCGGAGAGTGGTCAGAGAAGCGTTCGTCTTTGTAAATGTCCGCTGCCTGTACCAGTGGTGCCAGTTTAGGTGTGATCACCTGGTAATCGATACGCCACCCGGTATTGTTAGCCCAGGCCTGGCCACGATTTGACCACCATGTGTACTGGTCTGGCAACTGGTTGACGACACGAAAGGCGTCGACATAGCCGACCTCATCGAACAGGGTGTCCATCCATGCGCGCTCTTCTGGCAGGAAGCCTGAATTTTTCTGGTTGCCTTTCCAGTTTTTGATATCAATCTTTTTATGCGCGATATTCCAGTCACCGCAGATGATGAATTCACGGCGCTTGCGACGCAGGCTCTGCAGGTAGCCCATAAAGCGTTCCATGAAATCAAATTTTACATCCTGACGCTCTTCACTGGCTGAGCCAGAATGCATATAAAGCGAGATGACGCTGAGTTTTTCGAATTGAAATTCGATGAAACGACCTTCGATATCGATATCGTGCCAGCCGATGCCTTTGCTTACTTTTTTAGGTTTTACCTTGCTGTAGATCGCGACACCGCTATAGCCTTTTTTTACAGCATCGTGGTACTGGCAAAAGTAACCCTCAGGGCAAAATTGCGGGTCACTGAGCTGATGTTCCTGGGCCTTGGTTTCCTGTATGCAGATGACATCGGCATCGACTTTCTTGAGCCATTCAAAAAAACCTTTCTTGGCAGCGGCACGGATACCATTGGTGTTGGCAGAGATAATACGCATGTCTGTTCTTCTTATTATGTGGCTGCATATGATACCTGAAATTTTCAGAGCCAGTATATGTCATCATTTACGATGCGTGATGACAGTAGTTTAGGGGGTGAGGAAAATCACGTATACTTCGCAGGCAAATGACAGGTGTGAATTATGCAAGAGAATAAAAAACGATTTATCGAATTAGCCATCAAATACCAGGTGCTCCGCTTTGGTGAGTTCACGCTTAAATCAGGTCGCATCAGCCCGTATTTTTTTAATGCCGGTCTGTTCAATAGTGGTTATGCGCTGGCAGAGCTGGGCAGCTGTTATGCGCAGACGATCATCGACGAAAATATAAATTATGATGTCCTGTTCGGTCCGGCGTATAAAGGTATCCCGCTGGTTGCTGCGATCGCTTACGCGTTATCGGTGAATCATGGTATCGATAAACCATATGCCTTCAATCGCAAAGAAGCCAAAGACCACGGTGAAGGTGGCCTGATCGTCGGCGCTGAACTAAATGGTAACGTCTTGATCGTGGATGATGTGATCACCGCAGGTACGGCTATCCGTGAAGCGGTAGATATCATACAGGCAGAAGGGGCCACTACTTCAGCGGTACTGATCGCCCTGGACCGGCAGGAGAAAGGTAAGTCTGAGCTGTCGGCGATCCAGGAAGTGAATCGTGACTATGGTATCGATGTGTTTAGTATTATTACCATGGTGGATCTGATCGATTATCTGGAGGGGGATTCTTCCTTTGGGGTGCATCTGGATGCCATGCGGGCGTATCGTAGTGAGTATGGGATTTGAGTTGTAATTTGTGGCATTACGGTTCTCGTTCGGCGAGTGATCTGTTTATTGTAGGAGCGGCAACTTGTGCCGCGATTTCTATTAGGCACTATCCAGGCATTTAGATTTTCGCCTTACTTTCTTTAGTTAGGTGTTTATAGCATTTACTGTTGTTATTTCCTTAGGCTTTGCGGTTCTCGCACCGCGGGCGAGGTACTTTTTTGCTACAGCCCAAAAAAGTACCCAAAAAAGGCCGCCACGTCAGCTGCGCCCCTAAAAAGCAGGGGTTCCCATTGAGACGGTACCATTATCATGCTGCGCCAGAACTCGCGCACGCTGAACAACACGTACGCTCAGACAGCTGTCGCAGAAAGCCCATGCTAATACTACCGCCTCAATGGCTTGCTGAGGTGGGTAAGAGTCAACAGCACAACCGGTGTAACTGATAGGTGCTGTGCACATTAGTGAACTCTGGTTTTGCTTGTGCTTTTCAGGTTTTCACTCCTTTTTTTGTTTACTTTATTGCTGTTGTTGCCTATGAGCCCGCCTTGACGCGCAATCCCTGCGCGCAAGGCTAACAGGCCACTCACTATAATTTTTTCTCTACCAACGACTGCTGATTCAGCAAACGAAATGGCAGTTAAACCGACAAGAAAAAATAAGATGAAGAAAACGTCTAATAAAAACAAACAAGGGCCTATGTTGAAATACAAACGTTGGCATTGACGCTGTTTTATTGCTTTTGACTTCCCTCCACCTCCACAAGCCATCGAGGCAGTGCAGTCATCATGGGCTTTCTGTGAAAACTGTCTGAGCGTTATCTGCGAGTTTTTTCACAGCATGATCACTGTGCTGAATTGATGGGTACCCCTGTGCTTTATACAGGGGCGTAGTGGTCGTGGCGGCCTTTTCTGGGTACTCTTTTGGGCTGTTGCAAAAGAGTACCTCGCCCGCGGTGCGAGGACCGCAAAGCCTAAGGAAATAACAACAGTAAATGCTAAACACATGAACCATACAAAACCAATCATCCAAGCACCAGTTTCAATCCAATCAACAGGGTAACCACCTCAAAACTCCGCTTGATCACTTTATTACCCTTAACGATCGACAGATGCGCCCCGATATAGCCACCAATAAGCGAACCGAGTAATAAAGCCGGTATCCATAACCAGTGGATATCACCCAGCAGCCCAAGGGTGACCGCACCCGAGGCATTCCAGAATAATCCGACAAAGACCAGTGTGTAGGCAACGGCCAGTTTGTAGTCGAATCCATACCAGCGGATCAACCAGATAGTGACGAACAGGCCGGTGCCAGAGGTCAGTGAACCATTGAGGATGCCGATCAGGAATAGGACCAGACCACCGATCAGGTAGCCATGTGTGTTCCGGTTCTTTAACTGGTAATGCTGCCCCAGCTCAGGTGAAAAAAAAGAATAGATCCCCAGTCCCATGGTCAGCAATCCAAGGGCTGTTTTGGCCAGCTGGTCTGGCACCTGCAGGATAAAGCTGGCGCCCAGGACAACGCCTGGCAGGCCAGCAATTACCATGACCAGGGCAAAATCACGCTCGATTTTGTTGTCTTTCAGATGGCGAGCCGTGGCGCCGATGCCCAGTGCGATGGTCGCCACTTTGTGTGTGGCCAGTGCGATACCGAATGGCAGGCCTAAAAATATGAGGGCTGGTAGCTGTATCAGTCCTGCGCCACCACCGGATAGAGCAGAGAACAGATTAGCAATCAGGGAAATAATGAAAATAAGGAGTTGTTCAGTCACTGAAACACTCGAATCCTGTCAATTTATGCCTATACTCGTAGCTTATCAGTTATATTTTTGAGGTTGTACTTTATGCGTTTTACTTTGTTTACTCTTTCTGTTGCCCTATTAAGCTGTGTTTTCTCTGCCCAGGCTAAGATGTACAAGTGGATTGATGAGAATGGCGAGATGCATTTTGGCGATAAGATTCCGCAGAAATACCTGGCAAAAGAACATGATGTATTAAATGAGCACGGTATGAAGGTGAAGCATAAAGAGGCTGAAAAAAACGCGCAAGAAAAAGCCGAGGAGCAACGCCTTGAGCAGGAGCGTAAGAAGGCTGTTCTTGAGGTCCAAAAAAAGAAGAAGTTGGACCGTGTACTCCTCGATGCCTACGACTCCGAGAATGACCTGATAATTGCGCGTGATTCACGACTGGATGCTGTTTCTACTCAGATTCGATTGTCTGAGGCGATCATCAGTGAGTCAAATAAAAAAATAAAATCGATGGAAGAACGAGTGGCGCAGATAAAAGTATCTGGTCGTAAGGTGCCGGACAATTTGTATGTAAGTTTAGAAAATGAAAAACAGCAGGTCGCAACACAGACCAGGGTCATGCAGATTCATAAAAAGCGCAGTGACGAAATCTCGGAAAAATATAATGATTATGTTAAACGCTTCAGAGAAGCACAGGCACACTAAAATGCTCGATTCCTGTCAATTTATGCCTATAATCGTAGCGTATCAGTTATAACTATTGAGATTATCCTCTATGCGTTTCACTTTGCTCACTCTTTCAGCCGTTTTATTAGCTTGTGCATTTCCTGCACAGGCCAAGATGTATAAATGGGTAGACGAAAATGGCCAGATACATTTTGGCGACAAGATCCCAACAAAATATCTGGTAAAAGAGCATGATGAATTAAATGAGCTTGGTGTGAAAACCAGGCATCGCGAAGCGGCTAAAACGCCTGAGCAGAAAGCCGAAGAGCGTCGTCTGGAGAGGGAGCAGAAAAAGATCGCCCTCGCAGAAAAGAAGAAAAAACAACGTGACCGCGTATTGCTGGACACCTACACTACCGAGCGCGACCTGATCGTGGCACGAGACTCACGACTGGATGCGGTTAACTCCCAGATAAGGTTGGCAGAAACGATCATCAGTGATTCAAACAATAAGATCGAGTCGATGGAACAGCGGGTGGCGAAGATCAAAGCGTCCAACCGTGAGGTGCCGGTCGATCTGTATAACCGTATAGACAATGAGAAACAGCAGGTTGCCGTTCAGGCCAAGGTGATGGAGAGTCACAAAAAACGCAGTATCAAAATCTCAGAGCAATTTAATGGTTATATCGAACGCTTCAAAGTGTTGAAGGCAGAGCAGAAAGCGAAGCGTGAACGTCTGGCTAAAGAGCGCGAATATTAATCCGCTATCAAAAATTTACCGGCATAGTATGCCAGCGAAAATGCAAACCTACCTTACGATTTGATCAGTGTTCCTACACCTTCATCGGTCAATAACTCGAGCAGTACGGCATGTTCCACCCGACCATCGATGATGTGCGATGTTTTCACTCCTGAATGTACAGCATCCAGTGCACAGGCTACTTTCGGCAGCATGCCGCCAGCGATCGTGCCATCTGCTACCAGTTCCTGTATTTTCTTACTGTCCAGCCCGGTGAGGATGTTCCCATCTTTATCTAATATGCCGGGTGTGTTGGTTAGCAATAACAGTTTCTCGGCACCGAGTACGCTTGCCATCTTGCCGGCGACCAGGTCAGCATTGATGTTATAGGAGGCCGAGTCATCACCAACGCCTATGGGTGCGATGACCGGAATAAAATTACCCTTGTCCAGTGCGTGTACGATCGAAGGGTCGATGGTCGTAACTTCGCCGACATGTCCCAGGTCTATGATCTCTGGTGCCTTCAGTTCGACGGCATCACGCGTGAGTTCCATTTTTTTAGCGCGAATCATGGCGCCGTCTTTACCGGTCAGGCCAACGGCCTGGCCGCCATTATGGTTTATCAGGTTAACGATACTCTTGTTGACCAGTCCGCCGAGGACCATTTCCACGACATCCATGGTCTCACTATCGGTGACACGCATGCCATCGATGAACGTGGATTCTTTACCTATCTTCTCGAGCAGTTTACCGATCTGCGGACCGCCGCCATGAACGACTACGGGGTTAACGCCGACCTGTTTCAATAAAACGATGTCGCGGGCAAAGCTGTTTTTCAAGGCATCGTCGATCATCGCGTTGCCGCCGAATTTGATGACGATGGTCTTCTTGTTCAGACGCTGCAGATATGGCAGGGCTTCTGATAAAACGTCAGCGATATGAGTGGCGGAATTTTTGTCCACGGATAGTCCTCAGTAAAGTATGGATGTATTGGCTGCTATTGTGCCTGTTGTCATAGCTCGATGGAAGAGGGGCTTTGAATCCTTAGCTCCTTTCATCTCGACCAGAGGGAGAGATGAAAGGGAAGGTTCATTAAAAGGGCAGGCTCAAACTGTTGTCTACGGCCAGCATCTTTTCACGGAACGTGTTCTGTATCTCTTTCAAAGTATCTTCGTCATTCGCTTCAAAGCGTAATACCAGGCACGGTGTAGTGTTTGATGGTCGGACTAATCCCCAGCCATTAGCGTAGTTAACGCGAATACCGTCGATGGTGACTGTTTCGGCATTCTCGAAGCTGGATTGTGCGATAAATTTTTCCATAAATTTGTAGTGTTCACCTTCTTCAAAATTAACCTGCAGTTCTGGCGTATTGATGCTGTCAGGTAATTTTTCGAATATCGCAGAGCTTGCTTCATCATGCTGGCTGACGATCTCCAGCATGCGGGCCGCACTGTATAAACCGTCATCGAAACCAAACCATCTCTCTTTGAAGAATATATGGCCACTCATCTCACCGGCGAGTTCTGCACCGGTCTCTTTCATCTTGGCCTTGATAAAGGAATGACCGGTCTTCCACATCAATGGCTCTCCGCCAAGTTTCTTGATGACGATTGCCAGGTTGGTGGTGGATTTGATGTCAAAGATTATCTGCGCACCGGGTTTGCGTTTCAGTACATCGGCGGCATACAGCATCATCTGCCGGTCGGCCCACAATATGTTCTGTTTGTCATCCAGTATGCCGACACGGTCGCCATCGCCATCAAATGCCAGGCCAAGATCCAGGGCATTTTCTTTCATGGCATTCTGCAGGTCGATCAGGTTTTCCGGTTTCGACGGATCAGGATGATGGTTCGGGAAATTGCCATCGACATCACAGAACAGTTCAGTAACATTGCAGCCAAGACGAGTGAATAACTCTGTGGCGCAGACGCCGGCAACACCGTTACCGCAATCGACCGCGATGTTGAGCGGCCTCTCAAGTTTTATGTCGTTGACGATGGTATCCAGGTATTCAGGGATCACATCCTGTTCTGTATGCGTGCCAGTACCATCGTTGAGCCGTTGTTCAATGATCATCTGATACAGTGCTTTGATGCCGTCGCCATATAATGTATCGCCCGCAATCAGCATCTTTAGACCATTGTACTGTGGCGGGTTGTGGCTGCCGGTGACCATGATACCGGTACCGGTTTTTAATTTATGCGTCGCATAATAAAGCACGGGAGTCGGCACCATGCCTATGTCGATTACATCGCAACCGCCGGCGCGTATGCCTGCACTCAGGCGTTGCGCCAGTTCGGGGCTCGAGAGGCGTCCATCGCGGCCGATGACCACTGTTTTCTGGCCTTGAGATAAAGCCTGTGTCGCAAATGCCTGGCCGATCAGTTGAACGGCGTCAGGTGTCAGTGCGGTTTCTACGATGCCACGGATATCATATGCGCGAAATATATCTTCAGTAATTGTCATTATGCTTTTTTAATTTAAGTTAGTAGGATTTGATAAGTGTAGTCGGTATTCTTTCAGTGTTTTCCAGAGTGGCCGAATCCGCCGGCACCACGGTGTGTCTTGACGAAATCATCGACCACTTCGAAGTCGGCCTGGATCACAGGTACGATGACGAGCTGTGCGATGCGGTCACCGATATCGATGGTAAAGCTTTCATCGCCGCGGTTCCAGCAGGAAACAAATAACTGTCCCTGGTAATCTGAGTCGATGAGCCCGACCAGGTTGCCGAGGACGATACCATGTTTATGGCCAAGGCCGGAGCGGGGGAGCACGACGGCAGCCATGTTCGGGTCTTCCACGTAGATGGACAGGCCGGTAGGTATCAATATTGTTTCACCCGGGTGTATCTCGGTGCTCGCCTCGAGTGCGGCGCGCAGGTCCATACCAGCGGAGCCGTCTGTGGCGTACTGTGGTAAAGCAATCTCTTTGCCGATACGAGGGTCGAGGATCTTAAGCTGTATTTTTTGCATGCTGCGTTTTATTGTCTTTATATTTATCTGCGATCAATGCGATCAGTTGCCTGGCCAGTTGAGATTTCCGTGCCACTTCAAATTGTTGTTCGCCTTCTATCTCGCCGTTACTGGCCCAGAGAACATGAAGCGCATTGTAGTCACTGTTAAAGCCGATGTCCGGTTTGTCGTCAGTAGATTCACTGACGTCGTTTGCTACGATCATGTCCAAATTTTTACGTAACAATTTCTGCCTGGCATTGTCGATAACATTTTCGGTCTCCGCTGCAAAACCGACGACGTATGGCCGTGATTGAAGCCTGGCCACTGCCGAGAGGATGTCATCATTTCTGGTGAGCTGCAAAGTCAGGTTGTCTTCTGTTTTCTTGATCTTCTGTTCGGCAATATCCGACACTCGGTAATCAGACACGGCTGCAGTAGAGATATAGATATGACTGTTTTTAATATTGCTCATCACCGCCTGTTGCATCTCATCGGCTGATTCAACGGCGACAAATTTAACAGCTTCTGGCGGTTGCAGGTGGCTGGGTCCGCTGATCAGGGTAACATTGGCACCTGCTTCATGTGCCGCGTTGGCGATAGCATAACCCATTCGGCCGGAACTGCGATTACCTATAAAACGTACCGGGTCGATAGCTTCATAGGTAGGGCCGGCGGTAATCACCAGGTTTAACCCCTGGAGTTCGCCAGAGCTAAAGCAGTTCTCGAGTGAGGCCAGTATGTCTCTGACTTCCAGCATGCGGCCTTCGCCGATTTCGCCACATGCCTGCGAACCGCTGGCAGGGCCGAACTGAAACCAGTTCTTTTCAATGAGTCTTTTGCAATTACCCTGCGTGCTTAAATCATCCCACATCACCCTGTTCATCGCCGGTGCAAAACACTTGATGGCCTCGCTAGCGAGGCACAGGGTTGTGAGCAGGTTATCGGCCCGGCCATGTGTGAACTTGGCGATGGTGTTGGCACTGGCCGGCGCAACGATAATGGCGTCTGCCCAGCGGGCCAGTTCGATGTGTTTCATGCCTGAGGCTTCAGAGTCGTCGTTATTATCGAAAAATACCGGGTGACCTGATAAGGCCTGAAAGGTCATCGGTGTGACAAATCCTGTCGCGGCCGTTGTCATCACGACGCGCACATCAGCACCGGCCTCGATCAGTCGGCGTGTCAGATCAGCGCTCTTGTATGCTGCTATGCCGCCGGTGATACCGATAACGATATTTTTGCCATTAAGTGTGCTCATAGGGGTTATTTTAGCAGAATCGCTAGTCTGGCTAGCTGTATTTGCACAGTTTCAGGCTTGTGGTTAATATCATGTGACAAATGGACAAATAATACAGGGAAAGATTATGGCGATATCTCAATGGCCGATGGATGAGCGGCCGCGCGAAAAACTACTCGATAAGGGTGCTGAGGCACTTTCTGATGCCGAATTACTGGCCATTTTTCTAAGGACTGGTTGCAAGGGGAAAACAGCTGTTGACCTGGCAAGGCAGTTGCTCAATGAGTTCGGTGGATTAAAACCCATGCTACAGGCCAGTCAGCCGGAATTCTGTCGGCAGAAGGGTCTGGGGCCGGCAAAGTATACGCAATTGCAGGCTGTGCTCGAAATGGCTAAACGCCACCTTTTTGAACAGCTGGTGAGGGGCGATGCTCTCTGTAGTCCGCAGCAGACACGGCAGTTTTTGACAGCTCAGCTGGCCGACTATCCACATGAGGTATTCGCCTGTCTTTTTCTGGACAACCGCAATCGCGTCATCGCCTTTGAAAAAATGTTCTATGGCACCATCGATGGCGCCAGCGTCTATCCTCGCGAGGTGGTCCGGCTGGCGTTGAAGAAAAATGCGGCAGCCATCATCTTTGCGCACAACCATCCTTCCGGTGTCGCTGAGCCCAGCCATGCCGACGAGCAGATCACGCAGCGCTTAAAAGAAGCGCTCGCGCTGGTCGATATCAGGGTGCTAGATCATTTCGTGGTCGGTGATGAGATCGTATCGTTTGCAGAGCGGGGACTGTTGTAATGTCGTTAGTTATCTACATATTTCGTCATTACGAGCGAAGCGCGGCACTAATTTTTCAGCAAAAAATTGAACGTGTTTTGTGCGATCCGTAGGGTGAATTACAAGGATGTAATTCATAATCTCTGCCTACAGCACCGTCGTCTACATGGGGTTGCCGCGCTTCGCTCGCAATGACGGTATCTTCTTCAGGTTTTATTCAGTAAAAATATTATTGACTGATTTAAGAGGCTTATTTTCGCTGGCGCTTAATATTTCCCCAGGAGTAGGTCTCAACGATCGTTGTCGATGGGTTGGCGCTCGAGTCGGCCTGTTTCATGTAGCCTGGCAGCCAGAGTCGTTTGCCTGCCAGTAGCATGGCCGGGTCACCATCGATAAAAGCATCGGGGTTCTGATGCAGGATATCATTTTGAAGAGCTGCGCGTTTAGTCGGGTTATTCGGTAACAGGTGGTGTGCGATTTCACTCAGGGTATCACCATACCGGGTGTCCCAGTAATTCTGGCTCAGAGAATAAACTTCGATCCGTTTTGATTCAGAGTTGGAATAATATGAATCCGCAGGCAAACTCGGTGAGCTGGCACAGAGTAAAAAAACTATTAGTGCTTTAAGTCGTTTAATTATTAGAGTTTGCTGTGAAAATAACATACCATCAAGTATAGCAAGACTTTTTCAGAATGAGCCTGTGTTCAATCAAGATCTAACATAACAGTTATGGATTTATTTTTAATCGCCACACACTTTTCAGATGTTACCTGGATATTTTTTGCCCTTATCTTTGGTCTGCTGGTAACGTTCGTTTCATTACCGCCGATGGTCGGTTACCTTCTCGCTGGTTTTGTCCTGAGCGCCATGGGGATGCAGAGTGGTGAAACACTAAATGCGGTCGCAGAGATAGGTATCACCATACTACTGTTCAGTATAGGCTTAAAACTCAATATTAAAAATTTGCTGCGCCCCGAGATATGGGCAGTATCCGTAATCCATATGTTGATTACGGTCGTTGTATTCGGTGTGCTGGTGTTCGCGATGAGCTTCAGCGCACTACAGGAGTTTGTCGGGCTTACGGTTCCTGCGTCGATCCTGATCGCGTTTGCGTTGAGTTTTTCCAGTACCGTGTTTGCAGTCAAAGTGCTGGATGAAAAAGGCGAGATGTTTTCATTGCATGGAAAGATCGCTATCGGCATATTGATCATGCAGGATCTGTTCGCCGTCGTGTTCCTGACCGCCACTGCGGGGAAGGTGCCATCGTACTGGGCGATATTGTTGCTGCTGCTGATCCCATTACGACCATATTTGATAAAGCTGCTGAAATATATCGGACGTGGCGAGCTGTTGATCTTGAGTGGCATGGTGTTCGCACTGGGTGGTGCAGCATTATTTGATATGGTCGGTGTTAAGGCTGACCTTGGCGCGCTGCTGCTTGGTGTGCTGCTGGCCGGCAATGAAAAGTCCGAATCACTGGCAAAATCATTGTTATCATTTAAAGAGATATTCCTGGTCGCGTTTTTTCTTAGTATCGGTTTTTATGGCGTGCCTTCAGTCACGGCTATTTTCATTTCGATCGTGCTCGCTGTTCTGATGCTGAGTAAGTCATTTTTATTCTTCTGGTTACTAACAAAATTTAAATTACGCTCACGTACCGGGTTTTTGACCAGCCTGTCGCTATCCAATTACAGTGAATTTGGTTTGATCGTCGGTTATCTCGGCGCGGCAAACGGCTGGATGAGCAGTGAATGGCTGGTGATCATCGCGCTTTCCTTGTCGATCACCTTCACTATGTCTTCATTGGCTAATACCCGGGCGCATGCTCTTTATGCCCGGCTCGAAAATTATCTGTATAAATACGAGAGTATCGAGCGCTTGCCTGAGGATAAGCCGATCGATGTCGGTGGTGCACAAGTGCTGGTATTCGGTATGGGTCGAGTCGGTGCAGGTGTTTACGATTCCCTTCTTGAGCAATATGGTGAGAATTTATTGGGGATTGATTATGATAACAATGTCGTCGAGAAGCATGTAAAAGAAGGCCGGAACGTCATCGTTGGTGATGCAACTGACTATGATTTCTGGGAGCGTTTGAGGCCGGGTTCAGTAAAGCTAATCCTGCTGGATATGCCTAACAGGAAAGAGGCGCTGGATGCTGTCGATATGATCAAGCGAAATAAGTACAAGGTTATAGTTGCTGCTGCGGTGAAACATAATGATTGTATTGCAGCGTTGAAAGCCGCTGGCGTGGATTTTGTATTCAATATTTATGCAGAGGCCGGTTCAGGCTTTGCTAACCATGTGAGTGGAAATATCTGTATCTCGCTGGACTGATTTGACGGCACCCATATCACTTCCATCATCACTCAGTCAAAGAATGTCATCTCGATAACAGGACTGACAAGTAAGATCTCCCTGTTATCGAGATGACAAGATTAGTAGTTTAAGCTGTCAATGACTGGTACTGCTCAAGTTTCAAGCGTGGACCAAACTGGCTGACGATCTGTGATGATGCTTTGCTGGCCAGGTTGCCTGCCTGTTCAAATGACATACCTCTGGTTAGACCATACATGAAAGCACCTGCGAAGAGGTCGCCCGCACCATTGGTGTCTACGGCCGTCACCGGGTGGGCATCGATATTGATCTGCTCGGTGCCGTCATAGACGACAGCACCTTTGGCGCCAAGGGTGATGGCAAAAGTTTTAGAAAATGTTTTGATGACTCCGATAGCATCAGCAACGCTCTCTTTCTGGGTGTAGCTCAGTGCCTCGGCTTCATTGCAGAACAGCAGATCGATGCCATCACCGATGGTCTCGCTAAAGCCATCACGAAAGTGCTCGACCACGAAGGGGTCTGAAAATGTGAGGGCAGTTTTAATGTTGTGTTTTTCCGCGAGATTGCGGGCTTCGATATTGGCAGCTTTGCCTGTCACTGATGTCGTCAGGTAGCCTTCCAGGTAACAGAAGCTGGCATTTTTGATCGCGTCTTCGCTGACTTCATAGGGTGACAGTTCAGATGAAACACCGAGGAAGGTATGCATGGTACGTTCAGCGTCAGGCGTCACCATAACCAGGCACTTGCCGGTGATGCCGCCTTTGTGTTTGCCGTCCATATTACAGTCGATGCCAGCAGCCTTGAGGTCGTCAAGGTAGAAGTGGCCAAGATCATCGTCGGCAACCTTGCATGAGTAATACGATGAGCCGCCCATCGAGCTGACAGCGATCAGTGTGTTGGCGGCAGAACCACCACTGGCCTTGTGGCCCTCAAAGGCATCGAGCTGCTCGATTAATTCATGCTGCTGGTTTTCGTCAACCAGTGTCATCACACCTTTGTCGATACTGTTGTCATGTAAAAACTGGTCGCTGATTTCGAACTCCATATCAACCAGTGCATTTCCCAGACCGTAAACATCGTACTTGCTCATCTGATTACCTTTAACCTTATATGATAAAAATGGTGTGAATCTTAGCGGTTGTTGCTCAATATGTCAGGTGATTGTGTAATATAACGGGCAGTAACCATACTCAGTCATTACGAGCGAAGCGCGGCAACCTCAATCAGCAGCGATGTCGTCTACATGAGGTTGCCGCGTTTCGCTCGCAATGACGAATGGTCTGATAATTGTTTTTTTAATCACTTTCAGCATGGCGGAAACATGGAAAATATAACCTTGCCATATTGGCTATTTGTCATACTGCTCGTGTTCGCGGGTGTCATGGTGCTGGATCGCATCTTGCTGCCCGGAATGCGCTGGTATCTGAAACGGCGGGTCAATCGTGTTATCGAAGAGATCAACTCGCGGCTCGATATCGAGATCCGTCCTATCCAGTTCACCCGTCGCCAGGCACTGATCGATCAGCTGGTATTTGATGAGAAGGTGATCGATGCCATAAAATCGTATGCCGAAGAACGCAATATGCCGCATGCGGTCGCACAGGAGAAAGCACGTAAATACGCTGCTGAGATCGTTCCTGCTTTTAATGCCTATATCTATTTTCGGATCGGTTACTGGCTGGCGAAAAAAATTGCTCGGATGGTCTATCGCGTACGCGTGGGTTTTTATGATAACGACAAGATCAGTGAGATCGATTCAAACTCCAGTGTTGTCTTCGTGATGAATCATCGCAGCAACATGGATTATGTGCTGGTCTCCTTCCTGGTCGCCGAGAAAACCACCCTGTCATATGCGGTTGGCGAATGGGCCAGGATCTGGCCGTTACAGATGTTGATCAAGGCGATGGGTGCTTTTTTCGTACGTCGCAATTCGCGCAATCCGTTATATCGAAAAGTGCTCGAGCGATATATAAATATATCGACACGGGCAGGCGTCTGTCAGGCGGTATTTCTCGAAGGCGGCCTGACTAAAGATGGTGCCGTGCGTGAGCCACGTTTAGGCTTTTTAGATTACATGGTTCGCGATTATCATCCGCACAGTGATAAGGATATCGTGTTCATACCGGTCGGCATAAATTATGACCGTGTCATCGAAGACCGGAGCCTGGTTCGGCGGCTGGATGACTCTGCCGAGAAAAAATCAGCCTGGTTCGTCGTCAAGACGACCACTGCTTTCATATTCAAAAATGCCCTGCTGTCACGAAAAAATCGCTGGTTGCGTTTTGGTTATGCCAGTGTAAATTTTGGTGAGCCGTTATCGGCAAAAAAATATTGTGAACAAAACAATATCGATTTCAGCGCGCTGGAAACCGAGCAGCGTTTCACAGGTGTCGGGCGACTGGCCAATTCAATAATGGAAAGCATTACCCGGGTGGTTCCGGTAACACCTGTTGCTCTGATCTGTGAGGTCCTGGTAAAAAACAGGAACGAATGGAAGAGTCAGCTCGAACTCAAATCTTTATGTTCTCAAAGAATTGATCAGCTGGAGGCGGCGGGTGCGCCGGTCGGTATATCACACAGCGCACTTGAGAATGTACTCGGCTCAGCCTTCGACGCCCTGTTAGGACGCGGACTGATCGAAGAACAGGACAATCTGTTCCGGATGAGCGAATCCGAAACGGATATCGTTAATTATTACGCGAACTCTATCCTACACTGGCAATAATTGTTACGGATATGGGCCGGGTTATTTGCCTTCGGTGGCTAATTCGGCTTCGGTTTTCAGACCAAATTTTTTCATCAGCCATGCGGGTGGACAGAACCCGGTAAACGAACTCTGGAAACAGTTAAAGCCGATAAATAGGGTGAACCAGGTCCAGTTAGGGTGGTGGAATAATGCGAGCAGTGAGGTCAGCATGACCATGATGCCGCCAAATGCAAAAAGTGTACGTTCTACGGACATAATATCTCTCCGGAAATTGAATTTATAAAATTGATCTTATAGTTATAGTTTTATGTAATGATAACCCTGTCTCTGCAGTTTGACTATCGATACGATGCCGCCTTCCGCCAGGATGAAAACCCCCTTGATGAGACGGTTTTCATTGACGTTATTGTTGCGCATGGCATAGTGGCATAAACCGATGCTCGCATTTTCTCACGCATACTCTTATCTTTTAAAAGCAGCAGGTAATGTATCAGTTGTTAATTTTTAGAACCGGCAATATAACGGTAGATGACGGCGCCTAATATTGCACCGACAATCGGCGCTATCCATAATAGCACTTGCATGTTATTTTCCGCCCATCCTCTTCAACAGCCAACTCTCTTCTGCTGGGGTGGCAGAAATCTTATTTGCCGTCACTTTCTTCGGCAGGCCCCATGAACCGTGCCATTTGTTTCTTCATGAATCTATCTGTGGGACGAAATACATAAGCTGCTGCCGCAGTCATCAGTGAAAAGAACAGCTTCTCTTCGTTATCCTCCGCAACCAGGAATACTAATACTAAGATCACCAAAATCGTTATCAGGGCATAGATCGCCCACGCTACCTTCATGTTTGAGGTATCTTTCTTGTTCTCGTTTTCTGTCATATTTTCCACCTTACATAGTCGAATAATTGGTAATAGGTTAGGTTCTTAACGCATCGCACCAGCGGTCCAGTTTGCTGGGTCCGGTTGCATGCGTTTGTTAGTTGTGTTTTAGAGAGTTAATCTTCTAGTACAAAGTCAACAGGCCCGTCAAAATATACCATAGCAACCAGCTCACCTGAACCTGCGTTTATCTCAGAATGAATGGCACTTCCAGGTTGCACCGCATACGATTCGGGGCCATATGCTTCAGATACGACTTCGTCTCCATTTTTACTTTTTGTCTGAAATTCACCTTTGATAAGTACGGAATGATAGGTTGATGTATGACTGTGCCATGGTTCTTCATAGCCTTCAGGAAATCTTACCATAACGGCAGCGGGACCAGTTTCTGGAATACCCCACAGCATAGCCATCTGAACAGGGCTCCCCTCTGCCAGGGGTGCGAATTGTAAATCTTCATAAGCTATTACAGATTTTTCAGTCATCGTTTTATTTCTATGGGTGGTTACCTGGGTTTCTAGCTAATCTTTGGAATTTACTGTTAATGTTTAAATTGTGCGGGCGGAAAATGCGCGCAGGGTAATTGATGGTTGCACACCAACGATTCGTTAGTAAAGACTACCATAGACTAGGATCATTAAGAGAATCGACACATGTTATCTTGCCACCCTCAGGGAAAACGGAAGAATTTAATTTCAAGGCATGCCAGCCTTCAGGAAACTGCAGAGTATATGGAGGTATAAAGTTTTTGGCCAGGTCAGTTTTAAATCCAAACCTGGAATAATATTGAGAGTCACCATAAACGAAAACAATAAATGGTCCAATATTGGAAAGGGTGTCTAAGCCATACTTGATCAACGAGGAGCCAATTTTGTTTTTTTGAAATTTCGGAGACACGGCTAATGGCGCTAGAATATAACCAAAATGTTCATTAGTGTTTTCTAAATAGACTGGGCTGAAGGCAATGTGACCTACTATTTCATTGTTCTCTATGGCAACAAGAGAAATTATTTTTACAGGATGGTTTTCGTTTAGTAGATTAATTACAAAATCAGATACCATCAGGGCTTCTGAATTGTCAAAAGCCTTGAGATACACGTTCTTGATGCTTTCTGCATCATCTATGGCTGCTTCTCTTATTTTCATAGGTTGTTAACATTCGAGTCGGGGAGAGACATGGCCTATTATACTGTCGCTTTCGAACGATTTGTTATAGCTGGCATTAATTGACTGATATTTACGATCACGTATAAAAAAATAATGAATAATAAATAAAATAACCAGAATAAATATAACTGCGAGTACTAGAGGATATTTTTTATTTCTACGATCTTGCAAATCTAAATCATTAACTAATATCCTGATTTTTCGAAGTGCGGAAATACCAGTTGTACGCATCATATTTTTACGTAACTTTTTATTATGAAACTACTTTTTTATTGGTTATAACGTTTAAGCTCAGTTGGCCCCAAAAGCAGAGCGACGACAGGAGCATCGCTTTTGGTGGTCAACTGTAGTGCCTTGTTAGCCCTTGTAATATTGTTTGAAATTATCTGTAGGCTCACGATCAGAATAAATATAAACAGAATTACCAATAGGATCTATTATAGAAAACCCTCTATCTCCCCATGGATGGTCTTCTAATGGCATTGCAGTTTGTAGCCCAGCCTTTGTTAATCTTGCATACTCTGTATCTACATCTTCAACATTAAAGTTGAGCATTATTCCTGAGCCATTAAATATTGGCATACCATCTTGCGGATGCATAAACTGAATAGATGGTCCATCTCCGGCTATTCGTAAATTGACATACCAACCAGCATCAAAAATAGACTTTGCTGAAAAATAATGTTGATAGAACTCACGGCATGCATCTACTTCATTTGTGATGAAGCATGTTGATAATTCATTAGTTTTCATGATACCTCCTTTTTATTGGGCTAATGTTTAAGCTAAGGGGCGTGATTTTTTTTCGCGGCCCTGCTTGAGCGCATTGTTATGTGGTTGCTCTTATGGCGTGTTATACATTTCAAAGGTTTCGGCCTCAGTCATATCATTTGTTTTGTTTGATAAACTGTAAAACGAAGGTTTTCTATCAATAAATACTTGGCTTTCGAAAACAAAATGCTCTTGGTGGTCAAAAAGTCCAACAGCAACCATGTGTTGCTTGCTTTCTTTTAAGCGATAAAATAAATGACTCCCACATTTTTTACAAAAGCCGCGTTGTGCCCAGCTCGAAGAGTTATATACCGTAATATATTCTTCTCTTTCGAATGTAACCTCGGTTCCACAATCGATTTCCATGAATGGTCCACCTCCCCATTTTCGACACATACCGGAATGACATGCGCCTACTTTGTTACTGGGATTAATTGCAGTAATACGTATAGAGCAACAAAGGCAACTCCCAGTTTGTTTGGTTGTTTTTGTCATATTGCGCTCCTAATACCTATATTTGGGATACCCACATAACGTTGCGACGCTTTTATCCGTCCGTGTTGAGCGACGTGTTAGGTGCTCTCAGACCTTTGTACAAAAGCCAGAGCATTAATAGCAATTCGCCCCATCCTGCAAATGTCGCGAGATCCAGAGTGTAATTGGGGACTAGGAACCTGCCAAAACTGTCTGTTACGTATGCCGCGCCCGCCATGGTCAGCACGACCCCAAGTATTCTAGGGACGTAGTCTGACTTGAAAACCAGATAGCCAAGGATTACTAGATGGATGCCAAAGAATATGAGACCGATTGCCCATCCGTCATCAAACACATTAATTGATAGCATCACATCAGCATGCAACTGACCTGAATCAACTGGCATCATATAATGCGCGCCAGCTAGAAGCCGCAAAACATTAGCATAGCTGAACAGCGCAGCACAGAGAATAGCTGAGTACACCAACCTAAACCATGCGGCAAGCAACGAGAGATTCTTGCTTGCGGGTTCCAGAATCACATAGAGAGCCCAGGCCACGACAACATCGAGAACGGCCACTATTACTAAAAAAATAATCCCGATGCGAAACCATACCTCACCAGCGATGATGTTGTTAACCGTTGCACCTTCATCGCCGGGAACAATTAGTTTCTCGAAGATAAAGAAGATAGCGCTAACCGCAAAGACGGTCATAACAAACAGCCCTGCCCCTCCAATGAGGGCGGCTTTGCGTAGTGATACGTTCGCGCTGATATTGGTCATAATAAAGCACCTAACGCTCGCGATGAGGGGCTTGCCGGAGCGGGGTGAGGCTTGTGCTATCAAGCACAAACGAACTCCGCGGAAAGCAAGTCCCTCTCAATTACCATTGTTATGCCTTTTCTTGCACAATATATCTAGTCTACAGGGAGTTCCACTCATTGCCTATATCTTGAAAGAATAGTAGAATTTGCTTGAAACCTGTAATGGTTTTCTTGTTTAATATATGAGCAGCTAACGAGAATAGGAATTTCAAATATGGCTTTAGATCAACTCGAGGCATTTTTAAAGAAAATGCAGTCTGAACCTGCACTTAAAAATGAGGTGCTCGCAACATCAACTGCAGATGATGTTGCGCGAATAGCACTAAAGCTTGGTTTTGAATTTTCAGGTGATGAATTATTGAGAATGTCAGGTAAGAAAGTTGGCAGGGTTACTGTTATAAAAAACGATCTTCCTGGAGAGTACAATTAAATGCTTTTTGAATATCTGATTGTACAAGTATAGGAAGAATAAACACCATATTTGCCTCAAATCAAGAGTATCTTGACCCGAATTGAACGCCCTCTTTAGTAGCTCTCATAACTCTTCAAAGGCATAACGTTTGAGTTAAGTGGCCGCAGCGAAGCGGAGGTCACGCTTGAACGACTTGTTAGGCGTTTTTATTTGTGAGCAATCGGTTTGTCTGTAAATAGATAATCTTTTAGTTCTTTGTCAAAAGCAGGGTCTTGTCTACGTATCCATTCAAGAACCATTGCTGCATGCTCCTTTTCTTCATCTCTATTGTGAGCAAGAATTGCTTTTAATTCTTCGTTATTACATGCGTCAACTCTTTGGTTGTACCAATCTACCGCTTCTAGCTCTTCCATAAGTGATGTAATTGCTCTATGCATATCTCTCGTTTCATCTGAGAGTTCATTTATTGGTTCGTGATAGCCTTCATTTGACATTATATGTCCTCATTTTATGTATTTAGTAACGCATCTCGGATTTGCATGTATGCAATTAAAAGCTCAAATAGCATTCGCCAGAATAGTTCCAAAAACAGAAAGCTTGCTATGAAGAATGATACAAGCTTCATTTGTTGTTGCTTATCTAACGATTTCCAAACAATTACCTTACCATTTTCATATACAGTATTTATATACTTATATTATCGTATTAACCAAGTAAGGAAATCCATCATGAATTAATGCTCATGTTGTATTGCTTGCCTAACGTTTGAGTTGTGGGGCCGCGTAGCGTAGCGAAGCGGTCCCGCACGAACGACTTGTTATATGTCTACTGATAGGTAGCGCCATTGTGTTTAAGCCAGCCACCTACATGATTGCCTCTAGGATCATGATGTGTCCAGTGTACTACACCACCTTTAGAGTTCCACTCATACTCTCCGAAAAAGCTAACGCTGTCGCCTTTGCGCAATGAATTAATGCGTGGTGCTAAATCAATATTATGTGAAATAACTAAGGTTTGGCCAGAAGAAAGTTTTAGAATGAATTTTTGATGCCTGCTTCCGCTTGTATCATCCTCTAAATTGCGAATGACAACGCCAGAGCCGCCAACTTGAATATTACTTTTTCGGTTTTCATATGCACTGGCAAGTGTGCGGTCATCTGTTGCACTTTGTTTAGTAAATGATTGTATGAAATCAGGGTTCTTGTCTAAGTACCCGTATAGCGAAAAAACTATAACAATTAGTAATGCTATCTTTTTCATATTATTCCGGCGTCTTTTTAATTGCCTTTAGCCATATAACGTTTACATAACCGACAAATATAAGTGGTGGTGCTTTTCAAGCACCGCTTATATTTGTCGGCGTTAATATGCTTGTTAGGCTTTTGAGCCAAGATCTTTAGCAATAGCAATCCATTTCTCTCTTTGCTGCTGGCTCGAATCTTTGATTGGAGCGAACTCAGATATTTTCACGACTTTTATGCCACAAAACCCAAGAATTGTTCTTTTCATTTCGTTATGCCCAGGTCTATGATATATCCAACGATAATACCATGGTGGTGTATCCATAGTTACCATAAGGTGTGCAGTGCGTCCTGAAAGTAATTTATCCCAAAATTGAGAGTTTTCTCGATACTTAAATGCAAAACCTGGCAGGAAAACTCGATCAAAAAAACCCTTCATTAAAGCTGGAATAGCCCCCCACCAATTCGGATATACAAAAACTATATGATTTGACCATTGGATGAATTCTTGGGCTTTTACCAAATCAGGCTCAAGTTCTTGAATTTTCTTGTACCCCTTCCAAAGTATTGGGTCGAACTTTAACTCACCAAGTTGAAGTTCACGAACTTCTGAACCACTTAACTTTGCACTATCAATATATGCCTTGGCCAGCGAACCACAAAAACTATTTGTATTGGGATGCCCAAGAATGACGAGTATATTATTTTTCATTAGCTTTTCCATAGCCTAACATCCCGCTTCACCGGGCAAAAATGCGGAGCGAGGGACGAGCGCAGTTTTTTTGTGATCCGTGTGTAAGCGGTTGTTATACATTGGGATTGTTTAAAATCGTGAAATATTCTTTTAACGTGTGTTTACCATATTCAGGGGCAAGCATGTCTATCGCCATGACTGTCATGAAAAACTCAATAGGTCCATAAACCTTGCTTTCAGTAAGTAATCTGACCAACTTAAGAATTGCAACTCTTACCCAATCGGGAATATGAGTTATTTTCGGTTTTTTGCCCAAAATATCAAAGGCTATCGATGCAATCTCATTTTGAGTGAGTATTTCGGGGCCACCAATTTGAATTTCTTTATCAGAGCTATCGATAGCATCTACGCAAACACCTGCCAAATCTTCACCGTGGATTGGATTAGCTCTTAACTCTCCATTTCCAAAAAGATATATTCGCCCCCTTTTTGCCATGTTATAAAATTCTGACATATCAGAGAAAAAGCCATTTGGGCGGACAATACAATAATCTATACCTGACTTTTTCAATTGCTCAACAAACATTTCTTTTGCGTCGCATATTTTTAAATTTCTAAGCTTTTCACCATTGAGGACTGAAACATAAATAAATTTCTTAACTCCACTTTTTTTAGCTTCTTTCAGCAAATTCATATTGGCTTGATAATCTACATCCATATAGGTAAGTCCATCTTTTTGCCTTGTAATGCCAACTGTTGAAATAACTACATCGATATCTTGGCAGCATTCTTTGACGGAATCTGGATCAGTCAATTCTGCCTTAAGTATTTCGGCTGCTTTAATACCATTTTTCTCAAGTTTATCAGGGCTTCGAGCAATCGCTCTAAAAAAGAAGGATCTTTTGTGAAGTTCCTTTGCAATATGGCTTCCCAAGTAACCCGTTGATCCAGCTAATAAGATTCTTTTCATAATGCACTCAAATTTCATGTATAACGTTTGAATTAACTGGCCGTTTTATACAGGGCATAGCGAAGCGGCGCGGCGTATACAACGGTCAACGTTAAATGACTTATTAGGCACAGTATGGTTATTTATCAACAATTGGCAAATAAAAGGGGGACGGAGGGAATATTTCATAACCATTTAATAGGGTTGTTCAAAATTAAATTGCTCCGTCCCCTTTTTTCCATCTGTTAACGCTTACGATATCTCAGCAACCAGTTATATACATCATCACCCGCATACACCCGGTTCCAGACATCGTGGAACATGTCCTGTTCTGTAGTGAATCGTATCGTCGCGCCGAGTTCATCCATCCTGTTCATACCAGCGAAGAAGTACTTCGTCTTGACAGCGGGATCTCGACCACCTGAGAAAATCCATACCGGGATATCCGCATTGGCGATCGCCTCGGCCTGTTCGACCGATGGATAGCCGACAACAGGAAGGAGTGCAGCAAACTTGTTCGGGTAGGTGCTCGCGAAATAACAGGTACCGAAGCCACCTATGCTTGCACCGGTCAGATAGACACGATCCTTGTCAGCATTGAATGTCTGTAGTACCGAATCGAGGATATTGATGAAATCCGGATCGGTCCTTCGCCAGCCTGTATCATTCAGGTAATCTCTGGACTCTGGAGATTCTGCAGGGACAGCACCCTTCATCGGGCCGAAGTATGCCAGTGCAGGCATGTCAGTATGATGTGGCGGTACGCCGTCTTCCTGCCTTCGGGGAATGCCTTCTCTCGTGCGGTTGAGGATATATTCAGGGCCATCTGGTCCGTCTCTGCCGAACATATGAAGTTGTGGCACGATCAGGATAAATGGCATGTCCTTCTTCTGAACCCAGGCTTCGTATAGCGGTCCATAACCCATGACATAATCCAGATCTTCTTTGCCATCACCGCGCTCACCATCACCGTGCAGATAGATCATCACTGGCCACTTGCGAGATGAGTCATCATCGTACCCTCTGGGAAGATAGATATACGCATCTCGCTCAAGACCATCGACGACACTGGTGTATGCGTGGCGCAGGAGTTGTTCTTCAGACAGGTTGTCGGGATTATCTGTGTGCGTATCGTGGAGTGTGCCGCAACCGACGAGCAGAGCGATGAGGAAAATGGTTATTGATCTCATTTTTAAGCCCCCTTTTGGTTCTGTAATTTGGTATCCCATTCTTTCTTTCATGCGTGCCTAACGCTTGAGTTAACCGGCCTTTTTATACAAAGAAGTAGCGAAGCGAAACGGCGTATAAAAAGGTCGGGTTGGACGATTTGTTATGTGCTCTCAATCAAAGGCAATAGTACACTATCCTTATACCACTGAAAGTGTTTTTGATTATAAGCTCTGTTTATATACATTGGGTGGTAGAACTTGTTTGCAGAGAAGTCATTATTGTAAATACGCCTTACAGTTTCTGATGAATTATTAAAGATATGTAATGCTACGTTAGAAAGTACGTCGTCGTTTAATACATCGCTACTGAAGCCAAAGTAAGTAGGCTTGCTGTGAAAATAACTTTCTATTCCATATGAAAATAGAATATCTGATTTGGTTCCAATTTGTTTTATTGCATCTTCGAGATTTTGATTCTTGATATTAAAAGTATTGAACAGCTGAATAACGCCATTGAGATTTATGTCTTTACCTACATATGAGCCTTTAAATATTTTTTCAATGAACCCCATGGTAGGGTCGGTAGAAAACTCAAACCAATTATCAACAATGAATTTATTGTTTCTATATTGATTGTAAAATTCATCTAACCTAGATGAAGTGGTATTTGTTACTTTGCACAATGGGTCAGCGCTACCTGGATTAGCTAATACAATATTGCCTATTAGTTCCCAACTTTCACCAAATTGTAAAATAGTGTTCCTTCTGAACAGATCACCTTTATCCTCAAAGTATTCTGCATATGCTTTCACGTGATAATCCTTTAGTTTATTTATTGCGCATAACGTTCGAGTTAAGTGGCCGCAGCGAAGCGGAGGTCAAGATTGAACGATTTGTTAGCCATGTTTAGTAATAACATACAATGTTTCAGATATATTTGCACTAGAAGGCAGTGGTTGTTGTGTGTTTGTTGCAATAAATCCGTTGCTTTTATAAAAATCCTTTGCTGTTGTGTTTTCATCTGACACCCATGCATATACTTCATTATGGTCTAGTTGATTAAGCCAGGCTACAGCTGCTTTAATCAATTTTTTACCTATGCCTTTTCTTCGATTAGATGGCGAAACCCACATGGCACAAATAAAAGCATTATCGGATTTGTCGATAAAAGCGCCAATTTGACCAACTACAGTTTTTTCATCAAAAGCAAAAAAGGTGGTAGATACTTCAGAAGTTGCATGCAAGTCTGCTTTTTTTTCAAATTCTTTGAGTGGTGTTATTTCTTCATCTGATAACTTAGCACCAAATGCAAAGGGAGACTCTGTCAATGCTTTTAGACGAACATCCCTTAACAACATTCCTTGACCTTTTTGTATCCTGCGTACTTCCATATTATTTTTCGTGGCTAACGTTTGACATAACGCGACGCGTTTTTTGCGGTCGCTGTTAATTGATTTGTTATGTTCTGCTTATTCATAGTGCGTCCATAGCCTGATAACTTTTATGATTTTTTCTTTTTCATATATTTGGTATACCAGTCTATGTTGTATGTTGATGCGTCGTGAATATGCACCAGATAAATCACCCACCAGCTTTTCATATGGTGGAGGATTTTGGTAAGGGTCTTTTTGAATTATATCCAAAAGAGATTTGGCTTTGTTTTTTAAACCTGAAGAAGCAAGCTTTCTAGCATCCTTTTGAGCCTGTTTTGTATACACTATCTCCCAGGTCACCAATCAAGCTCCTTGGAGCTTTCAGATAGGTCTTGTTTCAATCCTTCCTGGATAGACTCTCTCATTCCGGGCACTGATAATAAATGAAGTGTTTCTGAAATTGCATTCCAGTCCTCTTCAGAGACGAGAACAGCGTTACCTCTTTTTCCTGTAATTACAACAGGTTGATGGGTTTCAGTGGCTTCATCAATAAGGCTATATAGCTTAGATCTTGCCTCGGTTGCATTTAGTATTGTCATGATTATTAACCTCCATGTATGAGCGTACGCTAAAGCGTACGCGAAATCAAGTTTTTAAAACATAACGTTTGAAATAAGGCGACGTGCTTTTTGCGGTCGCACTTAATTGACTTGTTATGCAGCGATCTCGTGGTTGACATCCCAACCAGGGAAAACCAATACTGCAGGGTGGCATTTTAAAGCTCTAGCCAATACTTTTGCTCTTTCAACACCCAAGTTGACTTTGTCATGCTCGATAGCTGAAAGTGTTGATTGAGGAATGCCAGTTATTGAAGATAACTCATTTTGACTTAACCCTTGCAGCTCGCGGATAATTTTTACAGACTCACCAATAGAAACATCCGTTCTTTTTTGCGCTTCTTTATAGTCTTTCATGTTATTTTCTCCGGTAATCATGAGCAGTTACCTTGATTACTTTCACAAATAGCTGTTCGTTTTCAATTTTATAAATAATGCGGTATTGAATATTGAGACGAGATGAGCGATAACCTTTCCATTCACCACGCAATGCTTCATCATGAAAGCCCTTGATTTGTTTAAGTCCTGCAGGGCCTGATATTGCTACGATATCTTTCCATTTTTCATATCGTTTAAGGATATCGACTGGCAACGACTTCAGTCCTTTTAATGCACCTTTGTGCTCATATATTTTCCACATACCATAAATAGTATATATACCATATATGATATGTCAAGTTTTTAATGCATAACGTTTGAGCTAACGGGCGCTCGTTAGCGCGTACGTGTTGAGTGATTTGTTATGAGCGGCTTGGTCCATCGATGGTCAATCAACTGTAGAACTTGCGGCAACAATTGACGCGGCTGCTGCAGCTGCTGCATTTTGTTGCGACTCAGAATCCGACGCTAAGACAGCCAAAGTCTGATTCTCACTTGCAATTATACAAGGTCCTTTACCAAAGCCATTTAAAGGATTGGTCCATCGTATAGAGCCGTCACCTGGATTGAGACAAAATAGATAACCATTGGCACATGCGAATAGAAAACTGCCATCAAAGTGGATATTGGTAATACTGGTGAATGACTTAAGTTTTGTGGTCCAAATACTCTTGCCAGTTTGTTTGTTCAAGCACGTGACATGACCTTTCATGCCTATAAATAATTTCTCCATTTATCATTCCTCATTTGAATTGGGTGGTGCTTTCAAGTTAGTGCATAACGTTCTAATAACCGGCAATTATTTCAGTGGGCGGGTTTTGCCCGCTGAAATAATTGTCAGAGTTTATTTGCTTGTTAGGCCAGAACTCAATCAATTGTTAACTCAAAATGTCCTTTTTCATTTGCTCAAACTCCTCTTTTGTGATTTCACCCTTCACATATCTCTTTTTCAATATTTCTAATGCTGAATCCGTTTCACCTCCTTCCCTGTGATGTCCTCCTGGACCCCACCAAGGCGGTCTGCAGCCACCTCGCATAAAAAATACAAATATGAAGATGATCATTATTACAAACATGAGCATGGGAAAAATCCACATTCCTCCCCAATGCCACATCCACGGTTGGTCTGGTGTCATAGCCGTTTTCTCCTTTCGGTTTAATACATCATTTAACAGGGCCTAACGTCGCAAATAACTGGATGCAAAAAGTTGCAGAGCGGAGCGGCGCAGCTTTTTGCAGTCCATGTTAATTTGCCTTGTTAGGTGAATTGTCTTGTTTGGCGATACTGTTCCAGGTTCGATTACCTGCTGTTACAAGTGGTATGAAGCCTGGGATTACTAAAAATATAGATGTCCAATTCAACCCAATTTTTTCTATTCCACCATATAGGTAAATAGATAAGACAATTGAACAAAAAAAGAGTGTATATATTGGCAACATCAATTTCCAATATTTTGTATTTGGATGCTTCCAAGGGGCAGTCGTACTAATGACTATAATTGCTACTATAAATACTGCTAGCCCTATCATCCCTTCGCTTATTTTATTTTGAAACAACCAAATGGCAGATAGCAAACCCAACCATGCAAAACCACCAAACCAGCCACCGATCCACCCGAATTTTTCGCCTCTTCGTTTCATTAATTTATCCTTCGCCTAACGTCCGAGCTAACGGGCGTGCGAAGCGGCAGCGTAGCGCGTCCGGTTGAGTGATTTGTTATACGTTCTCAGTTTCATATACATCCTTAAATATTAACATCTCCGGTATTCTTTGTTCTGCGCCATCTGGAAACCCGCATCTACTACTAAACTCTGTAGCATCTTTATAAGTGCCAAAGAGCCTGTCCCATAATGGCAAGTCACTGTAGTTAAAATTATGCACATCATATTGATGATGAATAGAGTGAAGTTCAGGTGTTTGAATAAAGTAGCGTAACCACTTCGGGGTTTTTACATTGGCGTGATAAAAATACTCACCTGTTGCTGCAAAGAAGTTGTACCAGAAGCTGGCAAGAAGAGACACACCTAATAATGGAAATAAAACTAGAGCGGTTAAGAAAGTATTTACAAAAATTTCTATTGGGTGTTTGTAGAATGAAGTCAGGATTTCAATGCGTGATGCAGAGTGATGTATTTGATGAAAAATTTGCCAAAAACCGTCTTTATGTCTAAGTCTATGCCACCAATAAAAAACAAATGTTCCAATAAACCAGCCGATGAACCCTTCAAGGATTGGCATGTTTAAATCTGTAAGATTAAAAACTGATTTGTCTGCGAACCATGTTATCCATAATTTACCAGTGAGTAGGGTAATGCCTAACTGAATAAGATTTATAGATAACGACCTTACATACCATCCTTTTGAATTTGGCAATGATCGCCCTGGACTTACTCTCTCCCATATTAGAAAAAGTGCTGTAGCTGATATTACTAGTAATGTAGGTATTGTTAATGACATGTTTTTTTACGTATAACGCCTCGGTAAGGGGCGCGGAGATGCGCAGCATTTATGCGTCCCAGCCGAAGGCGACTTTACCGACTTGTTATGAGTCGGTTTCAGTTCTACGCCCTAAAGGTAATTTACTGACATCTTTGAACAATAGCATATCCAGGATTCTGGCAGACGCACCATCATAAAATCCTGCTTCATACTCTCTTACTTCTGGATTTTCGAATGTCCCAAAAAGAATATCGAACACAGGTAAATCAGAAAAATTCTTGAAGTGAACATTTCTTGCGTGGTGCACACCATGACTTTCCGGTCGCTGGATAAGATAACCTAGCCACTGTGGTGTTCGGATATTTGCATGCTGAAAAATAGCTAAAAATGTAGTAAATATCAGAAATATTGTTATGGACTGCGGGTCTACTCCAATGATCAGAGCTAAACTAATACTGCCAACGAGAGCAAAGCCAATGATATCCATTGGACTGAAATAAAAAGTACCAAAAGAATCTATTCGTTCAGCGCTATGGTGCATTTGGTGGAAAATGCGCCATAAAACCACATTACTATGCATTGCTCGGTGCCAGAAATATATTCCTGCCTCGTACAACACAATAGCGATAAGCGCTCCATTAATAACTCCAATTGTTGAAAGGTCAAATAGTTGATATGGAGCTAACAACGGATCTATTACTAATGGTACATAGCTTGCAAAAAAGAAATAAAAAACGAATACTGAGAGTGCACGCGTTTTCCACCAGGGGATAGTTGGAAGTGCCCTAGCAGGAAAAACTAACTCCCAGGCGATTATAATTGCATACATCGCCAAAATAATCAGCGATATTGGATCCATAAGAATTTCTATTGGAGTTGGCATATGATTTCCCCTTTTCTATTTTTTGTGGATATTTATATCTACTTATCAGCCGATAGCCAACCTCTGCCAAGACTTATAACGTTTCGCATAACCTGACGGTTTTACACAGAGCAGAGTGAAACGGCGCGGCGTGTAAAACCGGTCAGCGTTAATGCGCTTGTTATATTTTGACTTCAACACCATCTGCCTTTAGTATTTCTTCTAGTTCTTGATAACCATCAAGCTCAACTAGTAATCTTGTTTTTTCAGATTTTGCTATATCTGCCCAGTGCTTATTTTCAAGCGCTCCTACCATTGCATAAAGAAAGTTTAAGCTTGGTTTAACGCTACACTCTTTTTTGAGTTTTATAAACGCATTTATTGCGCCAATTTCTTCAAGGTCTTCTTTTGTGTAGATGCCTATTTCATTGAGGCACTTTTCTGATTTAGAACCTAGACCTTTTAGAGTGCTGAGTTTAGCCATGCCTTTATTCTTTTTGGAATATAACGTTGAAGTTAAGCCGACACGCTTTTTGTGGTCGGCTTGGACGACTTGTTATATGCAAATAGTTCCGTGAACAATTACCTTACACATACTCTACAACTCATTTTTTATAATTTTGACATTATCGGGTAATGCTCCGTTCTTCATAATCCTGCCTAAAGGGGCAAGCTCAATCCAAGGCATTCCAACTCCCATTTGAAATTTTGCTCCCGTGGTTTCCATTACACGAGCGGAAGATAGCACCTTATTATCAAGCGACAACTCTGCAAAAATCTCCTTTTTACGAGCATCGCGTGTTGCTTCCATGTTTCTTTGGCCTGCTTCATGCGTAAGTTCTATAAGAAGCATAGATTTGGCCCCTCTTGACTCATCTCTTTTTACAACCACATCAATGATATCGGCATTTGAGAACATGGTATCTTCGCCAACCTTGATAACTACAACGCCAGGCGTTGTTACTAAGTATTCTGCGACTTCATTATCTGGCGCGCCTCTCTCAAAAGTGAGCGTAGCTCCATGCCTAAATGTGAATGTTACTTGATTGGATGATACATCGCTTGATATGGACGCGAATAAATCCTGAGAATAGTCACCAAACCTCTTGTTCAGCACAGTTTCTACAGTAGCCGCATCTTTCTCATCAGTAACAGATATAACAAGTTCCCTGTCCGGCTCGGACAGCCTGTCACAGCCGGCCAGTATGGTTATCAAAATGGGTAATAGAGACATAAATAGAAGGTATTTTGCTGTCCGGGTATAACTCATAAGATACTGTCTCCATTTTGCATATAACGCCTAATTAAGTGGCCAGCCGATTTTTGGCTGGTCCAAGCGCGATTTTTGCGCGAGCTTGAATGTCTTGTTATGCATGATTATAAACTACAGGCATCTGCCCCTTCCATTTTAACCATGTGCTTTCATTTAATATGAGCTCCGCCATGAAATTACCAACATTAATTCTACTCGTTGCTCCAGAATCAAAAATTGCATTTCGAATGGGAGATATGCACACATTATAATCAGTAACTTCTTTTTCATTTGTTAAAGCATCAGGACGAACAGCTACCCATTCAATGTCTTTATCATATTGGCCGATTTGAGTACGTAAAAAATCTGCTGCATTTTCATTATCTACGTGCGGCGGCAACAAAGCTCTCAGTATTGCAATTACAATACGCTGACTTAATGGAGGTGTTTCGGGTATATCTCGATTGCTGTTACCAGTCGTATTCATAAGGATAACTTTAACTGCATCATCAGTTGCGTTGGACTTGATAGCTCTGCATATACATTGAAGTGTATCTGTTACAAGCAAGCGAGGCTTACCAAACATACCTTTAAAGGTAAGGTTATGACCGAGACAAGAAACTACAGCATTACAGTCTTTTAAGTGTGTAGCCATTTCAATGCTAGTTAGATTATGTACGGAGGCTTGAATTTTATATAAGTTTGGCATATCAGGTAATGCATCGAGTGAGCGAACTATAGCGCATACTTCAGCGCCTCGACTAAGTAACTGGTTTACAACAAGTCGTCCTGTCGCTCCACTTGCACCGACAACTAATACTTTCATTATACTTTCTCTTTAAATATATTTTGCATAACAGTTTAATTAACGAGACCCCGTGTCTCGTTATACATTTTTAGTTGCCAACTTCATGGTTCTTGCCTCTTGAATATAACCACGAACTAGTGGTTAATATTACATATATCCCCAAAATAAAAATCAATTGTTGGGGTTGATTATAAAATTCGTAATATAAAATAAGTACTGCTCCACACAAAAGGCTAAGAAAGGACAGCACAGTAATCAATGTTGATGAATTGGTTAAATCACGGATCTTATAATTTGCAAAAGCCATTAATAGAGATACCAATAAGAATGTGACGCTGCCGAACTCAAGTATAACCACTAGATTACCCGCAAGCACAAGGAGAAAGGCAAAGATAGCCATACTTACAATGGCAAAAACAGGAATATGGTTCTTTCGCTTAGCAAGAAGGGCAGGGAAATAACCGTCACTTGCGATAACAGCCATTTGCCTTGATGCACCAAATACAGTCCCACTGATAGCGCTGCTAGTTGCTAGTAGAGCACCTATAATAACGAGATTAGTTCCCCAATGGCCTAGTATTTTTCCAGTACCTGAAGCCAGAGCGTATTCCTTGTTCTGTATGATTGATTCAAAGGGAATTGCCATTATAGCACCTAGCGATATAACGACATATATCAATACTGCAAGAAACAGAGCGGAGTAGATAGCTTTAGGAATGTTCTTTTCTGGATTTTCCATTTCATTGACAGCATTTATAACAAGCTGAAACCCTTCGTATGCCACAAAAGTAATTGAAGCAACTATTAATATTGATAATAGACTTGTGTCATTGTTATTTTGTAATAACACAGGAAGAGTCGTTTGACTGTTGTTAATAAGCACGAATGAGATAATAGTTAGTATCACCAATTTGGTGTAAACCATAATGTCCTCGATTTTACCCATGCCTTTAACACTCCAGATATTAATAAGTGTAAAGATCAGGATTACAGCACCTGCAACAAGTTTACGCACCAACTCACTATCAGCAAAAGGAAAGCTGCTGATGGCATAAGATGCAAATGTGTAAGCGTATAGTGCAAGTGTGCTTATATAACCAAATATTACCCACCAGCCGATAAGAGATGCGGCAAAAGGAGAGTTTGGGAATGTTTTTTTATAAAAGGAGTAAGCGGCTCCTTCATCTTTGTAGTAAACGCCCAACTTAACATATGAATAGGCCGCTAAGGATGCAATCACTCCGCCAAGAATTATCACTATTGGAGTAAACACGCCAACCATAGAAACAGAAATTCCTAGAATTGTAAATATCCCACCACCAACCATACCACCAAGTGCAATAGCGATTAGCTCGGTGACACCAAGGGTTTTGTTTCTTTTTCTGTGGCAAGAGTTATTATGATTAGTCGTAAAATTCATCAGCTTCTTTGGCAACTAACAGTTGAATTAACGAGACCCCGTGTCACGTTATACATTTTTATGCGATTCTCCCACATAGATGTATGAGTTTACACTGTAAAAATATTGATTTAGGTCAGTAAGTCTTTTCATCTCACTACGGATCATTTCATATTCGGTGAGCTTAATGCTTCCAGTTTCAACTAAGCCAAATAAGTCATTGAGGCGATCAAAGCCGTACTTGCCCTCCTGGTACTCTGTTTCTAGTAGAGTGTAGCTGGTGATTTTTCCTTTAAACTTATCGCTGCTTTCGAATATCCCCCAAAGCTTTCTTCCTATCTGACCGTCGCTGTCATCCATCCAGTCTTGTTGCCAATCAGAAAACGCAGCAACGAAGTTTCGGATTATAGCTTTATTGTTAGAGTTATATATTTGAGTATCCCAATCCCAGTGAGCAAATAACACTTTACCGCCGGGCTTTAGGATTCGGAATATTTCATCAAGAAGTGCGGTTTTATTCGGTATGCACTCCAAAGTGTCTACAGACACAACTACATCGAAGCTGTTGTCCTCAAAGCCTAGAGAGTCGATAAATTTCTCACGTCGAAATTCTATGTGTGGGTAGTTATCTTTAGCGCTTCTGATCGAATCCTCAATTTCATCTATACCCACAAGAAAAGACTTCGAACCAATCGTACGGGATAAATGTCCTAGTAGTTCTCCGCGACCACAACCGATATCGAGAACTTTGTAAGAATTATTCAGATCAAGATCGAGTAACGATTCGATTTTTTCGTAGAGAGGTTCTTTCATGCTTGTTTCTTTACCGCATAACGACCCAGCTCACGGGATTTTGTGAAGCGCAGCGTAACAAAATTCCGGTGCAGCGCCTTGTTATGTGTTTTTATCATTACTTAACTTTTGATGTGCCAGGTAGTTTGCCAGTATATGCAATAAGAGTAAAAATGACTATTTGGCCTATTAAAATAAATAAACCATAGTTTTGAAAAAACTCTAGGCTGGCTTTTTCGCCAGCTATTGCACCTGCCTCATAACTATCTGTACTGGCACCAGCTATACCGCCAACAGTGGCACCTACAATAATGTTGGTAATGAAATAGAATAAAATTAACCAACCAAATGCAGCTAGTATGCGAATGATAATGTTGCGAGTCTTCCATATTTTAATCTCCTTTTTTATTACACATAACGCTTAAGCTCAGTTGACCGTAATACAGAGCGAAGCGGCGTATTACTGGTCAACTGCAGCGCCTTGTTAGGCTTTTGTATATATAACTTATTGTCTTTTTCTATTATGTGTAGACCATTGATCCCAAGTATAACTGGATACATATTACAAAGGCCTTCTAAATTCATATCTGGTCGTGTGAAGAGAATTACTGTTTGGTTTGTACCTTCCACGATAAATGAAGTACCGCAAGCCTTGTTGATTGTGTTATTTAATGCTCTTATATCGGCGCCATATAAATCCATTGTTCTTGGGCCATCTTCATATTGCCCTCCATCTAAATAGTATTTTGTAAATATTGCAATGTTGTTTTCTATCAGAGCTTCCATATTAGTAGTATTATGTCCTTCTTCGTAAAGTACTACCCATCCATGACTGGTAATTTCCTTATTGTACAATTCTAAAAATACTTTAAGTTGCCTTAACTTCTGGGCATCATAATTTTGATTTACTACTGCAATATTATTATTGCTATTGTCAGCACGGCTGCCTAAATATTCAAAGGTATCCAAGGTTTTAACCTTATCATCAATTACTATATCTCTTTCTTTATTAGAATTAACTAGCGAACAAGATAATAAAGTAAATATAACTATAATGAATAAAAAATGGTGCATGACGAATTGAGCCTAACGATTAATCTCAGCTGACGGGCAATACAGAGTGCAGCGAAGCGAAACGGCGTATTGGTTGGTCAGCTGCAGTGCCTTGTTATGTGTTAATTGCTTACTACGCCCCATGACTCACACCACCCACCGTATTTTTCAGCTTTTTCTGTAGCATCTTTTTGTGTTTCTATGACTAAATTATAAGTAAGTTTATCTGTGATAGTGAATTGAACGTAACCATTTGTTTCTCCGTTATTTATATCTTCCTCATCAGGATGTATAAACTCACAGCCTGGATACCAACTTTCAAATGCTTTTATTGCTTCAATAGATAATGGCCAGCTCTCAAAGTCTATATTGAAGTCAATTGTGTGCTCTACATTATAATTAAAATCATCTAATTCTAGTCTTCTAAGAACATCACCGTCCGCATCATTGGGCCAATTCATTTTGTTCTCTGATTTACACATAACGCTCTTGCTAACCGGCCATTTATACAGAGTGTAGCGAAGCGAAACGGCGTATAAATGGTCGGGTTGAGCTAATTGTTAGATTTTTATTGTTCATATTTAAGTATGATGTTTTCAACTAAATCGATTATAAAGTCAGTTGCCTTTACTTCAGATATTGTCACAGCAGATGGATGTGCTGATGAGTTTCTTATGCCTAGCTTTGTATCAAGTATTTTTCTAACATCGTTTGAAATTATTTTTGAAGACCTTAAAAACTCAATTAATTTACCTTCTGGTATTTCACTAAAATCATCAATCTTTTTAATAGCTTTAATTTTTATTCTTTTGTCAGTGTTTTTATCTAAAACGGAGTTAAAGTCTATAAGTTTTTTATTTATCACATATGAATACAAGTGATTTACAGTTAATAACCAAGTCATGACGATTGCAGCCCTTTTGGCACCAATTTCATAACAATCTATGGCTTCTAAAAGAAACCCTTTTTCTTCAGTAGTTGTTAATTTCGTAAGAAGGCTTCGCAGTAGATGACTTGTTTCTTTTTTTGATGGGCCACTATGTAGTGATTTTTGTATTTCTAGTTGAATATTTCTTTCAAGCTGATAACCATCCTTTAACTTGATGAACTTTGTTGTGCTTCCTCTTTTCGAATTTCTGGACAAATATGATGCTATATTTGAGTATTTTTGAAGCCTACCAATTTCAAAACACCTCTCAATCCCTGCGGGTGTAGCAGTTTTATCCTCGATTATGACGGTAATAAAGTACACGAAATAATCTATTAAACTAGCCGGTGTCTTAGATGCTAAATCAGGAACTTGTAAAATAAATGCTTCTAGTTTTTCTTCCACTAATCAATACCTTTAGAAGGCATATCATGTTCTATGAAATTCACGCCTGGAATTGTAACAGTAATATTTTCTGTGTCAGAGGTATCTAACCAACCTTTTCTTTTGCTTGTATCTATTAAGCTTTGCCTTAAAGCTTCTGGTGCTTTTACAGTAGGAATATCGCGATAGCAAGTAAAAACGTGGTCAACTGTAATATTATTTATCCCTAGTTTATGTTCTAGGTAGTATATAAAAATTAAGTTTTTATCAAAATTACTCTTTGCATCAAAAGTTGAATAATACTCTTTTAATCTTTCACATTTATCACCACCAGAAAGGTCAAGATCTTTTACAGTGGTTGGTATTTGACCTGATGATTTTTTTCTGGTTTTTGTTGTTTTAGTCTTTTTAGCGGAGGCACTTTTCTTTGTTGTTTTTTTAGTTACATCAGGCTGATTACTTCCGCGATTGTCAACAACCACTTCAGTACCTATTTTTTCTTTAAATTCATTGTAGATACCGAGAACAAATTCTTCTGTCCCTTCTACTTCAATAATACCTTGTGATAAATCTATCTTTAATTTAGAAGTACTCATATATTTCTCCATGTTTGTTCTTTTGTAATCTAACGTTCTAGTTAAGGGGCGCGCGACGCTTTTTCGCGAGTCCCGCTTGAACGCCTTGTTAGGCTTTTAAGTTTAACAAAAATAGCCCATATAGCTATTCCAGCTAAAAATGCTAATGAAGAATACCAGCAATATACAAGAACAAGACCGTTACTTGAATCTGGTATGTAGGCCGCTATTGCGCTAATAGGTATAACTATTGTTATAAGCGCTAGTGTTTGTATTAGATTTTTTTGAGCAATAAATCTGCTGGATAATAGACCTAACAATATTTGAACAGGCAGCATTAGGTAGATTACATAAACCAGATCTATTGTTAAATAAACGAATCCACTCCATAGGACTAGTAGTGATAAGTATTTTTTAATATATAAATCATCCATTTCTTATATGAGCCTAACGTTTTAGCTGTGGGGCGCAGGCGGGTTTTCGCCTGCGTCACGCACGAGCGCCTTGTTAGCGGTAACGCTCGCTAAGCTGCTTAATAGTTGCATGGTTTAAAAACTCATGCTTTGGCTCTAACAGTTGTAGCGGAAAATAAAGCATATTAAATAACTCACCATTTTCTTTGTACATAAATATCTGACCTGTTAGACGACCACTGCCAGATTTTAACTTCCATGCTGAGAATACTGCCTTTTCATTTGGACCTAGTATGATCTCAAGATAACCATCTCTTTTAATTATATCGTTAGAACTAAAGTCATGAACTATAGGGTCATGCTCAAGCGAGCGAACAAATGTGCCAGAGTAATCATTACCGATGTTTAGGAAATAGTATGAATTATCTTGAATTACGCCCCACTGACCTTTAACAACATTATGCTCGAAGCTCCAGCATTGTGTGCTAAATGAAAATATAATTATGGCTAATATGCTTTTCATGTTTTGACCGCTAACGTTTTAGCTAAGGGGCGCGGCGCTTTTTGCCGAGTCCCGCTTGAGCGCATTGTTAGAGCTAAATATACCACCTAAGTATACGCCTAGCAGTAACGGTATAAATGCAATGACAGGGTAAATTATAAACTCAAGGGGGAATAAATTATGATCACCACCCCATATATATGAGTCCACTAATATATTAATAATAACGCCAGCAGGTAAAAAGGCTAATACTAAGAAATAGACTCTCTTTTTAGATGTTGCACCACGTGCTATTGAAACAAAGCCGACCAACAAAAATAAGAACATTAAAAATATAACGCTAATTAAAGATTCTGCCAAATCGAAAGGCCTGAAAATAACGGTTATTGCAACAGGAATTAATGCGCCACCAATACACGGAAATATGTATTTTGATTCATGTTCAGACGTATTAATGGTGGATTTCATTCTTATTCCTTTAAGGCTCTAACGCCCGAAATAAGTGGCGGAGCGTTTTTTGCGGAGTCCAAGCCAGCGCCTTTTGCTGGCGAACTTTATTGATTTGTTATGTGTTTTCTTCAATTACGAACCTACCCTTTTTGCAATAAAGCCACTTGTTTTTGTTTCTTATTGACCATTCTGGATCACCCTCGGTAGTAGCAAAACTTAGTAGCCAATAACCATCTTTTGTTTCTATCTCTATTTCTTTGAGTCTTGAGAAAAATGATATTTTTTTAATAATTTGATTCTTTAGAATACTTGTTATTTTATTGATAATATCATCATCACTCCAGCTACCTAGAACAATAGAGTTATTATTTTCTAAACGCCATGACCATTCTATGCCAATAGTAAACTCACCTTTCGGGGCTTTGTGATTATTGCTATAGGTTAACTCACCAATTTCTAGAAATATTGCACTTCCATGACCACGCCAGACATGTGATATTGATTTACTCTCTAAAGGCTTTGCATGGTTTTCTGCATCGGTATTGGAGAATATAGCGTTTATCATTATTTTCTTTTACACATAACGCTATGCTAACTTGCCATTTTATACAGAGCAGAGTGAAACGTCGCGGCGTATAAAATGGTCAACGTTAAGCTAATTGTTAGGCGTTTTCTGTAGTAGGGTTAGCGCCCCATGTGTTCCGCGTCATTTCTCCAAAGTGAACAGGCTCTATCTTAGTAAATTCGATATCCCTAACCTTGCTCATGCCCCGCCATATTAAAGCATGTCCTTTACTGAAGCTGGCACTTTTTACTCTTTTTTCCCACAGTGAAATCTCTGTTTGTGTGGCTTCTCGTAAATCGCCAGCCACGCCATGCAAGCGAACAGCTGGTGGATTTTTGAAACTCCCGAATATTAGTGATTTAAGCCAAAACCATTTGCTACTGTTAACAGCTAGAACGCATATTTTTTTATTGCAACTGATATTACGCGGCATATTCTTTGTGAATTTTTCAAAATAAATACCATGCCCAGGTTTACCAAGGATTAATGAGCCTATTGGTGTTACGTGAGGCTCACCGTTTTCATTTACAGTTGCTATCGCAAAATGAAAAGAAGAACTTAATGCGCTTTTGAAAAGACTTCTTACTTCATGCCAGTTTGAAATTACATCCATAGTTTTCTCCATTTGTGTCTATTCTTTAATATGCCTAACTACAATTAGAGCCCCTAAAAATCACTTTTAAAAAGGGACAATTAGGGGATATAATAATCCAGGTTTTAATAAAATCAACCATATAGGTTCCTGTTAGGGAACCGAAACGGAATTTCAAAAGGAGCAGGAGGCTACTATGGACAAACCCCGTCTTATCGATCAAGTTCGCAATGTTTTGCGATTGCATCACTACAGTATTCGCACTGAAGAGGTTTACATTCAGTGGATTAAGCGTTTTATATTTTTCCATAATAAGCGTCATCCTAATGAGATGGGTGAGAAGGAGGTTAGGAGTTTTCTCACGTATCTTGCTGTGGATAAGCATGTCTCAGCTTCAACGCAGAATCAAGCCCTGTCTGCAATTTTATTTCTTTATCAGCGAGTTCTGAACATCAAACTGGAATGGATCAACGATGTTGTTCGTGCAAAACGGCCGAAGCGTTTGCCCGTTGTGCTAACGAAAACCGAAGTGATGAGTGTTTTAAATGCTGGGTCTGGTATAAATGCTTTAGTAGCCAAGCTGCTTTATGGTACTGGTATGCGTCTGATGGAGGCGTTGCGGTTACGGGTGCAAGATGTCGATTTTGAGCAATTTCAGATAATCGTACGTTCTGGTAAAGGAGATAAGGATCGCGTCACCACTTTGCCGGAAACCCTGGTTGGTCCTTTGAAGCAACAGATAGAGAAGGCGCGCACTATGCACAATAACGATTTATCGGAAGGTTTTGGACGCGTGCATTTACCTTTTGCACTGGACAGGAAATACCCTGGTGCAGGCATCGAGTTTGGCTGGCAGTATTGTTTCCCTTCGATGAATCGGTCAACTGATCCCGTAACAGGTTTAGTTGGTCGCCACCACCTGCATGAGAAAAACGTTGGTCGTGCTATAAAAAATGCAGCACGCAAGGTTGGGATTTATAAACGAGTATCTAGCCATACGATGAGGCACTCATTTGCCACACACCTGTTAGAGAATGGTTACGATATTCGAACCGTGCAGGAATTGCTCGGCCATAAAGACGTATCGACTACGATGATATATACGCATGTGTTAAACAAGGGCGGCCGTGGTGTGAAAAGCCCTCTGGATGTTTGATCTGTGAAAGCTTAAAGCAGGCCTTCCCCTCGTGCTGGATCAGGCTGAGGTGCCTGCTCAGGTTTCTCCTGTTCGTCTGGTTGCTGCTGCATCTGCTGTTCGCGCCGCTCTTTCATCTTCTCGATCGATTCCTGCATGGTGCTATTGAGCTCGTTCATCAGCTGTAATAGTGAGTCCCCCATTTCTTTCGAGCCTTCCTGCAATGCTTCATTTAGCATTTCCATTCCCTGCGTCATAGCATCGTCCATTGACTCTACGTTTTCCTGCATCGATTCTGATAGTTCCTGTTTAAGCTGTTGCAGCTCTTCTTCTCTGGCGGTTGGTGTGGGAGGGATCTGGGTGTTGTTAAGGTCGACTTTCCATTGTCCCTGTTGCAGCACGAGCACGGTATCAAAGGTCTCGGTTTGCCTGTAGTCGGTGTTTGGGTTTATCGTCGTGATTGTGGTGCTGACGATCGTTCTGGCTTCGCCGTTGTCGAGCTGTGCGATAGAGGGCATGCGATCGGCCTGTGCTGACAGGGCGTGGCGACTGTTTGTAGTAACCAGTTTTTCTGCTTCGGTTATATTTCCTGCCTGCATGTTCAGCCAGTATTTGTCAGCGACAGCCTTGGGGTCTTCGGCAGGCTGGTTGCAGGCTGACAGGGCAAAGGTAAATAAGGCTATAGGAAGTAATCTATATTTAAACATGGTTTGATTTTTTTACTGTAGTGGATATGTGTCGTTAAAATATTCTGTCATTTCGACTTCTGGAACAATCTTAAGTTCTGATATACAGGACATTTCGCTATCGTTGAAACTGATCTTTCTATGAGCTTAGTTGATGGTACTGGTGTTCTTTTCATCTTCCAGTGTCTGCTGGTCGAATGCATCGAGTATGCGTTCGAAGATATCGATCTCGTCGAGTTCTCCTTCCATGAACTCGTAGGTTTCAGGTTCGGCGCCAAGGATCTGTTCGAAACGATTGATCTCGTCTTCCAGGGCGGCATTGAACTGCAATGCTTTCTGGTACATGTTGCGCGCTTCGATGAGAAAAGCATCGCGAAAATCAGGGTCGCGGTTGATGCGGTCTCGGGTTTCTATTTTTTTTTCATCTGATAAAGGCATTTCGCTATTTTACCTCGGGTTATGCTGCTGTATTAAAGTGTTTTGTTTGAGCAGGCGCATTTTACCGTAAATAAGGCAGGTAAAGCTTCAGGAAGTTCGCAGATTTAGGGCAGGTATTTACTGATTGAGCGGTGGTTCGGGCTGGGGTGATCTACAGGAGAACCAGGTTATCCCGATGGATCAGTTCTGCCTCATCGACATAACCCAGGATGCTTTCGAATTTTTCACTGGTCATGCCCTGTAACTGGCGGCTTTCCTTGCTGTCATAATTGACTAGTCCACGGGCGATCTCGATGCCCTCACTGCTGATGCAGGAGACGACTTCGCCACGCTGGAAGTTGCCTTCCACTTTACTGACGCCAACCGCCAGCAGGCTTACGCCTGATTTCTGCACGGCCAGGCTGGCGCCTGCATCGAGATGCAGTCTGCCGGAAATTTTCAGCTGGTTAGCCATCCATTGTTTACGCGCAGACATCGGCGCCTTGTCAGCTGTCAATAATGTACCGACAGCTTCGCCGCGCGCTATCTTATGCAGGATATCAGGTTCGGCACCCGATGCGATTATGGTGTTGGCGCCGGAGCGCGCAGCACGCTGGGCTGCGGTTACTTTCGTGCGCATTCCGCCCTGGCCCAGGGCACCGCCATCACCGGCCATACCCAGTAATTCGCTGTTACCGGCGCTGGATTCGCTGATCAGTTCGGCATCTTTATTGAAGCGGGGGTCTTCGTCGTATAGCCCCTGCTGGTCGGTTAACAGGATCAGTGTATCGGCTTCCACCAGGTTGCTCACCAGTGCACCCAGGGTATCGTTGTCTCCGAAGCGGATCTCATCGGTAGCTACCGTGTCATTTTCGTTGATGATGGGGATGGCGCCAAGCTTGAGCAAGGTCTTGAGTGTGCTGCGTGCGTTCAGGTAACGCTGTCGATTGCCCAGGTCTTCATGTGTCAGCAGTACCTGTGCGGTATGGATGTCATATTGCTTGAAGCAGCTTTCAAAATTCTGTACCAGGCCCATCTGGCCGAGTGCGGCAGCGGCCTGTAACTCGTGCAGCGCATGCGGGCGTAGTTTCCAGCCGAGGCGGGCCATGCCTTCGGCGACTGCGCCGGAGGAGACCAGTAATACCTCTTTTCCAGACTCGCGTAATCCGGCGATCTGTTGTACCCATGACTGGATGGCCTGGTGGTTTAGCCCCTGGCCATCATTGGTGATCAGGGCGCTGCCGATCTTTATTACCCAGCGTTTTGATTCGGCCACTGTTTTGCGTGTTGTGGTCTGGCGGGAATTCATCTGCTCTACTCTTGTTCCTGTTTGAGCTGCTGCTCTTTTTCCTGTTCTCGATCCAGCTCAAGCTGCTGCATGATATCGAACGCCAGCTTTTCTGTACCGTCTTTGCTTATCGCTGAAATCGTATAGACCGGGCCCTGCCAGTCGAGCCGGTCTAGGATGTCATCCCGCTTCTCTTTCAGCTCGTCATCATCGATCAGATCGGCTTTGTTCAGTACCAGCCATCGCGGTTTATGCGTGAGCTCATGACTGAAGCTGTCCAGTTCATTAATAATGGTCAAAGCCTGTTCAACAGGGTCGCTGCCATCAAACGGCGCAAGGTCGATGATGTGCAGTAATAACGATGTGCGTGACAGATGCTTCAGGAACTGGATGCCCAGACCGGCACCTTCTGATGCGCCTTCGATGATGCCCGGAATATCTGCGATCACGAAACTCTGGTTCATGCCGACGCGGACCACGCCCAGGTTAGGATACAACGTGGTAAATGGGTAATTTGCTACCTTGGGGCGTGCTGCAGAAACCGAACGGATAAAGGTCGATTTGCCGGCATTGGGCAGGCCTAGCAGGCCGACGTCTGCCAGAACTTTTAATTCAAGGCGTAAGTTTCTGCGTTCACCGGGTGACCCAGGGGTGCAGCGACGAGGCGCCTGGTTCACCGAACTTTTAAAGCGGGTATTGCCAAGGCCATGAAAACCACCTTGTGCAACCTTTACTTTTTGTTTGTTTTCGGTGATATCACCGATGAGCTCATCGATGTCATCATCATAGATCAAGGTGCCAATCGGTACGGGAATATACAGGTCATCGCCACCTTTACCTGTCATCTTCGCGCCGGCGCCACGTATGCCTGATTCGGCTGTGTAGGTGCGAACATGGCGAAAATCGGCCAGGGTGTTGATGTCATGATCACCGACCAGGTAAACGCTGCCGCCATCGCCACCGTCACCACCGTCAGGGCCGCCAAACTGGATGAATTTCTCGCGACGAAAGCTGACAACACCGGTTCCACCATCACCGGCTATGACATTTATGGTTGCTTCGTCGACAAAACGCATGGTAGGGCTCTATTGTTAATTAACGGTAGTTTAACTTAAAAAATCAGTTGCTTAGAAATATTCGTCATTGCGAGGAACGAAGCAATCCTCAATTCGCGGCTCAGGTGCTTAAAGAGATTGCTTCGTTCCTCGCAATGACGGTCATGCAATGATGGTCATTATGTTGCTGGCAATAAAAAAAGCCCCATGCGGGGCTTTTTTAGTTAACCGCATTGGTGTTCTCAGCAGTTTAGCTTGCTGGCGTCACGCTGATCGTTTTGCGGTTAAGCGGTCCACGGATCTCAAAAATCACGTTGCCGTCTGCCTTGGCAAACAGAGTGTGGTCACGGCCCATACCTACGTTGTTACCAGCGTGGAACTTAGTGCCACGTTGACGAACCAGGATGTTGCCAGCAACGACTGTCTGACCGCCAAATTTTTTCACGCCAAGTCGTTTCGATTGCGACTCGCGTCCGTTTCTAGTACTACCGGCTGCTTTTTTATGTGCCATTGTTCAAATACCTTATATATTAAGCAGAGATGCCAGTCACTTCGATCTCAGTGTAATACTGACGATGACCAGTTCTCTTCTGATGATGTTTACGACGTTTGAATTTCATGATCTCGACTTTTTTAGCGCGACCATGAGCTTTGATTGTAGCGGTAACTTTACCACCGTCGACAAATGGTGTGCCGATATTGATGTTGTCGCCGTCAGCGATCATCAGTACTTTGTCTATTTCAACAGAAGCACCTTCTTCAGCGTCCAGTTTTTCAACGCGACATACATCGCCTTGAGCTAATTTGTATTGTTTGCCACCAGTACTGATTACAGCGTACATGGGTGTTCTCCAAAGATTCGTGACAGAAAGGGCGCAAATTATACGTGCTAAGAAACGCGCTGACAAGCCTAAAAGTGGATAAATTATTAACTGACCGGGGATTTTGTTGCAATGTTTGCGGGCATAATCCATAGATTGGCTTGACCTGCAGGTCCTGACTACATAGGATTCGCATTCCCTGTTTAATGTCCGGTTAATTAACTGAGTATATTTTGTCTGAAGTAGACCCTATAAAGCAGCCAGAAATGCAGCCTGAGCAAGAGCTGAGCTTTGATGATGTGATTGCCCTGTGCCAGCCTGATATGCAGGCTGTGGACCAGGTTATCCGGCAGCGTCTGAGTTCGGATGTTGCACTGGTGAACCAGTTGAGTCATTACATCATCAATTCTGGCGGCAAGCGTCTGCGCCCCTTGCTGGTGCTATTGTCGGCAAGATCTTTTGCTTACCAGGGTGAGATGCACCACCTGCTGGCCGCGATTATCGAGTTTATCCATACCGCAACACTGCTGCATGACGATGTTGTCGATGAGTCAGATCTGCGCCGCGGAAATGAGACAGCCAACGCGCTGTTCGGTAATGCGGCAAGCGTGCTGGTCGGTGATTTCCTTTATTCGCGTGCCTTTGAGATGATGGTGGATGTCGACAGTATGCGTGTCATGCAGATCCTGGCCAGGACCACCAATGTGATCGCCGAAGGTGAAGTCATGCAACTGATGAATGTGCATGATGCAGAGACCACGGAAGAGAAATACCTGGAGGTTATCTACTGCAAAACGGCCAAGTTATTTGAAGCGGCGACCCGTCTGGGCGCGGTCTTATGCCTGCGCAGTGAAGAAGAAGAGCAGGCAATGGCGGCCTATGGCCGTTATCTCGGTACCGCGTTTCAGCTGATCGATGATGTCATGGACTACAGCTCGAACAGTGAGCAGATGGGTAAGAATGTCGGCGATGACCTGGCAGAAGGTAAACCGACGCTGCCATTGATCTACGCCATGCAAAAGGGTACGGCTGAGCAGGTAGACGTTATCAGGTCGGCCATCGAAAAAGGCGGTTATGACCAGATAGACGAAGTGCAGGAAATCATCAGGCAGACAGGTGCCCTGCAATACACCGAAAAAATGGCGCAGTTACAGGCGCAGCTGGCGATCGATGAGCTCGAGCAGATACCCGACTCAGAGAGCAAAACCATGCTGGTGAATGTCGCACGGCTGTCAGTGCGCAGAAATCACTAAATTTAATCATCGTCATGTTGCCCTTATGACATGACATGAAATTAAGTGCGCAATCTTTGCTAGAATACACATCTTATTTAAATTTCTTAGAAACGATTAGAGAAACGACGGGCTTTAGTGTGACAAACGGTACGCTTTATGTAATTTCGGCAGCTTCCGGGGCTGGCAAAACGACCCTGGTCAGCGCGGTGCTGGAACAGGTGGCTGACCTCGAAGTCTCGGTGTCGCATACCACGCGTGCACCACGTGAAGGTGAAGTCGATGGCGTTAACTATCATTTCGTTGATAAGGATACGTTTGAAGCCATGGTGGAAAACGGTGAATTTATTGAGAATGCCAACGTATTTGGTAATATGTACGGCACTTCGCGGCAGCACATTCAGGAACAATTACGGAAAGGTAAGGATGTTATCCTGGAGATCGACTGGCAGGGCGCACGCCAGATCAGGCAGTTGATCTCTGATTGTAAGTCGGTGTATATCGTGCCACCTTCCACGGCAGCGCTGCGTGAGCGGCTGACTTCACGTGGTCAGGATGATGGGGATGTCATCTCACGACGTATGCGTGAAGCCATCAACGAGATGTCACATTATGTCGAGTTTGACTATTTGATCATCAATGACGATTTTGATGAGGCGAGAGATAATCTTGCCGCTATAATTAAGGGCAATCGCATGCTGCATGAGCATCAGCAGCAAAAACATGCCGATTTGTTAACACGGTTACTGGGGTCGGCTGGGTAGTTGCTGTATGGCTCCCGATGACAAACACGAATTCATGAACTGGTCAGTGCTTACATATCAGTGATCGCAGACATGAAAAGATAAACTTTAGAGAATACTTGGAGATAAAATTATGGCACGTCTAACAGTAGAAGATTGCCTGGACAATGTAGAAAACCGTTTTGAGCTGGTCCTGGTGGCATCGCAACGTGCACGTCAGCTGGCGATGGGCGCAGAACCCCTGGTGCCGGAAGATAATGACAAGCCGACCGTTCTGGCATTGCGCGAGATCGCAGAAAACCTGATCAACAAGGAGATCCTGGCGGCGCCTGAAGAAACACCGATGGAAGATATCGAAGCCATGATCGAAGGCGACCTGTCTGCCGAGCTGGAAAATAGTCTGAAGGAAAGCTTGCAAGCAAGCTTCAAAGACAGCTGATAAGCGGTCCTCTGGATTTAATCATGGGCGCATCAGGCACATATTCACGTGTGTTTGATGTGCCCATTGTTTTTGGTCTGGCTGTAGGTACTCGTGGCAGAGTCGCGGGTTAAACCCATGGAAGACGTTACCACGCAAGATCATGATGAGGCGTTAGCAGAAGAGCGTTTTCTGATCTCTGATCTGTGCGACCTGATCGCGGAATACATGGATCAGGAACAGGTGAAAGAAGTTTATCGTGCCTACCTGTTCGGCGCACAGTTACATGAGGGGCAGATACGCATCTCGGGTGAGCCATACATCTATCACCCTATCGCGGTCGCTCGCATCCTGGCGCAGATGCACATGGATGTTAAGAGCATCGTCGCCTCGATCCTGCATGATGTGCTGGAAGATACACCGGCGACAAGAAAACTCGTGGAACGGGAGTTCGGTACCGATGTCGCCCACCTCGTCGATGGCGTTAGCAAATTAACCACCATCAAGTTCAAGAACAAGATCGAGCAGCAGGCTGAGAATATTCAGAAAGTGCTGCTGGCGATGGCGAAAGATATTCGCGTCATCATGATCAAGCTGGCTGACCGCCTGCATAACATGCGCACCCTGGGTGCGCTCAGGCCGGACAAGCGTCGCCGTATCGCCCAGGAGACGCTCGAGATCTATATACCGATCGCCAATCGACTAGGTATATATACCATACGCCACGAGCTGGAGAACCTGGTCTTCAAGGCGATACACCCGATGCGTTACCGAGTGCTGGAGCATGCTGTCGAAAAATCCGGTGGCCATCGCAAAGAACTGATCGACAAGATCAACCAGGCCCTCGGAGCCAGGCTGGTCGAGATGGGGATCGACTCACAGATCGTCTCACGCAAGAAACATCTGTTCAGCGTGTATAACAAGATGAAAGACAAACGTCTTCCGTTCAGTAAGGTTCTCGATGTCTATGCGCTGCGGGTACTGGTGGATTCGGTCGATGACTGTTACCGGGTGCTCGGTATCGTGCACAACCTGTTCAAGCCGATTCCCGGACGTTTCAAAGATTACATCGCTATTCCCAAGAGCAATGGTTACCAGTCATTGCACACCGCGCTTTATGGTCCACACGGCATCCCGATGGAGGTGCAGGTGCGTACCGTTGAGATGGATAAATTTGCCGAGAGTGGCATCGCCGCGCACTGGCTGTATAAATCACCTGATGAGAAAGGTGAGATCACTGCGCATGCCAGGGCTCGCGACTGGTTGACCGGTATCCTGGAGATGCAGCAGTCTGCGGGTGACTCCCTGGAGTTCCTGGAGAACGTCAAGGTCGACCTGTTCCATGATGAGGTCTATGTTTATACGCCCGATGGCGACATCATGAAGCTACCGCGCAATGCCACGCCGGTGGATTTTGCCTACGCCGTGCACACCGATATCGGCAACTGCTGTGTGGCGGCGAAGCTGGATCATAGCTTCGTACCATTGAACACGCCGCTATACAGTGGCCAGACGGTCGAGATCGTTACCTCGCCGAGTTCGCGGCCGAATGCGGCCTGGCTTAATTATGTCGTCACCGCAAAAGCCAGGAGCAATATCCGCAACTACCTGAAGAATATGCAGGCTGATGAAGCCATGTCACAGGGCAGACGCTTGCTCGAGCGCTGTCTGAAGCCGCTGGGGATGCGACTGGATGACGTCAAGAAAAAAAATATCAAGTCGACATTAAAAGAGTACGGCTTCACTGATATCACCCAGCTGCTGGAGGATGTCGGCCTCGGTAACCGTCCGCCGAGCCTGGTGGTAAGAAAACTGGTGCCTGAACGAATCTCTGATGGTGAGTCAGAAGAGACGAAAGAGATGAAGTCGCAGTCTGCGCTCGCCATCAGTGGTACAGAAGGCATGGTGGTCTCTTATGGCCGCTGCTGTTACCCTATTCCCGGTGACCATATCGTGGCGAAACTGAGTAAGGGTCGGGGTATCGTGGTGCATCGTATGAGCTGTAAGAATCTCGAGGCATTGAACAAGCGTAAAGATTCGGATAGTTATATCGATGTGCAATGGGCAGACGATGCCAGCGGTGATTTCACCTGCGAGATTAAGCTGGAGATAGAGAACAAGCCCGGCCTGCTGGCGAGGACCGCTACGATTATTTCAGATTGCGATGTCGACATCGAAAATGTTTACATGGAAGACCGTGATGGTTTTTCGATGAACCTCTTCTACCAGATCAAAGTCTCTAATCGCGATCACCTGGCAATGTTGATGCGGCGCCTGCGCCGTTTATCGAGCGTCATGCGTATCACGCGCCTGTGATGCTGATGTGATAGAACAAATATCGATACTAAATAAATTAAAGAGTTGAACATGAAAAAAGAAATTATTTCTACGGATAAAGCACCCCAGGCGATCGGCACTTACTCACAGGCCGTTAAAGTCGGCGATACGGTCTACCTGTCAGGGCAGATCCCGCTGATACCGGAAACCATGGAGATGGTGGAAGGGGAGATCAGGTTACAGATACACCGGGTTTTCCAGAACCTGCAGGCGGTTGCTAATGCTGCCGGCGGTGATCTGTCGGACATCGTGAAGCTGAATATCTTCCTTACTGACCTGTCGGATTTCCCGCAGGTCAACGAAGTGATGGCGGAGTATTTTCAGCAGCCTTATCCAGCGCGGGCGGCGATCGGCGTCTCGGCATTACCTAAAGATGCCGGGGTTGAGATGGATGCGATACTGCATCTATAAGAAGCCGCACAGGGTTGGCTGTAACACCATGTTCTTCCAGGTGAGCGTGGTTCTGGTGCCGCGATAGAGGTCTGCATTCGTGAGTGGAATAAACAGAGGGAACGACCACGGTACTGTCAATGGAAGCTGATGATTCGGAAGGTATCGAGTACCAGTCGGTACAGGTTCTAAAGGGCGTTGGCCAGGCGGTCGCCGAGAAGCTCAAACGCCTGGAGATATATAACATCCAGGACGTACTGTTTCACCTGCCGATGCGCTATGAGGACAGGACGAAAATTACCGCACTAGGTTCATTGCAACCCGGTCAGCAGGTCCTGGTCGAAGGCATTATCGATCATAGCGAAGTCAAGTTCATGGGGCGTGGCCGCCGCTCCCTGCTGTGTTACCTGTCAGATAATACCGGCGCTATCGTGTTGCGCTTTTTCCACTTCAATAAAGCGCAGCAGAATAATTTGAGCAATGGCACCAGGCTGCGTTGTTTTGGTGAAGCACGTCGTGGTGCAACACGCCTGGAGATCATACATCCCGAATACCAGGTGGTGCAGCAGCCGGGAGAAATTGTCGAACAGTCGCTGACACCGGTGTATCCTAAAACGGAAGGTGTGCACCAGACCCTGCTGAAAAAACTGTCCGACCAGGTGCTGGAAAAGATCAGCCAGGGGCAGCTGGTGGACTGGCTGCCTGAGCCGGTGGCAGAAAAATACCAGTTTCCAGACCTGGTGAACGCGCTGTTGCGTGTCCATCGCCCCTATAAGAACGAAAATGTATTTGCCCTGAACCAGTGTAAGAGCAAAGCACAGCAGCGCTTATTATTCGAAGAACTGCTGGCGCATCAACTGAGCCTGTTACAGTCCCGTCAAGCGATAAAACAGACTACGGCAAAGAGCCTTTCTATCGACGCATCTGCTCATGCACTTTTTGTTAAGCAGCTGGCGTTTGAGCTGACCTCGGCGCAGGACAGGGTGATCGGTGAAATATTCAGTGATCTGAGACAGCCACATCCCATGTTGCGGCTGGTTCAGGGTGATGTCGGTTCTGGAAAAACGGTGGTTGCTGCGGCGGCTGCCAGGGCGGTCATCGATAATGGTTTTCAGTTTGCCCTGATGGCGCCTACCGAAATTTTAGCGGAGCAGCATTTTGCCAATTTCAAACAGTGGTTCGGTGAAGAACGCTGCCTGCTGCTGACAGGAAAAGACAAGGGCAAAAAACGTGTGCAGAAACTGGAGCAGATCAGTACCGGTCTAAGCCGGGTGGTCATCGGTACACACGCCCTGTTTCAGGACGATGTAGTATTTAAAAACCTGGTGCTACTGGTGGTGGATGAGCAGCATCGTTTCGGCGTGCATCAGCGCCTGGCGCTACGCGAAAAAGGCCGGTTTGCTGATGGAGGGCACGCTATCGTGCCGCACCAGCTCATCATGACAGCAACCCCGATACCGAGAAGCCTGGCGATGACGGCATATGCCGATCTTGATTATTCGGTGATCGATGAGTTGCCCAGGGGGCGCAAGCCGGTGACCACGGTGGTGGTTTCGACCGCGCGGCGTAACGATGTTATCGATCGTATCGAAAAAGCGTGTGAGAACGGTGAACAGGCGTACTGGGTCTGTACGCTGGTCGAGGAGTCAGAGTTTCTGCAATGCCAGGCGGCAGAGGTGACGGCCGAGCAGTTGACCAGCGGAATTAGGCGGTGTCCGGGTCGGCCTGGTACATGGACGGATGAAGCAGGAGGATAAACAGTCCGTTGTTGATCGTTTCAAGAATAATGAGATCGATCTGCTGGTGGCGACCACGGTGATCGAAGTCGGTGTCGATGTACCGAATGCTTCGCTGATGGTAATAGAGAATGCCGAACGCCTGGGGCTGGCGCAATTGCACCAGTTACGTGGCCGTGTCGGCCGCGGTGCTAAGCAGAGTGCCTGTGTGTTGATGTATCAGGCACCACTATCAGAGATGGGTAAGCAGCGCCTGGGAATCCTGCGAGAGACCAATGATGGGTTCAAGGTGGCAGAAAAAGACCTGGAATTACGCGGCCCGGGTGAGGTGCTCGGTACCAGGCAGACCGGCTTGATGCAGATGCGGATCGCGGATATCGTACGGGATGAAAAATGGTTTCCCGAAGTTAAAAAAACCGCTGCGTATATCATCAGGAATCACCCGCAGGCGGTTAAACCACTGATCCGGCGATGGTTGGGCAAAGCCGACCGCTTCGCCAATGTTTGACCGCTCATAAACGGCGAAATCATGGCTTTTGTCGGGTGAATAGGCTATTTTTTAAGTGTTAAGGAGCTTCATCATAATAAAGGCCGAAGATTACCAGCATGATATCGCAAACTCATAACCCGGGCATCGCTGTCAGCGAGCTGCCGGATGAATCCGTCAGCAAGCATGAAGAGCGCATATTGCAGACCCAGGTCGAACGGCTGATCACCGGTTCTGGTTTCAGCAATATTGCGGGTATCGCCATGGCGATAATCTGGGTGGGACTGATCTGGAAAAACCTGCCGCACGAAGTATTGAGTGTCTGGCTCGGTGTCATGGTATTGCTGTTCTTATATCGCTCCGCGGTGCATTACTTCAAACTGTATTCTGTTGAGAAAAAGAGTTCGGTCGATAAATTTGTTATCCGGCGCTGGTACCTGGTCTCAGTTTTTCTCACTGGCGCAGGCTGGGGCATCACTTCGATCCTGATGTTTCCATTCAATGAGCTGCACCAGATCGTACTGGCATTTATCCTGGTCGGTGTCTCTGCCTCAGGTGTCGCTTACTCATCAGTTGCCTGGGTGTATTACGGCTACGTCGGCTGTGTGCTGTTACCCCTGATGTTCCGCCTGTTCTATGTTGGCGGAGAAGTCTATTACGCCCTGTCCGCGATGACCGGTTTTTTCCTCGGTGTGATGGTCATGGCCGTGCACCGTATGTATAAATCATCGATCGCCGAGCTCGAATTGTCCTATAAGAACGAGGCCCTGATCAGGGATCTGACAAATGCCAGCAGCACCCTGGAGAGTCTGAACGATAACCTGAAAGACGAGATCCTGCATGGCAAGAAAGTCGAAGCCGAACTGAAGGAAGCGAAAGAAAAAGCTGAAAAGATGAGCCAGGCCAAAGGTGAGTTCCTGGCGAATATGAGTCATGAGATACGTACGCCGATGAATGGTGTCATCGGTACGCTGCAGCTACTGGAAGATACCGAGTTAAACGAAGACCAGCATGAGTTCGTCAATACTGCGCACAAGTCGGCTGATGCTTTGCTGGCGATCCTGAATGACATTCTGGATCTGTCCAAGATCGAAGCCGGCAAGTTAAGTTTCGAAAATATCGCGTTTGATTTTAGGCAGATAATAAGAGATATCGTGATATTGCACTCATTGAAGTCGGAGCAGCAGGGTGTGTCGTTGATCCAGGAGATCGATGATATGCTGCCGGACACACTTATCGGTGACCCGACGCGGCTGCGCCAGGTGGTCGTTAACCTGGTGTCCAATGCCTTGAAGTTCACCCGCCAGGGTGAAGTAAAAATAAGTGTCGAGGTATTGAAAAATAATACAGATAACGTCGATGTGAAAGTCACAGTATCGGACACCGGTATCGGCATACCGCAGTCTGCCCTGGATACACTGTTCAATGCATTTACCCAGGCTGATGGATCGACGACGCGAAAATATGGCGGTACCGGCCTGGGACTGGCTATCGTCAGCCAGCTTGTCGACATGATGGATGGTTCACTCGGTGTCGAGAGTGAGGAAGGCGTCGGGTCATCTTTCTGGTTCACTGCAAATTATCCATGTAGCGATGAAGTTTGTGAGAGCACCGACGTTGCCACGAAAGAAAATAGAGTGGTGCAACTGAATGCCAGGGTTCTGCTGGTGGAAGATAATCCGATAAACCAGATGGTGGCGCAGAAGATGCTGGAGAAAGTCGGCCTGAAAGCGGTGCTGGCCAATAACGGTGTCGAGGCATTGAAGGTGTTGAAAGAACAGTCGTTTGACCTGGTGCTGATGGATTGCCAGATGCCGGAGATGGATGGCTTTGATGCTACCCGTGAAATTAGAAATCTGGATATCAGGACCTTATACGATCAACATCTCCCCGTTGTCGCGATGACGGCAAACGTGATGTCGGGTGACCGGGAGAGATGTCTTGAAGTCGGTATGGACGACTATGTCGGAAAACCGGTGCAGCGAGACCACCTGGAAGCGGTGTTGCGCAAGTGGCTGGCTTAACAGTCTGGTTTCAGGCGTCGGGGCGCGTTGTCTTAGTGAAGCGACGGTTATCTGTTCCGTGTCTCCCGGCTGAGATGTTTCAAAATGAAATAATAAGTTTTTGAGCGCGATCATTTCACGCTAAAATAGCCCCTCGTAAGCATTACTGTGAATCCTCAGCCTTGAAATCAAGACAACGCTGGTATCAGCGTCATCAACTATTCAACCAGACTATCCAGCCAGCATTAATGCCCTGGCTATTTGATGCATCCTCATTAACGGCGCGCCTGATCGATCTATGTGGCAAAGATTTTACTGTGCGGGTTATCTCGCAGCACTGGCAAACAATAGATAGCGAAGAAGCGGCTGCCATGTCACTAAAAGATGAACGTTCGGCGCTGGTGAGGCAGGTGTTCCTGTGTTGTGGTGACAGGCCGCTGGTCTATGCCAGGACAGTGATCCCGAAGGTTACCGTTCAGGGCGCGCGTCGACGCTATGCCAATATGGGCAGTCGTCCGCTGGGGGCCATGCTGTTTTCTGACAGGACCATGCGGCGTGAAGATGTGCAGGTCGCCGAGTTACCAGCTTCGCACGAAACCAATAAATATATTGAGTCTGATGGCCCGGTGTGGGGCAGGCGTTCGGTATTCCGTGTTTCTGGTAGACCGCTGATGGTCTGTGAGTACTTCCTGCCGGAGTTGTTAGAGCGGACCAGTCGTTAGCGTTAGTAGAAAGATTCGGTATATCGGCTAACGACCGGTCAGAGTAACTATTCCTTTATCTCGGTCATTTTGGTGATGGTGACCTGGGTACGTGGCACATCTTTTGAAAATGGTCCGCCCGGGCCAGTAGGCACGCGTGAGATCGCACCAGCAATGTTTTGCCCTTCGATGATCTTGCCGAATACGGTGTAACCCCAGCCACGCATCGACTTGCCACTATGGTCTAAAAAGGCATTGTCGGCAGTGTTGATGAAAAACTGGTTAGTCGCAGAGTGCGGTTCGCCGGTGCGAGCCATAGCAACAGTGAATTTCAGGTTTTTCAGGCCATTATCGGCTTCGTTTTGAATAGGGTCCCTGGTGTCAACCTTTTTGAAGTCCGGGGTAAAACCGCCACCCTGGTTCATGAAGTCTTTGATCACACGATGGAATATAGTGCCATCGTACGCGCCTGCATTCACGTAAGTTAAAAAGTTTTCTACCGTTTTTGGCGCTTTGTCAGGGTAGAGCTCGATGATCATCGTGCCTTTGCTGGTTTCCAGCTTTACTTTTGGGTTTGCTGCCTGGGCTAGCTGTATGTTGAAAGTTAATGCCAGGGCGGCGATGCTGATTAATAGTTTTTTCAATGTCATGTTTTGTTTTCTTCTTTGTTTGAAAGTTTGGGGAATTTAACTTAATTAGGGTTGTTTGTCAGCTTTTGCGTTTTTTTGTTGTTAGTATTTACGGTTGGTTTTTAGTTAGGCTTTGCGGTTTTCGCACCGCGGGCGAGGTACTCGTGTCTGGTTTCATGGTTTCTCTTTTTGACGTTGCTTAGGTACGTGGATTGTTATCGTGAGTTTCGCCTTTTACGGCGAGTTACTTTTTTTCAGCAGCTAAAAAAAGTAACCAAAAAAAGCCGTCCTTATTCGATTGCCCCGAGACAAGCGTTCGGGGTGCCTGAATTCATCGCTATTGCCTACGAGCCCGCCTTGATGCGCCATCCGGGCGCACAAGGCTAATTTCGCCTTCCCTGGCGAAATTGCTCTACCAATACCGGTAAATTCAGCAATCGAAAGAGGAGTTAAAAACAAGAGAAAAACAAAACATTAAAAGCACAAACAAAAGCTTATCTCTATAACTGAGTAGATAGTTTTACTGTTTTTGACTTACCCTCCACCTTAGCAAGCCATTGAGGCGGTGCTGTTATCATGGGCTTTCTGTGCCAGCTGTCTGAGCGTACGTGTTGTTCAGCGTGTGCGAGTTCTGGCGCAGCATGATAATAGTGCTGCCTCAATGGGAACCCCTGTGCTTTTTACAGGGGCGCAGCTGACGTGGCGGCCTTTTCTGGGTACTCTTTTGGGCTGTTGCAAAAGAGTACCTCGCCCGCGGTGCGAAAACCGCAATGCCAAACGAAAACTAACCACGCAAATGCTATACACCAAACCAAAGAAAGTAAAGAATAGGTGAAAATAAGTGTCGGGAGTGTTAATAGAAATCGCGGAATAAGATTCCGCTCCTACAAATACCAATTTAGAGCAAATATGCGCTAACCGGTAATAGTCGCCTTACGCGAAAGATGAGTCTTGTTGATACCGATGGAACGCAGGAATAACGCAACCAGCTCATTGCTGAGTTCATGCAGGCTGAGATCGATCAGTCGATCCTGCGGCTGTAGACACTTCTGTATCAGTGCTTCACGTACCATACCCTGAAACATGAGGCCTGCGCTCAAGATGGTCTTTTCGCGATGCGGGACATCATACGGCAGGAACTCGTTGAGACCGAACTCGATGTAATCGGTAAAACTTTTCCAGCGGTTCTGGAAAAAAGCCAGTGTCGCGGGATTGCCTTCCAGCAGGCTGTGAAGTTCTATCTTTAAAATATCCGGGTTTTTTGCAATATTTTCGATATAGACATGTGTCATGCCGGCGAGCGCGTCTTCAAAACGGGTGCCGTGGTTGACGATGGTATCGACATAACTCTGACGTTGACCGGCAAATTTTTCCAGGACAGCAGCATACAGGGTCTGCTTGGAGTCAAAATGCCGGTACAGGATCGCGGGGCTGACGTTGACCGCACGGGCAATCTCATCGATAGAGACGCCATGAAATCCTTTACTAGCAAAAAGGCCCTGAGCAGCGGAGAGAATGGTCTCTCTGCGCTCAGGGCCTGAAAGTCGATTACTCAACTTTGGTCGTCCGCTAAACGTTCAGTTGGACTTAAGCAGCTTTTTGAATCATGAAGACAAACTTGCCGTCTTCTTCACCACTTGATTTCAGCTCGTTGCCAGTCTGCTTGCAAAAAGCTTCGAAGTCTTTTACAGAGCCTGGGTCAGTAGCAATAATTCTAAGTGTCTGGCCTGCATCCAGTGCTGCAATTGCTTTTTTAGCACGCAGGATAGGAAGTGGGCAGTTTAAACCGCTTGCATCTAATTCTGAATCAAAGTCGCTCATATTTAACTCCTCGTTATAGTTTGTGGATGTCGATCTTTATAATGTTTATTAATATAAGTAAACGTTTACTAACTTATGAAATAAAGTGGCTGCTGTCAAGTGACATAGATCAATTTATAGCTTTTTAGACCAGAAAAAAGCCAGTGCGGAGCCGCTGATATTGTGCCAGATGCTGAAAATAGCGCCTGGTAGCGCGGCTGCCGCTGAGAAGTGCTTGATAGCCAGGGCTACTGCCAGGCCGGAGTTTTGCATACCGACTTCGATGGCCAGGGTACGGCATTCTCTGGCCGGGTAGCCCATCAGGCTGGCGCTGCCGTAGCCTACCAACAGGCCGGCGGCATTGTGTAATACGACGGCGAGTAACACGGTTATACCTACCTGGCTGAACTGTCCTGCATTGAGCGCAGTGATGATGGCGATGATCAGCACGATGGCGGCTACGGCGATCAATGGCAGGTAGTGTTCCACTGTTTTTATGCGGTGAGCAAAAAAATGTTTCAGCGCCAGGCCCAGGCCGACAGGAAATATGACGATATATAAAATGCTGACAAACATTTTTCCAGCAGGCACCTGTATCGATGTGTCGGCAATGAAAAGCGTGATCGCCGGTGTCAGTATGATAGCGAGTATGGTCGATATGCTGGTAAGACTTATAGATAAGGCTACATTTCCCCTGGCGAGATAGGTGATGACATTCGATGCGGTGCCGCCTGGACAGGTGCCGACCAGTATCATGCCGATGGTGAGTGTCGGATCGAGCTGAAAAGCACTCGTGATCACCAGCGCAGTCAATGGCATGATGCTGTACTGTAATACCAGGCCGCTGATGATGAGCTTTGGCATCGACAATGCACGTTTGAAATCGTCGATACTCAGGGTTAGTCCCATGGTGAACATGATGACCGTCAGCAGTGGGATAATGCCGGGCTTAAGCTCAGTAAAGGGTGCCGGTATGTAATATGCGAGTATGGATAGTACGATAGCCCATAACGGGAAAAGTCGGATGATTGCCTGCATATTAATCGGGACTTTGCTGCCCGGTGTCCTTGCTCAGCAGCGGTTTCTCAGATATCCAGTTCAACATTATCAGCATCGATTATGACGGGTATATCCTGCAGCAATTCGCCGACACAGGGCCCGGAGATGCACTCACCGGAATCGATCATGAACAGGGCATCATGCGTGGCGCACTGGATGAGTTCTTTATCCAGATCCAGAAATTGATCTTCCTGCCATTCGAGGCTAGCGCCGGTATGTGGGCATTTATTGTAATAAGCAAAAAACTCGCCATTCTTGTGCACGACAAAGATGGACTGGGTTTTACGTTTGATCTTGATCTCGAAACTTTTACTGCCGGGGTCTTCGATATCGCTGGTTTTGCAGAGAATGTGGGTCACAACGTATGTTAGAGTTAGTTAAAAAACAAGTATATCTTATTCAGAATTTAACTGTCATGAACCTAAGTGTTGAAACCCTGAGCCAGTTTGAAATTGCGGCTATCGTGCTGCTGTTTACGATATTGATCGTGGTCGTAATATCTGTGCTGCAGCTGAACAAAAATAATAGTGAATCAGAACTCAGGTCTGAGGAGCATGCACGTGTGGCACAGGCCCTGCAGGAAAGTTTTCAGCGGACCCGGTCAGAATTGATCGAGTCGCAAAATAATACGCAGGCGAGGATGGAGCGACGTTTCGGCGAGGTACAGCAGGCCGTCGAAAAACGCCTGGGTGAGATGTCCCAGGCTTCCGTCGAACGGTTTGGCGAGATGCAGAACAGTATCGAGAAGCGGCTGGGCGAGATGGCGAAGGAGAGTATCCAGAGCTTTTCAAAATCAAACAATGAGCTGCACGAGATATTGCAGAAACGGCTCAACGATATCAGTGGCCAGGTCGAACACCGGCTGAATAAAGGCTTCGAGAAGACCACGGAAACATTTACCGACGTGGTCAAGCGACTGGCTTTGATCGATGAGGCACAGAAGCGGATTACCGAGCTGTCCAGCAACGTGGTCAGTCTGCAGGAAGTATTAACCGACAAACGATCACGCGGTGCTTTCGGTGAAGTACAGATGTCAGCCCTGATCGGTAATATTATGCCAGAAGGCAGCTACGAGCTGCAGCACGGCCTGAGTAATGGCACGCGTGTTGACTGTATGATGTTCCTGCCGGATCCAACCGGGCACATCGCTATCGATTCGAAGTTTCCGCTCGATTCATATCAGAAGATGATGGATGATGAGGCTTCAGATCTGGACCGGGTAAAAGCAGAGAAGCAGTTCCGTCTGGATATTAAGAAACATATCAAAGATATTTCCAGCAAATATATCATCGAAAATGAGACTGCCGATGGTGCCATCATGTTCATCCCGGCTGAGGCGGTATTTGCTGAGATACATGCGCATCAGCCACAACTGGTCGATGAAGCGCAGCGCGCGCGAGTCTGGATGGTGTCACCGACCACACTGATGGCGGTTTTAACGACCGCGCGAGCGGTATTAAAAGATTCAGCAACCCGCAAGCAGGTGCACGTCATACAGGATCACCTGGTCAACCTGGCCAAAGATTTTGACCGTTTCAGGATCCGTATGGATAACCTTTCAAAACATATTCAGCAGGCAAACAAGGATGTCGCTGATGTGCATATATCGGCGACCAAGATCAGTAGCCGCTTTGAGAAGATCGAAAGAGTCGAGTTGAAGGAAGAAGATATCGAATTGCTAGACTCAGATACTGATCTGGATACAAACAGTTGATTCAAGGAACTAAAAAATGAAAGACTCATTTGCACCGGCATCACGCGTGATCATCATAAGTGCTGCGCTAGTAATTCTCGTTGCGGGAATGAAGCAGGCAGCACCGCTGCTGGTGCCTTTTTTGTTGGCTATATTTATCGCCGTCATCAGTTTTCCATTGATGAGCCGCCTGCAACAGAGCGGTTTTTCCAAAGGCCTGTCCCTGACCGTGGTAATGCTGCTCGTGGTATTTATCGGTATCGGTTTAACTATGCTGGTCGGCAGCTCACTGACCGATTTCAGCAGGTCCTTACCGGACTACCAGCAGAGGATTAGTGCTGAATGGGGTCAGGCGATCGTATGGCTGCAAAATCATGGTATCTCGGTTGCTGACAAGTTGAAGGCGATTGCAGACCCTGCTGCTGCCATGGGTCTGATCTCATCGATATTGAAAGGCTTTGGAAATGTACTGACGAATTCATTCTTGATCATATTGACCGTGATTTTTATCCTGATGGAAGCTGCCGGGTTAACCCAAAAAGTTTTGCTCATGAGTGACCAGGAAGATGCGCAGCCGGCTAAAAATAACTTCTCGCAGGTTTTTGTTGAGAAACTTCGCAATTATATGAGCATGAAAACCATCATCAGTATGATTACCGGTCTTATCGTTGCGATCGCTATGTGGTTGATCGGCCTCGATTTCCCGGTGTTATGGGGCGTGCTGGCATTCATGCTCAATTTCGTACCTAATATCGGTTCAATCATCGCAGCGGTACCAGCCGTTTTGCTGGCACTGGTACAATTAGGGGTTTCCTCCGCCCTGTTAGTTACGGCGGTCTATGTTGCTGTGAATGTATTGATCGGAAGTGTTATCGAGCCCAGATATATGGGCAAAGGACTAGGCCTGTCGACGCTGGTGGTATTTGTTTCTTTAGTCTTCTGGGGCTGGGTATTGGGCCCGGTAGGCATGTTATTGTCAGTGCCGCTGACTATAACCGTTAAGCTTGCCCTGGATAGTGAACCTGAGACGCAATGGCTGGGCCATCTGCTGGGTCCTGTGGACGATTAACTTAATCGATGAAAAAGGAGATTGTGGGCTTTCACCAGGATGAGTTGCAGCACTGGGTTGCCGATCTGGCGTGTGGACATACCCAGCATGTACGTCATGATCCGCCGTGGCAGTCGCGCTCCTGGGTGGTGGCGGAGCAGGGGCGATCAGAGAAAATCGGTTTTGAGCTGGAATGTATCGAGTGTGATAAAGATCTACCTTAAAACTCGTCCATCTCAATAAACGCGACCGCCATTCCATCTTCGGTATGACGCACGATGATTGCGTCTTTTTCGGTATCAGTAAAATCATCTAAAGGATTCTTGAAACGAAGATTGACCATCTCTCCCATCGGGTAGTGTTCGGTGTTGCGTAAGCTCACGAACAGGCCGCCTTCACTCATATCGCGCGTCATTAGCGTGCGTGCGCTTTCTTCGAGGAAGCGTAGCTCAACTTCTATCTGTATTTCCTTTCGTGGAAATCGACGTAGATTCTCACTCATCAAGTTACCCGTTATTTTTATATGACTAATATTATGATAGACGTAAGCGCTGAAAATACTAGATTTTTATGGCATTAATGTTAAATTGAAGATGATTTAAAAACATATATGAAAATTATTACGTTATGAAATATTTCAATCACGCGTTTTATGCTTTTCTGCTGCTGTTCGCTTTCATGGCGACATCATTTGCTTCTGACCTGGCACGTGAAAAACGTATGGCAGATGAGATCGTCGATGCCATCATCGATGGTGAAGCCGTTTTTCTGCAGGCAGATGATAATGAGTTTCTGAGTATATATACTGAGGCGGATGATCAAGCCAAAGGTGTCGTAATAATTCTTCATGGTCGTGGATTTCATCCTGACTGGCAGGATGCGATCAACCCGCTAAGGGTCGGCCTGGTCGATTCTGGATGGAACACCTTATCGGTGCAGATGCCGGTGTTAGAAAAGCAGGCGAAATATTACGATTACCTGCCTCTGTTCCCGCAAGCGATACCACGGATCGAGGCCGCGATCGCTTATGCGCGTGAACAGATAAAGGACGCCGGTATTGATAATAAAGTCGTACTCATCGCGCACAGCTGTGGTGCGCATATGGCGATGACATGGGCAGATGTCGACTCTTTTGAAGCGATAGATGCCTATGTTGGTATCGGTATGGGGGCGACCGATTATAAACAGCCGATGAAGCAGCCGTTCCCATTAGCAAAGGTCAAAGTGCCGGTACTTGATGTTTATGCTGCCAACGATTATCCCGCTGTTCTGAAGATGGCGCCAGCTCGCTGGCAGAGTATCCAGCAGGCGGGTAACAGTAAATCCCACCAGGTCATCGTGCCTGACGCTGATCATTATTATACGGATAGGGGCGATGCCCTGACATCGGTCATCAGTGAATGGTTAGATAGTTTGTGATTACGCTGCCCGCTGTCTTGGCTGGTATATAAACAGGAAGCCGTTTATGGGTAAGAATAAGCCAGGTAGACTGGCTGCCCGGCCGGCAGCAGGGCAGTTCGAGCTGTTAACACAGAAACGTTTTTTCCCGTTTTTTGTTACGCAGTTCTTTGGCGCGTTTAACGATAATGTTTTCAAGAATGCCCTGATCATCCTGATCGCTTTTCAGGGTAGCCAGTTCATCGATACTGAAGCCGACCTGTTGATCAATATCTCCGCGGCGCTTTTTATCCTCCCGTTCTTTCTTTTTTCGGCCACCGCCGGCCAGTGGATCGATAAGTATGAAAAGTCGAAATCGATCCGGGTGATCAAGCTCATTGAGATCTTGATCATGCTGGTTGCGGCATATGCTCTTATACAGGGTTATATCGTGGTATTGATCGCCCTGTTGTTTTTGATGGGGACGCAATCAACATTTTTTGGCCCGGCAAAATATAGTTATATACCACAGCACCTGAAACCGACAGAATTGATAGAAGGTAATGCCTGGGTGCAGATGGCTACATTCGTTGCCATCCTGGTCGGTACTATCCTCGGTGGCATTTTGATCGCACAGGATCAGGGCAGGCAGTATGTTGCGTATGCCATCGTAGGTTTCGCGGTCATGGGGTATCTCTCGAGCAGGTTCATTCCGCTAACACCTTCACTCAATGAAGATCTGAAGATCAACTGGAATTTTTTTAGCGAGACCTATCGTAATATCAAGTTCCTGAAGAGTAACCGTATCGTGTTCCTGTCGATACTGGGAGTCTCGTGGTTCTGGTTTTTAGGTGCGACCTACCTGGTGCAACTGCCAAACTATACTAAGACCACGCTCGGCGGCAATGAACAGGTCGTTACATTTCTGCTGACATTGTTTACTCTGGGTATCGGTATCGGCTCCATGTTGTGTAACTGGTTGTCGGGCAAAAAAATAGAGATAGGCCTGGTGCCATTCGGTTCGATAGGGCTTACCCTTTTTGGTATCGATCTGTATTTTTCGCAGCCGGATGTCGTTCCAGCGGTAACCATGGGTTTAAAAGAATTTTTGTCAAACGGTCATATCCGGCTGGTTGCCGATGTGGTGCTGATCGGTTTTTTTGGTGGTTTATATATCGTGCCGTTGATGTCCCTGGTGCAGCAGCGCTCAGAGCAGGAACATATGTCCAGGGTTATCGCGGGCAACAACATAATAAATTCACTGATGATGGTGTTGTCAGCAGTGGTAGCGATAGCCGTGCTGTCATCCGGGTATTCGATCGCGCAGTTATTTTTACTGGTCGCGATATTTAATGCGCTGGTAGCTATCTATATCTATTCCCTGGTGCCTGAATTCTTTATGCGTTTCCTGGTGTGGTTACTCATCCATAGTGTCTATCACGTGAAAACGAAAGAACTGGACAAGATACCCGATGAAGGCGCGGCAGTACTGGTCTGCAACCATGTCAGTTATGTCGATGCACTGATCATCGCCGGTTGCATAAGGCGCCCGGTACGTTTCGTGATGTACTACAAGGTATACAATTTACCGGTTCTGCATTTTATTTTTAAGACAGCGAAAACTATACCGATTGCTGGCAAGTATGAAGATGGAGCATTATTGAATAAAGCCTTTGACGATATTGATCAGGCTTTGGCAGACGGTGACCTGGTCTGTATTTTCCCGGAAGGTAAATTGACTGCTAACGGCGAGATGAATACATTCAGAGATGGTGTCGAGAGAATCATTGAACGAAGAGCGGTGCCAGTCATACCTTTGGCGTTACAAGGGTTGTGGGGCAGTGCATTTAGTCGTCAACGAGCGAATATTTTTTATCGTTTATTTAAAGGTTTTAAATCAAGTATTGGATTGGTTGCTGGTGATATGGTCGCGCCGGAGCAAGTGTCGGCTAAGGACTTGCAGGATAAGGTTCAGGTTTTGCGTGATGATTTGATCAGTAGGTGAGTTGGACTTTATTTACTTATTTATTTGGCACTTACTGAGTGTCTTTTTGTTAGGTTTTGCGGGTCTCGCCCCGCGGGCGAGTTACTCTTTTCTAATTTCATTATTTCTCTTTTTTTAGCGTTACTTAGGTACGTGAATTGTTACCACGAGTTTCGCCTTTTACGGCGAGTCACTTTTCTTTCAGTAGCAAAAGAAAAGTAACCAAAAGAATGCCATCCCACCTTGTTTGCCCCGAGAGAAACACTCGGGGTGCCTGAATTCATCATTGTTGCCAACGAGCCCGTCCTGATGCGCCATCCGGGCGCACAGGACTAAATTCGCCATCCATGGCGAATTTGCTCTACCAACAGTGATGAATTCAGCAAACAAAAAGGGAGCAAAAACCTAAAAGAAAAAACGGTGGAAATATTTAAGTTCGGTAGATACACAGTAAGACCTGTTTGCTTTTGACGTTGACCTACAAACCACCTTTGCAAGCCATTGAGACAGTTCTATTATCATGAGTTTTCTGTGCCAGCTGTCTGAGCGTCTTTTGCGAGTTCTGGCGCAGCATTATAATAGAACTGTCTCAATGGGAACCCCTGTGACTTTTACAGGGGCGCAGCTGACGTGGCGGCCTTTTCTGGGTACTCTTTTGGGCTGTTGCAAAAGAGTACCTCGCCCGCGGGGCGAGACCCGCAATGTCAAACAAAAGGTAAACTGCAAATATTATAAAAATACCCCTTACATTGATTGCCCAAAAAAATATCACAGAAATAAAAAAAGCCACCCGGGAAGGTGGCTTTTTTCGTTTGAACTAAAGGTAAACGTTTTATACGCGACCCATAGCACCAAAACTTTTAATGAATGGACCAGCCATACGTGGGTCTGAAATCATCGCTTTAAAATCACCGGTTTTAAACTTCAGTTTGCCGGTAGTAAACGCAAGACCTAAGCCAGTCATGCCGATCTCTTTTGCTAACCATTTTTCCCAGTTCTTCTGTTCGGCACGCATGTCCCAGCTAAGTTCGCGTCCATCATAAGCACCTGCTTCTGTAACCTGTCCATCTACAACATTGATGAAGCCAATACAGGTGTCGTCTTTAGGAAAGCCGTAACCGATTACTGAATTAAAATTAATTTTTTGTAGTGCACCAGCTAGATCTGGTTCTGCATTCCACTGTTCCTGGAAGCCTTTCATCCAGGTATCGTCAAATAAAGCCATTTCATATCTCCGAATTCTTATTGCGCGTTGCGCTTATTTTAAATCACTAGTATAAACATAGATTTACGTCATGTTTGTCTCGTATATTCGTGATGTGTATTTGTAATTTTTATCACTGCCACGAAAAGAGGCGGGAATGATAGCACAAGACAAACTATATCGAAAGGGATAGGAGGCTATAGATATAAAGCTATAAATTATTTTAATTCCATCGAAATAGCATCGATGTCATTCTGTTTTAACAGCTTTTGATTTTTATACAATTGCTGTTTGTCCCGGTAAGGCCCTGTTCTGACGCGGTGCCATGCCTGGTTGTTTACGGTCACATTCTGGATGTTTGCTTCTAGTCCTAAAAAAGCGAGGCTGGCTTTCAGCTTTTCTGCGTCATTAAGGTTCTGAAATGAACCGACCTGCAGTACGTATTGTTTACCAGTACTGTTATTACTGGTTATTTTATTCTTTGTTTCGGGCGGGCGTGTTTCACTCTCGGGGATGAGCACTTCCAGCTCAGGCAAGATGGTATAAAAGTTAAACTTCTGTTCCTTCTTTTCTCTGTTGTTTGTCGTTTTGCTCGCTTTGCTGCTTTTCACAGGTTTTTTGTTTGCCTGCTGTTTCAGCTTTTCCAGTTCCTGCTGAACTGCCGTGCCGAAGTCTTTATCGTTTTCAGGTTGTTTATCCAGGTACACGATGAACGCGACAAACAGGCCGATGGCGAGGCCTGATAATAGCCACATATAACCGGGTAATGATTTTTTCTGTTTGCGCGTAACGCGTGATTTATAATCGGTTGGCATGTTCGTTTATTGTTGTTTTTATTTAATGAATGATGTTTAGACGTTGTGCTATCTAAATTGCATCATCAGCTACATCTTAGCGGGCGCGCTGACACCTAATAAGGTTAATCCATTTCTCAGCACCTGTTTAGTGGCGATGATCAGGTTGAATCGTGCGTCATGCAGGTTGCTGTCTTCGTTGATGAACTGGTGTGCGTTGTAATATGAGTGTAGCAGGTTGGCCAGTTCACGTAAGTAGTGCACCAGCAGGTGTGGTTCGGCATTGAATGCAGCCTTGTGCACTATGTCAGTATATGCGTCGAGTTTGCTGATCAGTTCGGTCTCATGTTTTTCTGTCAGCAGGTTAAGGTGCTGGAAACCATTCTCGATATCGTGTGCCAGCTGTTTTTCAGTAAGCTGGTTCAATACGCTGCAGATCCTGGCGTGAGCATACTGGATGTAATAAACGGGATTATCATTGCTCTGCGATTTGGCGAGGTCCAGGTCGAAGTCCATATGCTGTTCGCATTTACGCATCACGTAAAAGAAACGCGCTGCGTCGGTGCCGACTTCTTCGCGTAACTCTCTCAAGGTTACAAAAGAGCCGGAACGGGTCGACATCTGTACGCGTTCGCCGCCGCGGTAGAGGTTGGCAAACTGCACCAGCAGGATATCCAGCTTATCCTGCAGGTTTTCTCCTTTGCTGCCGAGTGCGCCGATTGCAGCTTTTACCCGCGATACATATCCGTGATGATCCGCGCCCCAGATATTGATCGCACGCTGATAACCGCGGGCGAACTTGTCCATGTGGTAGGCGATGTCAGAAGCGAAATAGGTGGGCTGGCCGTTATCACGAATGATGACCCGGTCTTTCTCATCACCGAACTTGGTGGATAAGAACCACAGGGCGCCGTTACGTTCTTCTACATGCCCTGCAAGCTGCAGCTGTTCCACTGCTTTATCGATCAGGCCTCGGTCTGCCAGTGTCTGTTCTGAATACCAGTTTTCGAATGTTACGCCGAACTCTTCCAGGTCCAGCCTGATATCATCGAGTATGTTATCCAGACCGGCCTTAAATATCGAGCTGATAGTTGACGGTGCCGAGCAGGTGTCTGGCGCGCGTGATCAGGTCATCGATATGTTTTTCTTTGTCGCCACCGTCCGGTTCATCGGCATGGATGTCCTGAAAAATTTCTTCTGCAGGAAACACGAAACTATCACCATGCTGTATCTTGATGCTCTCTGCGATATCGAAGATGTAGTCGCCTTTGTAGCCATTGACGGGGAAGGTGAATTCGATGCCGTTCAGGTCCAGGTAGCGTAACCAGACGCTGGTGGCCAGGATGTTCATCTGGCGGCCGGCATCGTTGACGTAATATTCACAGTCAACATCAAAACCCACGGCACGCATCAGTGAGGCCAGTGTGGCACCGTACGCCGCGCCGCGGCCATGGCCGACATGCAGTGGGCCGGTAGGGTTGGCAGAGACGAATTCGATCTGCACTTTTTCACCATTGGCAGTATTGCTCTCACCAAAACGGTCACCTGCAGTGATGATATCGTTGATGATGTTTAAGGTGTTTTCCTGTGCCAGGAAGAAGTTGATGAATCCCGGACCTGCAATCTCGATCTTATCTATAGATGCTTCATCACTACCTATCGCATCGATAATGGCCTGTGCTACGTCACGTGGTGGTTTGCCGGCCTGTTTGGCCAGCATCATCGCAACGTTACAGGTGAAGTCACCATGATTAGCATCTTTGGTGCGGGTGATCTGTAAGGCCGGTCTGGTTTCGATCAGGCCGTCGCTGATGAGTTTGTCTAAGGCCTGGTCCAGCAGTGATTCTATAGTTTCTTTCAAGGGATTATATTTCTATGTTTTATGGCTTTGTACGTTTCTATGGTTCGTGTGCTTTTTAAGGTGTGCGATTATACGGCAAAGAGTTTTAAGTTATAAGTTGTATGTTATGAGTGGTTTTATCATCATGATCCGGTTTCCTGCTCGATACTATGCATAAACCCTTAAGTAATGCGGCAGGAAACTTACGAGCTAAACCTTATAACTCACGCTTCAAAACGTATCATAAGGATCGACATCGATAGACCAGCGCACTTTGCGTGCAGAAACCAGCTGTTGCAACTGTGGCGCCCACCAGCTTAAAAACTGGTGCAGGGCTTTTCTCTGTTTGGACTGCAGCATGACCTGGTAACGATAGCGACCGGCGCGCCGCTCCATGGGGGCAGGGATGGGGCCGAAGAGTTCGATATCGTCGAGGTTCACCTGCCTGGCTTTGTCTACCGCCTGTTGCAGGAATGTCTGTGCTGCATTTACCTCTACCGACTCACAGCGCAGCAATACCAGGTGACGCGCGGGTGGCAGTCCGGCAGCCTGCCTCTCATGTAAGGCGGCTTGAGCGAATGCCTGGTAACCGTTATGTAACAGGGTCTGCAATAGCGGGTGATCCGGATGATGGGTCTGGATCAGTACTTCTCCCGGTTTTTCAGCGCGTCCGGCACGCCCTGAGACCTGGGTGATCAATTGTGCCAGGTGCTCTGCTGCACGAAAATCAGCACTGAAAAGCGCCTGGTCGGTATCTAAAACGCAGACCAGTGTCATGTTGGGGAAATCATGACCTTTGGCCAGCATCTGTGTACCCACCAGAATACCGCTCTCACCGCTGTGTGCTTTTTCAAGCTTGTTCTGAAGGCTGCCTTTATTGCGTGTGGTGTCGCGATCGATCCGGCTGACATTGGCATCGCTGAAACGCTCCTGTAAGAAATGTTCGATGCGTTCGGTGCCGGCGCCGATGGCGACTATTTCATTGCTGCCGCATTCGTCACAGTGGTCTGGTGCCGGGCGTTGTGAACCGCAATGATGGCAGTGCAGCTGGTTGCGGCGTTTGTGAAACGTCATATGTGCGTCACAGCGCTGGCAGTTGGTGGTCCAGCCGCAGTCGTGGCACATCAAGAGCGGGGCAAATCCTCGACGGTTGATAAACAGTAGTACCTGCCCCTGTTGATCGAGGTGCTGCCTGATCTTTAACAGTAATGTCTCGGCAAGCCCTTCGTGTAATTTCTGGCTGCACATATTGACCAGTTCGATCTTGGGTAGTGGCTTCTTATTTGCCCGTTGCTTTAGATAATTTACCTGATAACGTTGTTCATTAATATTGTTCAGAGTTTCAAGCGACGGTGTGGCTGAACCCAGAACGATCGGTATATTATTATTTTTCGCACGCAGTATCGCCAGGTCGCGAGCATTGTAACGAAAGCCGTCCTGCTGTTTATAGCTGCCATCGTGTTCTTCATCGATAATGATAAGGCCGAGGTCTGGCAACGGGGTAAATATGGATGAGCGGGTGCCGATGACCAGTCGGGCCTGTTTATTAGCGGCAGCATGCCAGGCAGCATAGCGCTGCTTGTCATTCATCGCCGAATGTAAAATCACCACCGAGGCGTTCAGTCTCTCAAGAAAGCGCTGTGTTAACTGTGGCGTTAACCCTATCTCGGGCACCAGTACCAGGATCTGCCTGTTGTCAGCGAGCATGGATTCGCATAAGGCGAGATAGACTTCGGTCTTGCCGCTGCCGGTTATACCGTTTAAGACATGGACTGCATGCTGGTGTCGGTGTGCTTCTATGCTGTTAATGGCTTCAGTCTGTTCATCGTGCAATGCAGGTGCGATAGTGTTGTCGTTTTCCTGTTTCAACAATGCAGGTTTCACGAATGACTCTATAAGTTGCTTTTCTAACAGGGCTTTAGCGGGTGCGCGCCAGTTTTCCGTCAGTGAATTCAATGCCTCGGCATCGAGGCTGTCATCGGCGCCGAGTAACAGCTGGTATAGCTGTAGTTGTTTCGGTGCGCGTTTCAGTGTTTCCTGGACTTCAATCTGAGTCTGTGACTCTGAGGGATTATCTTCCTGCTTCTTCAGACGCCAGAACTCGGTCAGTACTGGCGTGGCATCATCAGTGTTGCGAAGGTAGACCGGAAGCGCTGTCTGCACGACCTCCCCTAGCGGGTGAACATAATATCGTGCAGCCCACAGAAGTAACTTCAAAATATCGCTGCTTAACAGGTTGTGCTCATCTAATACTGAGATGACCGGTTTTAGCTTGTTAGCCGGGACATCGGTAGTGAATGTTTCTTCGATGATGATACCGATAAGTTTCTGCCGGCCAAAAGGGACCCGAACACGTATGCCAGGAGCGATAACCTGGTTTCCCGGTGCAGGTAGGGAATAATCGAATGTTTTGTATAAAGGGCAGGGGACAGCGACTTTTACAATGCGTTGCTTGGGAGTTTCCTGGGGCATTTTAAAGGTTGAGTAATGTCTGCTGCTGGCTAAAGAAGGGTGATTTTACTGCAAAATAGCGACAGACTTTGACAAATTAAAGAGAGGGCGAGGTTTAACCTGTGGATAAGTTACGTGAAGTCGATTTTTCCTGTGGATAACTCTGTGGAAACAATGGCTAACAGAAAAATATATTTTTGACTAGTCTTTTTTTTGTAGTAAATATGTAAAAAATATTACATAATTTAATTCAATAAATACAGATGCTTGCAGAATTTGACTCTATAATAATAGCGTAAAAAAGAGTCTTGACCGTTAAAAAAAACTATGGTTCATAGGGTGTGTATAAGTAGTTGCTGTTACAGTCTTGACGTTTAGAATTTAATGTAAATACTTAATTGATTTTCTAGCTTTAGGAGTGTAAGTCATTAAAATGCTATATAAAAGGCGAGTTACTCACAAAATCTGTGGATAACTTTGTGGACAATAAAAAAAAGCGCTGTGTTTTTTACTATAAAAATAGTGTATTTGTTAGTTTGGTCGAATTTTAACCATTTAAATTAAAGCTATTAAATACAGTATGTTATGACTTTAATATTGAAAATATGTGTTAATAACTGTGGAGTTTCCAAAGTTTTTATTAGTATATTAGTGTCTTGTAAAGTGCTTGTGTAAAACCATGTCTTTTTAGAAAAAAATAACAATTACTTAGTGATTAAAACAGCTGGTTAACACAAATGCAGTTTTACAGCTGATCTAATGTTGTTAATCTCTGCAGGATGAAACAGTGGCAATCAATCGCTCAGCATATAGAGCAGAGCATCGGTAAGGCTTTTACGGTCAAGCAGCAGCAAAGTGTTGGTGGTGGCAGTATCAATGCTGCATTTATATTGACGGCTGAGAATAATGATCAGCGATATTTCGTCAAAACAAATGATCCCGGCCAAAAAGCGATGTTTGAGGCCGAGGCCCTCGGCCTGCAGGCAATGGCTGCAACCGAAACCATCAGAGTTCCCCGCCCGGTATGTTTTGGTGAAGACCTGAAGCAAAGTTATATCGTCATGGAGCTCCTCGATATGAGGGGTCGTGCTGATCAGCTTGCTCTTGGGCAGCAACTGGCTGCCATGCATAAAGTGACGGCAGATCGATTTGGCTGGGAAATCGATAACACTATCGGTGATACGTACCAGCCCAATACGTGGCAAGACGACTGGCTAGATTTCTGGAGAGAGCAGCGCCTGGGATACCAGTTGAAGCTCGCTGCGCAGAATGGCTATGGCGGTGAACTGCAGTCACTAGGTGACAAGCTGCTGGTCGATATGCCGGTACTCTTTGTTGGTCGGGATATAGCGCCGTCGATGCTGCATGGCGATCTATGGGGTGGGAATGTCGCTGGTCTGAGTGACGGCACCCCGGTTATCTTTGATCCGGCATTTTATTACGGTGACCGTGAAGCGGATCTGGCGATGACCTATGTCTTCGGTGGTTTTGCTCCGGATTTTTATGCCAGCTACCAGGATGCTTACCCCCTGGATGAAGGATTTGCTGTACGTAAGACTTTCTACAACATCTATCACATCATCAATCACCTGAATATGTTCGGTGGTGGTTACCATGGTCAGGCCATCAATATGATGCAGCAGGTACTTGCCGAAATATCCTAGTTTTAAATCATGCTTTTCTGTAAATAATTTCCTACAACGTGTGTTATATCACACGATTTCTATTCAAGTCCTAAATCCAAGGTATTGAATTAAATGTAAATATTTTCTGGCATGTAAATTGCTTTCAGTTTCTCTGAATAAGTTTAATAAAAAGTTGTGGAGAAAACATGAAACAAGTTTTGGATATGAAGATCTGTTTTGAAACTGGCGCTGGTTAGTGCGTTGGGATTACAGGTTGCCTGTAGTAGTGATAGCGGTTCTGCAGATGCCAGTATCAGCGGTACTATAGTTGCTGCACCCGTTAACGGTGCGGAAGTCGGCGTAGTTGATGGTAGCGGCAATGATGTGGCTGGGCCAGTAAGCACAGACGCAAGCGGCATGTACACATTGGTTATACCTAATGGCAGCCTTGCTCAGGACCTTATTATTAAATCGACCGGCGGTACGTTTACTGATGAAGCAACTGGCAATAGTGGAACTGCTGGTGCTATGTACGCCTATGTTTCAGCTGGTTCATTAAGTAATGGCAGCAGCGTATCGGCAACACCGGGATCAACCATTATCGCAGAGCTTGTTATGAATCACGGTAAAACCAAGGCCGAGGCAGAGACAGCTTTTGCCGCAGCCTTTGGTTATACGCCGGACATGTCAGTCAATCCGGCAGATGCAACAACAGCACCTGCAGCGGATGAAACTGATGATGAGACACTGGCCGGTTTCCGTGCCGGTGCATTCAGCCAGCTGGCTATGGATTTAGGCCTGTCACAGGATGACCAGTTTGACCTGTTTACTGCGCTTGCACAGGACCTGTCTGATGACAAGCTGGACGGTGTTGATGCATCGGGTGCCGTTGCTATCGGCGCGACCGGCAAGTCGCTGGAAGTAGATATTCAAAATCGCTTTTCAATGGCACTGGTGAATTTTAAAAACAACTCAAATAACCTGACGGGGCTCGATAATAACGAGTTTGGTGATATCCCGTTTGCCAAAGTGGCGTTAACCACCAATTACCAGATTGAATATATCCCGGCAGGTATGATGGCTCCCATCAATGGTAAATCAACATTCCAGATCCAGGTTACTAATCGTAGTGACGGTACGGATGCTACGGGTCTTACACCTATGTTGATGCCGACGATGTATATGCTCGGTACACATATGCATAGTACGCCGATGCCATCACCTGCTATCGCTGATGATGGTAATGGTCTGTATACGGTTACCCTTTACTACCTGATGCCGACCGCAATGGGCGGTTACTGGGACCTGAAGTTTACGGTCGATGGTGAAGAAGCGCATTTCTATCCAACCGTTATGATGGCGATGGAAGGCGTGGATACACCTCAGGTCAGACTTAAAGGCATTGATGATCAAATAATGACTATGACCGGTATGGCTGGCCGTACTTATTTCATATTTAAAGAAAGCCTGATGGCTGATGGGCGGACGGGTAAGTATGATTTTTCTGTCTTTATTGCTGCCCAGGAGACCATGATGAGTTTCCCAGCTGTCTATGATGGCAGCACATTAGACAGTAATACGCTTAGTGTGATTGTTGAGATATCTGATGATGACGGTGCAAGCTGGAAATCTGCAATCGATTCTAGTAATGATGGCATCTGGAGAGTAAACGGACTGTCATTAACCGATGGTGTAGCCGATGAGATCAGGGTTCGTTTATCAGTCAATGATAATGATGGTATTGATGAATATAAAACAACTGATGGCGCAACAAGAGTTGTTGATGGTAATGATTACCAGACATTCACGGTAACACCCGGCGGAATGTAAGTAATAGTGAAGATGTCTCGTACCAGGATGGCCCTTATCGGGGCCATCTGTTTTTCACCGCCGCCCGTATGGGCGGCTTCCTGTTGTGGCGGTGGATCTGCTACCTCGCTGGTCCTGCCGAAGTTTTCAAAATCGATGGTCGATATCGCCTTCAGTGCCGAGGACTATAATGGTTTCTGGGATGCCGACGGTAACTACCAGGATGATCCGCCGGGGTCTGATCTCAACCAGTATCGCCTGAGTCTGGGGTATGCGCACCGGCTTGCGTCACGTTGGCAGGCAGCGATCGTTGTACCTTATGTGTGGAACAGTAACCAGTATTCCGGCCTGTCATCCAACACTAATGGCCTGGGAGATATGACGCTTGGCCTGACCTACGAAGCATTTGATGGTATCAAATGCGTGTGGAAGGTAAAAGACTGGAAAGATCTGGTCCCAGCGGCTTACTTCGGTATGGCACTTACAGTGCCGACAGGTATTTCACCTTATGACAATGTAGAGAACAGCTTTGACATCACTGGACGTGGTTTCTACCGTCTCGACGCCAATATGTTGCTCGATAAAACCATTTACCCGTGGAATGCCTCACTGCTGCTTTCTTATGGCAAGTATCTTGAGCGGGATGTTAACCGTGAATACGGGCAATATGTTGAGCCATATAAAAAAGAGCTGGGTGATCGAATACTGGGAACGGGCTCTTTTGGTTACACCCACTTTCTCGATAATATGGATACCATGACTTTTACGCTTACCTATTCACATCTTGAAGAAGATGCGGGAACTATTGACGGTCGGCCCTATTATGCCAGCGAAATGGAAAAGGACTCGTTCGGCGGTATAGTGGCATACTCTACGATGAACCGTGACTGGGTTTATAAACTTACCTATATCCACGCAATACCAGATAGCGGGCAGGGGCAGAATTTCCCTGTCACCGATATTTTGACTTTGGGGGTAAGCCATGTTTTCCGCTAGATTAAATATGTCTGCCTTTTTATTGGTTGTATCACTTGGTCTTGCTAGTTGTAGTGGTGTTACCGATGACCTGTTTCCTTCTGGTGATGATAAACGCGAGGATGTAGTGGGCGGCAGCATGGGCACACAGGTAAGTCAGCAGTCACCAGACTTTTCTATACTGGATACACTGGGTAATAGCCGTGGCCTTTATGATGAGCTCTCACAGCCCGGTGTCACTGGTGTCGTGCTTTATTTTACGATGTGGTGCCCTATCTGTGAGGTGCATATGTCTGATATGCGTGCAAATGTGATGCCGAATTTCCCTAACGTTAAGTTTTTCCTGGTTGATTATGTGAGTGGTTCGGTTGCTGGTTCACTGGCTTCACAGCGGGCTTACGGTTATACCGGTATTGATACACTGGTTGATTCTGATCAGGCGGTACTTGATTTATACCAGGCAACCATGGGCACGACTGTTGTTATCAACAGTGCAGGAAATATTGTCGAGATGAATGAGGACTATAAGGACGGCGTGAAACTCAGTGAAACATTGCAGGCGCTGCCATGAAAAAAATTCTGATCTTATCAGTCAGTCTGATTTTCACCGGTTCATCGATGATGGCAGTGTATGCTGATGAGAGCCAGCTAATATCTGAGCCAGCCGCATCTGAACAGACCTCAGCTGAAGAGACACCTGCTGAAAGAGAGGCTTATGCAAAAAGTCTGTTCGAAGGCCGGTGTCAGATGTGTCACCAGTTACCGGAGCCGGACATGCTGCGACCTAAACAATGGAAGCTTATTCTTACCACTATGCAGCAGCGGATGCAGCACGCGAGTGTGCCGCCTTTGACTGAAGATGAAACTGAACGACTGCTCGAGTACCTGTCAGATCGGGCGCGTTAGCAGATTCGCTGTTAGATTATTTCGATGTATATACGGATTATTTTCTCCTTATTATGTCTGTTGAGCACTATTGCTCAGGCAGCAACACCGCTATCCGATCTTTTTGTTGTACCTGAAGTAGCACGGCAAAGTGCACCTGATTTTAATTTAGAGAATCTGCGGGGCGGCGACACTGGCCTTGTAGATTATAAAGGTAAGCTTGTCTTGCTTAACTTCTGGGCAACATGGTGCATGCCATGCCGCGCGGAAATGCCGGGTATGGAAGCACTGTGGCAGAAATATAGAGAGCAGGGTTTTGTGGTTGTCGGCATCTCAAATGATGAAGGTTCTAAAAAGCGTGTCGAAACCTTTACAAGATTACTCGATCTGAGTTTTCCCGTCCTGTTAGACCCGGAGGGCGAAGTGAATGATCTATATGAAGTATCCAACATGCCGACAAGTTTCCTGATCGATCGTAATGGCAAAATCATCAGCCGTATCGTCGGCAGTGATGACTGGATGTCTCAAGAAGCTATAAGACTTGTAGAAGGCCTTCTCTCGCAGTAAATCGAAAATATAAATAATATAAAAGTTATCGATTTATAAAGATGTTGTTTGCAAATAAAAAATTAATCGCTGTGGAGGTTTATCGGCATTCGCGGTTTCAGCCGCTGTCTTTTGTTAGCGGCATATAGTGATAATGAGGGTTCAGCAGCTATTGATGATCAGCTTATGTCGCTCGTGAGTGATGCTGATCTGACGGGCGATACTAATTCGGAAGCATTGCATCTGAATGCTATCGATAGCATAGGTATTCTTTTTTAAAAAGATATTGAAAAGTTGATCAGAAAAAAGCAGCAGCCGGAGTGATCCGGCTGCTGCTTTTTTTATTCAGTGGATTTATATTTTCTCACTCGGTATCTATGGGATTACCCGATAATATTTTTTTGCCGGTGAACATCGCGCTGATCAAACTGCCGCCTTCTCTTATCTCGGTACGTACCACAAAGAATATGTGAAGCACGATCATAAACATGAGTACGTATGATGTGTAAATATGAATTGTACCGAATGGGCCTTTAAACGCTTTTAAGTTAGCGGCTTTCACTTTATCTGTTCTGTCTGCAATATAAGGTCTGATGCTGTCCGGGTCTATCCCGGGTGCGGCAACGTAGTCAGCAACCAGTGAGCCGAAAGGTGGGTAATAGATATCCGTGCCGGCACGTACCAGGCCGGTTATTGCCATCGTAAGCATGAGTAAGAGAATGAATATTATCGCGAGCCGTCCCATGGGGTTGTGGCCTGCATATTGTAGCGATTCGCCATTTCTTGCAGAAGAGATATAACTGCGCAACTCATCTTTGAAGCCTTTATGTGGTATTAGTTGTTTCCACTGTGCGTATTTATTGCCAATAAATCCCCAGATGATGCGCCAGGTAAAATTTAACACGAAGGCATAACCAAAAATAACGTGCAGTTCTTTTAGACCGACTTTGGCTTCGATGCTCGTGATGCCGAGTTCTTTTTTGAATAGCATGATCAAGCCGATAAATATAAGGCTGATGATGGTTATGAAATTTATCCAGTGGAATAATCTTGTCGGCAGGTCCCATACTTTGTATTGCTGAAATTGCGTGTTAGTCATGTGTTCTCCAGTCTCGTATGCAATGCCTATGTGTGGCAGTAGTCTACTCTTTGCTGATCAGGATTAATAACTTTTCGTGATGTGTATAATTCTGTGTAGCTGGGTCCAGTCATCAGTAACACCTTTTATTCTTATATACATTGTTGGTCATTGCTTTTAATGCAGACAAAAAAACGGGGGAAAACTATAAGTTATCCCCCGTTTAACGGAGTGTGAAGCATAGTACTATGCTTTTTTTGAGTCCAGGTTTACTGGCTAAACCTGGATTCTATCCTCGTTGCTTCTGCGCCGGTTTCCAGTATCCGACAGCATCAGCGTGCTCACCACCAGGTGCAGGAATCAGATTTATTTTGTCTGTACCCACAAATTACTTTTAGTCTGCCCAGTCAGCTTAGAAAGAATATTTCGCGGCAGCCTGGATGCGGTTAAGTTTACCGTCGTCACCGTTTTCAGTTTCACGTGTTCCATGGAGGTACATGATGCCGTATGAAACCTGCTTGACAGGCCTGAACAGGTAGTTGATCTGGATACTGGTGCTGCCTTTGTTCTCACTACCTGCAGCACCACCTGGGTTATCGATGTCCGCCATACTCAGAATAATGTTAGAACTGGATTTTTCATCCCATACGTGACGGTAGGCACCTGATGCTACGAATGATTTAACCGTTTCAATATTACCGTTGATGAGTATGCCATCTTTTACCAGGCCTAAACTGGTGTAGCGGCCCATGCCATCACCGTAGTTTGCAGAGAAACGGATATCGTCAGTCGAGCCGACTTTTATCTTGCCAGATACACCGATACCGTAGCCAAATTCGCTTTTGTCTATTCCGGGTTCGTCAACGCTTATCTGGCGGAAAAGGCCATTAAATCGCAAGTGGCCGCCTTCGACTTTTAGTTTCATGTTGGCGGTCAGGTCAGGTAGTATGCCTACGTCTTGGTCAGCTGTACCGCTAACATAACTTTCAGGATTTTCCAGGGCTATCTGGACCGCACCTGCTGTGTAGCGAACCTGTGCCTGGCGGATGAAGACGATACCTTCAGGCGATGGCAGGAAGTCAACGGATTCAGCTAGAGCAGCCGTATCCATAAATGTTGACCAGGTTTGGCCGAACAGCCAGTTATCAAAGGTGAAGAAGAAATGGCGCATGCGTGGTGAATAGCTGTTACTGACAACTTCGTTGCCATTGGTGGTTCCGAGAAAGTCCATCTCCAGGAACATGCTCAGCTTATGGCCACCCTGTGTGGTTTTTGCGCCGAAGTTGATGCGTGATTCGCGAGCCGTCAAGTCAAGCGTCTGATATGAATCACCGTTTCCGACAGGCGTTGCTGATGGAAGATAGATGTTGCGCCCGAGGGTATTGTCAAGTTTTCCGCTGTCGGTACCAGAATAGATAGCACTTAACTTGGCATATCCGCCAACCTTAAATTCGACATTGCCGCTACTGTCTTTGAAAGTGTAGGCTGAAGCTGTTAGAGGCGCAGCCAGCAGGGCGGTTGCGATACCTGAAAATAGCCCAATGCGAGCGAGCCTCCCCGAGATTATTTTTTTTGTGTTAGATGTCATTAAAGCCACTCCTCATGTTTATGGTGTGCAAAGGTTCACCCTAAGTGAGTTCTAACGCTATTAGATATTAGTCTATGTTCTACTAAAGTCGTATGCGTCGGCCTACCTTTTATATGTGGTCTAGACGATGGTCTAATTGTTTCTGTTAATACAAAAGATAAATATGTAAGGATATATTTTTAAGCTTAGGACACAGGCATGAGTGACGCAGGTTCAACCAACGATTCGATTTATCCGGTAAAGCAGGGCGGCGATCGTAAATATCTGGTAGATAAGGAAAAGTACGAGAGAATGTATCGGCAATCTGTCGATGACAACGAGGGTTTCTGGGCTGAGCAGGCGCAGTCACTCGAGTGGAGCAAGCCGTTCTCAACGGTTAAGGATGTCTCGCTGGCAAAAGATGACCTGCATATCCGCTGGTTTGAAGATGGCGAGCTCAATGTCTGTGTCAACTGTGTCGACCGTCACCTTGCTGATCGGGCCGAGCAGACAGCGATCATCTTCGAAGGCGATCAGCCGGATGTCAGCCGGAATATCACTTACCGTGAATTGCATGCCGAAGTCTGCAAACTGGCCAATGCGCTGGAAGCGATGGGCGTCGAAGCCGGTGACCGTGTCATGCTGTACATGCCGATGATCCCGGAAGCGGCTTATACCATGCTGGCCTGCGCCCGGATCGGTGCCATCCATTCGGTCGTGTTCGGCGGGTTTTCTGCCAATGCACTGGCGGATCGTATCGCTGACTGCAGCGCCAAGGTGGTGGTTACAGCTGATATGGGTAAGCGCGGTTCCAAAGCGATCCCGTTAAAAGTCAGTGTCGATGAAGCTTTGAAATTTTGATGGTACCGACTGTGTCGAGTCTGTCCTGGTGGTGAAAAATACCGGTGATGAGATCGACTGGAGCGAAGGTAGAGATGTCTGGTATGGCGATGCTACTGATGCGGTCAGCGACCAGCATGAAGCAAAGTCATTCTCTGCTGAGCACCCGCTGTTCATCCTTTATACCTCGGGTTCGACGGGTAAGCCCAAAGGCCTGCAGCATACCAGTGCCGGTTACCTGCTGTACTCCGCATCGACATTCCGTTACGTGTTTGATTACCAGGATGGCGATATCTACTGGTGTACTGCCGATGTCGGCTGGATCACCGGCCACAGTTACATCATCTATGGCCCGCTGGCTGCCGGCGCGACCACGCTGATGTTCGAAGGTGTGCCGACGTATCCTGATCTCGGCCGATTCGGTGAAGTGATCGATAAACACAAGGTCACTCAATTTTATACTGCACCAACAGCGGTTCGTTTATTGATGTCTGATAAGGAGGCTGCTGTATCAAGCAGTAGTCGTGAGTCATTACGTATCCTCGGTACGGTGGGTGAGCCGATCAACCCTGATGTCTGGCGCTGGTACCATGACGAATTTGGCCTCGGCCAATGTCCGATCGCTGATACCTGGTGGCAGACAGAAACCGGTGGCCACATGATCACTGCACTACCGGGCGCGACTGATCTTAAACCCGGTTCGGCGACCAACCCGTTTTTTGGGATCCAGCCCGCACTGGTCGATCAGAACAGCGACATCCTCGACGGTGAGAACAGCGGGCACCTGGTGATCCTCGATAGCTGGCCGGGACAGGCACGAACTATCTGGGGTGATCACAAGCGTTTTATCGAGACTTATTTCACTACCCATGAAGGTATGTACTTCAGTGGTGACGGAGCACGCCGTGACGAAGATGGTTATTACTGGATTACCGGACGGGTCGACGATGTATTGAATGTCTCTGGTCACCGCCTGGGTACTGCCGAGATCGAGAGCGCACTGATCTCGCATGAGACTGTGGTGGAAGCGGCGGTCGTCGGTTTCCCACACGACATCAAGGGTGAAGCCATCTATGTCTACGTTTCGGCTATCAGTGGTGTTGAAACCACTGATGAGACCACGGCTGAGCTGCGTGCCCATGTGCGTAAGGTTCTCGGGCCAGTCGCAACACCTGACCTGATACAGTGGACCAGCGGACTACCGAAAACCCGTTCCGGAAAAATCATGCGCCGTATCCTGCGTAAGATCGCGCATAATGATTTTGAAAACCTGGGTGATACCTCGACGCTGGCCGAGCCGGGTGTGGTCGATGCTTTGATCGAAGGTCGTCTGAACCGTTAATCATCTATGCAGTAGATAGTTGGATTAATACAAGAAGCATGGGTGATACGGGCGATAGATTGGGCTATGATATGGCTTTTCAAAGCGAGAACACCTCGATGTATCATTTCCACGTGGCGGACGATCACCCGTTGTTCCGAAACGCCATCCTCGAAGTCATAAAACGGCATTACCCTGATTCTGTCGTTGGTCAGTCGATGGACCTGGATAGCGCGATACGTGACCTGGAAAAAAACGATGAGACGGATCTGCTGCTACTGGACCTGCATATGCCCGGTAGCCAGGACCTGTTCGGTCTGATCATGGTGCGTGAGAAATTCCCCAGCATCCCGGTCGCGATCATTTCCGCAGACGAAGATGCTGATACCATCAATCGTGCCATGGGGCATGGCGCCTGTGGTTACATACCAAAGTCGTGCTCACCACAGACGATCTATGGTGCGATGCATACCATGCTCAATGGTGATCGCTGGGTACCGGATGATCTTCGTAACAGCCTGACGCCGGTCGATAGTGAGGAAAAAGACCTGGCGGCCAAGATCGCCACGCTTACCCCGCAGCAGTACCGTGTACTCTGTTACCTGCGTGAAGGCTGGCTGAACAAGCAGATCGGTTATGAATTAGGTATCACTGAAGCGACGATCAAGGCGCATATCACCGCGATCTTTCGCAAGTTAGGGATCTCAAATCGTACACAGGCGGTGATCATGCTCAGCAAGATGTCGCTTAAGGATGATACTGTTAGTTGATCTTTAGTGCGGCAACTTATTTAGCGCAAGCCTGAAGGATCAGTAACAGTCTTTAGATGATCGGACTTTCCGGCTTGGGTGAAGGGATCAACTCCGGTGAATGCTCTTCCTGGAACTCATCGACCTTGGCTTCAATCTCTTCTATGTCTTCAAAGCGAGCGATATGGTACAGCGCGTCACCTTCGTTGACTAATGGCAGGTTGGTCTTGCCGATGACAATACCACTATACTGAGCTTTGACATTCGCTTCGGTCTCACCAAAAGGATCGGCGACGACACCCAGCAAGGTGTTTTTCTTGACCCTGGCACCCAGTGGAATCATGGCCCTGAGGATGCCGCTATCTGGTGCCCTTACCCAGTAGCTTGAGCGGGCAACGACCGGTTCGATATGATTTTTACGTGTGCTGCGGCTAGGGGGTAACATCTCCAGTTCACGCATCACGTTGATGATACCCTTTACCCCGGCGCGGATCGAGACCTCATCAAATCGCAGCGCTTCACCTGCTTCGTATAACAGCATCGGTATACCATACTCTGCCGCGCATTCTCTTAAGGAGCCGTCTCGCAGGTTGGACGAGATGATGACCGGTGCATTGAATGACCTGGCCAGTCTATCCGTTTCCTCATCATCGAGGTTCGCCCGGATCTGGGGTAAGTTGTCACGGTGAAGTGCGCCGGTGTGGAGATCTATACCATGGGTGCTCTTTTCGACGATCTCCTTCATGAACGTGTTGGCAAGCCTGGCTGCCAGCGAGCCTTTTTCGGACCCCGGGAACGAGCGGTTCAGATCGCGTCTGTCAGGAAGATAACGTGAGTGGTTGATCAGGCCGTGAACATTCACGATGGGAATGGCGATGATTGTTCCGTGCAGGCGCTTGAGTGCAGGCAGTTTTAAAAAACGACGGATTATCTCCACGCCGTTGATCTCATCGCCATGGATAGCGGCACTGATGAAAAGTCGAGGTCCTGCTTTTTTGCCACTGACCACATGTACCGGTACCGTCAAGGGTGTATGGGTATATAAACGTCCAGTCGGTAGATCTATCGAGACACGCGTCCCCGGCTTGATGGTTATGCCATTGATGGTCAGAGGCTGGTTAGTCATTTTAAGGCTAACCTTTGCCTCGGGTGCGGGTTTTATGAGGTTTTGCGTTTTTCTCGATAAATTCGATGATCATGCCAGCAATATCTTTACCTGTGGATGTTTCTATACCCTCGAGACCGGGCGAAGAATTGACTTCCATTACCAGTGGGCCGCGTTCGGAACGCAACAGGTCTACGCCGGCGACGTTCAACCCCATGATCTTTGCTGCTTTCACGGCAGTGGCCCGTTCAGCGGGGGTGATCTTTATCAGTGATGAAGAGCCGCCACGGTGAAGGTTGGATCTAAATTCTCCAGGCTGCGCCTGCCGTTTCATAGCGGCAACCACTTTATCACCAACCACGAAACAACGTATGTCAGCGCCGCCCGCTTCTTTGATGTACTCCTGAACGAGGATGTTGGCCTTAAGTCCCATGAATGCTTCGAGAACACTTTCAGCCGCTTTTTTTGTCTCGGCCAGTACCACGCCAATTCCCTGTGTGCCTTCGAGCAATTTGATTACCAGTGGTGCGCCACCGACCATCTTTATCAGATCCTGGATATCATCGGGGTTGTTTGCAAAACCGGTATTCGGCATACCAAGACCCCTGCGTGAGAGCAGCTGCAGTGAACGGAGCTTGTCTCGCGAGCGGCTGATCGCTACCGATTCATTCAGTGGGAAAGAGCCTGTCATCTCATATTGTCTAAGCACAGCCGTTCCATAAAATGTTACCGAGGCGCCGATGCGAGGGATGACGGCGTCGAACTGGGGCAGTACTTCTCCCTTGAAGTGGACTTCGGGTTTGCTCGAAGCAACGTTCATGTAGGTACGTAACACGTCCAGTACGACCGGTTCATGACCATGTTGTTCGCAGGCCTCGACCAGGCGCCGGGTGGAATAGAGATTTTTGTTGCGAGATAAGATTGCTATCTTCATTATTGTAATTCGCTGGATTTATTTAATTTTAGTCGTACCGAGGTTTCCCGAGTAAAAAAGAGACACCTGGATTCACTATAATTTTATCTGCCATGGCTGTTCGTCCAAGTAGCATACGAAACAGCATCGTATCACGGTTCGTTAAGGTCAGTTCGATCGGCCATTGCTGTGTTCCGATGACCAGATGTGTGGAGATGACAAAACGTGTTTCCTTGTGTCCACCAGAATCAGTGACTTCGCGGATGTCTGTTACTTTTGCATCACAGTAAACTTCTGTGTCCGTATCGTCCTGGTTTGGATGCATGCCAAAGCGTACCCATTTTTGCCCGTCTTTCTCATAGGGCTCTACGCTAAACGCATGCAGACATGAGGTTCTTGCACCGGTATCAATTTTCGCCTTGATCAGCGGCAGGCCAAGCTCGGGTAATGCGCACCATTCACGCCAGCCAACAATGGTAGAAGTTTCGCTCATAATCTCTATGTAAAATTGTATGCTATTACGTAACCTCGTTGATTATGGCACGAAAATATATAAATAAATTGCGCCTGAAGAGATATATTAGTCATTGATATATTTATCTGAAATACGATGATCATCCGCAGATGCAAGGTAGATTATCTCTGGTAACAGAATGTTGCTGAAGCCTGTTGGGGAGCCATGCTGTGGATTAGTATCTTTGATTATCACGATCTATATTATTGTCTTTACTCATACTCTTGTAGTTGTTACAGATAACAATAATGGCTTATAGTTAAATCATTTGCCGTTCTCTGGTTAAAAACCCGGTTCTGGCCGGGTTTTTTATGTTCGATATATTTACCGTTATGCACGATAACCTTTTTGGTGAAAAGCCATGAAAAATATGTTCGATTCATTAAGGCAGATCGTTCTTGATGTGAATGATGCCACGGGACTGGAGCAGGCACTTAATATCGTTGTTAGGCGTACCCGCGAGGTTATGTCTGTCGATGCGGTATCGGTCTATTTTCGAGATGTGAAAACGGATCAATTGGTATTGATGGCGAGCGATGGTCTGAATCAACAGGCGATAGGCAATATCAGGTTTGACCGGGGGCAGGGCCTGGTTGGGCGGGTACTCGAACGGGCAGAACCGCTCAATATAAAAGATGCGCATGAACATCCGAACTACCGTTTTGTAACAGAGACCGGTGAAGTTTCATTTCACGGCTTTCTCGGCGTTCCCATTATCCAGCACCGCCATGTGCTCGGTGTGCTGGTGGTGCGGCGTAGCGAGAAGAGACGGTTTTCAGCCGTTGCTGAGACCTTCCTGGTAACACTGGCTGCACAGCTTGCGGGTGCGATCTCGTACGCAGAAAAAATGGGCGAGTTAAACAGCCTGATCGAAGGGGTGGATGGTCATTCATTCAACATGAAAGGCTTGGGTGGTTCCCCCGGGGTTGCCATAGGTGAGGCGCTCGTCGTGTTCCCGCCTGCCAATCTGGATGCGGTGCCGGATAACGTCATTACAGGTAGTGAGGTAGATGAACAGGTAGATGCCTTTATAGCCGCGGTTAATAATGTTGAGCGAGAATACAAGGCGCTCTCCCAACGGATGGAAGGCGCGATATCAGACGAAGAGCTGGCCCTGTTTGATGTGTTCGCATTGATGCTGAAAAGTGATTCGTTGATAGACGCTACCATCGATCGAATAAAAGCAGGGCAGTGGGCGCAAGGCGCCCTGCGCGAAACGATCGCTGAACATGTCAGGCAGTTCGATGCGATGGAAGATGCTTACCTGCGTGAGCGCGCCATCGATATAAAAGATCTGGGGCGACGTATCCTCACGCATCTGCAGGCGCAGCAGACGAATCGCCAGGAAATTACCGGACCGGTGGTCCTCGTCGGAGAAGAGGTGACGGTATCCCAGTTTGCAGAAGTGCCTCTCCAGTATCTCGTAGCGATTATCTCATCAAAAGGTTCTTCTCTATCACATGTCGCCATCCTCTCTCATGCCCTGGGCATACCCTCGGTAATGGGTCTGGATAGCCTGCCCGTCAACCGTATCAAAGGACAGCAGATAGTCGTTGATGGTTACAGTGGGAAAATATTTGTTAAACCCTCACCGGCAGTTCTGGGTGAATTTCATCGTCTGGTTCGTGAGGAGCAGGCGCTTAATACCGAGCTGAAGGAGTTAATCGATAAACCCTCGGAAACACTTGATGGTATCCATATTCCTTTGCATGTTAATACCGGACTGTTGTCGGATATCTCGCCCTCGTTACAGAGTGGCGCAGAGGGAGTCGGCCTGTATCGTACCGAGATACCTTTTCTTATGCGTGACGGATTTCCCGGAGAAGATGAGCAGGCACAAATCTATAAGCAGGTCCTGCAGGGGTTTGCACCGCGTCCGGTAACATTCCGCACACTTGATATCGGTGGCGATAAAGCGTTGCCATATTTTCCGGTGGTCGAGGATAATCCTTTTCTCGGCTGGCGTGGTATACGCATCATGCTTGACCATCCGGAAATATTCTTAACCCAGATCAGGGCTATATTAAAAGTTAATATTTACCAGAATAATCTACGCCTGATGCTGCCGATGATTAGTGATGTCGGTGAGGTGGATGAAGCTATCGGTCTGATAAAAAAAGCGTATAAAGAGTTAACCGATGAAGGTATCGATATCCCGTACCCGGTTATCGGTCTGATGATAGAAGTTCCTTCAGCGGTTTACCAGATGGAAGCTTTTGCCAGGCGTGTTGATTTCTTTTCTGTGGGCAGTAATGATCTAACGCAGTATCTGCTCGCCGTAGATAGAAATAATAAACAGGTGGCTGAACTCTATAACTGTTTGCATCCGTCGGTTTTACATTCGATTCAACACATCGTAGACGTTGCTAAAAAATACGATAAACCGGTCAGCGTCTGTGGTGAGATGGCGGGTGATCCTGCGTCGGCACTGGTGCTCGTCGGTATGGGTGTTGATAGTCTGAGTATGAGTGTTGGTAGCCTGTTAAGAGTGAAATTAGCTATACGATCTTTCACTCAGGCGCAGATCGAACAACTGTGTAGTAGTGCGTTAGCGATGGAGAGCGCTGGAGAGATTCGCCTGCTGTTTAACGAGGCACTGGAAAAAGCCGGCCTCGGTGGATTGGTGAGAGCAGGCAAGTAAATTCAGTGTTGGCTTCCGTTACCAGCCAACAACGGACGTTGGCGCAAACAAAAACCGCAACCATTAAAGACTGCCGAAATCATGCTATGAATTAGGTTATTGAATTATTGCTTACAATGACATGGTTATTAGCAAATAGAGCAACCCGACAACCACTAAGGCAATAGGAACGTAGTATATAAATATGCAAAAACCAGGCAGGTTGCCACATGATTTTTGCAACATGCAGTTTTCACAAATCTTTTCTTTTAGTTTTGAGGATTTTATTTTTAGTTTCATACTTTCTTGAAATTCTAGTTATAAAAATATTCAAGGAATAAAAAGAGGCATAACTATAGCAGTTATGCCTCTCACGATGTAGTCAAAATACTATCAAATGTCTTTAGCGCATGACAATGGGGGGTTAAGCGATATTTAGACTACATTGTTCGTTCTATCCCACTAATACCAGTGAGATAATTTAAGTTTATTTATCCATGTTATCTTGTTGATCATTAGGCAACGAAGCCAAAAGAATAACGATAAAAGACATTGCCGCTACAACTGTCATCACCGAATAGGTCATCGCATCTAGAATCATTAGAACACCTCTTAAAATATAATTTACTATCAAACTAACTGTGTCAAATTCTATAAAGTCAGGTTTATAATAACTATGATAATTGTCATTTTTTTACTATCCGTGAACCAATTTAGTACACGATTTAGCCGTAAGATGATCTAGGTCAATAATTGAGTAACACGGATGGTTATAGATAAATATGATTCTGTTGAATATCTGCTATGGGTTGACAATAGATCCTCAGACCATAAAGCAAGAATAAATCTCTCGACTGACCGCTTCCGGCCATAAGCAATGGGATGGGCTCTTCCTCACCTAGCGGCATCGATGTGCCAAACTGAGTTTGAGTATTCAGTTAACGATAAAGAGGGGGCCGAGTTGACGCGATTGTTATACATTTTTACCTCTGTAACTCAGTTTAATAAACCAATAACAACCTCCTAAAGCGATAATAATAATGCCTAAGCCTATTATTGCTAAGGGATCATATTTTTCTAGATCTAGTAATATCACCTTCCGAGAAACAGCTATAACCGCCACCAATAAAACAACCTCTGCATGTATGACATTATCTTTGAAATACATTTCTATTGTCTCTACAAGCTCGAATCCAATGAGAATAATGAAAAAGAAACCAAAGATTCTAAAGATTTCATCTATTTCAAGAAAAAGCACATCATCTGTCGGATCAAATAAATCTAAATAAAGAATTATACCGAGCTCTACTATCGCGACAGCAACAATTATTGTCATCAGAATAAGAACGATAAACGACATCCACTTTTTTGCAGTACGAATTAAAGAAACAGCTTTATCGATATTTTCACTCACTAAATATATACTCCTATTTCTGTATAACGTTTGAGTTAACTGGCTGCGCAGCGGACTGGAAGAACGAAAGATGCGTTTTTACAGTCCACGTTTAATGACTTGTTATGAGTTTATTTACCAAAATTTTTAATTCCACTTAGCTCGCCTTTACTAATATTTTGTATGTATATTGACCTAGGTTCAGGGTAAGTAGTTGAATATAGAACTACATGTGTATCCTTGATTTGAATGCCATAAATTCCCGACTTTATGTACACACCGCCGGGATAACGACCGGAAGTAGGATACCAATCAGATCTATGTTCACGTAACCATTCATTGAGATTTGCATACTCTTTATCTTGTGGAGTAAGACGTATTTTTCGCTCACTGTCGTTGCTAAGATATACATTTACTTCAGGCTCTAACTGAATATCTAGTGATTCACTACAACCCACTAATATCAATACAGACAATATAATAAAGACTTTGCTCATTTTATTACTCATAACGTTTTGGGTAAGGCTCGCGACACTTTTTTTACGTCGCACTTAACCCGCTTGTTAGTTTTCATTTTATGCCGCATACCCACCAAGGCGGTAAATACCATATATCAAAGAAGCTGCACCCCAATAAATAAAGTTACCCCAATAATATGTATAGTATTTTAGAGGGCCTCTTTTAGGGTAGACATATTCTTTTTCTAAGAACCATAAAGCAACGTTTATATAAAGTTGGGTTGCGCCAGAAACAGCAAACAACAAATAACCCCAGTAGCTGCTTAAGAGCATTCCAATTATCCCAATGATAAACAAAGGGAAAAATATAAACCAATCAGATATGGCAAGTCCGTATTGTGATTTAAAGTGTGTTTTGTCTCTCCATTCTTCGTTTTTCCCAACTAGAATATCTTTCGCTGCCTTTCCTTCTGGTTCTTTTAACATTACGAATTGGGCAAATAATAATGGAAGGCACGTTAGCAATCCAAAGATTATTAATGCCCACGTTATCATTGTCGGTTGATACATAACTTTAATATTCCTGTCACGACCTTGAAGCTAACAGTTTATTAGACAGAAAAAACGTTCTGGGATAGGCGGGAAAAAATCAATCTTTTAACGTTGTTCTATCATAATATTATTGTAAATGTGTTTTACATGGAATTATATTGGTTTGCAAGGAGGCGCGAATGACTGATTCTATTATCCGTTTTTCGGATAAGTATATTCTTAAAATTATTGAGAAAAATGTACCTGAAGGTGCCAGGTATTGATGTGTTCGTAGTGTTGAAGCTTATTTTGTCTCGATCTGTGTGTCGTTTGGGGGCGACTACTCGAGAGGATGTAGAGGTTTATATAGAAAGGATAGGCAGAAACGAAAATTAGGAGGAATATGAATTACCCTGATGATTTAATAATAATGTTTTTCGAGTAATTGCTAATCATTTTTCTTTTGCAGGTATCTTTCCAGCAGGGCTCTAAGTTTGCCTGGTTTGATCGGCTTTCGTAAAAAGTCGAAGCCGTGTCCAGTTACGCGTGTAGAGAGGTCTTCATCTGGTGCTGCCGATACGATACAGACGGGGATGTCTCGCCAGTTCCCGAGCAGTTGATCGGCAAGCTGTATGCCATTGGTTTCCGGCCCGAGCTGGTAATCCATTAATATCACATCCGGTGCATCGTTTTTGCTTGCATACTCCAGTGATGATACCGGGCTGGTGGCGCTGGTGAATGTGCAGCCCCAGTTGTCCATCAGCGTGCTGAGCGCGTGGATATTGTTTTCATCATCATCGACATAGAAAATATTCAGGCTTTCCAGGCCGGATAACGTTTCTGTATTCGAAGCTTCATCTAACTGGCTGCTGTCTTTCTCAGACATGGGGACCATCAGTGAAAATAAACTTCCGCGGCCGTCGAATGACTGAACGTTTATCTCATGGTTGAGCAGGCGAGCGAAACGCAGGGCGATGCCCAGGCCCAGACCAGCACCTTCTACATTGCTCTTTATACGATAGAAATCTTCAAAGATGCGTTCACGATGGGCCTCGGATATTCCGGGACCACAGTCGTAGATGCATATCTCAATCTGATCCCGGCGACGTCGGCAGCCTAGCAGGATCTTGCCCTTGCTGGTGTACTTGACCGCATTGGAGAGAAAGTTCTGCAGTATGCGGCGCAGGTATTTTGCATCGGATTCGGTCCATAGCGAAGTGTGCTGCCAGTGAAATTCGACACCACTATTTGCCTGTACGCGAAATTCGTTGGCCAGTGGTTCGAGTATCTCGCTCAGCGCAAACTTTTTATAATTTGGCTTCAGGCTGCCGGTGTCCAGTCGTGATATTTCCAGCAGGTTGGAGATGATGAGTTCAGCCGAGCCGATGGCGTTTTGCAGGTGATGCAGGTTTTCGGTGAGCTCAGGATTGACATCGGGTTTTTCCAGTAGTGCGCTGGCATAGAGATTTGCCGCGTTCAGCGGTTGCAGGATATCGTGGCTGGCAATGGCCAGAAACTGGGTCTTGCTGGCATTGGATGTTTCTGCTGTAGACTTCGCTTTGAGCAACTCCACTTCGGTTTCGCTGCGTTTTTTTACTTCCTCGCGCAGCGACTGGTTGATCTTTTCGATCTCTTCAGTGCGTTCACTGACGCGTTTCTCGAGTTCATTCTGGGCGTTGATGAATTCGGTGATATCGTCATAGGTGGTGACATAACCGCCTGTTGGCAGCGGCCGGCCTTTTATCTCGATCACACCCTGGTTGTGGTTTCGTACCACGCGATAGGGTTTGCCTGCTGTGAGATGACCGAGCCTCGTCTGCACCTGTTTTTCTACTTCACCGGCACCGAGCATGCCGCGTTCGGCATTGTAGCGGATCAGTTCGGCTGCAGGTCTTCCGACACAGAGCATGCCTTTCGGGTAGTTGAACATCTGTTCGTAACGTTTGTTCCAGGCGACGATCTTGAGGTCGGCATTGACCACGCTGATGGCAGAGGAGATGCTCTCGAAAGAGGCGAACAGCATGTCCTGGTTGAACTGCAGGGTGCGGGTAGTCTCTTCAAAGATATTGACGACGTCTTCGACGCCAAGTCTTTCGCCACCGCTCAGACTGGTTAACATGGCACGAGCAGAGGCAACGCCGACGACACCCGCAAGCGCCTTTTCCGCATAATCGAGCATCTTCGGGCTGACCTGAACCAGTTCTGGACGCTGCTCGTTTTCGAATAATCGCCTGGTTGCAGACTCGCCGAGGAACTGTTTCAGCATCACTGCCAGGTCGGCTTTCTTGATCTGCAGGTCATGGGTATTGGCGTGCTGTTTCTCGCGGTCCCGGTTGACGAAGGCTACGGCCTGGATGCGATCGGACAACCTGGTTTTGTCCCGTGATGATACGAAATAGTAAGCGACCACATTGGCCGTCAGGCTGAGTACTACGCCACGGGTATAGCTGTCGCTGAATGTCAGGCCAAACAGCTGGTCGGGTCGCAGCAGTGCATTGCCAAAAAAACCGTCAGTCAGTAGTTGCGGGTCGATGAAACCGGCGTTGCTCAACAGGGGGACCATCAGTGTGATGAACCAGATCAGTGTGCCACAGGCCAGGCCGGCAAACACGCCCATAGCATTGCCCCGGTTCCAGTAGAGCCCGAACAGGATCGCCGGTGCGAGTTGTACGGCTAGTGCAAATGCGATCAGGCCGATCGCGGTCAGCGCGACATTTTCGGCCAGGCTGTGCTGGTAAAGCCAGGCCATGAGGATGACAGCGATAACGGTCAGGCGGCGTGTCAGGATAAGTGCTTTTGAGTAATCAGGGATGGCATTGCGTGCTTTCTGTCTGCGCATTAACAGCGGCAGTATGACATCGTTACTCAACATCTGGCTGAGGGTTAGCGAAGCCACGATGATCATCGCGGTAGCCGCCGAGAATCCGCCGATGAAGGCAAGCAAACCGAGGAACTGATTATCGTTGCCCAGCGGCAGGGCTAGTACATAGGTGTCGCTTGCAACGTCTGTGCCGGCCAGGACCTGGTTGCCGACCCAGGAGATGACGAATACTGCGGCTGCGATGGCGACCAGGTACAGGCTGAATCCACGGCGTGCAAATTTCAGGTGATCCTCGCTCAGGCATTCGACGAAGGTGATCTGAAACATGCGTGGCAGACAGAAGATGGTTGCCGCTGAAACCAGTGTTAGTACCCAGAAGGAAGGCGTAATGGTCGTCTGCTGGAACACCGTATTAGCGCTATTGCTGAGCTGGCCGGGGTCGAATCCCTTGGACAGGCTGAGCGCGAAAACGGCAATGGTGACCAGGGCGACGAGTTTGACCAGTGATTCAAAGGCGATCGCTACCATGATGCCAGAGTGATAGCTGGCCACATCAAGCCGGTTCGCGCCAAAGATCAGGGTGAACATGATCATCGCCACAGAGACCAGCATGGTCATATCCTGACCTGCAAAAGCGAGGTTGTCGACACTATATAATAGTGTGTCGGTGACCGCTTTTAATTGCAATGCGATGTATGGCACGGTGGTAGCGAGCATGATAAGGGTCACGATAGCGGCCACAGACTGCCGTTTTCCATAACGTGAAGTTATAAAGTCAGCGATCGAGTGGATATTCTCCTGCCGGCTGATACTGGCGATGCGTTGTAGTAGGGGATAACCCAGGGTGAAGAGCAGGACCGGTCCCAGCAGGATGGGCAGGTAGTACCAGCCTTTTTCTGCAGCAGTACCGACCAGGCCGTAGAAGGTCCACGATGTGCAGTAGACGCCAAGAGCCAGTGTGTAAATTAGTGGGTGTCGTGCCCAGCCTGATGTATTGAAGCGTGTACGGTCACCGATGCGCGCGATCCAGAACAGTAATGCCAGGTATGCGATGAGCGCTATGATGAGTGTAACTGGTGACAAAAAAACTTCTCCCGCTTTAATCGAAAGTCATGTGTGTAAAACAGCTGACAACCGCTTCGTGCCGACGAATATACCAGTTAAGACATTAGTCTACCTATAGACTAAAGTCGAGGGTCGTAGACAGGCAACACCTGTTACATTTCATACTGATAAATTTGGGAGGCGAAAATGTCCAGCGAAGAAAATAGAAAAGCATATTGGAAAGCCAATGTCCGGTTGATGGTGGTACTACTGAGTATCTGGTTCACCATCTCATATCTCTGCGGCATTGTCTTTGTTGAAGAATTAAACGCGATACGCGTGGGTGGCTACAAACTGGGTTTCTGGTTTGCACAGCAGGGTTCCATGTATGGCTTCGTAATTATTATTTTTGTTTATGCACGCCGCATGGCTGCACTCGATCGTAAATACGATCTGCACGAATAAGGGGGAATCATGGAACTACAAACACTAACATTTATCGTCGTCGGTATAACTTTCTCGATCTATATTGGAATCGCTTTCTGGGCGCGCGCTGGAACTACCAGTGAATTCTATATCGCAGGCGGTGGTATCCATCCTATCGCTAACGGCATGGCCACCGCTGCAGACTGGATGTCCGCTGCATCCTTTATCTCCATGGCCGGTCTAATCGCTTTCTTCGGTTACGGTGGCTCAGTATTCCTGATGGGCTGGACCGGCGGTTATGTACTGCTGGCTCTGCTGCTGGCACCATACCTGCGTAAATACGGCAAGTTTACTGTGCCGGAATTTATTGGCGACCGTTACTACTCAAGAACAGCGCGTATCGTTGCTGTAGTCTGTTTGATCGTTGCATCTGTAACTTATGTAATCGGTCAGATGAAAGGTATCGGTGTGGCTTTCTCCCGCTTCCTCGAAACCAGTTACGAGATGGGTCTTTCTGTTGGTATGGGCATCGTATTCATCTACGCTGTGGTCGGTGGTATGAAGGGTATCACCTATACCCAGATCGCGCAGTACGTGGTACTGATTTTTGCTTACACCATTCCAGCTATCTTCATCTCGCTCAACCTGACCGGTAACCCGATCCCGCAACTGGGTCTGGGCAGCATGATGTCAGGTACCGAGACCTACTTACTGGATCGGCTCGATCAGGTGGTGACCGAACTCGGTTTTGCTGAGTACACGACGAGTGCCAGGTTGAGTACCCTGAACACCTTCGTCTATACCTTGTCGCTGATGATCGGTACTGCCGGTCTGCCGCACGTGATCATCCGTTTCTTCACGGTAACGAAAGTGAGTGATGCGCGTGTATCTGCTGGTTGGGCACTGATCTTTATCACTATCCTGTACACAACAGCACCTGCCGTTGCTGCCATGGCTCGTCTCAATCTGCATGAGACTATCGCACCTGCTGGTGAGCAGAACCTGGCTTATGACGAACGCCCTGACTGGTTCAGAAACTGGGAAAAGACGGGTCTGCTGAAGTTTGAAGACAAGAACGGTGATGGCCGTATCCAGTACACGGCTGATAAAGCGACCAATGAGATGGTTAAAGTGGACAGGGATATCATGGTACTGGCTAATCCAGAAATCGCTAAGTTACCTAACTGGGTAATCGCTCTGGTCGCTGCCGGTGGTCTTGCTGCTGCTTTATCAACCGCTGCGGGTCTGTTGCTTGCGATCGCATCGGCGATATCGCATGACCTGTTGAAAGGAGTGTTCAGACCGGATATCACCGAGAAACAGGAGCTGCTGGCGAGCCGGATAGCGATGGCCGGTGCAATCGCGCTGGCGGGTTATCTCGGCTTTAATCCACCTGACTTCGCCGCGGGAACGGTGGCCTTGGCCTTCGGCCTGGCGGCATCGTCTATATTCCCGGCCTTGATGATGGGTATCTTTAGTAAGCGCATCAACAGAGAAGGTGCTATCGCCGGTATGATCGCGGGTATATCGGTAACACTGTTATACGTGTTCCAGCACAAAGGCATCATGTTTGTTGCTGATACTGCCTTCCTTGGCGACATGTCACCAAACTGGTTCATGGGTATCGAGCCTAATGCTTTCGGTGCTGTCGGTGCGGTAGTTAACTTCGTGATCGCCTACGGTGTTTCTACGATGACTCCAGAACCACCCGAGCACATCCAGCATCTGGTTGAAGACATTCGTGTACCTGCAGGTGCACGCGTCGCGACTTCTCATTAATCAGGCTGTTATCTAAAAAAGCACGCAGACATTATTATGTCTGCGTGCTTTTTTATTGTCTCAGTACGCTAGTAAAAGCTATCGCATCCTCGATAACTGCTCCTGCGTTACCCTACTACCGTCCATCCATGGACATATGCATTGCTCTACTTACGGGCATCCTGCCCTAATGCTATCGCCCCTTACCTACGTCCATGTAGGCAAAACTATGCACTTTAGTGCAGGGCTTTAGCTGATACACATGTTAGTCGTTTTGTATTTTATAATCTCGCAAAGCCGCAGAGCACGCAAAGCAATACCCATATATTTTATTTTGTGTGCTCTGCGGCTTTGCGAGATGACAGTGGGTACTTCTTTGGAAGGAGGGTGTAAACTTGTTTATGAGATTTAAGTTATGCTGTCGCTATTATGAATATTCTAAAAAATAAACATTTGATCCTGGCCATGTTTGTAGCACCAACTCTTGCCATCATCGCTTATTTTTCTGTTGACTATATGGTCTCGGAAAAGCCTAAGGCAGCTCAGCAGGGCGGTACCTATAAACTCGCTGCGAAATCAAACTGTCGTTACCGGAGTGGCGCATGTACACTCAAGAATGGTGACATAGAGGTAAAGCTGCATGCCCGGCGCATAGATGAAAGAATGGTCGAGCTGAACATGCATTCAGAATTGCCGATACAGAATGCCATCATCTCTTATGTCACTGGAGAGATCGCATCAGAGCCGGTAGCGATGGATACCGAATCTGCCGCCGCGGGTGACTGGTCTGTGACGCTTGAGCTGCCTGATCCAGAGAGCAGCCAGCTGCGCATGGCATTGAGTATCGCTGATGCGATGTATTATGCTGAGACCACGGCTGTTTTTATCGACTATGAGACCTCGTTCTCACGTGACAACTTTTCAGAGTAACTCGCTGAGAATCTCAGGTTGAGTTATATGCTTAACATGCCGGAACGGGCGTGATTAAATATGAAAAATAATAATCATCAGGGTGACGATAATGGTTAGTGAAGCAGGCGATGTGCAAACGTTCCTTGCACAACATCCGCCATTCAATAATCTATCAGAAAAACAGCTGGAGTTTGCCAGCAACAATATCTTCGTGGCTTTCAGCAAGTCCGGCAGCGAACTGCAATCGACTCAATCAGGTGCTGATGCATATAAGGTCGGTATGCTCATCGTGCGTTCTGGCAGTCTTGAGGTGCGTACCGATAAAGATGCCCTGATCGACCGTCTCAGTGAGGGTGATTACCTGATTCCCAGTGTGCTGCTGCGCGACAGTGAAAATAACCCGCATGTTTTCGTACTCGAAGACTGCCTGTATTACGAGCTGACAGATCATGCTTTTCAGACGTTGAGCGCGGGTAGCAGTGAGATCGCTGCCTTAAGTGAGGATGATAAGACACGGTTAACACATGTAAAGGCCATCGTTACAGACAGTGACCTTCACCAGTATGCCGACCAGCTATCAAAAGATGCCTACCTGACTCAGAAGGTGAAAGATAATATGTCAGCCGGTGTGGTTACGGCCAGTCCGCAGACCAGTATCCGTGAAGCAGCGCAGTTAATGAAACAGAGTAATGTTTCTTCATTGTTGATTAAAGATGGAAAAAGCCTGGTCGGTATAATCACTGACCGTGATTTTCGTAAACGTGTGTTAGCTGAAGGTGTCTCCGACCGGGAGATGGTGGAAAAGGTGATGACCCGTTCACCGATGTGTATCGATGTCAGCTCCCGTTTGCATGACGCACAGTTAAAGATGATGTCGGAAGGCGTGCATCATCTGCCGGTATTGCAAGACGAAAATCCGGTAGGGATCATTACACCGAGCGATATCATGCGTGCCAATAACATCGAACCGTTATCTCTGGTGCGCGCTATCAATCGTGCAGTAAGTATCGAAGAATTGCGTCTTGCTTCAGAGGGTATCCCGGCTCTCGTTGTTCGCCTGATCGAACGTGATGTGCGCGCTATCGAAGTGGGTAAGATAATTACCACGCTGGCAGACAGTACCACCCGGCGTTTACTGGTCCTGTCCGAAGAAAAATATGGCAAGCCGCCCTGTGAATATGCCTGGCTGGCATTCGGTTCGCAGGCTCGCCAGGAACAGGTGCTTGGTTCCGACCAGGATAATGGCCTGTTGCTGCCGGATGATATCAGTACTGCGGATGCAGCTTACTTCGAAGATTTTGCCAGTTTTGTCAATGAAGGGCTCGATGCCTGCGGCATGCCTTACTGCCCTGGCGAGATCATGGCCAAGAATAAAAAATGGCGGATGACTCTAAAAGGCTGGAAAGCCTGTTTTGCCGGCTGGATCGAGGAGCCTTCGCCAAAGGCAGTGATGCACTCCAGTATATTTTTCGATATGCGCCATATCGCCGGTAAAGCAGAACTGACGAAAGCGCTGCGCAAAAATGTGCTGAAACGAGCAAAGAGTAATACCATCTTCCTTGCCATGATGTGTGAGAATGCGTTGTTGCATTCACCACCCTTAGGTTTCTTCAAGACCTTCGTACTGGAGAGTGATGGTGATCATAATAATACACTCGAACTGAAGAAACGCGGCACTATCCCTATCGTCGATATCGCACGTAATTATTCTTTGTCTGCAGGACTGAAACCGCTGAACACCATCGAGCGCCTGCAGGCGATGGAGAAGGCAGGCGTGATGTCAAAAGAGATGGCTTACAGCCTGATCGATGCGCATGAGTTTATCGCTGGCATCAGGCTGGAAGCGCAGGGTAAACAGTTCCGTGCCGGTGTGAAGGTGGATAATTACATGGATCCCAAAGATCTGTCGCCGCTGGTGCGGCACCAGATCAAAGATGCTTTCCATGTGGTGCGCGATGCGCAGAGTGCGATGAAAGTGAGGTTTGGTGGCGGTGTTATATAGGCTGCACTATAAATACCAGCACTGGCGTTTTCATGAAAAAGCGGCATCGACACCGTTGCAGCCGTTATATCAACAAGCCATTGTTCCGCCGTCTCAGCTGTTTTCTAACACGCGTTTTTTGGTGCTCGATGCCGAGATGAGTGGTCTTGATCCTAAAAAAAGCCAGTTGCTCAGTGTCGGCTGGGTGATGATCGAAAACGGTCGCATCGTTAACGCCAGTGCAAAACACCTGTTGATCCATGCAGACAGGGGCGCAGGTGACAGCATTAAGATCCATGGTCTGCTCGACAGAAATCTGGCTGGCGCCACCAGCGCAGCTGCCGTGCTGATGCTGCTGATGAAGCAGATCCCCGGTGCAGTTCTGGTGTTTCACCATGCCTCCCTCGATATGAAGTTCCTGCAAAAAACGACGATAGAGAACTTCCGCTGCCCTCTGCTGTTCAGTTACGTTGATACCATGGCTATCGAGAAAAGGCGCATGCATCTTCAGGGGAAATCGATGGGCCTCAGGCTGGCGCAATGCCGTGACCGTTATGGGTTGCAGTCAGGTAGTCAGCATGATGCGTTGGCTGATGCACAGGCAACCGCCGAGCTGTTCCTGGCGCAGGCAAGCTACCTGGGTAATCCTGAAAAACTCAGGTTGTCGGACCTGTCGTTGAGCTGTTCTCGCTGATCAGCTCTCTTAAACGCGTACCCGTAAACATCAGCATATCAAAGATCACACACTCTATTATAAAAAGAGTTAACAATGAATTAACAATGTGATGAAGGTTTTTCATGAGCAGGCATTTATACTTCAGCCGTGAAAATCATATGTATGGAGGTGTGGAAATGGTTGATAAAAACTCGTCAGAGGAAAACACAAAGCAATTAACATTGGTCGTTGTTTTTTTGTCTGTATTTGTGGCTATATTATTTGGTGTTGTACCGATGATATGAGTGATGGCGCTCATCAGGACAATGACTGCCATCTCTAAAACAAAAACAGATAATTGGAAGATATAACGACTGGAGATTGCTCTTGACCGAAATTGACTGATGGCAGCTGCCGGCCATAAGCAGACTGTTGATCAATGGTATGGCATTGATGTTTTTCTATTGAAGGAGACTCCTCTCTCTATGTTTATTAGATATGGTTCTGATGGCTTTAGCTATAATTAAGGTGATTAACCACGCCAAGAGCATAGTTACAATTGTGTGACTTAAAAAGTGATCACCAGTGACCATTTTATACATTCCCATAGACCAGCCGATAGCCAAAACAGATACGGCTGAGATCACCTTGTTTCGTTTTTTTCTAAATAGGAATGCCAGAGATAAAAGGGCGAAACCACCGCTTGCATGCCCAGCGGGGTAACATCTCTACAGCAGAATCAATGATTTTCTTTTGTTCATTTTTGCTCGGCACGGGTTTGTAGTCATATAGCTGAGGCCGGAGAGGGAAGGCCTCGAGCATTGTCGGGCATTGTGTGCCTGTACTGACATTGTCTGTCCCGTTTAACTGGCTGGTTAGACCGGCAATACGTTTACCTGAAAATTCTGTTAAGGTCCTGCGATAATACGCATGATTACTCAACAGCTGGAGTTTTTATTAAATGGGGCAGGTAACTTCACTGTTTTTAATAAAGGTGATGGATGCATTTGAAGGTGATATCGATAAAAGCGATATCTTGAATGCTATCGGGTTATCATCAGAAAAACCAGTCGATCCATCTGTCATGGTGTCTTCTGCAGACTACTATGCAGCATTTGAAAAACTTGCCCGGGCGGATAAGCATAGCTGGTCCTTGCCTCTCAGAACCGGTGCCAGTATGCGTTGTGCCGACTACGGCGCATTCGGACTTGCCTGGAAATCGGCCAATAATATAAGAGGCTCTTTCGAGCGTGCGGAGCGTTATGCCCGTGTATTAACCAACGTTGCATCCTACCAGGTGGAAATGGCTGAGCGTGGTGCATTTATGAACCTGCATCGTGAGGGTGAGCGGCATCTTGGTATGCGGCTTTCTAATGAAGCAACCATGGCCAGCATCCATGCTATCAGCCGAGAGGTCGCCACAAGAGATTTTCAGCCGCTCGAAGTGCATTTTAAACATGGCGCGCCAGCGCTGGTCGCGGATCATGAGAACTATTTCGGCTGCCCCGTTTTATTCGATTCGAATAGAGATGCGATGCTGGTTTCTTTCGATACGCTCGGCATGCCTAACTTTCTGGGTGATGAAAGTCTGTCACAGTTTTTTGATACACACCTGGAAACTGAGCTAGCTAAAACTACTGACGATAGCTCTGTAGAGCAGCGCATTAAAATTTACGTATCACGCAGTCTAAGCGAAGGTATACCTCCTGTTTCGGTCGTCGCCGAGCACCTGTGCATGAGCGGCCGAACTTTGCAACGAAGGCTCGCGGATAGTGGACTCACCTATCAACGTCTGGTGGACGAGTCACGACGCAGCCTGGCAGAAAAGCTTTTGTGCCAGACAAGCTATTCACTCAGCGAGATAGCATTTATGGTTGGCTTTTCAGATCAGACTGCATTCAATCGGGCATTTAAACGCTGGGCTGGAAAAACACCGCGATCCTTTCGTATAGACCCTCAGATTCCACCACCCTAGATCATGTCACACTAGATTCCAGCGTCCTGGCCCCATCTTTCAGGTGTTTGGCACGATCGGTCAAAAATGTGACATGCCAGGCCAAGAATTAGCAGGCTGCCGTCGTTATAGTTTTCTTACTGTTCAAAAACATGAAGGAAAAACACTATGACTATGCAACACCCCGATCACGATTCTGGACTCACGCTGGTGCTTGGCAGCACCGGTAAAACAGGCCGTAGAATTGCCGCTAAACTTGATGAGATGGGCGTGCAACTGCGCATGGGCTCGCGTTCGGCAAGCCCGCCCTTTGACTGGAGCGCTGAGTCAGGCTGGGATGCCTGTCTTGAAGGTGTTACCTCCGTCTATATAAGTTACGCGCCAGATCTGGCCGTGCCGGGCGCGACTGATTCGATCCAGGCATTTATTGACCTTGCGCTGCGACATGGTGTCAGGCGTTTAGTGCTGTTGTCTGGACGCGGAGAGGAAGAGGCGCAGGCGTGCGAGCGGATCGTACAGTCGAGCGGAGTCGAATGGACGATCGTTCGTGCCAGCTGGTTCTATCAGAACTTCTCGGAAGGTGCCTTTATCGACATGGTGCAGCAGGGAGAGATCACCCTGCCAGCCGATGATACTGCCGAGCCATTTGTCGACGTCGATGATATCGCCGAAGTTGCCGTGGCAGCGCTAACCGAGTCAGGCCATAGCGGTGAAATCTATGAAGTAACCGGGCCACGCCTGATGACCTTTAGCGATATCGCCGACGAGCTATCGAAAGCGACCTCACGAAATATCTCATTTACCGCCATACCTCACGAAGTATTTATAGCTGGAGTAACCGAGTCAGGTGCGCCTAAGGACGTTGTCTGGATCCTGGATTACCTTTTCACTACGGTGCTCGATGGACGCAATGCCCATCTGACGGATGGCGTTCAGCGCGCATTAGGCAGACCACCCACAGATTTTACTGACTACGCCAACAGTGAAATGGCCAAAGGCACCTGGTGATTGAGATGTCGGTATTGAACCTGAGCACCATCATAGCTACGCTGTAATGTGTTCGAATAAACAAGGAAACTTAAAAGATGAAAAATTTAATAGTACTTAAAGTTATCTTAGTTATTTCCGGTCTGATCGGCGTTGCTGTTGGAGGAGCAATTCTACTTACGCCTGTAGCTTTCCATGCAACAAGTGGCATTGAGCTCGGTGGCAATATTAGCCTGTTAAATGAAATAAGAGCGCCTGGTGGAGCATTATTAGCCAGTGGGATACTGATAATATCAGGCGCTTTCTTAACCGAACTAACTTTTACTTCTATAGTGCTTTCTACTCTGCTTTACCTTTCCTATGGTTCATCAAGAATCATCAGTATGATGGCTGATGGGAAGCCAGCTGAAACACTTATTCAAGCGGCCGTGTTAGAAATTATAATCGGTCTGGTTTGCGCATTTGCACTGGTAAAATACCGGAAAAAACACATAGTCCACAGTGAAATGGCCAAAGACACATGGTGATTGAGATGTCGATATTTAACTTTGCATATGTGCTGGCTACGCTGTTGTGCACGATCGTCGCGGGAATAGTTCTGACTTTTTCTACAGTCGTGATGCCGGGTATCAAAACGCTGAATGATCGAGAGTATCTGCAATCGTTTACAGTGATGGATCGGGTCATCCAGAACAATCAACCCGTTTTTATGCTGGTCTGGCTCGGCTCCATCATTGCTCTTCTGGCTACGGCCTGGCTTGGCACGCTTCAGCTTGAAGGCTTGAGACGCGTACTCATTATGAGTGCGTTTGCCTTATATATCCTGGGCGTTCAACTGCCGACGATGATAGTTAACATCCCGTTGAACAATCATCTACAGAGTCTCGATGTATTCACCTTAAGTGATACTGAAGCTGCTCAGGCTCGATTGGATTTTGAAGTACGATGGACACGATGGAATTTCATAAGAACGGTATTCGCAATACTGACATCATGCATTCTTCTGCTGTTGTTAGTGTTGCCTGGCCGCGTTTAACGATTTTGAGTATTTAAATAATCCCATGGCCAACTGCAAAAGAGTGTTTTGGGCCATGGTAGAACTGAATAAAAACCTTACGGGGAAACCAGTATGAAATCAGTAAGGTGGACGCTAATTGTATCGATTATATTTACCGCGTTTTACTTAACGGTATTCTTAAGTTTGGTTTTTTGGCCATTTTCTGGCGAGTTTAACGAAAACAGGAACGAACTCGGGCAATGGCAGGCAGAGCAAGAAGCGATTGGTAGCAACTTTACACAAGACGCATCCTATCGTGAAGACTTGTTTATAATGCGTGATGGCGAAACCTTATATGCGCGACGATATGGCGAGAATAAAGAAGCTGTAATTATTTTTATCCATGGCGTGGCTGGTGATAGCGCTGAGCTGAACCATGCGGCAGGGTTGCTGCACTCTGCCACAAATCTTGAGGTGATCACTCCAGAATTACGTGGTCATGGCCAGTCTGGTGGTGAACCTTATCAGGCCGACTATATTGGCCAGTACGAAGATGATCTGGAGGATATAGTTCTGGCCCTGAAAAAACAGCAGGATGATCGGCAGATATATATCGGTGGCCATTCGATGGGAGGAGGCGTGGCGATGCGCTATGCCCTAAAAGAGAATGCACCGGTTCCTGCCGGTTATGTATTATTCGCCCCTAATTTTGGTGATCTGGTTCGTCACCCGGCGCCTGAATCGGGTACCGAAGCGGATAGGGCGGGTGAGGCTTTTGTAAGAGTAAATGTTAAACGATTGATCGGCCTTGTCTTTCTTGGAATTGTAGGTATGGACGGTTTTGACGCTTTACCAGTCGTTTATTTCAATCGGCCGCCAAACTATCCGGTGTATTCGTATTCAGCGATCGCTTCGGCACAACCCAACCCGCCTGAAGATGCCAGCGTCGCACTCGCTGCTGTTGAAACACCTCTGATCATATTGGTAGGTGCTGATGATGAGGTTTTTGATGCAGGCAAATATGAGCCGTTGGCGCGGGCGAATCCAGAGACTAAAACCATTGTCTTTCCGGGGTTAAATCATAATAGTGTTCTCAACAGCCCTATGGCTCACGAGAGGGTTGGTGAATGGCTTGAAATTTTATAGGAAAATTTTCGTAAAATTCGACGACACTTTTTGCAATAAGCTAGTCGGCCACTCCATAGCTGCATAGGAACATCTCTACCGCAGAATCAATAATTTTCTTTTGTTCGTTTTTATTCGGCATTGGTTTGTGATCATACAGTTGCGGCCATAGAGCGAAGGTCTCGATCAAGGCTAGGAACTGTTTGCCCGCCCTGACAGGATCGGTTACCGATAGCTTTCCGTCTTTGACGGCTTTCCTGATCCACTTGACCACGCCCAGGCTGCTCCACTGGTAGTTGTCAAAATTTGTTTTGCTCAGCTCTGGAGAGGCCAGTGATTCGGCGGTGATCATCTTGAACAGGCTGCGGAATTCTTTAGCAGTTAAAAACGCCATCTCCTGCTCAGCGATGGTATACAGCTGGGTCCTTAGCGGTATGTCTTTATCATAAGGATGTTCTGATACCTGGGTGGCGCGGTCGCACAGCTCCTGTGTTATGCACTGAAATAAAGCCCGTTTGCTTTCAAAATGGTTGTATACCGTTCGCTTGGAGACCTGTGCCGTGGCAGCTATACGGTCCATGCTGGTCGCGCTATAGCCTTTTGCTTTGAACTCTTTTACCGCAGCATCGATGATGTCTTCCCGCTTGAGTTCGGTCAGTTTTTTCTCGGCATTCATATTTGTTGCATAATCTCTATTGATCGATACCAATAAAAGTACACTAAGCAGTTTACTTTTTCAATATCCAATTATAAAATACACCCGATAGTTTACTTTTGACACAATCTATATTCTTTGAAGTAATATATTAAACACGATGCCAGATCAGCTGCCCGGGGGCGGACTAATGTTCAAACGTAATGTGGTTTTTATTTTCTTGCTGCTTTTGGTGATAGCGGGGTTGGGCTTCTACAAGTATCAGCAGATCCAGCAGGGTATGGCCATGATGGCTGCCGGCGCGCCGCCGCCGACCACTGTCGAGGTCACTGAGGCAAGGGCCGTGCAATGGCAGCCGCGCATCTCCGCCGTCGGTACGCTGACCGCCCGCGAGGGTATCGATGTCAGCAACGAGGTGGAAGGCATCGTTGAGAAAATTCACATCACTTCAGGTCAGCAGGTGAAGGCAGGTGACCTGCTGGTAACGTTGAACGATGATGTTGAGCAGGCTGACCTGGCCAGCTTCAAGGCGCAGGAAGATCTTGCGCGCTCCCTGTTCAACCGTAACGAGGATATGTGGAAGAAAAAAACCATCTCTGAAACAGATTTTGATAATGCACGTTCAAATTTGAAAGTAGCGCAGGCCAACGTCTTACAGACCAGGGCTCGTATCGCAAAGAAATCAATCCGTGCACCTTTTGCAGGTGTTCTGGGTATTAAGCATATCGATACTGGTCAATATTTACCGACTGGTTCGATGATGATCAGCCTGCAGGATTACACTGTCCTGTATACTGATTTCGCAGTCGCAGAAAAATATTTCCCCGATATCGCAACCGGTCTCGAGGTCAGTTTCCGTGTCAGTGCTTATGATGATCAGGTATTTGTTGGTCAGGTGCAGGCCGTGGATGCCAAGGTCAATGAGGCTACCCGTAACATCAGTGTACGGGCACAGCTTGTGAATAAAGATAACCTGTTGCGCCCTGGTATGTATGCCGATATCGACCTTATGCTTGATAAATCGGCTGACACTATCGTGGTACCGGCTACCGCCATCGTCTACAGTTCTTTCGGCAACGCATTGTTCATTGTCGAGAAAAATGAGGAAGGCAACATGGTTGCCCGTCGCGTTCAGGTCACTATCGGTAAACAGCGTGGTGATCAGGTTGCGATACTGAGCGGCTTGAACGGTGGCGAACTGGTGGTACAGGCAGGAGTTAGCAAGTTGCGCAATAACAGTCCGGTCATGGTTAGCGAGCAAACGAGACTAAAGGAATTGGCTGAAGGCGACGAATAATGAGGTTCACAGATTTTTTTATTCGCCGCCCGGTTTTCGCCATCGTACTGAGCCTGCTATTGCTGGTGTTCGGTATACGTGCACTGAATGACCTGCAGGTGCGCCAGTACCCTGAGATGGAAAATGGCCAGTTGACCATCACCACGGTTTATCCCGGTGCCGATGCTGAACTGGTGCAGGGTTTTGTCACCACACCTATCCAGGAAACAATAACCAGTGTAGAAGGTATCGACTATATCAAGGCCAGTTCTCGTGCCGGTGTTTCCATGATCGAAGTATTCCTCGATCTTGGTTACGACGCTAATGTCGCTATGGCTGAGATGCTCAGCAAGATCAATGAAGTGCAGGGACGTCTGCCGCAAGATATCACCGACCCGGTGATCGCCAAGGCTACTGTCGGCGGTGATGCCATCATGTATATCGCTTACCAGAGCACGACCATGAACGAGACGCAGATCACCGATTACCTGCGTCGCGTAGTGCAGGCGAAGATGGCTGAGGTGCCGGGACTGTCGCGAGCCCTGCTGTTAGGTGGTAAAGAATATGCGATGCGTATCTTTCTTGATCCGGCAAAGATGCGCGCCTTCAATATCAGTGCGGTTCAGGTGAACGATGTCCTGCTGGCTAATAACTTTCAATCAGCTGCTGGAGAGCTGCGTAATAGTTATACCGTGACATCGATTCGGGCCAGCACCTCGCTGCAGGATGAAGAAGCTTTTGCGGCGATCACAGTAAGCAGCGATGGTCAGCGCGTGGTGCGTCTCGGTGATATCGCACGCATCGAACTTGCCGCCAATACCGAGCGCCAGATCGTTAGTTATCAGAGTAAGCCCGCTGTGTACCTCGGCATTCAGACCGTCCCCAGTGCCAATCCGCTGGATGTTGCAGCCGGTGTAAAAAAACTGCTGCCTGAGATCGCCGAAGATCTTCCTGCCGGATTAAATCAATACATGGCCTATGACGCCACCATGTTCATCGATGAGTCGATCGATGAAGTGCTGAAAACATTATTCGAAGCAACCATGATCGTGGTGCTGGTGGTGTTCCTGTTCCTGGGGTCACCGCGCTCTGTGCTCATACCTATCGTGACGATACCGCTGTCACTGATCGGTGTTGCACTGTTTATGCTGATGATGGGTTATACCATCAACCTGCTTACCCTGCTCGCCATGGTGATGGCGATATCGCTGGTGGTGGATGACGCTATCGTGGTGGTGGAGAATGTACACCGTCATATCGAAGACGGTCTCGAACCGATGCGTGCCGCCGTCGTCGGCGCGCGCGAGATCGCTATGCCGATCATCGCCATGACCATCACCCTGGCCGCGGTATACGCACCGATCGGATTCATGGGTGGTCTGACCGGAACTCTTTTCAGTGAGTTCGCTTTCACTTTGGCAGGGGCAGTTTTGATCTCCGGTGTTATCGCATTGACACTGTCGCCCGTGATGAGCGGAATGCTGTTGAATAAGCAGGCGCTGGAAAGTCGCCTGGTGGTGAATATCGATAAATTTTTTAATCGACTGAAAGAGGCTTATTCAGGCGTTCTTGACAGCACTCTGACTTATCTTCGCACCGGCATCGTGATCGGTGCCGTTGTGTTACTTTTCGCCATTGCTGCAATGTTCAGTATGACGCAGTCAGAACTGGCCCCGGTCGAAGACCAGGGGTTTATCTTAACCATGGGTATCGCACCGGATAATGCCAGCGTGCAATACGTACAGACCTATGCCGAACAGATCGAAGAGATACTCAGTTCCTACCCTGAATATGATCAGACGTTTGTCATCGCCGGCATGCCGGTAGAGAACAACGTGATGGCCGGCATGGTGCTGACTCCATGGAGCCAGCGTGAGCGCAGCCAGATGGATCTGCAGCCGCAACTGCAGGGTGAGTTGATGGGTGTTGCCGGTATGGATGTATACGCCATCAATCCGCCATCATTGCCGGGTACGCCCATGGGTATGCCGGTCAATTTTGTTATTACCAGCACCTCGGATTACGACACGCTGTACGCAGTGTCAGAAGAGTTGAAACAAAAAGCCATGGCAAGCGGCGTCTTCATGATGGTGAACAATACTTTACGTTTGAACAAACCGCAGGCACATGTATTGATCGATCGGGCCAAAGCCGGACAGCTGGGCATAAGCATGCGTGATATCGGCAGTGTGTTGGCGATCCAGCTGGGTGATTTCCGCAGTAATTATTTTGACATGCAGGGCCGAAGTTATGAAGTGGTGCCGCAGGCGGACAGGCGTTTTCAGCAGACCAAAGACGCCATCGAAAAACTTTATGTGAATACTCGAACTGGCGAGCAGGTGCCATTGTCGACCGTGGTGAAGATATCACAGGAAGTGGTGCCGAATGATCTCACCCAGTTCCAGCAGCTCAACTCGGCGACCATCGAAGCCATCCCGATGCCGGGTGTTGCTACCATCGCCGATGCACATGAATATCTGACCAAAACATTGGCCGAGATTGCGCCCGCTGGTTTCATGCATGATTATGGCGGCCAGAGCCGGCAGTTTGAAAAAGAAGGTGCCGCATTGATGATGACCTTCGTGCTGGCTCTAGTGGTTATCTACCTGGTGTTGTCTGCACAGTTCGAAAGTTTCCGTGATCCGTTTGTAGTATTGATCACCGTACCGCTATCAATATTCGGTGCCATGATTCCGCTGTTCCTCGGTTTTGCCACCATGAATATCTATACCCAGGTAGGCCTGATCACGTTGATCGGACTGATATCGAAACACGGTATATTGATCGTCGAATTCGCCAACCAGCTGCAGCGTCAGGGCAGGGATAAGGTATCAGCCGTAAAAGAAGCTGCAGCATTACGTTTACGCCCGATCCTGATGACCACCGCCGCCATGGTATTAGGGGTTATGCCACTGGTGCTGGCCTCCGGTGCCGGTGCGGTGTCACGCAATAATATCGGCCTGGTAATCACTGTCGGTCTAAGTATCGGTACCCTGTTTACCCTGTTTGTGGTGCCTGTAATGTATGCCCTTATCGCAGAAGACTTTGATGAAGTAAGGGAAGAAGAAAGGCTTGCGGTGACACAGGAATAGTCATTTATTGGCCGATAGCTGACCTTAAAGTCTTCTGAGCTGATTTCATTTTTCGAATGACTGCTTCCGACCCTTTTCGGACGCTCAGTCGATGTCGAGATTACTTACAGTCTAAAAATCGCTCTAAATAATGTCTTATTTGAAAACTTATTCCTTAACAGCCATTTAGAGTTTTTGGTTTAACGTCTGAAATTAGCTATAAATCCCCGTTATTGCTGGTTTGGCGAGAGCGATGATGCACAAGCCAGGATAAAAGTGATGCATGATCAAAGTCCTCTGCGTGTGACTTCGGTCATAAATTGATCGTAATAATGCTTCAACTGTAAATAAATCATACGCTTCATTGGTGTCGGTTCAATACGGATTTTAATTATATAATTGATACTTATGTGGTTTTTTAAAATGGCATGAGTATTGCTTATACATATCTAAATCAATTATTTCGTCGTAATGATGATTCAATAGAACTAAATTTATGAAGGGTAAAATGGTTTTTAAATCATTATTAATATATTTTAAGGTGTAAATATGAGCAAAAATCTGTATGTGGCATGGAAGGGTTCAATATTTGTTTTTCTCTTTTATTTTCTATTACCGTTGCAATCTGCCTCAGCTGCTTTGTGGGAGTATTCTATCTCGGGAGATGTGTATATTTGGGAAGACGGGAATTTGGATTCTTTGGAGATAACAGGCACGGCTTTCATTGATGATTATAAAACACCTCATATTGAACGTGATGACGGATCGGATAAATGTAGCACCCCCGGGTTTGAAGTATGTACAGTCCGATTTGAAATTACATACTTTGAAATGTTTATGGGTAGCGAATACAGTTTTACTGGTACAAGCGGCCATCAGGAGTATGATCCCGCAGACATTGAGGGCGTACTGTATGGAGCCGGAGATTTTTCCTCGTTAAGATGGACGCGGGATGCAAGTGGCAGTATATACACAGCTGAAAGTTACCAAGAGTGGTTAGCATTTGAACTCCCAACATCGTTTGGTTTTGACGGCACATCCGAAGTGCTTGAGGTCACTAATCCTGATTTCCCCGAAAATGGTCCTATAGGCGGCACCTTTCAGCGGGTTGGCCCCGTAGTACCGGTCCCGGCAGCAGTCTGGTTATTCGGTTCTGGTTTGATTGGTTTAATTGGTGTAGCTAGACGTAAGAAAGTATAACTGCGCATAAAAGATAATCAAATGCGGCTCCTTCGGGAGCCGTTTTTGTTTGTGCGAGTGTCGCTTATTGGCCGAAAGAAGTTATAGGTATATCCTGTTTTCCTTTGTTACTTAACAGGCAGTTCATGATACTTGGCCAGTTTGCAGACATCTTCATACCATTCAGCTTTGTCGGCATAGTAGATATTATGCATCGGTTTTATCGATGGGGTATCGTCCAGGGTTCCCGCTGGAATAACATAGGCTCTGCCACTCTGTGTTAACCAGGGTAGAGAAGAGCCGCATTTTTTACAGAACGATGTGGCAAAGTGCCTGGCCTCTGCAAGTTCAAACCTGCCGACTGACTCCTCACCACTGAGCCACTGGAAGTTTTTCGGATCGATGATGATGTTTGCTGCGTGTGCGGAGCCGGTAAATTTCTGGCATCGTGAGCAATGACAGTACTGAAAGACTTTGATGTCTTCGTCAAATTGATAACTGACTTCGCCGCACAGGCAGCTGCCGGATAATTTGTTTGTTGCCATAATTCAGCCTCTTCGCATTTATATCCAGAGAGGCTATTATAGAAAGCCGTTTCTGTAAAATATAAGCTGTTTCGTTAGTATGAACCCTGTCGGTTATTTGAATGTTTGATTTTTTCATCACTGCGCACTATCAAAGAATAATAATTATCTGTATTTCAGTTATGTTCTGTTCCGCGTTAGCGGCAGAAGAAAAGCCGTATGCACCGGAAACCATCGAGGATGTAAGGTCTGTTTCTGCTGAACAGGTGATCGATCTGATTCTGGCCAATCCTGATCTGCTGGTGATTGATTCACGAAAAAAAACAGAGTACCTGAAAGGGCATATCGAAGGTGCTGTTAATATTCTGAACACGCGATTGACACGTGAGTCTCTAGAACGGATCGCGCCGGATAAATCCAGGGAGATCCTCTTCTACTGCAATGGCACCCGCTGCCTGAGAAGCAGTGACTCTATCAATAAAGCCAGGGGCTGGGGTTACACAAACCTGATATGGTTCCGCGGTGGCTGGAAGGAGTGGACGGAAAAACGCCTGCCAGTCGTAACCGACTAAAATACCGAGCTTCCTGATGATGTTCACAAGGTATACAACGCTATCGAGTCTATAATATATTGATGAAGATAGAGTCACTATCAATCAAATCATCTACCGTTGCCATCTTCAGCATGATCGGTGCTACCGCCATCGTGCTCTCCCTGTTTGCCGGCAGCTACTTTAAGCGGGCAGCGCTGGATGCGCAGATAGACAGCCTGTCACGTGTTATCGAAGTTGCGTCACAGGAGATGCTCAAACAGGTCAGGGAGCGTACCTTTGATATTGGTATGAAGCTCGGTCATAGCAGAGAGCTGGTAGCGGCAGTTAAGGCTATCGAGAGTGATTACAGCAATAATAAACAGCTGGTTAACCTGATTGACGATCCATTCGTTAACGGATTTGTCGGTTTCTCCGAGATTGATCTGGAAAAGATCAGGATCTATAACCTGCAGCTCGAGCTGATTGCCGAAAGCAGTGCGGGGCCAGAAAACCTCGGTGAAAAGCTGGCCGCTTACCTGGCTGAGATCGTTATCAGCAGAACGGCCTCGGATCGTCTGAAGGCGGTCGATGCGCTGTGGATATCTGAAAGCGGACCGTTATTCTCTACCCTGGTCCCGCTCGGCGGTCTGCGGCCTATCGGTTACCTGGAGATCGTGGTAAACCCGGTTTTCAATCTTCCTGACATCGGTAATATAACGAAAACACCGTTGCGTATCTACGCTATGTCGGGCGAGTTAATCAATACTAATGAACAGGCGATTACCGATGGTCACCTGCCGGTGGAATTCATCCTGCATGCTTCAGACGGTACACCGGCGTTCAAGATTGCCGGTTATGAAAACATCGATGAGCTGAGCAGGGAGATGGACCAGACACAGACTGTGACTATCAGCGGCTTTCTGCTGCTGTCGCTCTGCATCCTGTTATTTGCGCTGTGGTTGTTTAATCGCTTTCTGTTTACACCTCTCGGTCGCATGATCGGAGATATGGAACAGATAACGCATGGAAAACTGGATCTGACCGTCAATAATAAAGGCTTGAGAGAATTTCATATCCTGGCAGATGCGTTCAATTCCATGACCGACCAGGTGAGGATGCGCACTAACGATCTGCAGCGCTTGCTCGACCTGGATGATAATGCCCTGATGTGCTTTGATCATGATAACGATGCGGTATATTTCAATGCCGGTGCGACCAGCCTGTTCGGTTATGCCAGTGATGAGATTATAGATCTCGATAGTACTGACCTGTTTGTCGACGATATCAGCCAGAAAATCAAAGATGCTGAAGACGCCGATGGCTCACAACAGGACAGCCTGCATACCCGGCTTGGTTGTAAACATAAAGACGGGCATGTGTTCCAGTGTGATGCCAGTATAAATACGGTCGATGTGTTGGGACAAAGCGGTATCGCCATTGCCTTATATGCAGCGCCCAGTAATGAGCAGCTCTCATCCACGCAGAGTTATCAGCGGCTGGATGCTGTGGAAGAGACGCTGAGCAGCCTGCTGGCTTTCGCTAAAGAAAATCCCGGCGCGATGCCAGGGCTGATCAACCTGGAGATGGCGCATTCCGGCGATAATGAAATAGATGTACATAAATCACAGTTACGCGAACAGGTAGTTAAAGTGATGAATATGTCGCTATCTTGCTGGGAACACGACCTTTGTAAGACAAAGCTTGAGCTCGCTGAAGAGAGCGGTCTATGGCCGGTCTATATCGATAAATCGACACCAACGACAAGAACCCTTGATAAATATCTAAACATTGATAGTTGTCCGAAGAACCCGCGCAGCCAGCGGGCCGTTGATACTGCTGAATTTGTGTTACGCAATATGATGGAGAAATCTCCTGGTGAAAAATGCACAGAGCTACATGAAGCACTGGAAACCTTCCGCCTGTTGTTATCCGGCATCAAATCGCGAAATAAATAAATCATACATCACCGCCTATATCTGTCAGCAAGACCACTGGTTTTAATATGACAAAAGTTGTTGCCGGTGTAATAGTTTTTGAGACACCAGAGAATCTGGAAACGTATATCGCCCAGAAAAAGGCTAAGCGCTTACCGTTCTCAATCTCCCCTTCTGTTGTTGCTCCTGGTAACAGCATGGTCAGAAAATATCTGATGTAATGCGTCTATAGAGAAGATTTCATTGATGATATGAATAAACTGTTCCAACACAAAAGATGTGGTAAATTCTATGACACGCTTAACAATATAGGATTTCATTATGTCTTTAGATTTCGCACCCATGCCCGATGAAAAAGGTTATTTCGGTGAATATGGCGGCCAGGTAATACCGCCGGAACTAAAGCAGATAATGGATGAAATCAATGACGCCTATGATCAGGTCAGCCAGACGGAAGCCTTTCAGCAGGAACTGGCGATGCTTAACGCGGATTATACCGGCCGTCCGAGCCCGATCTATTTCGCCAGCCGCCTGACGGAAAAATGCGGCGGTGCAAAGATCTTCTTCAAACGTGAAGATCTCAATCACACCGGTGCGCACAAGATCAATCACTGCCTGGGTGAAGCACTGCTGGCTAAACACATGGGTAAGACTAAAGTTATCGCTGAAACAGGAGCTGGACAGCACGGTGTGGCACTGGCCACAGCCTGCGCACTGGTCGGCATCGACTGTGAGATCCACATGGGTGAGATCGATATCGAAAAAGAACACCCGAACGTCACCAAGATGAAGATTCTCGGTTGTACGCTGGTGCCGGTTAGCCGCGGCACGCGGACATTAAAAGATGCCGTTGATAGTGCCTTTGAAGAGTATCTTAAGGACCCGGTCAATTTTATCTATGCCATCGGCTCCGTCGTTGGCCCGCATCCTTTTCCGAAGATGGTACGTGATTTTCAGAGCATCGTCGGTCGTGAAGCCCGTGAACAGTTTTTAGCAAAGCAGGGTAAATTGCCTGATGTCGTCACGGCCTGTGTCGGCGGTGGTTCAAATGCGATCGGCCTGTTTACCGCTTTCCTGAATGATGAAGATGTAAAACTTGTCGGGGTGGAGCCTGCGGGTAAAGGTCTTGATACCGGCGAACACGCAGCTACCTTAACGCTGGGAAGTAAAGGCGCGATCCATGGTTTCGAGTGTTACAACCTGCAGGATGATAAAGGTAATCCATTGCCGGTTTACTCTATCGCATCGGGACTGGATTATCCTGGCGTCGGCCCGCAGCACTGTTACTTGAAAGATATCGACCGTGTTCAGTACGATACAGCAGATGATAAAGAGTGTCTCGATGCGTTCATGGTTATGTCACGTCTCGAAGGCATCATCCCGGCATTGGAAAGCGCACATGCTATTGCTTATGCGATGCGTATCGCAGCAACCATGTCCAGTGATCAGACGATACTGGTCAACCTGTCAGGTCGCGGTGACAAAGACGCTGACTTTGTGGCTGAAAAACTGGGCTTGTGATTTAGAGCGGTCCGGCCTGAAAGCGGACTGTATCTGATCAGGTGGTTTGCGTGCCCTTGTCCGTACTCCTGGCACGCATACGCTGTGCATGGCAGTCACGGGTATCTTTCGCCTTGTAGTGTTCGCCAGAGTGGCGAAAACCCAGCTTGCCGATGAATTCTGTGATGGCAGGCTGGTCGCTCTCGGTAGGGGTGGATATAATCTGGAGAACATCCCGCGCGCCTGGCCAGTCGTGGTTCGGGCTATGCTGTAAAACTTTGAGCTTTAGCTGAACCGGTTTTTGCTTCAAAGCCCTATCCGGGTCGTTCTGGCCTGGGTTTATAACTTACTGAATCCCAAGTAAAAAAATAAAACGAACGAAAATGAACGAACAAATTGCTGGCTATCGTCGTGCCCGCTGTATGAGAATTCAATTTGAAAATAATAATTATAACTGCGACTAAATTTAAACTGTTACCAAACAAGAAGTTCTTGCTTGGGAGGACGAAATGAAAAAAATGATTCAAGGCTTATTCCTTGCTGGAATAAGCTTGCTATTTACTCAAGCCAGCCTTGCAACAGATGGCGGGCGTACTGATCTAGGCGGCCCGGGTGAAGCCGAAGTCATCGCCGGTACCGGCTACCAGCACACGTTGTTTGATAGTGCCGACAAGAAATGTCAGCACTGCCACAACGATCTCTACGATACCTGGAAGACATCCATGCATGCCAAGTCATGGGCTGATCCATTGTTCCAGATCAAGTACCAGGATTTCCTGAGGCTGCAGGCCAGCAAGATCGGCGCTAAAGGCCCGACCGGTACGTACGAAGAAAAGACTATCCAGAAATCTTCCCAGGTATGTATAAAGTGTCATGCGCCAACAGCCTATTACTCTGGTGACTACAAGGTTGAATTGAAAAGAGTAGGTGGTAATTATGACGACTCCGGTTATGATCCTGTAGCTTCTTATACTGAAGCCAAAACAATGGAAAGTAATCTTTCAAATCCTCCGTCAGACCCGCCAAAACCTAAATACAATCCTGCGCAAGCCGCGACTGTGGCGGCATTAGCCAAAACAGGTCAGGCCTATACCGTGACTTACCATATCGGTAACAGCCATAACCGTGAAGGTGTCAACTGTGCATACTGCCACAGCATCGAGACTGTGCGTATGTTTAACGATGTCGATGGTGATAAGGGCCAGTACACGCTGGCGAAACCGATCAAGATGGGTCCGATTGGTCCTGTAGTGCGCAATGCTGGTGATACGCTAATGTATAACCCGGATGCCGGCGCGCTGGATATGAACGCCTTTTTTGCGCTGATCGGTCCCGAGAAATATATCAACACCGGTGATACACCGAAACAGGCGGGTGACTTTGATGTCGCTAAAGCCGCTGACGGCCGTCACACTATGAAGAGCGTCGAGACTGGTTGTGAAACAACTGACGAAAACGGCGACTGCACAAGCGGTTACTACACCGGTGGCCCGTTCTACGGCCCATTCGGTATTACCGGTCTGAGCAATAGCCGTGATGACGACCTGTCTGAGCGTGAGTTACTGGTTAAAGACGAGTTCCAGATGGCTGTCGGTGAGCATCCAGACAAGTTCGAGGACAAGCACCAGTTTGCTGCGTATGGCAAGGCGCTGTGTCTGTCATGTCACCAGCGTTCGTCACTCATGCTGAATCCCGAGTCCAATGGTGAGGGTGGTATACAGCCTACAGGTGATAATGCTGACCAGTTCCTCGAACTGTGCAGCACATGGACAGCGATGAGTGATGGTATTGGAGACAACTACACTGATACCAAGGCATCACCGAAATGCCAGCGTTGTCACATGGAGCCACTCAAGAAAATCAAGGGTGAACGTGTAACTGTACTGCACCAGTGGGACCAGCCTGATGTGTTGTTCACCAAGGACGATGAGGAATACCTGACTGCTCCATTCGATCCTGACAGTGGTTATGGGCCGGTTGCAGAAGGTTATTTAAATAACCATGCCTTCATGGGTGCCAACACGGCTGACTTCGGTACCACCAAGATCAAGACAGGCTTCAAAGCTGGTCTGGATGCTGAACGGGACGACGGCAAGATCGTGGTTAAGACTTCACTGCAGAACAAGACTGCACATATGTTCCCGGGCGCGCATCCAATACGCCGAGTGCTGACCCGTGTTGTCGTCACGGATGCCAATGGCAACATGATCCCGTATGAATCAGCGACCGGTAAATCGAAGTACAAGTCAATCAAGAACAAGGTTGCGGTTCTTGATGGCAACAAGATTATGCCTGGGTTCAAGAAGGTTGATGTTAAATATGACGATGACCGTAATATCGTGATTCAGGGGTATACGCCTGATCTGGATAACAAGGGTGAGCCGGTCATAAGCCAGAAGATGGACCAGACAAAAGTTCCTTGGGCATCTCCGGATGGAACGGTAACCGGTTCTATGCCTGTTCAGGATGATACTGGGGCGTGGTCTCTCGTTGGCGAAACGACAGTGAAGAAAATTGTTGACGATCTAAACAATGAATACTTCACACGTATTTATGGTCGTGAAACCGGCAAACGTGCAGCAGATGGTACACACGTAGTACGTCCCGGCTTCGATTCGAATATCGCCACCGATAATCGTCTGAAGCCAAACGAGAAGGAGAAGTACAGGATCACATACGATACTTCAGACGTTAAGGCCTGGCCGGTTACGGTCAAGTTCAAGGTTTACTTCATGAAGAAAGGTGCTGGCGGCGTCTTCCCAACGGATGCGGCTACAGGCTTCCTGAATGCGAACCTGCCGGACTGGAAGAAGAAGAAACTGGCGATCTTCGAAGTAGCTAGCAAGGAAGTGGTAGTCGCAGGAAAGCACAGACATGGTCACGGCCATGGTCGCGGCAACAAAGACGACGACTAAACCTCTCTCCACAAGGTTGCTCAGTGAGCCCCTCACTTCGGTGAGGGGCTTTTTTATTTCCTGTCATTATAATTACGTTCTTAAAATATGTGATTTCACCTGTTTATATGTCATATATGGCAGTCACCGGTGTCACCGTGTCATGCTTGGATGACACCGAATGACATGCATGTTAATCAATCATAATTTGCTGATATTCTTAAGAAATATTGTAAACAGTGTCTTACGTGGTTCTGGTTCTTTGGCACGCTCTATGCATATAAGATTTATCGGTGCATTGCTTTGGCCGAAAAAAATAACTAACGTCGTGTTCACTAGAAGTTACTTCAAGGACTGTTCCCGGCAAAAAATGAAACAAAAACCTTAGGAGGATGGGACATGTTTACAGGTCTACTGAAACGGTTCTTGAAAAAAACAGCCTTTATGGCGACATGTACCGGCTTTATGCTGGTAATCACAACTGGCGCAGTTCAGGCAGCTGCCACTTGTAGTATTAGTACCAATCCCATGAACGCGACAATTGATGAAGGGCAGTCGGTTGTATTTACAGGCAGCGTTACCGGTAAGGGAAAAAAGAGCTGCGACTGGACATTTGATGGTGGGGTTCCCGATTTTACCTTAGATGACTGCTCCAATGTCGTTGTGTCTTATGCAATTGCCGGTTCATATGAAGCGGTGCTGATCGGAACGGCTAAAAAAGATGGAACATGCACGGACACGGTAACGGTCACGGTGAACCCTGTAGGTGGTAATACTCCTCCGACGGCTAACGATGATAGCTATAGTGCTACCACAGACGAGACATTAAATGTATCTGCACCGGGTGTGCTGGAAAATGATACCGATGACGGCCAGATTCAGGCATTAACGGCGACCAACCTTGATACCGCCCTGACATCTGGTAGTGTTACCCTGAATGAAGATGGTTCATTCAGCTACACTTCATCTACTGGTTTTACCGGTGACGATACATTTGCTTATGATGCATTTGATGGTCAGTTCACATCAACAGCAACAGTAACGATTACTGTAACCGATGTCCCTCCAGTTGCTCAGTGTAACGATGGCATTGATAACGATGGCGATAATCTGATCGATTTTCCAGCGGATCCCGGCTGTGCAGACGCCAACGACAACACTGAACTTAATCTGCCGCCAATCGATCCTGAGTTAAATCCTCAGACAGACTTCAAGATCATGATGAACTACGAGCTGGGCATGCACTGTACCGGTTTCGAGTTTGCCTATTGTTGTGTACTGCCAGCCTATAACTCTATCCTGGCTCAGGTGGTTAAACCTAATACGATTGATCCAGATCATAGCGGTGATTATGCAAGGCTGATGGCAGGTGATCCAAACGAAGGTCTGGATGGGCTGGGCCGCGAAACCGTAGTTCGTGATCTGGAACTGGATAACAGCGGCAACTTCAAGAAGTATGTACTGAAATACTGGCATGAAGCGCAGCCGCGTAACGATGGCCGCGGTAAGCCACAGAGCAGCCTGTTAATCAGTGCGGCAGAAGGCAATTCACTGCAGGCATGGAACACCGTGTTTGATTCAGCGGAAGTTGTCAACGGCGCTATGCAGTACGGCGATTATAATGGTTCTCAAGCTGTCCTTCAGGGTGATGGTGATTTAACAGACCCTACTGACAACTACGCGAACGCAGTGTGGAATCACCTGTACTTCTACGAAAACCTGGAAGGTGACAACTCGACAGGTACCTCACTGGAAGCCGATAAAATCCGCCTGGGTGTTGCTGGGCAGCCAGGTCCATTCCCTGCTGTAGCTTATCCGACGGACTGCGGACCGGCATTCCATCCACTGGGACCGGTTACCACTGATGCTAGTGGCAATACAGTTGATAACGATTGCGGCGGTTTCTCTAATGGCAACGTGCTGACCTTCTCTGGTGATAAAGGCACCGTTGTCTACACCCAGATGAAGGTACTTGAGAACCTGCCGATCATGCTGACTTCACCCGATATCTGGGAGGCGCTCGGTCTACCACTGACCCCATTTGAGGACAGTGTGGATTTCTTCGGCGATCCAGGATTATTGAATGAAGATTCGGTACGTCCCTATGTGGCTATGAAAGCACAGATGTATGATTATGATGCAAACGCACCGAGTGGCGCGGGTGCTGCTACTTTAGACAATGCCGGCAACCCGGTAATCGGTTTCGGTACTGCACCGATCGATATCCCGAACTGTGAGCGTTGTCACTCGAATCCTGCGAATGGTGAAATAATCAACAATTCAGTCGCGGAAGGCGGCGGTACGCTTATCGTAGCCAATAGCCCGAATGGTGATGCCGCACAGTATGCACTGGTGCAGCAGGAATATGACTACTGGAATGCGTATTACAACATCGATACCGGCGCGGGTGATTCAGACTGGTATTCTCGTCTGAAGAGTGCGGCGATCAGTATGTTGAATGGCCACGATATTCAGCACGGCACCAGCTTTGCGGCGAATTATCCTGGCGCTGCTCCGGTCGGTAATGAACTTGCGCAGAACACGCGCCTGGGTCACGAGTCTGTGATCTGTCAGCGTTGCCATGCGGACAACGTGATTGCGGCGGTTAAATCAGCGGAATGCGGCGCTGGCAATGAACTGGGTACAGAGCCATGTGCTACGGGTACCCTGATCAAGCCGATCACCGAAGCGATCCATAATAACCATCGCGGTATCAATATGCCGAATGCCGATGGTGAGCTGGGCATTATCGCCTTCGCTGACTCACTGGGCCGTGATGGCGGTTGCCAGGGTTGTCACCCTGCGCATCGTTCTGATGGTGATATGAATGGTTATCCGATTACCTTAGCGGGTACCAACAGGTATGCAAACAGTGATAACCGCGGAGCTAACGGCGGCTGTTTCGTCGGTCGCGATGTGCACTCTAACCCGGGTAAAGACACCGATGGTGCAGAGACCCCTGAGTACCTGAATGCGGTCGGCCAGTACCTGGCGGATAATGTTGCCAGTGACGGTAACGGTATCTGGTGTACTAACTGTCATAACCAGCTGGGTCAGGAGATCTGGAAAGCTGAAAATATGGAAGACCTGGTTCGTGGTGTTGGCATAAGCAACCCGCGTGCTGAACCTACCCTGGCAGCAGTCGCTGCAGCGGTAGGTACTACTGAAGCCCAGGCCATGCTATGGCTGGATCCGAAGGAGAGTGATGCAGTTGACTACAGCTATGCAATCTGGGATACCGATCCCGGTCTGTGTAACTACGTTGCCGGTTACTTCGGTGTGATTCCAGTGGATCCTGCACACGATGGTAACGTCGCTACGGTCGAAGTGAACGTTACCAGTGCTGAAAACTGCTCAACCGGTGGCGGTAGCGGTCTGATTAACTGTGGCGCGGAATATCCCGGTGCACCCGCGTTCCACATCTGTGGATCATTGGACGGCGACGGTGACTTCAGTGTGAATGCGCTGGACTTCTGTACTACACCTGATTGTGTCACAGCAGCACAGGTTGGTTTACCAGCGGACTCTGTTGCGGTACCGGTACCAATGTCAGCAGCAACCGATGGTCGTGACCACTGGCTGTCAGCCGGTGAGCCACACTGTGCTGACTGTCACCAGGCACCGTTTGTTGAGCAAAGTGGTAACATCAATGCATATCCACCGTTCAACTACCCACGTAAAGCGAGCCTGATGCGTTACTCCAAAGGCCATCAGAACATCAGCTGTCAGGGTTGTCACGAGTCGATCCATGGTCTGTATCCGGTAACCCCGAATATCGATACCACGTCTTATGCGCAGGCTGCAGCACTGAACCACGATGGTTCACATGGCCCGCTCAAGTGTGGTACCTGTCATGAGGTGAATGGTGCAGGCGTTCCTAGTCATATCGAGGATGGTCTGGAATATAATGGCCAGCCAATTAAGGAAGACTACGATGCAGCTGTTGCCTGGATGCATACCTTTACTGAGAATGCGGATCCGTTGGTTGATTACTGTCTGAACTGTCATACGGATAACAGCGGTGACATATCATCAACTAACAAGACATGGACAGAACATGCCTTCAAGGGACGCAGTTCTCGTGAGATGATGGATAAGGTGGAGCTGTCACAACTTGGCCATGTCGCGGGCGATCCTGCATTTGAAAGTCCAGAGAATACGGTCTGTAGTAGCTGTCATGGCGACCGTACGCGGACACTGCAACGCAGAGGTTGTTCGGATAAATGGAGAAACCATCTGATCGAGGGACGTGCTTCTGAATCAGTATGGGAATACATCTCAACGACTTATGCTGGCAGTACTTGCGGCTGGTAAAATGCATGGGGGTGAAATCCCTGTAGTAGAAGATGTAACTTAAAGATGGGAGGGAAAGGTTACTTTCCCTCCCTTTTTTATGTCATAACTGATTGCTATAAAACCTTTTTGTCTTGCATGTAATCCTTTACACTAAACGAATAACACGAGCTAAGTTTTTTAGGCCAACTTTTGTCAGGAAAATATATTATGCAGTATCAGTTTGTTTCTAAACTATTATCGGTCTTGTTTATAACGTTATCACTGGCGAGTTGCGGTAATGATGAACCATCAGCCGGCGCACCTGGTACACAGGTAACTCAAGCTGAAGGTGTCATCGCTAAAGTGGGTGATGAGATGATTACTTTCAACCAGCTTAGTACCATGCTCAACAGTTCAGCGATGGTTGGCCTGTCGATTCCTGCACTGGGTACGCCCAAACGTAGCCAGGTGATGGTAACCCTGCTCGATAAGGTGATCAGCGCCAACCTGCTGTACCTGGATGCAAAGAAAAACGGCGCAGACAGGTTGACGAAGTATGTCTCCGATATGAAGAAATTCGAGGATGCGGTACTAATAACCATGTATAAGTCAAAGGTTCTTATCGGCGACATCCCGGTCACGGAGGACGAGGTCATGGCGTTTTATAAATCAAGCATCAGTTCGGAGACCGAACTCACTGATGATGTTAAAGTTGCCATCGAAGCCAAGATACGCAAGCATCGGTTCACTGAATTGAACAAGAGTATGCGTGAACGCCTGCGAGCGGGCACTGCGATTACTATTGATGAAGATGTGCTGAGTACAACTTCTGATGTCAAACGCACTGATACCGATATCGTTGCCAGCATAGCGGATAAACGGATCACCTGGGGTGATGTTAAGGTGCAGATGCGCGGTGCGGATTATCGTGCCACACTGGCTGAATTTTATGTCGACAATGACGATGAACGTCTGGCACGTTTACAGGAGTATATCGATAATACTTTGATGGCAGACAAGGCGATTGCCGCAGATATGAAGAAAGATCCTGAATTTATCCAGCGTACTGCCGAGTATCGTAAGACCCATCTTATCAATGTATATCGCAATACCCTGGTCAAACAATGGCAGCCGTCCGAGGATGAGCTAAAGACATTCTTCGTCGACAATATGGATACGATCAGTGTGCCGGAGACACGCAAGGTACAGATGGTCGTGGTCAAGACCAAAGAAGAAGCCGAGTCGATCAAGGCAGAGATCGATAGCGGTAAGATCACCATGTTCCAGGCCGCGCAGCAGTATTCTATCGATCCTAACGCAAAGCGTACTCTTGGCGAGATGGGCTGGGTCAGCCAGGGCACCGGTTTTAAGGAGCTGGATGATTTCACCTTCAACCATGAGCTTGAGGTCGTGAGTGAACCTGTAGAATCACCTGCCGGCTGGCACCTGATCAAGATACTGGATGTGAATGATGCGCAGTATGAGAACTTTGATGACCCGCAGGTAAGCAGGTTAACGCTCAGGCTTTACATGAAGAAGAAGTTCAATGACTATGTAATTGATCTGCGCAAGAATCATTTTGAGGTGGCGGTCTACCAGGATGAGCTCAACAGGCAATTCCAGAAAGAAGCAGACTATATTGCAGCGCTCAACGTGAAAGCGAAAGAGAAGGGGTCGATTACAGAACAGCGCATGGAAGATATGCAGAAGTATATCGTTGCACCACCGGCTAATTAATTTTAATAGTCGTTAATATACTAGTTAATAAACACATTAAAGCTGAGAAGTAGAGTTCACAGAGAAAAACTTTATAACGTTAATGCAGTAGCTCAGACTTGACCTGAGCTACTGCATTTTATTCTTCCTGTACTTTTATTCTCTAAGTGTAATACGAAATATTTTAACTCGCTCAATAATGCATGAATCCATAATTGCTGAATTATTGATCATGTGTGTCTGCAAAATATAAAGGAGATAGTAATGCGTCACATTTATATACTAACAATGATATCGGCCATGCTGTATGCATCATCAGTCTGGGCACAGGAAATCTCAGCCAGGCAGGAATCCTCCTGCGTCGTGGTACCCATTTTTCATTGCGTGCAGCACCTGGATCAGGGAACTGCAATTGGGTATTTCGGCTATGACCTGCAATGCCCTGACGACGCCCCAGCTGAAGCGGAAGTGTATATCGACATTGATGAAGACAATCTGTTCTCACCGGATCCAAAAGATAGAGGGCAACCCAAAGTTTTCCTTTCAGGGGAACATGTCGATGAGTTCGAGGTTGACTTTACGGTGGCAGAAGTTAAGGGTAGTTCCGTCATCCAGTGGTCTGTTCTGGGGCGTATTGCCATGGTCGATTTTTCTAAAACGAAAGATGAATCCCTGGACTGTTCTATCCTGTCACAATGACGTTTACCTTCTTAACTCGGTAATTGTTCCTCGGCAACTGCTCGGCTACGTCTCCTCGATAACTGCTCCTCGGTAATTGCTCCTGCATTACCCTACTACACACCATCCATGGTGTTATGCGTTATTCTACTTACGGGCTTCCTGCCCTAATGAGTCGATCTACCAGTTACATCCAGGTAAGTGCCCTGTGTTGCCCTGATACCATCCATTCATGGACATATGTGTTGCTCTACTGCCTGCATTCATATAGCCGCCTTTAGATCATATATAAGACTGCCATTATCGGCATGACTGTCACAACTGACAGACGATACTGTCATGTGTGAGATGACACAGATATGATAGCGATATTCTGGTTTTTAGAATTAGTATCAATATCAGTTGCTTAGTATAAAGCTGAATGAATGAATTATCTGGCATGGTATGTGCTTATGATATTGGTGAATAACAGAGTATTAACTGAAAGTTATTAATGTCGTGAAAGATGAATAAGCGACACCTCTAACCAAAAATGTTATGGAAATGAAATGAAAAAAATATTATCGAAAATCCTTTATCTGGCGTTAGCCATCCCTGTCTTTGCATATGCAACGAGTTGTCCGACGACTAATGTTGTGACTGACGCTTCACTCTTCCAGTGGACGGATCATCCTGCTGCCAATGGCGAACCAGCTTATTCCAGCGGCACACTGGTCATGGATGAAGCCACATTCAATATAAATGGTGAAACCCTTACCACTCGGGCTTACGGCCAGGAAGGTCAGGCGCTTTCCGTACCTGGTCCTACCATGGTCATGGAGCCGGGTAGAAAGTACGTACTGAGTTTCAAAAATCTACTGCCTTATGAGCCTCTAAGTACTGAACACAATGTATTGAAAGACCCTAACGTGACAAATTTACATACCCATGGTTTACATATTTCTGGCGACACGCCCAGTGATGATGTGACCCGTATCCTGGAAGGCGGTTTTGCTGGTGATTATGTTTACGATATCCCGGCGGACCATATGGGTGGCACTTTCTGGTATCACGCACATCACCATGGTTCAACTTTTCTACAGGTATCGAGTGGTGCTTTAGGTCTCATCATTATCGACGATCAATTTGATGGCATCCCTGCAAACGTTGCAGCAATGCAGGAAAAAGCGCTATCGATTTCGTTCCTTGATACCAGTGTTGCTGGAACAGGTGGCGATACGCTGGTTTCAGGTACGCTAAGCCCCGGCTGGAATGTGAATGGTAAAGTTGATGGTAATCTTTGTATGCCAGCTAATACCTGGCAGCACTGGCGTGTACTGATCGCGGATGCTGATGCCAAGTCCAAAACTATTGAAGTTGGTAGTCAGTGTGAAATGGCGTTAATGTCGCGTGATGGTGTATGGAGAACCATGGTACCTAAAAGTTTAACCGATAATAGTTTAACGATGTCAGGGGCTTCACGTGCAGGTCTTGCAATTCGCTGTAGTGGTGACTCGACACTATCTATTGGCAATACAGTGGTTGCAAGTATCTATGCCGATGCTGGACTTCCACAAGTTCCCGCTAGCGTGGCGAACCCATATGCAGCAGATGGTAGTTCTCAATGGGCTTCATTTAGACCTGGTTATCTCAGAGACCTGAGAAATGAACCTGTAACAAACTTTGAAAGAGTGAGTATGGGCGCCCGGTCTATCAATGGCAGCAAGTTTGATGTCGATATACCTACATTTACCACTATTGCAGATGGCGTTCAGGAGTGGAACGTGAAAGGTGCGACGAATCATCCTTTCCATTTACATGTTTATCATTTCCAGGCACAGGATGATTGTGGTGATTATGAAGCGGGTGAATTTTACGATACCATGGCCAGTGCCTGTAATGTCCGTTTTGATTTGAGCCCTCAAACGTCGACGGTTTATGAGGGTAAAACTATTTTCCATTGTCATATCCTTGACCATGAAGATCAGGGTGCAATGGGTTGGATGGATGTTATTGGCGGAACGCCCGCGCCAACTTTTCCGGTGGGTGCAGGCTTCTTGGCTAAATATGAACTTGGTGGTGGAGAACCACCAACGGTACCAGCGGATCCTACTGGATTATCTGCAAATGCTGTTTCGAGCAGCCAGATAAGTTTAAGCTGGACAGATAACGCGAATGATGAGGCCTCATACCAGGTAGAACAGTCTTTAGATGGGGTCAATTTCTCGGTTATCGCAATGCTTTCTGCGGATAGCACCAGCTTCTCTGATACAGGCCTCTCTGCATCAACAACTTACTTCTACCAGGTTAATGCTTCAAATGCAGCTGGCGCATCGGGTTATAGCAATACTGCTAGCGCAACGACGCAAGCAGATAACGGTGGCGGAGATCCGACCAGCGTAGAAGTGGGTTCAATTGCAGTGAGCACCATAAGTGCTGGTAAAGGTAAGAAGTTTGGTGTTGCTGATATCGTAGTAGTCGATGATCTGGGTACCCCGGTTGCCGGTGCTGTTGTCAGTGGTGAGTTCACTGGATCGATTACTGAAACCATTTCAGCAAGTCCTGCGACTAATGCTAATGGACAGACATCTGTCAGTACTAGTCAGTCTGATAAGATTAAAAATGGTCTCACATTCTGTGTCACAGGTATTGTGGACACAAACGGAGTGCTTGATCCTTTCTCTGGTTCTTTCTGTGGCAGCTTATAGTCTTTAGTCATAGTTGAAACTAAAAAAGCCGGCATTTTTTGCCGGCTTTTTTATTGTTTAGTGACATATTATCTAGAGTTAAATATTCATTTAATTTATAGTTATACCTATGAATAAATCTCTTATATTTTTTTTAGTTACAGCCATAATTGCATTTGTTCTTGGTGTGGTTACTGGTCCATTATTATTGCCAAACGAAACGAGCAACACTGTCGTAACTGAGACTATAGCTGAAGTTAGATCAGAATATTATACCTGCCCCATGCATCCACATATCCATCAGGAGCATGAAGGTGATTGTCCCATCTGTGGTATGTCATTAGTAAGCAAACGATATGAGGATTTACCCCCTTCAAATGACAGCGATAACTCACATCCGCAAATCCTCGTTGATTCAACACTTATAAACAATTTTGGCATCAAGACAGCATCCGTTGTCAGGGATAATATCTATAGGAATATCAGGATTTATGGCTATGTCAATAAAGTAAAAAAACGTGAGGATGTGGTTTTGAAATCGCCTGTATCTGGCGTTGTTCGATTTATCAATCATTCGGATGAAGAAAATAAATTTTATAAAAATGAGGTGATTGTTTCACTTGAGTCTGATGAAATATTACGACTACAGAAACAATATATAAAACTGGCAAATGACAACGATGTAAAAAACATGCGGGTTTTAAAGAAAAAGCTAAGCACATTGGGGTATGGCTTTGATGAATTAAAAACTTTGATAGAAACAAACAAGCCATCAAACATCTACCACCTACGTTTTCCTGATACCGGTTTATTAACTAAATTAAATATCAAGCTGAAGCAGCAAATAAAGCCAGGTGAGATAATCGGTACACTAAAACCGTTATATTCTATTTCAGCCTATGCCAAGGTTTTCGAGACACAATGGATATGGTTAAAACCCGGGCAGAAAATATCTATGTCGATACGCCGTTTTCCAGGTCTTACCTGGGAAGGTGAAGTAAGAAAAGTGGATGACCTGGGTCAAAGCAGTACCACTGCCGTCAAGTTAATCGCAGATTTTAAAGAAAACGACAAGCTCGATTTGCGCCTTGGTATGCAAACAGAGATGACTGTTTATACGGAATCAAAAAATAATGTTTTGCTGGTGCCTTCATCTTCCGTGATTAATACGGGTTCTAAAAATGTCGTTGTAGTCGCTAAAAGCGGTGGCCGCTTCCAGCCGATTGATGTCGTTACCGGTCTGGATAATGATGAGTATGTGGAGATTATCTCTGGTTTAAAAGAAGGGATGAAGGTCGTGGTGTCAGGACAATTTTTGTTAGACTCGGAAAGTGAACTCAGAGCCGAGCTTTCGCGTTTTAGCTCACCTGTTCCTGGCTCTACTGTGACAGGGTCTGAGAATTGATCAAGTTAATCATTCGGTGGTCGATAGAAAACAGGCCGCTGATTTTGTTAATGAGTTTAATTCTCGCTGTCTGGGGTGTTCGCTCCCTTGGCAGTATCCCGCTCGACGCGATTCCGGATCTGTCTGATACCCAGGTCATCATCAAAACCAGTTACCCTGGGCAAGCACCACAGATCATAGAAGACCAGGTTACCTATCCCATAACTACAACCATGTTAACCGTGCCCGGCGCGACCACGGTGCGAGGTTATTCTTTCTTTGGTGATTCTTATGTATACGTCTTATTTGATGAGGGCGTTGATCCTTACTGGGCACGATCGCGTGTTTCAGAATATCTGAACGAAGTCGAAAGGACGTTACCTGAGGGTGCCAAAACATCATTAGGTCCAGATGCAAGTGGTGTTGGCTGGGTTTATGAGTATGCATTGATTGATAGAACAGGACAGCATGGTTTAAGTGAACTGCGCTCGATACAGGACTGGTTTTTAAAATATGAGCTGGAATCTATCCCGGGTGTTGCAGAGATTGCATCTCTTGGCGGCATGGTGAAGCAGTATCAGATCATTATCGATCCAAACGTACTCCTTCGTGAACTGGTTACACTTTCATCGGTTGTTAATGCACTTAAAAAAGGCAATCAGGAGTCAGGCGCTTCGGTCATCGAGATATCTGAAGCTGAGTATATGATCCGTGTGCATGGTTATCTGTCCAGTAAAGAAGATATAGCAAATGTGGGGCCGCTGGGCGTTAACTCAGTAGGTGATGCCGTTTTTTTGCGCGATATTGCTGAAATCAGAGAAGGGCCTGCGCCAAGAAGAGGGGTTGCAGAGCTCGATGGTAAGGGCGAGGTTGTCGGCGGTATAGTGATCATGCGATGGCAGGAAAATGCTCTCGATACCATCCGGCTTGTGGAAGACCGTATCGAAGAGCTAAAGCAGGCGCTGCCACCGGGTGTCGAGCTTATCGAAACCTATAATAGAGCCAACCTGATTCAGCAATCAATCGAAACTTTGAGTAACAAATTAATTGAAGAGATTATTATTGTTATTCTGGTATGTGTTTTATTTTTAATGCATATCCGTTCTTCCTTGGTGATTGCGATCAGTTTACCTGTTGGCATCCTGACAGCCTTTATCGTAATGAAGTATCAGGGCATTAATGCCAATATCATGTCACTTGGTGGGATCGCTATTGCCATAGGTGCGATGCTCGATGCCTCCATCGTTATGATAGAGAATATTCATAAACATCTGGAACTTAATAATGCCAGCACTAAGGTAGAAAGCAGGATAAAAATCATCACCGATGCATGTATGGAAGTTGGGCCACCATTATTTTATTCGCTGATCATTATCACCTTAAGTTTTTTACCTGTATTTGCATTGGAAGCGCAGGAGGGCAGGATGTTCAGTCCGCTGGCCTATACCAAGACCTATGCAATGGCTGCGGCTGCCGCACTTTCGATTACCCTGGTACCTGTGCTGGCGGTTTATTTTATTCGTGGAAAAATAAAAGATGAATATGAGAATCCCATTAATAGATGGTTCTCCAATGCCTACCAGCCTTATATAAATCGAGCGTTAAACTCACCGTATAAAGTTATTCTCATTGCCATTGGTTTGTTTTTAACATCTGTATGGCCATGGTCAGAAATCGGTTCGGAGTTCATGCCAGAATTAAATGAAGGTGACCTGCTTTATATGCCTACCACCTTGCCGGGTATTTCAATAGGTAAAGGCAGGGAGTTGTTACAGCAAACGGATCGTTTGATTTTGACGGTTCCAGAAGTGAAACAGGTGTTTGGGAAAATAGGACGTGCTGAAACAGCAACAGATCCGGCACCGCTGAACATGTTAGAAACAACCATTCAGCTTAAACCCAAAGAACAATGGCGTGAAGGCATGACCATTAAAAAAATAAAAGCTGAATTGGATGCATTAGTCAATGTGCCAGGCCTGGTTAATGCATGGTTGATGCCTATAGAAGCAAGAATTGATATGTTGGCCACAGGCGTCAAGACACCTGTGGGTATCAGGGTGACCGGTGCAGAATTAAAAAATGTTGAAAAAATAGCTCAGCAGATAGAAGTACTGGCTAGATCCATCGATGGCACGGCATCGGTCATTGCAGAACGTATTTCAAATGGACGTTATATCGATATTACGATCGATCGATTTAATGCTGGCGAGCAACTTTTCAATGTTGGTGATCTGCAGCAGATTATTTCATCAGCGGTTGGTGGAATGAATATCACTGAGACGGTCGAAGGGCGGGAGCGTTACCCGATTAATATCCGATACCCATATGATATTCGAAATTCGATATCAAAATTACGTGACCTGCCTGTCGTAACAAAACATGGAGACTTATTGCCGTTAAGTGAGTTTGCAGAAATTAGCTATTCCGACGGACCTGCAATGATAAAAAGTGAAAATGGCCGTTTGAGTGTGTATGTATATATCGATATTAAAGACCGTGATCTTGGTGCATATGTTACTGAATTAAAATCAGTTATAAATGCAGAAATTGTGTTGCCTACTGGTTATAGTCTGGCGTGGGCAGGTGAGTTCGAATATTTTGAACGGGTTAAAGAAAAACTTTTCTATATCATTCCATTAACATTAATTATTATTTTTGTCCTTTTATATCTAAGTTTCAAGAATATCATGGAGCCATTACTGGTTATGTTATCTGTACCTTTTGCCCTGTTAGGAGGCGTTTGGTTGTTGTATTTTTATGGTGTAAATCTGTCAGTGGCCGTGGCAATCGGTTTTATTGCGTTAGCCGGAGTGGCGATAGAATTCAGTATAGTGATGTTGATATATTTAAATCAGGCGATAAAAAAGGCTGAGCCGCAAACAAATGAAGAACTCAAGCAGGCCGTACTGCAGGGTGCATTAAGAAGAGTGCGGCCGAAAACGATGACGGTAGCCATCATTATCGGCGGTTTATTGCCGATATTACTAGGTGAGGGTACCGGCCTCGAAGTGATGCGGCCGATTGCTATTCCAATGGTAGGTGGTATGTTTACCGCGCCACTAGTCTCAATGTTTCTGTTACCGGTTCTTTTTTATTTCTATAAGAAGAAACATGATTGAATATTTCGATTTTTCCATTCAACCGGTGCATCCTACGATCCCATCTCCGGTTTGCCTATGGTTGAGCCCTTGGTGGTCGTAGTCTGTGACGACTGTATTTTGCGAGAGGGGCGTCACTTTCGGTTTCAGCCGTATTTGCGATGGGCGTGCAGCAAACTGAACTGTGTGTTTACCCTGCTGTAGCTTTTCGGTTCGCGGCAGGCTAGTTATTATTTTTTGTCAGCAGTGCTATTTGCGCCGATAATCTGTTGCAGTTCGCCTATATTCTGCTGCAGTCGCATCATCGCTAACTGGTTACGCTGCTGTACGAGTTCTGGTAGCACGGTGATCACTTTCTGGCCTACCGGGGTGATATAGAAGGCATTGATATCTGTCAGCTCCTGTTCAGAAAACTTCTTCATGTACATGTCAGCCAGTTCATCTTTAAGTGCGTTCCAGCCAATGTATTTTGTAAAAAACTCATGTATGGTTTTTTCATGTTGAGCTAGTGGCGGGTTTTGCCTGATCTGTAACTGCACCACGGAATCCACGCTCTCCTGTATCTTTTTTTCCATCTGGGTCAGTCTGAACAGGGTCTCTACCTGCTGTCGGTGCGAGGCATTGTCCGCTGCGTGTAATACTGTTGCTGTAAGTGTTAGTACCGCTATGGTTATCAGTGACAAAAAAGTAGTTTTTTTCATTTACTTGTCTCGAGTGAGTGGTCAGTTTTAGGTGTTGTTTTTTTCGTATGTTCTGAAATCAGCTGCTCGATAATTTTCATGCTGTCTTCTTCATCCCATCCTGGATTGCCGCGAACACGATAACGGATATTGCCTTCTGCGTCGACCAGCAATGAGGTTGGCAGTGTTTTGATATCCCAGTCATTGTAAGTGTCTTTTGAAGTGTCCAGCAGTACTGGCAAATTAAAGTTAATGAGCTTGACGAATTTCCTGACTTTATATTTTTTCTCGCCAACATTCAGCGCCAGTACTTCGAATGGCTGATCGGCCAGCTGAGCTTTTAGTCGTGTTAGTTCCGGCATTTCGTAGATGCATGGCGGGCACCAGCTTGCCCAGAAATTGACCAGAACGACTTTTCCCTGGTAGTCGGTTGATGTATGTTCTTTGCCTTTGATGTCGCTAAGTTTGAATGTTTTATTATCACCAGTATATGGTACTAATGATTGTGCGGCAAAACTGTTGAGTGCTGATAACATAGTCGCCAGTAATAATATAACAGGGGCTAGTGATGCTGTTTTTGTTATCATAATTAATAAGTTACCGTACCTGAAGTTTATATAATATCATAAGCAAGGCAGTTGTTTCATTTATGAGCGACGGTGTCGACAGTATTGGATAGTGACGTTATCTAAGCCCTGTTTGGCTGTGCCAAAGCGGTACAGCAGAGACGGTTTCTTCAGGCTTTTTCCGTCGCTGCCTGGGTATTAAAGGTTTGTATCCCAAAGAAAGGCAATAGTATCGATCTATTACATTTCTCCGAGTGTTGAAAAACGACCATCTATATAAACCAGCTGCTGGTGTTGGAAGCTACTGGAGTACGAAAGCTGCCGCATGGGCGGTGGTAATGAATATAGTGCTTAATAGTGAACCGAGCAAAGCCAGAAAAGTGGCGATGATTAGTTTGTTCATCATGTGTTGTTTTTCTTCTTCTTTATCATTTTTGATCATTTAATTTGCCCTGAATCTATATTGCTGGTCCGTTTATAAAAGCAATTGTCATGCCATTATTGTATTCAATCTAATGGGCTGTTTTTACTGAAAGTTTGTTTTGAGGCTTTATTGATATATGTCAAAGATATGCCATATATGGCATGTTATGCTGACATTGTATGAGGCAGTATGTCATTACGGCATGCCAGCGTTTCTTGCTAAATTTAGTGTTTACGGGGTGTAGATGGATAAGCGAGTTGAAGAGGCATCGATCGATCTGGCATCGCTGGTCAACAGTCACGAGAAGCCATTTGTCGTTATCGACAAAGATTATCGCATCCTAGCTGTCAATGAGGCATACGAGCTGGAGTACGGTACCTCTAGTGAAGATGCTATCGGAAAGATGTGTTACCAGGTCAGCCATGGCAACGAGCATCCTTGCAGTGATGAAGGTGAGGATTGCCCACATGACCAGGTATTTAATAACGGTAAGGCAAAAGTCTGTGCGCATGTGCACTGTGATGCAAATCATCGCATGCATCACGTAAAGGTATCTGCTTTCCCTCTTAAGGGTTCTAACAATGAATTGTTCCTCGGCGAATGCATCGAGAAGATCTCATCGATGGATGCGCACATGCCGGGTGGCGAGCGCATGGTCGGGGAATCGACGGAGTTTATCGCCTGTGTCAACCAGTTGAATATTGCTGCCAGCTCTGATGCGCCGGTCTTATTGCTGGGTGAAACCGGTACTGGTAAAGAACTGGCGGCAGAATTTATCCACCAGCATTCATCGCGTAGCAGTGAACCGTTCCAGATCATCGACAGTACTGTGTTCACCGATAGCCTGTTTGAGTCTGAGATGTTTGGCCATGCCAGTGGTGCATACACCGGCAGTGTCGGCGACAAACAGGGGTTATTCGAACTTGCTGATGGCGGTACTATCTTCCTCGATGAAGTTGGGGATCTACCTGCATCCCAGCAGGCGAAATTATTGCGTGTTCTGGAGAATGGTGAATACAGGCGTGTCGGTGGCAAGAAAACGCGAAAGGTCAATGTCCGTATTATCTGTGCGACGAATCGGCATCTATGGGAATCAGTAATTGCAGGGGCTTTTCGTGAAGACCTGTATTACAGAATTGCCTGTTTGAATATTCGTCTGCCCAGCCTGCGTGACCGTCTTGACGATATACCTATGCTGGCGAAAACACTGCTTGATGGTATTAACAGGTCGATGCACAGTAGTTATCATCTGCTGCCGGATGCCTGCCAGCAACTACAGACCTATAGCTACCCTGGTAATGTCCGGGAGCTGCGAAATATTCTTTTTATTGCAGCCACGCGTAGTCATACCCGGGTCATAGATGCGGCTTTGATTAACAGTGTGATCAACAATCTACCGAACTGTATTAGTGCAGAAGAAGCAACGCTTGTCGAACCATCACACGCCAGGGTGAACCCGGTAGCTGCAGGTTCTGGAGATAAGGTGACGTTGAAAGACCTTGAAGCGCAACATATCAGTGATCTGCTCGATAAGTGTCACGGTAACCGAAAAAAAGCTGCTGAAGCTCTGGGTATTAGTGAGCGCACCATCTATCGTAAGCTAAAAGAGCTTGGCATTCATTAAACCGATTAAAATGTGAGTCTTTGGAAGTCATAGACTTTCGATTTTTCTGTAATCTAATTTTGTCTGAACTCCCTTATCTGCATTAAATTTGAAATGCGTTAATTTTGGCGCGATTCGTCAAATAAAAGGCTTCTGCAGGCAAGGCTTTACCCCCTCAATTATTCAAAATAAGTGAAAAGTAATTGAGGTGATATCGATGAAAAAGAAACGAAACCGTGTGGTTAGTCTCACTGAGATTGTGCTGGCAATACCGGTACTGTTTTTGCTATGGGTACTGGCAGCTGAACTTATAGAGAAGTATGGTCTTATCGTGTTGCCTGTCGGTGGGGCTGTTTACCTGGTTATCTTTGTGCTGGTAGACAAACTATTCTCGAGGCAGAGTGAGCAGCTGGAACAGGCGCTGGAAAGAAGATTGTCCTTCGTGGGTGATAAGCCTGCAATGATGCAGAAAGATGGTTAGGTGAGACGCCGACCAGCAAGTTGCAACTGCAATTCACGTAATATATAGCTTAAGGGTGAAAATGATCTTCGAGCCGGTCGAAGGCGAGGTTGATAGTGTCATCGTCGACGCAGTATGCCATCCTCACGTGATGTTCGCCTGATGGTCCGAAAGCGCTGCCGGGTGTCACCGTGACCCTGGTTTTTTTGAGCAGGTCGATAGCAAACTCTTTCGAGCTGGTATGTTCGCTAATTATCCTGGGGAAGACATAATAAGCACCTTCAGGTTTCTGGTATGAAAAAACATGCGGCAGATTATCCAGCCGCTGACAGATCAGCTGTCGGCGCTTTTCCAGGATGCTTGCGAATCGTTGCTTGTGGTCGGACGGCTGGCTCAGGGCGATGATACCTGCCAGTTGTGAGATTCTCGGTGCACAGATCATGGTCGCATCGTGTACCTTGGTGGCCTGGTATTTCAGTTCTGCCGGCATCACCATGTAGGATAACCGCCAGCCGCTCATGGCGTAAGATTTAGAAAATGAATACAGGTAAACGATGTGTTCTTTCAGTTCTTCAACACTGGCGAGGTTGAAATACTTTTCCCTGTTGTCATAGACAAAGTCGCTGTACGGGTCATCGATGATGATCAGTATGTCGTGCTGCTTTGCGATCTCACCGACGCGGATCAACTCTTCTTTGGAAAAAATCTTGCCGGTGGGGTTGGATGGGCTGACGATCACAATCGCCTGGGTTTTGCCGGTGATCAGTTCTGGCAGGCGCTCTATATCTAATGCCCAGTTATTGCTTTCGTCCAGTGGCCAGTAGATCGGTTTGCCATTAAATAGCTTGATCTGCTGGATATGCGAGGCGAAACAAGGATCGGTCAGGATAATTTCGTCCCCCGGGTCAAGCATGGTGTGAAACAGTGTATTCAGCGCCTGCATATTACCTGCGTTGATCATCACGTTGTCATCAGCATCAACCTCGATTCCGGTCTTTTTTTTGTGCTCGGCGACAGCCAGTCTGCGTAATTCGAGCAAGCCATCAGGCAGGGTGTATTTGCCAGCATCGATGTCGGTGTCGAGTAACTGCTTGATGCCCTGGCGGATATATTCCGGTGTTTGAAAAGATGGCAGCCCCCAGGCGAGCGATACCGCACCTTCGATACCTGCGCTGAGCATGGACATCTCTTTTATCGCTGAGACTTCTGATTCGAGAACATAGGTGGAGACTATATCCGTTATGAAAGTCATCGCTCAGGGTATCCGGAATTCAGCCAGCAACGGTGTGTGGTCAGACAGCTGGCTCCATGGTTTGCCATGCAGCCGGTGGCAGTCGACGATATCCAGACCACGAAAATAAATCCGATCCATCGATAACAATGGCAGCCTGGCGGGGAAAGTGCGTGCGTAATTGCCGTGTATGTTTTTATAGGCTTCTTCAACCCCAAGGTCGTCATGCAGGTGGCGCTCAGCATTACCGCGCCAGTCATTGAAGTCACCGGCGATGATCAAAGGCTCATCTGCCGGCACATGGGAGTTGATGCGTTTAGACAGGATTTCGAGTTGTTTTTCGCGTTCGCGCTCGAACAGGCCAAGGTGCACACAGATTATGTGTATTTTCTTCCCGGTATCAGGTATCTCTATGGTGCCATGTAACAGGCTGCGGCTGGCGGTTTTCATATAGGAGACATCGATGTTCTCCCAGTCGATAAAAGGGTACTTGCTCAAGATGGCATTGCCATGATGGCCGGATTTATAGATAGCATTTTTACCATAGGCGTGATGATGCCAGACCTGGTCGGCAAGAAACTCGAACTGCCGGTTGTTCGGCCAGTCATCAAACCGGTTTTGGGAGATAATACGTTCACCGAGTATCTCCTGAAGGAAAACTGCATCGGCATCAACATGACGTAGTGAATCTTTTATTTCATGCAGGATAAATCGGCGGTTACCGATACTGAATCCCTTGTGGATGTTGTAAGTCAGGACTTTGATTGATATGTTTTGCATGTGATTCCTGAAATGTATATGCTAATTACTGAGCCACGCCGTGACTACTGAATTTTTGCAACTCCTGTCATTGATTATAATCGCAAATGGCTCGCCAATATTGATTCGTCAGCTGTTTAATGACGCTTTTAAGCTTGCTGTTGACCTCGGTCAAAAACTGCCGGATAACAGGCGGATTTTCGGTTCATCAAAAACATGGCGGGGTATATCTGCTGCAATGCTTACTACCACGGTGGCAGCATTATTGTACGGCTATCCTCCAGAAACGGGTATGCTTATTGCCACTTATGCCATGCTTGGCGACCTGTTTTCCAGTTTTATAAAGCGTAGACTGTCAATGAAGCCGAGCAGTATGGCGCCTTTTCTGGATCAGGTCCCTGAGTCGCTTTTTCCTGCATTGATGCTGATGGACGTATTTTATCTCGATACTATAGCAGTGATGCTGCTGGTATTGACCTTTGTCATTTTAGAACTGGCTCTTTCACATATACTTTACAAATGGGGTATTCGCAAAAAACCGTATTGATAACTTTAAGGTTATGATCGATGAGTTATGAGAAAGAACAGATAGTAAACCTGCCAAATATAGTAAGTGTGATCAGGATATTGATGGCGCCGGTACTGATCTATTTTGCACTGACGCATCAGCCAGGCTGGTATATCGGTATGTTGATATTCACCGTGTTTACTGATGTGCTCGATGGTTTTCTGGCCAGGATCCTGCACCAGATAACAGCCATCGGTTCACACCTTGATAGCTGGGGCGATTTTGTCATCTACAACACCATGGCGCTGTGTGCCTGGATCCTGTGGCCGGACATCATCCAGCGCGAAAAACTGTATTTCATTATCATCGTGCTTAGTTTCATCATGCCGGCAATTATCGGCTATATGAAGTTTCATCGTTTTACCAGTTATCACACCTGGGCCGTGAAGCTGGCGGTGGCTGTCACCATCATCAGTTATATACTGCTCTTTACCGGGGTGGTCGACTGGCCTTTCCGGGTCGCTGCAGTATTTTGCCTGTATGCGGCACTTGAAGAAATTGCTATAACCTTCCTGATACGTCATGAGCATGTCGATGTCAGGTCGGTGTGGGCAGCACTGAAATATCGCAGGGAGAACCGTTGAGTGGAAGGTAGTCTTTTCTTGTTGTGGCTGTGCATCGTCATTGTTTCTTCTTTGGTATTTATACCTTACGGTGCTGCAGAAATATTTTGTGCGACAGATGTAAAACCGTAGCAGGCATTGACCTGTTATGTTCAAACGTTAACAATATTATATCGATATAAATTTAGCGTCTTTATGAGCGTAGTAGAGAGATAATGCAGCAGAGTCTTATCACTATAGGCATGCTGGCTGGCGGACTGGGTCTGTTCATGCTGGCGGTGAGTATGATTACCGATGGCCTCAAGTCAGCGGCTGGTCATGCCCTGCGTCACCTGCTGGGTCGATGGACGCGTTCGCCGGCACACGGCATCCTTACCGGTCTAACCATTACTGCCATCGTGCAGTCTTCCAGCGCGGTCACCGTTGCGACCATCGGTTTTGTCAATGCCGGTCTTATCACCATGCACAAGTCTCTGGGGATTATCTACGGCGCCAATATCGGCACCACCATGACAGGGTGGCTGGTTGCCATCATCGGTTTCAAGATCGATGTCGAGGCTTTCGCCTTGCCGATGATCGGTGCTGGGATGTTATTGCGTCTCACCGGTGGTGAGGCCCGCCGTGCGCATTTCGGTGTGGCGCTGGCAGGTTTTGGGCTGTTCTTCATCGGTATCGATGTGCTCAAAGATGCTTTTGATGGTCTCGCAGATACTATCGACCTGGCGAACTTTGAAGTTCAGGGTATCGCTGGCGTGTTGATGTATGCGGGTATCGGCTTCCTGATGACCGTCTTGACGCAGTCATCCAGTGCAGCGATCGCTATCACGCTTACCGCAGCTAGCGGTGGACTGGTGGGCCTGGAGGCAGCGGCTGCCATGGTGGTTGGTACGAACGTCGGTACCACATCCACAGCGGCACTGGCGGTCATCGGTGCGACCTCAAATGCCAAGCGGGTAGCAGCAGCGCATATTACTTTCAACCTGGTGACCGGCATCATCGCATTATCGTCATTACCGCTTCTGTTCTGGGTGGTATTGTATGCTGAGCAATCAATGGGGCTGGAAATCGTTCCCGCAGTGACGCTGGCGATGTTCCATACCGTATTTAATATATTAGGTGTACTGATTATATTTCCTTTTAACACACGGCTGGCTCATTTCCTTGATAGGCGTTTTGTTACCCAGGAAGAGATCGAGGGGCGCCCCAGGTTTCTTGATAAGACAGTCGCGGTGTCTCCCGTGCTGGCAGTGAATGCGTTAGCACTGGAGCTATCACGTATAACCACGGTAGTGAGACGTATGTCGCTTGAAGCTTTGAGTAGTGAGTTTGATCCCAGTGTGCGTATAAGGCGAGACTTTATCGTTGCGCGAAAGCTTTCCAGTGAGGTTGCTAAATTTATCACTCACCTGGAGAGAGGGATGCTCAATCAGGAGACCTCTGAGCAGCTCACCAAGGTTTTACGTACCGATCAGCACCTGCTGGCCTGTGCTGACCAGGCGCTGGAGATCGCCAGGATGCAGGCGGATGTGGAGGAGGTTACCGATGAAAAAATAAACGACGGTATATCTCACTATCGTGCGGAGGTGGTCAGCTTGTTGACGATGGCGAATCCTGAACAGGAGGGTTTTTCATTCTCGTGCTGTGAAGCGCAGCTGGATGAAGTACAGTCGGCATATGATGCGATAAAAGCAGACCTGTTACAGGCCGGTGCGGAACTGCGAATCCCTATCCCGGTGATGATCGATATCCTCGAGCAGAACAGCCGTATCCGGCGTATACCCCGCCAGATGGTAAAGGCGATGCATCATCTCAGTGAACTTTCTATGATTACCGATGTGAGGGTAACCGAGTCAGAGTTAGAGCCTGGGTCAGATACTGAGGTCGAAACGGGTTTACTGGAAGATTCGCTGACCGAGCAAAAGTAAACTATTCAGTGCATACCATATACGCTGCAAACTCTGTAGTAGCGCCTGACCTCGATTTAATCCTTGATTTGTACTTCTCCTCTGTAGTACAACTAGGCTTCGATTTGTTTAATAGGGGAGTCTAGAATATGTCAGAAAAAGAAAATGTATCTGTGGAGCAGCAGGAAGCGGGAGATGGCATCAGCCGCCGCGATATGTTGCTGGGGATGAGTGCAGTCGCAGGTATGGCCTATGCCGGTTCAGTATCAGCAGCATCAAAAGAGCATGACCACAGCAAGCATTCGACACAGTTGCCTGACCTGATGGATGCGGTAAATAACTGTACTGATAAGGGGCGCCGCTGCATCGCGCATTGCCTGGTCAGCTTTCAAGAAGGTGACACCGAACTGGCAGATTGTGCCAGTAAGGTGCATGAGATGATGGCGATCTGTGGTGGCTTTGCTTACCTGGTGGCATCGAATTCCAGCTACGTCAAAGACTATGCAAAGGTGTGTGAAAAAGTATGTACTGACTGCGCTAAAGAATGCAGGAAACATGAGAAACACATCGAATGTGAAGCTTGTGCTAATGCTTGTGACGATATCGTCGATGCTATCAAACTCAGCCTCGCTTAAAATTCGTTTTTTTGTGAATCTAGCGCCCCGAGAGGGGCGTTATGCGTTCTGGTACGACTGATTTAAATACTGTTAGAATACGCCGCATGCGAAAGAATCGGAAACAGCAGTCTGTCAGAATCCTGGTCATGTATATGATCATGGCGTTGCTGTTTCTGGCATCTGTAGAACTGCATATCCATACCGCAGAGAGTGCTTCTACTGCAGATCATGGATCCGCAGTGTCCATCAGTTCATTTGCTGATGATCTCATGGCTCAAAGTGCAGATGATGAAATCAATGTTAGTCCAGACGGTGTGATGAAGGTAAAGCAGGATGACATAAGTGTCTTTGCAGTATTCCTGCTGGTCGCCATCATGCTTACCGTTTTGTGCCCGACCTTCATCGGACGGTTACGGGGAAACCTTGCGCTGTTACCCCTGGCTCCTTTCTATGGCACGCCATCACTGCGTGCCCCGCCGTTATAAGCTCTAAACAAACCTGAAATTTTACCGTTAGCCGTTTTGATCGCTGATGTGTTCGTCTGAAACTGCCCGTGTGTCGGAAACGGCAGTTTTAAGTTTGGAGTTTTACCATGTTAAAAGATATATTCTCAAGAGTTTACTTTTCGCCTAAGTTGCCGTTTATGCTGTCTGTGCTGCTAACGGCGGGCCCGTCTGTTGCTCAGCAATGGACGCTTGAATCGAGTGTTCAGCAGGCGATGACGACATCGCCAGAATTGAAAAAATCAAGCGCAGAGCTGGGCGCGCGACTGCAGGACATCAACCTGTCCAGCCTGTGGCCTGATCCAGAAATAGCTTTTCGTGTGGATAATAAGATGGGTCAGGATGATGGTGCTGGCGGTTATGACCTGACGGATATCGTCGTCAGGCAGTCCATCCCGGTGTCACGTCTCAAGCACCAGGAGTCGGCGGCTGAAGCCAGTCTGCAGGCGGCGCGGTTCTCTCATCAGTATCACTCCCTGCAGGTACAGAACCGAGTTTCAAAAGTCTTTCACCAGTTACAGCTCGCATCGGCAGTGCTGGCACTGGCTGAAAAACAGCAGGAACTGGCCGATGAGATGTATGGCCAGGAGAAGAAGGGATCCGCAGGCATCGTGGTGCGTTATCTATCGCCGCTGGAAAAGATGCGCCTCACCATCATCCGGGAAGAAGCACGGCAGTCTGCCATCAGTGCCGAGGGTAAATATAAAGAAGCATTAAGTGAGTTTGTGAAGTTGCTCGGTATCGAGATGGGTAGCGTGATCAGTGTTTCTGAACTGCTTCCTATCTCTGTAATCCCTGATGAAAACCGTCTGGCCTCGTTACAGGATAACCATGCACAACTGTCCAGTCAGCAGCAGCAGGTACTGGCGGCTAATCACGAGATCGATGTTGCCCGCACCAGCCAGATGATCGACCCTACTATCGGCCTTAGCTGGTCGAAAGACACCCTTTCGACAGGACGCGAAGATATCTATGCCATCATGTTCAATATTCAGATACCTATCAGTGATCGTAAAGATACGGCCGCCAGCAAGGCGACCTATAAAGCCAGTCAGCAGAAAATTGAATTGCAGTTGCTCAAACGTGAACTGAAAATAAACCTTAACCGCAGTTATACCCATCTGCACCATATCATCGAGCAGGCTGCTGAATATAAGACGAAAGTGCTCAAGCCAGCCAACAAAATGCTGGAGTTGACCAATAGAGGTTTTACCAGCGGTGAGCTAAATATTCTGTCGCTCGTTGATGCCAATAACACATACTTTGAAGCGCGCCTGGCTTATCTCGAGCTGCTATACCAGGCGAGGGTAGAACTGGCCGATGTTAAGTTGTATGCCGGCCAGATGATAACGGATGTTGCTGAGCAGAACATTGGTTCGATCGAGGGAGGTTCGTAACATGATCGCTGCAATCTTGCGTTTCGCTCTCATACAACGGTTGATGATCGGGCTGGTAACGCTTGGTCTCTCAGCGGCAGGGATCTGGTCATTTAAAAATCTCCCTATCGATGCATTTCCGGATATCTCTGCACCACAGGTGCAGGTCATCATCAAGGCGCCGGGCATGTCGCCGACCGAGGTCGAGCAGCGCATCACCTTCCCCATAGAGATGGAGATGCAGGGTATCCCCGGGCAGACAGTACTCAGGTCAACCACGAAATATTCATTGAGCGTGATCGTTATCGATTTTGAAGATGATATGGATATCTACCTGGCGCGCAACCTGGTGACAGAACGCCTGAACCAGGTATGGGCTTCTTTGCCGGCTGATATCGAAGGTGGTCTTGCGCCTATCACGACACCGCTGGGTGAGATCTTTATGTATCGCATCATCGGTGAGGACTACACTAACCAGGAGTTGCGCAGCCTGCAGGACTGGGTCATCCGACCGCATCTGCGCAAGGTGGAAGGGGTCGCCGATGTGAACTCCCTGGGTGGTGAGGTGCGCACCTATGAAGTCGTCGTCAAACCGAAAGCGCTGGTCAAACACGGTATCAGTATCGATGAGATCGAACATGCATTGATGCAGAGTAACCGCAATGCTGGTGGTGACCGTATCAACCAGAACGACGAAGTCTTACTGGTGCGTACCGTTGGCAAGTTGCACGATATGGATGACATCAAAAATATCACCGTGCGTACACGTTATGGTGACCCGGTGCATGTCAGTGATGTGGCAGAGGTCCGAGTCGGCAGTATGACTCGCTACGGTGCAGTGACCGCCGATGGTGAAGGTGAAGTCGTCACCGGCCTGGTGCTGTTGCGTAAAGGTGCAAATAGTCTGCAGGCGGTGGCGGGTACCAGGAAAGCGCTAGAGTCATTAAAGGAAATCTTGCCAGAAGGCGTAAGTATCGAATCTTTCTATGACCGCACTGACCTGATCACCAAGGCGGTTTGGACGGTAGAGAAAGCCCTTGGTGAGGCCGTGGTGCTGGTACTGCTGGTACTGATCATCATGCTGGGAGATATCCGCAGCGCTTTGACCGTGGCTTTAATCCTGCCATTGTCCGTGCTATTCACCTTCATCATGATGAAGCTGTTTAATGTATCGGCTAACCTGATGTCACTGGGCGGTCTGGCGATCGCAATCGGTATCCTGGTCGATGCGGCTGTGGTAGTGGTCGAGAATATTCATACCCAGTTCAGTAAGGCGCCTGAAGGGGTCAGTCGTCTGCACCTGGTGTACCGCGCGGTGATGGAGGTGTCTTCACCGGTCATCTCCGGCATACTGATCATCGTTGCAGTGTTTTTGCCCCTGTTCAGCCTGACCGGGTTGGAGGGCAAGATGTTTTCTCCGCTGGCTATCACGATTACTTTTGCGCTGATCGGTTCATTGGTCCTGTCATTGACTGTGATACCGGTGTTGGCAAGTTTCTTTATGCGTGTTCATAGCGGTGCGCATGGCGAAGTGACAGATGGCTGGCTGATGCGTGTGCTGAAGTTTCTTTATCTGCCAGTGATGAAAGCTGCTCTGCGCTTCAGAAAAACGGCGGTCATCCTTGCGCTTATTGCACTGATAGCAACAGCAACCCTGTTCCCTCATATCGGTAAAGAGTTCATGCCGATCATGGATGAAGGCAGTACCGTGATCCTGCTTGAGAAAGACCCGAGCATCACACTGGAAAAATCCCTGGAGATGGATGCACCGATCCAGAAAGCGATGATGGAGCTGCCGGAGGTGATCGGGGTGACTTCGCGAACCGGTGCTGATGAACTGAGGATGGATCCCATGGGGCTGAACCAGACAGACAATTTCCTGGTGACGATCCCGCAGGAGGAATGGACTATCTCTCTACAGGAGTTCCAGGAGAACCTGCGAGAGAAACTGTCGCGTTTTGATGATGTCGATTATGCGTTCAGCCAGCCTATCGATATGCGTGTCTCCGAGATGCTCACCGGTGTGCGCTCTGCCATGGCGATCAAGCTCTATGGTGATGACCTGGCCATGCTGGAACAGAAAGCCATCGAGATCGAAGAGCTGGTGAATAATATTGATGGTGCCGTTGATGTTTTCCGAACTGATATCTCTGGGCAGAAATACCTGCAGATCGATATCGACCAGAAGGTCATCGCTAAATACGGCATCCATGTTGAAGATATCAATGCGCTGGTAGAAACCGCGATCGGTGGCCGTATAGCGACCGAGCTGCTGGAGAGCAATCGACGTATCGGCATCCTGATGCGCTATGAAGAAAAAGACCGCAGCTCACCGGCAGCTATTAAAAAGATGCTGGTATCGCTGCCAAATGGTACCAAGGTATCACTAGGCCACCTCGCCAGGGTGGAAATCGTCGATGGCCCGGTGCAGATCATCCGTGAGTCGGCCAAGCGCCAGGTAGTGATCCAGGCCAATGTCGATGGACGCGATGTCGTCGGCTTCGTCAACGAGGTGCGCAGCAGTATTGAAGACAAAGTTGAACTGCCAACGGGGTATTACGTAACCTTTGGCGGCCAGTTCGAAAACCAGCAGCGTGCGGCTAAAAGGCTGGCGCTGGTCGTGCCCATCGCTATCGTGCTCATCTACTTCATGTTGTTCACTACTTTCCGTTCATTATTGCAGGCAGGGGTGATCATCCTGAATATCCCGTTTGCGATGATCGGTGGTGTGGTTAGCCTGTATTACTCCGGCCTCTACCTGTCGGTACCTGCATCGGTTGGTTTCATTACCCTGTTTGGTGTCGCCGTGCTTAATGGTGTCGTCATGGTGAGTTATTTTAACCAGTTAAGACAGAGCGGGCTGAGCATTCGGGAATCGGTCATAAAAGGCGCTGAACGGCGGCTCAGGCCAGTACTGATGACTGCGATGATCGCCAGTTTTGGTCTGTTGCCCTTGCTGGCAGCAACCGGTCCAGGGTCTGAGCTGCAGCGGCCGCTTGCTGTCGTCGTTATCGGTGGCCTGTTTACCTCGACCATCCTGACACTGATCCTGTTGCCGACACTCTATGCCTGGCTGGAAGAAAAACTTGAGAAAAAAATGGAGCACTCATCATGAAAAAATTATCCATGGTAGTACACACCTCGCTGCAGCAAGAGCTGGCCGATCTGCTGCGCAGCCTGCAGCTGGATAGTTTTATGTTCAGTCATATCGAAGAGCATAGTTCGCAGCTGGAACATGACCCTTTTCTTTCAGCACGTGACAAAGTGGTCGGTTACGTTCCCAAAATACGTGTCGATGTTATCCTCGAAGACGATCGTGCCAGAACGCTGCTGGGAGAAATTCGTAACTCTGAAGTATCATTCAACGGTAAGGGGATGTACTGGATAAATGAAGTGGAAGAGACGGGTGAGTTATAAATGGCTCTATAAAATATGGTCATCCTCAACACGTTTTTTCTCATGCAAAATGGAGAGTCAGAGAGCATAATATTGAGGTGATTGAATTAGCAGAATAGGAGGCAGGTGAAGTGATGACGCAAGCAGATAAAAGGACGGTATCACTCGTTCTCGGCAGCGGCGGTGCTCGTGGTCTGGCGCATATCGGTATAATTCACTGGCTCGAGGAAAATGATTTTAAAATCGAGTCGATTTCCGGTTGCTCGATGGGAGCGCTCATCGGCGGCATCTATGCGGCAGGTAAGCTGGATGAATTTGAGCAGTGGGTGAGTGCGATCACCAAAGTCGATATATTTACTCTGCTGGATCTTTCCTGGGAAAAGAATGGACTGGTGAAGGGCGATAAGATAATAAACACACTGGTCGAACTGGTAGGTGATCAGCTAATCGAAGACCTTCCGCTTTCTTATACGGCGACGGCAGCAGATGTATTCAGCGAGAAGGAAGTCTGGATAAATTCAGGAAGACTGTTCGATGCTATAAGAGCCTCCATCTCGCTGCCCCTATTTTTTACGCCGTTCAATTATAACGGTGTCGATCTCATCGATGGCGGGGTATTAAACCCGGTACCTATCGCGCCAACATTCAGCGACGAAACCGAACGTACCATCGCTGTTAACCTCGGGGGCATACCGGAATTCCACGAAGTGTTGAATAAAAAACAGGAAACGCCTGGTGAGATATCACCGTTTCACGAGAAAGTGCTCAACTTTGTTTCAAACTTTCAACGGCCCGAGTCGAAGAGCAGTGGTCACGACTGGGACGCATATGAGATTGCCGACCAGGCATTCGATGCCATGCAGAGTACCATCGCCCGACAGAAGATAGCCGCTTATCCACCAGACCACGTCATCGAAATCGCAAGGAATGCATGCGGAACCCTGGAGTTTGACCGGGCGTCAGAGATGATCGATCTGGGTTACAAAAAAGCACAGGAGACGCTGTCTCATCTGTTGCGCGTGTGAAGGTAAAGACGCATGAATGAACACGAGAAAATAAATTACGTTGAGCTTCCTGCAAAGAATTTGCAGGCAACAAAAGATTTCTTTAGCCAGGTCTTTGGATGGTCGTTTCAAGACTTCGGGCCGGAATATTCAGCATTTACAAATCAGGGTCTTGATGGCGGTTTCTTTAAATCAGATCTGTCATCATCAGCAAGCAATGGTGCTGCGCTAATCGTGTTTTATAGCAATGATCTTGAGGCAACCCGGGAAAAAGTAATAAAAGCTAATGGTGATATCGTAAAGCCGATCTTCCCATTTCCAGGTGGTCGTCGTTTTCACTTCACAGAGCCAAGCGGTAATGAGTTTGCAGTGTGGTCAGATAAAGATCCATAACAAATCGCAGCAACTGATCAGATCAAGTGATCTGGTTTTCTACCGTTGTAACGTTGATTGAATGAAGCTGTTAAGAAGTTGTTCGTCTTCGAGTTCACAGTCTTCTATAACCGGCATTGCTGGATAGGATTCACTCAACTTTCTTGCAAAAATTCCCCGACTGGTTTCAGTCACACATTCTTCGTTTATAAAAACAGGTGTGCTATTCAGGCCGCAACTTGGTGAGCGGCTTTTGAAGATAAAGCCTGCCAGTTTTTTCAGTTCGGCAGGTTTGTTGCTGCAGTACGTCAGCATGATTTCTGTAACATCTATCGAACGGTCATCACGTCCGGTGAGTCTCGGATTTTCGATGCTATCGGTGAGTCTAACCGGTGGCCGTGGAACTGAAAGTCCGGCTTCGACTTCCGGGCAGACCGGTAAAAATTCAAATATCTGGCTTAGTTGTTCAAGGATGATCTGGTTGGCCTTAGACTGGCCATCATAACGTACGGCATCACCAAGCAGGCACTGGCTGACGCCTATTAGTGGTTTTTTACTTTTCACCTGAGGTGGATGTAAAGGTCTCTCGTTGCCAAAAATCGGCTGTGTATTTCAGGCTTCCTGCCTTTCGCCCTTCGGGCCGCGCTATGCGCGTTCAAAATCGTACCCAACGATTTTGTCGAGATGATCCTTTTCCATGAATCGTCATTTCTTGGCGCCCATTTCTATCGCACGCTGTCTAGATTTATTGGCTTCTACGGCCAGCTTGCCGGCATCCCAGTTTGGCATTGTTTCTGGCCAGCCGAACATGTGTGCGGTGAGTACTTCGCACAGGGCGGTCATGTGGTCTTCGCTGTCATTTAAACAGGGGATGTAATTAAAAGTTTCGCCGCCAGCCTCTATGAACAGGTCTTTATTTTCCATCTTGATCTCTTCGAGCGTCTCCAGGCAATCCGAAGAAAATCCAGGGCATATCAGGTCGACACTCTTTATGCCTGAGGCGGGAAGCTCCTGCAGTGTCACGCTGCAATAGGGTTGTAACCAGGGTTCACGGCCGAAGCGGGACTGGAAAACGACTTTCCACTCCTCATCTTTCAGTTCCAGTTTTTCAGCGACCAGTCGAGCCGTTTTCTGACAATGGCAGAAGTATGGGTCGCCATTATTAACATAGCGCTGCGGGATGCCATGAAATGAGAATAGCAGCAGGTCACCGCGTTTATTGCTGGCCCACTGGTTCTTGATGCTATTGGCAAGGGCCTCGATATATTTCGGGTGATCGTGATACTGGTTGATCATGCGCAGATCGGGCAGCCAGCGCCAGCCCTGGAGGACATCGGTGACCTGGTCAAAGACGGCGGCCGTGGTGGTGCCCGAATACTGCGGATACAGCGGAAGGATCAGCAGACGTCGTGCGCCGGCTTTTCGTAGGCCTTCGAGGCCACTTTTTATCGAGGGTTTGCCATAGGTCATCGCCATATCAGCGATGACATGCCCGCGAAACCGGTCTTCGAGCTTTTTCTGTATCGCCTGGGTTTGTAATCGGGTGAAGTGCAGCAGTGGTGAACCGTTTTCAGTCCATACTTTGCGATAAGCCCTGGCGGCTCGTGACGGGCGAAAACGCAGTATGATGCCGTGCAGGACTAACCACCAGATAATCCGGTTGCTCTCGACCACCCGGGGGTCAGCAAGGAATTGTGCCAGGTATCGACGAACAGCTGATGGCGTGGGCGCATCCGGTGATCCCAGGTTGACCAGGAGGATGCCCAGTTTCTCCTGGGGGCCATGTTGATAACTGATTTTTTCTGACACGTTTTTACTATGGTTTTTGGTTGTTATGGACTTTTGTTGACGAAGACTGACAGATTTAGCTTTGATGCTCAAGTAATTCGTATTTGCCGAACACATTCTAATGTATGATGCGAGTGTCATATTCAGATTTTCATCGATTAGAATTGCACGATAAGTCCCCATTCTGATTAAGAAATAATGTAATATACCGCCCATTATTTTAGTTGACGTTCCGGAGTCCCCATGCCCACTAGGCTGGTTGTACCAAATGAGATTGCTCCAGGCGAAAGACGCATTGCGTTAGAGCCTGGAGTTGCCAAGAAACTAAGCGCCACAGGTCTCAATATCGCTATGCAGCAGGGTGCTGCGTTGTCCTCTTATTTCAAAGATGAGGATTTCAGTGATGTCGAAATTGTTGCCGATGCAGCGGCACTCTATAAAGATGCAGACCTGGTCTTCAAAGTGATGCCACCGAGCATGGACGAGCTGAAGCAGATGAAAGACGGCTGCACCGTCGTCGGTTTTATGATGCCCAGTAAAAACGCCGATATGATGAAGCTGATGTGTGAGAAGAAGATCACTTCGCTGGCGATGGAGCTGGTGCCGCGTATCACCCGTGCCCAGTCGATGGATGCGTTGTCATCACAGGCGTCTATCGCAGGATATATGGGCGTATTGATGGGCGCGCAGCTGGCCTCAGTGTTCTTCCCTATGCTGACGACCGCGGCAGGTACTATCCGACCAGCGAAAGTGCTGATCATCGGTGTTGGTGTCGCGGGGCTGCAGGCTATCGCTACGGCAAAACGCCTGGGCGCGATCGTCGAAGCATATGATGTGCGCAGTGCAACAAGAGAGCAGGTCGAGTCATTGGGCGGTAAGTTTATCGATACTGGTGTCAGTGCAGATGGCGAAGGCGGTTATGCGCGTGAGCTGACCGACGAAGAAAAACAGCAGCAGCAGGACGTGCTGGCTAAACATATTTCGATGGCGGACGTCATCATCAGTACCGCAGCCATCCCCGGTCGTCCTTCACCGAAAATCATTTCTGCAGCCATGGTCGAAGACATGAAGACCGGTGCTGTGATCGTCGACCTGGCATCTGAAGGTGGCGGTAACTGCGAGCTGACAAAGCCCGGTGAAACCGTCCAGTACAAAGACCGTGTCACTATTCATGGACCGTTAAACGTGGCCGGCGAGCTGCCGATCCATGCCAGTGAGATGTATGCCAAGAACCTGTTCAACCTGGTATCACCATTCATCTCGGAAGACGGTAATCTGGAACTGGATTTTGAGGATGATGTCATCGCGGGTTGTGTCTTGACACGCGATGGCGCCATCGTGCACGAACAATACCGGAATGAAAACAAGTCAGGTGGTGCAGAGTAATGATTGAAGGTCTACCCGCGTTATACATATTTATGCTTTCAGCCTTCACCGGCTACGAAGTGATCAGCCGTGTGCCGGTCATCCTGCACACGCCTTTGATGTCTGGTTCTAACTTTATCCACGGCATCGTACTGGTCGGTGCCATGATCGTCATGGGCAATGCAGACGGTACGCTTGAATTGACTATCGGCTTTATCGCGGTTGCGATGGCGGCTGGAAATGCTGTCGGCGGTTACGTGGCAACGGTTCGCATGCTGGAGATGTTTCATACAGCAAAGCCGAAAAATGAAGGAGCGCAATAATGAATTTACTTATTGACGCAGTTTATTTTGTTACCGCTGCAGTATTCATTATCGGCCTCAAGCAGATGTCATCTCCGGTGACCGCGCATCGCGGTATCGTCTGGGCAGGTATCGCCATGTTAGTGGCTTCCGTCGCTACCTTTGGTGCACCGCAGATAACACTGGATATCGGCAATATTAACCTGCAGCTGATGCTGGTTGCCATCATCGTCGGTTCTGCTGTGGCGTATATCTCAGCAAAACGCGTTGCGATGACTGATATGCCACAGATGATCGCCATGTATAACGGCATGGGTGGTGGTGCAGCTGCCGCGATTGCTGCGGTCGAGCTGGTGAAACTGTCTGCCGGCGGTGAAAGCCACGGTCTGACCGTGCAGATCCTGGCGGTACTCGGTGCGGTGATCGGTGCGGTATCATTCTCGGGTTCTGCGATCGCTTTTGCCAAGTTGCAGGGCATCATGAAAAAGACGCTTGCGACTTCCAATGCACCAGGTGATGAATATCGCTCTGTTCATTGCGGTATGTATTTTTGGTTACCTGGTCGCTACCGGGCAACCTGCTTTTAATTACGTGGTCATATTCTTCGTGCTGTCTCTCGTTCTCGGCATCATGGTAACGCTGCCGATCGGCGGTGCCGATATGCCTGTCGTGATCTCATTGTTCAATGCCCTGACTGGTCTTGCGGTGGCGTTCGAAGGTTTCGTACTGAACAACGCGGCGATGATTATCGCAGGAACCGTGGTAGGTTCTTCCGGTACCCTGTTGACCCAGCTGATGGCGAAAGCTATGAACCGCCCGATCTCCAACGTACTGTTCAGCAGCTTTGGCAGCGACGGTGGCGCGGCAGCAGAAGAGGATATCGAAGGCAGCATGAAAGAGATCCAGGGAATGGATGCCGCTATCATGATGGCCTATGGCCAGAAAGTCATCATCGTACCGGGTTACGGTATGGCTGTCGCGCAGGCGCAGCATAAGTTAAAAGAAATGCAGGACCTTCTGGAAGCGCGAGGTGTGGATGTGAAATATGCCATACACCCGGTGGCTGGCCGTATGCCAGGCCATATGAATGTGTTGCTTGCTGAAGCCGGCGTGGATTATGACAAGATCCTGGATCTGGAAGAGATCAATCCGGAATTCCCGACCGCTGATGTCGCCCTGGTGATCGGTGCCAACGACGTGGTCAATCCGGTGGCTCGCACAAATCCTGATAGTCCGATCTACGGTATGCCGATTCTGGATGCTGATCATGCGCATAATGTCATCGTCATCAAGCGTGGTAAAGGTGCCGGTTTCTCCGGTATCGAGAACCACCTGTTCTATGCCGATAATACGCAGATGTTATACGGCGACGGACAGAAAGCGGTTGCTGAATTGATTGCTGGTATCAAGACCCTGTAGAGAAAGACAGCCAATCTGTTTGAATTAGTCCGTTTCAAGAAAAAAGCCCCGATAATGTATCGGGGCTTTTTTCTTGCTGGAGTGAATTCTTGTTGTTTGATACGTTATATTAAATCTTTGATGAACTGATCAACCTGCAGATAGAATATATCTGCCGTACCGGAGGTGACAGCGATTATGTTCAATACGATAAAGATAGTGGACATGGTTAGTGCCACGAGCATCGGCGCTTTAAGATATATCATTAAGTTTTCCTTTTTTCTCAATTAAACAGGTGCCTGTTCCTGTTTGAAGATTCTCTATAAAATCAATACAGCAATTAATATGCCAGAATGTCGTGAAGAATATAACGTATCTACTTTCAATCAGTTATGAAGTTTTTGTTAAATATTCATGACTGTTAATGACGTGAAAAGTGTAACAACCTGGTGCATCCTGCTTTAACCTGGTGCGCTGAGTAATCTTTTACAATTTTCTATGAGAAATCGTGTAATATTTTTTCTATTGTTTACAATTTATACAGTATAAAAAACAGGGGATAAAAATGAGGACGATACTGGTGTTAAACGCCAAAGGTGGTTGCGGCAAAAGTACCATATCCACTAACCTGGCCAGTTATTTTGCCTATGAGATGGGTAAGAAGGTCGTGCTTGCAGATTATGACCCGCAGGAATCAAGCATGGCCTGGCTGGAAGCGCGTGGTGAGCAATGGCCGCATATCGAAGGTATCGCTGCACACAAAGATCCGCTGCGTGCCCCGAAAGATACTGACTACCTGATCATCGATGCTCCCGCACGTGTCCATGGTAAAGAGCTTACCCAGATACTGCGGAAGGTGGAAACGGTTCTGTTTCCCGTACTGCCATCACCCATCGATATGCGTGCGGCCATCAAATATATGGAAGAGGTACAAAAGAATGGCCGGGTTGCGCGCAAGGAAGTAAAGATCGGTGTCATCGCTAACCGTGTTCGTGAGAATACGATTATTTTTTCTGCGCTTTACGATTTTATCAAATCGATGAAATTACCCTATGTGGCTACGTTGCGTGATACACAAAATTATATCCGCGCTGAAGAGCGTGGTATCGGCATCTTCGAAATGGCGCCTTACCAGGTCTACCAGGATCTGGAAGACTGGGAGCCGCTGACCAAATGGCTGCGCAGCAAACGCAGTATGCCTTAATCATCGTCATTGCGAGCGAAGCGCGGCAACCTCATTAAGCGACTGAGCGGCTAGTATGAGGTTGCCGCGCTTCGCTCGCAATGACAAAATTTCAACTTTATTAGTTTAAAAAGTTTTCTCTATGCCTCGACAACTGCACCTCGACAATTGCTCCTGCATTGTTCTACTACCGTCCTTCCGTGGACATATGCATTACCCTGCTACACACTATCCATGGTGTTATGCGTTATTCTAATTACGGGCATCCTGCCCTAATCTGAGGTTAAAGCTTTTGCCTGTACATTTATGTTTATTGCTAAAGATTTAACACAATTCAAACAACTGTTCGTTAACAAGCTAAAAGGCATGCTATCCGATGATGAGTTGGGGGCGTTTATACTGGTATTGGCAAACAGCCATCAAGATAAGTATTTGCAGGGCGAGCTTGAAGATGCTTTAGCGAGCACGTTTGTCGCACTGAAAGATAACTTCATCGCAGGAAAACTCGATGCGACACAGGACGACATCGATGTTTTCGAGCAGTTGCTGGAGCTTGAGTTAGATGCAATCCCTGTCTGGCAAAACAGGACGATCGGCAACTGGGAGGTGACGTATAACGCGATGCGCCGGTTACGCCCGGCACGCGCTTCCTCCCAGGTTTTAAATTCTATAATCCAGCCATATGACGGATCGAAGTTTCATTTTAATAAACCGTTCCTGAAGCCAGAGATCTTGTGGGAAGGTGAGTTTAAGGGCGTCAACTCACGTGTGCTGTTCAATAAGTTTCCGTTTTCAGAATACCACCTGCTAATCGTGTTATCACCAGAAAAGAACAGCTCTCAACTGTTAACGTGGGCAGATCACCGGTACGTGTGTTCACTGGCTGCTGAATTATCAGAAGTGTTCCCTGGTTTTGGTGTCGGTTTTAATAGCCTGGCAGCAGGCGCGTCTGTTAATCACCTTCATTTTCAGGGTTTCGTCCGCGAACGTTCTTTTGCGATCGAAACAAGTCATTGGTCACATAATGACGGTGAAATTGAATATCCATTAACGGTAAAACGTTTCTCCGATGCAGGATCTTCCTGGGACTATCTGCAGCAGTTGATCTCGCAGGACGAAGCATTCAACTGTCTGTATCGAGGTGGAAATTGTTATGTTGTACCGAGGCGATTTCAGGGCACGGTAGACTTGCCAGAGTGGCTAGCAGGAGCGGGATGGATGGATGTTGCCGGTGCTATTACGGTTTCAGATAGTGAAAAACTGAGTCAATTAACAGAATATCAGGTCGTCACAGGTCTCGGCCTGCTCAGGTAACCCGGTTCTTTACCAGAGCGTTTTAAATTTAATGGTCAATATGCCATCCTGCGAATCTTCATCCAGGTTGTTTGGTGATTTTACCGGGGCGCAGCCGCAGCAGATTAAAGTAATGGTTAAAACTGAAAGCAGGGAGGCGTAGAGTGTACTGCGGCCAAGATCCTTTATTATTTTATTCTCACCGGCGATGGTTTTTGTTGGTACAGATGTTACGACAGTATTTTGATAAATTCACCTGGTTTTAGTTTTTTTAACTGCCAGTCACCGATACTGACGCGTATCAGGCGCAATGTGGGGAAACCGGCAGCAGCTGTCATCCGTCTTACCTGGCGGTTTCGTCCTTCTCTGATACTTAGTTCGAGCCATGATGTCGGTATGTTTTTGCGTTCACGGATGGGCGGAACTCGAGGCCATAAGTTCTCTGGTGGACTTATCTTTTTTGCCCTGGCCGGTCTGGTTAAACCGTCTTTGAGTTTTATGCCTGTTGTTAACTGGATGATGGCATTGTCAGTAACTTCACCTTCTACCTGCACCCAGTAGGTTTTTTGCATTTTGTTCTTTGGGTCGGTGATGCTGTGCTGAAGCTTACCGTCGTCGGTGAGCAGGACCAGTCCTTCGCTGTCTCGGTCCAGCCTGCCTGCGGCGTATACATCTTTTTGATTGATGAAGTCGGCGAGTGTCTGGCGTCCCTGTTCATCGGTGAACTGGCAGAGTACGTCGAATGGTTTATTGAACAGGATTATCAAAGATTTTAATAAGCGGGTTGTAAATTATACCAGCGCTCACGACGCCCTCTTGCCGCATCCAGCCGGTTAAACATGGTGATCATCGCGTCTTCGTTTATGCCCGCCCAGCGTAAGTCTGTTTTAGGTCCTTTGAACTCCGCGTCGGTAACGATCGTGGTCAGCTGCTTGGTCATGGGTAGGATATGCTGGTGCTGGTCGACCAGTTCCTGTATTCGTTTTGAGCCGCGAAATTTCATCTCTGAAATCTTTTCGATGTTGTCCAGAATGTGTTCTACACCGGGGTATTTTTTTAACAGGTTGGATGCCATCTTGTAACCGATGCCGGGTATGCCCGGGATGTTGTCGACCTTGTCACCGGCCAGTGCCAGCAGGTCGGCGATCAGTTCAGGTTTTACGCCGAAGTTTTTTTCTACATCTTTGTAATGCAAAATTTTATTGCGCGCGTAGTCCCACCATACGTCACCTGGCTTAAGTAACTGTGCGAGGTCTTTGTCAGCACTGAGGATGGTGATCCTGAAGCCGTCTTCGCGCAGTCGCGTTGCCAGTGTGCCGATGATGTCGTCACCTTCAAAACGATTACTGGAGAAGTCGGCAATCCCCGCTGCCCTGCAAAAGTCACGACAATGTTTGAACTGGCTTTTTAGTTCGACAGGCGCAGGCGGGCGGTTGGCCTTATAGTCCGGGAATATCTCGCGTCGGTAGGAGTTGGTCTGCTTGGCGTCGAATGCACAGGCGATATACTCTGGCTGTTCGAGCTCGAGTAATTCGCGGAGAAACTCGGTAAAGCCATATACCGCGTTACTCGGATTGCCCTCACTATCGACGATGTCTTCAGAATATACGTGCCAGCCACGGAAGATATATATACTGCTATCGATCAGGTAGGCGTGTTTTGTATTATTATGTGACATTGGCTGCACATTCTACGCGAGCGAAAAATGGATTGTAAAATATTTATATCAGGTCAGGAAATTGTTCGAGGTGTACATATATGGTCGATTTAACTAAAAGAAGATTTCTCAAACATGGCCTGTGTGGCCTCAGTGTCTATGGTACCGGTGCGGTATGGTCAAATGTTCTCCTCGGTGGCTGCAGTAACCAGCAGAGTAATGCGTTGCTGGACGCTGACGAGAATGATGTGCGGCTGCCCGCCGGTTTTAGTTCTCGCATTATCGCCAGATCTTCGGAACCGGTAATAACCGGGCAGGGTTACCTCTGGCATGCTGCTCCTGACGGTGGCGCATGCTTTGCCAGAGAGGGTGGTGGCTGGGTCTATGTGTCGAACAGCGAGGTTCAGCCGAACGGCGGTGCCGGTGCCGTCGTGTTTAACGCAGATGGCGAAGTGACGGATGCATACTCCATTCTCGAGAATACCCGCCGCAACTGCGCAGGTGGCGCCACCCCGTGGGGTAGCTGGTTGTCCTGTGAAGAGGTCGATGATGGCCTCGTCTGGGAGTGCTATCTAGATGGCCAAACGCCTGCGGTCGTGCGTCCTGCACTCGGGGTGTTCAATCATGAAGCGGTTGCGGTTGATGTGGTACACAAGCACCTGTACCTGACAGAGGATAAACCTGACGGTTGTCTGTATCGCTTTACTGCAGACAGCCCTGGCAGTGACGGCTTCCCGGACCTTGCTGCTGGTACGCTTGAAGTGGCTGTCAGGCAAGCCGGCCAGCAAACGTTGAGCTGGTCTGTGGTTCCTGATCCACAGGCATTACAGCAGGCGACACGATACCAGGTAGCCTCGGCGCTAAGTTTTGATGGTGGTGAGGGTATTGCTTACTTTGATGGTCGAATCATATTTACCAGCAAAGGCGATAACCGGGTTTGGTCATACCATACGGTGAGCCAGGTGCTCGAGATAGTGTATGATGCCGCCGATTACATGACACCGATACTCACCGGGGTGGATAATGTTACTGTCTCACAAACTGGTGATATCTATGTTGCTGAAGATGGTGGTGACATGCAGATCGTGGTGATAGACGGTCAGGGTGCTTTATATCCGATCGCGCAGCTCGCAGGCCATGACCAGTCAGAGGTTACCGGGGTGGCATTTAGTCCTGACGGAAAGCGCCTGTATTTTAGTTCGCAACGGGGTGTATCCGGGCGCTCTGAAAATGGCATTACCTATGAGATCGCAGGATTCTGAAATAAACGGACGTAATCTCAGCAAAAATGCGCTATATATTAATTAACTATCGATGTAAGATTTGTTCTTTGAATTGCCTAAAAAACGAAATAAATAAATATGTCAGGAATATCTAAAAAAGCGGTCATCGAATTATCCAAGAAGGGCAGTCGTCTTTTTCGTGCCGGCCGACTGGAAGAAGCTGAAAAAGCATACCTGGAAGCGAAAGGAATCGATGAGGAAAACCCATACGTGCTATCTGGCCTGGGTGATATATATCGCAAACTGAATCGATTTGAAGAATCCGGCGCACAATATGACGCGGTACTGAAAAAAGACGCGAACAATATTTTTGCCCTGCGTGGGGCCGGTGATGCGCGCCGTGGAATGAAGCAGCCGCTGGCAGCAATCCCGTACTGGCTGCGTTATCTTGAGATCAATGAAAAAGACAGTCATGTCATGGTTCGTATCGCAGATGCTTATCACAAGCTTAACGACAGTAATAACGCGATCGATTTCTATGAGCAGTCGTTGGTCATCAAGCCCTATGACCCATTCGCATTGCTCGGTCTGGGCAATGTTTATTATGCTCAGCACAACGATGAAAAAGCACTGGACTGTTTTGAGAAGCTGCTATCTAAAAATACTTCTCACAACGTGGTGTTGATGACCATGATCGGCAATATATACCGTCGACGTAAAGAATATGATCGCGCTATGGATCATTATGAAAATGCGCTGGAACTGGATCCCAAGAATAACTTTGCACTGTTTGGCATGGGCGACTGTTTCCGTGGCAAACTGGATATCGAGAAAGCGGTTTTCTGGTGGGGAAAGATCCTGGATCAGGATCCTGAAAACCAGTCACTGTGGACGCGTGTCGGTGATGCGCTGGTTTCTCTGGGACGGCTGGATGAAGCCGTGCAACATTATAATTCCAGCCTGAGAGTAGATCATGACCTGTATGCTGTTCTTGGTCTGGCAAGAGTTGCGCAGAAGCAGGGTGATTATGACAGGGCCTGCCACTACTGTGAACAGGCTCTGGAAGTCGACAAAGATAATGTCCGTGCTCTGGAGGAGCTGGCGAAAATATGTGACGAGGCGGGTGATACTGAAAGAGCTCAGGCCGCACGCGATCGCATAATACTCTAAGCGCGCTATGCTGAGGCGCGTCTCGCTGTCTCTGTTGTTTTAAAGGGCTACTCAGGACTCTCCGGGCCTGTAGTCGTGACGTGATGATATTCCGGTTTTTGGCCATAAAAACCGTCTAGCCCTAAATTAATACAGTTTATTTTCCAATAAACGCATATAATGCGCCCCTTTTTTCCTATTTAAAGAGAATTATCGTGAGCGCTAAAATCCGTAACATTGCAATCATCGCCCATGTCGACCACGGCAAAACGACGCTGGTTGATAAATTGCTTGAACAATCTGGCACCCTGGATGAGCGTAAAGCGCCAACCGAGCGCATCATGGACTCCAACGATCAGGAAAAAGAGCGTGGTATTACCATCACCTCGAAAAATACGGCGATTGACTGGAATGATTACCATATCAATATCGTAGATACACCGGGACACGCCGACTTTGGTGGTGAGGTCGAACGTGTGCTTTCTATGGTTGATTCAGTTTTATTGCTGGTTGATGCAGTTGACGGCCCAATGCCGCAGACCCGTTTCGTAACCCAGAAAGCCTTTGCAATGGGCTTTAAACCAATCGTAGTTATTAATAAGATTGACCGTGAGGGTGCTAACCCTCATCGTGCACTGGATTTAACCTTTGATCTATTCGATAAGCTGGGAGCGACTGATGAGCAATTAGATTTCCCGGTTATTTATGCTTCAGCGATAAATGGTTTTGCCGGTACAGATGCCGATATCACCAGTGGTGATATGACGCCACTGTTTGAAGCAATTGTAGAGCACGTGCACGCGCCAGAATTTGATGTTGATGGACCTTTCCAGTTGCAGATTTCAACACTCGATTACAATAGTTATGTCGGTATTATTGGTATTGGCCGAATTCGCCGTGGTATTGTCAAAACCAATATGGCTGTGAAAATTGTGGGTGATGATGGTAAGGAGCGCAGTGGACGTATTGGCCAGGTATTGGGTTTTCATGGTCTGGAACGGGTTGAGGCTGAGCAGGCAGAAGCGGGCGACATCGTTGCGATAACGGGTATTGACCCATTATCGATCTCCGATACTATCTGTGATCCTAATGAAGTTGAAGCACTGCCGGCAATGACTGTCGATGAGCCGACAATAAGTATGACGTTTCAGGCGAACTCATCGCCATTTTCCGGCCAGGAAGGTAAATATGTCACCAGCCGAAATATCTGGGACCGCCTGCAGCAGGAATTAAAACACAATGTTGCGCTTAGAGTAGAACAGGTCGAAGGCGATAAATATAAAGTATCTGGCCGTGGCGAGCTGCATCTTTCTGTTTTGATTGAAACCATGCGCCGTGAAAACTTCGAACTGGCTGTTGGTCGTCCTGAAGTGATCGTGCACGAAGAGAATGGCGTTAAGCTGGAGCCTTATGAAGAGCTGACTGCTGATATTGAAGTTGAGCACCAGGGTGCGGTAATGGAAGCACTGGGTATTCGTAAGGCTGAACTGAAAGATATGGTTCAGGATGGCAAAGGCCGCGTCAGACTTGATTTCATTATTCCGGCACGTGGTTTGATTGGTTTTAGAACGGATTACCTTTCAATGACTCGTGGTACTGGTTTGTTATATAGCGTGTTCGATCATTACGGTCCTGCTATTAATGATGATATCGGGCAGCGTCCAAATGGTGTGCTGGTCTCTAATGCCAGAGGTAAGGCAGTTGCTTATTCACTGTGTCCTTTGCAGGAGCGTGGTAAATTACTGGTTGGCAATGCTGATGAAGTATATGAAGGCCAGATAGTGGGTATTCATTCACGTGATAATGATCTGGTGGTTAATCCTATTAAACCCAAGCCATTAACCAACGTGCGTGCATCAGGTACAGATGAAGCGTTGACATTGTCACCGCATATTCAGTACACACTGGAGCAGGCGCTGGAATTTATTGATGACGATGAGCTGGTGGAAGTTACGCCAGACAGTATTCGTATTCGTAAAAAGCTTCTGAAAGAGCATGAGCGCAAAACCGCGAGTCGTGGTCGTCCAGGTAAGTAGTTGATGCCTGTCGGGTAAGGTCTTTATTAATTATTAAGTTGATCTTACCCTGACCCAATCGTTTGGCCTTGTTCAGGATTATCCTGTGGCCCTGCGGTTAATGTTTCATCTGAAACATTAACCGCTCTAGACTTCAATAGTGCTTCTATAAAGATCCGGGTACTTTCAGGGTCGATATAACATTTGCCCGTGTTCTCGCTTACGGGCAATGCTGGTCTCTCAGATGGTTCGTTCATGATCACCTCCTGTAATACAACGTGTCCCTGGCGGCATCGCCTGAGTGCCAGGCTGAGCAATGAGCCTGGTGCTTTGTTTATCAGTATATGAATTTAGTATTGAAGTTGTTTGCTGGTTGTAAGGAAATCCTGATATCGGTATCAGTGATTGGCTATTCCTTAGACAGGTTTATAAATATTATGTACTCAGATAAATTTAAATAAATATTATTCAAATTTATATTCCAGGATATTTGATACCGGCCTTTCTATCTCGTTCTGATTCTGGAACAGGCTGTCTGAGACAGGGTTCTGCAGGCTGTCATAATTGTATTTCGGGAAAAGCTCGACTTTCAGTCTTGGTTTGATCAGTGGTTCTTCACTTTTTTCGCGCCAGGGGTTTTCTTCTTCCGGTTCGCTGCGCCATTCATTCAGGTCTTCATAAACCATGTCTGAAAGCGGCGTACGATACGATTCCGGTAGTTTTGTGATGCCATTTGTCTGCGCGATGACTATAGCGCTGATAAAGAACAGTATGAAAAAGCTGTTCAGGCGTTTCATATCGATATTGCTAGCGATGTGAAAGCTAAAACGGCCGTTCTGGATTGCCATCGTCATATTATTTAGTGACCTGGGACTGCCATTTCAGGCTTTTAAACCAGTACTTATGAGAACTATCTATCCATTCGTCAGCTTCGTGTGCAACGATCCAGGAATTCAGATAATGCAGCATCTCCTGGTTGTTCTTCCTGATAGCAAATGCTTCTTTTGTCGTCAGCAGCGGTTTTTTGAGCGGTAGATCTACCTCATCCGGATGTTTTATCGATATGAATTCCGGGATCGGTGAGGATGAAACAAAAGCATGCACGGTACCGTTAACCACGGCAGAAGTTGCATCCTCTTCGGTTTTTCTTAGATCAAGTTTTGCCTTCGGAAAAACCCTTTTTGCCAGGTCAGCCGAGACTGTACCCTGTACGGCAGTGATAAAAACTTTCTCGTTATTCAAGTTTTTGATGCTGGTGAAATCTTTGGTCAGGGACAGGTTGGTGACCAGGCTGTATCCCGAGCTCGAATATGGCTGAGTGTAATTGATCTCGAGCGCGCGTTTGGGTGTGATCGAAAGGCCTGAAGCGATGATATCGATTTCGCCTTTTTTCAGCGCCGGAATCATCTCGCTCCATTGGTATTCCTTGAATTTGACTTTTACACCCATGTCCTTGGCTAGCTGTTTTGCGATATCGATTTCAAAACCGACGAGCCCGCCATCTTTACTTCTCATCACCCATGGCGGCAGGATAGATACACCCACTTTTATTTCCCCCTTTTTCTGGATGTCATAGAAAATATCTTTATTGTCCTGGCCTGCATGCATGGTCTGGCTGAAAGCGAAGGTGATAATGAGTAAAAAGAGGCGTCGGATAAACTTCATTGCTGGTTCCTGAAAAAACTGGGTATGTAAAACGGATATTTAAATCCATCTATCTTGCTTTATTTGCCTGTGTAGCGCAATTCTCAATTTTGGTTATCGCTAAGTGGGAGGGGCCTGTCGGCGCTTGAGGAGGGCGTTGCCTGGCCTTTTTTAAACAAAGCGGCATTATTGCTGGTTTGCCATCTCGAGCCGTGTTACGGGCTATTTATTAGATTAGCCTGCGGGTCACCATGAAGCTTTTATTTTTCAGTAACTTATATGGATACCAGTGTGATCGAGTTGTACAAACAATTTATTTATTTGCCTGTTATAAGTCCACATATTTATCTGAGTTTGCTGTATAATTCGCCGGCTAAATTAATCCTGATTAGTGGCATCGAAAAGCGGGTCGTCGGAAAGCTGGTTGTAATGAACCGGCTTTGTCACTTTAAAGGGTTTGTAACTTTTTAACACAAACGTACATTAAGAATTATGTACATTTTAAGGTAGTGGAACCATGGCAGACTTAAGTAAATACAGAAATATAGGCATTTTCGCCCACGTGGATGCGGGTAAAACGACGACCACAGAACGTATTCTGAAACTGACCGGTAAAATTCATAAGACCGGTGAGGTGCATGACGGTGAAGCAACTACCGACTTCATGGAACAGGAGCAGGAACGTGGAATTACTATTCAATCTGCAGCAACCAGCTGTGAGTGGAATGGCCACCGTTTAAACATCATCGACACACCTGGACACGTTGACTTCACCATCGAAGTATACCGTTCACTGAAAGTTCTGGATGGTGGCATCGGTGTATTCTGCGGTTCTGGCGGTGTTGAGCCACAGTCTGAGACCAACTGGCGTTATGCGAACGAATCTGAAGTCTCTCGTGTGATCTTCGTCAATAAACTTGACCGTATCGGCGCTGATTTCTACCGCGTGGTCAAACAGGTAGAAGACGTGCTTGGCGCAGTGCCACTGGTCATGGTGTTACCAATTGGCATCGAAGATGAATTCAAAGGCTGTGTCGACCTGCTGACCCGTAAAGCATGGATCTGGGACAACGACAAAGACACTACGTCATACCGTATCGAAGAGCCGCCTGCTGAGATGGCTGACCAGATCGAAGAATGGCGTGAAAAACTGATAGAGACCGCAGTAGAGCAGGACGATGATGTTATGGAACGCTACCTCGACGGTGAAGAGCCAACGCCGGAAGAGATCAAGAAGTGTATCCGTAAAGGCACGCTGACCATGGACTTCTTCCCGACTTACTGTGGATCTGCATTTAAAGACAAAGGCGTACAGCTGGTGCTGGACGCAGCGGTTGATTACCTGCCTGATCCTACCGAAGTTAAACCTCAGCCTGAAGTTGACCTTGAAGGTAACGAGACCGGTGAATATGCGATCGTTGATCCAGATAAGCCATTACGCGCACTGGCGTTCAAGATCATGGATGACCGTTTCGGCGCATTGACCTTCGTCCGTATCTACTCTGGTCGTATGGATAAAGGTATGACTGTATTGAATACCTTCACCGGTAAAACAGAGCGTATCGGCCGTATGGTTGAGATGCACGCGGATGAGCGTATCGAGCTGGAAGGCGCGCAGGCGGGTGACATCATCGCTGTCGTCGGCATGAAGAACGTACAGACCGGTCACACGTTATGTGACGAGAAGAAACCTGCGACACTGGAGCCGATGGTATTCCCTGATCCAGTTATCTCGATCTCTATCTCACCAAATGATAAAGGCGCTTCTGAGAAGCTGGGTATCGCACTGGGTAAGATGATCAAAGAAGATCCATCATTCCGTGTTGAGACTGATGAAGACTCTGGTGAGACCATCCTTAAAGGTATGGGTGAATTACACCTTGATATCAAGGTCGATATCCTGAAGCGTACACACGGTATCGATGCGACTATCGGTAAACCACAGGTGGCTTACCGTGAGACCATCACGCAGCGTATCGAAGATTCATACACGCATAAGAAACAGTCTGGTGGTTCTGGTCAGTTCGGTAAGATCGACTATATCATCGAGCCAGGTGAGCCAGGCAGTGGTTATGAGTTTGAGTCTAAGGTAACCGGTGGTAACGTACCTCGTGAATTCTGGCCTGCCATCGAAAAAGGTTTCAAGGGAATGTCTGATAACGGTGTATTGGCTGGTTTCCCTTGTCTTGACTGGAAAGTAACACTGGTCGATGGTCAGTTCCACGCAGTTGATTCATCAGCCGTCGCTTTCGAACTTGCAGCGAAAGCAGCATATCGTCAGACTATGCCGAAAGCAGGTCCTCAGCTGATGGAGCCGATCATGAAGGTTGACGTATTTACACCTGAGGACCACGTTGGTGATGTTATCGGTGACCTTAACCGTCGCCGCGGCATGATCAAATCACAGGAAGCGGGTCCTACCGGTGTTCGCATCAAGGCTGAATGTCCGCTGAGTGAGATGTTCGGTTATATCGGTACATTGCGTACCATGACATCAGGTCGTGGTCAGTTCTCTATGGAATTCCTGCACTATGTAGCAGCGCCAAGGAATGTATCCGAAGATGTGATCAAAGAAGTGAAGGAGCGCGAAGCAGCTAAATAAGTTTGTTTCCGAGCTGATAAAAAGCCGTCTCATCGAGTCGGCTTTTTTTTCGCTCAGATGATATTTATCATTGATATACACCGGCTGACGATGAGATATTGGCAGACATCTTGTGTCTGCACCCCTTTACTCTGCAGCTAAAACTTCAAAGTGGTCAGATAGATGACGATTGAGACAAACTGGTTAATTGGTCTGCATATCCCCGCAGAATTGATGCCGACTTCTGTGTTGTGGTTATTAAATGCTTTATTTTTATCGATGCTGATATATGCGGCATCAAAAATACCATTTAAGAAATTTCTTGAGAATGTTTCTGGCCAGCACGTTTACTTTGGTGCGATGGTCATGCTGTTCTTACTGTGGGGGATAAAAGCGGGTGTTTCTCCCGGTCTCGGTTTTCACCATCTTGGAGCGACATTATTTACCCTGATGTTCGGTTGGCCGCTGGCGATATTCGGTCTGAGTATTATCATGCTTGCCTCTGTGTTGCTGCAGCATAATGAACTGATCAGTATGGGCGCTAATGGTTGTTTGAGTATCATTTTACCAGTGATGGCCAGCTATGGCGTGCTCAAGCTTTCTCAAAAACTTTTACCGGATAATTTTTTTATCTATATATTCGTGGCTGCATTTTTTGGTGCGGGCATCGCAGTTGCGGCCAGTCGCCTGGCTTCGATTGTACTGCTTGCTCTGATCGATGCCTATCCGCTGGCAAAGTTGATCGAAGAGTCATTGTTGTACACGCCGATGTTCATGTTTCCCGAGATGTTTGTTACCGGTATGCTGGTCAGTATATTTGTTGTTTATAAACCGGACTGGGTCGCTACCTTCGATGATGAGCGTTATATCATCGGAAAGTGAATAAACCTCGCGGTCATGTACTATTTAACAAGTTCGAAAGATTGGCATAATGCATCGATCAATCGTTCGATATGCTCTCGTCTATGGCTTGCCGACAGTGTGATCCTCAGGCGCGAGGTGCCTTCGGGTACCGTCGGTGGTCGGATCGCCGTCACCAGGAATCCTTTTTCAAACAAGGTCTGACTCAGGTTGATCGCTTCCTGGTCATCACCGATGAGTAGTGGCTGTATCGCCGTCTGGCTATTTTCTATGTCCAGTCCTGCGTCGCTGCAACAGGTTTTGAAATAGGCGATGTTATCGTTGAGATTCTGCAGATGTTGTGGTTCGGTCTGGATGATATTTAGACTGCAACGTGTCGCTTCTGCTATCGCTGCAGGCATCGCGGTGGTGTAGATGTAGGTGCGTGCCTGCTGGATTATGGTTTCGATCAGTTCCTCGCTGCCAGCGATAAACGCGCCGGCAGTACCCATCGCTTTGCCCAGGGTGGCCATGTATACAGGGACGTCATCGGCTGTCAGAGAAAAATGCTGCAGGCAGCCTTTGCCGGTTTCACCTAAGGTACCAAAGCCGTGTGCATCATCGACCATCAACCAGCTGTCTGATTCTCTACACAGGGTAGATAGTTCAGGCAGTCTTGCAATATCTCCATCCATGCTGAACACGCCATCGGTCAGCACTAACTTTTCAGCATCGCTACCAGATAATTTTGCCAGTTTTGTCTGCAGGCTGGATACGTTGTTGTGCAGATATCGCTGCAGACGTGCACCACTGATCAGGCCGCCATCGATCAATGAAGCGTGGTTTAAACGGTCTTCAAAAACATAGTCACTTTTATCGATCAGTGCCTGGCACAGGCCAAGGTTTGCCATGTAGCCGGTAGAGAATAGAAGGGCACGTGGATAACCGCTAAATTCTGCCAGTTCTTCTTCGAGCTGATGATGTGCGCTGCTGTGGCCGTTGACCAGGTGTGCCGCTCCGCTGCCAACACCGTAGTGTTCAACGGCGTCTATCATGGCCTGTTTGACCGCTGGGTTGTTTGCCAGCCCCAGGTAATCATTGCTACAGAAGCTGATGACGTTACTGTCGTCGATGATCATCTCGACCTGTTGCGGGCTCTTTGTTATGCGGCGAGTACGATAACGAAACTGCTGTTTTCTCTCGGCAAGTGCTTTTCTTAGGTCTTTCAACTCAGAGTGGAACTATGCTTGGCGACAGATCAGGAGCAGCCGCAAGCAGATTGTTTGCTGGTTTCTTGCGTAATGTTTGCCTGTGCTTTTTTCAGTCCTAGTTTTTCGAACAGTAACTGATCGTGGTGCTGATCCGGGTTGTCCGTGGTCAGCAGCTTGTCGCCATAAAAAATGGAGTTAGCACCGGCAAAAAAGCATAATGCCTGGGTCTCATCTGACATCTCTGTGCGGCCGGCTGATAGACGGACATAAGACGCCGGCATCAGGATTCGGGCGACGGCGATGGTGCGGATGAAGTCCAGTGCATCGAGTTTCTCGACACCGTGTAACGGTGTTCCTTCGACCTGGACCAGCATGTTGATCGGTACGCTCTCAGGGTGCTGCGGCAGGTTGGACAACTGCTGAAGCAGGGAGACGCGGTCTTCGAGCTTTTCACCCATGCCCAGGATGCCACCGCTGCAGACATTGATGTTTGCATCTCTTACATGCTGCAGTGTGTCGAGCCTGTCCTGGTATGTGCGGGTGGTGATGATATCACCATAATATTCGGGCGATGTATCCAGGTTATGGTTATAGTAATCCAGACCGGCTTGTTTCAGGCGTTGTGTCTGCTCGTTCGTTAGCATGCCCAGGGTGACGCAGGTCTCCAGCCCTAAACCTTTGACCGCGATGATCATGTCGATAACTTTATCGAGGTTCTTGTCGGTCGGGTTGCGCCACGCTGCGCCCATGCAGAAACGGCTGGCACCAGTATCTCTTGCCAGCTGAGCCTGTTCGATGACTTCATCCAGCGGGAGTAGGCGCTCACGTTCGACCTCTGCGTCATTACGTGCGCTCTGCGAGCAGTAGCCACAGTCTTCCGGGCAGGCACCAGTTTTTATACTCAAAAGCGTGCTGATCTGGACCTGGTTAGGGTCGAAGTGCTGGCGGTGTATAGACTGCGCCTGGAATAACAGGTCGTTAAAAGGTAGTTCGAACAGGCTGCTTATTTCCTGTTTTGACCAGTTATTGCGTAGTTCCAGGTTATGTGATTCTGACATAGTGAGTAGTTTTCGGTTATCTGGCTGGTTATAATCAATGCATTTTACACTACACGGATGAGTAGCAAAATGGAACTTGCGCACAAGTTATTTTCACACCTGTTTCCTTCACGGTGTATTCTCTGCCATAAGACAGTCGATCAGGCCATCGAGATATGCCCGGACTGCTATAAGTCGCTGCCACATAATGAAAACTGTTGTCTGCACTGCGCATTACCTCTACCGGAAGATATCAGCAACAGCGTTACATGTGGCCGCTGTATCAAGCAAGCCCCGGGATTTGATTATGCCCACAGCCTGTTTCGATATGAAGACAGCGTCGTCGGGCTGGTGCATCAGCTCAAGTTCGGCGAAAAGATCAGCCATGCACGAAGCATCGGTGAGATGCTGTGGTTGAAGTTGTGCCAGACCGGTGAGACACCTGATTGTCTGTTACCCGTTCCCTTGCATGATGCACGTTTACGTCAGCGCGGCTTTAATCAGTCGGTAGAGATATCTCGAGTGGTCGCGAAAAAATCAGGTATCCCTATCGAATACGATGCGGTGGTCAGGCATCGTCGAACACCGGCTCAGACCGGTCTTGATGCGAAACAGCGAAAAAGAAATATCAGAGGTGCGTTTGCAGTGGCGCAGACACTAGATCAGCGGCATGTATTGATCATCGATGATGTGATGACCACGGGAGCAACGGTTAATGAGCTGGCCAGGATATTGAAAAAGAATGGTGTGATGAGAGTGGGTGTGATGACTATCGCCCGCGCCCCGGTGAAGGCTTAAACGTCATTGCGAGCGGAGCGTGGCAATCTCGATTAGCAACCGAGTTATTTACAGGGGATTGCCACGCTCCGCTCGCAATGACGAGTGAATACTCTTAAATTAGACCGTATCTGCAAACTGATAGTCTAAAAATACCCCGATAAACAGCATCATGCCGAACCAGTTGTTATTTAAAAATGCTTTAAAGCAGAGTTCCCGGTTTCTGTCTTTGATCAGGTATTGCTGGTAGATAGCGAACAAGCTTGCTGCCGAGACGCCGAGGTAATAGAAACCGCTCAAGCCTGCACGGTGGCCGATAAGTAAAAGATTCAAGATCAATAACAGCTGTATGATACCGATGATCAGTCGGTCCTGGTTGCCAAATAAGATCGCCGTAGATTTAACGCCGATTTTGATATCGTCGTCATAATCTACCATGGCGTACATGGTGTCATAGGCCGTCGCCCATAACACGGTAGCAAGAAAGATCAGCCAGGTGATGGTAGTGACTTCGTTTGCCTGTGCGGTATATGCCATCGGGGCGGCCCAGCCGAATGCGGCCCCCAGGTGTACCTGGGGGAGGTAGTGGTAACGTTTCATGAAAGGGTAGCTGACAGCAAGAACGATTCCGCCCAGTGACATCCAGATGGTCAGCTCGTTCAAGAGCAGTACCAGGGTAAAGGCCATCAGGCTGAGCGAGGCGAATACCAGTAGGGCTTCTTTCTCGCTGATCTTACCGGATGTCAGCGGGCGTTGTTTCGTACGTTCAACTTTGTTATCGATATGCCGATCAGCATAATCATTGATGGCGCAACCGGCAGAGCGCATCAGGATGACGCCTACAACAAATACGCATAATACCAGTGTGTCTGGCCAGCCTTGTGCAGCGATCCATAATGCGATCAGTGCAGGCCATAACAGCAATAGGATACCGATCGGTTTGTCCAATCGTACCAGTTGTGCATAGGCGACGGTTTTTTTGTAGGTCCTGGAATGTTTGATAGATACCTGTAGCAGCGTTAACTTTTTCCTGGTTTCCTGGTACATGGACTCGATTTTATCCAGCAGGGGGTGGTGCGCAAGATAATCTATCAACTGGTCAACCTGTCTCAGGATGGACTTGAATATCAAGCCAAGGGTGTCTATTGTGATCCTGGCATGAGACAAAACAGCGCAAATAAAAGTCAGCAGCAGGGAGCTACTTCGCTGCCAGAAAGTTTTAATCCTTGACAGTAAAGTTGAGGCAGCGCTGGAGAGGTTTGATGAAGTAACCATTGGCCAAGATTTTACCTGATTATGAGTTGTATTTATTCATTCAGATCTAATCAATGGTATAGTTTTTATCAGAACAAATAGTTTAAATTATAGATAGATGAACCATGAAAAATATTCGTAATTTTGAAGATCATACACCGCAGATAGCGGATACAGTTTTTATCGACGAAAGTGCAGTCGTTACTGGAGATGTCTCGATCGGTGAAGACAGTTCTGTCTGGCCCTGTTGTTCAATCCGCGGAGATATCCATTCGATCCGTATCGGTGCACGCAGCAATATACAGGACGGCAGTATCCTGCATGTAACGCATGATAGTGAATATGCACCAGGCGGAAACAAGCTGACTGTCGGAGATGATGTTACGGTAGGTCACAACGTGGTGTTGCATGCCTGTACTATCGAGGATCTTTGTCTTATCGGAATGGGCTCAATCGTACTGGATGGGTCTGTCGTGCAGTCGGGAGCGATGGTCGGGGCTGGCAGCCTGGTGCCACCCAATAAAGTACTTGAAGGCGGTTATATGTGGCTGGGTAGCCCGGTCAAAAAAGCACGTGAACTGACAGCCAAAGAAAAAGCATTCCTTGAGTATTCCGCGCAGCATTATGTGAAGCTTAAAAATCGACATGTAGGGTAGGTGAGTTTCATTTTTACCTTATGCTTGACCAGTGATCATTTTTAATTAAAGTCATTGTCGAAATCTTTATGACAGATATGTCATAAGCTTGTCATTTTTACGACTGATAAACCACCTTTCTCCCCCATATAGACTATACTTTCAGTGATAAATATTTGTAACCCATTGATTATTATTGTATTTAGTCCAGGTCGTTATGGAAAGTGAAAACTCATCGAATATCATAGACCTTAGTCAAAGTCTCCGCGAAAAGGAGACTGAGATTGACCTGCTGCAGGAAACTTTCACCGAGATCGGCAGTGAGCTCGACCTGGAGAAAATTTTCAAGATAGTCTCTGAGCGCGCGCGCGAGCTGATCAGTGCTGAGACGGTATTGATCCCGATATTAGATGATAATAATGAAACTTATACATACCGGGGCGGCGCGGGTAATAGTTCTGATGATATCGTCGGCGAGTCACTGCCGCTGGAATTTGGTGTCTGCGGCTGGGTATGGAAACATAAGAAACCCTGGTGGCAGGGCATGCTCGACGAGCTTAGTGATGATGAAAAAAATCGCTGGGAGCAGGAGGCTGGCAACATGATCATGGTGCCCTTGCAGGGCAAGCGCCAGTTTCTAGGTGGCATAGCCGGACTGAAGAAGGTGGACGGCTCCAGTTTTGGCAAAAAAGATTTAAATCTATTGCAGTTGTTCGCCAGTATCGTTTCAGTTGCCATCGAAAATGCGATGGCTGTGAAGAGTATCGAAGTCTCACATGAGTTAAATGAAGACTACCGGCTCAAACTGGAAAACTTGAATAAGCAGCTCATCGATAGCAGCAAAGAGCTGGAATATCTCTCATTGTACGATTCTGTTACTGCCTTGCCCAATCGTTCGTTATTCTATGACCGGCTGACACGCGATATAGATAATGCTGAACGTTGTGAAAGCCCCATAGGGATATTGCTGATAGATATCGACAGTTTTAAAGATATCAATGATACCCTGGGCCATGATCATGGCGACAGCCTGTTGAACCAGATAGCGCGTCGTTTTGATGATGAGGTTTTACATACTGAAACACTGGCAAGGCTCGGTGGTGACGAGTTCATCGTTGTGTTGCCTGATCATGATCGGAAAAAAGTGATGAAACGTGCCGAGCAGTTCTTGAGCTGCCTGAAGCAGACGTTCGCTATCAAGGAGAATGTTATCCATGTCGATGCAAGTATCGGTGTTGCTCTCTATCCTGAACACGGAAGGTCTATCAGTAACCTGTTGAGCCATGCCGATTTTGCGATGTATGAAGCCAAAAACAGTAATGTAAAAATTCGTGTATACGACCCTGATAATGATCACCTGGCACAGGGCCACCTGGCGATGGTTACTGACGTACGCAAAGCACTCGATGAAAAACATTTCGAGTTGCATTATCAGCCTAAGATCAGTGCGCAGACCGGGCAGTTAGTCGCAGCTGAAGCCCTGGGGCGCTGGTACTGCAAAGACCGCGGTCAGGTGCCGCCAAACATCTTTATACGTGTGTTAGAGCAAAACGGCCTGATCGATGAGTACACCTACTGGGCGATAGAGACCGCACTGGCGCAGGCGAAAGCGTGGAAGAGTGGTTTCAGTATCATGCGGGTGGCGGTAAATCTGTCACCGCAGACATTGATGCATCCAGACTTTATAGAAAAGATCGACCAGATAATAAAAAGCGAGAGCGATGGCGAAATGTTGACGTTCGAGATAACAGAAAACCTTTTCCTTTCAGAGTTTGATCGGCTGGCCGAAGTACTGGAGCATATCTGCTCGCTGGGTGTAGAGTTATCGATCGATGACTATGGCACTGGTTATTCTTCATTGAGCCGATTGAGGCGTTTGCCTGTCAGCGAGTTGAAGATCGACCAGACATTCATCAAAGAGATGGTCGATAACAAGGATGATGAAGCGGTGGTGCATTCGACCATCGAGCTGGCGCATAACCTCGGTTTGAGTGTGGTGGCGGAAGGGGTGGAAAACCAGTCAGCTTTAGATCTGCTAACCAGGTTAGGTTGTGACACGATACAGGGTTATCTGATCAGTAAGCCGCTGACCGTGTCAATGTTCAATGCATTTATCGAAGACGAAGACTGAAAAGTCGACGATGCGTCCCGGGTTCATCAAGTATTTATAAAACAGTTTATAAGGAATCTCGTATCTGTTCGATGACCGAGACTGTTTCTGGTCTGATGTTGCGCCATATATAAAAAGCTTCTGCCGCCTGTTCGACCAGCATGCCAAGCCCATCGAAAACCTGTGTAGCTCCGTGGTCTTTTGACCATTGCATGAAAACGGTTGCCTGGTCTGCATACATCATATCGTAACTGCAAGCATATTCATCGAACACCGTTTCTGGTATCGGAGGCAGGTCACCTTGCAGACTGGCGGAGGTGCCATTGATAACGATATCAAAACGTCTGTTCCTTATCTCGTCCAGGCCGCAGCCGCTGATGTTGCCGAGATCTGAAAAATCATTTGATAGTTGAACAGCTTTTTCTGCCGTGCGATTGGCAATCAATAACGAAGCCGGTTGTTGTTCTAAAATAGCTTCTATTACGCCTCTCACTGCGCCGCCGGCACCGATGATCAAAATTGCCTTATCTGTTAAAGAAACATGGTGATTCTGTGACAGATCACGAACCAGTCCTACGCCATCAGTGGTATCGCCATACAGGCTGCCATCATGCTCAAGCCTTAGTGTGTTGACAGCACCGGCGCGTTTTGCTCGTTCACTGTGTCGGTCTGCGAGTTGCCATGCGTCCTCTTTGAACGGTACCGTGATATTTAAACCTTTGCCGTTGTGTTTGATGAACTTTTTAACGGCCTGCTCGAACTGGCCGATCTCTGCCAGTTCGGCCGTATAGATCAGTGACTGCTTTGTCTGTTCGGCAAAAAGAGTATGTATCTGCGGCGACTTGCTATGTTTTATGGGGTTGCCAAAAACAGCATAACGATCAATTGTGTCAGTCATGTGTTAGCTTTTATTTGCTAGTTTGAATCTTTTAGCCATTGCGCGACTGTTTTTGCATAATAGGTCAGGATGCCATCAGCGCCGGCACGTTTGAATCCGAGCAGGCTCTCCATTACCGCAGCCTCTTCATTTAACCAGCCATTCTGTGCAGCGGCTTTTAACATGGCGTATTCGCCACTGACCTGGTAAACATAGGTGGGTATCGAGAACTCATCTTTTACCCGGCGAACGATATCGAGATAGGGCATGCCAGGTTTCACCATGAACATGTCGGCGCCTTCATTGATATCGAGCTCAACCTCATGCAGTGCTTCATCAGAGTTTGCCGGGTCCATCTGGTAGCTATACTTGTTGCCACCTGCAAGATTTTTTGCAGAGCCAACGGCATCTCGAAACGGACCGTAAAAACTTGAGGCGTACTTGGCCGCATAAGAGAGTATGCGGGTATGGATAAAACCATTTTCTTCGAGTGCCTGGCGGATTGCACCGATCCGGCCATCCATCATATCGGATGGTGCAACGATATCGGCACCCGCTTCAGCATGAGATAATGCCTGTTTGACCAGTACTTCGACCGTCGCATCATTCATCACATAACCGGTACTGTCGATCAGCCCATCCTGGCCATGGCTGGTGAACGGGTCGAGAGCCACATCGGTAATGACGCCGAGTTCTGGAAATGCTTCTTTAAGTTCTCTTACCGCTGTTTGCGCCAGGCCATCAGGATTATAGGCTTCAGTCGCATCGTCCGATTTTTTGTCCTGAGAGACGACCGGGAAAAGCGCAATCGCCGGGATGCCCAGTTCTACGCACTGTTTTGCTTCCAGCAGTAACTGGTCGATGCTGACGCGTTCGACGCCCGGCATGGAGTCGATGGTCTCACGTTTGTTGTCACCTTCGATGATAAACATAGGGTAAATAAGGTCGTCTACGGACAGCCTGTTTTCACGCATTAGCCGACGGGAGAAATCATCGCGCCGCATACGACGCATGCGGGTTGCTGAAAAATTACCAGTTTTGGACACAGTTCGCTCCATACAATCTTAATTAACGTATTGTAACAGGCAGAAAAATCGATGGCATCATTTGATGTCATTATTCATGCTTAGTAATACAATGGCGTTTTAATCGTGGTTTGAACTGAGACAGGTAGGCTGATGAGGGTAAAAAATATAAGGCGCTTTTTTATTAGATGGTCTGTGTTTGCTGTCTTTTTGTTGTCAGCAGCATCGGTTTGTGCAGATGACAATATCCAGGCGGTTTATAGGCAGCAGGTCGATAAGCCAATCTCGGCTGTCTATGACCGATTATACAAAAGTCTCGAAAACGCCCGCTTCTTCGTGGTATTTGAGCCTAACATCGGTAAAAATCTCGCCCGCTTCTCTGAAAAATGGGGAGATGATTATAATCGAAATAATATCTCGTCTATCCGTAGTATGATTTTCTGTAATGGCTGGTATGCAAATAAGGTCAGTAACCTGGATCCGAATATGCTGGGTTTCTGCCCGCTTCATATCACCTTATTTGAGCGTGAGGGGAAGACGACGGTACTGTTTAACCGTCCAGGAATAATGGCAGAAAACAGCCCTGCTACAGAGTTGCTGATGAAAATTGAGAGTGAAGTAATCGAGGCAATCAAGCAGGGGCTGTTGTAAAAAGACTTTTTTAAAGACCATGTTTTTCGAAAAGCCGGCATTTGCCGGCTTTTTTTTATGATTGTAATGTCGATATCGCGTGTTTACTGGATTTTCCGGCACAAATTGCTATAAATAACTTATTCTAAATGTGACCAAATCCAGGGTTTATACAGGTATTGAATCCTATCTTACCTGTTAGGCGCCTCTACCAGTCTGCAATTCATGTGAGTTGCCCACTAAGAGTATAAGAAGTTTTTTTGGGGAAGCATCGTATGCCTGATACTGTTGCAAAGCAACGTGTTCTGATCGTCGAAGAGTCAGCCACGTTGCGATATATGCTTGGCAAAACACTACAGAAGCAGGGGTACGAGCTCATAACTGTAGATAGTTTTGAATCTGCGATCGAAACATTGCAGTCTAATACGTTAGAGCTGCATGCCATCCTGGTAGGCTGGCCAAACTACGAACATTTCGAAGTGTCCAAGCGCCTGCTGGTACTGCTGGATCGAGAGCCATACAGTGAGGTGGCAGTGATCCTGTTGTCGAATGATGCTGAGCTGGAGTTGCTCAACTGGATGAGTACACGCCGCACGACAGCGCTGGTGCCCTGGGAAAGCTACCAGGAAGTGGTTTCTTCATTGCAGACGATGCTGGACCCTCTGCCGCAACAGCCTGTAGTCGAACAACGCACGATTCCACGAGGTACAAAACCTACCAGTGTGTTGTTCGTTGATGATTCTAAAAGTATACGTACCTATTATCAGCGTTTACTGGAGCGAAATAACTACAGTGTAGTGACGGCAAACTCTGTCAGTGAAGCTTATAAGGTAGCTCTTGAGCAGGATATCGATATTGCCATCGTTGATTATTTTATGCCTGAACAGAACGGTTATGTGCTTTGTCAGAAGCTGCGAGATGAACCGCGTACCGCTGATATTCGTACCGCTGTTATTACCGGTACCTATCTCGATTCGGTTATACGCGACTGCCTGCAGGCCGGTGCGATCGAATGTATGTTCAAGAATGAGGCAGAAGAATTATTCCTGGCGCGTCTTTCAGGCATGCGTCGATTTATCGAAGTACAGCGCTCGATCGAAAAACAACGTGAAAATCTGGCAGCGATCCTGGAGTCGGTCGGTGAAGGGGTTTATGGTGTTGATAAGGATGGCCGCATCACATTTATGAATCCAGCCGCCCAGAAAGTACTGGGAATGCATGATGTTAAATCTCTACTGGGTGTAAATGCATTTGATGCCTTTCACTGCGACAATCATGATGTCGGTCGAGACCTTTTAAAAGAAGCGTATTTTTCCGGCGAACAGCTAAAAGGCTGGGAGACGCAGTTCCGTCACAAGAGCGGTAAAGAAATACCGGTAGACTGCACACTGTATGCGCTGTCAGTCAACGGAAAACAGGAAGGTTCGGTGATCGCGTTCCGTGATATATCTGAACGTAAGATGATGGAAGAGAAATTACGCTGGCAGGCGACACATGATCACCTGACAGGGTTATATAATCGCCGCTACTTCGAGAGCTACCTGGAGAAGGAGCTCAATATTGTGAGTCGCACCGGAATCATGAGCGCACTGGTTTATCTCGATCTTGACCGCTTTAAATATGTTAATGATACCGCGGGCCACGAGATCGGAGACCAGTTGCTAGTTGATCTGAGCCAGGAAGTGACCAAGCACCTGCGTAGGCACGATGTTGCCGCACGTATCGGCGGTGATGAGTTTGCACTCATATTGAAAAATGTCGATGAGAGTGTGGCCGTATCTATTGCAGACGAGATACGGACCTCGCTGTCCAAGCTGCGCGTGCATCACGATGACAAGGCTTATCATGTGAATGCCAGCTTCGGTGTGGCGATGATGGATGTTCCAGATGTCACGGCTGGGGATGTGATGGCAAACGCGGATATCGCATGTCATATCTCAAAACGTCTGGGCCGCAACCAGACTCATATGTATGAGAAGAGCAGTGATGAACGTAATGCCATGGGTAGTGAGCTCGGCTGGTCAGTACGTATCAGGGAAGCGCTGGAGAAAAATATGTTCCAGCTGCACTATCAGCCCATCATGCAGATGAAAGATGTTGACCTGGGCAACCTGCCGGCTCAGGACGGGGTGTTATGGCAGCGACATTTCAACGAAACAGATATGATTAATAGTTACGAAGTTCTCGTGCGCATGTTAGATGAAAATGGATCGCTGCATTATCCGGATAGTTTTATCCCAACGGCAGAACGATTCAATATGATGACCGATATCGATATGTGGGTACTTGAGAATGCCCTGCAGGAAGTTGTGGCAACCGGTCCTGCCAGTAAGAACATTCGTCTGTCGATCAATATCTCCGGTAATACGGTAGATAGTGATGAGACGCTCGACAGGATCAAATCGCTAATCGATCAATACGGCATCAGCCCGGGTTCATTAACGTTTGAAGTGACCGAGACCTGTGCGATCGCTAATCTCGAACAGGCAAATGATTTCATCAATGAATTGCGGAAGATCGGTTGCAGGTTCTCGTTAGATGATTTCGGTTCAGGTTTCTGTTCGTTCTCTCAACTGAAGAACCTGCCCACTGACTTTGTGAAAATCGATGGCCAGTTCGTACGTAGTATGGCGCGTGGTGCAACTGATCGTGCGATCGTAACGGCGATGAATGATGTGGCGCATTCCCTGGGTCGCTATACGGTGGCCGAGTATGTCGAGAGCCCTGAGATCGTACGCCTGTTGAAGATATGCGGTGTCGATAAAGTCCAGGGTAACTATATCTCGGTGCCGCTGACAGAACTGCCGAACACTAATGTGGTCTCGTTCGCCAAGCGGCAAGTGTAATAGATAATTATCTTTACGTTCCCCATGTTGTCTTTGTTGTTCTGGACGGCAGGGGGGCGGAGCTTGATCGATAGTGAAGACTAAACCCAGTCTTTCGGTTTCAGATAATAATCATACAGCTTCGATTCTTCCGAATTTTCTGGAACCACCTTGTTGTATTCAAAATGTACCACCGGCGGCAATGACATCAATATCGATTCTGTGCGTCCGCCCGTCTGTAAACCGAATAATGTGCCGCGATCATAGACCAGGTTGAATTCGACGTAACGGCCGCGACGATATAGCTGAAAAGCACGCTGTTCATCGGTATACGGTTCATCTTTTCTGCGTTGCACGATCGGCAGGTAAGCATCGATGTAATGATCACCGACACTCTTCATGAAGTCGAAACTTTTCGTGAAACCGTCTTCATTTAAATCATCAAAAAACAGGCCGCCGATGCCGCGTTGTTCATCGCGGTGTTTGATGTAGAAGTAGTCATCACACCAGGTCTTATATTTTTTGTATGTGTCTTCAGCAAACGGTACGCAGGCTTTTTTAGCAGTACTGTGCCAGTGTATGCAATCTTCGTCATTACCATAAAAAGGTGTCAGATCAAAGCCGCCGCCAAACCACCATACCGGATCTTCGTTTTCCTTAGTCGCGATAAAGAATCTTACGTTGGCATGCGAGGTTGGTATCTTCGGGTTTTTCGGGTGAATGACCAGCGAAACGCCCATCGCCTGAAACTCACGGCCAGCGAGTTCAGGGCGATGGGCCGTTGCAGAAGCGGGTAGTTGTCCACCAGATACGTGAGAGAAGTTGACACCAGCCTGTTCAAACACGCCGCCATCACTCAATACACGAGTGATGCCGCCGCCCTGGCCATTTTCTCGTTGCCATTCATCGAGGATGAAGTCTTTTTTACCGTCTTCTTCTGCCAATGCAGAACAGATATTTTTTTGTAATGTTACCAGGTAGGACTTTACGGCCTCGATATCTGGCTGGTCTTTAGTGCTCATAATGATTAGTAATTACTTATTGTCTGATGACGTGATTATCGCACAGTCGGATTACTTTTGAAGGACTGGCAGTCAGCTTTTGATGGTTGGCCAGAATCTTGTCCAGACTATGATGAAAATATTTATGCAGTTCGAGAGAGTTTCTCGCGGGTGGTTTTCCTGACGGGTTAGCGCTGGTCGATATGATGGCATGCCCTAAGATACGGCATAAGCGCTGCACATCGGGTTGCTGGCTGATGCGTATTGTTATCGTTCCGCTATCGCTGATCAGCCATGAGGGAGCGGATGGTTTTGCGTCAATCACCCAGCTGGTCGGCTCTGTTGTTCGAGTTAATTTATACAGTTGTTCTTTATCTAGATCAACCAGTGGTGTTATCTGATCAATGTGTCCAGCCAGTAATATGAACTGCTTGCTACGGGGGCGTTGTTTGATGTCGTTGATTGAGGCAACCGCATCGGCATTGTAGGGGTCGCAACCCAGTCCATAGATGGTGTCTGTCGGGTAAGCGATGATGCCACCATGACGGATGAGGTGTGCGGCATGACTGATCGAAAAATCACTTGCCATATTGGCCTACCAAGACGACCTGTCAGTCACCTGATTTCTTCTTCACCGATTTTTTCTTGACTGTTTTTTTCCTGGTGCTTTTCTTTTTAGCGGTTTTTTTCTTAACTGCCTTTTTCTTTGTTGCTGCTTTTTTCTTGCTGGTGCTCTTCACCGCGGCTTTTTTCTTTGCGGCCTTCTTCTTTTTGCCACGACGGAAAGGTGCGGCTTCCAGCAGTTCTTCGCATTCTTTCTGGGTTAGAGATTCTGGTTCTCTGTCTTTGGGAATCTTGGCATTTTTCATGCCATCGGTTATGTAAGGTCCCCAGCGGCCATTCAATATTTCTATATCAGTGCCTGGAAAATCTTTGATGTGTTTGTTGGCATCGAATTCTTTTTTCGCCTTGACCAGTTCCATCGCCTGTTCATGGGTGATGTTGTACGGGTCGATGCCTTTGTCCTGGTATTCCTTGTTTATGGAGACGAACTTGCTGGCATATTTCACATAGGGGCCAAAACGACCGTAATTGGTCGAGAGCGCTTCACCTGCGTCGGTCTCTCCCAGGTCGCGTGGCAACTGCAGCAGGAAGTAGACATCGTCCATGGTGATATCGGCCATCTTCTGTCCGGGACGCAGGCTGGCAAAACGTGGTTTATCTTCGTCGTCTTTATCACCGATCTGCACGAATGGTCCATACGGGCCCATGCGGACAGAAACGGGTTTGCCGGTCTCTTCATCGGTACCGAGATGGCGTGACTGCGCGACATCGGCGCGACTGACATTTTCTTCTACGTGGTCGACGGTCTCTTTGAACGGTGACCAGAATTTTTTCAGCAGTGGCACCCAGTCGTGTTCGCCGCGCGAAATGCAGTCGAGCTCATTTTCCAGGTCGGCGGTAAATTCGTAGTCGACATATTTGGTGAAGTAATCGGTCAGGAACCGGTTGACGATGCGGCCGATATCGGTAGGAGTGAAACGTCTGTTTTCCAGTTCGACATAGTCGCGATTCACCAGTGTGGAGATGATGTTGGCATAGGTCGATGGTCGGCCGATATCATATTCTTCCAGTGTTTTAATCAGGCTGGCTTCTGTGAATCTTGGCGGTGGCTGAGTGAAATGCTGGTCACTACGTATGTCCAGCAAGTCTATACTCTCGCCTTCGGTCAGTTCGGGCAGCATCTTTTCTGCCTGCTTGTCGAGGCGGCTCTCTTCATTGCCTTCCATATACACTGACATGAAACCAGGGGTTTTTATGGTGGAACCGCTGGCGCGGAACACGTTGCCGCTGCCGCAGCCTAACTGTACGCTGACATTGTTCAGTGTCGCGTGGACCATCTGGCAGGCCATGGTGCGTTTCCAGATGAGCTCGTACAGAGCAAACTGGTCGGGGTTTAACTTGTCCTTGATCTTTTCCGGCGAGTGATTGACCGAGGTCGGGCGGATGGCTTCGTGAGCTTCCTGCGCATTTTTCGATTTGCTTTTATAAATGCGCGGGCTGTCTGGCAGGTTGTTCTTGCCGAAACGAGATTCTATCAGGCCGCGTATCTCATCGATGGCTTCATCGGCGAGGTGAAGCGAGTCGGTACGCATGTAGGTGATCAGTCCCACGGTCTCGCCGCCGATGTCGATACCTTCGTACAGGTTCTGTGCAGTACGCATGGTACGCTGCGCGGTAAAACGTAGCTTGCTGGCGGCATCTTGCTGCATGGTCGAAGTAGTGAATGGCGCAGCAGGATTACGCTTGCTCTCTTTCTTTTCGACCTTATCGACAGATAACTTGCCATTGGCCAGTGCCACCAGGTCGTCTCTTACTGACTCGGCGGTAGCTTCGTCGGTAAAGCTAAACTTTGTTTTCTCTTCAGGTATTTCTTCACCGGCTTTATCTTTACTGCTCTTTTTAGATGCCTGTTTATCTACTACCTTGTCATCTTTATAGAGACTGAGTCGAGCGATAAAATCCTGCTGGCTCTTGGAGACATCGGCTTCGATGGTCCAGTATTCCTGCGCGTCGAAGGCTTCGATCGCTTCTTCGCGTTCGACTATCAGGCGCAGGGCCGGACTCTGTACGCGACCGGCAGACAGTCCACGCTGGACTTTCTTCCATAAAAGAGGTGACAGGTTGAAACCTACCAGGTAGTCGAGCGCCCGGCGGGTCTGCTGGGCATTGATCAGGTCTATCGACAGTTCGCCGGGATGATCGATGGCTTCCTGGATGGCACGTTTGGTGATCTCGTTGAAGGCGACACGGTGTACTGATTTATCTTTGAGAAGATTTTTCTCTTTTAACAGTTCATAAAGGTGCCATGAAATGGCTTCCCCTTCGCGGTCCTGGTCAGTCGCCAGGTAGAGCGTATCGGCTTTTTTCAGGAACTGTATGATCTTGTTTACATGTTTTTCGTTTCTTTCGATGATCTGATATTTCATCGTAAAGTCGTTCTCTGTATCGATAGCGTCAGCTTTAGGGATCAGATCGCGAACGTGGCCATACGAAGCAAGGACTTTAAAGTCTTTACCCAGGTATTTTTCGATGGTTTTCGCTTTGGCGGGCGACTCTACGATAACAAGGTTTTTGCTCATGTGGCTCTTTTCAGCTAGCTGTATCAGTAATGTCGATGAGCATTACTGGATGATGTCTGTAACTTCATCAAATATAAAATTTTCCATCAGGGCAAGAGTATTATCTTCTCCCGGATGGGTATGCAGGACGATCATGATGATCCATTTCATCTGTTCGGCATCAAGTGGCTGACCTAATGCTGCAACGCGATCAAGTATTAATTCACGTGTTACCGGGGTGAGTATATTCGTTTGTTCCAGAAAGTGTAAAAATCCGATGCTTTCGATACCAATCAGTTTTTTCTCTTCATCACTGAATATACGAGTACTGGTCTCCTTGATGGGTAAGAACTGCTGTTTGTCCTGTAAGTTCTCAAGATCTTCAAGCCAGTCAAAAGCCTGGTTGATTTCCTGGTTATGAAAACCCATTTCTTCCAGGCGAATTTGAATACTGTCGCGTTCATCTGTTACACGACTGGTCTCATTCAACTCTTCATCATCAAGATAACGTTCGAATAAGAACATTAAGACATCGACGACGGACTGTTTGATTATCATTCAGAAAATCCTGCAAAAATTTGTAATGGAATCTGTGAAAAATACTGATATATCAATATCTAACCTAATTTGTATCGTGCGGCTAACTTACACATGTATAGCGACCATCCTGACACACTATGATTCCTTCGAGCTCGAGAATCAATAACATTGAAGCGACTTCTGCAGCACTAAACTTGCTGCGAATCACCAGTTCATCGATGCTGGCGGGTTCATAGGCGAGGCATTTGAGCAGTTTTTGGTGATCCGGGTCAAGTGTATTGTGCGGATCTTTTGGTTTTTCGGGGGTATTTTCATGTGTTTTTAAGGGATATGGCGTGTTTTGTGGCAACGGAAAACGCAGGTCTTCTAATATATCGTCAACTGATTCAACCAGTTTTGCGCCTTGCCTGATCAGCTGATGGCAGCCGCGAGCCATCGGATTATGTATGGATCCGGGTATCGCGAATACTTCTCTGTTCAGTTCGAGTGCGAGCCGCGCTGTAATTAATGAACCGCTTTTTACCGCTGCTTCGACCACCAGGGTACCGAGTGATAAAGCGCTTATCAGCCTGTTACGTCGTGGAAACAGGCCACGTTGAGGTTTGATGCCGACAGGCATCTCAGAGACGACGGCACCTCTTTCGCTGATAAGCTGTGCCAGTTGCTGATGCTGCGCAGGGTAGACGATATCGAGGCCATGGGCGACTACTGCAACCGTACCAGCCAGGCCCTGTAGCGCTCCCTGGTGGCTTGCCCCATCGATACCGATGGCCAGTCCACTGGTGATCGTAATGCCGGCGTTAGACAGGTGGCTGGCAAATTCTTTTGCAGTATTGCGACCGGCAGCGCTAGGACTGCGTGCACCGACCATGGCCAGCTGGGGCTGCAAGAGATAGTCCGGGTCACCTCTGACATATAACACCGGCGGCACATCGGGGAGGTCTTTTAGTTGAGCCGGGTAGCGTTCATCGAGAAAGGTGATGATATGGTGGTCGTCGGCATCAGTTTCCCAATCGAGATCCGCAGTGATATCCGGTTTTTCCTGATTGTTGAGAGCGCTGACCGTATCGGCTGTTAGTGACAGGCTGGAAAGCTGGCTGCTGCTGGCATCGAGTACCGCTTCTACTGATCCGAAGTTATCGAGCAGGGTATGGAATGTTGATGGGCCAATGCCTGGCGTATGCAGCAGGGTTAGCCAGTTTTCAAGTGAGAAGTGTTGCCCCGCATTCCTTGCAGGTATGTGATTATTCATCCGTGAATATTACACTATATATACTTCTGTTAGATATGCTTTGAAGTTAATGGCAGCCTGGGCTGTTTAGAATCTTGGTGTGTGCAGGTAGTCATAATTACTTATAACGCGTTTTGATTCCAGTGTTATAGCATAGCTGACCTGGTCAAAGGTCTTGAATATCATCACCAGGCCGCTGCGTTCATTGGGTAGTTTTACCGGTTTACTGCTGTGTTTGTTATGATGGTCTCGTACTGTTTCACCATTGGTGAAGGTTGCCAGCAGATGTCCGACTTCCATACCGTCGCGTTCGCCTTTATTGATCGTTACAACCTGTAATTGAGCGACGCCAGTCAGCGCTTCGTTTAGCTCCATGATCTGTGCAGTGACTTCTCTGTCTGGTACATGAGGGAAAAACAGGTTCTCCATCTTGCTTCTATCTTCAGGCAGTAAGCGGTCACCGATCAATACCTCGCGTTCGGTAAAGGTTAGATCTGCCGAAGCTGGATCATCATAGGCGGTGATACGCACTTCACCTGTGTAAATTGCTTCATAGCCAAGTATTTCATCGGTCTCAGGATCACGTAAGGCCTTACCGGGCCTGAATACTGAGAAACGAACACGTTCTTTATCAATTTCACCGCGAATGTAGACGCGGTCACCGCTACCAAGGATCAGGTTGCTAAATTCACTGCCTACGATATAAGGCGCGTCTTCCAGTGTCTCTTTTGATACCACTCTTGGTTTTGTCAGGAATTGCCTGAGCGCATCACCAGGGATACTCGGTATGCTTGCTTCAAGCGGTGAGGTGCGGATGCCAGGGCTCAGTTTTTTAACCGGTAAGCCACCGTCTTCACTCTTCTGTTGAACTGCTCTATGCTTGGCTTCATTGACCAGCATCTGCGGTTGACCGTCGACGTATACCAGCGTTAATACATCACCGGGGAAGATAAGGTGAGGGTTCTGTACCTGCTGATTTTTTTGCCAGATCTCAGGCCAGTACCATGGATCCTTCAGGAACAAGCTGGAGATCTCCCATAAAGTATCACCTTTTTTAACAGTGTACTGACGAGGGTGCTGTGCTTTTACGCGAATCTCTTTTTCAGGCGCAGGGGCTTCCTCGGCGATAACTACCGGTTCAACAGGTTCATCTATGGCTGCAGGCCGTGGTTCTGATGAGCTGCAGCTGGTCGTGAGGCCGATGGTAATGGTAAGTAGCCCTGAAAGCAGGAAAAAGGGTACAATATTGCGAAATTTTTGAGTATTAGAAATATTCATTATTATTTTTATTTTTACTCTCTGGCTCTCGTTCATGCAGTTGTCCGCTGTTTTTATATCCGTTGATATGAGGGACAAATATCTCTACTATTCTCAATAGTTTAGTAGATGAACTTCGATTACTAAGGTAAGTTTTTCACTGAGTGTAGCAGAAATAACAAAATAGGTGATGATTACGGGAATTTTTGCCCCATATTATCAGGCATGGCGTACAGAAAATTTATAGAAACATTATGGCGATATTAGAAATTTTACATTACCCGGATAAACGGCTACGAACTGTGGCAAAACCGGTTGAAAAAGTGGATGCGTCCATCAAGAAACTGGTGGATGACATGTTTGAGACCATGTATCTCGCTCCGGGTATCGGGCTGGCGGCAACACAGGTCAATGTTCATCAGCAGGTGATCGTGATCGACATTTCAGAAGAGAAAAATCAGCCCCTGTGTTTGATCAATCCTCAGATTATCGCTGAAGAAGGTACTGAGAGTTGTGATGAAGGCTGCCTGTCGGTGCCTGACATCTACGAGACAGTCGAGCGTAGTGAAAAAGTGACGGTGAAAGCACTCGATCAAAATGGTGATGAGTACACGCTGCAGGCCGATGAATTACTGGCCGTTTGTATCCAGCATGAGATGGATCATTTAAAGGGTAAGTTATTCGTGGATTATTTGTCACCGCTTAAACAGCAACGCATAAAAAAACGTCTGCTGAAACATCATCGAGAAGAACGTCGCGGTGTGGCTTTATAAACACTCCTTATATAACTCGTTTAAATCATAACGTAATCAAAAATACTGGCTTCAGACCTTGAGTAATCATCTACGCATTATTTATGCTGGTACACCGGATTTTTCAGTTGCAGCGCTACGGGCATTGATCGCATCACCACATGAGGTGGTAGCCGTGTATACGCAGCCGGATCGGCCTGCTGGCCGCGGCCGGGACCTGCAGATGTCGCCGGTCAAACAGGAAGCGCAGAAGCACGATATCCCTGTCTATCAGCCGGTTACTTTGAGAGATGAAGCCGTGCAACAGGAGTTAAAAGACCTTAACGCCGACCTCATGGTAGTTACCGCATATGGGCTATTGCTGCCGCCCGAAGTGCTTCAGGCACCTCGACTCGGTTGTATCAATATCCATGCATCACTTTTACCTCGCTGGCGTGGCGCGGCACCGATACAGCGAGCGATCCAGGCGGGTGATAAAAAAACCGGTATCACTATAATGCAGATGGATGAAGGCCTCGATACCGGCGATATGCTGGCAGTCGCAGAATGTGAGATCTCGGAGGATGATACCGGCTCGAGCTTGCACGATAAACTGATGTTGCTGGGTGCAGAGACCCTGGTTTCAGCGCTGCATGGTATCGCCGCTGAGACACAGAATAGGGTCAAACAGGATGATGCCGATGCCTGTTATGCAGCAAAACTTAACAAGGCAGAAGCCAGGATAAACTGGTCGCTACCAGCCCTGGAGATTCAAAGGCTAATCATGGCCTTTAACTCATGGCCGGTCGCATATTGTGAATATGATAAAAAAGGGAAGCAGTCAAAACTGCGCCTATGGCGGGCCGAGATATCATCCGGGGATTCGCCGGCCTCAGGTACCGTTCCAGGCAAAGTCATTGCAGAATCCGTTGCGGGTATAGATGTATTAACGGGTAAGGGTGTCTTGCGTATTACCGAGTTACAGGCTGAGGGTAAACGCAGAATGTCAGCAGCCGATTTTCTCAATGCCAGTTCATTGCTCGACCAGATATTGAAGTGACATCATGGAGAATTCATCACATCCTGCAAAGAAAAAAAACCTGCCATCTCATGGCGGCAAAAAGAAGGTAGGCAAGTCAAAGGTCAGCGCAGCTCGAACGGCTAGCTTAAAAGCCTTGAGACAGGTCTTTAACGGCCAGTCTTTATCAGCGGTGCAGCCGCATACGACCGACATCCTCGATGATGTGCGCGACCGCGGACTGGCCAATGAGCTTGTTAACGGTGTCTTGCGCTGGCGCTGGCAACTGGAGTATTTCGTTTCCTGCCTGCTAAAAAAACCACTGAAACCAAAAGATATCGATGTTCAGTTGATCCTGTTGATGGCACTGTATGAGTTAAATGAATGCCGTACCCCTGATTACGCGGTCATCAATGAATCAGTAGAACTGGTCAGAAAATCAGGTAAAAAATGGGCTGCAGGTCTGGTCAATGCCGTGCTTAGAAGTTTTACCCGTGAAAAAGAGAGCCTGGTTGCATCGATAAGTGACGACTCGGTCAGCTACTCACACCCGCAGTGGTTAGTCGAAAAAATTAAAGCTGACTGGCCGCAGCATTGGCAGCAGATTCTGCTGGCGAATAACCAGCGTCCTGCTTTCTGGCTGCGTATCAATCAGTTGCAGTACAGTGTTGCGCAATACCAGCAGATGCTTGCTGATGAAGGTGTCGAGTTCGATGAGGCTACTTCCAGTGCCGGACAATCACTGGCTGATCACGCATTGAAATTATCTCATGGCATCGATGTACGCTTGCTGCCTGGCTTTGCCGAGGGCGCCTTGTCTGTACAGGATGCAGGTGCTCAACTGATCGCAGAGATGCTCAATGTGGCCGAGGGTAACCGGGTGCTTGACCTGTGCGCGGCGCCCGGTGGAAAGACCTGCCACATACTGGAACGCTATCCTGTGGTCAATGACCTGGTCGCCGTTGAGATCGATGAGCAAAGGATGCGGCGTGTGAGCGAAAACCTGCAGCGACTAAGGCTTGAATCGAGAGCAAAACTGGTGGTCGCTGATGCGCGTGATTCGAAGCACTGGTGGGATGGGGCAAAATTTGATCGTATCCTGATCGACGCCCCTTGTTCAGCGAGTGGTGTTATAAGGCGACATCCGGATATAAAAACCTTGCGTCGCGATACGGATATTGAACCACTGGTAAAACTGCAGTATGAGATATTGACGTCTGCCTGGCAGATGTTGAAACCTGGGGGGGAGCTGTTATACATCACCTGTTCGATATTCAAGGATGAGAACCAGAACCAGATAAAAAGCTTTTTATCGAAGAATGTTGATGCCGGGGAGATGGAGATAGATGCAAACTGGGGTGAGGCCTGTGAACATGGCAGACAGTTGTTTCCCGGAGAGCATGATGCGGATGGTTTTTATTTTTGTCGCTTAAAGAAGGCCGGTTAATAAAATCGGCTAATCAGGTATGAAAATCAAGGTGTTTGAGCGTAAACTCCCGTGTATAAAATCGAGTGAACATGATCACGCGAATATGTTACTGAGTTACTTGGCATAATAATGAATATTATAATTTTAGGCGCAGGTCAGGTTGGGTCGAGTGTGGCTGAGAATCTGTCGTCGGAAGCAAATGATATTACGCTGGTCGATACGAACGTCTCATTGCTTCGTGAGCTTAGTGACCGGCTGGATATCCAGACGGTCGTTGGTCATGCGTCCCATCCTGATGTGCTAAAGCAGGCAGGTATCAGTGATGCCGATATGCTGGTTGCCGTTACTAACAGTGATGAAACAAATATCGTCGCCTGCCAGGTCGCTCATAGTCTGTTCCATACACCAACTAAGATCGCACGTGTCCGTTCCCACGAGTACCTCAAATATAAAGAGTTGTTCAATAAAGACCATTTGCCGATAGATGTCCTGATCAGTCCCGAACAGTTGATCTCAGAGCATATCCAGCGATTGATCGAGTATCCAGGCGCGCTACAGGTGCTGGATTTTGCTGATGGCCGGGCACGACTGGTTGGTCTTAAAGCCTATTATGGCGGCCCGCTGGTCGGTCATGAGATAGCAGACCTGCGAAAACATATGCCCGGCGTTGACTCGCGAGTCGCTGCAATCTTTCGTCGCGGCAAGGGCATCGTGCCCGATGGTCACCAGGTCATAGAGGCTGATGATGAGGTCTTTTTTATTGCAGCGACCAAAGATATACGTGCAGTCATGTCTGAGATGCGCAAACTTGATAAACCGATCAAGCGGATCATGCTGGCAGGCGGTGGAAACATCGGTAAGCAATTGGCACAGGCACTGGAGAGTAGATACAGCGTAAAAGTTCTTGAAAGAAACAAACAGCGTGCAAATGAGCTGTCTCGTGACCTGAATAAAACAATCGTTCTGCTCGGTGATGCGGCGGACGAAGACCTGTTGCTGGAAGAAAATATTGATCAGATGGATGTTTTCTGCGCCCTGACCAATGATGATGAGGCCAATATTCTATCCTCGATGTTGATCAAACGTCTGGGTACGAGAAAGGTGATGTCATTGATCAACCGTCATGCCTATGTCGACCTGATGGAGAGCCAGGGCAGTATCGATGTGGCTATATCACCGCAGCAGATTACCATAAGCGGGTTACTCGCCCACGTGCGCCGAGGCGATGTGGTTGCAGTGCATTCTTTGCGCCGTGGTGCTGCAGAAGCTATTGAAGCTATCGCTCATGGCGACACTGCTAACTCGAAAGTTGTCGGTAAAACTGTCGAGCAGATCAATCTGCCAGAAGGTACGACTATCGGGGCTATCATCCGCGGCGAAGAGGTGATGATGGCGCATCATGATATCGTGATCGAAAACGAAGATCACCTTATATTATTCCTGCTGGATAAGAGCAAGTTCAATGCAGTCGAAAAACTGTTCCAGGTAGGCGTGACTTTCTTCTAGGAAATTATGCACTTTTCTATCATACAACGCATTATGGGGCAGTTTTTAATGCTGTTCAGTATTACGCTGCTACCACCTGTTGTTATCGACTTCCTGTACCAGGAACATTCTGCGCACGCATTTTTTTACAGCTATCTATTGTTATTAAGCATCGGCTTCCTGCTGTTTCTTCCGGTAAAAAACAAGCGAAATGATCTGCGTCTGCGTGATGGTTTCGTGGTGGTGGTCCTGTTCTGGCTGGTGCTGGGTATTGCCGGCGCATTACCATTGTATCTATATGAAGAACTGGATATTACTGTGGTTGATGCCCTGTTCGAATCGATCTCTGGTCTGACCACTACGGGTGCTACCGTGTTAGTGGGGCTGGACAATCTGCCGCACAGTATCCTGTTTTACCGGCAGGAGTTACAGTGGCTGGGTGGCATGGGTATCATCGTTTTAGCGGTTGCTGTTATGCCGATGTTAGGCATCGGTGGAATGCAGTTGTACAAGGCAGAAGCGCCCGGTCCGGTGAAAGATAATAAATTAACGCCTCGTATCGCCGAGACCGCAAAAGCGCTCTGGTATATCTACCTGGGATTAACCGTGGCCTGCGCTTTAGCTTACTGGATCGCCGGTATGAATCTGTTCGATGCCGTGTCACACAGCTTTTCGACAGTGGCCATCGGTGGCTTTTCGACGCATGATGCCAGTATGGGGTATTTTGACAGCACGGCGATAGAAGCTGTAGCTATTGTCTTTATGTTTTTAGGCGCAATAAATTTTGCCCTGCATTTTACTGTAGTGCGTTCAAAAAGCTTGATGCCTTATTTTCGAGATGCGGAGTTTCGGCTCTATGCAAGCCTGTTGATCATCATTTTAATTCTGTGTACATATGTTCTGTATACCCAGACCCTGGATCATGATTTTCCGGCTGCGATCAGAGAAGCCTTATTTCAGACGGTATCGATCGCGACCACTTCGGGCTTTGTCACTAAAGAATACGCGAACTGGCCGGTTTTTATTCCGGTGCTTTTACTGTTTGCCAGTTTTATCGGCGGCTGCGCCGGTTCGACGGGTGGCGGCATCAAAGTGATCCGTGTACTGTTGCTGTTAAAACAGGGCCAGCGCGAGATCATGCGGCTGATTCACCCGAATGCACGGGTAACTGTAAAGGTCGGCAGGCAGCCGGTAAATAATTCAATCATCGATGCAGTGTGGGGTTTTTTTGCGGCATATGTCGCCTTGTTTGCGTTGATGATGCTGGTCCTGATGTTCAACGGGCTGGATCAGATCACGGCGTTTTCGGCCGTTGCTGCGACCATCAATAACCTGGGCCCGGGCCTCGGTGAAGTCAGTGCCAACTACGCCAGTCTTACAGATTTCAATAAATTATTATTATGTTTCTCCATGCTGCTTGGACGACTTGAGATATTTACCCTGCTGGTCCTGTTGATGCCGGCCTTCTGGCGTAAATAAAAGTCACCACCGAGATATCGCCATGGATTCTCAATAGAACATGAGTATCAAAGACTATAATACAGATCGATACCGTTTCCGTCTTGCATTGTTGCATCCGCGCTACTGGTTGACCTGGTTTGGCCTGGCTATCTATTTTGTCTTCACTCTTTTGCCGATATCTTTCATCGACCGGGTTGGTGTTCGTATAGGAAATATTGCTGCAGAGAAAAATAAAAAACGATTCAATATCGTCAAAACGAATCTCGCATTATGTTTCCCCGATAAAAACCCGGATGAAATAGAAGTGATGTTGAATGAGTGTTTTCAGGCCCAGTTTCGTAGCCTGCTGCATTATTATATTTTATGGTGGCGGTCGGAGTCTTTCGTAAGAAAAAAAATACACACCGAAGGATTTGAGCAGATCTCTCAGTATCAGCAACAGGGTAAAAATATAATTATTTTATTGACACATAATGTCGGACTGGAATTTGCGGTAGCAGCAATTTCGATGGATCGTGCAGCGAACGGTCCTTACAAAAAAATGCGTAACGAAGTGATCGACTGGAAAATTGCTAATGGCCGGCGTCGTTTTGGTAAACATTTTGGTGGTAGCTTATTTACCCGTGAAGATGGTCTGAAACCGCTGATACGCCAGACACGTAAAGGCCAGGTGCTGATCTATCTTGCAGATGAAGACCTGGGTGAAAAAAATTCAATCTTCGTTCCTTTTTTTGGTGTGCAAAAAGCGACCATTTCAGTACTGGGTCGGCTGGCGCAATCATGTGATGCGGTGGTTTTGCCATGTGTGAGTTGTTATGACGCAGAAAGCAGGCGTTATTCGGTTACTCTGCTGCCTAAAATAGAAGGATTGCCAAGTGGTGATGATGAGCAGGATAGTTTGAGGATGAATGAGGCTATAGAAGCTGCGATCAAACAATGTCCAATGCAGTACCTTTGGACATTAAGATATTTCCAGACGCGTCCACCTGGCGAGGCATCAGTCTATGAGTGAGCATGCGGTCACGATTGAACCGATGGCGAAAATGATTGATAAAGTGCTGAGTGAAAAGCGTTTAATTAAATCGTTATTCAAGCGCCTTAAACATAATGTCGGTGAAGCGATCTTACGATATGGCATGATCGAAGACGGTGACCGTGTCATGGTGTGCCTGTCCGGCGGTAAAGACAGTTATACCATGCTGGAACTGTTGATGGCGCTGCAGAAAAAAGCGCCAGTATCATTTGAGCTGATCGCAGTTAACCTGGACCAGAAACAACCTGGTTTTCCTCAGCATGTTTTGCCTGAATATCTTGATACCGTTGGTATCGATTATCATGTCATCGAGCAGGATACCTACAGTATCGTCAAAGATAAGATTCCTGAAGGTAAAACCACCTGTGGATTATGTTCACGCTTGCGTCGTGGCATCTTATATTCATTTGCTGAAAAGGTCGGTGCCACCAGGATCGCTTTAGGCCATCATCAGGATGACATCATCGAGACATTTTTTCTCAACATGTTTTTTAACGGCCAGTTAAAAACAATGCCGCCGAAACTGTTAAGTGATAACGATAAACATGTCGTCATTCGACCGTTGGCATTATGCAGGGAAAAGGATATCGCTGCTTACGCTACCATAAAAGACTATCCAATTATTCCATGCAACCTTTGCGGGTCACAGGAAAACATGCAGCGTAAAGTGGTTAAGAATATGATCGCGCAATGGGAGCAAGAGTATCCCGGGCGTTCAGAGGTCATCATGCGAAGCCTGCAGAATGTGGTACCGTCACACCTGCTTGATAAACAAATGTTTGATTTTCATGGGCTGATGGCAGGAACATATGATTCTGAGATAAAGAAACGCGAATAGGTAAGTATTCAGCTTAATTCGCGCCTTGGCCATCTCTATGTGAATATATCCGCACCACCATCTTTGGCTCCGTCCATCCATGGATAAAGCCGTTCCTTACCTAAATCACATAGCATCGTCACACCGCCATCCCTGGCTCCTTGTGACATACCGCCCATCCCTGGGCAAAGCTTCCGCTCCTCGATAATCACTCCTGCATTATTCTACTTACGAGCTTCCTCGGTAACTGCTCCTGCGTTACTCTACCGCCTACGTCCATGTAGGTGTGCCCTAATGCTCGCGCCCCTTACCCACATCCATGTGGGATCGTCGCACCGCCATCCATGGCTCTTTGCGACATATGACCACCATGGATGGTGGAAATGCAGATATTGCAGGAGCAAATATCTGTCCGCCCATCCATGGGCATAAAAAAACCCCAACTTAAAAAGCTGGGGTTTTAGGTCCTTGCTTGGTGATGAGCCTCGCGCTATAGCTATTCCTTAGAATTCTAATCCGTAGAAATAAATACAAATCCGTGTAAACTTAAGCTTTCCTTCGTCCATGTCCGTGTCAAATTTCCTTTAGCTACCTATTTCCCTATGTCCATGAATGGCTCTATCCTTGTGTCCATGTTTAATATTATGGCTATATCGACTGTCTTTCGCCATCAGCAGATGAAGCAAGCTGATGTAGGGAAATCCCTACACAAGATTATATTGAATCTCAGACGGGTTATAAGAATCCCTGATTTACTGCTGGTGACCGCATGATTGCATTAATGCAGAGGGTCAAGTCGGCTTCTGTTACGGTCGATGAAAAGCTTATCTCTCAAATAGATCAGGGCTTGCTGGTGCTGCTTGGCGTCGAAAAAGCGGACGAGCTGTCTGTGGCGGAGCGGTTGGCAGAGAAAATATTGAAATACCGCGTATTTGCCGATGATGAAGCTAAGATGAACCTGAGTGTTCTGGATATTGGCGGCTCTGTTTTGATGGTGCCGCAGTTTACCCTGGCGGCAGATACTCAAAAGGGTCTGAGACCGAGTTTTTCAAATGCGGCCAGTCCGGAAAAAGGATTAGCGATGTTTAATCAACTTATTGATATAATGCGTGTAAAAGGTGAGTCGCTAAGACCGGATCTGCCGGCAAACTGGTTACAGACTGGCCAGTTTGGTGCAGATATGGCGGTCAAACTGCTCAATGATGGGCCGGTGACTTTTAATTTAAAGATTTAACGCTTATTTAAGTGGGGAAGAAATGACGCAACGTCAGGCAAGTGTGGAACGCAATACACTGGAAACCCAGATCCAGGTCAAGATAAACCTGGACGGAACGGGTGAATGTAAACTCGATACAGGTGTGCCTTTTCTCGAGCACATGCTGGATCAGGTAGCGCGTCATGGTTTGATCGATCTTGAGATCAAGGCAAAAGGTGATCTGCACATCGATGCACACCACACGGTTGAGGATGTCGGTATCACCCTGGGTCAGGCATTCAGCCAGGCAATCGGTGATAAAAAAGGCATCGTACGTTATGGGCATGCCTATGTACCGCTTGATGAAGCGCTTTCCCGGGTAGTCATCGATTTTTCCGGTCGTCCGGGTATGGAATATAACGTCAAGTTTGAGCGAGCCAGTATCGGTGATTTTGATGTCGACCTGTTCCACGAGTTTTTTCAGGGCTTTATCAACCATGCCAATGTGACTCTGCACATCGACAACCTCAGTGGCGATAATGCGCACCACATAGCTGAAACCGTGTTTAAAGCTTTTGGCCGTGCGGTGCGTATGGCAATCACTGCTGATCCACGTATGCAGGGTGTGATGCCCAGCACCAAAGGTTCCCTGTAAGCGATAAACGAGTGATTCTATGAGTTCAACAATCGCTGTCGTCGATTACGGCATGGGCAACCTACGTTCTGTCTCTAAAGCGCTGGAGCATGTGGTCAGTGATGGACAACGCGTCACCGTCACTTCGGATCCTGATGAAATCACCAATGCAGAGCGTATCGTATTCCCGGGTCAGGGAGCGGCGAGAGACTGCATGAAACACCTGAAAGAGATGAAGCTGGATGAGGTGGTTTTGCGGGCAGCTCATGAGAAACCATTCCTCGGGATATGTATGGGCATGCAGGTGTTGATGGCCCATAGTGAAGAGAATCAGGGTATCAAATGCATGGGGTTGTATGATGGAGAGGTCCGGGCCTTTGCTGACAAGGCGTTGGCATCACAGATGCAGTCGCTGAAGATTCCGCATATGGGATGGAATAAGGTCGCGCACAAACAGGCGCACCCGCTGTGGCAGGATATACAGGACGACAGCCGATTTTATTTTGTACACAGTTATTACGTGGACCCGGTAGATGAGACACTGGTCGCCGGAACCACAGATTATGGTATCGAATTCGTCTCTGTCATCGCCAGGGATAATGTTTTCGCTGCGCAGTTTCATCCTGAAAAAAGCGCACATGATGGTTTACAATTACTCAAGAACTTCTGCCGCTGGAATGGGCAGTTATAACTTATAGAGAAAAAAGAAAAGATGTTATTAATACCCGCAATCGATTTAAAAGATGGACAATGTGTACGCCTGCGCCAGGGCGATATGGATGACAGCACAGTTTTTTCTGATGACCCGGTGGCAATGGCAGGGCAATGGGTAGACGCAGGCGCTCGCCGTCTACACATCGTTGATCTCGATGGGGCATTTGCCGGTAAACCTAAAAACGCCGACGTGATCCATGATATCGCCTCTACATATCCCGATCTGAAGATTCAGCTGGGTGGCGGAATTCGAGATGAAGACACTATCGCAGGCTATCTGGATGCAGGTGTGAATTACCTGATCGTTGGTACCCAGGCTGTTAATGAACCGCACTTTATCGCTGAAGTCTGCGCTGAATTCCCGACACACATCATCGTTGGCCTCGATGCGAAAAACGGTAAAGTCGCTGTCGATGGCTGGTCTAAATTATCCAAACATGATGTCATCGACATGGCTAAACGTTTCGAAAACGATGGTGTCGAAGCTATCGTCTATACCGATATATCCCGTGATGGCATGATGCAGGGTGTGAATATCGAGGCGACTGTGAAAATGGCGCAGGCGATAACCATCCCGGTCATCGCGTCTGGCGGCATAACATCGATGGCTGATGTCAAAGCATTAAGTGCGGTTGCGGATGAAGGCATCATGGGTGCGATCACTGGCCGTGCTATCTACGAGGGCACTATCGACCTGAGAGAAGCGCAGGCCTGGCTAGATCAGCAGTAATGGCATTAGCAAAACGCATAATTCCCTGTCTCGATGTCGATAACGGTCGCGTCGTAAAAGGTGTGCAGTTTGTCGATATCCGTGATGCCGGTAACCCGGTAGAAGTCGCCCGTCGTTATGATGAGGAGGGTGCTGATGAGATCACATTCCTTGATATCACGGCGAGCTCTGATGACCGCGAGACCATCGTTCATGTGGTCGAAGAAGTGGCCAATGAAGTTTTTATCCCGCTGACAGTGGGTGGCGGTATCCGCACACTGGATGATGTCCGCCGCATGTTGAATGCGGGCGCGGACAAGGTCGCGATAAACACGGCTGCTGTATTTAATCCTGAATTCGTGCGAGAAGCGTCTGCATCGGTGGGTTCTCAGTGTATCGTGGTCGCCATCGATGCCAAACAGGTCAGTGTTGAAGGCGAACCATTGCGCTGGGAAATCTTTACCCATGGCGGCCGAAAACCTACTGGTCTGGACGCGGTCGAGTGGGCAAAGAAAATGGTCGATCTCGGCGCCGGCGAGATACTGCTGACCAGTATGGATCGGGATGGTACCAAGATCGGTTTTGATCTGGCCCTGACCCGTGCGATATCAGAAGCCGTTTCGGTGCCGGTGATCGCTTCCGGTGGTGTTGGTAACCTGGATCACCTCGCTGACGGAGTTATCGAGGGACAGGCCGATGCAGTACTGGCGGCCAGTATCTTTCACTTCGCAGAATACAGCATCCAGGAAGCCAAGCAGCACATGGCTGACCGTGGCATCGAGATGCGTCTATGATCCTGGTCAAGCAGCGATGAGCTGGTTAGATGAAATACGGTTCGATGAAAATGGCCTGATACCGGCGATCGCCCAGGATGCCAGTAGCGGTAAAATATTGATGATGGCATGGATGAATCGGGAATCGTTGCAGTTAACCGCTGAGAAAATGGAAGCGGTATACTGGTCACGCTCCAGGGGAAAGCTCTGGCATAAAGGCGAAGAATCCGGTCATACGCAGAAGGTGGTCGACATTCGTTTTGACTGTGATGAAGATGTGATACTGCTAAAAGTTGAACAGCAAGGTGGCATTGCCTGTCATACTGGGCGTGAGAGCTGTTTCTATCGTCAGCTACAGGGTGACAAGTGGGTTGAAGTCGAGGATGTCATCAAAGACCCGAATGATATTTATAAGCAGAAAGATCAGTAAATATAATGAATAGTGCAGATATACTGGCTCAACTGACCGATATACTGGAGCAGCGCAAAGGCGCAGCGCCGGAATCATCTTATGTGGCAAGCCTGTATGATAAGGGATTAGATGCTATCCTTAAAAAGGTAGGTGAAGAAGCCACGGAGACGGTGATGGCTGCCAAGGATGCAGATGCAGAGAAACTGGTTTATGAAGTCGCCGACCTCTGGTTTCATACCATGGTGTTACTGGCTGATCAGGGCCTGTCTGCGGATGATGTATTGCAAGAACTGGCGCGAAGATTTGGCGTGTCAGGCCACGATGAAAAAGCGGCAAGAGAGTAATTAAATAACGACGTCATTGCGAGATACGAAGCAATCTCATGATGATGAAACAGGTGCCTGGGTAAATTGCTTCGTACCTCGTGAAGAACGGGGTCGGCTAGACGTGTAGCTATCTGCTAGATAGGCTACTTGTCGATATAAGATAAAGATAAGAGAGAAACATTATGGGTATTAGTATTTGGCAATTGTTGATTTTACTGGCGGTCGTTATTTTGATCTTCGGTACCAAGAAATTAAAAAATGTTGGCGGTGACCTGGGTTCTGCAATCAAGAGTTTCAAGTCAGCCGTGAAAGATCCTGACGCTGGTGATGCTGATCCGCAGGAAAAAGTTGCGCAGGATTCAGCTGATACGACTAACACCGAGTCGGTCAAAAAAGAAGATAACGTTTAATATGATTTTTTATTGCACCAATTTATCTAAATTTAATGTGTGCAACTAATCGTGTATTAAAAACATCGTCATTGCGAGGAACGAAGCAATCTCATTTGCTAGATTGCCGCGCTTCGCTCGGCAACTGCTCCTGCGTTGCCCTACTACCTGCATCCGTGTAGGCATCGCAATGACGAATGAACTTGTAGAGTGATATGTTTGACGTTGGCTTCTGGGAAATCCTGCTTATACTTGTGCTTGCTCTGGTCGTTATCGGGCCGGAACGGCTGCCCGGTGCTGCGCGCCAGGCCGGGTTCTGGGTAGGTAAAGCTCGCCGTTATATCGAAGGCGTGCGCAGCGAAGTCGAACAGGAACTTGATGTGAGCGAATTCAAGCGTATGCTGCATAACCAGGAAGTGCAGATCAATGAACTGCAACAGCAGATAAAGTCCAGTGTTGACGATGTCGGTTCAGAGTTAAGCAAAGACGTACCTTCATCCGATTTTCTTACAGATGTTCCTTCACATTCTTCTAAGGATGAACAGACTGACGAATCAGCAGATCCAGATGATATAAAAATATCATCGAAGACTGATGAAGAAAAATCCTAACTGCAAGTAGAACGATGGCAGAGAACGAAAGCAATCAGGACGATATTCAGGATCAGCAAGAACAGACGCTGATGGATCATCTGATCGAGTTACGCGATCGTCTGCTGCATATGGTGCTGGCGATCCTTATCGTGTTTGTCGCACTTTTTGCCTTCTCCGAAGATATCTTTACCCTCGCGGCTGAGCCATTATTGAACCTGATGCCGGAAGGCACATCGATGATAGCGACCGGTGTTACTTCGCCATTTTTAGTGCCTTTCAAACTGGTATTGCTGTTATCGGTATTGCTGACGATCCCTTACCTGCTGCATCAGATGTGGGCATTCATCGCACCGGGTCTGTACCACCATGAAAAACGCATGGCGACACCCTTACTCATCTCCAGTGTCATCCTGTTTTATTGTGGTATCGCTTTTGCCTACTTTGTGATCTTTCCGATCCTGTTTGGTTTTTTTATAGGTGTCGCGCCGGAAGGTGTTGCAGTGATGACCGATATCGGTCAGTACCTCGACTTCATCATCGCTATATTCCTTGCATTTGGTATCGCTTTTGAGGTGCCAGTAGCGACTTTCCTGCTTATCGCGGCAGGTGTTACCTCGGTCGATAAGCTGGCTAATAAACGTCCTTACATCATCATCGGTGCGTTTGTCATCGGTATGTTGCTGACACCGCCGGATGTTATCTCGCAGTCCCTGCTGGCGATTCCGATCTGGCTGTTGTTCGAGTTAGGCTTGATCGCCTCTCGCCTCTTTTTAAAAGATAAAAAAGAAGAGGATGTCATCATGGAGAATGATGAGTTTTCTCTGGTCGAAGAAACCCCGGACATGCATAAGCCTGATATCCCGGAAGACGATCATGATGAAGAAGGTCGCCCACTGACTGATGATGAAATGGAAGCACTGTTCGATGAGATGGAGCAGGAAGAGGCGGATAACAACAGTAAAGATGATGAAGAGCAGGACTCTGGCAGCGACACTGAAAAAAATAAACCAGCAGATAAGTGACATCGATCTGTTTCTGCTTGTCGCTATCCTCGGTGGCCAGTTTAAACTCGAGAAATCTATCTCAATAGTGTAAAATCGCGCGCTAAATGCATATACACAATAGACGAGAGAAGGGCAGAGAGCTCTAATGGCCGATCGAAGCGTCCCCCGAAGACCCACCCTCCTGATCATACTGGATGGTTTTGGTGTCAACCCAAGTAGAATCAATAATGCGGTTCAAGAAGCCGATACACCGCGTTTAGACGAATATTTTTCAAGAAATTCCCATACCACCCTTGATGCCTGCGGCAGCTCGGTCGGTTTACCCGATGGTCAGATGGGTAACTCGGAAGTCGGTCACATGACATTGGGCAGCGGCTGTGTAATCCGCCAGGATCTGGTCCGTATCAATGATGAGATCGAAAGTGGTGACTTCTTTACCAATGCGGCCCTGGTCGCAGCAGTGGAAGATGCTGCTGCAAATGAACGTCCGGTCCACCTCGTAGGTCTGACCTCAAATGGCGGTGTGCATAGTCATATTAATCACCTCAAAGCGCTGATCAAACTGTGTGCTGATAATAAAGTAAAACCCGTGGTGCATATGACCACAGATGGTCGTGATACCGCGCAGATGTCAGCGCTGACATTCCTCGCCGACATCGAAGGCCTTCTGGAAGATGCTGAAGGCAGCATCGCCACCGTCTCTGGCCGTTATTATTCGATGGACAGGGATAATCGCTGGGATCGCACCAAGCTCGCCTGGGACGCTATGGTAAATGGAGAAGGCCCGCAGGCGGAAAATGCTCGCTATGCTATCGAGGCAGCCTATGCGCATGATAAAACCGATGAATTTATCAAGCCGACGGTATTGGAAGGCGCCGACCTGATCGAGTCAGGCGACAATGTCATCTTCTTCAATTTTCGCAACGACCGTTCGCGCCAGCTCACCGCCGTTTTAAGCCAGGAAAATTTTGAAGAATTTGATACCGGCAATTTTGAAGGCGCGCTCGTAACCTGCCTCACTGAATATGATCCTGAGTTTTTATTACCGATAGGTTACGCACCTGAGCGCCCGCAGGCGACGGTGGCATCAGTCGTCAGCCGCGCCGGATATAAACAGATGCATTGTGCAGAAACTGAAAAGTATGCACATGTGACCTACTTCTTCAACGGCGGCAAAAAGAAGCCTTTCGCCGGTGAAGAACATATCATGGTGCCTTCACCTGATGTGGCGACCTATGATCTACAACCCGAGATGAGTGCTGCAGGTGTGGCTGACAAGATCATCGAAGGACTGGACTCAGGTGAGTACGGTTTCATCATGGTTAACTTCGCCAATGGCGATATGGTTGGACACACCGCGGTGCGAGAAGCGGTGATCAAGGCCGTCGAAACCTTAGATAAAGAAGTTGGCCGGGTGCTGGACGCTGCCCGGGAAGCTGGTTTCTCGGTAATATTGACAGCCGATCATGGTAATTGTGATGAGATGGTCGATCCGGTAACCCAGGAGCCGCATACTCAGCATACCCTGTACCCGGTTCCCTGCCTTGTCATCGACGAAGCCAACTGGCATCTGCGTCCGGGCGGTGATCTGAGCGCGGTTGCACCGACAGTGCTACAGCTGATGGGGCTGCAGCAGCCACCGTCGATGACCGGTAAATCATTGCTGCTGTGTGAATATTAAGCAGTTTTTGATCTAAGATCGCCCATTAGTTAATCTTGATGGGCGATTTTTAGCAGCTCTACCGTGTTACACATATAGAGTTTGTCTTCGGTTTTATACAGGATTTTCTGGCGTTTGAACTCGGCGATCATACGACTGACCGTCTCAACGGCAATACCTATCATCGCTGCCATGTCCTCCCGGCTAAGCAGTATAAATTCATCATTATTATCAGCAAAAAACTTGTCCAGTACCAGTAACAGCTGGGCAACACGCTGCTTTGCGGTGCCGGCGCCTAAGGCGACGATCCACTGGTCAGCGAGTTCCAGTTGCCCCTGGAGTTGCTCGACGACATGTTCATATAATACCGGGTATTTCCCTTCGAGCTGTTCCACAGTCGCTACAGGAATTCTGCACAGGTCGACCTGGTTGATAGCGACAGCACTATGATGATATCTGTCGGCGCCATCGAGTAACTCTAATCCTACGGCAGAGCCGGGCCCTAATAAGCGAACGATGCGGTTGGTGCCGTCCTCAGCGGTATGCACCAGCTTGACCATGCCGCGTCTTATCGAATAGATGTACTGCTTATGTGAGCCGGCCTCAAAGATCGTAGAGCCGGGTGCGTGAATAAAGTGATCGACAGGCTGCAGCAGATGCGTAAAAGCAGAGTCCGGCAGTTCTGAAAAGAACATCATGCGACGGACATGACATTTATCACAATGAGCACGACCGACCCATTCAATACTGGTGCAGATCGTTTTGTCTAATTCTTTATTCATGTGGCAAGTGTAACCAAATAAAAAAACCCGGTACAGAGAAATATCACTCTGTTAACCGGGTTTAATTTTACACTTACCGATTTCTATGCACTGGTGAGTCTTAGTTCAGCCGCATTAACCAACTAAATTGGGGGAGTTGGTGGCTGGCTGACACCAGATAGAGGGGCCTTTAGCGACGGCCTCCGCTCATAGATCGGCTCGCAGTGTTCGTGCGATTCATAGAACCAGTGGCAGAACTACCTTGCATATAACGATTTGTCGTATTCATGCGGTTCATCGATGAGCTTGCACCCGAGTTACTCTCTTTATTCTGGTGTTTGTTCATGTATTTGTATTGATACTGGTTTTGATTCTGATATTGATTCTTCACAGTATGTTCTTCACGGTTCTGAGACTGTGCAAAATCGGCCATAGGTACCTGCAGGTTGAGCTGTGTACGTGAACGTTCCTGGCTCAGTGTCTGTGTCATGTCACCTTCTTCTGCGTAAACGCTAGCTGTTGTCGCTAATAAAATTACAGCACCGATACCGTACATTGTTTTCAATTGCTTCATCTAATTATTCCTCTTTGAAAAAGTGGGAATAAATCCCACATGGGCTTATAATATGTGGTAATATTTCCCACGTCAAGATATAATGTCGAAAAATTTGATCCAAATCATCTAACTGACAACGGATAATAGCTACGGGCATAAATAATATGAGTCAACACGGATATAACAAAACGCAGGTGGCACTGGTAAAAGCGGTCGTCATGCTGTGTCGACCGTTGATACGTCTCTTGATTGAAAAAGGCATTACGTTCCCACAGTTTCGTGAGCTGATGAAAGAGTTATATGTCGAGGTGGCAGATAAAGAGTTTTCACTGGATGATAAGAAACCCAGTGATAGTCGTGTATTTGTGCTCACCGGAGTGCATCGAAAAGATATCAAACGTATCCGGCAGCAGTCTGAGCTGGCGAATGTGAAAATTACCAGTTCAGCATCGTTAAGCGGTGAGATCGTTGCCAGATGGGCGAGCATGCCGGAATACCTGGATGAGAAGGGTGCACCCAGGCAGCTAGCAAAGAGCGGTAAGGCTGATGAGGCCAGTTTCGAACAACTGGTATCGAGTGTCAGTAAAGATGTCAGGCCTAAAGTTATCCTGGAAGAGTGGTTACGTCTCGGTATCGTCCGCCTGAAAGGTGACCACATAGTCCTGAACAAATCTGCTTTTGTTACCAATAAAGAGTTCAAAGAGATGGCCTATTACCTGGGGCACAATGTCCATGACCACATGGCAAGCTGTGTCAATAATATTCTCGCCAATGAAGATCCTATGCTGGAACGCAGTGTTTATTATGCATGCCTGACCGAAAGCTCGGTGAACGAGTTAAAAGCTGTCGCCAGCAAGAAGGGTGATGAATTGCTGCAGCATTTAAACAAACAGGCCATCAAATTATACGATGCAGATAAAGATAAAGTTGATGCAACCTATCGCATGCGTCTCGGTGTTTACTGGTACCAGGCACAGCTCGATGGTGTGCAGGATACTAGCAAGGAGTCTGAATGATGAATATTATCTATCGAATAGTACTGGTACTCCTGGTCTCGGCTTTTGCGGCCTGTACCTCAACACAGCCGAGTTTATCGATCGCAGGTGATGATGAAGACAGAGATGTCGGGCTGGGTGGAACAGGCATGCTGGCTTCTACTGATGGCACCGGAAGTGGCCTGGGTGGTACCGGTATTCTCGGTAAGGTTACCGGTTTTGGTAGTGTATTCGTCAACGGTATAGAGATCGAATATGACGATAAAACAATTTATAGCATAGACGGCAAGGCGACGGTTCCGATACAGCTCGAAATAGGTGATGTTGTCGAAGTGCTAACCACTGATGATGAGAAATATACGCATGCGCAGATCATTAATCTGCGGCATGAGGTTGTCGGTGTAGTCGATTCTGCCGACAGGAATACGTACAGTTTCACAGTGCAAGGTCAGAGTGTCATTCATGCTATCGATGAAATATCACCGCCTGAGGTAGGGGCCACAGTCGCTGTGTCCGGATTTCGTGTTGACGACAAAACCATCCTTGCTACCAGGGTAAAAGCAGTAGCGCCTGGTCAGAGTTTGTTGCGCACTGATCATGCTCTGCCATTCGCAGAAAAATCGACTCGCTGGTTAGTACAGTCGTATGTACGGGGAGATAAAGCTGAATTCGAACTTGAAGGTGCTGTCCAGAGGTTAGAGCTGGAACAAAAGACGAAAATGACCATGAGTGATCGCCTCGGGGTTAAAATTCTGCGCTTACAAAGAACGTCGTCAGGACAACTGAAACTTGAGCGTGTCGTCGATGAGGCTTCTATACCACGAGGCCGAAAAGTACAGCTCCCTGTAAGTAAGGGTGGCATAGAAAATGTACCTGGTGCCGCTCCTGGTTCAACACCGGGAGTAATTAAAGCGCCAATGCCTGGTTCCAGCCAGGGTTCTCGGTCAGGCCCGATCCAGAATCTTAAGCGATAGTTTTTTTAGAAAATTGATCATTCGCAATGACACTCTGGTAGAAGAGGTAATAGCCTGTAATTGTTCAGTATGACAGGGGCCGAGTTAATAAATGAGCAAAAAATAAATGAGAAAAAATATTATCCATAAAATTTATTAAGGTTTGTGAAAATGAAAATTTTAAATAAGGTTTTGGTTAATAGTTTGATGGGTCTCGCTTTTTTTGCTGGTGCCGGCGGTGCGTTCGCTAGTGACGCAGAATCGATTCCTACCACTACGGATGATACGGGGCTTGATTACAACGAGAGGATCCATCTTTTTTTCATGCGTGAAGAAGAAAAGCTTGCACGTGACGTCTATCAGACACTGGGTACCATGTACCCTGACTCAGCTATCTTCGGCAATATCGATGATTCTGAGCAAACACATATGACGGCTGTAAAAGCCATGATAGAGAAGTATGGTTACGAAGACCCCAATACTAACGATAATGTCGGTGCTTACACGGGTGAAGACTTCGGCTGGTACTTCACAGAGAAATATAATCAACTGGTCGAGCGCGCTTCAATCAGCGAGCTAGAGGCATACTATGTGGGCGCCTTCATCGAAGAACTGGATATGATGGATATCAACCAGTGCCCGCAGGTTATCGTCGATACAGATAATGGCATCAATGATGTCAGCGGATGCGGCAAGGTCTATTCCGAAAATCCTGATATTCAAAGACTATACAGCTCGTTGCTCGACGGGTCAGATAGTCACCTGGAAGGGTACGTGCAAAATATCGAGAAAATTATCGGTGAAGGTAACTACCAGGCGCAGGTCTTAAGCCAGGAAATGGTTGACGCGATACTGGATCGCTAACCATTTATCTAACAGTATGAAAAAGGGGAGCTGTATCACGGGCTCCCTTTTTTTTGTATTTAACCATTGTTACATTTCATTTTCAGTTGGTGCCTAAATCTAAAGTATGGCATCCTGATTTGTTAGTGGTCCATCAGGATGAGGAAAAACCACTAAGCCGTAATATATTCTACCTTCGTACTCTTGAATATATCTGCACGCAGGCTTGCCTATGTCACCTGGCTCACTATGCAAAAAACAGTTTAAGACGTCATCAGATGGTGTGTTATGCATGCTAGACACTATCTATCAAACCTGCATATAAGAACAATGCTGGATATGTATCTGATGACTGTGGTCGGCTGGAATAGCTCCCTGTAGTTATTGATATGCCAGTTGGCGATTACACTAGTGACGGATGTTACCGTGGAGTGCATTGGTAACTCATTGTGGTTTTTGACAGAAAAAAAAGGCCCTGCAATGCAGGGCCTGTTAATGCCGATCAAAAAAATTAATCAGCTAGTCTGTATCTTATCCTGGTAATTAGAGCGATAAGGAACAGACTTGCAGTGATCCAGCTTATGCCAAGAGTGCCGGATGAACTGGTAGATGTACTACTGTCGCCAACAATGCTTTCGTCAGTTGCAGTTGGTGGAGTAGTGGCCGGTTCAGTATCAGAAGCAGGTGGGGGATTACTTGCGCTATCGCTAACAACCGTTGTATGTGCATTGACAATCTGCTCATGTTTCAGACTTTGTGCATCATACATAGTCTTGAACGTTTGTACCTGTTCCAGCTGACTATCTTGATATAGATCCTGTAAGAAGCCATAACTAATAGTCTGATAATTCAGAGATACACTAATGTCCAGTTCACCTGTTGCTGAAACTGGAATGCGATAGATTACTTCATCACTACCCAGGTTGAAGTCTGCATCATTTACGGCCTGTCCTTGGACAGCAACATCTGGTGGTACTGCAATCTTGTTAAAACCTTTCGGTGTCAGGCGATTATCTTTTAGGTACTGTGCACCTCTAAGCAGGGTATAGGTTACTTCGTTATCAGAATTGCCCATGATGGTCTCATAGATCTGAACCTGATCAGGTGAGATGATCATATCGTAATGTGGTTCAAACACACTCTGGTCGGCATCATTGTCAACACCTACGATTGATCCATCCGCATTGATTTTCCCTGATTCGAAGATGACATCGTCATTACTGTCTGTCACCTTGAAGTTGAGCCACATACGGCGTGAAGGGTAGGCAGTAGGTGTTTTGTGGCCTGAATTATTATTAAGTTTTACACGTGCTTCAAGCACACCGTTATCAACCGAGGTGGACACTATCTCCAGGTCTACGGAACTCTGCAACATGGCACGGGCTCGTTCAATACCTAAATCCATATTACTGCTGATTACACCCAGTTGTGTTGCATTGTTTTTCAGCAGGGTCAGCATTGTTGTGTTGGCACCAACCAGGTGATGTTTGGCAAAACCATCTTTTGCCCCAAGTCCTGTTGGTCGGCGCGATACTATTGACGTGGTTTTGGGCATGTGACAGTCCTGACAGCTTTGTGGATTGCTGCCGTCATCATCAAAAATTGAATTCTGCCATTCGGTGTATGGCATCTGTTCAGGAAATCCTGTATCTGGTGTTGTTGTTAACAGATTGCCATTTGAATCGACATAAGGTGTTTTTAGATTGTGGCAGGTAGCGCAAATGGCGGAGTCGGAAATATGTTCGCTGTAAGTCGGTGTGTAACCGGTATTGTTTACCATTGGTTGTCCGGTGATGTCACTGAACTGGCCAAATATGGTTTTAGTGTCATTGATTTTGTAGTTACCTGAAAATCCTTCCAGTGTTCCAAGAGTCGTGTCATCTGTGACCTGGTGGCACACAGTGCAGCTGACACCATTCATCGAAGCATCGTATAAGGCATGATTTGGGTTTAGAACACCATCGGGGCCGAATAGCTCAAACTCTGCCCCCTGAACTTTTGTTATTTCGTAATTTGCGATCGGCGCATGGCATTTAGTGCATGTATCAGTAATTTCTGAAGATAAATGTGAATTGCGCTCTAACTCTGTTGCAACCTTCGCTTGCCAGAACGGATCTTTGGTCGCATTCGCCATCATCGATGCGCCCCAGTCTTTGACGATGGATACATCGTCGCCAGCAGTATCAGTCAGCCCATCGTGGCAGCCGCTACAGTTGCCAGAACCAGAAAAATGCGAAGTGGTGAAATTAGTGTTTTCAGCGTATGAAGTAAAGCTGAACAAAAAAATTAGAACAGTCGCTGAAGCATGAAGTATTGTTTTAATCATTAATAACCTCAATATAATCAAATATTTATTAAATTTATTTGGTATCATTTATGAGGAGATGCTATTGAGATTAACTGTGATATAAATACAGTAGTTAACACAACACATGAGTATCAACACTACTCCAAACCCACCCAACTCTATCAACTGTCAATAGCTTTAGCATTGACAGTTGTCAATTATGAAAAAAATATATCAGGCAGAATTTAAGACAGTTCTGGTGGCAGGGGGAGTCGCTTCAAGGTTATGTATGATGCGGTACCAGCGATTGTGGAAGTACTGGCAACAGCAATGAAATAATAGTGATGGCTTGCTTGTTGTGAACCTAATATTTTAATATCGACTGATAGCAGATATATGTGAGTAAATAAAAACGGCTCCCTTAGGAGCCGTTTTTATTTTGATTGATACAATCATGTTTATTTTCGTCTGGCGAACCCAGCCAAAGCAATCAAACCAGAACCGAACAACCATGCTGCTGCAGGTACTGGTACTGTAGAAACTGTTCCATTGATCGAAGCAAAATCGAATCCACGTTGGTTCTTCGAATACCAGCTGCCATTACTGCCGCCACTTGTTGAATACAAAATATCGCCAGTGAAAAAGCCTGCTATGCCATCATTAACCATCTGATCAGTTGTTCCGCGTCTTTTAGTGCCAAGGTACGGAGCATCTCTCTGCGCACTCCATACGAGGATATAATCTGTATTTGCTAGAAGCTCAAAACTGTTATGTGCTGCCAGGTCGATAGAAAACTTCGAACCACTCGAATAAATTTTTGATGTATCAAATGTGCCAAATAGTGCGCCCGGCTCTAAGTCACTTCCATGCGTACCAGTACTTTCATAAATACCGATTTCAAGATATTGTGCTGTACTATTATTCGTGTCACCAAAAGTAGCTGTCATACTTTCAATAGTAATATTGTTACTGCCTACATGAAAGACTGAAGCTGTCGCCCAATCGTGAGTCGTATTATTTTGACCTCCAGCTATTAGTGCACCTACATTATCAGATGACAAAAGGGTAGAAATTAATGCTGCATGAGAGTTAAAAGAAACGACTGTCAGGCAGGTGCATAAAGTACGGATAAAAATTTTAAAATTCACTTTTCTCTCCACTATCCTTAAATGTTAGGTTTAGTTTATATTGGTTGGGTAAATAAAAGCATCTTGGGCGGAGTTTGCCCAAGTGCTCAAATTAATTACGTTGTAGTTAAATGATTACCTTGGCGAGCATGTAAACAATGCCCATGACAATTACCCATGCTGTTACCTCGATAATTATTGATTCTCGTTGATTATCTTTATTGCTTTTCACTGTACTCGTCTCATATTTTATAAATACACAATTGTTATATTTCTTCGCATTTACTCTTGTTTTTTTCAGGGTTGCTCCTTTTAATCTTGGCTAAAAATCGCGGATTAAATGCACCGCAGCTCATTGCCTGGTATTCATTCTCAGCGTAAACACGTAACTGTTCGTATCGAGTAAGTTCCCCGTTAAATATTTGCATTACCTTTTTGATTAAATTATTCATAGCCAGGTCATAACCTTTATTAATCTAGAATGTTACTTGTGCAAATAAGTAACCAACGAAAAAGACAGATGCCCAAAGTGCCCACACGGCTGCCTCTATGATTACTATTTCTTTCTGAGTCTCTTTGTTGTGATGCATTGTTGGAACCCACGAATTTATGGTCATCAATAAAATGGTTGCAAAACATATGCCAGAAAAAAGTCTTATTACTAGCAATCAGATAATGGCTTCTGATTGAGCCGTATTAGTGCTCAAAAGCGGCTAGAATGGGGTTTGGCGAGCGTTAACGATTACTTGTTATTGTTGCTTTTGTGGCAGCTGCTGGAGTGTCTGAATAGATCATTAATATAAAGTGTCGGGATTCAGTCAAAAGCTGTTATTAATCTGTCATTTTGTTGTATTTTCAACAGTGATTGGAAAAAGGTGGAAGGTTTTGTCGGTCGATAATTGTCATTTGTCAATGTTAGATAAATTGATCTCTCATATAATTATTGTGCATGTATAGACATATCTTCGAATATATTTTAAGGATCAAAAATGAAAAAAATTATTATAGCGAGCGTTCTGGGAATAACGGTTATCTTATCCGGTTGCGGTGGTGGTGGCGATGATGCCACTCAGCTTGTTCCGCAAGAGTTTTATACTATCAGTGGAAAAATATCCAACCTCAATGATACGGGTGAGCCCGGTGTTGTTGTGGAAGGCGTGTATTCAAGTCCGGGTGATGTGCTCAATCCTACTACTACAACAGATTCCAGTGGTGATTTTTCACTTCAGGTGTTGAAAAACGATGCGGTTTTTCTACGTGCAACAAAAGATAGCTTCGCTACTATTAACTCTGCTAAGGCACCATTGAATGTCAACGTATCTGGACTGGATATCGGCATGCCGACAGGCGATGAGGCTCAGTTTGTGATTGATACAGCATTTGATACAGATACCACGTTGCTTGAAAATGTAGCCTGGCTCGTGGTCGATATCGAAGATGCAAACGGTGACGGAGTTGTTGGAGAAACCATAACATCAACAATTTCACCGGCTGATGAGGTATACACAGATTGTGGCGGAGCTGACAGTGGCTTGACTACGACTATGGGGCCTTGTCCTTCCGGCAGGCCGAGTCCGATGTATATTGCCTATTTTGATGCTGCTGGTGAAGCGAATATTACGGTTGGCAGTGAAACACAGCTTGCACCGATCAGGATGGGTGAGATCACCTATCTTGAATTTGAGACTATTGCGGCACCGGTTGGATCGATAGCAGCTGGGCAGGATAAATATGATCTTGCTTGTGCATCCTGCCATTCAGCGGGAAGTTATGATCCCCTACTACCGGGAGATAAAGCTAGTGACCTGTACCATGATGGAGGTAAGCTGGTTACTGAGCTGAGCTCTATCCCGGGAATGAGTATGGTTCCTGATATTACGGCACAGGAACTACTTGATCTCACCGCTTTTCTTGATAGCCTTTAAGTGAGTCTTGAGTAGCCGGAAGAAGAGTGGTTAATAGTAAAAAAGGTTTGACTATAAGCTGAGTCCTGATCTTCCTAAAAGAAAACAGGAATGATTAGGGCTCTGCATACTCTTCTAACACGCATCTAGGTATCTTATTTTCCCTGGCTGACTTCATCGTCGATCTGGGCATAATAAGCTTGCCGAAATTTTCCTATGATGTTTTCACTTTTAGTCTTGGTCAGTCCGACGTTTGTTAGTGCCAGGCGTGCCAGTTCTAAACTCGCTTCTATATTTTCAGACACGACGCCAGATGCACCCATCTTTTGCAATTTACGGCACTGGGCAAGACTGTGGCCGCGTACGTAGATATCGATTTCAGGATGTGTTTTACGAAGAGATGAAACCACCTGTTGCGTAGCTTCGAGATCATTCAGAGTCACGATGATCATCTGGGCATTATTGGCGCCAGCGGCCTCCAGTAACTCTGGTTTGCGTACATCACCATAAAAGACAGGATGACCCTTTTCCCGCTCTTCCTCGACGATCGAAGCATTGAAATCCAGAGCTACAAATGGCATGCCTGCTATTGATAGTATCTCTCCTACTCTATGACCCACACGACCAAACCCTACGAGCACTATAGGTGCCTCAACAGGTGCTTTTGTATTTTTTTCATTTGTTGAACACTGGTCGCGTAGGATACACCTGGCAAGATTAGCCAGTGCTGGTGTAGCAAGCATGCTGAGTAAAACAATAAGTAAGAGTTGCTGAAATAACTTATCACTCAGGACATCGGCTTGAAAAGCCAGGGAAAAAAGTACCAATGCAAATTCACCACTCTGTGCAAGCACCAGGGAAACTGCAATGCTGTTATGTTTTTTAAGTCCGAACCATAAAGCAATCGGAAATAACACTGCAATTTTTATAACGACTAGTAAGAGAACATGACTGAATGAGAGTAATGGGTTTTCATACAAAAGACCGAGATTAAGCGACATGCCCATCGACATGAAAAACAGCCCCAGCAAAAGTCCACGAAAAGGCTGGATTTCTGCCAGGACCTGGTGTCTGTAATAAGAGTCTGAAATAAGTAAGCCTGCTAAAAATGCACCCATAGCCATAGAGAGACCGGCGTGTTCTGTGGCTAGCGCCGTACCTAGAACGATAAGAACTGCAGATGCGGTAAAGACTTCCGGGTTTCCTGAAAGAGCCACTCGATGAAGTAAAGGGTGTAAGAAGTACCTGCCGAGTAGAACCAGCGTCCCGAGAATCAACAACGATTCAGCCAGGGCAAGTCCGATATCTTCACCGATGCTTAATTCTGGCATCGCCAACAATGGCACCAGGATTAACAATGGCACAACCGCGAGGTCCTGGAGCAATAACACCGCGATAGAGGTTTGCCCGTATTTTGAAACCAGCATTTTTTGTTCGGTGAGTAGCTGTAGTACAAATGCAGTTGAGGATAGCGCTAGTGCAGGTCCGATCAGTATTGCAGCCCTCAAGGAAACATCGAAAACAACATAAGCTACGCTACCCAATAAGACACCTGTAAGGATTACTTGAAGTGTGCCAAGGCCAAATACTAAACGTCTCATTTTCCACAGGCGAGAGGGTTTGAACTCGATACCGATTACGAATAGAAGAAGGACGACCCCGATTTCAGCGAGATTTCCGATTTCACTTATGTTGTTAATTAAACCCAGGCCAGATGGTCCGACGATTACACCGGCGATCAAAAAACCCGGAACAGCCCCGAGTTTTGCTGCCTGGGAGAATGGAACAGCAACCACGGCCGCCGTTAACAATATGATGATATCAAGAAGGTATTGTGAGATCACAGTTAATAACTCAAGCGTAATGGAGTATGACGTAATCGTACGCGCATAATATATTAAGGGCAATATAACTGGTCATTCAGTGAATGAAGGGAAATTAACAAAAGGACTCCTGATGATACAATACTGCTTCAATGACTATAAATAGTTAGAAAGTATTATTGCATAATGATTGATAGTATTCATAAAGATAAACAGGTACGGCGTGTAATCCTTATCGAGGGTTTAGCAAATCTGCTGGTTTTAATCGCCAAAACTATCGTTGGCCTGTCTACCGGCTCAATGGCCATACTGGCTGATGCTATTCACTCCTTAACTGATCTAACAAATAATATAATAGCCTGGATAGTAATGCATTATTCCAGTTTACCTGCCGATCGTGAGCACCCTTACGGACATAGAAAATTAGAAACACTTGCCGTTTTTATTCTGGCTTCGATACTAGTCGTATTAGCTTTTGAGTTAGCGCTTAATGCTATCAATAAAGAGCATACAGAAGTCGTTTCCAGCGGGGTGGAACTTGCCATTATGCTTTGCGTATTAATTATTAATATCGTGGTGACCAGCTGGCAGCATATGTGGGCTAAACGGCTGGACTCAGATATTTTACGTGCTGACGCGACTCATACTTTTGCCGATGTTCTAATAACAAGTGTAGTTATCATTGGCTGGCAATTGTCTGCAATAGGTTATGCATGGGTTGATCGTTTATGTGCCCTGGGTGTTGCGCTCCTTATTTTTTACCTTGCATATGGTCTGTTCAAACGTGCAATACCTGTTCTGATAGATGAGTATGCAATCGATCCAGTAGAGTTAAGCGAGCTCATCAAAACCGTCCCTGAAGTTGAAAAGGTTTATAAAATTCGTTCGAGATGGGTTGGAAAAACTCGCGCAGTTGACCTGGTGATCTCGGTTGATTCGACACTGTCTACTGAAGAGTCTCATGCTATCGCTGATACCATAGAGTCACTGATCGAAAATAACTTTGGCACGACGGATATCTCAATCCATGTCGAACCAGAAGCTAAATAACTAAAGATATTCCGAGTAGCAAAGTCGTCAGTATAGTTACAGCGACATTAGCACCAAGGTACTGCGGGTAACTGCCGATGGTTTCCCCATGTTTTATTGCACCAGACAATGCAAAAAATGCGAGAGGCATTGGTAGTAGTGCTATCAAGCTCAGCATGGGAAGCTGGCCCGTCAGGACATAGGCAATAATGATCATCACTGTGGCTAATGCAAATACACCATAGATGATATTGCTGCTCTTGATGCCGTAGGCGATAGGAAAGTGGTAACGTCCCGCTTTTGCATCAGCTTTGATATCAGGATACTGGTTCAGTAACAGCAGGTTGTTCACCAGGAAGAAAGGTACCGCGGCGACCAGCCATGACAATGACGTATATTCTCCCTGCAGTACGAACTGGGTGCCAGCCACCATCAGAAAACCAAAACCGAGGCCGGGTGCAATCAGGCAGATCAATGGATGTTTATTGATCCAGCTGGTGTATGTTGCAATTATTACCAGGCCGATGATGCCGACGGGTATGATGCCTGTTCCAAATTGCCAGACAAAATAGCTGCCGATCATGAATAAAATGATTGAAGAAGCAAGACCGACCGCTAATACGCTGCCAACCATGTCCGGGTTCTGAGGGAGTGCGCCGCTGCCACCGCTGAACTGTGTTTTTATGGTCTCAAAATCCAGCCCGCTTTTGAAATCAAAATATTCGTTTAGCGTATTAACACTGATGTGCGCTAAAAAAGCACCGAATAATGCAAGTAACAGCACGAGCAAATTGACACTCGCATGGTTGGCCACCACCGTACTCATACCTAAAAACACACAGACGGGTGCTAATACCAGGAAGGGAACGCGCATGGACTGGACGATTGTTTTTATTGCCATCTTGTTATTTAAATTAGTGCCAAAAAATATATGGGGGTAGGTTAGACAAAAATTAGATGACTATCAATCTATTAACAAGTTATTGTGGTGCTTAGTTTGTAAAGACAAAAGAAAAGGGCCTGTCTCCAGGCCCTTTCTTTATTGTTTACATGGTGAAATCTACGGAGTCACAATGAACCTGTTATAAAGCACCTGCGCCGTAGAACCGGCACCAGATTCTTTACTGGCCATCAGGTGAATAAATTCCAGGGTACCATCACCATCAAGGTCGAACAGTGCGCCAAGTCCATAATATGGCAAGTCCACAGTGTAAGCGGTATAAGTTTTACCATCTTGATCCCATGTTCCTCCGGGCACAGGAGCAACGTTGCAGCCGCTAACAGGCGAGCCATCAGGCAGGCGCAGTGCAAACAGATTTTGACCTTCAATCTTGGAAACGACTATCTGACCGCCGCAATTAACAACTGGATGGTCTTCTTGAACAGAAAGATAAGTGAGGGAGTAATCACCTACAGAGATGTAAGTGGCTGCATAATTCATGTAGTTTCCTGAATTATCATTGCTCCATAGATGATATTTAACGTCATCAGGAGCTTCATAAGCACCTGCATCAGAACCAACTAGACCCAGATCCTCTATGGCCACATCTCTTACATTATCTTGCGAGTAGGTCAGTGCAACATTGAACTTACCGGCTTCTTCGAATGAGATTTCGCCGTTCAGCTCGTTAACATAACCGTCTCCGTCAGTATCTTCCAGGTAGAAACAGCCTGCGCCACGCTGGTCAGGGCCACCGGCGCTACCTGTAGCATAGGCAAATTCCTGTATAAATGTTGCCTGCTGACCTGACCTTCCGACTGCCCAGACATCGCCGTCACATGCGATGATTGATTTATCTGTATCCGGATCTTTAGACTCAACCGGATCAGCAGAGTATTCATACCCGCCTTCGAACAGGAAATTCGGCAGGTCAGCGTCATTAGGGCCGTTACCAAGTGCCATGCCGATAGATGTCCCTTCCGTCGTGCCGTCAGCTGAATGGAACATCATGGTTACCTGGTAGGTTTTTGATTGTCCAGTAGTTTGCCAGTCAAAAGTGCCAGTCCATATACCCGTAATGCCAACTAATGGAACAGGAGGCGCTGCGGGTGTATCACCAGGCGTACCATCACTGGAGCTGCTGCAACCTGCAGTAAATACGGCCGCAGAAACAACCATTAACGCCGGTACTACAGGTTTTAATAATTTATATATATTCATTGAATTACTTCTCCTAAATAGCGACCCACCAGGGTGGGTCGCTGATTCATATCTTCTGCTCACCGTTCCTGTTTACGTTTAGCTTCCCAGCGACGTAAGCCAAGGAAACCCAGTGCAAACAGTACCGCTGCTGGAAGTATCGGATCAACACTGCCATCTGGACTGGTTGAGCAAGAACAGCCACTGCTGTCATCTGATGAAGGTGGAACGGGTTCCAGTGTTTCCAGAGGGATCTCTGCCTGGGCAGTTCTGGTAACAGGAACACCTGTTGTATTATCTTCATCGATATAGGTGACACGAACGATGTCGAGAGGCCATACATTCAGAGTGCCGTCATTACTGCCGCCAACATTACCATTAGCAGCCGTAGGCAGTTTTACGCTGTATACCGGTAAGATAGGATTGTTATCAGCATCCTGTAACATGGTGACACTTTCTGTTTCACCCGTTCTCAGATTTTCAACTACCGCTTCAGGTGCAACGCCAGTCAGGAGGTCGCCCAGAGATATAATAAGGGGCTGTCCCGCAATGTCTGCTCGAATAGCGATAACGCCATCTCTACTAACATAGTCAACCAGTTCCTTTGGCGGATTAGCTACCCATGCTGGTGTTTGGTTACCGATTTCACCACCTACGTATCCCAAACCATTCTCAACCGAAATGGCGGTCAGGCGAATAGTGAACTGGTTGCCAGTAAATTTACGACCGAGATAAACAAACGAGTCAACATTCAGACCGGTAAGGTCGTCCATAACGCCTAGTTCATATAATGGACCTGTGCGCCATTCACCAGTAACTGGGTCCACTTCTTCCTGTAAAGGAAACATTGCCCACTCAACCAGCGTTTCACGCGGCACGACGGTGAACGCATTATCATCGATCAGGCCATTGACGTCCGGGTCACTGCCCCAGCGATATTCGTCACCATCCCACCATGCGATCAAATCACCTTCGGTTGCAGGGTCACCGTCTTCGTCAACGTCAACACCCCAGGAAGCAACTCCGGAGTCGCTATCAGCGAGTACGCCGAGATGCATCAGGTATCCAAATGGACCTGGTGGCGTGATGATTCCATCAGCAGTAAGATCATAAGGAGCAGGATTCGGATAAATTAACGGATTCGTTACAAGATCCAGAGCCTGAGCTTCAGTAATATCAAAATAATTACCGGTCGTGGCGCCCCTATAACCAGTGGCGTTTAATGTCCCGCCATCAGTCCTGTCAGGGTTTGAAGGTGGGTAATAGTCGGAACTATTTGCTGTGCCACTATCCAGTACACCCAAAGTCTGCGTAGTGGGTGGATAAATACCTGCAGGGCGTTTATCCCACCAGCCACCGACTGGTGTAGTACGTTTGTCGGTATTGAAAGAGAACATCGTGGGCGAGAAGGTGGAATATTCTTCTTCTAGCCAGATCTCCTGTGGTATAGGCTGCCCGTTGGGCCATTCAGTAGTGATGTTGGAATCGAATGACTCAGAACAATCATTGGTGCCGGTACCCGGACGATCACGTTTCACATCGAAGAAGTGATCGGCCATGCAGGGGCGTAACTCGAAACCGAGAGACTTGTCTGGTTGCAGACCATCTGTACTAGCCTGTGGGGTTTCTGTGAACGCCGAGCCAACACCGGTACCCAGTTCTAGTCGGAAACCGACCGTACGCGTGCCGGGGTTATCTATACCATTGGCTGTATCCGTCGCAGTAGCGTTTTGCCATTTCTGTAATACGCGATAGATACGGCCAGATTCCTCAATGCCATCATGTGTTGGCAGGCCTTCTCCTGCATCCAAATCATAATTTGTGTAGGTGAGAGGAGCCGTTTCAACATTGTAAACCAGGTCAATCGGTTCATCAGCTTTCAGCACGCCCATCTTGAAGCGCTTGGAGGAACCCTGCGGGTTACTACAGTCTTTTGGCACGCCGTCTTTAACACCGGGTATTGGAATGGTAGCGCCCGAAGACATGATGCAGTTCTTTGACTTGAAGCCATCGATATCTGCTTTCGACATGATGCCAGGGAAAGCACCACTGCCGTTATCGAGTACCCAGTGAATAAAAGCGACAGCAGTATCTGGAATGGTCGTTGGCATACCATCGGGGTCAGCAATAGGATCCCACCAGGCGTCTGCAGTTGCTGCATCCGGGAAGATGTAGACTACATCGTAAGGGCCATTATTTGGATCAGACTTATCAGGATGTTTACCTGCGCGGATATTAACCGGGTTCAAAGCATACGTATCGGCTTCACTTTGCAACCATTGTGTCATGGTGCCGAGCGGGTAATCCAGCTTGATGCGTTTGGCGTTCGGCTCAATCACTGGGTTTACTATAACAGTAGCATCTCCGCCTCCGCCTCCGGTGCCATCACCACCGCCATCACCTGGAGCAGCGTAGCTCTGCAAAGTCACGAACATAATCGCGCTTGTTATAGCCACCGTTAATGGCTTTATTTTAAATTGTAGTTTGTTCACAACATTTCCCTCCTCGGACAACAAATCTTTACAGGTAACTCATTACCTGTAATTTCAGAAAAATTCACGCAAACCATAGCAATCTGCATTATTTATAATTCAACCTTATGGCATACAGAAGTCAAAAACATTGATAAGTGTCAATTTTAATAATCATTGATTAATGTTTATATCTCAACGAATTAAAAGTGTTTTATTCTGTCTGTTCGCTAGTGAATTTAGCGAGTTATTAGAGTGTATAATTGACTGTATACGCCAGTGATTTGACATCTTGATCGGGGTCATATTTTTAGGTCTTTATAAGATAAGATGTGCGGTATGCCTAAAGAAACTTATCGTGACTTGTTTGCTTATCTTCTCCGTGAGGCCGGGTTCAGACCGGCGAGTCAGTGTTATTTAAATTACCGTTTTGTGTTTGCAATGCTGGCTGGCATTGTGGTCGTCTGGGTGATGCTTGGCTGGGTGCAGCCATATCCAGCTGAATTCAAAATCGGCCTGGTGCCACTGCTTTCGCTGATTATCTGGCAACCTCTGGTCGAAGAGGTGCTGTTCCGTGGCATTATCCAGGGACAGTTTGCCAAACGTGAGTGGGGTAAACGCTCGTGGCTGAGTATCAGCGGTGCTAATGTAGCTGCTTCAGTATTATTTGCCGCCATCCATTTGATCCACAGTTCACCGCTATTTGCGCTGTCTGTGATCGCGCCATCGCTGGTGTTCGGTTACTTCCGTGATTACTGTAACAGCGTCTACCCGTCGATCCTCATTCATAGTGCCTACAATGCGATGGTTTTCGCTGGCCTTGCCTTGAGCGGAAATATGAAAATTCCATCACTGTAGCGACATAAAAATCCCGCAATAAAAATCGGTACTTTATTCATCATTAAATTGATATCTCTCAATGTGCATGACTGCATCATCCGTAAAAATATATTCATGTTCTTACGGATGACTAAATCATGAAACTTGTCTCGAAAATCGTATCGCACACGCATTTCAAATTTTCCATCATGCTTGCAGCTTCTGCAGCAGTTTTAAGTTCATTCCTGCTCATTGGTGCAGGGTCATCAGGTTCGAATGCAGAGCTGATCAGTATCGGTGTTGATGGCCAGGCAGGTAGTGGCAGTAGCTATTATGTTGGTAGCGAGATCACATCCGGTGCTGTCAGTGCTGATGGTCGTTATGTTGTTTTTTCATCATTAGCAGAGAACCTTACCGATGATGATGTCAGCGGCTGGCATATCTATCTCAGGGACAGGTCTACTGATACCACGACACTGATCGCTGATGGTTCAAATAGTGGTGGCAGTCCGGTAATCAGTGCTGATGGTCAGTTTATTGCTTTTCGCTCCCTTAGTAGTCAGCTGGTGGCAAACGATATTAACGGATTTGTAGATATATTCGTTTACGACAGGGTGAATGGATCAATCAGGCGAGTCAGCGTTGCCAGTGATGGTTCCGAAGGTAACGGCTGCAGTTGTGGCTGGCCTGATACCTGTAATGGTTGTGAATATGACAATGTTAATTCTCATCCTTCGATCAGCGGCGATGGTCGCTACATAACGTTTACATCGTTTTCCAGCAACTTTATTAATGGCGACCTACAAGATACCCCTGATGTCTTCGTTCATGATCAGCAGACAGGAGAAACAACGATTATCAGCCGAGCCAGTGATGGCAATCTCGGCAACGCGGGTAGCGGTGAACCTTCGATAAGTGCTGACGGCAATTCCATCGCTTTCAGTTCGGCCGCCAGCAATCTCATTGCTGAAGACTGGAATGGTCATCAGGATGTCTTTCTATGGCGCCGAGGCATGGTTGGCCTGACGCGGGTAAGCGTTGCTACTGATGGCAGTGAAGGCAACTCCACTTCTATGATCCGGTCATTAGTGCAGATGGTAACCGTATCGCCTTTACCTCGGGTGCGACTACGCTGGCAAATCAGGATACCAACGGACCTATTTATGATGTGTTTTTACGTGACCTCGACAAGGGAGACGACCAGTATTCTGAGCTCAGGTTTAGCGGGAGGCGGAGACTGGCCTGCGATCAGCGATAATGGCCAGTCTGTGAGTTTTAACAGCGGTTCAGATGATATCTACCTGTTTAATGTCGTCACTGGGCAGCGGCAATTGATCAATGAAAGAATGCAGCATTCCGCACTGAATGAAAATGGTTCAGCACTTGTTATGAGCGGTTATGACAATATGCTTTCTATAGATACCAACAACGATAAGGATGTATATCTTGTCTCACTCGATGGCCAGGAACCACCAGGCGGTGAAGAGCCGCCTGTAGATGAAGAGCCACCCGTAGATGGGGAGCCGCCAGTAGGTGATGATGGCCTGCCGGTAGATGACCAGCCGGCGACGCAAGATGATGCAAGCTCTACTAATAATGATAGTGATGCTAGTAGTAGCGCCTGCTCTTACAGCCCGAATGGTCACTTCGATCCGGTTCTTCCCGGTCTGCTCCTGCTGGCGATCGCTTATCTTGGCAGGAGCCTAAAGAAAAAACGTACTGAGTAGGTATGCTTTAATCTCTGAGGGTTTTATTCCCCTCGCCATGCTGTATTGATTCTCTCGCAAAGACGCAAAGCTCGCTAAGTAAAAATCTTTGTGATAATTACTTTTCTATAGCTCATACACTACTGCCCGGAATAAATGTCATATATAGTATTTTTCTCGCTAAGGCGCAAAGCACGCAGAGTAGTCATTGTTTTTCTTAGCGAGCTTTGCGTCTTTGCGAGAGTAATATTCCTGTAACTCTCGGTTCTAATATCCGTTTAGAACACAGTGAACTTCGAAGTGGATTCGTTGTAGCGAATGAAGATATACCAGATTGCCAGTAGTACATAAGTTGTTAGCAGGGTGCTTCCCCAGCCACCCATGATGTCCGGCATAAATGCCTGGAAACCAAGTCCGGTTATTTCGGCCATGCCATCGAGGAAGTCGATATCAACATCTGCGGCTAACAGGCCAAACTTGCCGAGCACGGCATTCGCTGTCGATCCGCTCCAGGCGAAGAAGATAACCGCCATGACCAGCTTGAGATGGCCCTCACCGATACGCCATAGTGAACCGGAGGCGCAGCCGCCGGCAAACACCATACCGATACCGAAGATAAGTCCACCCAGTGCAGAGCCTAACCAGAAGCGTGCAGGTATGGCGAGATAGGGGTCTATAGTGCCGAATGAGATGAACGCTGCGCCGATCGGTGCGCCCACTGCCACGGCCAGCATCAATGCTTTGGTCATCTCGCCCTCGGCAGTCATGAACGGTTCACGGAATACCCGTGAAAGGCAGAAGCGTGAGCGGTGCAGGACAAAACCGATGCCAAAACCGGTGATGACTAACAATGCACGTACCGCCTTGATATCTTCACTAGAGGTCCACCACCTGATCGCCCAGTAAAGAATGAAAACAACGACCAGTGCACCGAACAAGGGATACCATTGTTTTAAACGTGCCGGTCGGTATGCAGGGGCGATGCCGCCCCAGGTGATGTTCTCCATGGTCCATAACAAAAGTTTGAGACCGATAACCGCGCCGATCAATAGACCTGCCCACATCGCCCAGCCCGATGCCGAAGAAAATGTTAACGGTATAAAGAAGCCACCTGTGGTACAGCCGCCAGCCAGCGTTGCACCGACGCCCATGAACGTTCCGCCAGCCGCCGCCCATATATATTCAAGCCGTGGCGGACGGTTGATATGAAACTGGCGTGAGAGCAGGGCAGCGCTGAAAGCGCCCATGACGAGGGCGATGTTCATTATTGAGATGCGGTGTACCAGCGGGCTTTCCAGCTGTTCTTTGATGCCCAGTACAGAGCCCAGGCCGATGGCGTTGTTGAGGTAATCTCCCCACAACTTGATACCGCCGAAAATCCCCCAGAACAGACCGGATCCCATCAGTACGGCCATCAGGATAACCAGCGCTATCGCACCGGTGTAAGCAGACCATGGCTCGATGAAAACGGCTTTATAATCTTCCTGGAATCCTTTTAGCCAAACGGGCTTGTTTGCACTGTCACTCACTTCAGGCTCCGTGTTTTATTTACATCTTTATTGAACTGGTTTATTGAGTTGGCAAAAAATTACTCGCAACGTGAAGGCTGATCAGAATCCTTCGCGGTGTGAACGACAAACGCTTTTACATCTTCCAGCAGCTGGTCTTCAGGTATCTTCAGCATTTTTTTTGCAGCACGATTCGTGTTTTTTATGCTCTCGCGATACTCTTTACTGACAAAGTAACTGGCAGTATATTTTGTCGGTGTATCCTGTGGGCCGTGTATATTTTTCTCAAAATAATCCAGCCATTCTGCCTTGGTTTTTTCTGACGGTGAAATCTTGCCGCCAGCTTCATTTAAATGGCACTCAGAGCAGACCATCTTGTAATAGATGCGACCTTTTTTCCAGTTGCCTTCTTTCGCTTCTGCCAGCGATGAGAAACCAAGCAGTACGATTACTAGTGCGGTGAAGATGGTTTTATTGTGTTTCATTCTATACTCCTTAAATCTAAAACATCTCTATTACAATATTATCTAAAATAACTAATCGATGGTTGCTGAAGGTCATGTTGTGTAAAGATTATGACTCTTTAGTATCCGGTTCTTCATCTTCCCAGCCGGTAATCATCGCTCTCATATGTGACCATACCGTTCTTCCTGTGGTGATCAGGTAAATGTGAACGATCAGAAAAGTCAGCATCATGAATGCGCCTATGGCATGAAAGAACGCGACATCCTCAAGTACCAGGTATTTATCAACGCCCCAGTACTCCCATTCTGCATAAAACAGGTAGGCCCAGCCGGTCGCCCAGATCATCGGTGAGATCACTACCCACTGAAACAGGTAAGCCAGGCGTTGCAGTGGATTATGCTTTTTTACCACGGTCACTTTAAACGGGTGCGGTGCGCGGATAAATATTCCCAGCAGGTAATATTTGACCATGGCATCAACTTTTTCCAATGTCGGGATATACTGCTTCCACTCCCCGGTGGTGAGGTGCCAGAAGATGGCGAACACCCACAGGGTGACGAGTGACCATGCAACGGCCCTGTGCAGGGTTACGGCATCTTCAAATCCCATTACCCGGTAGGAGCCATGGATCTCAAAGCCAGAGAATAACAGCACCATAATCAGTGCCGCCTGGGTCCAGTGCCAGAAGCGCTCGAAGCGCTTGAAGATCATTACTTTTTTAGCTTTTTTAGTCATGAGCGCTTACTCCAGTAGTGGCTGATAATACGCCCCGCACCATGGGCGAGGACACCTAGCAATGATAATAATGCTATCCACCAGCCATACTTGTCCAGTTTCTCACTGGCATCACGGCCAGGGATATAGATGCCGTCGATATCTTTTAAACGGCCATTTTTACTGTGGCATTCATTACAACCGACAGCGCCTTCTGCCGGTGCCACCATGTGGTTGATCAGCCATGTCATCTCTGTTTTGACGAAGTCAACTTTGCCGGAGAATGGCAGGCCGGCACTTTTCATACCTGCAGCTACCGCTTTCTCCCAGTCAAAATTCTTCCAGTAGGACGCTTTATCCGAACCGGTGGTGTGGGGGACTACCAGTGTCTCATTTTCCGGGTCAAAAGGCTGCACGCCACGGAAAACCTTGACCGGCCAGATACGCGATTCGCCATCATCAGGGCTACCTTCGAACTCGTTGACCAGCACGTAACCATCGTCGCTAAATTTGACTTTTTCCGTGAGTAGCTGGTATCTGACTTTACCGTTAAACCAGATATACTCCGGCTCGATGTTTTCGGCATAGGTAATGGTTCCCCTTTTACTGGAGTAGACCAGGTTGTTGTCGACCTTTTTCTCTATTGGTCTACCTTGCTCATCCAGCTGACCTGCAGTTGACCAGTCCCAGCTCATGCGTGTGGTAACACCGCCACGCGACATCAAGGGGATGTGGCATGTCTGGCATGCTATTTTATTCGCGTGATTATTCAGCCTGGATTTATCTTCTTTCTTATGCGGTTTATTGCCATGGCAGGCACGGCAGTGTGCATTATTCTCTTCATCATAATCTCTTCTGTGGACATGGTAATCCTCGGTATGCTTTGCATCGGGGGCATAACGGCTGCCGGCAACATCATGTTCGATACTCTTATGGCAGGTGGAGCAGGTGAAATCTGAACCTACCGCATCCATGTGTACATCGAGCTTTCGGCCCGGTACTGCCAGTGAGTCATCCATGTCGCCGTGTTTTACACCGTTACCGCCACCGCCATAGAAATGGCAGGCACCACAGGTATCGCGACTGGTCTTGCCGACATTTTGTGCAACGTATGCCAGATCAACGGATTCTTTAGGGTGTCCGGCGTTGTCACCTGACTTCAGGTAATCCCCCGTTGTGTCATGACAGACCAGGCAATCGACATTTTGTTCTGAAGTGAAGTCAAAAGAATCGTCCTTCCAGCCATAACCGACATGGCAGGCGGCGCAATGTTCATAATTGGACTGCGGCGTGATGCAGAAGTTATTGACGATATTTTTTTTGCCGAGTCGCTGCTTGTTTTCAGGGTTAAGGAATTCCCAAGTCCAGTGTTTGGTTTTATGGATCTGTTTTGCCGCTTCGGTATGGCACTTGATGCAGGTCTTCGTTACTTCGGGACCTGATGTAAAATGTTTCTGAAGTTCCTTGAACTTGGTGTGATCAGCCGTCGATGTCGCATATGCGGAGCCTGTAATCAAAGCAAATAGTAATGAGACCCTGCTAATATGAAAAATAATGCTACTTAGTATTTTCAATTTAACAACTCCATGGAATTTCTCTGATTTATGGCTAAAAGGCGATTCTAATTCAAACTCACAGTGCATTTTCTAAAAATGCACCTTCATTGTAATTGAGATATCTCAATAAAACTTGAACTAGATCAATTACACTGTTATTTGAATGGTTAAAGTACTTATGTGACTGGTTTTTTATAAAATAATGATATTAATAAAAAAAATGAATTACAGCCAAAAATTATCCATTTTCCTGATGTTTGTACTTATGCTTTCCAGCCAGGTACAAAATGCAGCTGAAACCGCTGCAGCAACCGAACCATCAAACGAAGCATCTGCTGAAGATGCTACTGCTGAAAACAAGCCCATTGAGGAAAAAGCACCTGTTGAAGTCAGTCCTGCAGATGCCACGGAAGCCGGCAAAGCGGAACATGCTTTTATGGAAGCCAATGTCTGTGAAGGTATGGCAGAGGGTTCATATATGGGTCCTGAAGTCTGCGCCGATTGTCACCAGGACAAGATCGAAACGTTAAAGGCCAGTCCGCATGGACAGTCCGCTGATAAACGCACACCTTTTGGTAAAGAAGGCTGTGAAACCTGTCACGGCCCCGGCGAATTGCACTTTGATACCGAAGGCAACTGTATCATCAGTATGACCGGGCGTTATGGCGAATCAGTGGAGCAGCGTAATAACGTCTGCCTGGGCTGTCATAACAGCGGTGACCGCATGCACTGGGCTGGTAGCCTGCATGAATCTGAAGACCTGGCCTGTGTCAGCTGTCATTCGATACACAAGGTTAATGATGTTATTCATCGTGTCTCACAGACAGAGCGTTGTTACGAGTGTCACAAAGATATCAGGGCACAGACGTTCCGCGCATCGTCACATCCGATCCGTGAGAACAAGGTGATATGCAGTGACTGTCATAACCCGCATGGCTCGGCTGGCCCTGCATCGCTGAAACAGTTCAGCGTTAATGAAAACTGTTATAACTGCCATGCTGAAAAGCGCGGCCCCTTCCTGTGGGAACATGCCCCGGTAAGCGAAGACTGTACCCTGTGTCACCGGGTGCATGGCTCGAACCACCAGGCTTTACTGAACAAGCAAGGGCCGCAGCTGTGCCAGCAATGTCATGCAGCCATAGGCCGGCAGGGCCGTCAACATGTCAGAAACTTCCTCGATTATGACGATAGTGCTGCAGGTGCGGGGCGAGCCCGCTTCAAAGTCGGGATGAACTGCGCCAACTGCCACAGCAAGGTACACGGTTCTAATCATCCATCAGGTGCTGCGCTGCAGCGATAGAGAAAATTATGTACTGATCAGACAGGCAGAAGATTATGAAAAGAAACACACCACTGCTGATTATTTACCTTGCCATTTCAGGCTTAGTTTCAGGTGCTGCCTTTGCAGAAGACAAACCTGGAGAAGATCAGGGTACAGTTGATGCATCTGCTGAAGGCGTTCCTGCTGAAGAAGAGTCTGTTGAAGTTCAGCCCGCTGCAGATAAGCCCATTTCAGACAGACCCGCTGCTGAAGATCTGTCTACCCCGGAAGGCAAGTCATTGACTGAAGAAGGAGAACTGATTGTTCCAGAAGAGATCGTCTCCAAACGTATCCTTAACGAGATGGAGCTTGGCATCGGTTATGTCTCCGATGATGCCTACAAGTTCGGTCGTTATAACGGATTGCAGAAAAGGGGTCCGTTTGTTATCGGTAATATCGATATCGAGGAGTTCTATGAAGACGGTCGTTTCTGGAATGTTCACGGCACCAATCTCGGGCTGGAGTCGCGATACCTGCGTATGGAAGGCGGTAAACAGGGTAAATATAAACTCTTCTTTGAATATGATGAGCTGCCTAACTACAAAAACAACACTGTAGAGTCCCCCTTTCTTGGAATCGGTGGTGACAACCTGACACTGCCTTCCGGTTTTGACATCAATAACAATCTGGATTCTAATCTAAATGCTTTTGAACTTGAGACCAAGCGTAAACGTGTAAAAGCCGGTTTCAGCATTATTCCGAAAGAAAGCTGGCAGTTCGATATCGATGTCAGCCACGAGAATAAACAGGGTGTCGATGCTACCAGCGGAGCCATCGCGAATACCCCTGTACCGGGTACGGGCCTCGTCGGAGGACTTACCGTGGCTGCACTGCCGGAACCCATCGATCAGGACACCGATATCGTAAATGCCACGCTGAGATATGCTGGTGATGGTGGTCAGGTCGATCTCAAATACCAGATGTCGATATTCGATAATAATTACAATTCTCTTACCTGGCAGGATCCTTTTAATACGGCAGCAGCGGGTAGCATGTCACTGGCACCGGATAACGAGTTCCATCAGTTATCATTCACCGGGGGTTATACCTTACCTTATAAGAGCCGTCTTACCGGTCTGGTATCTCTATGGGCCGCATGACACAGAACCAGAATTACACTGCCTTACACGGTCAATAATAACGCGACGCCATCACCCCTGCCTCAGAGCTTCACTGGACGGCGAGGTCTGGCTGACAAATGCGCAGCTGAAACTGACATCACGTCCGACTCGATAAATTAAGGCTCAATGCCGAACTGCGTTATAACGAGCGTGATAATAAAACATCGTCTGCAACCTATGACTATGTGAGGCTGGATTCAGATAGTTTTACGAACAGCGCGACCAACCGTCCGATTAGTTACAAGAACAACCGCTTTAACCTGGATGCAAACTACCGTTTTAATGCGATAACCAGTCTGCGTGGCGGTTATAAATACAACGAGATGAAACGCAGTTATACAGATGCTGAACGTGATAAGACCGAGGAGAACACGCTGTTCGCCAAGTGGAAGATTAAAGCGCATTCAACGGTTGATGTCGCGTTATTGGCAGAAGAAAGCAAAAGAGATGGCAGCGATTATAATAGCCTTGTCAATGAAAACCCGGCATTGCGAAAATACTATCTTGCAGACCGCGACCGTACCAAGGTCGGCGCCACCATCGATTACATGGCGACAGAAAAACTGTTCCTGAGTGCGCGGGTAGATTACAACCAGGATGATTATACGGATTCCGTTATCGGCCTGACCGAGGCTACCCAGCCAGTCTATACCGTCGACTTCTCTTATACGCCGCGTCACAACATCACGACTTATGGCTACTATACCTATGAGACCATCGAGTCCAGCCAGGCAGGCAGTGCGGCGGGAACAACCACGGCCGACTGGGAAGCAGATTTTGAAGATGTTTTTGATACCATCGGCATCGGTGCCAAATGGACAGACCTGGGCAAATGGGATCTCGGTGCTGATATCGTATTAAGCAGGTCGAACGGTTCGAGCCAGATGAAAGACCTGGCTGCACCAGGCACCGAAGGTCAATATCCAGATACCAGAACGGATTTGACCAGCGTCAAACTGTGGACCGATTACCACCACAGCAAGCAGCTTGTTTATAAAGTTGGTGTGTGGTTTGAAGAATACAGTGCGGATAACTGGGCTATTGATGGAATACCGGTGTACGACCCTACCGTTGTTGAAAATGCGATGTTACTGGGTAATGAAACGCTTGATTACAACGTGTACGTGATCTCTGCATCACTCAGTTACCGGTATTAGAGTACGGGCGGTACACTTCATGGAGGCTGCTGGATGGTCGGCCGTTCGAGATCACTATGTTTGTTTGATGCAGGTTTTCGCGGTTTACAAACCGCTCCTACGGGCAACAGGCTAGTGTAGGAGCGGTTTGTAAACCGCGATGCTGTTAGCATGGTGCAGAATAATTTGTCTAATTCTTCGCTGGTTTGATATGGCATAACCGGCATTTCTTCTTAACCGGTCCCGCATGTTGACCGCCTGCGACCGTGTACTCATGACAGCCTGTGCAGCGTGTATGAAATGCCTTTTTGGTCTTAGGTGCGTTCTCTTCTGATTTGTGCTGGTGGCACTCATGGCAGGGTTTCACCGCAGTGTCTTCCGGCTTCATCTTGTGATGGCATGTGCTGCATTCAGTGATGCTGAGACCCGCGTGTTTCGCATGTGCAAAAGTAACATCACCAAGCTTGGTATTAAACTGGATGACTGCTTTTTCATCAGGGATGGTTAATTCGGCTGCCATTGCATTGCTGGCCAGCATAAAAAACAGAGCAAAAGTAAATATTTTTAAACGCATAATGAATAATCCCTAATAATTTATTCTGCTTACATAAGTTATTTTACTACTTTTTATAACTCGTTAAATATTCACGCTTAGATAGCAGTATTCTTACTATAACAATACATCCCTGAACAAAACAGCGTATCTTTTCTTGCGTATGGCTTTAGCTGGTTAGTTTCGTTTCAACAGCGGCATCAATGATTTCATCATACTGCTGTTGCGATAACATATCGTCAGTGCAAACAAAACCCCTCTGCGAGAGAGGGGTCGTGTGATTACTGTTTTAGTAATGGCTTACTAGAAACGTCTCCTTCTTAACAGCAGGCCAAGAGCAAGCAGACCGGCTGTGATCCAGCTTAAACCGAAGCCGCTGCTACCGCCGTCACTGCTGGTAGTCGTTGTGCCCGGATCAACAGGTGCATCTGGTTCAAATGCAGTTGCATCGGCCGGATTTGCAACCCAGGGACCATCTTCGGTGCCAGCTCCTGCAGCTGCTGACAGACCGGTAAGACGTACAGTAAAGGTTGGATTAGTCGTTTACTTTATAAGCAGGTGTGATCTTGATAAAGGTATCCATATTCAGGCCGGCAAGGTCATCCATGTAGCCAACTTCATAACGTGGTGGATCCAGCACCTCGGTTCTCAGACAAAGGGCGAGCCTCCATCGCTGCCAGGTCGGCATCACTGACCAGGCTCCAGGCAGATTGAAGTTGAGGTCCGCCTTTGAATACCCCAGCGGTAGCAACAGGTTGGGCTGCTGCCATCCCACCAGGCATACAGGCTGCCTTCGGTTGCAGGGTCACCGTCATCATCTTTGTAGATGCCCATGGATAAGGTTCCAGGATCACCGTCTGCAATGACGCCATAGTGCATCAGGTAACCGAAGACATTGCCTGAGAATTGCAGGGCTGGCAGTGGCAGCCTGGTTCGCAGCAATATCAAAATAATTATCAGTAAGAGCACTGCTCTCGATAGATTGAGGCTTTATATCCGGAGTTGTCGGTGCTACCAGGCCAGCAGGGGCTAAATCCCAGTAACCACCAAGAGGGCTGCGCGCATCGCCGACACTTGCAAACATGCCGGGAGAAAATGTCGCAAACTCGTGTGGCAGAAAGACTTCTCTCCACTGCGCGGCACAGTAATCTGTCTGGCCAATATCGTGATCCCAGGCTATATCCCAATAGCGCTTTTCTACACACTGGTCGGTTTCATAGAGGAGACCGTCACCAGTTTCGCTACCATCGGTAGGATGTAAAAGAACCAGTGTTCAGGTCACTGAAACCCAGTTCGACTTTGACACCGGTCAGACGCGTACCTGCACGAGCCCCGGCAACGGTATCGGTGCCGGTACCGTTGCCGACTTTCATCAGGTAGCGGTAGTTACGGAAGATATCATCTGTTACATCACCATTAATAGTCGCTCGGCACCATCATAATTTTCGTAAGTGAGGTCTTTCTCGGTCATATTGAAGACAATGTCGATAGGCTGATCTGCCTGCAGTATCACCAGCTTGAAACGCTTGGCAGAAGCTGGCGGATTGTCACAGGTTTTTTTCGTCGGTTCACCGGTTTCACTCTGATGATGAGGAGGCCTGAAGACATGATGCAGTTGTTGTTCTGGAAGGCAATATCATCTGTCATCGCCATAATACCGGGGAACAGGCCGCTGCCATTGTCGAGCGCCCAGTGTACATAGGCAACGGCTTTATCCGGTACACCTGCAGGCGGCTCGCCGGTAACACCGTCCCACCAGGCATCAGCGTCTGTTGCATTCTTGAAGATATAGACGACGCCATCATCCCGGTCAGGATGTTTACCTTCCCTGGCATTTACCGGATTCCAGGAATACGCCGTTGGATTGTTGATCCAGTCAGACCTGGTCAGTGGAAAACCATCTTTTGGTGCAGCGTCAGAAAAAGTATATCCGACAATCGCTGGCATATTGGTAACCGTATACTCAGCATTAGCAGCTGGCTGAAATCAGCATACCTGCACTAAAGCCAGCGACTGTTATCGCTCTAATTAAGGAATGTTTAATCATTACAAATACCTCCATTTGAAAAACATCTCACAAAAAAATAAATTCGGATATGTAATAAAAGAATACATACCGCTTACCGAAAGTTTGTTATAAAGAGATTGCTATTGCATTGACCATTATCAATTTTGATACCGATTTAATGTGTCGAGGAGATAATTAAATGTGATTGATCTCATCTACCTATGAGACAGTTTGATTTTGTCCATTACGTTTTTTATAAGTAGATTGATATGAAGTATTCAAGCATATCTGGTTGGAGCTTAAGAGGGTTTCACATAGAAACACGATCGTGTTGTCAGTAGGTGAGATTATGCAGCTTATGGCTTAGGCTCGGTTACAGTTTTTTAGCTTAATCCAGACATACACCGGTGCCGCCCAATCCGCAATAACCATTCGGGTTTTTCGCCAGGTATTGCTGGTGGTAATCTTCAGCATAATAGAATTCCGGTGCATCCAGTATCTCGGTGGTTATCTGGCCGTAGCCGTTCTTTGCCAGTACCTGTTGGTAAAAACCACGGGAAGCTTCGGCGGCTTTTCTCTGTTCATCGTTGAACACATAGATGCCGGAACGGTATTGTGTGCCACGGTCATTACCCTGGCGCATGCCCTGTGTCGGGTCATGTGATTCCCAGAAGGTCTTGAGTAGCTGATCGAGGCTGATCTTTTCAGGGTCATAGACCACCAGTACGACTTCATTATGGCCGGTTTGGCCGGAGCAGACTTCCTGGTATGTCGGGTTGGGCGTCAGGCCGGCGGCATAACCTACGGCCGTGGTATAAACACCATCCAGCTGCCAGAATTTTCTTTCAGCACCCCAGAAGCAGCCCATGCCAAAAATTATCTGCTGCAGGTGGTCGCAGAAGGGAGGCTGTAATACGTTGCCGTTGACGAAGTGTTTTTCTGGTACGGACATGCGGGTCTCTCTTCCCGATAGTGCCTGCTCTTTTGTTGGTAATTCCTGTGAACCCATAGCGTTTATCGTTGTCAGTTTTAGTCAGGTTGTGTGACTGCTAAACAGTAAATGTAGTTCACGAAACCGCATATTTTGTTAGACTTAATTTAGATTTATAATTACCTGTATTCATAAACTTAGCAGAAAGGTTATACCATGATTTCTTCCATCAGATTATTAGTCATCAGTCTATCTCTATTATCTTTCAATTTATATGCTTCTGATCTCGCCAAGGAGAAGCGATGGGCCGACCAGGTAGTCGAGGCCATCCTCGATGGTGATGCGGTCTGGCTGAATGATGGAAAAAGTGATTTTCTTGGTATCTACACCGAAGCAGGAGAAGATAAAGGACGTGCTGTTATCGTCATGCATGGTACCGGTATCCATCCTGACTGGGCACAGGTGGTGCAGCCGTTACGCGTCGGCCTGACCGAGCATAACTGGAACACGCTCTCGATACAGATGCCAATCCTGCCTAATGAAGCCGAGTATGAAGATTACGCACCATTGTATGATGAAGTAGCGCCGCGTATCGATGCTGCCATCAAATACCTGAAAGAAAACGGCTCAGAGGATATCGTGCTGATCGGGCATAGCCAGGGTTCTGCGATGACAGTGTATTACCTGTCTCGCTCCAAACCGGATGTAAAGGGTTTCGTTGCAATCGGCATGGCTGCATTTGCCGGCGACCCTCGGATGGACAGTATCAAGTCACTGGAGAAGATCAATCTGCCGATACTAGATCTGTACGGTAGCGAGGATCTCGAAGAGATACTTGCTTCATCGAAGTCGAGAGTCGCCGCTGCTAAAAAAGCCGGTAATAAAGACTACACACAGACGCAGATCACAGGTAACCATTTCTTTGATGGCCATGAAGATGCACTGGTAGAGGCCATTGCCGACTGGCTGGATAAAACGGTAGCACCATAGCCGAATTATAGTAATTACTGTCATCTCGAGCAGCGGATCGCCTACAAGGACGTAGGTGGTAGAGATGACAATACCGGTTAATTATTTCTGCTCTGTCTTCATCTTTTCATCGGCTGGTATTAATATATAACCATCTGATATACCTGTTGATTTCCAAGTCTTAAGCCTGCCTTATAGACCTGTAGGGTTATAATCGGTCCAGCCATCTGCTACAATTCGCGCCCCTTCTATCAAGCTAAAGTAAAGAGTAAGACTATGTTCCGACTGGGATGTGAAAGCCGTGTCTGTGCACAAAATGAGATCCTGTCTGGATTAACCGTTGCACTGGCGTTGGTTCCGGAAGCGGTCGCTTTTGCTTTTGTTGCTGGTGTAGACCCCCTCGTAGGTTTGTACGCTGCCTTTATGGTAGGACTGCTGGCGTCTATTTTTGGTGGGCGTCCTGGTATGATCTCAGGCGCAACCGGCGCGATGGCGGTTGTCATGGTGTCACTGGTCGCTGATCATGGCGTGGAATTCCTGTTTGCCGCCGTGGTGCTCACCGGGCTGATACAGATCACCGCAGGCATACTCAAACTGGGTAAATTTATTCGCATCGTACCGCACCCGGTCATGCTCGGCTTCGTCAATGGCCTGGCCATCGTCATCTTTCTCGCGCAGATACAGAATTTCCAGGTCGATGTCGATGGAGTTACGCAGTGGATGAGCGGGCAGCCATTGATGATCTTTGGCGGGCTCATCGTCCTGACCATGTTAATCATTAACTATCTGCCAAAATTGACTACCGCCGTTCCATCCTCACTGGTAGCAATCGTTTTCGTTTCTTTACTGGTTATCCTGTTAGACATAGATACCAATACCGTCGGTGACCTTGCCTCTATCAAAGGCGGCTTGCCGCAGTTTCATATTCCCGAGGTTGCTTTCAACCTGGATACACTGAAGATTATCCTGCCCTATTCGATCATCCTGGCAGCTGTTGGATTAATCGAGTCGTTGTTAACTTTGAGTCTGATCGATGAAGTGACCAATACCCGCGGACGGGGAAACCGTGAGTGCATCGGTCAGGGTATCGCTAATACCGCAACCGGTATGTTCGGTGGTATGGGTGGTTGTGCCATGATCGGTCAGAGTATGATCAACGTGAACTCGGGTGGACACAAACGACTGTCAGGTGTTGCTGCGGCGTTGTTCCTGCTCGGGTTTATCTTATTCGCTTCCAGCCTGATCGAGCAGATTCCTATGGCCGCCCTGGTCGGAGTTATGTTTATCGTGGTGCTAGGTACCTTCGAATGGTCGAGTATCCGTATCTTCAACAAGATACCGCGGCATGATGCTTTTGTTCTGGTACTGGTGTCAGGTGTAACTGTAGCTACCGACCTTGCTATCGCCGTTATCGTCGGTGTTATCGTCTCTGCACTGGTATTTGCCTGGGAGCATGCAAAGCACATCAATGTGCAGAGTTATATCGATGAAAACGGGTCGAAAGTCTACGAGTTAAACGGACCGCTATTTTTTGGTTCAGTGAAAAACTTCCGCGATCTGTTTTCACCGGAAGATGACCCTGATGATGTGATCATCGAGTTTCAGAACTCACGGGTGGCAGACCATTCTGCGATCGAAGCGATTGACTCACTTGCGATTCAATATATCAAAGCCGGTAAAAAGCTGCATCTGCGCCACCTGTCTGAAGAGTGCCGACAGCTGCTGGATAAAGCGGGTGACCTGGTTGAAGTGAATCGGATGGAAGACCCCAGCTACCACGTGGCAGACGATAAACTGGCATAAAACCTGGGCTATAGGTAACAAGCTTATACCAGGTCTTTCAGGCTTTTCCCGCTAGTTGCTTCGGATACGGCCTTGTCGATATCCAGGATTACCTTATCCACTTTCTCGACGGCAGTTACATCATCAGGGCGCAGATTGGCACATTCCTCTGCAGTACGTGCTGCACTCAATATCATTTCGATGGTGATATTTTCCAGGGACTGCGAGGGCAGGTATTGTTGTTTCTTTCCGCCAGTGATGGTGAGCAGCTTGTTTGCTGTCAGGGAGGACATGATTAACTTCAATGCCGGTTCTGATATGTTTGTTTCCTTCACCAATTTCTTCACGGTCCACGGTGGTTCGTTGTGATGGAAACTGGTAGCGATGAGCTGCATTACTGTGAGTGCCAGTTTCTCCCGAAGACGGCAGCTCAGTCGGAAGACCTGTGATTTGTCACTTATATGGTCCTGGTTCTGATGGTAATAGGATATAGACGCGCCGGTTAACACGATGAGCCAGCTGACGTAGATCCATATCATTAAGATAATCAGGATCGCGAAAGTGGAATAGATCGCAGTATAGTTTGTAGAGTTAACGATGAATGCAGTAAACAGCGTGCCGATGAGTTTCCATAAGATAGTCGCGACTACGGCGCCATACAGTGCGGACATGAAGCGTACTTTCGTATTCGGTATGAGGGCGTAGATAAGAGTGAACGTGATGATGGTCAGGATATAGGGAACCAGTTCACCGGCAAACAGCAGTATGGTGCCAAATGGTTCGATGGCTGAAATCTTATCGAGAACCGTCGATGAATTGAATGAAGCCGAGACGCCTGCTGCAGTGAACAGTAACAGCGGGCCGACCAGGATAACGCTCAGATAATTGCTAAAACGTTGTACGATGTTACGTGTGACAGTGATGCGCCAGGTGAAGTTGAAAGCGCTCTCGATCTTCTTTACCAGAGATAGCACGGTAAAGATCAGAAATAATGTACCGACTGAACCTAATACACCGACTTTCATGTTGTCGACGAAAGAGATGATCTGCTGACTGACCTGCAGGCCTTTTTCACCGAGCGGTTCTAACAGACTTATCAGAGCGGGCTCAAGCTGGTTGTGTACGCCGAAGCCTTTCAATACAGAAAAACTGACAGCGAGAAGCGGCACGATGGATAACAGGGTGGTGTAGACCAGGCTCATCGCACGCAGTGATGGCAGGCCGCCGCTGAGGTCACGTGCTGCACCGTAGAATATCCTCAATGCGCGTATTAATTGTGCCTGGAACTTATTAACCTGTTTCAGGTTAGTGTCCCATAGCAGGTGAGTGAGCTTTTCTTGAAGTTCTGCGAACATGATCGTTTATGGCTTATTGACTGACTTCACGCTGTTTAAGACGCCATTCCTGGTAGTCACTGGATTTTTCATAGCCTTTCTGGTTGACGTAATCGAGCACACCCCATAAGCGGTAGAAATAAGTGACCGAATCAACGCGAATGATCTCTTTACCTTTATCATCAAAAAATACGATACTCGGTGCATAAAATATCTCGAGTGATTTTGCCCAGTCTTTAGCGGTCGTTTTTTCACCCTGTGGTGTTAACACCGGTGTATCTGCCCACATGTTCAGTTGTATGGCATTCATCTTCTCCATTTCCTGAATACTCAGGTCTTTTGACAGTGGGTCACTATGTAACAGGTCGCAGGTATGGCAGTTACCCTGTTCGAAGAAAACCGCCGTCGCTTTTTTGTTGTCGAGCAAGGCTGCAAGGTCATATGGCTGTTCGAGGAAAAAGTCACGTTCTGTGAGTCCACCGAGCAGGAAATATTCACCGGGGTTTGCGCGCGCAAAATAATCAGAGAATTTTTCTGTCTTGTAGAACTCTTCGACGACGAATTGCAGTGCAGCACGAAATTTATAAGGCGGGTAGAAACCGCGCAGGCGAAACACCGGGGTACCATCCAGATCGTAAAATACAAGGGACGGAGTAAAGTTCGTCTTGTAATGTAGAGAGAGTTCTCGTTCGGTGTATTGTTTGCCGTCGGTATCCGTGACCTCATCGATGCCCCAGATGTCGAAAGCGATGATGTCGTAGTGTTTTCTCAGGTAGTTCTGGATGTCAGTATCGGCAAGGCTGGTCTTGAAGAACTGCTCACAATAGGCACAGCGCTTTTGTCCGAAATAGGTGATGATGCCTTTTTTGCCACTTTTTTTGGCTTCTTCAAGATCGTCATTCAGGTCGCCCAGTGAAAGCTTGAGCCAGTCAGGATAAACCAGTTCTTCGTCGAGCTGGGTATCGTCAAACGGGGCATCGGGATCTATGGCTTGTATTTCGGTGCTGGCTGCATGTGAGATAAAAGATAACAGGAATAACAGTGTGGCAAGTGCAGAAGGGATTTTATACATTTTCATCCTGTTATTTTATATATTATATAATTCGATTATATGACAAATGAACAGAAAAACATCACTTCACCCGAGGTTTTAATGCTGATGGGAACACAATGTACATATTGTGGCCCTATGATGCAAATGCTGATGGAATTCATGAAGTTGGGGCAGATTGCAGAATTACGCATCGTGAACATCGAAAACGCAACAGATCTGGCGAGCGAGTTAGGTGTGAGAAGCGTGCCATGGCTGAAAATAGGGCCTTTTGAATTAACCGGATCACGCTCAAAACATGAGCTTCAGTTATGGATACAGCGTGCCTCCAGCTTTGATGGTGTGACCGATTATCTTGTTGAAGTGCTGGCAGAAGGCAATATCAACTATGCCAGTAAACTAATACACAGTTATCCCGGGGCATTGGAAAATGTTATCGACCTGATGGCTGATCCGGAAGCAAAGATAAACGTCCGTCTCGGGATAGGAGTTATCATCGAGGAGATGGCGGAGTCTGAAGCATTCAGAATCGTCATCCCTCGTCTGCTCGAGTACCTGTCGAATGATGATGCGCGAATCCGCGGCGATGCCTGTCATTACCTGTCGCTGACTAAAGACAGGTCGTATATTCCCGATATCGAAAGGCTGCTTGCAGATGATAGTGAAGAAGTCCGGGAGATAGCGCAGGACAGTCTGGATAATCTGCGAGAATAGCTCAGCCTGATGAACGTGTCCCGCTCAACGAATGCTGATTCTCCCCCGGCCGTAAAAGTCAGCATCTTGATGCCGGTATTTAATGCTGAGAGCACCTTGCCTGAATGCCTGCACAGCATCTTCAGCCAGACACTTCCGGATTTTGAACTGATCGCCATCGACGATGGTTCTACTGATGATTCGGTCGGCGTCTTGAAGTCGTATGATGATCCACGTGTGCGTGTGTTCCATAACGAAGAAAAAGGCATCGTCTCAGCCTTGAATATGGGGCTAGAGTTTTGTCAGTCTGATCTTGTTGCGCGCATGGACGCAGATGATGTGATGTATGCTTCAAGGCTTGAGAAGCAGTTTGACCTTATGCAGGCTCAGCCATCGATTACCCTGTGTGCGACCCAGGCGAGAAAATTTCCTGAACAGGATATCAGGGCGGGATTTGTCGAATACATGCGTTGGCAGAATGCCTGTCTATCGCAACAGGATATAAACGATCAGATATATATCGAATCACCCTTCGTACATCCTTCTGTCATGTTTCGTAGGCAGCGAGTGCTTGATCTGGGTGCTTACCGGGATGGTGAGTTTCCGGAAGATTATGAGCTATGGTTGCGGTTGTTTCAGGCAGGTGAGAGCATGATGAAGATCGAGGAAGTCCTGCTCGACTGGCGGGAGTCCGATAACCGCTTATCCCGTACCTCGAGCCGATATTCTGCAGCGGCTTTTGAAAAACTCCGTGCCGAATACCTGGCTAGAGATAGTCGCCTGCAAAACAGGGATATCGTCTTTTGGGGTGCCGGCAGAAAAACCAGGCAACGCAGCCGCTATCTGATCGACAATGGTATCACGCCCTCAGCCTGGATCGATATCGATAGTAAGAAAACAGGCAATGAATACCATGGTGCGAAAACCTATATGCCAGACTGGCTGCGTCAGATCGATCATAGGCCATTAGTCCTTAACTATGTGCGTAACCATGGCGCACGTGAGAAATGCCGCCGATTTCTTGATGATTCAAACTACGTGATGGGTATCGATTACCTTGATGTCGCATGAGCATGCACTATTATGGTGCGATTATTAAAAATACACCCTGAAATAAAGCATGGATGTTTCAATCCGGTGCTCATTTACCACCAGTATTGAGGGATTTATGCATAAATATGCTGCATTCGGCAGCTTCTGCTGTTGGTACGAACCTTGCTTTACTATTGATACGAAAATAAATAAGGCAAAGGCGGCTTATGAAAATTGCATCGTTCGCACCAGATTACTGGCATGACTTGTTAATGGGTAAAAAATGAAGGACAAGTAAAGCTAAGATACGTCTGATGAGTTCATTACAAACACAGCAGAGCTGCACTGAATTGATCAGGCAGCTGCAATTGCCAGACAGTTTCCAGGAGATTGTCAGTAATATATACCTGCCACTGTCTCAGATCATCGTCCAGCAGAAAAAAGATCAGCCATTGCTGATCAGCATCAATGGTGCCCAGGGAACAGGCAAGTCGACCATGACCAGGTTCATAAAACATATCATCGAGTCTGAAATGAATTGCCAGGTGGCAGATCTGTCGCTTGATGATTTTTACAGCGTGCGTGAAAAAAGAATGTCACTCGCTGAAAATGTCCATCCGCTTTTTGCTACCCGTGGCGTGCCGGGTACGCACGATGTGGATTTAATAGAGCAGGTCTTCGACAGCCTGTTGAATAGACAGGCTTGCAGGATTCCCCGGTTTAATAAAGCCATCGATGACCGTGACACAGAGTCAGCCTGGACCGACTGTAACGAGCCGGTCGAAGTTATATTGTTCGAAGGCTGGTGTAATAACAGCCCGGCACAGAGCACGCAGGAATTAGAAAGACCGGTCAACGAGCTGGAAGAAAAAGAAGACCCGCATGGTATCTGGCGTCAGTATGTTAATGAGCAATTGATCGATTACAGGCAGCGACTTTTTGATCACGCGGATATGAGCATCATGCTGAAGGCGCCTGACTTTGAACGTATCTATGAATGGCGTAGCCTGCAGGAACAGAAACTGGCAGCAAGCAGCGCTCACCTTGAACAGAACCAGGTGATGAATGAATCTGAGCTTATGCGATTCATCCAGCATTATGAACGCATCAGCCGGCATACCCTCGAACATCTGCCAGCCATGGCAGACGTGGTGCTGCCAGTGTCGGCTGATCACTCTATTACCGGCATAGTACAGAGAGATGTCTGACGAGATGAGCGGGGAAACAGGAACAACTGATAGTAAGCCACAGTGGCTGGTGGTGACCGATCTTGATGGCACCATGCTCGATCATCATAGTTATGATCTGGAGGATGCAAGGGTGGCGGTGCATGAACTGCAGGACAAACAGATCCCGGTGATCCTGAATACCAGTAAGACATATGCAGAAACCATCACTATCCGCAAAACACTTGGTATCCAGGATGCATTTATTGTCGAGAATGGTTCATGTCTTTATTTACCCAGGTCCCGCTTTACAAAACCGGAAAACGCGACAGAGCGGGATGAGTACTGGTCGTTAGTGTTAGGCGCTTCGCATCAGGTGATCAATGACGTGCTGCAATCGATCGGGCTGGCGGAAGATGCCGCTGTTCGTCTATCGCAGTGCACGGTCGAGCAGACGATCGAACTGACCGGCCTGAATGAGGCGCAGGCGCAGCAGGCGATCGCCAGGGAATTTAGTGAGCCGTTAATCTGGCGAGAGGATGATTCATCATTGCTGTCCTTTCAGCAGCAGCTGAAGCAGCATGGCCTGACGACATTGCAGGGTGGCCGGTTTCTACATGTGATCGGTGACTGTGATAAAGGCAGGGCAACACAAGTGTTGATCGGCCTTTACGGAGGCAATGTTAAAACCATCGTACTGGGTGATAGTGCCAACGACGCTGCGATGTTATCTGTCGGCGACATATCCGTCATCGTGAATTCACCGTCGAACCATCAACTACAAGAACTTATAACGCCTGATATACAGACACAGGAGCCAGCACCGAAAGGCTGGCGAGAAGCGATCGAAGCATCGCTCGAACAAATTAATTTAATTGAGGAGTAAAAGATGAGCGACTTTTTTCAGAACGGCCGCATCACCACCCTGCATAATTTATCGACGCGTAGTCTGGAGAATATGGAAGAGGAGCTGGAAAACTTTTCTCATATTAGACCGATGGGCCTGATACTGCCGTCACTTTACTCTGAGCTTGAACGACCAGCGTTGACTACTATCGTCGATGAACTTGAAAAAGTGAGCTATCTCAGCCAGATCGTCATCGGCATCGACCAGGCTAGCAAGGAAGAGTTTAAACATGCATTAAAATTTTTCTCACGTCTGCCGCAACAGCATGACCTGTTATGGAATGACGGGCCTAACCTGCGCGCCATCGATGAAAAGTTAAGAAAAGAAGGGCTGGCGCCTACCGAAGTAGGTAAAGGGCGTAATGTCTGGTACTGCATGGGGTATATGCTGGCAAAGCAAAATACCGGGGCGGTAGCGTTACATGACTGCGATATCGTTACCTACAAGCGTGACATGTTAGCAAGGCTGCTTTATCCGGTAGTTAATCCGCAGTTTATCTACCGTTTCTGTAAAGGTTACTACCCGAGAGTGGCCTCAGACTCCATGAACGGGCGTGCGGCACGTCTACTGGTGACGCCACTGGTACGTGCTCTAAATCTTCAGCATGGGCCACATGACTATCTTGAGTTCCTGGATAGTTTCAGGTATCCGCTTGCGGGTGAATTCGCCATGCGTATAGATGTATTAGAAAGCTTACGTATGCCAACGGACTGGGGTCTGGAAGTCGGTATCCTGATGGAGATGAAAAAAAATTATGCCACCAGTCACCTGTGCCAGGTGGATATAGCAGACGAATATGAGCACAAACATCAAAGTCTTTCGCCGGAAGATAACAATAAAGGTCTTTCAAAAATGTCGATCGAGATCGCCAAGGCAATCTTCAAAAAACTGGCCACTGACGGCATCAACTTTACAGAAGAGAGCCTGAGAACAACCAAGGCGACGTATTACCGTATCGCGCTAGACCTGGTCGATAGCTATCGTAATGATGCGATCTTCAATGGCATTAATTATGAGACGCACGATGAAGAAAACATGGTGGAGATGTTTGCACAGAACATAAAACAGGCTGGCAAGATATTTCTCGAAGATACTGACAAGGCGCCGTTTATTCCCAGCTGGCATCGGGTAGCCAGTGCGATCCCTGATATATATGTGCAGTTGCTCGATGCGGTAGAACAGGATAAAAAAGAACTATCATGAAGCAGGCACCGTCAACTGAAGCTCTCGCTGAGTTAAAAGCGAACGTCAGAGATTACCTGGTCAGGTTGTACCCTGATCATGATGTCGATGTCCTGACGGAAGAAATCGTCCAGCTCATGGGATTTGATCAGAGTCTTGCTGTAGTCGAGTCACATGTGAACCTGTGGGATGAAAAAGATATCGTCACCATAACGTATGGCGACAGTATAAAAAAGGATGATGAGTATCCGCTGCAGACCTTGCATAACTTCCTGCGCGGCTACCTCAGTGAGACAGTCAATGCGGTCCACATATTACCGTTTTACCCTTTCAGTTCGGACGACGGCTTCTCGGTCATTAATTATTCAGAGGTAAACCAGTCACTCGGTGACTGGGAAAATATAAGCGACATAGCAAAAGATTTTAAACTGATGGCCGACCTGGTTATCAATCACTGCTCCAGCCGAAGTTTATGGTTTGATAATTTCAAGCAACGTAAACATCCGGGACTGGACTATTTCGTCGAATGTGATCCGCAGGTTGATCTTGGCGACGTGGTACGTCCCCGTACCTCGCCACTGTTGCGTAACACCGATACGCTGGATGGTAAGAGATATGTCTGGTGTACTTTCAGTCATGACCAGGTGGATCTCGATTTTAAGAACCCCAGGGTGCTGTTGGAGTTCGTTAAGATAATAAAGCTATACCTTGATCATGGTGTCCAGTTGTTCCGACTCGATGCGGTCGCTTTTCTGTGGAAGAAGGTAGGTACTCCCTGTATCAACCTGAATGAAACACATGAGGTTATCCGGTTATTACGGTTGTTGATCGAGCATGAGAATAAAGATGCCATCATCATCACGGAAACGAACATCCCCAACCGTGAGAACCTGTCGTATTTTGGAAACGCGAATGAAGCGCACCTGATCTACAATTTTACCCTGCCACCGCTGGTGCTCTACACCATGCTGACAGGGAAGTCTGATCTGCTCAAACAGTGGATGATGAGTATGCCGCCAGCGCAGAATGGCACGACCTATTTTAATTTTATCGCGTCGCATGATGGTATAGGCTTACGGCCGGTCGAAGATATCCTGTCTGAGGATGAGGTGGATGAACTCGCCGCGCTGATGCAGGAATTTGGCGGTGATGTCTCCTGGCGTTCGCTCGCAGAGGGGCAACTCCGGCCTTACGAATTAAATATCAGTTTGATCGATGCCATGAAAGGTACATTCAAAGGTGAGGATGAATTTCAACTCCCCCGATTCGTATGTGCGCACGCTATCATGCTCGCGCTTGAAGGCATGCCTGCTTTTTATATCCATAGCCTGTTTGGCACCCCTAACGATCAACAGAAATTTGAGATGACATCTAACAAGCGATCTATTAACAGGCATAACTGGGACTATGACGAGCTGGTAACTGAGTTGGGTAATGAAGGTAGTCTGCATCACCAGGTGTTTACGCAGCTGACAGATATTATTTCTATCCGTAAAAAGCAGCGGGCGTTCCATCCCAATGCGACACAGTTCACTATGCATTTTGATGATTCACTTTTCGCTTTCTGGAGACAGAGCCAGGACCGAAGACAAAGTATTTTCTGTATCTATAACATAACGGATGAGGTTAGATATCTCGCACTAAAAGATGTGAACCTGATCGAAACGGACGACTGGCATGACCTGGTCAGTGGCTATCGATATCTTGATCCGCGAGAGGAGATCGTGCTGCAGCCTTACGCGTTTGTCTGGATCAGTAACAGCTAGCAGCTTACTCGAGCCACTCGACGAGGTAATAGATAAACTGGCCTTCGGACGATTTTGACGGGCCGCTGACACGGGCAGCAAATAACTTGCTTTCCGGGTCAGCACCGTCAAGCGCGTCAGCCGCGCAGGTTTTTATTTCGACGCAGTTGGCAGAGAAGCGGTTACGACTACGTTTCGGAACATATACCACGGCATATTCGAGGTTTGATGCTTTGGACTCGGGGTCCGGTGGTACCATGCCGCGCATATCAGTTAGTTAATATCTTGTGCTAGTGTTTGTTTATCTTGTCGACATAAGCCATGCCGATCGCCGATACCACGAATGTTAGATGGATGATGACAAACCACATCAGTTTGTCATTATCGATGACCTGCGCATTCATGAATTTTTTTAACAGGTGGATCGATGAGATAGCTACGATAGAGGCGGCGACTTTCTGTTTCAGAGAACCGGCATCCATCTTACCCAGCCAGCTCAGTTTTTCAGCACCATGGTCGAGATCGATGTTGGAGACAAAGTTCTCATACCCGCTGAGCATGACCATGACGATCAGCCCACCGACCAGCGACAGGTCGATCAGGCTGAGGATGATCAGTACCAGGTCGGCTTCTTTGGTGGCGAATACCAGCGGCAGTACATGGATCACTTCCTGGAAGAATTTAAGGCCGAGCAGGAGCAGGCCAAAACTGAGGCCAAGGTATATAGGTGCTAGCAGCCAGCGGCTGGCATAGAGGGATTTTTCAGCAATACGTTCTATCATGATGATTGTCTGGTTATAAAAAGATGGGACGAATTATAATGTTTATTCTGGGTAAATACTAAAAGCATTTTGAGTTATCTGACATCCCACTCTATCGTTCGGGATGATATCTTTTTCACTATTTGTGCCTTTATCTCTGAAAAGGATTACTCTTTTAATAGTTGCTGTATATCAGTTTCGAGTTTGTTGACAGCGCCAAACGATACCTGCCTGAGTAGCCCTTTTTTATCGATCAGTATGCTTGAAGGTGTGCCCTGAAGCTTGTACATCTCAAAGGTGGCAGCGTTATACCTCTTTGTTTTGAGATAGTTCTCGGCCTGTTGGTAAATAGCCTGTTTACGTTCTTCACCTAAGTCGTTCTGAAAGAAATCAGGAATCTGGCTCAGGATGAACCGATTGATCTCTTTTTCGTTCACCTCGGTGTTATTTTTTACTAACTTGTCCATGGCGACGCTGAAAGGGATAGAGTAGGGCAGTTTGCCGTTTTCGAGGTAGCCCGCTTTGTCTAACTGGAGCAGGGGATCTCCCTGTAATTCGCCGTCATGCAGTAGACGCTGCAGGTTATTCAGTGTGTTATTCTCGAAGTGCTCAAACGCCGTTGCTATCGCAAATATCTTTAAACCCTGCGAAGCATAGGTCTCGTGCAGGCGAATGGCTTCGGGCAGGGCGTGGACGAAACAGCCCGGACAGTTCACCTGTATCACCTCGATGAGGATGACCTGGCCGGTTAGTTCGCTGATGTCCGACTCAGAACCCTGTACCCAGCATTCTATTTCTGGTTGTGGTGCGGGCTTGTTTAGCATGTTTGTTTATAATGGGCGTTAATGATTAATCTAAGTTTAAACGATGTAGGAACAGGGTAACGAATGCCAGAAGAATTAAAGCATGATTATACTGATCTAATACCAGAAGCTATCCTGTCTGCGATTGAATCAATCGGCTATGAGACCAGCGGTCGTATGCTGGCATTAAACAGTTATGAAAACCGGGTGTATCGCTGTGAGCTGGAAGGCGGTGGCGCTGTGGTTGGTAAGTTCTATCGACCTGACCGCTGGAGTGATGAGGCGATAGGCGAAGAGCACCAGTTTGCCTTTGAGTTGCTCGAGCAGGAAATTCCTGTCGTCGCGCCGATCCTGATCGATGGTGAGTCTTTATTCGAGCACCAGGGTTATCGATTTTCTGTTTACCCTCTACGTGGCGGACGCTGGCCTGATCTCGAAACGCGTGATGACATGAACTGGATGGGGCGCTTTATCGCACGTATCCATAATGTAGGGCGAACCTCATCCTTCAAGCACCGTCACCAGATCGAAATAAATAGGATGGGCAGCGAGCCAGCGGCCTATCTGCAGGCCAATGGATTTATCCCTTCTCACCTGGAAGTGGCCTACCAGACACTGGCCGATGATCTCTTGAAAGCGATAAAGTCTGCATTTGATCGTTGCGGTAAATATCAGGATATACGCCTGCATGGCGACTGTCACCGCAGCAATGTTTTATGGACCGATGATGGCCCGCATTTCGTCGACCTGGATGACTGCTGTAATGGACCGGCGATACAGGATCTATGGATGCTGTTGTCCGGTGAGCGACAGGAGATGACCGAGCAGCTATGTGACCTGCTCGAAGGCTACGAGGAGTTCGCCAGCCTGGAATTAAATGAACTTCACCTGATAGAAGCGCTGCGCAGCCTGCGCATGATGCATTACGCAGCATGGCTGGCGAAGCGCTGGCACGACCCGGCATTCCCGCTGGCCTTTCCCTGGTTCAATAGTAACCAGTACTGGGAAGAGCATGTGCTTGAATTGCGTGAGCAGCTGTCACGCTTGAATGAACCCGTACTGGTAGTGTGAGTGTTTGCAGGCAGATTGAGATAAACTTAAAAAAAATTATCAGAGAAAAATAATATGAAAATCAGCATCATCAGCGGTAGTCACCGTAACCCGTCGCAGAGTGAAAAGGTCGCACGTTACCTGGAAAGAACATTAAGCAAAGATTTTGATGATATCGAACCCTGGGTGTATGCCCTGGCAGATAACCCCTTGCCATTATGGGATCAGACCCTGTGGGAAGATAACGAGGAGTGGAACCAGCGACTGGCGCCGCTCAAGCAGCAGTTAAGCGAGAGTGATGGTTTTATCATCATCGCACCTGAGTGGCATGGCCAGGTGCCTGCCGGGCTAAAGAACTTCTTCCTGATGTTTAACCGCTTTGAGATGGGGCATAAGCCGGCTTTGATCGTCGCAGTATCATCCGCTGATGGTGGTGCTTACCCGGTCGCAGAGCTACGTATGAGCAGTTATAAGAATAATCGCCTGTGTTATATTCCCGAGCATCTGATCCTGCGTAATATAGAAAAGATATTGAATGAAAAAGCGCAAGACAATGACGAGAGTGCTGACGGTTATTTCAGAGAGCGTATTTCATGGGCACTCGGTATCTTGCGTGGTTATGCGGTTGCACTCAAAGGTATGCGTGCATCGACAGAAGTCCATCACGACAAGTTTGGTAACGGTATGTAATGTTCAATTCCGTCATTGCGAGCGAAGCGCGGCAACCTCTCTAAGCGATTGAGACGTCTACAGTAAATTATAAATTACGCTCATGTGATTTACCCTTCGGAATGCAAAAAACGTGTTTAATTTTATTTCAGAAACATTATTGCTGCGCATCGCTCGCAATGACGGGAATCAAATAGTATCCAGCGTAATCTCAACCGTATTTTTTATCGTCTGGTTAGACCGGCGCATTCTCGCTTCAACACGTGCGGCATTGATGGCTTTCTGGTTGATGACTTTTGGATACAGCGGGTACATCTTATCTACCAGCAAAGCATGTTGCTTTGCATGAAGTTCCAGTACTTCACGTTGCGCGTCTCTTATAAAATCCAGTACCAGCAAGTAGGGCGAGAGCCAGTTGATGAACGCCTCGACCAGAGTTTCGTCAGGCTTGTGCATCCACTGTTGCTGGACCAGCATCTTCGGAAACAGTCTGGCAGATAGTTCTCGTCCGGCCTGGTCCTCTTTCAGGTTGATACCGCCTACACCTTTACCATAGTCGAAATTGTCTCTATAAAACCATTGTGCTGAGGGATGTTTGCCGGCGCGCTGATTGATGATCCTGTTGAGCAGGTCGCCAGCGCTTGATGATTGCTTATCGGTCAGTGAAAACTCCTGCAAGAACTCCTGTTTGCAGCGCAGCCCCGCCTCCCATGCCAGGTTTTCAGGGCTGTGAATCTCTGCTTCATTGCACACGCTATCGAGCAATGCCAGTGGCTCGCTGGTTTTTTCATCGAGCAGCCAGAGTTCATATTTATCTTTGAACGGATAAGGGCAGTGTTCCGCATGTTTCTCAACAGTGTCCAGCAGAGCATTGCCGATCGCCTGGATTTCACTGTAGTGATAAGAGGCGATGAGTGGTGAGCGTTTTAAGCCGGATTCAACATTCCAGTCGCCGAAACGGATATCCGGCATCTCGATCTCAAAAAACTCTTCCGGATCATCCGTCGGGCAATCGAAGCTGTCGTGGATATAGAGTGTCCAGTTACTGCCGTCGATAGTGACAGCATCGGCACCGCCAATGGAGATGATGTTCATTACGCCACGGAACGGATTAAGTATTCTCTGACTGTAGCAATTGACTGGCATAGTTAAAATCTAGCTGAAATCTGGTGATTTTTCACTGATTTCCGTCTAAATAGGCAGCTTAAAAGCGGCATGCTTACCAGGTAATGCTTTGAGCAGTGATATTCTCATTTATAGGCAGCAAGTCACGTTTCTTGACATATATCAAGAAAATAACAGATATGCGAGAGTAGCCTCTGAGCCTAACTGAATCGACAGGAGAGTCAGATGCTGCAAGAAGGTGATAAGACGATCCTGGTAAATATTGCAAAAGTGATCGGTGTATTGATCGTGGTAACGATCGTGTTGATTATTGCTGCCAGCAATATAGGTAACGTGTAATAAGCTACTGTTTAGCCGTTGGCCTGAGTAATGGGGCTATAATAACCAGTTATGGACAGGGTTGCTCTTGCTATTACGTTACTGGTGGTCGTCATCTGCGGTGTCATCGCGTTTCTTCGTGTGTATTACGGGAACCAGCCCTGGAGCCTGTAGGCACTGTCTAATTTGCCTGTTTTCTGCTAAGGTTGTCGACCTTTTTTTAGAGTAAACCGGACCGAGACATGCAAATCGAACAAAATTCTGTTGTAACACTTCATTACACACTTAAAGACAATGACGGCAATGTGATAGACCAGTCAGATGATGGTAGCTTCCTGTATTTGCATGGTGCGATGAATATTATTCCAGGTCTGGAAAATGCGTTGTCTGGAAAATCTGCAGGTGATGAGATTTCTGTAAAAGTGTCTCCAGAAGAAGGTTACGGTGAAAAAGACCCGCAGCGTATCCAGGAAGTACCAAAAGAGATGTTCGATAATGCTGATGAGATTAAACCAGGTGTACAGTTTCACGCACAGGGCCCGGATGGCAACGCGGTCGTGGTCACCGTTGTAGAAGTTAAAGATGAGGCTGTCGTGATCGATGGTAACCACGCACTGGCAGGTATGGACTTGAATTTTGAAGTCAAAGTCGTTGATGTACGTGAGGCCTCTGCAGAAGAGATCGAGCATGGTCACGTGCATGGACCAGGCGGCCACCATCATTGATTTTAACGATTAGTCTACCTTTACAGAAAAATTGACGGTAAAGGTAGGTATATCGGTTCCATTAGAGGGATTGAAGATCCCTTTTGGATTGATCCTTACATCGGTTACCAGGCTGTCAAAACCATCGCTGTCCGGCGTCGGCAGGTAGTTGAAATCGCTGCCGTTATTCGTCGAGAATTCGACGTCGTCGGTGGTAGAGGCCGGTCCCGAATATACAAACGATAATCCTGAGGCTGCAGCTCCAGCACCATCGGTGAAAGTGAATGGTGGCTCAGGATAGTTGACGCTGCTCTGTACCAGGATGGCGGTATTCCCTGGGATGGTGTCAGTTAAGCTAACCTTGTCATTGTCCAGTGGAATCCTGCCTTCATTATTCAAACGCAGGGCATAACTTTGCAGCGCGCCGGGTATGGCTTTCGGGTTGGCCGTGCCGTTTACCGGGTCTCTGGTGATGGAACTGTTCTTCGCCAGGTTAAGTTGCGGCGGACACCACTCAAAGGCATTTTCAAAAGCAAATACAGCGGCGGTTTCAGTGGTATGGGATCTTTCTGAATCAGCAGCCCTGTCTTCATCTACAGTCAGTCCTATCTGGCTACTGCTAATATTGCAGCGACGTAACCAGCCGCCATCGCCGCCATCTCGTGATACCTGTTGTGCGATCACATAAGGTGTCGTAGCAAAAGCACCGCCGTTATAATTATTATTAAAGCAGCCATTGTCATAACCTGAGATATTGTCCGGGGTGGTCAAGGTTTTTACCATGATGCCAGCGCCGCCATTAACGGTAATAGTGTCATTGATATTGCTTTCGGATGCCAGGTACGCAATGGTTTCTGATGACACGCTGCCATTAGATGTTTCTCCGCGTTCCATGGCAATCCGTGCGCTGCTGGTAGTAATGGAGCCTGATTCCACTGTTGTTTCCAGCCATGGCGATGAGATGTTTACCGGGTCGAGACCTGGCTCAGAATTGGTCGACTGTACACTCAGCAGAAGTGCCGGGTTCGCGCTGAAGGTGGTGCTGAAGTTGAGTGTCGAGTAACTCGCGCCCGCGGTGTTCTTGCCCTGAAAGGCACTGCTGTTTATGGTGCCGGCTTCCAGCCTGGTACTACCGTTTGGAAATACATGTACACCCGGGGTTATGGCCAGGTAGTCGATAGTCATCGATGGGTGTGCGCCGGTTTCACCCTGCGGCTGGAATTGTGCGACCTGAAAACCCGTGCTGCTGATATTTTTGAATCGCACAGACGCAGGCGGTGTGCCTTCGGTTGTTGGCAGGGAAAAGATCAACGGTGTCGCAGAAAATACATTGGCGAAAGTAACCGTGGTGAAATTGAGGCTGGCACCGAGATTTTGAGCGTTGACTGTTGCCGATGCCACCTCCCAGCTTGGCCTTTGGCCGGAAGCGGCCTGATCGAAAGCCTGTGAAAAAGCCGCTACCGCAGCTAGCTCGGCAGCGTGGCCTGTTTCGCTATCGTTGGCCCGGTCTTCCTGAATTCGCATACTCAGATTTGTTGCATCCGCACCACATAAACGCAACCAGCCCCCATTGTTGCCATTGCGGGCTGCCTGGTTAGCAATCGCGATGGTCGTAGCTGAGCCCAGGCCATGTGTATTATTTACACAGTTATCTGTGATATTTGTCGGCGTGGTAAATACGTTGTAATTAATAGTATTTGAACTGCTGTCGGTAAATGAGCCGGTGCCGGGGCTCATCGCAAAGTAGGCGATGGTTTCATTGGCGCTGACTGTGCCGGCGCTGGTTTCCGCCCGTTCGAGCGCAACAGATGCGCTCGAGACGGTGGTTGATGCCTGCAGGCTGATGGTCTCCAGCCAGGGCTGGGTCAATGTGGTGCTGCTGAAGTTGTAAGTCGGGTCGTTCGCAAAACTTTGTATCTCGTGAAACACGATAGGTGGCGTGCCACCAAACGAAGGAGAGAAGTTAACTGCGGCATAACCGGTGGTATCGCCAAGACCGGACTGGCGCTGTGTGGTGCTGACCGTACCCGCCTGTATGCGTCTGCCAGCGCCAAGGTTATAACTGCCAGGGATGATCGCAAGATAATTAAATGTTTGCGCTGTTGAAATACCATTCTCACCTTCCGACTCTGCCGTACCGACCTGAAATCCTGTCGTGCTTACATTGAGTACACGGATGGTTGCCGGGTCGGGATTGTCGTTGCTGGGAAGGATGAAGACCAGTGGCGCAGTGGCATATGTCTGTCTGAAGTTGATCGTAGTCGGGCTGCTGCTGCCGCCAGTGGAATTATTCAGGGTAACCCGGTCAACTTTAAAGTTAATGCCTGAAGTGCAGGCAAAGGCATAGCTTGAAAAGCCCAGGATACAGCCAGAAATAAAAGTAATAAGTTTGACCATGATTAAGACTGTATGCAATAAGTATGATATCTATTTTAGAAGAATATGAAATTTAATGATCATCTTGTAGAAAATCAGTAATGTGTTTTATTACATCTATATCATGGATGATACGACGATGGCCTAATCCGCTGGTCTTTATGAATTTTGCTCCTGGCCAGGCTTTAGCTATCTCTTCACTGCTGTGCCATGAGATATCAGTATCATCCTCATCATGTATGACCAGTCCTTTGCAGGATGATGTCTTTAAGTTGTTCACCGTGTCGACTGCATTATTGGTAATCTGACCGTATGTAGCATACGATTTTCTGATCAATACCTGCATCACGCTTTCAGGCAGTGTGAGTATCCGTTGAAAGTTATCAAGGATTATCTTGATGTTCTTTGGCGGGCATATCATTGCGGCGCGTTCTATTTTCAAACCCAGTGACATGGCATACGCCAGGATCATGCCGCCGAATGAGTGAGTGATCGCCGCATCTATCTTTCCATAATGTCTGCTGAGTGCCAGCACGGTATCGGTCATCTCCAGTGCACTGGTCTGCCTGCCCGGTGAATTACCATGTGCCGGTCCGTCAAAACTGATGACGCGGTAACCAGCCGCATTCAGTCTGTCTATATAATTAACGACCTGTGTTCCGCGACCGGTCCAGCCATGGATGAATAATAGTGTTTTGTCATAACTGGTGTTTTCTTTCTGCCATATATATACAGCGATCGGCAAGTCATTAACAATGACGGTTTCTCTCTTTGCGGTATCGAGTGCAGGTAGTTCGTATGCGGGTGTCCTGAATCTCGTCGTCGTGAACCACTGCTCATAAGCACGGTTACCGTAATGATGTGGAAACAGTCGGCCAAGCGTCTGGTAAATAAAACGAATGTAACGAAGAACGAAAGGTACTCTCATCTTGTTTTTAGTTGTGCTGGAGTTTTTCATATATGATTCCGTGACAAATAAACCCGTGATAAAATGCCGATAAATTTTTAGTGAACAAGTTTACAGGTCGTGTTTATGTTAACAGATGAACAATTACTCCAGTTGTTTTATACAAATGAATCAGGCATTCATGGCAGCGGTTTATTCGCTCGAAACAAGTTCAAAGAGGGCGACTACATGGGGGAGTATGATGGCCCAATAGTCAGCGAGAACGGTTCACATGTGTTGTGGGTAGAGAAATATGACGAAGTCTGGGTCGGCCGTGATGGCAAGAACCTGTTACGTTATTTGAACCATAGTAAAGATCCGCATGCCGAGTTTATCGGTTTCGAGTTATATGCATTGCGAGACATCAGTCCTGATGAAGAGATCACTATCGATTATGGTGAGGAGCCATAAATCGATAAACATGTTCGTTAACCTGGCTTGATAACTAGGTCAGGGCATCAGCTTCATGTTTTTGATGAAGCACCTGCTTGCAGTAGTTGCAGGTATACTGATAACGGCGCTTCGTGATCTTGTTATGTCTCGTCGTGCTTAGCTGGTGTTCACGGCAATCGCACTGGTAAGTGAACATGGTCTGTCTTTTTAGCGGCAATCCGGCGAGGTCATAATTAGCGGTGACACTTGCGTTGGCACCGAAAGCATCCATCACCTCTTTCCATTCCCTGCCATGGGGTTTTATATTCTTTAATCCGTAGATGATGTCAGTGACATAGTGGGCGACCTCATGCGGGATGGTGGTCGCGAAATTATCATCAAAGTACTTCGAGAATATATACGGGTTGTAACGTATCTCTCTTTGCTGGCGTGAAAATACCAGGCCCTGTTTGCTCCTGACTCTATACATACCGGCTGAGCGGCCTTTAAGGTCAAACCTGATCTCCACAACTTTATCTCTTATATTGAAAAGATCAGTGGCCTGTTTTATGTAGGTAAACGTCTCATCGATAACTATCTGCTGTTGCTCTGTAGATAGTGGAGAGATGTTAGTTGACGATCGTTCCATAGCTTGCGATCAGGCTCGAGAGATAAACTCGCGCGTCTCTGTGTTGATCTTGATGATCACACCCGGCGTCAGGTATTCGGGTACCTGTACCACCAGCCCGGTACTTAGTGTCGCTGGTTTGGTTCTTGCCGAGGAAGATGCCGCTTTCATTGCAGGAGCACACTCGGTGATCTCCAGTGACATGGTATTCGGTAGTTCGATGCCCAGAAGTTCGCCTTCGCTGATCAGGGCGCTAAGGCCTTCCAGGCCGTCATACAGAAACACCGCTTCGTCGCTCAGGTTCTCTGACGGCATCATGAATTGTTCATAATCTTCACTGTCCATAAACGTATAACTGTCTGTATCATGAAACAATAGCTGCACTGCACGACGAGAAACTTCGACCGGGGTGATGACCTCGTCACCTTTGTAACGACGCTCAAATTTTTGTCCGTTGCTGATATCATTGCCGGTGACTTTGTAGAGTGTACTGCCGCTGCGTGAAGATGGTGATTGCACGACGACGTGCTTGATCAGTATCTTTTTGTTGTCCTGATCTATTACCAGACCTTTTTTAATCTCGTTTGCTTTCATAGGGTTTACTTTGTTGGATATAATATTTTTTTTGTAGTGGTCAATTATGAGTGATTTTCGATGCGGGTTAAACACCTAATTATTTCCAATGATGAGATCGAGATGACGGCTGTTCGTTCACAGGGAGCGGGTGGTCAGAATGTCAATAAGGTGTCCACCGCGATTCACCTGAGATTCGATATCATGGCATCCAGTTTGCCAGCTGCCGTCAAGCAGCGTCTGCTGGCGCTAAATGATCAACGGGTAACGAAAGAAGGTGTTTTCATCATAAAGGCTCAGCAGACCAGGAGTCAGTTGAAAAATAAAGAGCAGGCCCTGGCGCGTCTGCGGGCGTTTATAGAAAAGGCATTAATCACGAGGAAGGCTCGTAAGAAAACTGCACCAACAAAGGCATCGAAGTTAAGGCGTCTGGATACCAAGAACAAACGCGGTAAATTAAAAAAGTCCCGTCAGAGAGTAGATTAAGTACTGCGGGACTGCTTCCAGGTGTTTACCTGAGCAGGCTGGAACCCAGGTGCTCGGTCAAAAACAGGCGTTCTGGTATCTGGTCTTTTATCTTTTCATGCAGCGCTGGAAGGCGTGACCAGTGCAGTCCCTGTTTATGATGATGAGCCGTGTGGTAGCCGAGGTTGCCGGTCAGCAGGTTGTAGACCGGGCTCATGATGTTGTAGGAAGCTTCGAAGTCATTATCTACATCCAGTCCGGCATGATGGGCATATGTCACCCAGGCAGTGAAGAACAGACTGCTGATCATCGGCAGGATAAAACAGAATAGAGCCGATACGGGTTGATACCAGAACAGGACGGTTATTAATAACAGGGTAACCGTGGTACCGATCAAAAATATTTTTAACGGCCTGGGGTGTTTTTTGCCAACCTGAAAGCCACGGTAATAAGCGGTGAGCATGACATCCAGTGAGTACCTGATCCGTCCCATTACCGCACCGTTTTTATCTTTCCAGCGGCTTTCGTCTTTGTTCTGGTCGAGGTAGTGGTGATGATGTCCCAGTACATGATGCAAGACCCATAACTTCGATGTCGCTCCAGTTTGCAGGGCGTACATCTGTTCGAGCAGACTGTTTAAAAAAGAGTATTTAAAAGTTGGTGAGTGCTGGTGGTGATGATTCCATGCGCAGATGATGCCCTTGGGCCAGATCATGATCAGCCAGTATGTCACTAGTAACCAGGTATTATCGAGAACAAAATAGGCAACGATATCCAGAGCAAAAAATAAGGAGATGATTAAAATAGGTATGCGATCTTCGCGATATTTGAATAGTGTCATATGTTCTTTTGCTGATATATATTATGTAAATTAAAAGGCTGGTATTGTGATTCGGGCGCCGTTGCCTCTGACCAGTCATTCAACTATGTGCGCGGATTATATCAGAATCTTTCCATGACGCTATTTACTGGCTGCTCTGAATGGCCGAAATAGTTGTTCCTGATTGTCGTTAAGCCAGTTAAGCAACTGATTTTTAATTATTTTTAGTTGTTCGGTTCCATAGTGGATGGGTTTGGCTGCTCCCCATACAGGGGCTGGCCAGCAGGCATCTGTTTTGAATCTCGCGATATGGTGTATGTGCAGTTGTGGTACTACGTTACCGAGGGCTGCGATATTGAGCTTGTCCGGCCGAAACACCTGCTCCAGGCAGCGGCTGAAAAACATGGATTCAATCATTAGTTGTTGCTGGTCAGTTTCCGGCAACTGGTGTATCTCACTTATGTCTTCACGATTCGGCAACAGGATAAACCAGGGGTAGTTCGCATCGTTCAACAGTAACAGGCTGCAGAGTTTGAATTCACCGAGAATGAAACAATCTTTTTCAAGTTGCGGATGCAGCGTTATCATAAATGTGGTTATCTATAGTAAAAGATGATTTATTATGTAGTATAAATAGTGTTGAAGCCACAGCAAAGTCGAAGTAGGCGAAAGGTGATGGATGGAAAAGATTGAGCGAGAACATAGGCAGTTAAGGCGTCTTGAGACTCTGATCGATGTCGTTTTCGGCATCACCTTGTGGCGGCTGTTCATACTGCTGCCACGACCCGCAGAGAACCCGGAGTGGGTAACGCTGATCGATATGGTAAAAGACAGCGGTATGCAGTTCCTTGTTGTCGTCATCGCCCTGATCATCGTCATCATCTACTGGTTGCAGAGCCACACCCTGTTTAAGTATCTTGTCAAAACCGATACAGTACACAGCGTGCTGTCGGTACTGCAGCTGTTTTCATTATTATTGTTCCTGTACGCGATCGCAGTCGGTGTTGTTCTAAAAGCGGATGAGTCTACACGTGTGTTCGAGAGCAGTATGGCCTTTTTGCTCGGTGTGTTCTCTTTTTCTGCATGGTATTACGCATTGAATAAAGGTGGTCTTATCACGGCAGAGCTGTCACAGGATGAAGCGAGAGGTATTACCGAAAGGATCAAGGCTGAACCGGTTACGGCGGCGATAACCATTCCATTTGCGTACAGCATGTGGATGTGGGAGTTGTCCTGGTTCATCTACCCGCTCGTGGTGTATTTATACCGGTGGCGTCTGAATAAATTACTTAAAAAATCATGATCGATATGCGATCAAGGTGCAGATATGGCTGACTGGTTAACCGGCAAGATCGTCGAGAAGAAACGCTGGAATGATCGTCTCTTTTCTTTACGAATCGACTGTGATTTCGATACTTTTGAATCAGGTCAGTTTGTCCGTGTGGCATTGGACATCGATGGAGAACGTGTCGCAAGACCTTATTCACTGGTCAACAAGCCGGGTGATGATTTCCTGGAGATCTATTTTAATATCGTGGATGAAGGTCCGCTGACCCCGAGATTGGCTGAGCTCGAAGACGGTGATGAGATATTTGTCACTGACCGTGCAAATGGTTTTTTGACGGTCTCAGAAGTACCGCAATGTCGACACCTGTGGATGCTGGCCACCGGTACCGGTGTCGGTCCCTTTCTTTCTATCCTTAAGAATATAGATGTCTGGCAGCGGTTCGAAAAAGTGGTGCTGGCCTACTCGGTGAGAGACCTCTCAGAACTTGCTTACCAGCAGCAGGTGGTTGAAATTCAGGATCAGTGGCAGCAGCAGTTCTGCTTCGTGCCCTTCGTTACCCGTGAAGAGGTAGAGGGAATGCTGAATCAGCGGATAACAGACAGTATCGAGGATGATTCTCTGGAACAAAGAACAGGTGTCGTCATAGATGAAGACTCACATATCATGATGTGTGGAAATTCAGCCATGATCAGTGATGTGACAGAGGCGCTGGAAAAGCGTGGCTTGCGAAAACACCGGCGCCGAGAGCCGGGGCACATAACGACTGAGAAGTATCACTGACAAAGTAATGAGAGGTTGGATTTATCTCATTAAAACTATACATCCTCTCCCAGAAAAGTTGTGAAGTTATGGGCATCAGTGATCTGAGTATTATCAGAGTCAAACTGCATTTTCATAATACTTAGTAGGATACAGGCCGTAATTACGTAGATAAAACTCTTCGTCATTTTTATCGATGTCTGCGCCAGACATGATTAACCCTCTCATCGAACTCGCCATGGTATGACAGGCCTTAAGTGCTATAAATATCAGTAATAATGTCAGAGTGCTGCTTTAATTGGCTATAATAACCGGCACGATACGACAAAGTTATTAAAATTGAATTAATAAAATCATTAGCTGTGCATAAAGTAATATAACCTGATGATTTTATTATTAAAACAGGTTGTAAAATATTATGTATGAAGCGTTCTACGGTTTCAAGGATAAACCGTTCTCCATGTTGCCGGACCCTGGTTTTTTATATTTAAGTAAAAAACACCAGACGGCACTAACCTTGCTCGAATATGGCCTGCTCAACCATGTCGGTTTCTGCGTTATCAGCGGTGAGCCCGGTGCGGGTAAAACAACCATATTGCGTACTCTTTTAAGACGGGTGGGGGATGATGTAACCGTAGGTCTTATAACGAATACGCACCAGTCCTTTGGTGGCCTGCTCGATTGGGTATTATCTGCTTTTGATCTGCATCGCCCTAACCTGACGCATGTCGAGATGCACCAGGTATTCATGGAATACCTGATCGATGAATACGCTAACGGCAGAACCGTATTGTTGATCGTCGATGAAGCGCAAAACATGAAAGCAGATGCGCTTGAAGAATTACGTATGTTATCCAACGTGAATTCTGAAAAGGACCAGTTGATGCAGGTCGTACTGGCTGGACAGCCGGCATTAAAAGACACATTGAAACTCCCTGACCTGATGCAGTTCGCGCAGCGTGTCGCTGTCGATTACCACCTCGGTCCACTCAGTCTTGAAGAAACCTGTGGTTATATCCAGCACCGACTGGTTACTGCCGGTTCGCAAAAAGATGTGTTCACGCCTGCGGCCTGTGAACGGATCTACAACTATAGCGGTGGTACACCTCGATTGATCAACCTGCTATGTGAGACCGTACTGGTATATGGTTTTGCCGATCAGCGGGAAATGATCGATGTCGACCTGGTCGATGAGATGGTGCTGGAGCGCATGAAAGACAGCGTTGTGCCGATCGTTAACAGGGATATCGCATCGCAGGACAACAGTGAGGCGAGCAAAGAGCTGGAGAAAAATTTTCCGTGGATAGGACCGCGGGGTGATGATACTGGCTCAAATGCAGAAGCGAATGCCTTAACGCAGATTACTGAGTCTGATGAAACGCAACAGATCATCGAACAGCACGTCGATGCAGTCGAAGTAGAGAACGAGAAAACGGCGCCGGATAGTGTCGCAGAAACAGGACATCATGTGACTGCTGCTGCGAAAGATCAGCATGACGCGCAGGAGAACGAGAAAAAACCACAGGTGAGATCGTCTCCTCTAGCCTCCGTTGAAAAAAAAGTCCTCTCTCATGAAAAAAAAACGGCGACGAATAATGAAGGTGACAGTAAGACGAGCAGAAAGCAGCTGATTAAATACGGTGTTATTGCCGCTATCATCGGTGTGGTTATGATCGTGTTCGCAATAACACTCGGTGATAATGAGCAACCGGTGGCGACCGATGAAACTAATGATGCTACCGAAACAGCGTTAAAGGTACAGCGTGAACAGGAAGAGAAGAAATACCGGCAGTTACAGATCGAAGCGGAAACACTAAAACGTGAGCGTGATGCTGCCATAGCAAAAGCAGAAGCAGAAGCAGAAGCAAAAGCAAAAGCGGAAGCGGAAAAGCGGGCCACTGAAGAAGCAGAGCAGCAGGCAGCAGCCGCTGCGGCCCTCGCTGCCAAAGCAGCGGCAGAGAAAACCCGTGCGCAAGAGTTAAAGCGAGTTGAACAAGCAAAGCAAAGAGAGCGTGAGGCTAAGCGGGCCGAAGCAAAAGCGAAAGAGGCCGCCAAACGCGCCAGGCTTGAAGCCGCAAAATTAGAAGAGCAAAAACGTATCATGCAGATTCGGCTTGATGAAGAAAAACGCTTGAAAGAACTGCAGGAAGCGCGCCGCCTGGAACTTGAACGGCTGGAGGCGCAACGTCTCCAGCAGCTGGCTGCTGAAGAGCAGGCAAAACAGGCAGCTGCAGAAGAAGCCGCGGCAAAGGCGGCGGAAGAGGCGAAGGCGAAATCGGTGGAGTGTTCCGGCCCGGCTGCCAGGTTTAAATCTGGATGCCGCTAAATGCCTTACGGTCTCTTATGTGTAGTAGCTCAAACCCGATCTGACAAATCACAAAATAGATCCAGCCTAAATTTTACAAATCAGTATGGGCATGATCTCAAAACGATCAGGAGCAGACCATGGAAAGATTGGACTGTCCGAGAAAATTCGGCCATGAGCGCCCGAATAGATAAAAATATATTTTCTCGCGAAGACGCGAAGAAAAACACTGTCATGATAATCATTTCTCTGCGCCTTTGCGTCTTTGCGAGAATTATTTTTATTATTGATGACCGAGGAAAAAGGGTCGTTTTTTCTCTGTGGCAATCATTTCATGGGCGTTCGCTTTGTGGAAGCAGCCTTAGATGAATAACACCTAAAATGGGTGATTTTGGTTAGCTTTAAATGATTGTGAGCTGTCAGGTCATATCTAAATTAATACCTCAATCTGTTAGATTAAGTCGGAACTAATACATCTTATTGCTGTTTTTTATGGTTAAAAGTCTCACCGGTATCTTCGGCCGGATTCTGTACGGTCTCTTCCTCGGGGAACATTGTTTTTAGATCTGACATGGTTAAGGTGTCACCTTTTTTTTCATAACGATCCCAGATCATCTCCCAGCGTTCATCGTTAAAATAAAACCCGGTCGGCAACAGGCAGACAACTTTTTGTTTCAGGTCGGTGATGACTTTGGGTTCGATGAGTTTTCCGGCCATTTTTAGTATCCAGGTAAGTGACGTAATTAGTCAGAAGTTTGCATGATAATTCGATATCATACGTATCGTATTTTAACGGACTTTATCTGAATGAATAGTAATGAATTATCGGGTGAGAAACCGGTTCTCTTATCTATCGTCGAAATTGGTGGATATCCCGACTTTAAACCGCTGTATGAGTCTTTCGGTTACCAGGTGGTAAAGACCGAGACAGTTCGTAAAGCAGTCAAGCTGATCAGGCAGTATAAACCGGCTGTGATGGTGGCGGAGTTCAACTTTCAGTCTGACTTCAGAGATCGTACCAGTAGCCTGGAAACATTACTGTCGAGCACCCAGGGTGTTACAGAATCCAGTATGATCGTTTTTTATGAGAAAGAGTTCGGTCCGCAATATCAGCGTTTTTTACAGGGTTTTGATGTTGATGCATCGCTTACTTTCCCGGTCGACGAAGCGCAGCTGCGCGAGGCTTTAGATCTTATATCTCAAAAGGTAGGGTAAATAAGAGCATAATCCCCTGCTATTAGCATGTTTCTATTGATGCAAAAATGCTGTAAAAAGCGCAATCATTAAAAGTTTTAACGGTTTTTACTATGTCAGGTAATAAAGAACTCGACGATCTGTTGATAGATAGTTCGTCACCCGAGCAGTCAAAAGAAGATATCCAGAAATACCTGGAGAAGAAACAGGCGGCATACGATGAGCTCGAAGCCAGTGCCCCGCCATTAGAGCGCGCTCGCTTACAGCTTGATGTTGCTGAAGCACTGGTCGGATCAGGCCGTGCAGATGAGTCATGGGAAAAGGCCCGCACAGCATTTGATACCTTTATCGAATTAGAACAGTGGCAGGACGCCGTCGAATGTTGTGACGTACTGTACCAGAGTGCACAGCCGGCATCGATTGTTGCCCTGGCGCACGGTGTCTGGTTGTCAGTCACCTATCCGGTCGACCCTACATTGACGGTAAACATGCTGAGTTACGTGATCGATGAAACGCCAGCAAAAGCGGATGGTGCAGCGATCGCAGCCATTACGGCCCATTATGTGGCTGATGTGCGTGCGGCGAAAGATCAGCATAAGAGCCTGACATTCCTTACCAAGCAGTTATTGGCCAATGTCGCAAAAGAGCACTCAGGTGTGGAAGATCAGGAAGGCCTTAGCTTATGGATGGAGCGCCTGGAGCTGCTTGATCCGGATGTGTTCCTGCCTCGTTTGTCACTGGTGTTAGGTGCGATCGTACCGGTTGATGAATGGTGGTTTGATCGCGATGCGCTGAGAGAGAAGATCCCTCAGTAGTCGTTATTTTGTATCATCCAGTGAAAGCTCGCTGGTATCCGGTATTATTGCTTTTTCTTTTGGTTGAGGATTTTCGATAATATCGGCACCGGCCTCAGCCATGCTGAGATCTGAGATGTCAGCGATCTTCTGCGGCACAACTTCCGGCGGATGGTCGAGCACGTCAACACCAGGTTCCGCCAAGGTGATATCACTGATGTCCTCGATTTTCTCTGCGGGAGCTTCGACCGAGTGCTCGATCACGTCGGCACCGGCTTCTGCCATGGTAATACCACTGATATCTTCGATCTTCTGTGCAGGAACCTGGACTGGGTGTTCGAGTACATCTGCACCGACCGGTGCGACAGTCATACTGCCGGTATCGATACCCGTGTTATTGCCATGATCATTTCCTGCTGCTGAACCATCGGCTGGCGTAGATGCCTGCGAACCACTCTGGCCGGCTGCGCAAGGTTCGACCTTGATAACGAGGCCAACATTTTCGAGTGCGGCTTTGTACTTTTCAGCCGCGGCCGCATTGATTTTTCCTTTGATAACTTTACGGCCACCAGCAAAAAAAGGCGCCAGTTTACTGGCATCTGTTTTGAACAGTGCTGCCATATTTTGCATCACTGTTTCTTTATCTTTGCCGGTTTGTAAAATGCCGAAGAAAACGACATCAAACAATTCTTCGCTCATAGCTTCTTCCTGCCCTTATATGATACCTAAGAGTGTAGACGAAAAGGTCTTCATGTTCCTGTTTTGGAACAAGATTTGCATCAGCTAAACGAGTTGACTGTCTAGGTCGGTCAGTGTTTATCTTTTGGCTTGAGGAACTCTACTACCTGTGAAGTTTTGGGTTCATCGGCATAGCGCGGGCGTTTGTCCATCTTGCCGCCGGCTTCTTCGATGATCTCTTTTTCACGAGATGTAATTAGCTGAAAACACACTTTGACACTATCAATCGTTTGCGGCTTCAATGGATGTGGGCGCCCGGGTGGTGGCGTGGTGTCACGAACTACTTCAGATAATACCTTACGTAATGTGGCCAAAATCTGGTGTTCTTTTGAATGATAATCTGTACTCATAATGTGATGTTTTAGTGTTTGTAGGCAATCGGTATAATGTCGGTCACGATTTTGTGTTCGGCGACCCATTCTGTGATTAGCCGGAACAGAATATGAAGAGTTTAACAAATCTGCCGATAGATTGAGACAGGGTAAAAGAGGTATCCGTATGCCATATTATGTTTTTAAAATGTCATCTCCAGAAGGTATGGAACTGGTAAAAAATCTGGAGCTGATAGGCGACTACGAATCATTTCGAGATGCCAAGAATTTCGCAAAGGAACAGCGCGCAAAACTTGATGAGACCGATACAAGTCTCATAAAAGTGATGTTTGCTGAGAATCAGCTATTAGCGGAAGAGCAGTTGATGGCTTACCGTGAAAAACCTGTCGTCATGGAGCATGAAAAATAACGCGGTATGGAAGAGGACGAATATAAGTCAACCTATAATGAATTGGCTTCTGTTCGCTGTGTTTTCGAGAAAGCCCTGGTAAATCATCTGGCTAATCACCAGGTAAAGTGCCGTTTATCCCGACATTTCTGTCTGGCTGACCGCGAAGGTTACTCTTGCGGGGATGTGGAATCGTCGCGAAAATGCACTGAAGTTCTTGAAAAATTGAGGGAAAACTCAATATTTGTCCTTAAGTTGCATGAAATAAAAGGTCCATTACCGCATAATATGGAAATCCGTGTGCAAGCTGGTGGTCTGACCGGGCTGGCTAGACTGCTGGATGCGGGTACCGGAAACGGCTTACAGCAGTCTTTGATGATAGATGGCATCGACCAGATCATCAGTCGTGCACTGAAGAGCTATGGTACATTGGACAATTTGCCATACAGTGAAATTATTCAGTCAGTGGTGCAGTTTCAGGGTAGGCGCCGCCGGCAACGTTAAATCAGGGTTAATGAGGTAAGTATGTTAAGTAATAATAGAATTGTGCGTGCGCACTCAACAGATGAATATGTCGATATGATCAAGCAGGCGATCGATGAAACATTTGATCTGCGCCAGGCGATCGAATTTGATGAGGAGTTTATGGCTGAAGCACGCCCACTGGTTGATGCATTAGAGACAGAGTTGAAAGCTATATATGAGTCGATGAAAGATGGTAGTTACGAGTTTGCTACCGGTGATTTTGCTTATGTCGGTGAACTGAAAAAATATCACGAGTCGATGGTACCTTTCCGGTATCTGTTAAAACGTATCAATGAGACGCATAACAAAGGACTCGAGCTCAAGGACGCTGATTAAGCGACTATGTTACTCACAGTTTGTCCATTTTTCCTGTGGATAACTTTGTGGATTAAAATGACTGTAATCTTCTCTGTTAGTTTTAGTCCAGTTCTATCAAAATCATAAAAAAATAATGGTTAATAGTTATTGTCTTTTATATCAATCAGATATGATGACTTCTTTATGTTGAGTTAAACAAATATAAGGCTAACTAACTGTTAAGTTATTTGCTCACTATATCTTGTGTCTTGTGTATAACTCAGACACAAGTTATTTAATCGACTTGCATGCTTCTTCTTTTGAAACGGCGTCATACGGCGTTTCCCGGATCTTGTCGTGCACATGCATCCGGTATTTCACAAAATCTTCAGTTTCATCAAAGTGTAAAAAAGGATTGCCCTGACATTGGGTCTGCCAGCTTGAAGTGGGGGACTGCGGGGCGTAATTATGCCCCGGGTGAATAATGGTTGAGGCCGGCAGATCGGTTTTCAATTTTTTCAGCGTCTGGAACATCTCTTCAGGGTCACCACCTGCCAGATCGCAACGGCCACAGCCAAATACAAATAAAGTATCTCCAGCGATCAGATCGTTGCCGACCTGGTAACAGGCTGAACCCGGTGTGTGCCCGGGGGTATGAAGGATGTTGATCAGGCTATCGCCAACTTTTATCTGGTCAGCGCCATGATGCAATACTGGTTTACTCAGGTTGGCTCCCCAGAATTTAGCTTCTGGTTTGAGCAGGTGGACCCTGGCATCACTATGTTCCAGTGTTTGCTGCAGGCCATTGATGTGGTCATGGTGGCTATGTGTCAGTAATATATCGGTGATCTTTATATCTCTGGCATCGGCGAAATCGAGCATCTCATTTACTTCCCAGGCAGGGTCTACGATAGCTGCAGTATTGGTCGCGTGATCGTGTATCAGGTAGATGAAGTTTTCCATGGGGCCGAGCTCCATGCTATGAATGCTGAAATCGTTCTGGCTTTGCTGCATCTTCAGGCTCCTGTTCATGAGATTGTGTCACGGGATTACATTTTGAATCAGATTTAAAAACATGGTCTAATCAGCAATCTATATATAGAGTATACCTTTTGTATGAAACCGGGTGTGAGCAGAAAGTGGAAACCTTAACAATCGAACACGACAAATTATTACTGTCACGCCTGCAGCTGTTTAGAAATGTCGATATGGATAATGTCGCGTTACTCGATCTGCTTGGTCAGTGTGAGTATCGCCAGCTTGCCGCAGGTGAAGTCATCTTATCCACCGAAGCTGATAACCATTACTTATATATATTATTGAAAGGTCGCCTGGCTATCCAGCTAAACTTACATGATGATATCCCCCTGGCAACGGTGGAGCCGGGAGAGTGTGTGGGTGAAATGTCTATCATAGACAGTCGTGTCCCTTCCGCAAAGGTCAGTGCAACAGAAGAGACCCAGGTACTGGTCATCGAGCAGGATATCCTGTGGCGCATGATCAGCGTGTCGCATGAGATAGCCAGAAATCTGCTGTACATTATGTCTGAACGCGTTCGTTACAGTAACCTGGTAATCGCTGACAGCCTTGAGATGCAGCGCAAGTATCAGCGTTTTGCCTCGACAGATGCCTTGACCGGTCTGCATAACCGCGGCTGGCTAGATGATGCTTTCGATCGAGAGATAAAACGCAGTGAACGCGATGAGTTACCGCTGGCCCTGATCATGATCGATGTCGATCATTTCAAAAACTACAATGATGACTTTGGCCACCTCGCGGGTGACCAGGTGTTGAAAACCGTCGCTGATGCTATCCGAAGCCCGTTGCGACCGAATGACCTGGTCGCTCGTTTCGGCGGTGAAGAATTTGCTGTACTACTACCAGAGACTACCGTGAGGAATGCAGAGACTATCGCCGAGCGTTTACGGCAGCGCGTCACGAAAGCGGATCCGGGGATGCTGGATAGAAAACAACTGCCCGCTGTTACGATATCACTGGGAATCGCCGGACGTCAGCAGGGATACTCTCTTGATATGATGATCGCAGCAGCCGATGTCGCAATGTATCACGCCAAGCGTAACGGTAGGAACCGTGTAGAAGTGGCGGCCAACGTTTCGGCTGATCTGTGATTCCTCACCATCACTAATCCTGTTAGCTCTCTACACGATGACTGATAACTGTATTACCCGTCCGGTCATTGGCGTCGGTGTACTGGTGTGGCGTGAAAAGCAGATCCTGCTCGGAGAGCGCCTTGCAAAAAAGCAGGCTGGTTGCTGGCAGTTCCCTGGCGGTCACCTGGAGAATAATGAGTCGGTTATCGAATGTGCGCGGCGCGAAGTGCTGGAAGAGACCGGTATACATGTTAAAGATTTACGTCACCTCGGTTATACGGACAGCCAGTTCGAAGTGGCCCAGAGTAAATATATTACCCTGCTTGTCTCCTGTGAGTATGATTCGGGTGAGGTCGAAGTCCTCGAACCTGACAAGTGTGCCAGCTGGCAATGGTTCGACTACCAGAGATTACCGACACCACTGTTCATACCGATAAGCCGTTTCCTTTCACAGATAACAACAGTATCAGAGACGGTTACAGCGGAGGATGATCTGTATGCACTGCATCTTGCTTCACGTGTTCTAGCGGTTGCTCCATCAGGCGTGCGTAGATAAAGTCGGATAATCCAGCATCTATTTTTTCGCAGGCCGCGAGAAACTCGCGCGCGATTATCGCCAGGTCATGCTGGTCACGCAGGGAAATCAGTATGGGTGTCTGTTTGTACTGGTCGGGTAAGATTTCACCGCTATCAACAAGGTAATGATGGAACCCCTGATGAAGGTTCCAGTTAATCGCTTTTTCCTCGTTCAGTTTGTCATAAGCTAGCTGGAACCTTACCGGTACACCATCACGTAGCCAGACAAAAAGATCCATTTCGCAGCAAGTGAACCAGCGCCTGGTATAACTTCTATTTGTTTGTCTGGTGTGCGGTATCTCGTACAACATATTATAAAAAACTCCTTGATTGAAAATTAATTTGAGCAAACGTCCGCAGAACTGTTGTTTTTAATGTCTTTGAGTGAATAATAGGCGTTTAAACCGTGTACTTTTGTGAACTGCATCTACAATTAAAATAATTGTAAGAATACATCGTGAAGAATGTGAAATGGCTCAAATAACTAAAATAGGAATGTCAGCGCTCTGGGAGAACTCAGCAGTCTATGGCGAGAGTGCTGCCTGGTTAGAGTCGATGTATGAAACCTATCTATCTGATCCTGACAAACTGGAAACACGCTGGCGTCAGTATTTTGACGATCTGCACTCTTCCTCTCAGCCTGAGAGCGCTTCCGCAGGTAGTCACCTGGATAATGGGTTTAAAGTAGCGCCACCAAATCACGAGACTTCGCCGAAAGAAATGCATGATTATTTTATTAATTATGCACGGCAAAAACATGCTCGCGGATTTGAAGCAGAGACCGGTTACGATCACGAGAAAAAGCAGGTGCACGTATTGCAGCTGATCAATGCTTATCGTTTTCGTGGTCACCAGGTGGCACAGATAAACCCTCTCGGTCGGCGACGTGAAACGGTGGTGGAAGAACTGTCGCTGAAATTTCATGGGCTTTCAGAGAGTGACCTGGGTACAGAGTTCGAAACCGGCTCGCTGGGTTCCGCAGAATGTCTGTCACTAAGGAAGATTCAAAAACTTCTGCGGCAGACCTATTGTGGTACTGTCGGCTCGGAATACATGCATATCCTGGAGACCAAAGAGAAGCGCTGGATTCAGAGACGCCTGGAAATAGCTCGCGGTACAGCGAAGCTGAATGATGTGGAAAAGATAAATATACTTCAGCAGTTAACCGATGCTGAAGGCCTTGAACGCTATCTGCATTCAAAGTATGTCGGGCAAAAACGTTTTTCACTGGAAGGCGGCGAGTCTTTAATCCCCCTGCTCGATGAGCTGGTGCAATTTGCCGGTACCATGAAAATAAAGGAAGTCGTTATCGGTATGGCACATCGAGGACGATTGAACGTGCTGGTAAATGTGTTAGGTAAAACACCGGATGTATTATTCAGCGAGTTCGAAGGCACGAAGCAGATCAATGAGCTTACCGGCGATGTTAAATACCACCTGGGATATGCCTCTGATATGGAGACGCCAGGAGGACCTGTCCACCTGGCATTGGCCTTTAACCCTTCGCACCTGGAAATTGTAGGGCCTGTCGTTGAAGGTGCGGTACGGGCAAGGCAGTGGCGACGTGGTGACAGGGAAGGCAGAGAAGTGATCCCGGTACAGATCCATGGTGATGCTGCATTCTCCGGGCAGGGCGTAGTAATGGAAACATTGCAGATGTCTCAGTCCCGCGGTTACCTGACCCATGGTACGGTACATATCATCGTTAATAACCAGATAGGTTTCACCACCAGTGCTCAGCAGGACGCACGCTCGACCTATTATTCAACTGATATCGCAAAGATGGTCGGCGCGCCGATCTTCCATGTTAATGGTGATGATCCTGAAGCCGTGGTCATGGTGACGCGCCTGGCTTTGCAGTTCCGAAAAAAATTCAAGAAAGATGTCATTATCGATATCATGTGTTATCGCCGGCATGGCCATAATGAAGCGGATGAACCATCGGCAACACAGCCGATGATGTATAAGAAGATCCGTGCGCTGGAGACTACGAGAGAGATCTACGCTAAAAAGATCGTACAGGAAAAAGTGTTGACGCAGGAACAGTGTGACACCATGGCGCGCAGCGTCCGTAAGATACTGGAGTCAGGTACCTGTGTGGTACCGCATAAACTGCCTGAGTCGCTGGCCGATCAATCGACACATGTTAAGTGGGAAAAATACCTGTCAGACTCTATCCTGACCGATGTCGATACCACGGTACCCATGTCGGTTATCCGTGAGGTGGGCGGTGTCTTTGAAAAACTGCCTGAAAATTTTCAATTGCAGGCACGTGTCGAAAAGATCATGGCCGACCGCATCAAGATGACTGCAGGCGCCCTGTCGATAGACTGGGGTTATGCTGAGTTGATGGCTTATGGCACCCTGTTGAAAGATGGTTTTTCGGTACGGCTGTCCGGGCAGGATAGTGGTCGCGGAACATTCTTTCACCGACATGCCGTGCTGCACAACCAGCTCGATGGTTCATCGTATGATCCACTCAGAGAGCTGGGTGATGAAAACAGCAATTTCCGAGTATTCGATTCCCTGTTATCAGAAGTGGCGGTGTTAGGTTTCGAATATGGCTTTTCGACGACGGAACCAGAGACGCTGGTTTTGTGGGAGGCGCAGTTTGGCGATTTTGCCAATGGGGCGCAGGTCGTGATCGACCAGTTTATATCAGCGGGTGAACATAAATGGGGGCGTGCCAGCGGTCTGGTGATGTTGTTACCTCATGGTTATGAAGGTCAGGGCGCAGAGCATTCATCGGCCAGGCTGGAAAGATATCTACAACTCTGTGCGGTGCATAACATGCAGGTATGCGTGCCGAGCACACCGGCTCAAATGTTTCACCTGTTAAGACGACAGATGGTACGCAACTGCCGCAAGCCTCTTATTATCATGACGCCGAAAAGTCTATTGCGCCACAAGCTGTGTGTCAGCACGCTCGAAGATCTAACACACGGTGGTTTCAGCTGGGTGCTGCCTGAGGTCGATGAGTTGGAAGCAAAGATAAAGCGCGTCATCATCTGCAGCGGTAAGATCTATTATGAATTGCTGGAAGCGCGACGAGTCAATCGTATTCGTGATATCGCCATCCTGCGTGTCGAGCAGATATATCCATTCCCTGGTGAGCAGCTCGATGCGCTGTTAGCACAGTATACGGATACCAATGATCTCGTCTGGTGCCAGGAAGAACCTAAGAACCAGGGCGCCTGGGACTTTAGCAAGCTGCGTATTCCTGCGCTGATAGCTCAGCGCTGGCAACTATCCTATGCCGGTAGGTCGCCGTCATCTGCGCCTGCAGTCGGTTCAGCGAAATTACACGCACAAGAACAACAACAGATAATTAACACAGCCCTGGATATTCCGGAAGACTAATATGACCATAGAAATAAAAGTCCCTGTATTGCCAGAGTCCGTTGCCGATGCAGTCATCGCCAGCTGGTATAAGAAGGTTGGTGATAGCATCGGGGTGGATGAGGTTCTGGTAGACCTTGAGACAGATAAAGTAATTCTCGAAGTGCCCTCGGTTAAGCAGGGTGTGGTGCAGGAAATATTATTTTCGGTGGGAGATACGGTGACCGCAGGCCAGTTGCTGGCCATCATCGATGATACAGCAAAAGGTAGCACGACCGAAGATGCGTCCGCAGAGACAGTTGCAGAATCAAAACAGCCTGCAGCTGAATCAGCACAGATGAGTCCATCAGTTAGAAAACTGATTGCAGAGAATTCTATCGATGCTTCACAGCTAACTGGCAGTGGAAAAAATGGCCGCATCATAAAACAGGATGTAGAAAGATACCTCGCTGAAAAAACTACGCCTGCAGTGCCAGTCAAAGAGTCCGGGCACGAGATGGTGCCGGTTGCAGAGACTCAGACGGAAGTATCGGGAGAACGTCTTGAACGGCGAGTGCCGATGACGCGCCTGCGTGCGCGCATAGCAGAGCGACTGGTGCAGTCGCAACAGGAAGCAGCGATACTCACCACGTTCAATGAAGTGAATATGAAACCGGTGATGGAATTACGTGCACGCTACAAAGATGCTTTCGAGAAACAATATGGTGTCCGTCTTGGTTTTATGTCATTTTTTGTACAGGCCAGCGTGGAAGCGTTGAAACGCTTCCCGGAGATCAATGCATCCGTCGATGGAAATGATATCGTATATCACGGTTTTTATGATGTCGGTGTGGCGGTATCAGGGCCGAATGGACTGGTGGTGCCGATAATACGCGATGCGGATATCCAGTCTATCTCCGATATCGAAAAATCGATCATCAACTATGCGAACAAGGCCAGGGATAACAGCCTGACGATAGATGATATTACTGGCGGCACCTTTACCATTTCTAATGGCGGCGTCTTCGGCTCGATGCTTTCGACGCCGATCATCAACCCGCCGCAGAGCGCCATCCTCGGCATGCACAGTATTACCGAGCGTGCGATGGTGGTCGATGGAGAGGTGACAGTCCTGCCGATGATGTACCTTGCTCTATCGTATGACCACCGTCTGATCGATGGCAAGAGTGCGGTGCAGTTCCTGGTGACTATCAAACAGTTGCTGGAAGATCCATCACGTATGTTGTTAGGGGTGTAACGATGACAAAAGCCAATACAGAAAAATGGGATGTGGTCGTAATAGGTGCCGGTCCGGCCGGTTATGTGGCAGCAATACGTTGTGCACAGCTAGGATTAAAGACCCTGTGTATCGATGAATGGATCGATCATAATGGTGATTCCACTTTAGGTGGCACCTGTCTGAACGTGGGTTGTATCCCATCGAAAGCGCTGCTGGAATCTTCACATCTATACCAGCAGGCAAAATCGGGATTTGACCAGCACGGTATCGCTGTGTCTTCGCTGGATATCAACGTTGAAACCATGCTGGCAAGAAAAAACCAGGTGGTACAGGATCTTACACAGGGCATAAGAACCTTGTTTAAAGCTAATAATGTTGCAGAGATTCATGGTCGAGCGAAAATTACCGCACTCGATACCGTCGTGATAACTGATCGCAAGACCAGGAAAAGAATAAAAAAAGTAAAAGCAAAAAACATCATCATCGCGACCGGTTCATCACCTATACGCCTGCAGCAGGCAAAAATTGAGGATGATTATATTATCGACTCCGCCGCAGCGCTGGAACTGGATGCGGTTCCCGAGCGACTTGGTATCGTCGGTGCTGGTGCCATCGGTCTTGAGCTGGGGAGCGTATGGTCGCGACTGGGGTCAGAGGTGGTGCTACTGGAAGCGATGAAAGACTTTTTGCCGTTAACGGATAAGAAACTGAGTAATATTGCAAAACGCAGCCTGATGAAGCAGGGGCTCGATATTCGGCTGAATTCAAGGATGATCGAGGCCAAGGTGAAAAATAAAAAAGTGCATGTCGTATACGAAGATAAAGATGGTGAGCACAAAGAGGTCTTCGATAAACTGGTCATAGCGGTCGGCAGAAAACCAAATAGCGATCGCATCTTCGGTGAAGAGATGGGTATCGAAATCGATGAACGTCATTCGATCATGGTCAACAGGAAATGTCAGACCAGCGTGCCACACATCTATGCTATCGGTGATGTCGTGCGTGGTCCGATGCTGGCACATAAAGGTTCAGAAGAAGGCATCATGGTCGCCGAAAACATTGCAGGTAATCATCATTTCGAAGTGGATTATGATCTCGTACCCTATGTTATTTATACACATCCCGAAATTGCCTGGCTCGGAAAAACGGAAGAAGAATGTAAAGCGGAAGGCATAAAAACCAATGTTGGTAGTTTTCCCTTTGCGGCTAGCGGACGTGCTCGTGCCATGGCTGAATCAGAAGGCCAGGTGAAGATCATTGCTGATGCGGAAACTGACAGGGTGCTGGGTGTTCATATATTTTCTGCACAGGCATCAGAGTTAATCGCGCAGGCTGTTTTGATGATGGAGATGCAGGCGACTGCAGAAGACATGGCGCTGACCATGTTTGCTCATCCGACCCTGTCAGAAGCTATGCATGAAGCGGCGCTGTCGGTTCATCGGCAGGCTATTCATATTAAAAATTAAAAGCTTAAACCGCAGAGGCGCGAAGACGCAGAGTATATATTATTAATGCAGTCTTCGGCATTGGTAATAAGATTAAACGTTTTACTCAGCGTCTTCGCGCCTCGATAACTGCTCCTCGACAATTGCTCCTGCATTGTTCTACTACCTGCCATCCATGGCAGAATGCGTTACTCTCGGTCTCCGTTCCTGACTCGACACTACCGATTCCGTCCATGGAATCGTGCTGACAGGGCGTCCGGTCCTGATCTGCGGTAAAATAGGTTTTTTAGTTTGAAGCTAATATGATTTAATACAATATTCAAGCGACATAAATTGCAGTTGGCGAAATAATAATGAATCTACACGAATATCAGGCGAAGCAGGTATTTGCTTCTTATGACATGCCAGTACCTAATAACCAGGTTGTCGAATCAGTATCGGCAGTATCTGCCGCGCTGGATAAACTGGTGGGCAACCGCTGGGTAGTGAAGGCGCAGGTACATGCGGGTGGCCGGGGCAAAGCGGGTGGCGTCAAACTACTCGATTCTGTCGAGGAGGTAACGCAGGCGGTTGATGACCTGCTCGGCAGCAACCTGGTGACATACCAGACCAATGCACAGGGGCAGCCGATTAACCAGGTGTTGATCGAAGAGATAAGCAATATCAGTCGTGAGCTTTATCTTGGGGCAGTCATCGATCGTGCATCACAGCGTGTTGTCATCATGGCCTCCACAGAAGGTGGCATGGAGATCGAAAAAGTCGCTGCTGAGACACCGGATAAGATTTTAAAAACTACTTTAAACCCGTTGACCGGGTTGCAGCCATACCAGTCACGTGAGCTGGCTTTTGGTCTGGGCCTGGAAGGCGATCAGGTCAAACAGTTCGTGCGTCTGCTGGATGGTTTTGCAAAGATGTTCGTAGAGAAGGATCTAAGCCTTGTCGAGATAAATCCACTAGTAGTTACGGCGGAAGGTCAACTGATCTGCCTCGATGGCAAGATCAATATCGATGATAATGCCCTGTATCGGCAGAAAGAAATTCTTGCGATGCGTGACGAGACACAGGAAGACGAGCGTGAAAATCGTGCAAAAGAATGGGATCTGAATTATATCTCGCTGGATGGTGATATTGGCTGCATGGTCAATGGTGCAGGGCTGGCCATGGCGACCATGGATCTGATCAAACTTTGTGGCGGCGAACCTGCCAACTTTCTGGATGTCGGTGGCGGCGCAACGAAAGAGCGTGTAAGTGAGGCATTTAAAATCATCCTGTCAGACAGTAATGTAAAAGGGGTACTGGTAAATATCTTCGGCGGCATCGTGCGTTGTGACCTGATCGCGGAAGGTATCATCGGTGCAGTAGAAGAAGTACATGTTAACGTACCCGTCGTGGTTCGCCTGGAAGGCAATAACGCAGAACGCGGCAGCCGGTTATTATCTGAGAGCGATGTAAACATTATCGCAGCAGACGGCCTGACCGATGCGGCTGAAAAGATAGTTGCCGAAGTACAGAAGATGCAATGAAAAAAATAACGTCATTGCGAGGAACGAAGCAATCTCCTGTCGGCTACTGTGTGGCCTCCAGAGATTGCCGCGCTCTGCTCGCAATCACAGCTATATAAAAGTGAATTATCCATGAGCGTATTAATAAATAAAGATACAAAAGTCATCTGCCAGGGTTTCACCGGCAAACAAGGAACTTTCCATTCCGAGCAGGCGATCGCATACGGCACCAATATGGTCGGAGGCGTAACCCCGGGCAAAGGTGGGCAGTCACATCTGGATCTGCCGGTGTTCGATACGGTGAGACAGGCGGTCGATCAAACCGATGCAAACGCTTCCGTTATCTACGTGCCTGCACCATTTTGTAAAGATTCGATACTCGAAGCGATCGATGCTGGCATCGAACTGGTCGTCTGTATCACCGAAGGTATACCAACACTGGATATGCTGCAGGTGAAGATTGTTGCAGACAGTGCCGGGGCTCGCATCATCGGTCCCAACTGTCCGGGTATCATCACACCGGGCGAATGCAAGATCGGTATCATGCCGGGTGAGATCCATCTGCCGGGCAAAGTCGGAGTGGTTTCACGCTCAGGTACATTGACTTACGAGGCAGTGAAGCAGACCAGTGATCCGGGTTTTGGTCAGAGTACCTGTATCGGTATCGGCGGTGATCCGATCCCAGGTACCAGTTTCATCGATTGCCTGCAGTTATTCGAAAACGATCCACAGACCGAAGCGATATTGATGGTCGGTGAGATCGGTGGCAGCGCTGAAGAAGAAGCGGCTGAGTTTATACAGTCAGAAGTGAGTAAACCGGTTACAGCATTTATTGCTGGTGGTACTGCGCCTAAAGGTAAACGCATGGGACATGCCGGTGCGATTATCGCGGGCGGTAAAGGTACTGCTGCGGAGAAGTTTGCTGCACTTGAGAAGGTTGGTGTGCATACCGTACGGTCGCCGGCTGAATTGGGTAAAGGTGTTGCCGAGGTTACCGGCTGGTAATTTTCTCATCCTGTAGAGGAGGATTGCAATCTGCGATTCTTTTTATTGGTTTAGCTTTTGTTTGTTTAGGTTGAGCAATATTTTCTTAAGTGTTCTATTTAGGCATTGCCGTTATCGCACGGCGGGCGAGGTGCTCTGCTTTAGATTTTATATTTCTCTTTTTAACGCTGCCTAGGTACGTGAATTATTCTCGCGAGTTTCGCCTTTTACGGCGAGTCACTTTTTTGCAGCAGCTAAAAAAAGTAACCAAAAAAAGCCGTCACTACGCCTGGCGCCCCTGCAAAAAAACACAGGGGTTCCCGTTGAGTCAGTACAGCTGTCATGCTGTGAAAAAACTCGCAGAAGACGCTCAGACAGTTTTCACAGAAAGCCCATGACATCTGTACTGACTCAACGGCTTGGCTGATGTGAGAGAAAGTCAAAAATAAATAACTAGAAGCGCAACAACTGCAAAGGAAGGAGAACGACACTAAATATAGACACAGTTTTTGACTTTGAGCTTCAATCCACCTCAGTAAGCCAGTGTAATAGTGTTGTTATCATGGGCTTTCTGCGCCAGTTGTCTGAGCGTCTTTTGCGAGTTCTGGCGCAGCATGCTAACAATACCATTTCGATGGGCACCCCTGCTTTTTAGGGGCGCAGCTGACGTGGCGGCCTTTTCTGGGTACTCTTTTGGGCTGTTGCAAAAGAGTACCTCGCCCGCCGTGCGACTACGGCAATGCCTAAATAGAAGTATGTATCAAATAGAATTAATGCCAAATGCTAACGCGAAAATCACGAGAACAATCCACATACCTAGGCAGCGTTAAAAAGAGAAATAACCGAAATCAGGAATGAGTACCTCGCCCGCGGTGCGAGAACCGCAATGCCTGAGAAAAAATCTACAGTAAATGTTAAAACTACCAAACCAATGAAAATCACACTAAATTCCGAATCCACTTAACAATATCCCCCGCTACCATCTCAACCGCCTCCTTATTGGTAAGCAGGTGATCCGTACCAGTAACATCGATCAACGTAACATCTCCCTTTACCCACTGTTGAATCTCATCAGCATTGTTCTCATCGACCAATGCATCGTTATCGATGTTAAAAACAAGTACCGGTTTTTCCAGTTGGGCTAAACAGGAATGCATCTCTATATTGCATACATCATCGACGAACCCGGGTTCGATATCAAAATACTGCCCTGCAACTTCGAAACTTGCCGGGATGCCCTGTTCGAGTAGCGTTAACGTGTGACCGAAATGATGTAACACATGGCCTGGTTCGCTGGGTGAAGCAACGGTAACCACACCTTTTACAAAATCATAATCCTGTGCGATCGAAAGCGCGGTCGTTCCACCGAGGCTGTGTCCCATAAGATATGCAGGGTGCTGATAATTTTTTTTCAAAAAAGATATCGCGCTGCGCAAGTCATCTTGTGTCGTCGAAAAAGTGCTGGATGAAAAATCACCTTCACTATTGCCAAGACCGGTAAAATCGAAACGCAGTACACGGTAACCTTTCTCTGCAAGTAGACGGCTTAGGCGAAAAGTTGTGATCGTTTCTTTGCTGCAGGTGAAACAGTGGCAAAAAATGATGAACTCATCCTCATGCTGTTCCTCGTCATCAATAGGCATGTCGATCCGTGCATCGAGTATGTTGCCGCGTGAGTTTTTAAAATTACATTTAATACTTTTTGTTTTCATGTATTGATGTTATGTTGAAATGAAAAATAAACGGGTAATTTCTGTGGCTGATAATAGAAAGAATGGAGATAGCTTGCCTGAAAACCGGATGCCTGTCATTCGGGTGCCGGCCATGCATGCCGATCAGAACTCCGGCGGCAGTATATTCGGTGGCTGGATAATGTCTTATGTCGATATTGCCGGCAGTATTCCTGCGCTGGGTCGTGTGCGCGGCCCTGTGGTCACACGGGCCGTGGATTCCTTCGAATTTAAAAAGCCGGTATTTGTTGATGATTTAATAAGCTGTTATGCCGAGATTGTCTCTGAAGGTCGTACCTCAATGAAAGTAAAGGTTGAAGTCTTTGCCGAGCGCATGAGAAAAGGAGAAACATCCTGCGTCAAAGTGACCGAAGCGACATTAACCTATGTTGCAATAGATGAAAATCGCAAGCCGAAACAGTTGCCTGACGTTCAAAAGCAGTAATTATTCTAGATTGAGTAAAAAATACTAAATATATCTATGATTTAGCGCAATATTGTTTTGCATTTGGTGGTATCTCGCGTATTATTTCGTTGTGAATCATTAATAATAATAAGGTGAAAAAGCAAATGCATAATACTTTTAGGGGTTCTTTTTCGAAAACATTGCTTGCGGTTAGTATCGCAAGTGCCTCCACCATTTCACAGGCTGGATCTTTTGGTCTGATTGAACAAAGTGCCAGTGGACAGGGTTCTGCATATGCTGGTGCAGCTGCACTCGGTGAAGATGCCAGTACTATCTATTTCAACCCTGCTGGTATGACTCGATTATCTGGTCAGCAAATCATATTAGCAGGTCACATTGTTTCACCGAATGCAGACTATACAGATAGCGGTACTTCTACTGCAGCCAATGGTCTGGCGCCATTGACCGGCCCGAATTCTTCAACTGGCGACCCGGCCTTTATACCTAATTTTTATTATTCTGCAGAACTGCCGAATGAAATCTATGTCGGTGTTGGTGTAAATGTTCCATTTGGACTTTCTACTGAGTATGATGATGGCTGGATAGGGCGTTACCATGCTTTAAGAAGTGAGGTTTCAACCATTAACATTAATCCTTCGATTGCATGGAAAGCGACGGATAAGATATCAGTAGGTTTCGGTATTAGTATTCAATACGTAGATTTAGAGTTAACTAACAGTATTGACTCGGTAGCGACATGTGGAGGCCTTTCAGCTCCATCATCACCAGTTGCACCTGTCGTAGCTGCCGACTGTGCGGCATATGCAACTACGCCACCGAGTAACCCCGCGACAGACAGTAGCGCGAAGCTGGAGGGCGACTCAACTGAACTTGGCTGGAATACAGGTATTTTGATCGACCTGGATGATAAAAGTCGTATAGGTATTGCTTACCGTTCTGCTATTAAACACAATGTATCTGGAAATGCTACATATACGCTGGATACACCATTAGGTGATGCTTCTGATTCAATTCTGGCCGCTACCGGCTTTAATGTATTGCAAAATACGACCTTAGAGGCAACTGCAGAGATGCCAGAAACATTCTCATTTAGTTTTGTCGGTGATCTCAGTCCAAAATGGACAGCGTTATTTGACTGGACATGGACTGGTTGGAGCAGTTTGGACATAATTACCATTAGACAGGCCGGTGGTATACCTGGTCAGGAATCAACACTTGACCTGGCATATAAAAATACTAACCGTTTCTCAGTTGGTGTAAATTATAAGCCTGGCAATAAATGGATCTACCGTGGTGGCCTGGCTTTAGACGAAACACCGATTCGCTCGCCAGAGACAACTTCAGCCAGGATTCCTGGTAATGACCGTACCTGGTTAAGCCTGGGTCTGGGTTATGCACCAGCAGCCAGCTGGTCATTCGATGTTGGTTACTCTCACTTGTTCCTCAGTGATACACAGATCAATAGCGGACCAACTGCATCTACTTCAGGCGCGACATTAACCGGTACTTATGAATCATCTGTTGATATCTTAAGTGCGCAGGTTAACTTTAATTTCTAGATAAAAAATAAGAATAAATGTTTTAAAAGTAAGCCCTCTTCGGAGGGCTTTTTTTATGCACAGGAGTGCGGTATGACTCGGGCGCATGGATGCGCAGGAGAGGCGATGCCCATGGATGGGTAGTATGACGCAAGGAACCATGGAAGGCGGTGCGGCGATCCCCATGGGTTTTGATCAATAGAAATGAAATCGCGGATTACAATCCGCTCTCGCAGGGCAGGTTTATTGTAGGAGCGGATTGTAATCCGCGATTAGTACTGCAGTTCTGTGTAAAGTTAACCGTGATTTGTAAATTATTTTTCTGGTAGGTACGTGCCTATTACCGAAGATTCCAGGTTGGTCTTATCTCTGCATCGATAAGCTTGTTTTTCTGTAACCATTCAGAAGCGTCTTCTGCATCTTCTTCAAACCAGGCTTTAGCTGAACCCAGTCGGAAAGAGTAACCCCATGCGTCCATGTCGCTTAACATACGTTGTTGTTTCATCTCGGGGATAAAATCAGATAGCAGTATCTGCAGGTAACAGACACCATTCTCTTCCACTGCTGTGCCGCCAGCATCAGTATGCAGCTTGCTCCTGCGCTGTTTGTCCATGCAGATGTAATGGCAGGATTCATGTAGCGCAGAGTGCACGGGCGTATCATTGCGGATATAAAGTGTATCACCGATCAATCCTGCCTCAGGTGGTTGCCAGAAACTACCTGGAATGGGTTCGTTATCGTTGACGGTTTTGATTGCCATGCCGTAACGTTTAAGCAAGGCATGAAGGTATTCCAGGTTGATATCGCTACAGAGTAAAACGTTCATATTGAAAGTTGTTTTCTCGCAGAGGCGCGAAGACGCAAAGAAAACTTTTAACACGCTACCAAACGTATGTCAGCTAATATTTTTACAATATTAACTTTGCGTCTTCGCGCCTCTGCGAGATAAATTAAATATATTTATGTTTCTTAAATTCTTCAAGCATCGCGTTCAGTGCGATCGAACGGTGGCTTAGTGTATTTTTGACATCCAGCGGCAGTTCGCCGCCAGAACAGTCATGTGTTGGTACATAGAAGATCGGGTCATAACCGAAGCCGCCGTCACCCTGCGGTGCTTCCAGGATCCTGCCTTCCCAGCTACCCTGCGTGATGATAGGTACCGGGTCTGTATGTGAGCGCATGAAAACGATCAGGCACTGGTAGCGGGCTGTGCGATCTGCTTCTGCGACACCTTCTAATTCTTTTAGCATCAGATCGTTATTGTCCTGGTCGCTGGCACCTTCACCGGCGTAGCGTGCAGAATAAACGCCGGGCCGTGAGTCGAGCGCGTCAACTTCGATACCGGAGTCATCCGAGATGGCGGGCAGGCCCGTGCACTCCGCTGCATGACGGGCTTTGATGATGGCGTTTTCAACAAAGGTGGTGCCGGTCTCCGGTACTTCCGGCACATTAAATTCTGACTGAGGTACTACTTCGATGCCACTGCCGGCAAACAGTTTGTTGATCTCTCTAACTTTGCCGGCGTTTCCGCTGGCCAGTACTATCTTGGTCATCTTGTTCATCGTTATTAACTCTCGATTGCAGATCGTTGAACGGTAAATAATTCAGTTATGCCTTTTTCGGCTAAAACTAACATGCTGTTTAATTCATCTTTGCTGTAAGGATGCCCTTCGGCAGTTCCCTGTACTTCGATAAAACCATTGTCACTGTTCATCACTACGTTCATATCGGTCTCAGCATTAGAGTCTTCCGCATAATCAAGATCGAGTACCGGGGTGCCATTGAATATGCCGACAGAAACAGAAGCGATCTGGTGGTGCAGTGGGTTTTTATTGATCACCTTTTTATCGAGCAGGTGCCGGATCGCGTCATTGAGTGCGACCCATGCGCCAGTAATGCTGGCAGTACGCGTGCCACCATCAGCCTGGATAACATCACAGTCCAGGCTGATGGTGTTTTCGCCGAGGACTTCGAGGTCGATGCCGGCACGCAGGGCGCGACCGATCAGACGCTGTATCTCCATGGTTCTACCACCCTGTTTGCCGCCGCTGGCTTCGCGACGCATACGCGAACCCGTAGAGCGCGGCAGCATACCGTATTCTGCGGTGACCCAGCCCTGGCCTTTCCCGCGCAAAAATCCAGGTACTCTCTCTTCCACGCTGGCGGTGCAGATGACCTTGGTGTCACCAAATTCGATCAGGACAGAGCCTTCAGCATGTTTCGTGTAGTTTCTAGTGATGCGGATAGCCCGCATTTCATCAGGCTGACGGTTACTTGGACGCATGTTGATAGTGGCCTCATTATTTAAAGTGCGCGTATTATACATGGCTGGAAGATTTTATGATGGTCTGCAAAGGGGGCGTGATAGACTCAGCGTATCGAGTTATAAAAAGTAAAAGAGAGTCGAGTATGACAAAAAGTATGACCGCCTTCGCACGTACGCAGCAAAGCCTGGACGAGGGTGAGCTTGTCTGGGAAATCCGCAGTGTCAATCAACGATTTCTCGAGGTGTACTTTAAAATGCCGGAGGATTTCAGGGCCAGTGAACCGATGTTCCGTGAGATCCTGCAAAAGCGGCTGAAGCGTGGCAAGGTGGAATGTTTTCTACGCTTTAATGCGACTGCTTCGCAATCAGAATCTGTCACGGTTAACCTTCAGCGTGCCAAAGCGCTGGTGAAAGCCTGTCATGAGATCAATAACCTGTTACATCAGCCCTCAGAGGCCGATCCGATCGAGCTCCTGCAATGGCCAGGTGTAGTGCAAGAATCAAAGCCGGATATGACGCCGGTTCTAAGTGCCAGTGAGGCCGGTTTGAATGCAGCACTCGATGACCTGATCGCAAACCGTGAACGAGAGGGCGAGCGCATGAAGCAGCTGATCCTGCAGCGTTGTGAAGCTATCCAGCATATCGTCAATGAAACGCGAGACAAGATGCCCGAGATCCAGGCGCGTTATCAGCAAAAAATTCATGAACGATTAGAGCAGATTAAAGTTGAGGTAAATCAGGACCGCCTGGAACAGGAGCTGGTACATCTCGCACAGAAGATGGATGTTGATGAAGAGCTGGACCGTCTCGATAGCCACTTAAAAGAGATGGCTGACGTGTTAAACAGAAATGAAGCAGTAGGTCGTCGGCTGGATTTTCTGATGCAGGAGCTTAACCGTGAAGCGAATACCCTGGGATCCAAGTCTGCGGATATTTCCAGCACTAATGCATCGGTAGAGTTGAAAGTTCTGATCGAGCAGATGCGAGAACAGATCCAGAATATAGAATAAGGTATATTAAATTAACGTCATTGCGAGCAAAGCGCGGCAATCTCTGGCGATTAGTCCGACACTGACAAGAGATTGCCGCGCTTTGCTCGCAATGACGGGTAATTCCAAAATTTTCTTATTCTTTAATACCCAATAACTCTATTTCAAAGATCAGAGTAGAATTCGCCTCGATTAATTCACTGCGTTTGGTTGCACCATAAGCCAGCTCAGATGGCACGAATAACTGCCACTTATCGCCAACATGCATTAACTGTAATGCTTCGGTCCAGCCTTTGATCACGCCTTTCACGGGGAAGGATGCCGGTTTGTCGCGTTTGTAAGAACTATCAAATTCGCGACCATCGATCAGTGTACCTCTGTAATGAGTGGTGACCGTGTCTGTATCTTTGGGCTGTTTGCCGTCGCCGCTGGTGATGATCTTGTATTGTAGGCCGCTGTCTGTAGTAATTACACCAGGCTTTTTAGCGTTCTCTTCAAGAAATGCCTTGCCTGCCGCCATGTTAGCAGTTGAAGATTCAGCCTGCTTCTTGACGAGCGCATCACGCAGTTCTGCCTGAAAGATGGTCTTGGCCTGTAAACGTTCCTCATCTGGCAGCGCAAGCTCTGCACCATTATATGCATCGGCGATGCCGCGATTCAGTGCTTTAACGTCGAGTTCGATGCCCTGCTGTTTCAAACGATTGGCGACGTCGACGCCATAACTGTAGCTGGCCTTTTGTTGCAGGCTTTCCAGTGTCTGTTTGTCGCCTGTGTCGTTACTGCAGGCATTAAGGCCGAGAGATACCACTGTTATACTGGCCAAACGGTAGAAGTTACGCATAATTTTTCCTGAAATTAAATAGAGTTGGCAGAATTTATCAGCTCGACGGTTTAACATCAAGCTAGGCTATTTTATTAAATCGGTCTAAATTTTGGTGGCCTTCCAAACTTGGCGGTTATATGGCCAGTCGTGCTACTATTTCCGTTATGTGAACTATGTAAAATGTTGCCTGTCTATGAGACGAATTAAATGATCAGTAGGAGTGCGTATGTCGTTGGTTAAACCTTTTTTACTGTCTACAGTGTTAATCATTACAGCTTTTACATCGAATGTCTTTGCTGCGATACCTGCCTATGTTGAAGGCAAACCTTTACCCAGCCTGGCGCCGATGATAGAAAAGACACGGCCCGCGGTAGTCAATATAGCAACGCGTGGTTCGGTCGATATGCAGAATCACCCGTTACTAAATGACCCGTTGTTCAGACGTTTCTTTAAAGGGTTTGAAAATTTACCACAACGCAAAGAAGTAAAAAGCCTGGGCTCCGGTGTTATCATCGATGCCGATGCAGGTTATATCGTGACCAACCATCACGTGATCGAAGGTGCTGACGAGATTGCGGTTACCTTGCATGACGGCCAGCAGCTGGAAGCTAAAGTGGTCGGTTCCGACCCGGAAGCAGATGTCGCGATATTAAAAGTCGAGCAGGATAAGCTGAAGCTGACGCATATCCCGTTTGCCGATTCTTCGGAGATACGGGTCGGAGATTTTGCAGTGGCGATCGGTAATCCATTTGGCTTAGGGCAGACAGTGACCTCGGGTATCATCAGTGCACTTGGCCGAACCGGCCTGGGTATCGAAGGGTACGAAGATTTTATTCAGACCGATGCGTCGATCAATCCGGGTAACTCTGGTGGTGCATTGGTGAATCTTCGAGGTGAGTTGATCGGTATTAATACCGCTATCCTGGCATCAGGCGGGGCAGGCAACGTAGGCATCGGTTTTGCTATTCCTATTAATATGGTTCGAGAGTTAACTGACCAGCTGATCGAATACGGCGAAGTACGCCGTGGCATGCTGGGTGTGATCATGCAGAACCTGACACCAGAGCTGGCACGTGCTTTTGGGCTGGATATGCACCAGGGTGTCGTCATCTCACAGGTCGTCGATGATTCTGCGGCAGATAAAGCCGGGCTAAAAGCCGGTGACGTGGTATCAGAGATCAATGGTGTGACTGTAAAAAGTGCTTCTTCGATGCGTAATATGGTGGGCCTGATGCGCGTTGGTGCAAAGATGGATATTTCGGTGATTCGTGATGGCAATAAAAAAATACTCACTGCTTATATTGAAGATGAGGTCGAGCAGTCACTCGCTGGCGAGAAGTTAAATGAAAAACTTGCGGGTGCTGTCATAGAGAGCCATGATGATGGCGGCAACAATTTTCTCGTGGTTGCCGATGTGTCACGTGGCAGTGCTGCCTGGAATGCACGTTTACGTAAAGGTGACCTGATCCTGTCGGTGAATCGTGCGCCGGTTAAATCACTGGCCGACATGAAGAAGATGGTGAAGACCAGTGATGAACAGATACTGTTTAACGTTCAGCGTGGTCAGACAGCGCTGTTTATCCTGATACAGTAATCTCTATCTGACAAAAGTCATTTAGTTACGCTCGCAATGACGTACTATTTATAACTCGTTATTTTTCTGTTTGTTGGTCATTGTGTACCCAGCGCTCGCCGGCCTCAGTAACTTCTTTTTTCCAGAAGGGTGCGCGGGCTTTTAATTCTTCCATAAGGTAACGGCAGGCATCGAATGCCTGACCCCGGTGTCCCGACCAGGCGGCAGTAAGTACGATGGGCTCGCCCGGACGAATCTCACCAAAGCGATGTATGACCAGGCAGTCATCGAGTTCATATTGCTCAACACACTGCTTACATAGCTTGTCGAGGTAATGCTGTGTCATCGCCGGGTAGTGTTCCAGGGTCATGTGACTGACTGCTTGACTGATGTTGAAATCTCGCATAGTACCGACGAATGTGGCCGTTGCACCGTAATGGCCCGATCGCAGGTGTTCGTCCTGGTGACGCTGAATCTCGTCCCATGGATTAAATATATTATCTAACAGGATCGCGGGCATGATGGGGCTTTAACCGCCAGTGACTGGTGGAAAAAAAGCGACTTCGTCACCATCGCTGACCATGGCATCGCTGTTAACGTATTCCATGTTGATGGCGCATAGGGTGTTATCCGGCATTTCCATATTGTCTGTTGATTTCGTCCAGACAGTGGATACATCAAGAGGGGCTTCGTATGTCAAAGTCGCCTGTTGTTTGCCGACCTGCTCGCGCAGGCTGGCGAAGAATTGTATGGTGATGGTCATTGTTGGTATTTTAACGATTATTGGTGGTTGAGTCATTGGGTATGTAGTCTGGTATTTAGCTGTTGGTTTTTAGTTAGGCCTTGCCGTTCTCACACGGCGGGCGAGGTACTCTTTTGCTACAGCCCAAAAGAGTACCCAGAAAAGGCCGCCACGTCAGCTGCGCCCCTAAAAAGCAGGGGTACCCATCGAAAGGATATTGTTAGCATGCTGTGCCAGAACTCGCAGAAGACGCTCAGACATGCTGGCGCAGAAAGCCCATGCTAACAATACCCTTTCACTGGCTTGCTAAGGTGGATAAAGGTCAAGGTCAAAAACAGTGTCTATATTTAGTGCCATTCTCATTCTTTACAGTTGTTGCTCTTCTCGTTATTTGTTTTTGACTTTCTCTCACATCAGCCAAGCCATCGGGGCAGTGTAGCTATTATGGGCTTTCTGTGAAAACTGTCTGAGCGTTTTCTGCGAGTTTTTTCACAGCATGATGGCTGTGCTGTTTCGATGGGAACCCCTGTGTCTTTTACAGGGGCGTCAGGCGTAGTGACGGCTTTTTTTGGTTACTTTTTTTAGCTGGTGAAAAAAAGTAACTCGCCGTAAAAGGCGAAACTCGCGATAAAAATTCACGTACCCAGGCAGCGTCAATAGGAGAAATATACAATGTGGAGCAGAGTACCTCGCCAGCGGGGCGAGACCCGCATAGCCAAACAAAAAACACCAGGTAAATATCAAACACCAATCAATAAATCCAAAGAAACCATCCGCTAAATATTATGTCCCAAAAATGGCATAATAACACTCTTGCAGAACAAATAAGCTCCGGACAAACTAAGATGACAGACGACCAGCTCAATCACTTCAATCAGCGTGGCGAGGCCCATATGGTCGATGTAGGCGATAAGGACGTAACACAGCGGGTTGCGGTCGCCGAAGGTTTTATCCGGATGCAGACCGAGACCATGCAGCGAATTCTTGAAGGATCTCATAAAAAAGGTGATGTGCTGGCCGTTGCACGTGTCGCCGGTGTCATGGCATCTAAAAGAACCGCTGACCTGGTCCCGCTCTGCCATCCGCTACAGTTGAGCCATGTCGATATCCAGCTGAACGTCGATGAGAAAGAACAGTTCGTTCACTGTGTTGTCGAAGTAAAAACTTCAGGTAAAACAGGGGTTGAGATGGAAGCATTGACCGCGGTGCAGGTTACGTTGCTTACTGTCTATGACATGTGTAAAGCCATGGATCGCGGCATGCTGATGACGGATATTGGTTTAGTGAAAAAAACCGGTGGTAAGTCAGGTGAATGGACAAAATAATAAGCTACGTAATCAGGTTTCAGGAACAGGGTAAACAATGAACGTTTTAATTCGATCAATAAAATTCTTTTTAATATTTCTTGCGCTGGTATTACTCGCGTTGCTGGCATTCGCCGCGACCTTCGATGCGAACAATTACAAGCCGCAGATCATTGAGCAGGTTGAAAAAGCAACGGGCCGTACTTTCACTATCGATGGTGATATCAACTTGTCAGTTTTCCCCTGGGTGGGCCTCAAGGTTGAGAATGTCTCACTCGGTAATGAGAAAGGCTTCAAGGCGGATCAGTTTGCCGCCATCAAACAGCTGGATGTCAAAGTCAATGTGTTACCGCTGCTTAAAAAAGAAGTAGAGATTAATACTATCCGGTTACATGGTTTAAATGTTTCTTTAGAAGTGGCTGAAAATAGCGCCAATAACTGGAGTAGCCTGGTACAAGCTGAGGCAGGTGTTGAAGTGACCGCTGCTGAAAAAACGCAGAAGCCCGTAGCAGAAAAAGAAGGCGCCTTGCCTTTGCAGTCTTTAAGGGTGGAAGGTTTTGAGTTTGTTGATGCTGTGATCAGTTACGATGATCGCAGCAGTAAGACCAGTGCGACGGTTTCAGAGTTAAATCTAACGACCAGTGCGATCGCTTTCGATGAACCGGTAGATATCACGTTTGGCGCCCGCATCGAAAACAGTCAGCCTGCCATAGACACGCGTTTAACGCTGACCACGCAGTTAACTTTCGACCAGGAGTTAACCCGATACACTCTGCGCGATCTTGTCTTTACCGTGCTTGCCAATGCCAATGAATTTATCCCGCAGCAGGAACAGATCGAAGTCAGATCATCTATCGATGTATCGATGGACGACCAGCGAGTAGTATTAAAACAGTTGCAACTATCGGCGCTTGGTACGACGACACTCGCCGACATAACTGTCTCGCAGTTCAAGCAGACTCCCATTATTCAGGGGAGCATCGAAGTGCAGCCGTTCAATGCACGTGATGTCGCAAAACGCGTTGCAGTGGAATTACCGGTGATGGCGAAAGCAGATGCTCTACATCATGTGGCGATCAAAACAAAGATAAAACTACATGGCGAAAAGCTGCAGGCTAATGATTTTAACCTGGCGCTGGACGGTAGCACTTTGAGTGGCTGGCTACATGTTATCGATATCAGCAAACAACAATTGCGTTACGACCTGTCTTTTGATCAGTTAGATATCAATGATTATTTACCTCCAGTGGCAGAAGCGGTTGAGCAGTCGGAGGTTGTGGCGGGCACAGGGGCAGGTGGTGCGCCTGCCGTCGCTGTCACAACCGGAGACGAGAAGATAGAGCTGCCCGTCGAGATGATGCGCAAGCTTGATATCGAGGGTGATTTCAAAATCGCTTCTTTAACCGCAAAAGAGTACCAGATCAAACAGTTCCTGATGACTATGAAAGCACGTGATGGAATTATCGACATCAAGCCGCTTACCATGCAGGTATTGCAGGGGCAGGTGAATACAGCAGTCAATATGAATGTACAAAAAGCAATACCGGCTTACGCGATCGACCTCAAAATTAACCAGCTGCAGGCCGGACCGGTTGTTGATCCGTTCCTTGTTGGTGTCATGGGTGATAAACCTATGACGATGGAAGGCGCAGTTAATATGGCTATGGATGTGAAGACCTCGGGCGAGACGGTCAATCAACTGAAACAGGCCAGTAAAGGACAGATCGTACTCGATATGAAAGAGACCGCAGTGAATGGTTTTGATCCGGAATTCTATATGCGTTCCTCTGTCGCTGACTATGTCGACAGCAAGGGCTTCGGTATGTCGAAAACCATCATGGGGAATTACCGCCCGCGTGAAGTGACCGTATTCGATAAGATACACAGCACCGTTAACCTGGCAGATGGCAAAGCGAGAACCGATGACTTTTTGATGTCGTCGGAACGGGTACAGGTCACAGCAAAAGGTTATGTCGATATCATGCAGGACACCGTGGATGTGATGTCGTCGGTGGCATTGCCACGCGGAAAAACGGCAGTAGAGAAGATCCTGAATAAACCGATATTTGTCAGGATTCATGGCCCCTTTGAAGCACTGCAATATGATCTGGATACAGGTCGTCTGAAGAAGTCGACCACCGACGTATTACAGAGTCAGGCGCAGGCTAAAATCGATGCTGAAAAACAGCGCCTGAAAGACAAAGCCGAGGCAGAGAAGCAACGTTTGAAAGACAAGGCGGATGCAGAAAAACGTCGCGCGGAAGAGAGGGCCAAGGAAGAGCTGAAAAAACAGACAGACAAATATGAAGATAAGTTAAAGGACAAACTCAAAGGATTATTCTAGTGACTGCATTTGCCGATCGTCTGCTCGACTGGTACCGGCAATACGGCAGGCATGATCTGCCCTGGCAGGTCGAATCATCGTTATACCGTACCTGGGTATCAGAGGTCATGCTGCAGCAGACACAGGTTGCGACGGTGATCCCTTACTTCGAAAAATTCATGCAGCGCTTTCCGGATATATCGACACTGGCAGAGGCTTCTCAGGATGAGGTGATGCGGTACTGGGCGGGGCTTGGGCTACTACAGCCGGGCCAGGAACCTGCATAGCGCGGCTGGCGTCATCGCCGAGCAGCATGGCGGTGAATTCCCCCGCTCATATGATGAAGTGCTGGCATTGCCCGGTATCGGTCCGTCGACGGCCGGCGCAATCCTGGCACAGGCCACTGGGGCAGCGACATGCCATCCTTGATGGGAATGTGAAACGGGTGCTGGCTCGATACCGGGCGATAGAAGGGCTGGCCGGGACAATCCACGGTAGAAAAACAGCTGTGGTCATGGGCAGAAAAGTATACCCCGGAGCGGGATGTCGCTGAGTATACGCAGGCAGTCATGGATCTCGGCGCGATGGTGTGCACCCGCTCTTCAGCAAAATGCGATGTTTGCCCGCTGGTATGTGATTGTATGGCCTATCAAAAATGTCGTGTCGCTGAGCTGCCGACCAGAAAACCGAAAAAAGTCTTGCCGGTACGAGAAAAGCGATTCCTTATCATCCGTAATGATCGTGGGCATTATTTAATGGAAAAACGCCCTCCCACAGGTATCTGGGGTGGGTTGTGGAGCTTGCCAGAGCTAACCATGGAGCAGCCGGTCGATCAAACAGTGCAGCAAAACTGGCAGTTGATAGTTAATGATTACAATGACTTAACTGTGTTTCGCCATACCTTTAGTCACTTCCATCTGGACATCACCCCCTGTGAAGTGAGGGTTGCACAAGTTGCGAATGCCATCGCCGATTCACAGCAATACCAGTGGTGTAGTGATATCACCGAACTCGCTCTGGCTGCCCCAGTGAGCCTGATCCTGCAATCGTAAAATAATCGATTGAAATGTGGTTAAGAAACTTGACTCGGCGCCGTCTAGCGGATTAAATACGCATCCTTTGAGCCAGACAGCTTCGGCGCCGTCCATAAGCTCCGGATCAAAATCATAGTCATCTCAAAAATGGCCGAATAGCTCAGTTGGTAGAGCAGCGGATTGAAAATCCGCGTGTCCCTGGTTCAATTCCAGGTTCGGCCACCATTTTCTTTTCTTATATTATTCCGAGTTTGCTAAATAGCACGATATTTATCTGTGCCGAATTGAACCAGCTGGTTAAATTATGCGGCGCGTCCTTGTGCCTTACCCTACGGGTTCGCCCTAAAATACAGGGCTCATGAAAAATTGTTCCTGACAATTTATTATTCGGCTCATCCCTGAGCCTCACCCTTCGGGCCACACAGAAACGTGTGTTCATGTTTGCTCCGAGCAAACATAGTCCAGGTTCGGTCACCATTTTCATACTCTTCAAAATGATAATGCCCATTACTGCTTAAGTTAATCTAACGCTAATCCCGTATTTTCTTGGGCTTTATTAACTTGCCATGTGGCTGTAATATCAAAGTCTTATGCAAGCGAATACACAAAAAATTCCAACAGTATCGGTTCAGTCCGGGCGACCTTCGAGCAGAATATTGATCAGTGAAGAAGCGCAGGGGGATGTACGTAAGGCTTACCTGGTATCACAACGGCAACGTTTTAAAACCGAGATCAATCGCCTGACTTCTGGTGATATGTTGAAATTGCTTAAAAATAAATCATCGACTGTAGAGGATGCTGAGCGACTCAGTTTTTTGATGAGTTATGTTTTTGCATGGAACTGGCTGCAGCAGAATATAAATACACAATACCAGGTAGAAGTGCTGAGCAGTTTTTGCAAGGGGCCGCAGGCGTTTTTGATGGAGATGCTGTTGCAGAGTAATAGTGCCTCGGAGTTTATTCAGGCGTATATCCAGTACTGGCAACAATACCAGGGTGAAGCGCAATTGCAGCAGCAGAACCTGTTGCAGTTGCTGCAACAAAAGCAGACACCGAAAAAACTGGCCGAACATATCGAGTCGGCGTGGGATTCGCTACAGCTTTTCGGTAAGAGTTTTGATGCAGGTTATAAAGAGCTGGCGAAACAGGAAAAAGACCGCTATGCTGACATGCTGGCAGATGAAGACAGGGAGCGTCTCGCGCTGGTTGACCAGCTGCCGGATACCGAACCGTTAACACCCTTTAGTAAGCTTGGTATCATACCCGCTATGGGCTGTCCGCAGACCTGCCGGCATTGTATGTTTATCTTTCGTCCGCTGATGAAAAATACCGATGACCCGACACAGCTGTTTCAGATAATCGATGAGTTAACGACCTCGGTATTGTTCACCGGTGGCGATCTGACGAAACATCTGGATCATTTTTATAATGCCATAGAGTCCATGCAGCATGTAACTACCTTTGCCATCTTGTTGAACGGTGACTTTGCCGATAGCCGTGAGGTTACTAACGATGTATTGGGCAAAATGGCCGCTGCTATCCGCCGCCGCTCTGTCACCTGGCCCAGAGCAAAAGTCATGCTGCAGATCAGCTTTGATGAGTTCCACCAGGAAGTCGTGGTTAACCGCCAGGGTGAATTGAACGAGCGTATCCCTGTTACCAAGATCGCTAATATCGTCGAAGCCGCACCGAAGTATAAAGATGAGATCCAGCTGTGCCTGTTGCATAAACAGGGGCATCTTAATTTTTCTATGGATCTGTTTCAGAAAGGTGTGTTCGCGCGGCTGGTCAGTGAACTGGGGAGGCGGGGGCACCAGGTGCAGGTTTTATCTTCGGCGCCGTCTTCACGTCTGAAGCGCAACCCATTGAATCCGGAGCAGCCGGCAGCGTTGATCAAAGACGCCACTTTCGTGTTGACGAAGTATCCGGATGCGCACCTGCTGCTGACCAGTACCACCATCGATGCCTACGGCCGAGCCAATATGATGCAGCTGCATGAGGCGGTAAATGAGCGTGACCTGTTACAACAGATGCTGGCTGGTAACGGAACGGGTGGTGAGACCTTCGATAAAGATCTTATGTTCTGGTTCAACGGCTGGGCGACCCTGTTCTCTGCGGTGCATATGTGCCTGGGTAACGTGTTCGAGGATGGTATGGAGACGATCCGAAAACGCCAGCTGAAAGATCCATTGAGTAATGCGCTGAACCGCTTCGATCTTAGCTTGCTGGATTATTATCGAGAGCTGCGTGATGATCTCGATGCGATCATCGAAAGGTCGACCAGTCCGCATCACCTGTTCCACACCATCACCGAAGATGGTGCCATGCGCCTGCATATGACCAGGCGGTTGCTTGCTGAGCGCGACTAGCCGCTTTTTGTATTTCTTCTAGCAGCCAGGCTGCTAAAAGTGGTATTGCAGGTAGAGCGAGTTATAGTTACTGCCGCCCTTGATGCGTCCGAAAGCTGACGAAGTTTCAAATATCGAGGAACGGTGGTGCACACCGATGCCAAAATAGAGATCTTTTATCGATGGTGCATTGAAGGTGTCACCGATGCTGATGTCAGCTGTGAAGTCGAGGTAGTTCATCAGGTTGCTGGAACGATACCCTTTCCTGTCCATCTCGCGTTGCTCCAAGTTGGAGACCGTCTCGATGTAGGATATACCTTCAGCGAAGCCGAGTCGCCAGTGTACCGGCCAATTGATGTTGTAATAGGCCTTTATTCCCAGGACATACTCATTGGTGGGCTGCAGGTCATAAGTGATGGTGCACGGATTGATGCCATCACAGGTATTATCGCCGAGGCCGGCAAGCTCCGTGGTATTGATCCCCTGACCCGGTTCGAGAGTCTGGCTATAAGGGTCGGAGCTGTGATGATAGACATAACCCAGGGTCATATAGATATCGAGTTCCTCGACACCGAACAGGCTGTCGGCAACCGGGTGGCCATAAAAAATCGAGGTCAACTGGTTGTTCTGTTCATCGTCGACCGAGTTCAGAGTCATGATGTCACCGATGTTTGATGGCGTTGCCCAGCCGTGTGCTACCCGGACATAAGGCTTTGCCTTGAGTGCTCTCACTTTTGCCCTGGTCTTGTCATTAAAGAAGGCCACGCCCAGATAGATCTCGCCATAGGTGCCATTTTCGATGGTCGATGAATCACGTGTCTTGCTATCCAGGGTGGTTAATTGCGCACGACCCAACAGGTATAGATTACTGATCACGTGGTACCGGATCTCACTGCCCACGGTTAAATCGAGGCCGCTGCCGATCTTGTTATCAAATGTATTAGACGGGTTGGCCGGGTCAGTGGCGCCATCGAGGCCAAAATAGTAGTCGTTAAAGTCTGCGCTTTTTAAGCGTAATCTGGCGTAGGGAAACAGTTCCCATGAACCGGACTCCCAGTGGTAACGAGTATCCAGGGTGGAAAAAAAACGACCATGAGTATCGCTCATGATCTGGACGTTGGTTTGCAGGTTCTTATTGATTCGGTATTTAGCTTCACCACCGATATCGAGCGCATTACCGCGTATCAGGTTCTGATATTCTGCCGGGATATCGAAATAACGGTACTGGCCGATAAGGCTGAACTGCCATTCTTCCCTGTTATACAGCTTTGCTCCACCGGTCAGACCGCGGATAAAGAAGGTGTCGCCATCATAGAACATCAGCGGGATAAAGTCAGAAACCTGTTGCTTTTCAGTCGGATAAGGGATCTTTGCTATACGAAAACCAGCAGCGATGCCCCAGTCTTTTTCCGCGACCTCATACGCCTGAGCTGATAAAGAGAAAACGCAAATAAAGATACCGGTAATTATATTTTTCATGATCTATTGTCTGGATAAGAAATCTGTTTCCCACTGCCAGGCCGTTTTTACGATGTCCTGGAGTTCGGCATGTTTAGGATGCCAGTTTAGTTCATTTCTAGCAAGTGTCGAATCTGCAACTAATACCGCCGGGTCACCTGCGCGCCGCGGCTCTATGCTGACTTTGAAGTCGTTGCCTGAGACTTTTTTGGCGACATCGATCACCTGCTTGACGGAGAAGCCGGTGCCATTGCCGAGGTTGTAGCGTGCACTCTTATCGTTCTCGATCATCCTGTGCAGGGCTAACGAGTGGGCTTCGCATAGATCGTTGATATGTATGTAGTCGCGAACACAGGTGCCGTCGTCGGTGGCATAGTCATCACCGAATACCTTGATGTCTTCACGGCGTCCGGAGGCTGCCTGCAGGATAAGCGGGATAAGGTGTGTCTCCGGTACGTGGCGCTCACCGAGTTCGCCATCCGGGTCTGCGCCGGCAGCATTGAAGTAACGCAGGCAGGTCGAACGCAGTCCATAGGCCTTATCGTAATCTTCCAGTACCTGTTCGATCATTAGTTTTGAATGGCCGTATGGATTGATCGGCTGTTTGTTATGTTTTTCATCGATCGGCGTATAGTCGGGTTCGCCGAAGATGGCCGCGGTAGATGAGAAGATGAAGTTCTTCACCTCGTGACGCAGCATGGCATCGAGCAGGGTAAAGGTATTGACCACATTGTTGTGGTAATACATCGAGGGTTTGATGACTGATTCACCGACCTGGATAAAACCGGCAAAATGCATGACAGCATCGATGTCCCCAGGCCCGAAAATAGAATCCAGTACCGAGTCGTCACCCAGATCGCCTTCGACGAATTCGCCGTACTTTACTGCGTCACGGTATCCATAACTCAGGTTGTCCAGTGTTATTACATCGTTACCGGCCTTTGCCAGTTGTTTCACCATGTGCGAGCCGATATAACCGGCGCCACCCACTACAAGAATCTTCATAATCTTATTATCGGAAAGTTGTAATTCGCTTATTCTACTTCGATTACGGTGTTTCCGTCTGCAATTTGTCTGCTCAGGGTGATCTTCATGCCTTCGGCAGCACAAATACTCCTGTTAATGAGCAGTGGCTCCTGAAATATTCTATCGAGTGCCTGCAGCAATAAATACTATGGCTGCTCATCCAGGTATTGTGACCAGTCGCGACTGTTATCACCGAATACGAAAAAGAACGGGTTTAACAGGCTGTCCTTGGTGTTGTATTCAAGCGGGCTCATATCGGTTTTGGTGATGTAACCGCCAGCCTGAACAACGATGCAGTGTGCGGCTGCGGTATCCCATTCTGATGTCAGGCCAAGACGTGGATACAGATCGGCACGTCCTTCTGCAACCAGGCAGAATTTTAATGAGCTGCCCATGCTGAGGGTTTCGACATCACCCAGTTTTTCCATATACTGCTGCATCATCTCAGAGCCGTGTGAGCGGCTGCCGGCAACAGACAGTTTTGAACCATCTAACTTTTTGACCGATATACGGGTGGCTTTACCCTTATTTTCAACCTTGTAGCAGCCACCGTTCTCCCAGGCGTAATAATCGACATCCAGTACCGGTACATTGATGACGCCGATGATGCTTCGGTGTTGATGGATCAGAGCGATGTTGACAGTGAACTCACCGTTACGTTTGACGAACTCACGGGTACCATCGAGTGGGTCGACCAGCCAGTAGGTCTCCCAGCTCGCACGCTCTTCGAAGGGCAGCTTTGCTGATTCTTCGGACAGTATAGGGATATCCGGCGTCAGTTCGCTGAGACGCTTAAGGATAAGGTTATGTGATGCGAGATCGGCATCGGTCAGTGGAGACTTGTCTTCCTTTTCCTCAACGTTAAATCCAGCGTCATAGATAGTTAGTATAGCCTGGCCGGCATCGCGAGCGATGTCGACACATTCCAGGCATAGTTTTTCAAGGTCCAGTGAGTGAGTCATAATAATCTTCTTTAATGGTTATTCAGTAATGTTGGCATTGTATAATACATAGCTTATGAATATAGACGCAGAAAATAAAAATATCCCGGTGAAGACATTGCCCTGGGAAAATATATCAACCGTATTACTGGATATGGATGGCACGCTGCTGGACCTGCATTTCGACAACCATTTCTGGCTGACGCATGTGCCGGAGCGCTATGCCGAGAAACATGATCTGTCGCATGATGAGGCGCACAAGCATCTGATGTGCCGCTATACCGAAGTCCGTGGCAGGCTCGACTGGTACTGTGTCGATTTCTGGACCAAAGAACTGTCGCTTGATATAGAACAGCTCAAGCATGATCTTGCAGACAAGATATCGATACGCCCGGATGTGGTCGAGTTTCTCTCTTGGTTAAATAACAATGATAAACGGGTAGTGCTGGTGACGAATGCTCACCCGGCAAGCCTTAACCTTAAGATGGACAGGACCAATCTGCACGTGCATTTTGACAAGATCGTCAATGCGCATGATATCGGGCTGGCGAAAGAAAACGAGGGTTTCTGGGATAAGTTGCAGCATGTCGAACCATATAATAAGGCACATACGATGCTGATCGATGACAACCTGGAAGTGCTGAAAACTGCCCACGAATACGGTATAGAGTACTGTTTGGGCGTCCGGCAGCCGGACAGTCAGGGCGATGAAGTCAGTAGTGAAAAATTTGCTGTCATCGATGCATTTAAAGAAATATTGCCTTGAGTGCTGATAAATATTGTCCATTCCAGTTTACTATCATCATTGCAAGGTGATGCATCAATAGCTATGCTTGGTGATATGAAAAATATTCTATTGAACAGTCTGCTGATATTTTCCTTAATCGCCTCGCATGCTGCCAGCGCCGGCCTTTATAAAGGACTGGATGCTGAAGGTAATGTGGTTTATTCAGATACCCCATTCGAAGATGCAGAAAAGTTTACGCCGCCGCCATTATCAGTCATGGATAAACCCAAGGTTACAGCTGATAGTAAGCTAGAAGTTGATGACAAGCCTGCCGAGTTTAAATACCTCGAGTTTGATATCGTATCACCGACATACAATCAGACCATTCGAAATGAACCGGACGTCACGGTATCTCTCAACTTAAAACCTGGCTTGAACTCAGAGGAAGGTCATAGCATCTGGATGCTGGTCGATGGCAAGCCGGTGATCAAGAACTCACAGGACATGACCTTAAAACTTGGTCGCCTGGAGCGAGGTGCGCATAAGCTGCAGGCGCAGATCAGGGATGAACAGGGAAAGATAGTCGTACGCACCAGGGTAACGGTAGTCTTTATACACCAGACATCAGCACCTTGATCAACGGCTTCTGGATTCGTCCTGATTCTTTTAGAAGCTTGCATCCATCGCTAGCCTGATTACTGTGTGCTAACTTTTCCTGTTAACAGTACGCATGAGATGATCGGGTCTATCGTTGAGCAGAATAAGCATCCACGTGAAACATTACTCGAAGCATCGTTGCATTTTGCAGAAGAGGAACTTACCGCAACCACAAAGTAAATTACTCTTCGAGTAAGCGGGCGATAACTTGTCATCGCCCTGGCAATTGTTGATATCGCGCTGTCAAAAATATTCCTGCATAATCCTACACATGGTCTCATGCGTGCAAAGAATCCGGACAACAGCAATGCTGCAGCTTGCGTTAGCTTGCCTGCTCTGGCTGGGCTGTATCTGTGACACGCAGGCAGCAGTTTCGATCAGCGGTGTTGATGAGCCGGTCCGTGAGAATATCCTTGCTTACCTGCGGCTGGATGATGAAGCCTGTGATGCCCCCGGCTGGCGGATCCGCCGCATGTTTTCAGAGTCGGGAAATGAAATTCGTGAGGCGTTAGAAGTCGTTGGTTATTATAATGTCAAGATTGAGAAAAAACTGGTGTCGGGCGAGGGTTGTTGGCAGGCAAGTTTTAACATCACGCCCGGTGAGCCTGTTGTACTTCGTAAAGTATCCATCGAGATCGATAACGGTGGTGAGCACGATGAAACACTGGCAAACATAGTACAGGAATGTGCATTACGAACCGGGGATATCCTGCAGCACGCCAACTATGATCTATGCAGGCGTAATATCGCCCGAACGGCAAAAAACCGTGGTTACTTTGATGCGAGATTCATCGAGCGGCGCATCGATGTTCATCCAGCTGAGCACGCTGCGGACATTACACTGCATTTTGAAACCGGCCGCCGTTATGTCTTTGGCTTAACAACATTCGATCAGGAAATACTGGAACCCGACCTGGTCCAGCGTGTGGTCACATATTCACCGGGGCAGCCTTACGATGGAGAAATTACCAGGCGTATGCAGCGTGAACTCATCGCCAGTGCATATTTCGACCAGGTCGAACTCAAGACCAGCCCCAGAGGTGAGCCTCACTTCGATGTGCCGATAAATATCAAACTGACACCCGGTAAGAAGTATCAATACAACGCGGGTATTGGTTTTGCCACTGATGTCGGCCCTAAACTGCGGTTAGGTGTGCTCAACCGGCGTGTCAATAACAGGGGCCATCAGACCGAGTTCGAGATCAACCTGTCGAAAGTTATTTCGGACGTGAACCTCAGTTATCGCATACCGCTCGATAAGCCGAGGGACTGGTTTACTATTGATACTTTCTACAAGGTCGAAGACAACGACAGTTTTGTGAGCAACCTGTTCAGTACCGGTGTGCAGCGTATACAGAAGCGCGATAACGGCTGGATACGTACCTTGTTCCTGAACCTGCGACTCGAGGAATATGAGACCGGTACGATCGATGACGGACGGTCCAAGCTGCTTACCCCGGGCATCAGTTATTCGTTCGTGACAGAGGACTATCCGCCGCGTCCGCTAGAGGGACATCGCAGCAGTGTACAGATGCGGGGTGCCGTCGAAGGAGTGGTCACTGACACCAGTTTCCTGCAGTTTTACGGTAACACGAAATGGGTGTTTGGCCTCTGGTCGGGCGGGCGCTTATTAACGCGCGCCGAAGCGGGCGCAACCCTGATCGATGATCTCGACAGCCTGCCCGCATCAGTACGCTTCTTCGCCGGCGGCGATACCAGCGTGCGCGGTTATGCTTATAACTCGCTCGGACCGACAGACCCTCTGGGTGCTGTCGTCGGTGGCGAGAACCTGATGGTAGGCAGTGTCGAACTCGATCAGAAGATCGCGGAAGACTGGTCGCTGGCAGCCTTTGTCGACAGCGGTAATGCCTACGATGCTCTCGATGATTTTGATCCGGCGACGGGTGTCGGCATCGGTGTCCGCTGGTTTTCTCCACTCGGCCCCATCCGGTTTGATGTCGCGGTGCCACTGGAAAGCGACGCACCTGATGAGTACCGTATACATATCACTCTGGGGCCGGACCTTTGATGCGCCCGTTAAAAACAACTGTACTCGTTGCTCTGTTATCAGCAGGCATACTCACCGTTTTACTGGTAGCTACAATGGCATGGCTGGTGAAATCGGAACAGGGCAGCCGCTGGCTGCTACAGCAGGGGCTGGGTATGGCGCCGGTTTCCATCGAGGCAAAAGGTATCTCCGGTACGCTGGCAGATGGGCTTAGAGTCGAAAGCCTGAACATCTTATTCTCCACGACTGAGCTCAAAGCGAGACAGGTTAATCTGAGCTGGTCTCCAGTCAGCCTGCTGGCAGGTATCGTTGATATCAATACTGTGCGCATTGCAGAACTTGGCATCGACATAATAGAAGATAAGACTGCCGGGCAGTCACCCGCTACTGCAACTGATGTCCAAGATGTCGACCAGCTGTTCTGGCTGCAGTTTCCGGTATATGTATCTATACAGTCAGGACAGATCGATAAACTGCGTATCGAAGACGTCGAATTTGAGAATCTGAACGTCATCGCAAGCATCGGTCACGGGCAATTGAAAATTGAATCACTGCACGCGCAAACGGCGGGTATCGAACTACAGGTCGGTGGTGAACTGGTCGGGCCAGGGCCTGGAAAACTGGACGCGGTGGCCAGCTGGCAAATGCCGGTTCAAAAGCTGAAGGGCGCTGGCAGCTTCAACGGTGATATCAAGAAGCTTGCGTTTACACACGTAATCAATGTGCCTGAAGTAGTTAACTTCAATGGCACCATTTTCGATTTGTTTGAAAACCCGACACTGGCAGGTGTGGCTAACTGGTCAAGTATTAGACTGCCCGGCGAAACCGTGTTGTTTAGTAATGAGGGCGACATCACGGTCAGTAGTGATTTTCGTTCTGCTCGTATCGAGGGCGACAACACCCTGCTGCTCGAAGACTGGCCGCAGGCACCGATGCAGCTACAGGCCCTGGTCGACCTGCAGGGGATTGTCATCGACAGCTACAGCATCGAGGCACTCGATGGACAGATTACCGGCCAGGGGCGGATCGAATATAGCGATAAACTCAATGGTCAGCTGAAAATAAAAGCCACGCAGGTTAACACGGCGAAGCTCAGCACCGCTCTTAACGGTAAAGAATTTCCTGGTCAAATTGATTTTGCTGCTGTCCTGCTGATCGAATCGGCTGACAGTTTCGAGATTGATGCCAGCACTGTGAACGCGCAAATAAGTGACAAAGTTTTCACCGGTCTGGGGCGTGCACGCTGGCAAGGTGAAAAGCTGGTTGCTCTCGATGCCAATATCAATGCTGACAACAACCGGTTGACTGCCAGAATGAATCTGGGCAAACAATTAGATGGTGAGATTAATGTGAATGCACCTGAGCTAGCGAAACTATGGCCGGGGCTGCAGGGTGAAATGGACGTGTCTGTTATCCTTGGCGGCAGCCATGAGCAGCCGCAGGTGCATACAACAGCAAAAGCAACGGCTGTCTCATTCAACGGGCATTCGCTGGAGACCTTTGGTTTTAGCGGACAGTTACAGGGTAATAACCAGCTGACTGGAAATCTTGCTGCCATAGGCCTGGTTAGCGGAAAGCAGCAAATCGGCAATCTTGATATGACGCTGGCCGGTACACTTACTGATTTTCGATCAACGATGAAGCTGGCAGGCGGTGCGGTGGATGTGGAGTTTCGTAGCAGCGGTGGCTGGGATGGCGTGTTTCTTACTCAGCGGTTTGGATACGGTTATGTTCAACCCGAAGGTTTTGAAAGCTGGCAGTTAAAACAGAATCCGAAGCTTCACTTGTCGACCACCGTCGGTCAGGTAAGCGCACACTGCTGGAAACAGAATGAGGCCAGTATCTGTATAGATGACAGTAACTGGGGACCTGGTGCTCTGCAAAGCAGCATCGATATCGATAGTTTTGAGCTTAAGATTTTGCAGCCGCTGCTGGCAGAGGGTTACAGTATCGATGGCACGGTCAACGCAGATCTCAAACTGGTGCGTAATGCTAAGGGCCAGCAGGGACAGCTTCAATGGCGGCAATCACGTACGGTACTGTCTTATGCCGATGAAATCGATACCTTTGAGACTGTTCTCGACGACGTTCATATCGACCTGCTATCGGATGACAGGCGGACGAATCTCAGCGCCAGGCTGACTGGTGAACAGGGCCTTAATGTGACAGCGAGTGCGACTGTTGACGGTCCTCTAGTTCCAGAAAGCCCGTTAAAGGCTTCTGCTAAAGGCAGGTTACCGAGTATCGAATTATTGCGGCCGCTTGCACGCCGTGTGGTTCAGCTGGGTAAATTACAGGGTGAGTTGAAGCTGGATCTCGATGCCGGCGGCACCCTGGGTGATCCATTGTTCACCGGTGGCGCATATCTTAATGATGGCTTGCTGGAACTGTCGGATGCCGGTGTCACCCTGAGCGGCATCAACATGAATGCGCAGAGTAGCGGCGGTGAAAAATTACAGGTGACCGGCGAGCTGTCTTCGGGTGATGGCAGTGCAAGTATCCTCGGCGAGGTGCGAGCAGCGGATAAACTGGGACTGGTAGCCGACATTCATATACAGGGCCAGAACCTGGCTAGTCTGCGTATACCTGAACTGAGTCTTGATACCTCGCCGGATCTCAAGTTGCATATCGGCAAAGATGTGTTCGATATCAGTGGTTCAATACTGATTCCACATGCCTCTGCCCAGATTCGTGCCTTACCAAAAAACGCTGTGCCGCGTTCTGCGGACGTGATCGTGCATACACAGGAACGTGAGATCGAGCGTCAGGATGAGATGATCGTTACCGGCAATGTCGAGGTATTGCTTGGCGATGATGTACGTTTCAATGGTTTTGGTCTGAACAGCCGGCTGGATGGCGGACTGAGGCTGACGCAAAGCCGGGGTGGTTCTCTTCTCAGCACGGGTACCGTGCGTGTTCGTGATGGTTTTCTCACCGGTTATGGTAAGGAGCTGCGCGTGGACCGTGGCGAACTCAACTTTACCGGGCCACTGGATGATCCGCTGATCAATATCCAGGTAAGCCGCGAATCGATATACGAAAGCCGACAGTACATCATAGGTCTTCGCCTGACCGGTTCTGCACAAAACGTCAAAACTGAACCGTTCTCTCGGCCGGCGATGAGCGAGCGTGACGTACTGGCGTTTTTGCTGCTCGATCGTCCACCCAATAATGAAAATGAAACTGCAGGTGCAGCATTAGCGCTCGGACTGTCGCAGCTGGTGCCAGGCGGTGACAGTGGTATCCTCGGACTGGATGAAGTCAGTTTTGAAACCAATGATGCAAACCAGGCTGCGATGGTTGCGGGCAAACGCATCAATGACAGGCTTTACGTGCGTTATGTTTTCGGCGCTTTAGGAGAGCCGGGTGCTTTCAGGATCCGTTATAGCCTGGGTCGGGGTTTTAGCCTGGAGTCGAGTACCGGATCCCGGCAGTCGCTGGATCTGATATATCTGCTTGAACGCTGATTGCAGACATTCAACGATAGGGCTGGTTGAATAAATTGATCTATTTTTTGTCCCACGATTTGAATCGCTTCTTGCAGTACTTCAAAAGATCAAAGTAATTTTCAAAATATAATTCGAAACCATCTTCCGATGGTGCGTCAAACTCGCAGTAATCATTGGTATGTTCACGGCAGATATCAGGGCGTTCATCATAGATGCCGCAGTCGCCATTGATTTGCAGGTGCTGGCATTTTCCATCGACCAGTAAGGTCCAGCCATCATCGTCTTTATAAAGTTTTACATTCTGGTGAGATACCTGCCATAGCAGTTGGCGAAAATCTTCTTTAGATCGAGGTGTCTCCATATGTTGTGTTACATAGGTGCAGCAGGTAGAACCGGTGCAGAAAGAACATTTATTTTCACTGGTAATTGTTATACCGTTAATTTTTTGAACCATAGTCTTTTCTTTTATTATTGATTTACATTATTTGATTAAGCGAGCCGGATTTATTTAAAGTGTATTCTCCGTTACTCTGTCTCTGTGCGAACATGCCCAGGCTCTGCTTTATGTTATTGTTTGCAGATGCCGTCGGTAAAAGTGTTATATCAACCGCATAATCTGCTTCCGGGACCAGTTCGGCGGTACCGTTGATTTTAATATCGCCGCCCTGATTTTTTATATCAGCATTGAGCAGTTGCTGTTCGGATTCACTTAACAGGATCGTTACGTCACCTAGAGAAGCGGTATCGGCAACAGTGACGGCGGCATCTGTCCACCTGATCTCACCGGTAGCCAGCGGCAGTTCACCCTGCTTCCATCGTACTGATTCGATATCGATTGAAATTATACCTGATAGCTGCACGAGTGGAAGGTTGGCTAGTTGCGCAGCTTGCTCAGCAGTGACTTTCGCATAGAGGTCATTGATGAAGAAACGGCCGAGGAATGAAGTGCCAAGCTCGGCATTAATATCGTTGCCTAAAAACTGTGCGTCAACATCAACGGCAACTTTGCCGAGAAACAGTTTCCATAGATTGAAAGACCATCGTGTCTTATTGATCTTTATATCATTGTTCGTGATGATCAATAACGCCTTGCCGCTCCATATCGTGCCACTGACACCTTGTATGGTCGCGGGGGTGTGTTCGTTGAGCAGGTCTATGACGGGTCTTGCCGGTATGGTTGCGATCAGTAATACGACGTAAGCGATGACCGCCGTTAATATGTAATGTCTTTTATTCATGTAGGTAGAAGGCTACGATTTATATCTGTAGCAGCGGCCCTGCTCAAGGACGTTCAAAATTTAGACGTGCGTTGGCGCGCCCGGGTTCGGTGCCGCGCTCGATGTTCGCGCTGACGACCTGTATGCCGTTATATGTCGATAGCGTATTCAGCCAGACCAGTATCTGGTTGAATGATGCATCGTTCAATGTCACCCTGGCGCCATCATTGCCTGATGATTCGATCTTGTTGACGGAGGATTTTAAACCCGCGTTTTTAATCGCCTGTTCGATAACCAGAGTGATCGGTTTGTTGGTGTCACGAACGGTACTCCTGTTGCCTGATGCGCGTAAAGTTTTTACTTCATTGGCTGCCTGCTGCATCCAGATCAATATTTCCTGCTGGGATTCGTGTTTCTGTTTTTCTGTCTGCAGACCGACGTGGACAGGTTCCCAGATTACCAGGTAGAACAGGGTGACAATAATGAGCAGGCCGGTACCGGATACCATCCACTGCTCTTTTTGGGGCAGTGACTTGAACCACTGTTTGAGTTGTTGTAACTGCTCCATTAGCCACGGCCCTCTATCCGCAGATTGCCTTTGACCTTGTCTTTTTCTGACGAGGAAGAGGTGATCTCTGATTTTATTTTTTTGTTACTATTCAGGTTTTTGTTCAGGGTTTCTACTGCCTGTAGATTGCTGCCTTCAAGCCCGATATCCATACGGTTATTTCTGAAGGTTAACGACTGTAATGTGATGTTGTTCTTGTCGTGACTCAAAGTACCGAATGATTCCGCGAGCAGGAATATCAATCCTTTGTTGCTGCTGCCTGAAGCGCCTTTCAGTTCCGCAAGCTTCTGTTCCATCTGTACGCGCGGGTTAACGATTTTTCGGCTCTGCGGAAACGACTGCTTATAAATTTTTTCTATCTTCGCTTTGCTGATGATGTTGGCATCTTTCAGTTGTGAATGCTGGAAAGCGGTCAGGCCCAGGTGTAATACCAGCCATCCCGCTGCGAGGGATGCGGCCAGTTGCCAGTGCTGCCAGTAACCGGAAGTCTTACGCTTTGGTTTGAAATTATACTGCAGCAGGTTAAGCGACATCGCCTGTTTGTAATTTCCACAGAATACGACGAGTGGGTGTGTGTTATAAACGATGTTTATTAACTCGATATCACTATCCTTAGTTATACCCTTTTCCTTTAGTTGGTCGAATGCCGTCGTATCATCCTGTTCACTGAAAAGTAGTATCTTTTCCGGTTTCTCCTGCTTATCATCATGGAGTTTGCTGCTAACGATATAAGGCAGGATATCATTTGATATGACCACGCCGTTTTTGACGCCGGTCTGCAGGTAGCTGTCATTCTTGTAGTTCAGGCAGGCCCACTGTTCGCCGTCATTAGCGGCGAGACAAAGTGCGTCTGGGATTATCTTTTCTACATTGACCCCGGCATCATGGAATACCTTGATGATGTTATTCAATGTGGCCTTGTTTATGCCGACAACAGCTGTCGAGTTATCGTGCTTGTTCTTTGCAATAACGAAATGGAAGTCTTCAACATCATCGGCGATGAATTCTTCTATGGCGTAGGGTACGGCCTTGAGTAATTTCTGTAAGTTCTGCGTTGGTAACTGCAGCTGATTTATGTGTAGACAGTGGCTATTCAATAATACGACCGAGGTACGGTCAGCCGCCACTTCACTGAGTTCGGCTAATGATCCAGTGGTGATCTTTCCTGTGAGTTCGCCTTCACTGTTACACAGGGACCATGTCGCCTGTTGCGCGTTCTCTATATTGTAGTGGATGAGTAATGTATCACTCATTGTAGACTCTCAGTATTTTTAAACTCAACTCTTATGGCCCGATTTTGATTACAGCGTCCGTTGCGTACGAGAGATGATGGTCGTGTTACCGGACTCTTCCCTGTAGATTACGCTGTACATGACTTTGTTAGCCTGGCCTATTATCGCCTGCGTCCGAAGTAAAAAATATTCACTGCTGGTCGACAGTTTTTCAATATCCTTAATTATAGTGCCTAGATTGCCAAAGCTGGTGAATTCTTTGAGGTCGGTGAACGGTTCCTCGTTACGGCGCTCGATTATGTCGTCCGCCATGCTCTCGGTCATTTCAGCAGACAAAGATTGTAGCACTTCGGCACTGGCAGTGTTTACGTTGATGGATATATTGCCGTCATTTAATATGAATGCACAGAGGTAAGGTTCGACCAGCTGATAGGTTTTGCTGTCTTCGAAACCTTTGACCAGTCGAAGTTCGCTTACGCTATGCAACGGCGTGTTTGCGGTACGGTATGGCGTTACGAGGTTCAGATAATATCCGTCTTCTGCACCATTCGGATTACTGGTCTCCTGATCGCTATCTATCCAGTCGGCGATCGCCTGTGTCAGATCACCTTTCACGCCGAGTCTGCTGAACAGTTGAGACAGGCGGTCTTTCGATGTGGCGTCGATAGCATTGCCCACGACCAGTGTATTGATGTTCAGGCAGGCGTGCAGGTCTGTCAGTCTGCCCTGTATGGAGCCGCCATCGACAGGGATGGGCGGCAGTTCTATCGCCCAGGCCTCGTCGAGTGAATCCGAAGTGCTGTCCTGTTTGTCCTGGCGCAGTATCCGTTGCGACCATTCTTCCGCTGCCAGCAGATACAACTGTGCCTGGTCCTGTGCGATAAGGTTACCGGTGCGGCGGACGTCCAGCTGCAGGCGGGTACTGATGGTAATGCTTACCGTGGTCGCGATGGTGACGATCAGTAGCGCAGTAATGATGGCGACGCCCTGCTGATGCCTGGCAGTCATCGGGTGTGTTTTTTTTGATCTTGATACAAACATTTCTGCTGACCTTTAGTCCATCGCGTATAGCCGACGAATCTCTCCCCAGTCAGTCAAGTTTAATACAACCTCGATGGCCAGTGGCTGTGTTGAGATGGTATTGCTGATACTGGCGCCAGTGTTTACCGGCGGCCATTCTTCCTGCCATTGTGCATTATCATCGAGGAAGCGGATGCTGACACTTTCGAGGTTATCGATCAGGGTCGTTTTTTTTGCTTCTGCGCCCGGTGCGTTGTCGAGTTGTGGCCACTGCAGCCTGACGAGTTTCTCATCATCGAGCTGGTATGCAACCCGGACTAATGTACTGCGAAGCAGGTTGGCTGGATTGGCGCGACCGCCGCGAGTAAATTCGACCAGGTTGTCAACGTCATTCGCCGTGCTTAGAGCAGGCTGGATGTTGCCGTATTCATCACGCACTGCCCGGGGCACCAGCTGTGAGAAGTCACGGCTAATTATGGTGATGCTCTGCTGTATCTGTTGTAAGCGGCTCAGTGCCTGCTGTGATGCTTTGCTGTTGCTCAGCACGTTATCCAGACCGCCATAGGCCATGATCGCCATGATCGCGAAGATGAGACTGGAGATCATCAGCTCCAGTAAGGTGAAACCCTGCTGTCTATTGAGTGGTGAGTATGGGAGCATCGCGGTTGGCATAGCCGATCAGTGAGGTGATATTCTTTGTGTGCTCTTTGTCTGAGTACAGGGTAAATGTAATCTGCCTGGCATTTTTATCTTCGGTCGCTTTGGTGGTGCGTATCCAGTACCAGTCATTGTTAGCCATCGTGGTTTCGCCTTTCTTGTCGCCGAGGTCTGGAAATTCTTTTGCGATACGGATCTGTGTGAGCTCGTTGACTGCGACCCAGTGTGCCAGAGTTTTATGTTTCAGATAGCCGGCACTGCTGGCCTGGGTACCGGAGGTGCTGAGCAGGGCGCCGAGAGAGATAGCGATAATGGTCAGCGCGACCATGACTTCGATCAGGGTAAAGCCTCGATGTTTGTGCATAAGATCTCTCACCCTGGTTCGAGATGACAGTCTTGGCGTATTGTTCGGCTGATTATGTGTCTTTTCATCATTGCCTACAGGTCACTAAGTTCAGTGTTCAGTGTGCCATCAAAAGAGCCTTTAACAAAGTAACTGGCCTCAACGCCCAGTATATAAAAACGGACATCAAATTCAGGGGTTATTTCACCGCTGGAAAGTAGATAGATCTGCGGTTGAGCCTTTTTCGTGTCCTCGTCTTTCTTATCAGAGTCAGAGTCGAGGTCCAGTATTTTTTCTGACATAGGGTCAGAGGCCAGTTCTATAACGATCTCTGTATCTTCCAGGCTCATCTCCAGCTCCATATCGAGCGGCAACTCGCGCTCCCGCAGGATCTTGTCATCACTCAGTGGTAACCACTGATTCTCGGTGACATTAAAACGAAGGAAACGGTAACCATCAAGAAATATCTCGATGCCATATTCTTCACCGCGGAGGATCGATTCTTCCAGTGCCAGTTGGACCAGGCGCTCCATCCTCTGTGCTTCTTTCTTGATGATGTCTTCAGGTGTATCGCTACGGATGGCCAGCGTGGTATAGGTGAAAAGTATGGCGACGATGACGACCACGACCAACAGCTCCAGCAGGGTGAATCCCTTCTCCCGGCTGCAAGGTGCGTCTATTTTTTTCAGATTGCAGAAGTTTGCTTGCATAGCTATCGGCAAACCCGGTTAATCTTCCCTGGCAGTCTTTGAGATAGTGTTCGGGTTACGGCCTAGTCCCTGTCCCATGAACCGATATCTTTATTGGGGCCTTCACCGCCAGGTGCGCCATCCGCGCCAAGTGAGTAAATGTCGATCTCACCGTTTTCACCGGGATTAAGGTACAGGTAATCATTTCCCCATGGGTCCCTGTTTAGTTTCTTAACGTAGCCACCGGGTTTCCAGTTAGGCGGTTCTGGTGAAGAAGTCGGTAGTTCGACGAGTGCATCCAGTCCCTGGTCAGTCGTCGGGTAGACAAAGTTATCCAGGCGATAGATGTCCAGTGCGCTTTCTATCGCACGTAGATCATTTTTTGCTTTCGCTGTGCGTGCTTTATCGGGATTGTCCATTATGCGCGGTACTACCACACTGGCTAAAATGCCGATGATTACGACCACGACCATGATCTCGATCAGGGTGAAGCCGGATTGTTTGTTTCTGATTCTTGATTGATAAAACACGTAATAACTCCAAAAGTGTGCATAAGACTATATTGCACAGGTTAATTTCTTTAAACTGCGGGGACTGTTAAAAGCCCTGTGATATCTGCAGAATAATAACAAATGCAGGGCAAACTGCCTATTACAATGACCATACCAGACATATTAAAGTTTCGTTACAACTATCACCCCAGTCATCTGCTGTGGCTGGTGATATTCATGGTCTCATGTGTATTGCAGGTTAACTGGGTAGAAAGCTGGCGTTTTAACCGGGAGCTGGTAGAGCAGGGGGACGTCTGGCTGTTGTTTAGCGGGCACATCGTCCATCTTAACTGGTCGCACTGGGCGCTGAACATGGCCGGCCTGGCGATAGTCGCATTTTTCTTTAGTTCACATGCCGGTTTTAAACAATGGCTGACGGTTATCCTGGTTTCGGCCTGTGTGATCAATATCGGGCTGTGGTGGTGGATGCCGGAGATCCGCTCTTACGTGGGTCTGTCAGGCGTCCTTCACGGGCTGTTCTTATACGGCGCATTGCGCGAGATACGTTTTTATCCCGCCAGTGGTTATGTGCTGACCTGCGTACTTATCGGGAAACTTGTCTGGGAATTTTTCAACGGTGCGCTGCCCGGTTCTGAAGATATGACCGGTGGCCGGGTATTGACCGAAGCCCACCTGTTGGGTGCAATCGGCGGCATACTGGTGTGGTCTGCCGAGTGGCTAAGGGGATGTCTGCAGCGCCGCTAGTCGTTGTTGGCGTGTACAGCTGTCAAGTTATCATGGCTTTACAGATTGCATCTTTAATGGCCACAAATTACACTGCACTAAATATTGAGAGTACATAAAGATATAAATGCCTGAAACCATCGCAGATGATTCTGTAGGAATCGTCGAAACTCAAATTATTCACTTTTCTGAAGCGCTGACCCTGGAATGCGGTAAAACGCTGGCCGAGTACGATATCGCCTATGAAACCTACGGTGAATTAAATGCGGATGCAAGTAATGCCGTTTTGATCTGTCATGCCCTGTCCGGTGATCAGCATGCAGCGGGTTATCACAGCATGGAAGATAAAAAAGCAGGCTGGTGGGACAGTGCCATCGGTCCGGGCAAAGCGATAGATACCAACCACTTTTTCGTAGTCAGCATCAATAATCTCGGTGGCTGTAAGGGATCATCAGGACCGAATACGATCAACCCTGAAACCGGCAGATACTGGGGGCCTGATTTCCCGATCGTTACGGTGAAAGACTGGATACTCTGCCAGTATCGCTTTATGAAAGCGCTCAACATCGATTACTGGTGCGCTGTAATCGGCGGCAGTCTTGGTGGTATGCAGGTATTGCAGTGGACCATCGATTACCCGAAGCTGATCAGGAACGCGGTCGTCATCGCGGCTGCGCCGAAGTTATCCGCTCAGAATATTGCCTTCAACGAAGTCGCACGTCAGTCTATTATGTCAGATCCGGATTTCTGTGAAGGGCATTACCTGGAAAAAAACACGGTGCCGCGACGTGGTCTGATGCTGGCGAGGATGTTAGGTCATATCACCTATTTATCCGATGATGCCATGCGTAACAAATTTGGCCGCGAGTTACGTGAAGGCAAGCTCAACTTCGGTTTCGATGTGGATTTCCAGGTGGAAAGTTACCTGCGCTACCAGGGCAGTTCTTTCGTCGACCGATTTGATGCGAACACCTATCTGTTGATGACCAAGACCCTGGATTATTTTGATCCTGCGGGTGAATATGGTGACGACCTGGCGCGGGCGCTGAGTCAGACCAGCGCGCATTTCCTGGTGATATCGTTTACTTCGGACTGGCGTTTTGCGCCACAGCGCTCACGGGAAATTGTGAAAGCTTTACTGCAGGCCGAGAAGCAGCTCAGTTATATCGAGATCGAAGCCAACCAGGGACATGATGCTTTCCTGATCCCGATCCCGCATTACATGAACGTGTTCGTATCGCACATGAAAACCATTGCCGGAGAGCTGTCATGAGCCCGTTAGGCGAACACCTGGCAGCTGATGAAGGTGAAGATCTGCGTGCGGACCTGTCCATCATTGCTGACTGGATAAAAGCGGACAGTAAAGTTCTCGACCTCGGTTGCGGTGACGGTACGCTGCTCGCGTACCTGCGTGACCGGCTTGACGTACTGGGCTATGGCCTGGAGATCAGTCCGTTCAATATCGAGGACTGCGTCGAAAAAAATATCAACGTGATACAGGCAGATCTCAACAATGGTCTAAAAGCCTATTTCTCTGATAACAGTTTTGATTACGTCATCATGAGTCAGACATTGCAGGCAACCGAACAACCAGATCTGCTGATAGAAGAGATGTTACGGGTAGGCAAGGAGGGTATCGTGACCTTTCCAAATATGGCGCACTGGAGAGCGCGCCTGCAACTGGGGCTGAAGGGTGTAATGCCGGTAACAAAAAACCTGCCAAATGAATGGTTTAATACACCGAACGTGCACCTGTGTACGCTAAATGACTTCGAAGTGTTATGCAAGAAGCATGATATCGAGATTCTGCAGCGCACGGTGGTTGATCACAGTCATCACAAGGGTAACTGGTTGATGAACCTGTTCCCTAATCTACTGGGTGAAATCGCAATCTATCGGTTCTGTCGTAACTGTTGATCTTGTCGTAAGGCTGATTAATACGGTCAAAACCCTGTCCGATATCTGCAAACAGGATGTTTATCTGTAAAAAGTGTGACAATTCCAAGAAATTCAGTGAATTGCTCTGCATCCGGAGCGATAGACTGCTAGAATTTGGCATACTTATGCATTTTAATAAAATATCTCGAAATAATGGCTAACACACTGATTGCACAACTAAACAATCCGCTCGTGTTGCAGCAAATTAACCGGCGGCTGGCGATGATTGCAAGCATGCTGCTGATCATTGCCTGTGCCTGGTTGCTGGTCGAGATCACCTGGATGTTTTTCCCCCAGGGTGATCAATCCACGATGCCGGTAGCGCAAAGGGCGAAGCCGCTCATCAATAATCAGGCACAGCAGGATAATTTCAAACGACTGACATCGGCTAATGTTTTCGGCGTCAGTGAAAAAGCAGCGCTGCAGCAACAGACTAAGGCACCTGAGACCAAATTGAATCTCACGCTGAAGGGTGTGCTGGCTGCGACCCCGATGGAGATGGCGAGTGCCATTATCGCGCAGGGTAAAAACGGTAAGGAAGATATCTACGGCATTGGCGATAAGATGCCTGGCGGTGTGACCATCAAAGAGATTCACCCGGAATACGTCGTGCTGGAACGTAGTGGCCGCCTGGAAACATTGAAACTGCAGAAGATAAGTGGTGTCGATGGCTTTGGTTCAGGCAATACATCGAACCTGCAAACCGGTAGCTCGTCTAATCGTTATTCGCGAGGCTCTCCCGCTGCAGCATTGAAGGATATAAGAAGTAATATTTTAAAAAACCCGACCTCTTTCGGTGAATATGCCTTACCTGTGGTGGTCAAAGAGAACGGCAAGCAGATCGGTTATCGTTTGAAGCCGCAGCAAAAAGGGCAGATGTTATCTGAGCTGGGTATAGAGAGTGGTGATGTGATCACGCAAATCAATGGCGTGAAGCTGGATAATCAACAGAATGGTATCAGCGCGTTACGCAAATTAAGTACAGCAAAAAATTTAAATATAGTGGTGAAACGCAATGGTGCCGAAGTTCCACTTAATATTTCGCTGCAATAAGTTAGATCAGGAATTTTTATGGCCATTGTTCAACTATCAATTCAATACCTGAAGCGTTTTGCGCCGACCAGGGTTAAGACACTGTTGCTGCAGGTCTTGCTATCGGTATGCATTGCATCGCCAGCGATAGCAGATGAGATAACACTCAATCTGAAAGATGCAGATATCCGTGCCCTGATCAGTACGGTTTCAAAATTTACCGGTAAAAACTTCATCATCGATCCACGGGTGAAGGCCAAGGTTACCGTAGTTTCAGCAAATACCTTGACCCCTGAAGCGGTATATGAGGTCTTCCTGTCCGTGTTGCAGGTGCATGGTTACGCGGCGGTTCCGACTGGTTCAGTCATCAAGATCGTGCCCGAGGTCAATGCCAAGCAGGGGCCGCTGCCGCTATCGGGGAAAAATGATCGTTTTTCAGATGATGAGCTGATCACAAAAATTATCCGTCTCGACCACGTGCCGGCATCTCAGCTGGTACCTATATTGCGTCCACTGGTGCCACAGCAGGGACATCTCGCGGCATACAACCCGACGAATACTCTGATAATTACCGACCATGCCGGAAATATTCAGCGCCTGTTAAAGATTATTGCCGGTGTCGACCGCCCGGACAGTGATGAGCTGGAAATCATTCCGTTGAAACATGCATCGGCATCTGAGCTGGTGCGTATATTGAACTCGTTGAATGCCGGTGGTTCAGCAAAAGATGCAACGAATAAAATCAAACTGGCAGCTGATGATCGCACCAACAGTATCCTGGTAACCGGTGACCGTTCTTCACGGTTAAAGATCCGTGCCACTATTACCTATCTTGATACACCGTTAGAAGATGGCGGTGGTAACACGCATGTCATCTACCTGAAATATGCCAAAGCCGAGAACCTGGTGAAGATCCTGACCGGTTTGAAAGAACAGACGAATAAGGCAATAGCCAGTAAAGTTAAGGCAGCGCCAGTGAAAGTGACATCGGGCAGTGTTATCAGTCAGAACGCGATCATCCAGGGAGATGAAGAGACAAATGCGTTGATCATTACCGCTGATCCGAACACGGTAAAAAACCTGAAGGCAGTCATCCGCCAGTTAGATATTCGTCGTGCACAGGTATTGGTAGAAGCCATTATTGCCGAGATTACTACCAATAATAATAAGGAAGTTGGTGTCGGTATTGCTGTCGATGGAACCACGCGTGATAGTGGCGCACTACCTGCAGGAATCAGTAATTTTGCCGGTGTCGGTGACCTGCTGACAGCTGTGGTTTCTGGCACAGCACCAACATCATTGCCATCAGGTCTGTCATTTGGCCTCGGTGGCGATAATGGTTCTGGCATAAGATACGGTGCTTTGTTACGGGCTCTGCAAACCGATCAGAATACTAATATCTTATCTACACCAAACATCGTGACGCTGGATAATGAAGAGGCAGAGTTGATCGTCGGCCAGAACCTGCCTTTTGTAACCGGTAGTTTTACCGGTACCGGTAGTACCAATCCAAATAATCCCTTCCAGACCATCGAACGTCAGGATGTGGGTTTAACACTAAAAGTAACACCACAGATTAACGAGGGTGATACCGTACAGATGGTCATCGAGCAGGAGGTCTCAAGTGTCATCCCTGGCACTATCGAGCAGGGTATCGCGACTCGTAAACGTTCGATCAAGACCAGTGTTCTTGTCGATGATGGTGGTATTTTAATTTTAGGCGGCCTGATCGCGGACGAAGTGTCAGATACCGAAAGTAAAGTACCGCTGCTTGGTGATATCCCGGTAATCGGATTTTTATTCCGTACTCAAAACACCACCAAGAGCAAACAGAACTTAATGGTTTTTCTACGCCCGACAATCTTACGTAACCATAAGGATGCTGCTTTTGTTACTAATGAAAAATATAGTCACCTGCGTGGTGTTGAAAGTGGTGCCTATAATCAAGAAGATGGCAGCTTTGGACTGTTGCCTGATGCCGCTCCGAGATTGCCGCCGATAGAAGAGATCGATCGCTCGAAACAGACCATTGAAAAATCTAAAGTGAACCTCGATTCAGCTGATGAGGATAACTGGGATGAAGGCGATGGATTCCTCTAGTGCTGCGCATGTTGCCGAGAAAGACGAAGGCTTGCCGGAATATCAGCAGCCTGAAGCTTTCAAGACAGAGGCACCGCTTACAGCGCAGATCCTGCCCTATGCGTTTGCTAAACGCCATGGTGTGCTCATTGGGCAGATCGACGATGATGTCGTGAATGTCCTGCATCACGGATCTCCCGCCCCGATCGTGCTCGCCGAAGTCAGCCGTATCACACGACGAAATATTTCATTAAGTCCTGCAACAGAAGACCAGTTCGCTGCCTTACTTGCGCAGACCTACGAGCAGGGCAGCGATCAGGCAATGGCGATGATGGAGGGTGTCGGCGACGAGCTCGACCTCGACGAGCTGGCGGAGACACTCGAGCCTGAAGACCTGATGGAGGCGGACGATGATGCGCCGATCATTCGTTTGATCAACGCGCTGTTGAGTGAAGCGATCAAAGTGAATGCATCAGACGTTCATATAGAGCCTTTTGAAAATCGCATGCGGGTGCGTTTTCGTGTCGATGGCATGTTACGGGAGATCCTTAAGCCACCTGGAAATATCGCACCGCTGGTTATCTCGCGTATCAAGGTTATGGCTAAGCTCGATATAGCAGAGAAACGTCTGCCGCAGGATGGTCGCATCTCGTTACGTGTTGCCGGACGTGCGGTAGACGTGCGTGTGTCGACGCTGCCCTCTGGCCATGGCGAGCGCGTCGTTATGCGTCTGCTCGATAAACAGGCAGGAAGGCTGGATCTTGAACAGCTGGGTATGTCAAAAAAGGTTTATAATTCTTTTCTTGAGCTGCTGCATAAACCACATGGCATCATCCTCGTTACCGGTCCGACAGGTTCAGGTAAAACTACAACGCTGTATGCTGGCTTGAGTGTTCTCAATATCAAATCGCGAAATATATTAACGGTCGAGGATCCGATCGAGTATTACATCGATGGCATCGGTCAGACACAGGTTAATGCCAAAGTTGATATGTCGTTTGCCCGTGGCCTGCGATCTATCCTGCGTCAGGATCCGGACGTCGTGATGATCGGTGAGATCCGTGACCTTGAAACCGCATCGATCGCTGTTCAGGCCAGTTTGACCGGTCACCTGGTTTTATCAACCTTGCATACCAATAGTGCCATCGGTGCTATTACCCGTTTACGTGATATGGGTGTCGAGCAGTTTTTGCTGGCATCGAGCCTGATCGGTGTCATGGCGCAGCGGCTGGTGAGGAACCTGTGTCCACACTGTAAAAAACCGCATCAGATAACAGAAAAAGAACGTGAGTGGCTGGGTATGGAAAAGGATGACGTCACCGTCATTTATTCACCGGTGGGCTGTGAGGAATGTAATCACCTCGGTTATATCGGCCGCAGCGGTCTCTACGAATTTGTTCCTATCGATCACCATCTGCACGGCATGATTCACGAAGGTGCCGGGGAGCAGGCGATGGAAGATTATGCGCGAACCATTTCAACCAGTGTCAGCCAGGATGGCCGACGCATGATCCTGAAAGGCAGAACATCTCTGGAAGAAGTGATGCGTGTCAGCCGGGATGACTGAGTGCACCGAAGTCAGGGCATGAAAAAAAGACATGGCAGCATTTGAATATATAGCCCTCGACGATAAAGGCAAAGAGCGAAAGGGCGTTATCGAAGGCGATACCGCCAGGCAGGTGCGCCAGCTGTTGCGCGATAAAGGCCTGATGCCGCTGGAGATTTTCGAGAGCAGGAAAAAGGCCAAAGACAGACAACGCGGTGACAAGACCAGTGCCGGCGTTTCTGTTCCTCGATTTTTTCAGCGAGGTATAAGCTCAACCGAGCTGGCTTTGCTGACCCGCCAGCTCGCCACCCTGATTCAGGCCGCTCTGCCACTGGATGAGACACTCGCTGCTGTCGCCAATCAGACAGAGAAACAACGCATCAAGAGCATGCTCTTCGCCATTCGCTCACGCGTACTCGAAGGACATTCGATGGCCGTCGGGCTGGCTGATTACCCAAAAGTTTTCCCCGAGTTATACCGGGCGACGGTCGATGCCGGTGAGCAGTCTGGTCATCTCGATACCGTGTTAGACCGCCTTGCCGATTACACGGAAAGCCGGCAGGAAATTCAGGGTAAGGTCAGACAGGCTCTGATCTACCCGGCGTTTCTGTCACTGTTCGCGATTGCTATCGTGGTGTTTATGATGACCAGTATCGTGCCTCAGGTAGTGTCAGTGTTCGAAGATACGGGACAGGATCTTCCCGGTCTGACCGTGTCACTGATAGCGATGAGTGATTTTGTCGTTGATTACGGTATGCTTTTGCTTATTGCAGTGGTCGGGCTGTTTATCGGTTTCCAGGTATTGTTAACGCGGCCGGCTTTTGTGATGAAATACCACATGTTAATGTTTAGGATCCCGATTATCCGCCACCTGGTACGTGGTCTGAACGCTGCGTTGTTTACCCGTACATTCAGTATCCTGACCGGCAGTGGTGTGAACATATTAGAGGCGATGAAAATTTCCGCGAAGGTCGTTGCTAATCTGCCGATGCGGCGGGCGATCCTTGAGGCCACGGATCGTGTTCGAGAAGGTACCGGCATAAAAAAGGCGCTGGAGCACAGCAGGCTATTTCCACCGATGACGCTGCAGTTGATCGCCAGTGGGGAAAACAGCGGTAAGCTGGAAGAGATGCTGGAGCGTGCTTCGGTGCAGCTGGAGCGTGAACAGGTGACGATGATCGCTTATATCGTGGGTATCCTGGAACCGGTGATCATCCTGACCATGGGTCTGATGGTGCTGCTTATCGTGCTGGGCATCCTGCTGCCGATATTTGATCTGAATTCCCTGGTCAAATAATAGATTCCTTTAATTCTTACATTATTAAAATAGCGATAACACCAGTCGTTTAATAAACATCAGTCCGATCAGCGCGATCAATGTCGAGAGATCTATGCCGCCGATCGGAGGTACGTGTTTTTGTATCGGGCGCAATATCGGGAATGTCAGGTTACGCAACATGCTGCTGACGGGATGATAAGGGTCCGGGTTTACCCAGCTCAGGATGGCCTGTATGAACAGGGCGATGATGAATATGTCAAAGGTTAGCGATACCAGATCATAGATAGTTTTAACCAGAAGTAACTGGCCGTTCAGCTGTATTCCTGCGATAGCGAATAAGATGATCAGCTTCATTAATATCAGTAACAGCACCAGGGCCAGCGTGGCCGTGTCCACTTTTTTAATACTGGGTATAAAACGACGGGCAATAGTGACTAGTGGCTGGGTAGCTTTGACCACGAACTGTGAAATAGGATTGTAAAAGTCAGCACCGACCTGCTGTAATAAAAAACGCAATAGCATGATCGCTATGTAGATACTGAAGATGGTATCGATCAAAAAGATAAATGGGTTTTCCGTGCTCATTATATAACCTGTAACTGTTTAATTGCTGTAGTGTTCTGGTATCGCGTCTTATTCTGATCCGAGTTCATCGGCAAGCGAGATAGACCGATCATTCGCTGCTCTGAGTGCATCCAGTACGATCTTATTATAATCCGCAGATTGAAAGCTTGATATCGCCTGCTCGGTAGTACCACCTTTGGAGGTTACCATCTGACGTAGTTCACCTGCCGAGGAATGGCTCTCTATTGCCATACGGGCTGCACCGAGAGCTGTCTGTAATACCAGTTGTCGACTGACGCTGGCATCCAGTCCCAGTGATTCGCCTGCCTGCTGCATGGCCTCCATCATCAGGAAGAAATATGCCGGGCCGCTGCCGGATACCGCGGTGACCGCATTGAGCAGGTCTTCATCATCGACCCAGATCACGATACCTACAGCCTGCATGATCTTTTCCGCCTGCTGTTTGCGACTATCGCTGACAAATTCATTTGCATACAGGCCGGAAGCACCACATTGCAGTAATGCCGGCGTATTAGGCATGCAGCGTACGATGGCCTGGTTACCATTCAGCCAGCGATTGATGTCTGTGCTCTTAATGCCTGCCGCGATGGAGATGAATAAGTGTTTATCCTGTGAACGGGTATCCATCTGCTGGCACACCTGTTTTAATAACTGTGGTTTGACCGCGAGCACGATGATCTCACTGTTCAGTGTGGCGTTATTATCTGCAGTCGTATTGATGCCAAACTGTTCAGTTAATACCTGGCGACGTTTCTCGTCAGGCTCCGCTACAGTTATATCCGATGCAGATATATCCGCGTTGATCAGTCCGCCTATGAGGCTGGCCGCCATGTTGCCGCCGCCAATAAATCCGATAGTGGGCATCTTTGGTTCACATTCCGGTAATTAAATATCGCGCAGATTTTAACACACTCGTTAGATATTCCCTGATTTGAACAATAAGGCAAAAATATTGATGAATTAGTCGCGTATTACAGAAAGTGGCGGGTTTTTTGGCTATAAATAGGAGAGTCATAATAAGAATAACTTTATTCATATCAGGGGAATTAGATGGATATCGCTCAGTTACTTGCTTTTAGCGTAAAAAATGGGGCTTCGGATTTACACTTGTCAGCTGGCTTGCCGCCGATGATCCGTGTAGATGGTGATGTGCGCCGCATTAATGTTGACCCTATGGACCACGAGCATGTCCATGGCATGGTGTATGACATCATGAATGACAAGCAGCGCAAGACCTATGAAGAATATTGGGAGACAGACTTTTCGTTTGAGATACCTGGTCTGGCACGTTTTCGTGTCAATGCGTTTAACCATAACCGCGGCGCTGGCGCTGTATTTCGTACTATTCCATCCAAGATCCTGACCCTGGAGGAACTGGGCGCACCAAAAATTTTCGAAGAGATATCAAATACGCCGCGCGGTATCGTGCTGGTGACCGGACCGACCGGTTCCGGTAAATCGACCACGCTAGCCGGAATGGTGAACTATGTCAACGAGAACCATTATGGCCATATCCTGACCATCGAAGACCCGATCGAATTCGTACATGAGAGTAAAAAGTCACTGATCAACCAGCGTGAGGTACATCGTGATACCTTGGGTTTTAGTGAAGCGCTGCGCTCGGCATTACGTGAGGACCCGGATGTTATCCTGGTGGGTGAGATGCGTGACCTCGAAACCATCCGTCTCGCACTGTCAGCGGCTGAAACCGGTCACCTTGTATTCGGTACCCTGCACACTAGTTCTGCGGCAAAGACTGTCGACCGTATCGTCGATGTGTTCCCGGCAGCTGAGAAAGAGATGGTGCGTGCGATGATGTCGGAGTCACTCAGAGCCGTTATCTCACAGACACTGTTGAAAAAGATCGGTGGTGGCCGGGTGGCAGCGCACGAGATCATGATCGGAACGTCTGCGATCAAGAACCTGATCAGGGAAAACAAGATCGCGCAGATGTTCTCAGCGATCCAGACCGGTCAGTCTATCGGTATGCAGACCCTCGATCAGAACCTGCAGGAGCTGCTTGCCCGCGGCCTGGTCAGTAAGGATGAAGTACGAAAGAAAGCATCGAATAAGGATATTTTCTAACATGACACAGACTAACAACACAGTGATGAGGTGATCTAAGTGGATCGTGATAAGGCAATAAAATTCATGCACGACCTGCTGCGCATGATGGTGCAGAAAGATGGTTCGGATATGTTCATAACGGCGGGCGCGGTGCCGTCGATGAAGGTTGATGGTGCGATGAAGCCGCTATCGAACCAGGCTCTTAGTCCACAGCATACCCAGGTACTGGTCAGTTCTATCATGAACGATAAACAACGTTCAGAGTTTGAAGAGACGCAGGAGTGTAACTTTGCGATCAGTCTGCCGGGTGTCTCGCGCTTTCGTGTCAATGCGTTTACCCAGCGTGGTTCAGTGGGTGTTGTGCTCCGTGTTATCCGCTCTGAGATACCAGAATTTGATGATCTAAACCTGCCGCCAATATTAAAAGATATCTCCATGACCAAACGTGGGCTGGTGATTTTTGTTGGTGCGACCGGTTCTGGTAAGTCGACATCACTGGCAGCGATGGTCGGTTATCGTAACCAGAACAGCCATGGTCATATCATTACCATCGAAGACCCGATCGAGTTTATCCATAATCACAGGAACTGTATCGTCACCCAGCGTGAAGTCGGTGTCGATACGGACAACTATGAGATCGCTCTGAAGAATACATTACGTCAGGCACCGGATGTCATCCTGATCGGTGAGATCCGTGATCGTGAGACCATGGAGCACGCTATCGCCTTCGCTGAAACCGGACATCTGTGTTTGTCGACGTTGCATGCTAACAGTACTAACCAGGCGCTTGATCGCATCATCAACTTCTTCCCGGAAGATCGTCGACAACAGCTATTGATGGACCTGTCATTAAATCTGAAAGGCCTAGTCTCGCAACGCCTGATCCCTACCGTATCGGGTAATGGGCGTATAGCTGCGATCGAGATCATGATCAATACGCCATTGATGTCTGACCTTATCTTTAAGGGTAATGTCCATGATATTAAAGAGTTGATCGCTAAATCGAACGAGCTCGGCATGCAGACATTCGACCAGGCGCTATTTAACCTTTACGAAAGTGGCCAGATCAAGTATGAAGATGCGCTGAGAAATGCTGACTCTGTGAATGACCTGCGACTTAGGATCAAACTGGAAGGTAAAGACTCCAGCAACAACGACCTGATGGATGGGCTGGATAATATATCGATGGAAGATAATGATGATAAATCACGAATCCGCTGATAGTTTCCTTTCCATGGTCCAGCAAAGAATGAAACGTATTGATGTGACATGCAGATAACTATATCAGGAAGGATCAGGCGATGAATTTGCAGCCATATTTAAAATTGATGTCTGAGCAGCAGGCGTCAGATATGTACTTCACCACGGGTGCGCCGGTAAGTGTTCGCATCGAGGGCTCCATGCGCCCGGTCGGAAAGAGCATGCTAAATCCGGGCATGACAAAAAAGCTGGCTTATGATTTGCTCTCTCCTGCGCAGATAAAAGATTTCGAAAAAAACCTGGAGTTGAACCTGGGGGTCTCTTACACAGACCTGGGACGGTTCCGTATCAATATCTATATGCAGCGTGGCGAGGTATCGATGGTCATCCGTTACATAAAAGCGGATGTACCATCTATAGATGAACTTGGGCTGCCGGATGTGTACAAGAGCATGATCATGCGCAAGAAGGGGCTGGTGCTCGTGGTCGGCGCGACCGGTATGGGTAAGTCTACTTCGCTGGCATCGATGCTGGATCATCGCAACATGACCGAGAGTGGTCATATCCTGACCATCGAAGATCCTATCGAATTCATGTTCCGTCACAAAAAATGCATCGTCGGTCAGCGGGAAGTCGGGCTGGATACCCTGTCGTTTGATAATGCATTGCGAGAAGCGATGCGCGAGGCGCCCGATGTCATCATGATCGGTGAGGCCAGAGACAGGGATACCATGGAGTCGGCACTGCGTTATGCAGACACCGGACACCTTTGCCTGACGACATTGCATGCAACTAATGCCGACCAGACCTTAGACAGGTTGCTAAATTTCTTCCCGAGTGATGCCCACAACCAGATATTGATGGATCTGTCGCTGAACCTGAACTGCATTCTGGCGCAGCGCCTGGTTAAGACCGAAGAAGGTGGGCGTGTTGCCGCGGTAGAAGTGCTGGTGAATACTCCTTATATCAGCAAATTGATCCGCGATGGAAACTTCAATGAGATCAAAGAAATCATGACTAAGGGCAGTGAGTCAGGTATGAAGACTTTTGATCAGTCTTTATTCGAACTGTTTAAATCAGGAAAGATTGACCTTAAAACTGCGTTGGCTAACGCAGACTCAGGTAGTGATCTGGAATGGAAGATTAATTTTGGCGGTGGCAGCAAGGAGCTGGAAGGTAAGGCTGAAAAGCATGAAGCACTCGAGTTTCCGAGTAGTCCCGAAGATCTGAAACTCTAGTCTCAGACAGATATCCCTCTGACTTTTTTAATCGCTGAACAACAGTTTGCCATCAACGATGGTGTGTTTGACTTTTCCCTGGAAATTCCAGCCATTAAAAGGCGTGTTTTTGCCATGGCTGTGAATCGAGTCTGCGCCCAGCTGCCAGTCTTCATTTTCATCAAATATACAGATATCTGCATTTGCTCCTACCGATAAGGTACCGGCATCGATGCCCAGTATGTTTGCTGGTGAGTATGTTACTTTTTCGATCAGGTCGCTCAGGTTTAAATCTGTCTGCTGGGATAACCGTAGACATAGCGGTAACAGGGTCTCCAGGGTGGAGACCCCGGCTTCGGTACTGGCAAATGGCGCCTGTTTTGCATCGAGGTTGTGTGGTTGATGATCGGAGCAGATAGCATCGATAATGTTGTTAGCCACTGCGTTACGCAACGCCTCCATATCACGTTGTGTACGTAACGGTGGTATCACGTGGCAGATACTATTGTAGCTGCTGATATCCTGTTCGGTCAGATGTAACTGGTGCGCGCTGACATCCGCGGTGACGGGCAGTTGTTCGTTTTTTGCACGTGCGATCAGTTCGGCGCCCTGCGCACTGGAAAGGCGGCCGAAGTGTGTGCTGACACCGGTTTCGGCCACCAGTTCCAGTGCGCGTGTGATGGCGATGGTTTCGGCAGAGACAGGAATACCTTTCAGGCCCAGTCGGGTTGCAATTTTCCCTTCGTGCGCACAGCCGCCGATACTTAACCAGTGTTCATCGGGTTCGATAAATACGCGTAGATCGAATGTCGCGGCATAGGCAAAAGCGCGTTTGAGTATGAGGGAATTCTCTACCGGCTTGCGGCAGTTGCTGAGGCCAACACAACCCGCCTGTTTAAGGGCATACATCTCACTCAGGTGCTCACCATGTAATCCTGCGGTAAGTGCACCGAGAGTTACTACGTGGCTATGCCCTGAATTCGCTGCTTTCTGATGAATCAGTTCGACCACGGCGGGTTCATCGATGACCGGGTCGGTATCCGGCGGGCAGCACAAAGTCGTGATTCCGGCTTTCGTTGCGGCGATGGTTTCACTGCGAATGGTTGCTTTGTTTTCCAGTCCGGGCTCACGGAGTCGTGCACAGCAGTCGACCAGACCGGGTGTCACCGTTAGTTCCGTTGCCTCGATCACCTGCTCGTCTGCACCTGGCGTGATGGTGTTGGCTGCTTCGATAGCGGTGATTTTCCCTCCACTTACCCGGATATCAGCCTGCTGATCGATATTGTTTGCCGGATCGACCAGGTGTCCGTTCCTGATTAAAAGTGCCATATTGATATCACTCATGACCTTGTGCCTTCAGCATCTTCTATATCTGCACCTGGTTCTCTGCCCAGCGTTATGGTCATCACCGCCATGCGTACTGCGATGCCATATGAGACCTGGTCGAGGATGACCGAGCGTGGACCATCTGCTACATTTGAGTCTATCTCGACGCCGCGATTGATTGGTCCGGGGTGCATGACGATGGCATCGTTTTTTGCGGCCTGCAGGCGTTCCTCTGTAAGGCCGTAGAGCTGGAAGTATTCCTGCTCACTGGGTAAAAGTGCACCTTGCATCCGTTCTTTTTGTAGTCGCAGCATGATGACAACATCAGCATCTTTGATACCTGTTTCCAGGTCATGGAACACGTTGACTCCCATGTTTTCTATATCAACCGGCAGCAGAGTTTTTGGTGCGATGACCCTGACGTCGCCCGTGTTCAAGGTGTTGAGCGCATGGATCTGCGAGCGCGCAACACGCGAATGCAGGATGTCACCGACGATAGCTACGCGCAGGTTGCCAAAATTTGCCCCCTTGTTACGGCGGATGGTAAACATATCGAGCATCGCCTGTGTGGGGTGGGCATGGCTGCCGTCACCGGCATTGATAACACTGATATTTGGCGCGACGTTATTTGCGATATAATGCGCTGCGCCGGAATCACTATGGCGTACCACGAACATGTCACAGTGCATCGCCTGAATATTTTGCAGGGTGTCGAGCAGGGTTTCACCTTTCGAGGTGGCCGAAGCGCTGATGTTGATGTTAAGTACATCGGCAGAGAGTCGCTTGGCGGCCAGTTCAAACGTAGTACGTGTCCGGGTGCTGGCTTCGAAGAATAAATTGACAATAGTTTTTCCGCGCAACAGTGGAACTTTTTTAACACGTTGTTCGTTTATATTGGCGAAACTTTCAGCGGTATCCAGGATCTGGGTGAGTATGTTGCTACCCAGGCCTTCGGTGGTGAGAAAATGTTTTAAGTTACCGTTTTTATCTAATTGAATATTCCAGGCATCGTGTCCGATTAAAGCGTCAGTGGGTTTTGTTGCTTTATTAACCATAGAAAATGTTACCCATTGGATGCGTTTTTATGATTGATCTGCTGTATTTCAAAAGCCAGCGGTTCAGGTCCGCTGAACTTTATGTGTTCGCCTTCATTTAGATTGACATGCTCACCGACGATGTCAGCCTGTAGTGGTAATTCGCGACCACTACGTTCGATCAGGCATACCAGGGTGATGCTCGCAGGACGACCGTAATCGAACAGTTCATTCATCGCTGCACGGATGGTGCGGCCGGTATGTAGTACATCATCGACCAGGATGATGTGACGGTCATCGACGTCGGGCGGTAACTTGGATGGTTTAACTTTCGGGTTCATACCGATGCGTGAAAAATCATCACGGTAGAAGCTGATATCAAGGGTGGCCAGTGGTTCGCTGAAAACGGGTGCTGAAGAATTGAGTTGTTGATGGAGTTTCGTTGCGACCCAGACACCGCCGGTATGTATACCTACCATCAATGGATTTTCGATTGCTTTATCGATAAGCAATTTTTTTAATTTTTCTGCCAGTTGTGCCAGAAGTTCATCTGGTGTGGCGATCGTCTGCATGAAGCTCTCGTTGTGTCTGATGTGTTGCGGGTTTAAACCTGTTGGTCCAGCCAGCGTTGAACGATGATTGCGGCCGCCATTTTATCAATCTCTTGTTTGTTCTGCTTAGTTATTTTCATATCCTGTTTTAGAATCTCTTCGGCCTGCTGCGAACTCAGCGCTTCATCGATTTCGATCACCGGTAATTTAAAACGTTTTTCCAGTTCGTAAGCAAATTGCCTGGCAGCGGCGGTCATCCTGTTTTCGCTGCCATCGGTGTAGTAGGGCATGCCGACGATCAGTGCCTGTGGCCTCCATTGCTGGATCTCGGTTTCAATGGCGGTCCAGTCAGGGTTTCCCTCGATCTGTTTGATCGTCTTGCAGGGAGTGGCTGAATGAGTGATGGTCTGCCCGGTGGCTATGCCGATGCGCTTCTTGCCATAGTCGAAACCTAGTACGCTGGTGAAGTTGTCTGACATTTTTAGATATTGGCGGATTGAAAGTAACAGTTTACCGCAGTCGCTGAGCGATATCTTCAGGCGTGGCCGGCGTCATTACTCATTAATGATAGGTCGATGCCGATTAGTTTTGCAGCTGCTTTCCAGCGCTCTTCTGTCGGTGTATTGAAAATGATCTGTTCATCGGCCGGGCAGCTCAACCAGGTGTTGTCCGCCATTTCCCGTTCCAGTTGACCAGCTGACCAGCCGGCATAGCCTAACGCCACGATGCAGTCTTCTGGACCTTCGTTGTTGGCGATGGCCTGCAGGATATCTTTTGACGTGGTCAATGCGACATCATTGTTGACGACCAGGCTGGATGACCAGCTGCCGGCAGGACGATGCAGGATGAATCCGCGGCCCTGGTCCACAGGTCCACCGATGTAGACCGGCTGATTTTCATCGTAACCATGACGGCTTTCGATGTGCATCTCCTTGATGACCTGTTTGAGTTTGATGTCTGTTTGCTGGTTGATGATGACGCCAAAACTGCCGGATTCATCATGTTCGCAGATATAGGTGACTGCGTGATTGAAAAAGCCGTCGTTTAGTGATGGCATGGCGATAAGGAAATGGCCGGTCAGGTTATAACTGGAGGATTCATTACCGGTTTGACTGTTCTCTGTCATGAAATTATCAGGGCTGCCTTATCGGGTTCGAAGTCCGCTGCTGTTCATGAATTCCCAGCTGCGTGTGATATGTATAACATCGGTCTCTGCCCGAAGTTTTTCTGGAAAGGCAGAATACGGTGCCGCCAGTTTGACGATACGTTTGGCGGCATCATCAAGGATCTGGTGGCCAGAAGACTGGCGCAGATCTGTTTTTATCAGTTCGCCATCGGCGCTGATCACGACATCTAGAATCAATGTGCCGCTGAGCTTCTGGCGTCGTGCCTGGTCAGGATAGTTCAGGTTGCCTACTCGCTCGACCCGATCGATCCATTGACGCATGTATTTTGCCGGTGCAAATGCCCTGGTACTGGAGTTTAGGTACTTGGTTCTTTCGATGCTCGCCTGCTTTTCCAGGTTATGGCTGATCTCAGCAGCCAGCCTGGCAGTCTGGGTATTCTGACTGGTATTGGTCTTATCGACCGTGGTGTCATCTTCAGCTTTGGCTGGGTTCTTTTCGGTATCGATCGCGAATTCAGCATCTTTCTGTGTGATCAATGCCAATTGCTCGTTCTGCTTCTGTTTCTTCACCTGTTGCACGCTGGTCTGTTTGGCGATACCAGGTTGCTCAGACAGGGTTGGAGCGCTGAACTGTTCTCGCGGCCTGGCTTTGTGCTCGGCATTACCACCGCCTTTTTGCGATACCTGGGCAAGGTAATCGGCTTTTTCGGCTTCATCGGGTGATTTTGTCTGTACCAGTATGATATCCAGTGCGGGTGCTGTTTTACTGTCAGCGGGTGGTGACACGCTAAAGGTGACGCCTAATATGACCATGCTATGAAAGATGGTGGCAAGAAAAAAGGTCATGCCGAAGCGATCATTGTCGGTTATTTTCGGTTGAATTGTTCTGCGTTTTTTCATCATGTTTCGAGATACCGCGTGATAATCACATTCAGTTGTACATTTTATAATTATTATTGATGAATTATTATAGTTCTTCACTAATGATTATGTGCGAAGTTGGTGATTTTTTTAGGAATTTAATACGCGTCTGCATCGCTGATGTTATATGGATGTCACCGTTAGCATCGATCAGCATAGCATGACGAATGCCCATTTTTTTCGCAGTCGTTATCCAGTGTTTACTGCCAGCAACAAATAGTGCTGTGGCGGCAGCATCCGCGAGACCGGCATCATCATGTATCACGGTCACGGATTGTGCGTCGTCTGTCGGGTATCCCGTCTCAGGGTTGAGGATATGATGGTATCGCTGTCCCTGGTAATGATACAGGCGCTCATAGTCTCCGGAAGTGAACACGCTTTCGTTGTCTTTTACCTCAACACTTGCCAGTACCTGGTCGGAGCGAGGATGCCGGATACCGATATTCCATGCCCGGTCACCATGTTTGCCGATTACACTCAGGTCGCCTCCGGCATTGATTACGGCATTTTTAACACCTAACCTTTTAAGTTGCTCGATCTCCAGGGCGATGGCATAACCCTTGGCAAAAGCGCCAAAATTTAATGATACCGCGGGATTCGTGTTGATCAGCTGGCCATGCTGATCGAAGGACAGGTCACTCATCCTGGGATTTTTTTCTACCAGTGAACGAATGAGAGAATCATCAGGCGGCTTTATATCTTTCTCCTGATGTCTGTGAAACTGCCAGAGGTTGATCAGCTTTCCGATCGCAGGATTAAAATAATTATTACTTTGTTCACTTAATACTATCGAAGACCTGATCAATGGTATTAGATGAGCAGGCACGGATATACCTTTGCTATCACCCACTTTGGTATCTGATAATTTCCTGTTCAGCTGTGCCAGCTCACCATTGGTCCATGGCGACCAATGGTGATGATACTGATCAAAATCTTTTTGTAGCAGTTCGAAAGCGCTCTCAGCCAGTTTTTTATCGACACCATATAATGTTATATCGACCAGAGTACCAAAGGTGAAGATGCTGTAGTTATATTGTTTTGCCGGCTGTTCGCAGGCGCTGAGTAGGACGATGCCTATCATCAGCCTGTAAATCAGGCTGAGACAGGATCGGGCTACTAGATCATGTTGGGGAATATCTTTTATTTTATGCGCTGTTCTATGCATCGCATTAAATCACCAGCGATATCCAGTGAGTAAATCTGGTCGAGTTCGCGGATACAGGTTGGACTTGTGATGTTGATCTCAGTCAGGTAGTCGCCGATGATATCGATACCGGCAAACAAGATACCCTGCTGCTTAAGAACGGGCCCCACCTGCTGGCAGATCCACTGGTCACGTTCGCTAAGCTCAACCCCGATGCCGGTGCCACCCGCTGCCAGGTTGCCCCGGGTTTCGCCTGATGCGGGTACCCGCGCCAATGCATAGGGGATCGCTTCACCATCAATCAGTAGTACACGCTTATCACCCTGTGTAATCTCCGGGATGAACTGTTGTGCCATGACCGTACGGGTTTCGTGTTCTGAGACAGTTTCGAGTATCACCGACAGGTTAGGGTCCTGAGGGTTGACACGGTAGATCGATGCGCCACCCATGCCGTCGAGAGGTTTAAGGATAACATCCTGCTGTTCTGCCTGAAATCGCTGGATGACGAAGTCGCGTAAGCGAGTTTTACTGCGGCTGACCAGGAAAGGGGTGCAACACTGTGGAAATAGAGTGATGAACATCTTCTCGTTGTTATCACGCAGACTGGCGGGCCGGTTAACGACCAATGTGCCCAGTTGTTCGGCTAGCTGCAGTATATATGTACTGGCGATGTATTCGATATCAAAAGGCGGGTCTTTTCGCATCAGGATAACGTCTAGTGATGACAGTTCGATATCCTGTTCAGAAGTGAAATCAAACCAGTGTTCTGGGTTGTCTTCAACCTGAGTGGTTCTGCTGTGTGCTTTTGGTTTGTCATTTTCAGTATACAGGTCCGACTGGTATATAGTGTGTATCTCCCAGCCCGCTTTTTGTGCGGCCAGCATCATCGCAAAACTACTGTCCTTTTTTGTGTTGATCGACGACAAAGGATCCATGACGATGCCTAGTTTGATGCTCATGAAAATCTCCAAACGTTGATGAACAGTTAGTTGATAAGTAATTCTAACAGTAATCCGCTGTAGATTCTGTGTCGAAAAAATTTGAATAATTCTCGCCTAAGCAAAATCTTAGCCAATATTGTTCAAGTTTTAATGAATTATTGGCAATACCCAGAATGTGGTCTACATTCAGTTTATCTAGTGACTTTTTTTGGGGATTGTCAATTAACTTGACGTTTCAAATGGTACAGCAATGGCTCAAGAGAATATGTAATGAGTGACCTGAAAGTAATGGTCATTGATGACAGTAAAACAATAAGGCGAACAGCGGAAAACCTGCTAAAGAAAGAAGGTTGTGAGGTAGTGACGGCGGTTGATGGTTTTGAGGCATTATCAAAAATTGCTGAACACAAACCCGATATCATATTCGTCGACATTATGATGCCACGACTTGATGGTTATCAGACCTGTGCCTTGATAAAGAATAATAAGACATTTAAAGATACGCCGGTCATTATGTTATCCAGTAAGGACAGTATTTTTGACCGTGCACGTGGACGCATCGTTGGTTCTACACAGTATCTGACAAAACCGTTTACTAAAGAAGATCTTATCGGTGCGATAAAATCATATACATAATAGAGTTGGTCGTTTTTTTATGTGCAACGGTGATTAGTATTTAAAAAGTATTTAAAAAGTATTTAAAAAGTATTTAGGGAAAGAAAAAAAATAATAGGGATTAAGAATGTGATGAAAGAGCTTCATTCGATAACAAAATAATAAGTGGTGAGTGAGTATGGCAAAAGTATTGATAGTTGATGATTCCCCAACCGAGGTCCACGTTTTGCAGACCATGTTAACTAAGAATGGTCATGATGTTGTGGTGGCTACTTCAGGGGAAGAAGGCGTTGATATGTCTAAGTCTGAAAAGCCTGATTTGATCCTGATGGATGTAGTGATGCCGGGAATGAACGGGTTTCAGGCGACACGTCAGATATCTAAAGCAACCGAGACGTCATCGATTCCTGTGATCATGGTAACGACTAAAGATCAGGAAACAGATAAGGTCTGGGCGATGCGTCAGGGAGCTAAAGATTACATCGTTAAACCAGTGCAGGAAAAAGCATTGATCGAACATGTGAACATGGTGCTGTCAGCCTGAGTGGTCAAGGTACATAATTGACTGATGATTAAACAGTATTTGGTTGTAAATAATAATAAGAATAACAGATGAATACGAGTGGCCCATTTGATTTATTGCTGGAACTTGAAGGACGAACACTAGAAGGTTCTTCTGGTCTGCCTACGCTTGATCAGGCCAAAGATGAATGGGTCGGTGTCGGCTTCAGGATTGGGGACTCAAGACTGATCGCATCGATGTCGGAAGTGAAAGAGATCCTTGATATTCCTGAATACACGGTGGTCCCAGGTGTGAAATCATGGATCGTCGGTGTCGCTAACGTGCGGGGCAGTTTGCTCCCTATCCTTGACATGAAGTCTTACCTGTTAGGAGAAGAGATCAAGCAACGACAAAAGGGCAGGGTTATCGTTATCGATTATAAAGGATTCAATACCGGCCTGATCGTTGAAGAGGTATATGGCATGCGGCACTTCAGAAAAGCGGATGTTACTGCTGATATACCCGAGGTTCCTGAAAATATATCGCCATATATAGATAGAGCCTTCAAGCAGGATGAAGAGCACTGGCCGGTATTTGATTTTAATGAGATGGCGCAAGATGAGCGGTTCGCTCATGCGTCTTTGTAGTTTATAAAAAATATAAAAATAATAGTTGAGTTGAAGAGATTACTTAATACGTTATCAACAAAAATGGGCGGAATTAAGTTGATTGGAGAGAATGCCTTATGAGCGCAGAACGAAAAAACATTGCAATCGGAAAACCTTTGGTCATCATTGGTTTATTGCTAGCATTATTCATTATTATTATGTTAGGTAGTCTGGTATATGTGGCAGATAAACGAGCGACCTTGCAGCGTCACGTAGAGTTATCCGCTGAGCAGATGTTGTTATCTCAGCAGATGGCGACTTTTTCCCTGGGCGCATCGTCTGGTAATGAAGAAGCCTTTGATCGATTGCTGAAGTCTCGAATCAAGTTCGACAATATCTTAAATACCTACCGTATCGGTGACCTTGTTACAGCAGCTATATCGCCGAGACTGACTCCTGATCTTGATGCTGTTGAATTAGACTGGAATAACTACAGGAGCAACATCGAAGTCATTCTAAATGGTCGTCAGTCAATTTCCGAGGTAAGAGAACTTTACCAGGTAATTGAAAGTTTCATCCCTCAGATGTTGACATACTCCGATGAAGTAGTTGGTGTATTGATCAAGAAAGATTCTTCTCCTCGCCAGGTCTACCTTGCTACACGTCAGATGATGTTGTCGCAACGTATTAAGAATAACCTCAACCAGGTGTTGGCCGGTGGTGAAGCAGCGGCAGCTGCAGCAGACAGGTTCGGTCGTGACGCGGCTTTGTTTGGTCGTGTTCTGGAAGGTTTATTGAAAGGTTCTGACGGACTGCGCATCGAGAAGGTTACAGACAAAGAAGCGATTGCCAAGTTACGCGAAGTGGCGATGTTGATTAGCGCGGTAAGCGATAATATCGCAGGTATCCTGGAGCTTTCTCCGGAGCTGTTCGAGGTCAAGGATGCTGCCGGTCTGGTAAGTGGTGACTCGGAACGTATCCTGACGACACTCGAGTCTTTCCAGCGGAAGATCATTGCTCAGGGTGAAGAGCTCGACCTTATCCAGTTAGTCGGTGTCGGATTTGGTGCTGCTGCGGTGGTGCTCATCATCATCGGCGGTATCCTGTTACTGAAAGAAGCCAGGAAACGTGAGGAAAACGCGTTAGAAAACAACAGACGAAACCAGCGCGCTATTCTCCGATTGCTGGATGAGATGGCCAACCTCGCGGATGGTGACCTGACAGTGCACGCGACGGTAACCGAAGAGATTACCGGTGCGATCGCTGACTCGGTGAACTTCACCATCGACGCGTTGCGTACCCTGGTAACAACGATTAATAATACGGCATCGGAAGTAACTCGCTCAACTGAGAAAACGCAGCAGACAGCGAACGAGCTGGCGCAGGCGTCTAACCAGCAGGCACGTGAGATTGCTTCGGCCAGTGCCGCGGTAACCGACATGGCTGAATCCATGCTCACGGTATCGCATGACGCAGATAACTCCGCCAGCGTTGCGGCCCAGTCGATGGATATCGCGCAGAAAGGTGCACAGGTAGTACGAAATACCATCGGTTCAATGGAAAAAATTCGTGAGAACATCCAGGAGACATCTAAACGTATTAAACGTCTTGGTGAATCCTCACAGGAGATTGGCGATATCGTGGGGCTGATTACTGAGATTGCCGACCAGACGAACATCCTGGCGTTGAACGCAGCCATTCAGGCGTCAACCGCAGGTGATGCTGGTCGTGGTTTCGCGGTGGTAGCGGACGAGGTGCAACGACTGGCAGAACGTGCTGGTAATGCGACCAAGCAGATCGAGGGTCTGGTAAACACCATTCAGGCGGATACGAACGAAGCGGTTAAATCCATGGAGATGAGTACCGCGGGTGTGGTAAGCGGTGCTTCCATGGCCGAGGATGCGGGTGTGGCACTGAAAGAGATTGAGGACGTATCGACCGAGCTGTCTAACCTGATTAAAGGTATTTCCGATTCCACGAAACAGCAGTCAAAAGTTGCGATGTCAGTATCAGACTCGATGAACGTGATTCAGGAGATTACCCTGCAGACTTCTGAGGGTACCGAGGAAACATCGAACTCGCTGACTGCGCTGAACGAACTTTCAGCTGAACTGGGTCGTTCTGTATCAGGCTTCAAGTTACCGTCCGCTATTGATGAAGATAATGTCGATACCGTTATTCTAGAGAATCAGGCTTAAGGTAATCTGGCATAGGTGATCAGGTTATGAGTGTTGATAATACGGTTGAATATAATTCACTTAGCTGGGTCAAGGCGCAGCTCGATGATGTTCTGTCTGATGCACAGGCGAACCTCAATGAATATATAGAAAATAAAACTGACGAGAATCTGGAAAACTGCATCGAACACCTGCAGCTGATCTATGGCACCTTGCAGATGGTAGAGATCTACGGTGCTGCGATGCTTGCCGAAGAGATGCGTCTGACCACGGTGGCATTACTCGAAGGTAATGTTGAGCGTGCCGAGGATACATATGATGTATTGATGCGAGCGATGCTGCATCTGCCGGATTATCTCGAAGGTATACAGGCAGGTAAAAAAGATGCTCCCATATCTTTGATGCCACTGTTCAATGATCTACGAACTGCGCGAAAAGAAGGACTGTTATCTGAAAGCGTACTGTTCTCACCTGATATCGAAAATGCTGAGATGTCGTCTGATGCTTATGACGCAGATGCGATCGAAACAGGGAAACTCCAGGGTGAAGTTAAACGTTTACGCACCCATTACCAGTTAGGCCTGCTCGACTATATCCGTAATAACAAGGAGCGGGTTGGTCTGCAGCGCATCAAGGCAGTATTGAATTCACTTGAAAAAGTTTCCAGCAATGCAGAAGTGCGTCGTGTATGGATGGTTGCCGGTGCTCTCGTAGAGGGCCTGATCAAGCAGGGCATCGATTCTAACCTGAGTATCAAGATGTTGCTGGGAGCTATCGACCGCCAGTTGAAACTGGTGCTCGATGAAGGCGAAGAAGAATTTAGCAAAAATTATTCTAAGGAATTACTCAAGAACGTACTGTACTACGTTGGCCTGAGTAGTGTAGATAGTAAAGCGATATCTGCAGTAAAAGAAGCGTATAACCTGGATGATCTTATCCCGCAGGAAGCTGATGATGCCGGTGTGATGATCGGTGGCCTGAATGCCGATCTGTTCGATACCGTGTCGAAAGGTATTACAGAGGATCTTGTGCAGGTTAAAGATGTTCTGGAACTGTTCATGCAGAGCAATGACCAGAATATCGATCAGCTGGTCCCCGTTGCTGAACAGCTAGGTAAGATCGCCGATACCTACGGTATGTTGGGTATGGGGAATGTGCGTCAGTCTATAATGGATCAGCGTGATGTGATGCAGAGCATCATCAAAGGTGAAACAGAGATAAGTGACCCCGTAGTTTCAGCGGTCGCTTACGAACTACTAAACGCGGAGTCTGAGCTTAAAGACTTTATTGACTCACGATCAGGTTTTGTCGACATGAATCGTGAGCATGAGGAACATGCTGTGCCTGCAGCTGAGTATCGTCAGGTAGTATTCACGGTAGTCTCTGAGGGTTTGAAGAACTTCAGTGAAGCGAAAGAAGCCATTCTTGCATATGTTTCAGGCATAGGTGATAAAGAGCAGCTGGATATCATTTTAAACCGCCTGGAAGAAGTGCGTGGTGTTTCGATGATGTTGCCTCTCGGACGAGTGGAGTCGCAGATCGGGAAACTGCAGAAGTATATACGTGTCGCGCTGCTTAATAATAACCATAAACCTGATGCCAAAGAACAGGATACCGTCGCCGACGTAGTTACTTCTATCGAGTATTTCTTCGAGGCCCTGTCCGAAGGCCGTCCAGGTGTAGAACAGGGACTGAATGCCGGTGATGAAGCGGCAGATATACTGGTCAAGATAACCGAATCTTACGGTGACTCAACAGAGATAGAGGCTGAATCGGCAGCGTCCGAAGAAGCTGCTACAGAAGATCTTGCTATAGATGATGTTGTCGTTGAACAAGCCGAAGCTGATGCTGAGATCGAGGTCGAAATCGAAGCGGAACCAGAGGTTGCGTCTGAACTAGAAGTGAGCGCCATTTCAACAACAGTTGAAGCACCGGAAGATGTTGCTGAATACGCGATACTGGCTGATGATGCCGATGAGGAAATCGTTGAGATATTTATCGAAGAAGCGGTAGAAGTGCTCGGCGAGTTACATACCTATCTGCCGCAATGGAAAACTAATAATGATGATGAAGAAGCACTGGCGGTAGTCAGGCGGAGTTTTCATACACTGAAAGGCAGTGGCCGTTTACTCGGTGCAAACCTTATCGGCGAGTTTGCATGGAAGTTTGAAAACGTGCTTAATCGTGTCATAGATAATAAGATCAATGTGAGTCAGCCACTACTGCATGCGCTTGATGAAGCGCTGGCTGTCCTGCCGCAATTGATTGAGCAGTTAAAAGGTAACCGCGAACCGATTGATAATATTACGCAGCTGATGGCCTCGGCAGATGCGATAGCAGAAGGCAGGGATGTGGTTTTCGAGAGCGCCGAACCAGTCGCGGCAGAACCAATAACAGCAGAACCAGCTGTTGCTGAACCGGTTATTGATAACGTCGATGAAGATGAAGCAATCGAGATTTCTGCTGCTGATGAAAGTGATTTGATCGAATTGGAGCCTGTCGCCGAAGATGTTGTTGAAGATATAAGCGGCATGGATGAGGTTGTTGAAGATGTTTCTGATCTTGAAATATCAATAGATGAACCTGGTATCAGCCTGGAAGAGGATGTAGTTGAGCACGACGCTTTTGAGTCATTAGCTGCAGATTTAGAAGGTGAGAGTGAAGATGTCGGTTCTCTTGATGTAGAAGAGATCTCCATAACTGAACTGGCTGATGATGAAGATGTAGAAGAAGTTATAACGTTAGATTCGGCCCTGATGGAAGAGGATGAGTTCGATATAGATCTGTCCACTAGCGAAGAAGCCAAAGACCAGAGCAGCGAGATATCTGATGATGGAATCATCGACCTGTCTGAGGTATCTCAAGCTGTTGATGAATTTGAGATAGAGATCGATGAAGGCGAGGCATTTTTTGCTGAATCAGATGAGGACCTCGATCTGGATCCGATGTTACTCAAGATCTATTATGATGAAAGCCGGAGCCATATATCGAATGTCAGACAGTTACTCGATGAGTCCGTTGAGAAGAATAAGCCATTAAAAGCAGATAAGACGCTGACACGTGCTTTCCATACACTATATGGGAGCGCTCGCACGGCAGAAGTTGAAGCGATCGCGGATATAAGCGGCGCGGCAGAAAAATATGTTAAGGCTCGTCAGGAAGGTGGTGAGGACGATATCCCTGGTGAGGTCACCAGTGTGCTCAGAGAGATCGAGCAGGCGATTGCCGGTATGTTGTCCCTGGTCGAAAATGGAAAGCTGCCAGCGCATGACAAAGTTTTACAGGACAAGATAAACAAGATCGTTCAACGCGAGATACAGGAACAGTTACAGAGATCGTGGCAGAATAAATCTGCTCCAGCCGACGTGAGCGAAGCAGTTGTTGTAGATGCTCAGCCTGTCGATGATTCTTTAGATGTGGATATCGATGCTGAAGAGCCTTTTATTGACGAACTGGCGGAAGGTGATGATCTCAGCATCGATATGTCTGAACTGGAACCAGGTGCTGAAGATGATGACGAGCAGGTCGTCAGTGCCGTGCAACCGGTCGCGCAGGATGTTGTAGACGAAGAGTCAGTGCCGATGTCATACGGTGATATCGATGATGAACTGATCGATATCTTCCTCGAAGAAGCCGAGGAATTACTTGAAAGCTGTGAAGAAACATTAAGCGAGATCAGAAATACTCCGAATTCAACTGAGCATATACATCAGTTGCAACGCAACATGCATACACTGAAAGGTGGTGCACGTATGGCTGAGCTATCACCAGTAGGTAACCTGACACATAACCTCGAATCACTGGTGGTTATGGTCGATGAGAATAAAGTTAGTGCAGATAAAACACTATTCGATCTGTTGCAGGAATCGCTCGATGTACTGACCAATATGCTTGGTAGTGTTAAAAAACGCGAAGCATTAGTAACTGCAAATAATTTGAATAATCGCATCGAGATGCTGATGCGTGGTGAAGTAGAAGAAAAACGTTCGGTCGAACGCTTCGATGTCGATTTTAGCGAACTCGAATCGAGTGAAGATGATGAAGAGTTAGAAGATATCGACATCTCTGCTCTGTTGCCTGGTGCTAATGTTAAGACGCCAGCAGAGGATGAGGCTGCGAAACAGGAAGCTGCAGCGAAACTGGCCAGGAGAGCAGACGATGAGGAGCAGGATAAACCTCATTGGGGTGAACGTGCGACTGATGTTAGCTTCAAGGATTCACAGGAACAGGTTCGTGTACGTTCCGATCTGCTGAACAGTCTGGTTAACTACGCTGGTGAAGTGAATATCTATCATGCTCGTATGGGCAAACAGGTGTCTGACTTTGGTTTTAACCTTTCAGAGTTGACGCAGACGGTGGTACGTCTGAAAGAACAGTTAAGAAAGCTTGAGATCGAGACTGAGATCCAGATTCGTTCTGGTTATGAGAAAGAAGCTGATAGTTTTGATGAGAATTTTGATCCACTCGAAATGGACCAGTATTCTACGATGCAGCAGCTGACACGAAGCCTGGGTGAGACTGCGGGTGACGTGGAGAGTATCAATGAAATCCTGAAGGAAATTACTCGTGACTCTGAGACACTTCTGGTGCAGGAGTCACGCGTTAGTACAGACCTGCAGGAAGGTCTGATGCGTACGCGCATGGTCCGCTTTGGCGGCCTGTCATCACGGTTACGTCGAATAGTCCGCCAGGTCTCTCGTGAGCTGGGTAAAGAGGTCGAAGTCGAAATCATCGGTGACAGTAGTGAAGTCGATCGTACGGTACTCGACCGAATCATCGCGCCACTCGAACATATGTTACGTAATGCAGTGGCACACGGAATCGAGCTACCAGAAGTCAGGAAGTCACTCGGGAAAAATGAAACCGGAAGCATTCTGATCAGTGTCGACAGACAGGGTACGGATGTTGTCATCGATGTTAAAGATGATGGCTCTGGTATCGATGTCGAAAAAGTTCGGGTAAAAGCCATCAAACAGGGCTTCATTACGGCAGACTCTAATCTGTCTGATCATGACGTGTTGCAGTTCATCATGCAGTCAGGTATCAGTACGGCTGATGAAGTGTCACAGGTTGCTGGACGCGGCGTGGGTATGGATGTTGTCGATAGCGAGATCAAACAGCTAGGTGGTGTGCTGGATATTGCAACCGTATCAGGCAAAGGCACCTCTTTCCATATACGTTTACCGCTGACGCTTGCGATTAATCAGGCGTTGCTGGTCAGTACGACGGATGATGTTTTTGCTATTCCATTAGCGAGTATCGAAGGTGTCGTTCGAATTACCGGTCTGGAATTACAACGTTTCTATGACAGCGAAAACAGTCATTATGAGTTTAATGGAATCGAGTATGAGTTGAAGCATCTCGGTGGTATGTTAACCGGAAACCAGGGTGATTATTCTAAACAGTTGCAGCTGTTCCCGGTGTTACTCGTGCATGTCGGTGATAAGCATTTCGCGCTTCATGTAGATGATCTGTTAGGTCGACGCGAGATCGTGGTGAAACCAGTCGGTTTGCAAATCGGTAGTGTCCGCGGCATCGCTGGGGCGACAATCCTTGCAGATGGACGTGTAGTGCTTATTCTTGAGATGTCTGCACTTGTCGTTGCTGACAGTCTGTTTAAAGAGCATGTACCAGTCGCAGAAGAAGCAGAACCTGTCATCGTCGAAGAACGTAAAACGATCATGGTCGTGGATGACTCTATTACTATCCGTAAGGTCACAGAGCGTATGCTCTCGCGTTATGGTATCGATGTGATACTGGCGAAAGATGGTGTTGATGCAACCAACCAGTTGCAGGAACGTATGCCTGACCTGATGCTGCTCGATATCGAGATGCCACGTATGGACGGGTTTGAGGTTGCGAGTTTCGTGAGAAATGATGATCGCCTGAAAGACCTGCCGATCATCATGATCACTTCGAGAACGGGGTCCAAGCATAAGGATAAAGCGATGGAAATCGGTGTCAATAAATACCTTGGTAAGCCGTTCCAGGAAGATGATCTGGTAAGTAACATTAATGATATTTTGAAGACCGCGTTCTAGTTAGTTCGAAGATAAAGAACATCAGAGATTAGTTTTATGGCTGAAGACAAACAATCAATCAAATGCGTTATTCTTACACTGCGTAAGGAGAACGTTATCGTGCCGAATGCGCTGGTAGCTGAGATCATCTCTGTAAAAGATATTGAGCAGAGTGAAGAGGGTCCTGACTGGTTTCTCGGCAAGATGATGTGGCGTGGTGCAGATGTCCCGTTGCTCTCATTCGAGGCATCCGGCGGTGAAAAAATTTCTAAGGTTAACCTCAATACTCAGGCCGTGGTGTTATACGCGGTTGGTAGCTCAGGTAATGTCAGTGATCACCCGTATCTTGGTCTGGTGATGTCAGGTGTTCCACATGTCAGTCATTTCACACGTGATCAGATTAAAGCTGATGATGAAGTAGAAGAGACTCATCCGATGGTCGCGCAAAAGGTACGTATCAATGGCGCCAGTGTCAGTATTCTTGATGTCGATGCTATGGTAGAGATGGTAGAGCAGCTCGCTGCCTAATCTTCGCTGACAGGTTCTCGCTGCTCATCAAATCTTATAAATCTCCCCATAGTATTTGAATTGCACTGATAACTGCTGGTCCGGCAGTTTCTGTGCGCAGAATTCTTGGGCCAAATCTTATATTTTTAAATCCATCTCTTCTCAGAGTATCTGACTCATCATTACTTAATCCACCTTCCGGACCGATGAATATTTCTATCGCTGGATGATCGCAGCTTATATCTTTAAGAGACTTTTGTGCAGCAGGGTAAAGGTTTAACTTCATCGCGTCAGGCTCCAGTAGCGAATTTAACTCATTCAGCGAAGTTATCTCCGAGATTTCTGGAACAACTGAACGTCCTGACTGTTCGCAGGCGCTGATGGCAACCTTGCGCCAGTGTTCGAGTTTCTTTATCATTTTATCTTTTGCCAGCTTGTGGTTAGAGCGCTGGCAGATTGCAGGTATGATCTTATTGACACCGAGCTCAACTGATTTTTGAATAGTCGCTTCCATCCTGTCCTGTCGTGACAACCCCTGGATCAGGGTGATAGATATGTTTGATTCGTTGTCGGTCTCTATCCGAGACTCAATTGAGACTAAAGTCTTTTTTGGGTCTGTATCTATGGTTTTACACAGATAATCAAAACCATCGCCATTGAACAGTGTAAAAGATGTGCCTGGTTTACTACGCAAGACGCGGATCAGGTGGCTGGAAGCATTTGCATCAAGCTGCGTGGTTTCACCGCACTGCAGATTTTCAGAGTGATATAAACGTGTGATGCGCATTATCCTATACGCAACTTAAAGAGAGAGGTTTTTCCATATAGCATTGGTGCTGTTCGCCTGGTTCAACGTGTAAAAGTGTAAACCCGGTGCGCCCTGATCTAATAGCTGGTTACATAGCTTGCTGACAACATCGAGGCCAAAGGCCTGCAGGCTTTCTTTATCATCAGCGTATGCTTCCAGTTGTTTTCTTATCCAGCGCGGTATCTCTGCGCCACAGACATCTGAAAACCTGGTCAGGCTGGCAAAGTTTGTGATCGGCATAATGCCGGGTGTTACAGGGATATTGATATTTTCCTTCATGCAGTTATCGACGAAGCGTAGGTATGCATCTATATTATAGAAATACTGTGTGATCGCTCCATCTGCACCTGCAGCCACCTTGTTTTTAAAGTGCTCGAAATCACTCTGCGGTGTGATTGATTCGGGATGATATTCGGGGTAAGCCGCTACTTCGATAGTGAAATGATCACCGCTGGCTTCACGTATGAACGATACCAGTTCATTTGCATGCGATAGTTCCCTGGTTGATTCACCTGTTTCTGGTATATCACCTCTGAGCGTGACCAGGCGTGAGACGCCCAGTACTTTATAATGCTCGAGCAGGTCGTTGATCTGCTGTTTGCTGGAACCTATACACGAGATATGCGGGGCGACATTGATGTTCTTTTCAGCCAGTAACTTTACGACTTCCAGCGTGCTGTCACGTGTCGTACCACCAGCACCGAAGGTTACCGAATAATACTCGGGTTGAAAAGTTTCCTGTAACGCCTGTTGTGTTAGTAACAGCTTTTCGACACCGGCTTCCGTGCGCGGTGGGAAAAATTCACAACTAAGAGTCGCGGTCGATCGATTATTTGCGCTCATATTAAACTCACAAATCCTGTGCAGAAAAGTGGCAGATATTAATAACGGTAACGTTCAGGCTTGTATGGGCCTTCGACGGGGACGTTTATATAATCAGCCTGCTGTTGAGATAGTTCCGTCAGTTTGGCGCCGACCTTCTTCAGGTGCAGGCGTGCCACTTTCTCATCAAGTTTCTTAGGTAGGATATAAACACGGTTGTCGTAGTTTTCGCTGTTCTTGTAGAACTCGATCTGCGCCATGACCTGGTTGGTGAAAGAAGCAGACATGACAAAACTAGGATGACCGGTCGCGCAGCCAAGATTCACCAGTCGGCCTTTGGCTAATATGATGATGCGTTTGCCGTCAGGAAAAATAACATGGTCAACCTGTGGTTTGATCTCGACCCATTCGTATTTTTCCAGAGAAGCGATATTGATCTCAGAATCGAAGTGACCGATATTGCAAACGATGGCTTCGTTTTTCATGGCGGCCATATGGTCGTGATCGATGACATTTACATTACCCGTCGTGGTAACAAAAATATCACCCAGTGCGGCAGCTTCATCCATTTCCACTATACGGTAGCCTTCCATCGCAGCCTGTAATGCACAGATAGGGTCGATCTCTGTTACCCATACGGTTGCGCCCATACCACGGAAAGCCTGGGCACAGCCCTTGCCGACATCACCGTAACCGAGTACGACGCAGATCTTACCGGCTATCATTACGTCAGTCGCACGCTTGATGCTGTCGATCAGTGATTCACGGCATCCATAGAGGTTGTCAAATTTGGATTTTGTTGCTGAATCGTTAACGTTCATCGCAGGGAACAGCAGTCCGTCTTTTTCCTGCATCTCGTACAGACGGTGAACTCCAGTGGTAGTCTCTTCGGTAACACCTTTGACGCTGGCAGCGATATCCTGCCATGTGCTTGAGCCGGGTTTGATGGTGCGGCGCAATACATCAAGAACAGCTTTGTATTCTTCGTTGTCATCGTCCTTGGTCGCTGGCACGGCACCGGCTTTTTCAAACTCTACACCCTTGTGTACCAGTAATGTTGCATCACCACCATCATCAAGGATCATGTTGGGCAGTTTGCCATCAGGCCACATCAATGCCTGCTCGGTGCACCACCAGTATTCTTCGATGGTCTCACCTTTCCAGGCAAATACAGGAATACCCTGGTCAGCAATCGCAGCGGCAGCATGGTCCTGTGTTGAGAAGATGTTGCATGAGACCCAGCGTACTTCAGCACCCAGTGCGACCAGTGTTTCAATCAGCACGGCTGTCTGGATGGTCATGTGGATGCTGCCCATGATGCGGCAGCCGGCTAAAGGCTGTTCCGCGCCATACTCTTCACGTAATGCCATCAGTCCCGGCATCTCGGTTTCAGCAATACGAATCTCTTTGTGGCCCCATTCGGCCAGAGAAATATCGGCGACTTTATAGTCTTGTTTTGTATTTGTATCAACAACGGCGTTCATGCTCATCTCCTAATCAAAAAATTAAAGAAATGAGCGCCGTTGTTAAAAAGATACCTTAGAGAAGGATTCTTGCTTCTGAGCCTGACAGAATAGATCTGTTGCAGCGCTCCTCAGAAAATTGTGTGCGAATTATATCCCAGCTGCAGCCCTTAATGCATCCGCTTTATCGGTTTTTTCCCAGCTAAATTCGGCTTCTTCCCGCCCAAAATGCCCATATGCAGCAGTTTTTCTGTAAATAGGGCGCAATAAGTCCAGCATTTCTACAATTCCGCGAGGCTTTAGATTGAAGTGTTCATGGATAAGTTCAACAATTTTATCATCGGAAATCTTACCGGTACCAAACGTCTGTATGGATATCGAAGTCGGTTCTGCAACGCCAATCGCATAAGAAACCTGGATCTCACATTTATCAGCAAGACCGGCTGCGACGATATTTTTAGCGACATAACGACCAGCATAAGCTGCAGAACGGTCGACTTTTGACGGGTCTTTACCGGAGAAGGCGCCGCCGCCGTGACGTGCCATACCGCCGTAGGTATCTACGATGATCTTACGCCCGGTCAGGCCGCAGTCCCCGACCGGGCCACCGATGACAAAGATGCCGGTAGGGTTTACATGGAATTTTGTATCTTTACTGATCCAGTGTTCTGGCAGCTCGTGGGTGATGATCTCATCGATGACGGCTTCACGCAGGGTTTCGTATTTGATATCTGGGTCGTGTTGCGTCGAGACAACTACCGCGTCGATAGCGACTGGCTTGTCATCTTCGTAACGGAAAGTGACCTGGCTCTTGGCATCGGGGCGTAACCAGGGCAGGGTGCCGTTCTTGCGAAGTTCGGCCTGGCGTTTTACCAGACGGTGCGCATAGGTGATCGGTGCTGGCATCAAAACATCGGTTTCGTTGCTGGCGTAACCGAACATCAGTCCCTGGTCACCGGCGCCCTGTTCATGGTCGGATGACTCATCAACACCGGCTGCGATATCGGCAGACTGTTTGTCGATCGAAGTGATTACGGCGCAGGAAGCGTAGTCAAACCCCATCTCTGAGCTGTTATAGCCGATTTCCTTGATCGTGTTTCTGACCACTTCCTGCATATCGATCCAGGCGGAAGTCGTTATCTCACCGGCGATTACAACCATGCCTGTATTGATCATTGTCTCACAGGCAACACGTGCCTTGGTGTCCTGCTCAAATATAGCGTCGAGTACGGCGTCTGAAATCTGGTCAGCAACTTTATCAGGATGACCTTCTGAAACGGATTCGGATGTAAATAGATGACTACTCATGTTTAAACCTTCTCTAAAGCAAGCGATTACCTGCATTGTTAATTTTCTGTACGAGCATCGTCGCATCGCCATCCCTGGCTGCTTGCGACATACCGCCCATCCATGGGCATAAAAAAACCCGTCTAAGCTGTTGCTAAAACGGGTTTTCGATGTTCTTTTGTACCGAAACTCGCTTTAGCTGTATTTATATAGCGCTCGCAATCTGAGGCAAATTAGCGCTTAGTGGCGGATATTATCAATCTATATTGATTGATGTCAAATGTTATTTGCTGCAGAGCTCAAGGTATTCTTTCTGTTCTTCTGAGGTGAGCTGTTCATTATTAGTTATTTTAAAATTAAAATATTCGTCACGATCGTCATACTGCAGTCGCTCGATCAGGTCTTTATATACTTCCTTTATATTGTCAGTATTTTCTGTTTCCGGTGTTTGTAGCATCGACAATATATTTAAGGCTTTCTCATGTTCGCTACCTCGAAAACGTTCAAGTAGCGCTGCTGAACTTATCTCGGTGTTTGATTCGATGGTCTTCTGTAATTCGTAGAGAAGGGGCAGTCCTTTGGTAAATGCATTTTGAAAAGCATCCGGGACTTTTTGGTGCGATGCCAGTGACGGATTCTGCAACAGCAACGCGATAGCTATGCGTGTCTTGTTGTTTTGCACCTGCTGGCCACGCACAGGTTTGACTGTTTTTGGGACCGCTTTGTTCGCTGCATCGGCTGAGGATATTTTTGATTCGAGATGCTGCTGACTGAGTCCGACGAGCGAAGATAGTTCTTCTATCAGCAGATCCTTGAACAGGCTATTGTGCATCTTCTGAATCAGTTTATTTGCTTTGCTGGCGAGCTGTGCCTTACCTTCCTGTGTGCTTATATCAGAAGAAGCTTTCAGGTTATCAAACAGAAACTCTGACAATGTCGTGGCATTCTTGATGCGCTCTTCAAATGCCTCTTTGCCCTCTTTGCGGACCATGGTGTCCGGGTCTTCCTTCTCGGGGAGAAAAAGAAACTTTGCGATCATACCGTCACGGATTACGGATAGCGTATTTTCCAGTGCCCGCCATGCGGCTTTCTTGCCTGCATTATCGCCGTCATAACAGAAAATTATCTCGTGGGTGGCGCGGAATGTTTTCTGGATCTGTTCAGTCGTGGTTGCTGTACCCAATGATGCCACCGCATAACTGATTCCATGCTGCGCCAGGGCGACAACATCCATGTAACCTTCTACGACAATGATGCGATCAATTTGTCTTAACGCCTGTTTGGTCTCGTATAAACCATAGAGTTCATATCCTTTGTGGAAGACGGCGTTTTCCGGAGAGTTCAGATATTTTGGTTCACCCTGATCGAGTATGCGGCCACCGAAGCCGATGATGCGGCCACGCTGATCCGTGATGGGGAAGATGATGCGATCCCGGAACCGGTCGTAGGTTTTATTGTTATCTTTAGTAACGACCAGGCCGGTCTTATTCAGTGCCAGCAGGTGGTCTTTAGATTTTCCAAGGTGTTTGACCAGGAAATCCCAGCCATCAGGTGCATAGCCGATCTTGAACTGCCTGGCGACTTCGCCGCTCAGGCCGCGTTGTTTGAGGTAGTCGATCGCACGCTCGGATGTTTTGAGCTGTTGCTGAAATAAATCACTGGCCTGTTTTAATATGTCATACAGCGGCTGCTTGTCCTGTCTCTGCTGATGTGAGCGGCTGTCTTCTTCGTGTGGTACATCCAGGTGCTGGTCTGCAGCCAGTGATTCGATAGCGTCGACATAACTCAGATGTTCATAGTCCATCAGGAAGCCGATGACATTGCCCTTGGCGTGACAGCCGAAACAGTAGTAGAACTGCTTGTTTTCACTGACTGTGAACGAAGGTGTTTTCTCGTTATGGAAAGGGCAGCACGCGGTGTATTCTTTGCCTTTTCTTTTCAAAGGGACACGTGCGTTGATAACTTCGACGATGTCACTACGTGAGATCAGGTCGTCAATAAAATTTTGCGGAATCAGCCCAGCCACGATTCTTTTATGGGTGCAGGTTTACGAAAGACAATTGGCGAGGATTGAAGATCCTTTCGAACTCCACGATGGCGTAACGGTCGGTCATGCCGGCGATATAGTCTGAAATACCACGAGCGACGCCTTTCTCGCCATGTTTTTCTTTGAGTATGTTGCAGTGGTCTAGTGCTTCCGTGGGTAAAATCTTCAGGTCATCCATGAATGCATTGAACAGGGCTTCGATAACGTCAGCCGCTTTTTTGGTCATTCGATGTACGCGGTAGTGCTGATAAAGTTCTTTACGAAGGAACTGCTTCAGCTCCAGTTTTTTCTCGCTCATTTCTTTACTGAAAGCCATTATTTTCTGGCCCTGGTTGCGTACATCCTCGATGGTGCTCAGGCTTGCATTTTTAATATTCTGTCGTGAGGTATCGATCAGGTCGACCACCATCACATTGATCATGCGGCGGATGATCTCGTGGATGAGTTTCTTGTCGTCCAGGCCGGGATATTGTTTGTTGACGATGTCGTACTGGGTGCGGAATAGTTCAATATTCAACAGCTCGTCGATGCTGATGAGGCCATAACGAATGCCGTCATCTATATCGTGATTATTGTACGCGGTCTCATCAGACAGGTCGGTCAGCTGTGCTTCCAGGCTGGGCTGGGTTTTCTCAAGAAAGCGTTCACCGACATCGCCGAGGTCTTTAGCGTTATTGATGGCACAGTGTTTCAGGATACCCTCACGTGTTTCAAATGTCAGGTTGAGTCCGTTGAAGTCGGCATATTTCTGCTCCAGCTTGTCGACGACGCGCAATGACTGGATATTGTGTTCGAATCCGCCAAAATCTTTCATGCAGTTGTTTAGCGCTGTCTGCCCGGCATGGCCAAAAGGCGTGTGACCAAGATCATGGGCAAGAGCTATCGCTTCGGTCAGATCTTCGTGTAGCTGCAACTCACGTGCGATACTGCGAGCTATCTGCGCAACTTCTAGTGAATGTGTCAGCCGGGTGCGGAACAGATCACCTTCATGGTTCACGAATACCTGTGTCTTGTATTCCAGGCGCCGAAATGCCGCTGAGTGGATTATGCGGTCACGGTCACGTTGATATTCATTGCGGTAAGTCGGATGTGTTTCTTCATGCCGACGTCCGTATGACTGTGTGTCATTACATGCGTATGATACTAATCGTCCACTGTAACTGCTGTTCATACTCATTTCCTGTTCTGCTATGTTCAGCCTGCAATGCAGTGTTTTATGGCCTTATTTAAATCGTCCAGGGTGTATTCATCTGTTACCAGAGACTGACCGATGCCTTTCATCAGTATCAGTCGTAATACACCATCAAGCACTTTTTTATCAACAGACATCAGCTCGAGAAATTTTTCGGCGGTCATCATACCAGGCGCTTTACTGGGCAGTTTTGCCTGTTCAATAAGATTGATTGTTTTCTGTGTATCTTCATCATTCATCCAGCCCATCTGGTTCGACATGACTGCTGCCATGCACATGCCGGCGCCGACCGCTTCACCATGCAGCCATTCACCGTAGCCCATGCCATTTTCGATAGCGTGGCCAAAAGTATGGCCGAGGTTGAGCAGGGCGCGCTTACCGCTTTCGCGTTCATCGGCGGCGACCACATCAGCTTTAGTCTGGCAGGATACTTCTATAGCATGGCTCAACGCCTGTTTGTCTCGAGATAACAGGGCCTGCATGTTGTTCTCCAGCCAGTCAAAGAATTCACGGTTACAGATCAGGCCATATTTGATGACCTCTGCGAGGCCAGCGCTCAATTCACGGTCGGGCAGGGTGTCCAGGGTATCGGTATCAGCAATGACAGCTCTCGGTTGATAAAACGCACCGATCATGTTTTTGCCGAGGGCATGGTTTACACCGGTCTTGCCTCCGACGGATGAATCAACCTGGGATAACAGGGTAGTGGGAATCTGTATAAGGTGTACGCCGCGCTGGTAGCTGGCTGCGGCAAAACCCGCCATGTCGCCGACTACGCCACCACCTAGTGCGATTATGGTGGTATTGCGGTCAAAACGATTGCGCAGCAGACCATCGTAGATCTTGTTCAATACTTCCAGGTTCTTGTATTGTTCGCCATCGGGAAGTATTACCGATTCATTCTTTAGTCCAGACAGCATGGATTGGGTCTTGTCCAGATACAGCGGGGCTACGGTCTCGTTGCTGACAATAAGGGCGCTATTGCCCGGTATATGTCTTTTTATCAGGTCAGTCTGTCCGAGCAGGTTATTGCCGATATAGATCGGATAACTGCGTTCGCCGAGTTCAACGGTCAGTGTGGTCATTTTATTATCGGGTGTACTCTATTTTAGAGACTTAATGATAGCCTGAATTACGCTATGAATCGAGTTGCTGGCTGTTTCTATGGTGTAATCCGCTGTTTCTTCATAAAGCGGCCCACGTTCTTCAAGCAGGCGTTTCAGGATGTTCTCGGCAGGCTCATCTGCATGTAGAAGTGGTCTGTTCTTATCCTTGCTGGTGCGTTCGATCAGTGTTTTCAGGTTGCTTTTCAGGTAGAACACCGTGCCCCGGTTGATCAGGTGATTGCGGTTTTCGCTGTTTAAAACGGCGCCGCCACCTGTTGCCAGGATGATGTTTTTCTTCTGTGTGAGCTCATCAATAACGTCAGTTTCACGTTTTCTAAAACCAGCTTCTCCTTCCTTTTCAAAGATAAGAGGGATGTCGGCACCGGTGCGCTCTTCGATTACTCGGTCACTGTCGTAAAAGTCCATCTTTAGCTTGCGCGACAGCTGGCGGCCGACAGTAGTTTTGCCTGTGCCCATTAAGCCGATCAAGAAGATGTTGTTTTTTTTGTACATAAAAAAAGCGGCCTGCGCTTTTGGTAGAAGCGAGGCCGCATAGCATAGCAGAAATATTAGGGGGTCGTGGCCGGCGTTTCTGGTGGAGCCGGTTTGAGCATAAATAAATCCATATCAACCCAAATGAAAGTTGTTGGTGCTACTGAGCTACACAAAGAACTATGCGTACAGTTAGGGCTGTTTAAAAAAGTATCACCAATATCATGAACACCATTGGCGCCGGTCAAGTCATTTCCATTGACTACATCGATTAGTGTGTCGCCATCATTGAAGACGCCATCCCTAATTATATCTACATAGGGTTCTTCAATATCGACAAATACAGAACCAATATCATTATCATCAAATATTTTATTACCATTGGTGTCTAAGAATGTTTCTTCTCCAACCGTCCACGCAGTAACTGTAGTGAGCAGATCACGGGGTATATTTGAAAATGAGGATGTTTGCCATTTGACTGAGCACTCTCCATTTACTGTGGTGCAACTCGGGGTGATTAGACCCCATTCTGTGGCGAAATATATTGTGTGACTGTCAGTCAACAGTTGATTGCTGATATCCCCGACTTTTACGAATATATCTACTTCTGTGTCAGTATATATTCCTGTATCTGGATCATATATTGGAGGTTGCGGGTCAGAGGCGGAAATGGACATATTCTTCTGTGAGACTACGCCTGCATTTTCCGGTACATCTTCTTCTCCCGCAACTATTGGTGTTTCAAAGGAACTGTTGTCATCGCTGCAGCCAGCAATATACATGCTGCTGGTAAGTAAAATTGTTGTTAAAAAGCAGTTGTTCATGTTTGTTTCTTCCTTACCTCAATATCAGGTAATTATCTAAAGTGAGAGAGCATCTTTAAGGATTTTAGGTGTAACAAATATAAGCAACTCCCGTCTTTCGTCGCTTTCCAGTGTGTGTCTAAAGAAATAACCGATCAATGGTATGTCACCGAGGAAAGGTACTTTATCAACTTCATCACGAGTGATCTGCTGATAGATACCACCTAATACCACGGTGTCTCCGTTATTAACTAATACCTGTGTGCCAACTTCACGGGTATCGATACTTGGGATACCTGCGAAAATATCGCCGACGGTATCGTTGGTGACTGACAGATCCATGATGACACGGTCATCCGGTGTGATCTGAGGTGTTACAACGATACTCAAAACTGCTTTCTTGAACTCGACCTGTGTGGCACCACTTGAAGATGCTGACAGATATGGAATCTCTACACCCTGTTCGATGTGTGCTTCATGTCTATCGGCGGTTACTACACGAGGGCTAGAGATTACTTCACCTTTGTTTTCTGCCTGCAGGGCGGATATCTCAAGGTCGATCAGTGAGCTGCCGCTCAATACCGCAAATGCCAGGCTACCAGCAGCGGCGCCAGCGGTTGCCAGGTTAACGTTTAGGCGGTCTACTGCATTGATACCGCTAGGTATGGTGAATGGCTCAGGTGATCCACTAGCCGCGATATTATCAAGACCGCTCGATGCGATAGTGTCTGCACCCTGGAAGGTACCCGTGGTTACACCGAAGCCGCTGCTGTTAGAAGCAGCCTTGGTGACACCGAATCGAGATCCCAGTTCTTTAGTGAATTCATCCTGAGCGATAACGATACGTGAAGATATCATTACCTGTCGGATAGGGATATCAAGCAGTTTCAGTGTGCGGCGAATCTCAGATATAACCTCTTCGGTATCTTTTACGATTAGCGTATTGGTACGTTCATCGATGATGACGCTGCCACGTGGACTGAGGATACCGGTAGCCACTGGAGCGCCTTCTTCGGCATCTTCTCCACTGCCACCGCCACCGGTGAATAATGTCGCTAGTTCACCCACTTTAGCGAAGTTGATGGTGAAGAATGCGCTTCTCATAGGAGCAAGTTCGGTAATTGACTGCTGGGCTTCCAGGTCGATTTTTTCCTGTGCGGCGATTTCTTCGCTCGGTGCGATCATCATTACTGTGCCAGATTCACGTTTAGATAAACCTTTGGCTTTCAGGATGATATCGAGCGCCTGATCCCATGGTACATTTTTCAGGCGTAATGTCAGGTTGCCGTCAACGGAGTCACTTACCACCACGTTAAGACTGGTGAAGTCAGCGATCAGCTGTAGCACGGCACGTACAGGGATGTCCTGGAAATTAAGTGACAGACGTTCGCCGGTATAGCCGAATTTCTCTTTTTTGACTTCTTCCAGTTCATCTTTACTGATAGGTTTCATCTCGATAGTAAAGATATTGTTTGCCTGGTAGGCAACGTGTTCATAGTTGCTGCTGACAGGTTCGATCTCGATACGGACATTATCATCTTCTTCGAAGCTACTCACTGATTTTACTGGTGTAGCAAAGTCGAGTACGTCCAATGTCTGGCGTAGCTCATCCGGCAGTTTGATGCCGAGGAATTTGACCACGACCTTTCCAAACTCTTCACTGATATCCATAGGGATATTCGCTTCGGTAAGGTTGATAACGACCCTGCCTTCACCCTCTTCGCCGCGTCTGAAGTCGATATTTTCTATACCGCGAGGATTATTTGAAAAACGGGGTGTTCCTGGTGCCGTTGTGGCAACAGCTGTGTTGCTAGAATCAAAGGCTGCACCTGTCGCTTCGCTGTCTAAGGTGATTAATACATTTTTGCCCTGGGTAGTAACCTGGTATGGTACGACTTCGGTCAAATTTAAAATGACACGTGTTTTTGTCTTGGTTGAAATGGTAGTGATCGACTGGGCGATACCGATACCGATAGGCTGCGAGCGTTTTGGTAGTTTGCTGCCGGTATTCTCAAAATCAAAAGCGATCCGTGCCGGGTTATCGATAGTGAAACTTAGCGGTGTTACTGCTTCATTGCTTAGCTCCAGGCTGATCTGAATACGATTGCCGGTTAAACTAGAGTATTGCACGCTCTCGATGCTGTTAGCCGAGGTGTTAGCTGCCGGATTAGTATTGGCAAATGCTAGTGTGCTCAGCAAGCAGAACAGTGACAACGTCTGTAAGATATATTTACCCATAGGTATGGTGTGTCTGGAAACGTTCATGTTTTGCCCATTCTCTTGATTATTTATTATTATTTTTAACATCTCTTTCTCCGCGCGCTCGCAATATCCGGCTGCTTTATTAATTGCCGCCAATTGCGATTGATGCATCTCTTTCTATATAACCGCCAATACCATCAGGTACGATTTCAACCAGGTAGATAGCGGTTTCGTTGATTTCTAATATCCGGCCTTCACTCTGTCCCATATATTGGCCTACCTGAACCCGGTGCACTATGTTCTGTGGGTCTTTGATCAGTCCCCAAAGCTGGTCGTTCTGTTCCAGTATGCCGACCATGCTTAGCGTGTCTAATGGAAAGACTTCGAGAGCCTCTCTCGGCCGTGTTGAATCAGGGTTGAGCAAGCTCGTCTTAGTGGTTGCGTCATCCTCGAGATCGATCGTTGCAACAAACGGGTCACGTAGTTCTGCGGCTGAATAGCTGAAGCTTTCATATGGTTTAAACTGAGGGATCGGCTTTACACTGCCCACGTGTGCAGACTTCGTCTGTGCGATGAATGATTGCAGGTCAGAAATGTCCTGACTGCATGAAGCCAGGCTTAATAAACCAGCGATCAGCATGCCTTGTTTAATTATATACATTATTCGGCTACCTCCGCAGACTCATCGAGGTACTGGTAGGTGATAGCGGTCAATTCCATGGTTAATTTTACGCCGCCTTTTTTAGCATCTGACGGTTTTATAGCAATGTCCTGTACCGTAACGATTCGAGGCAGAGCAGCAACACCGCTTATGAATTCTGCAAACTCATGATAACGACCGGTAACTTTCAGCTTGATAGGGTACTCGGAATAAAACTCTTTAGGCCTTAACCCCTCAGGTTTGAAAAAATCGATCTCCAGACCGGCAGAGATGCCGGTCTGCGAGATGTCTGTTAACAGGGTTTCGATCTCTGTCTCGTTCGGTAACTGTCTTAATAAGGTACCAAAGGAGGTGCGCATTTCATCAAGCTGTTGTTTATAAGCTTCAAGGTTGGCAGCTTTTGCCTGTTTGCCGGAAAAAACTTTGCGCAGTTGCTGTTCTTCGGCGATAACCTTATCGAGTTCAGCTTTCTGAGTAGTCGTGTCGAGAAAATAACCTGCAACTGCCAGGCCGATACAGAGGACGACGATGATCCCGATCTTGACAGGTAAAGGTGCCGTGCCGATCTTCTTAAGATCTTCGATATCCAGATCATTTAGATTAATTTCGGAGAGATCCATTAGCTGTCATCCCCTTTAGTTTTTTCTTTTTTATCATCTGGTGAGGCCTGTGATGTGACCAAGGTGAAGTCACTGCTTCTCAGGGTGCCCTCTTTGGTTTCGATCACTTTAAGTTTAGGTGTTGTCATCCAGTCTGAAGAGTCGATATTTCTCATGTAGGCTGATACCCGGCCATTTGATTCAGCGACTCCTTTTATGGTCAGCTGATCACCTTCCTGTTTGATATCTCTAAGATATATGCCTTCAGGTACTGTGCGAACGAAGTCATCGAATAAATGGACGATCTGGGGTCGCTGTTGCTGTAGTGACTGGATGACATCCATACGGGCTAGCAATTGCTCCTTGGTTTCTTCCAGTGCTGCAATCTGTTTTAACGAAGCGTCAAGCGTTGCGATTTCATCCTGTAAAATCTTGTTGCGGTAATTCTGATGCTCGATCTGGTTGCTAAATGTCACATGAACCATAAAGATGAGTGCACCAGTCAAGGCCATCGAAAGAATTGTAATGGTGGCAAACTGCCTGGTCTGTTCCTGTCGCTGTTCTTCGCGCCATGGGAGTAAATTAATATGTGCCATTAGTCAAAGCTCCTCATGGCAAGGCCGCAGGCTATCATCAGTGATGGTGCGTCGTTGCTTAAATTCTGTGGGTTGACTTTAGATGCCAGTGACATCTCTGCGAAAGGGTTTGCGATCACTGTGGTGGTATCCAGCTGTGACTCGACCAGCTCATCGATACCGGGTATAGATGCGCATCCGCCTGCCAGCACGATCAGGTCAACCGCATTGTGCTGGCCTGAAGTATAAAAGAACTGAAGGAAGCGGCCTACTTGCTGAGCGATAGTCTCTTTAAAGGGTTCCAGTACTTCCGGGATGTAATTATCCGGTAGGCCACCCTCTTTTTTGAGTCTCCCGGCTTCATCATAGGCCAGACCATAGCGGCGCATGATCTCTTCGGTCAGCTGTTTTCCGCCAAAGCTCTGCTCACGTGTATATATAAGGTGATTGTTCTCGACCACGTTAAGGCTGGTCATGGTGGCGCCGATATCGATGACAGCGATGAGTTTGTCTTCACTATCCTCTTCCATCTGGTGGGCGACCATCTTGGATGAGTTTTCGATGGTATAAGCTTCAACGTCGACAATCTTTGGTGTTAGGCCGCCTAAGGTTAACGCGGCCGAACGTAATTCGATATTTTCACTCCGTGATGCTGCCAGTAATACATCAACAGTTTCCGGGTTGTTGGCAGTTGCACCGATGACCTCGAAATCGAGGTTGATTTCTTCCAGTGGGTAAGGGATGTACTGATCCGCTTCCATCTCGATCTGGGTTTCCAGTTCATCATCGCTCAGCCCGGTGGGCATGGTGATGATTTTCGTGATGACGGCAGAACCGGCCACGGCGACCGCTGCATCTTTTGTCTTGGTGCCCGATTTTTTTACCGCTTTCTGGATAGTTGCACCGACAGCTTCGACATTCTGTATATTTTTGTCGACGACCGCATTATCCGGTAGTGGCTCGACCGCAAGGCTTTGCACACGGTATTTATCGCCGTCCTGAGCTAGTTCGAGCAGTTTTACTGACGTCGAACTAATATCTAGACCTAATATTGCTGATTTCTTGCGCTTTAACAGACCCACGCGACTCCCCTAATTTATATATTTTAAAGGTAGTTATAGAATATATTATAATTTTTGCATTAAATATTATCGGTAAGTGTAGAAAAATACTAGGCGATGTACAACAATGTCGAAAAAATGTTTGTAAACCTATATACTTTGCCGCCTTGACAACACTCATAACGCAGGTAATGGAACAGTGCGATTTCTAAATGTTTTTAAACTACTCATCATCATCGCTCTGGTGATGACGTCGATTGCAACCGCAGTAGTCGCTGGTGGCTATTTCTACCTAAACCCTAAATTACCTTCCATCGAGGGCCTGAGTAACGTTCAACTTCAAGTCCCACTCCGTATTTATAGCAGTGATGGTGCATTAATGGGGGAATTCGGTGAGAAAAGACGGACACCGAAGAAACTCGATGAGATACCGGAGCTGATGCAACAGGCATTTCTATCTGCTGAAGATGATCGTTTTTTCGAGCACCCGGGGGTGGATTATCAGGGTATATTGCGTGCAGTAGTTAACCTGGTGATGACCGGTGAGCGCGGACAGGGTGGTAGTACCATCACCATGCAGCTGGCGCGAAACTTCTATCTGAGTAGTGAAAAGACCTATCTGCGTAAATTAAATGAAATCCTGCTGGCGTTGAAAATCGAGCGTGAACTGGATAAAGAAAAAATTCTCGAGCTGTATCTAAATAAAATATATCTGGGAAACCGTTCTTATGGTGTCGCTGCAGCTGCGCAAACTTATTACGGTGTTGACCTGGATGAACTGACACTGGCACAGATCGCGATGATAGCCGGTTTACCGAAAGCACCGTCGACATATAATCCGATCGTGAATCCTGATCGTGCAACTATTCGTCGTGATTATGTATTGTCGCGCATGCATCAGCTTGAATTTATCAGCACCGCGCAATTTGAAGAGCAGCTAGAAGCGCCGGTAACTGCACGTCGTCACAGCAGCGACATCGGCGTATATGCGCCCTACGTGAATGAAATGGCGCGCGCTGAGATCGTTAAACAGTTTGGTGATGAAGCTTATGTACGTGGACTTAATGTATACACGACGATAAACAAACGACTTCAGCAGGCAGCCAATGACAGTATCTGGAACGGCCTGGTGGCTTATGATCATCGTCATGGCTATCGAGGTGTCATCCGGCATGTCGAGCTAGATCCCGAGAATGCAGAAGCTTCCGCTCTGACTATAGATGGTGAAAACGAAGACGGTAAGCCTGCTCTGGTCGATATATTGAAAGACGATGAAAATTACGGGCGATTCGTACCGGCGCTGATCCTCTCGGTGAATGATGATATCTCCCTCGATGCAAATGCGGAGCAGGCCAAAAATGCAGCTGCAGCTCCTGAAGCCGCATCAATAGAGCGCCGTTCAGCTACCGCAATGCTGAAGGATGGTAGCAAGGTACGAATTCCCTGGAGCGGTATTCAGTGGGCGCGTGAATATGTCAGCGTAAACCGGGTCGGCAAAGAGCTGAAAAAAGTTTCCGATGTCATCAAGCCAGGTGATGTGGTCTGGCTCGCTAATAATCCGGTCACCGGTTGGAGCCTGGCTCAGGTTCCGGAAGTTCAGGGTGCGCTGGTATCGGTGAAGCCTGATACGGGTGCTATTCAGGCACTGACCGGTGGTTTCAATTTTGAACACAGCAAATTTAATCGTGTTGTGCAGGCTAAGAGACAGGCTGGTTCAGGTTTCAAACCCATAATATATGCTGCGGCACTGGATAAAAAGTATACGCCGGCCAGCCTGATCAATGATGCGCCAGTGGTATTTGAAGATTCGGCGCTGGAAGGTCAATGGCGCCCGGAAAATTATAGCGGCAAGACTTTTGGTCCGACCCGGTTGAGAGAAGCGTTGTATAAGTCACGCAACCTGGTATCGATCCGCATACTTCGCGATATCGGACTCAAACACGCTACGCAATACGCGACGAACTTTGGTCTGGATAGCAAAGAGCTTCGTTATGACCTGTCGCTGGCGTTAGGTAGTGCAGAACTCAGCCCGTTACAGATGTCTCGCGTGTTCTCTGTGTTCGCCAATGGTGGATACCTGACAAAGCCTTACCTGATTCAGCGAATTGAAGATGCAGATGGCAGCGTATTGTATGAAGCTGATCCCGCTGTTGCATGTGCATCGTGTGTCATTGCTGAACAGAGATGGTCATCCGATATCGTCGAAGAAGATTCTCTGGCAAAATTGCCTAAACAGGCTGAGCGCACGCTTGAGCCCCGTCTGGCATTCCAGATGAATTCTATACTGCAGGATGTCGTGCTGCGAGGTACTGGCCGCCGCGCTATGTCCTTAGGCAGAAAGGATCTCGCCGGTAAGACCGGTACCACCAATGATCAGCGTGATGCCTGGTTCAATGGTTATAACCCTGACCTGGTGACCACGACATGGATAGGATTTGATCAGCTCAAACCTTTGGGCAGCAAGGAAACGGGTTCGTCTGCTGCGTTACCGGTGTGGATAGATTTCATGAAAGTCGCGTTGGCTGGTACATTTGAAAAACAGTTGCCACGACCTGATGGCCTGGTCACCATGAAGATCAATGCGGAGACTGGCCAGGCGGCAACAGATGCTGACACCAATACCGTGTTTGAGCTCTTCAGAAAAGAAAACGTGCCTGCTACAGGTGGTGCGGGACAGGTGGAGTCGCTGCCTAGCGGGGAAAACGCAACTGCGATACCGGAACAGCTGTTCTAATTAGAACTAAACTTAATCCTCTAGGAAGGATTTGCCAATATTCAGGTAGATGGCACGTTCGCCCTGGTCGGTTGCACCAAAAGCAAAATATAATGGTCCCATAAACGTGTCTGCGCCGACGAATATGCTACCGGCATAACGCAGGTTATTACTGCGGATATCATCTCTTTCAAACCAGGCATTACCTGCTTCGAGGGAAAATCCCGTATAGATAGGCAAAAAGGTGATATCGCCCAGACGACGATAAAATGCAGCCTCGAGCAGACCGAAATACGGGCTAACCAGTTCATTTCGGACAGTACCTGACAGTTCAAAAAGACCACCATGTATTAGCAGCGAATTTAGCGTGAGCTGGTCCTCACTTTCAACTGTCTCAGCGATGGCGCGGCCGAAAATGGTATACCGATCAAAGGTCGTTGCCCCGCTGATGACCATCTTGATCTGTTCGAAGTCCAGGCTCGCGCCGAGTCCTTCCCGGTTGTCAGCATAACTTATGCTGCTATAGAAACCTCTATTTGGGAAGCTCAGATTGTCCAGAGAATCATGAAATAATTTTACATAATAATAACTTTCGATGAAGTTAGGCTGGTTAACTTTAAGCCCGGCGATGGAATTGATGTTGCCGTCGTTGTAGCTGAGACCTAAACTGAACTTTGTATTTTGTAAAAATATCTGGCCGGCAGACAGGGTGACAAAAGTTCGGTTGATTCGCTGGACGGATTCGATATGGTCATCAATAAGGGTTGGTATGATTTCAGTGTTAAATCCGGTCTTTAATGAGACAAAGGTATCCAGTTTGATATTGACAGGTTGATATAACTCGGCGGTCAGTTCCGGCTCGGAGCCAATTACGCCAACCGCACGAAACTCTCCGGCAAGGTCGTTCAGGTTGTTTTTGTTGTAACTCACGCTGAAGTTGGATATCGAGAGAACTTCAAAAGCCGATTCGATAGACAGACCAAACTGCAGGTAACTGTCTGCCCATTCACGGTCACGGATGAAGATGGCCAGGCCGTGTTCACCGTCCCTCTGTTTCACTGAATAAACCACCGAGCCTGAATAATCAAGGCCATAGATGTATGAGAGATCCTCTTCCAGCTGTGTGATGTTAAGCGGTTCCCCGATCTTCTGACGTATTCGTATACGCATGACATCATCTCGAAGTGCCGTTCTATTATTAATCTCGATAAATTTGATAATCGGCTGTTTCACCGCAACCATGGGCAGTGCAGAGATATAAGAGGCGTATGCCTCGTATGACAGGGATAATTTTTTTATTTGCTCTAGCTGATCACTGGCAGAGGTGTAACCGGCATGTATCAGCTCAGGATATTTATTAAAGTCTGAAGATGAGATCTCCCGCGCGCCTGGTACGATCAGCACATCATCTTCCTTCATTGTCTTTATCTGGCTGTCAGCGATACGGCGTGTCAGTATCGTAGTTAACTGGCCGGTGACATCGATGCCTGATTTGATATCTTCTTTTTTCTCCAGCGGCGCACTGACATCGACTACGATGACGATATCGGCGCCCATCTTGCGTGCGATATCGATTGGTACATTATTTGCTATACCGCCATCGACCAGCAGTGTGTCATCGATGGTGATCGGTGGCAGCGCACCGGGAATGGACATACTGGCGCGCATGGCGCGTGCCAGGTTTCCGCTTTTGATAATAAACGGTTCACCGTTTTCGATATTGGTTGCGACGGCACGGTAAGGGATGCGTAGCTGGTCGAAATCGTGAATATGAAAACCGGGGTAAGCAAGGCGGTCAAGTGCCAGTTCTATTTGCTGGCCTTCGATCAACCCGGGTGATATCTGTACGCCGTCTTTGTTGATGCCGACACGGTGCATGTTGAAGAAATCGTAGTCATCCTGTTTCCGGCGATATGATTTGTAATCACGGTTAGCAAAGTCATTAAATACCTTATCCCAGGCGATGCCATTTACGCCATGTTCTATCTCTTCAGGCGTTAATCCGATGGCATAGAGGCCACCGATGATGGAGCCCATACTGGTACCAACGATATAATCGATCGGGACATTGTTCTCTTCGAGGACCTTCAATACGCCGATATGTGCAAATCCGCGCGCACCGCCACCACTTAATACCAGTCCGATCTTTGGCCGCTCGGATGCTGCTGGTTCTGATTCAGGTGAGACGTTTTTTGATGTTGCGCTGACGGCCGCATTGCTGAAGCAAAGCAGCGTAAACATGATGAAATAAATAAGATTAAATAAAATATTTTTGCGCGGCCGCATGACGCAATCACTGATTATTGTTTAATCAGAGTATAACGAAACTACTATAAAAATGTGTGATCGTTTTATGGATCTGTCGTTGTTACTGACCGGCAGTACAGAGGCGTGTCTAAGTATGGTATTGCGCGCTGATATCGTGTACCGCATCGACCAGTGCGGCAACATTATCCGGGATTATATTGGGTGTGATGCCGTGACCCAGGTTGAATACATGGCCGTTACCATGACCGAAATCCGCGAGGATGCGGCTGACTTCCTGCCTGATAACTTCCGGGTTGGTCGCCATGATGGCTGGATCCATATTGCCCTGCAGTGCGACCCTGTCACCGATCTGCTGGCGGGCGACACTGATGTCTACCGACCAGTCCAGGCCAACACCATCGCAACCGGTATCAGCGATCTCAGGTAGCCAGATACCGCCGCCTTTGGTGAATAAGACGACAGGTATCTTCTGGCCATCTTTTTCACGAATGAGCTGGTCAACGATCTGTTGCATGTAGGCAAGAGAGAATGCTTTGTAATGTGGCGTAGTCAATGCACCGCCCCAGCTGTCAAACACCATGACCGCCTGTGCGCCTGCTTCGATCTGTGCGTTCAGGTAGAGCGCAACGGAATCCGCAAGTTTGCTCATCAGGATGTGAGCAGATGTCGGGTCTTCAAATAATAATGCTTTTACCTTGGAGAAGGTTTTGCTGCTTCCGCCTTCTACCATATAAGTTGCCAGTGTCCACGGGCTACCTGCAAAACCGATCAATGGTACGCTGCCGTTGAGTTCCTTGCGAATCAGTGAGACAGCATCAGTTACATAAGAGAGTTTATCGGCCGGATCCGGGATAATCAGGTTGTTAACATCGCTGGCGGTGTCGATAGTCTTGGTAAACCTGGGGCCTTCTCCTTCAGAGAAGTAAAGTCCCAGTCCCATCGCATCCGGGATGGTCAGTATGTCTGAGAATAAGATGGCGGCATCCAGATCGAAGCGACGCAGTGGCTGCAGGGTCACCTCGCAGGCCAGTTCAGGCGTACTGCACAAGGTCATAAAGTCACCGGCCTGTGCTCGTAGTTCACGGTACTCTGGCAGGTAACGTCCAGCCTGTCGCATGATCCAGACAGGTGTGCGGTCTACTGGCTGGCGCAGCAGGGCTTTTATGTATCTATCGTTTTTTAGTTCGCTCATGTATGTATGAGGTATTCTTCTTGTTGATTTAAATAACGATTAACTCAGTAAAGCTTGATAGCTGTTTACTAGTTGGTGCTTAACATAGACTTGATACGGCCACTGACTTCGCCCATGTCGGCGCGTCCGATGATCTGTGGTTTGACCAGGCCCATCACTTTACCCATATCTTTTATAGAGCTGGCTGCAGTTTGTTCGATAGCCTGGTTGACGATGGCATCTACTTCTTCTTCGCTCAACGCCTGTGGCAGGAACTCCTGGATGATATCTATCTCGAGATTTTCCTGTTTCACCAGGTCGTCACGACCAGCAGTTTTAAACTGTGAGATGGACTCACGACGTTGCTTGACCATCTTGTCGAGGATGGCGATGACGCGTGCGTCATCCAGTTCTATGCGTTCATCGACTTCTATCTGTTTCATCGATGATGTCATCAGGCGTATGATCTTCAGGCGTTCTTTCTCGCCTGACTTCATTGCACTGACTGCAGCATCCTGGATCTGTTTTTTTAGGTCACTCATCGGCAGCTTTTTTATTATCGATATTATTAACTGGCTAGCATTATAAACACGGCCGTATGAGACCGGGTTTAACAGGGTAGCAGAAGTGAATTAACGGCGACGCTGGTGAGGTGAACGTGCAAATTTATTACGTTCTTTTGAAAGCTTTTTGAGATGACGCTTAACAGCTGCAGCAGCTTTGCGCTTGCGCTCTGTTGTTGGCTTCTCGTATGCTTCACGTTTGCGAATCTCGGTTAATACTCCGGCTTTTTCGCATGAACGCTTGAAACGACGCAGTGCAACGTCAAATGGTTCGTTTTCTTTAACTCGTATTGCAGGCATAGTGCTCTCTTTAGCAGGCTCTCTTGGCCTATCGCTATTTAAAAAATAAATTCATACATAAAAAATCCGCAAAGAATGCGGTGAACGAAGTATTATATCCCATTTTTAATGAAAACAAAAAGCCGGAATACAAAATTTAACCGATTAATAGCAAATCTGGTGGGGAAATTGTAAAAAAATGATCGTATTAGGTATCGAAAGCTCCTGTGATGAGACAGGAATCGCGGTATATGACAGTGACCAGGGGTTGCTGGCGCACACCCTGCACAGCCAGGTAGCGGTGCATGCGGAATATGGTGGTGTGGTGCCAGAATTAGCTTCACGGGATCATATCCGTTACCTGATCCCTTTATTAGAGCGGGCACTAGATCAGGCAGATATCGGCAAATCCGATATCGACGGAATTGCCTATACAGCCGGTCCCGGCTTGATAGGTGCGTTGATGTCTGGTGCTTCAGTCGGTCGTTCACTGGCCTGGGCGCTGGGTATTCCTGCACTGGAAGTTCATCATATGGAAGGGCATCTACTGGCGCCGATGCTGGAAGAAAATTCACCGGCTTTTCCTTTTGTTGCATTACTGGTATCTGGTGGTCATACGCTACTGGCCTATGTGAAGGGTATCGGTCAGTATGAATTACTCGGCCAAAGCCTCGATGACGCTGCCGGCGAGGCCTTCGATAAAACGGCAAAATTACTGGGTCTGGGTTATCCCGGTGGCCCAGCGCTAGCGGCACTGGCAGAGCAGGGCACGTCAGGGGTCTATAAATTCCCGCGTCCCATGGTCGACAGGCCGGGTCTGGATTTCAGTTTTAGCGGTCTGAAGACCTTCGCCTTAAATACCATGCATAAAACTGCTGAAATTGAAAATGGCGAGTTAAGTCAGCAGACAAAAGCTGATATCTCGCTAGCTTTTGAGGAAGCTGTGGTGGATACCTTGAAGATAAAATGCCGTCGTGCACTTGATCAGCAACAGTGTGAGAGGCTGGTTATCGCTGGCGGTGTCGGGGCCAACAAACGCTTGCGCGCAGAGCTGGCAGAAATGATACGGCAGCAGGGTGGTGAACTGTATTATCCGCGGATCGAATTCTGTACAGATAATGGCGCCATGATCGCTCAGGCCGGCTGTTTTCGACTCATGGCAGGGGAGTCGCAGCCGCTGGAGATCGATGCCAGGGCCAGGTGGTCAATGCAGGAATTGAAGGCAATCTAGGGGGGGAGGCATAGGCTATTTTGTTCCCTTGCCAATTTTTCCTTCAGTACCTTGCAGCAGAAACTGGATGTTCGACTTATGACGCCAGAGTACGATAATGCTCATCACTGCTGTGGCGGCGGTAAGTTCTATCGAATGTGAGAAATGCCAGAGGATAAAGGGTGTGGCAAAAATAGAGATCAATGCCGACAGTGATGAGATCTTTACTAGAGCAGCAACAGCCAGCCAGATGCCGAGGGCGATCAGACCGACCAGCCAGTTGACAGCCAGGATAACGCCATAATAGGTAGCGACACCTTTCCCGCCTTTGAAGCCGTAATAGACAGGAAAAACATGGCCTAGCAGGGCGGATAATCCGACCAGTGCGATGCCGATCGGTTCTAGTTGAAACTGTATGGCAGCAAGGACAGGAATTAAACCTTTCAACATGTCCCCGAATAAGGTGATAATAGCGGCCTTTTTACCGCCATGGCGCAAAACATTGGTCGCTCCAGGATTATGAGACCCGGTTTTTCGCGGATCTTTGATGCCCATGATCCTGCAGGTGATAATGGCGGTTGAGATCGAGCCGATAAGATAAGCTGCGCCTGCAAATAATAATATATAGAGATAGTGGTTCATGAGTAGTTCTGGTCAGTTTGCTTCAGATATATTTTGCTATGCGGGGCAAGCTTACCTTCTTCTTTTGAAGAAATCTTTATCTCTTTTCGGCTTTGTGTGTTTCTTGAACCAGTAATTATATATGGCGAGTTTAGTGCGCAATGACTGTGAAACCTGATTCAGTGACCTGTGTTTTTGTTCATGGCTGGGCGATGAACAGTGCCGTTTGGGATGAGTGTATCAAGTCGTTGCCGGACTGGATAAACGTGGTCCTGGTAGACCTTCCCGGGCATGGTTCGATGGCGAAGGTGCATGCGGATACGCTGGATGATTATGTGCAGACGCTCGTTCCGTTAGTGCATCGTCCAGTGTTATGGGTGGGCTGGTCGCTCGGTGGGCTGGCGGTATTACGGCTGGCTGAGTTATATCCGCAACGAGTAGCTGCCGCTATACTGGTTGCTACCAATCCCTGTTTTGTCAGCCAGCCAGGCTGGGATTATGCTGTTGAACAATCAATATTCAAACAGTTCGCCAGCGATCTGGAACAGAATCAGCAAAAAACGATTCGCCGTTTTCTTGCGCTACAGGTCAAAGGTATTGATGATGTGATGCATGTCGTCAGACAGTTACAGCATAGTATTCAGTCTCGGGGAATGGCTTCGGCACGAGCGTTGACGACAGGGCTGGAGATATTACTTGATACGGACCTGCGTCAGACATTGAAAGCGATCGACTGTCCCCTGCACTGGTTGCTAGGTGCAAAAGACAGCCTGGTACCCGTTGAACTGGCGCTTGCTCTAAAAGAAGATTATGCGCAGCAGGATGTGATCGTGCACCCGGATGCCAGTCATGCACCTTTTATCTCTCAGTCAGAATTTTTTATAGAGCAGCTGGTCAGTTTGGCGCAGCAATTACGTAGCAGGCAGGTCTGATCTTTGCGGTAAAATTAAACAGGTTATTTTTGAGTCGATAAACCCAATCCAAATATGTCTCATACAGAAGCACAAAAGCAGAAATTTGATCAGCATCGTGTCCGTCGTGCTTTTGACCGCGCGGCTGATAACTATCAGCAATCTGCAGTATTGCAGACCGAGGTCTGTAACCGGCTACTGGAAAAGCTGGAGGTCGTTAAGCTCTCACCGCGGTTGATCCTTGATGCCGGGACCGGGACCGGGGTCGCTATCCCGACACTGTTTGCTCGTTATAAAAAAGCGCAGGTGGTGACACTCGATCTATCTGAAAACATGCTGATGAAGGCAAATCAGCACGGTAATTTTTTACGGTCACCGCAAGCTGTTTGCGGTGATCTGGAAAAGTTACCTTTTGCGGATGATTCGTTTGACCTGGTGTTCTCCAGTCTTAGTATGCAGTGGTGTAATGATTTAAATGCGGCATTGCTCGAAGCAAAACGCGTACTCAAGCCAGGCGGTTTATATGTCTTTACTACATTTGGACCAGACACTCTGAAGGAGTTGCGACATAGCTGGTCAAAAGTTGATGATAACAATCATGTTAACCAGTTCATCGACATGCATGACATCGGTGATGCGCTGTTGCAGGATGGTTTTGCTGAGCCAGTGATGGAAGCTGAAATTTTGACGGTTACCTATGATTCTGTCGATGGTCTGATGCATGACCTGAAAGCAATTGGCGCAAACGTCACTTCAAACGGCCCGCCGAAGGCTGCGGTGGTTGATTCTGATGAGCGTGCCCGAAAAGGTCTGGGAGGTAAGTCGATGTTACAGGCTGTCCGTCATTGTTATGAAAAATTCAGGCGCAATAACGTATTACCTGCCACTTATGAGATCATTTATGGCCATGCATGGAAGCCAGTGGTCGTAGAGTCGAAAAAAATGCAGGATAATTCACAATTCGTTAAATTTGAACCATGATGAATCGTTTGGTCATTTAACCGACTGATTTTACGATGATGTTTTTATTAGACAATATAAAGGCCGGTTTGATAAACCGGCCTTTATATATTCTCGTATCGTTTTAGGACTTAAGCTTCAAATATCACTCGCATTTTGTTCAGTGCGTTCTTTTCGATCTGACGAATGCGTTCAGCGGATACCTGGTATTCATCAGCAAGTTCATGCAGTGTAGCTTTGTCATCATTCAACCAGCGACGCTTGATGATGTTCTGGCTGCGTTCATCCAGTGTTCTCAGTGAGTCCGCCATCAGGCTTAACTCCTGTGAGCGGGTATCATCATGTTCCAGCTGATAAGATGGATCAGCACTTTCATCAGTAAGATAAGCGGCTGGTGTGAAATGTTGTTCGTCATCATTATCGTTCGTTGGCGGATCAAAAGTTACATCACTACCACTTAAGCGAGATTCCATTTCTAAAACGGTCTCTGGTTTTACGCCCAGCGTTTTGGCAACGTCATTTACTTCATCATTACTAAACCAGCCCAGTCTTTTTTTTGAACTACGTAGTTTGAAGAACAGTTTACGTTGTGGCTTTGTAGTAGCGACTTTCACGATGCGCCAGTTCCGTAATACGAACTCATGAATCTCTGACTTGATCCAGTGGACCGCATACGAGATCAGGCGAACTTCGTGTGTCGTAGAAAAACGTTTGACCGCTTTCATCAGGCCGATGTTACCTTCCTGGATTAGATCAGCCAGTGGTAGACCGTAACCGGAGTAACCGCGTGCAATCTTTACCACGAAACGTAGATTAGACATAATTAATTGCTGCGCCGCTTCGAGATCATTCTGGTTTTCAAGTCGCAGAGCCAGCTCGCGTTCTTCATCAGCGGTTAAAATGGGGATACCGTTAATCCGACGAATATAAGCATCCAGATTACCCGCACTTAAAGATGCACCTTGAAGGGCTGGAATTAAAGCTTTTGTCATATTTTCTTCTCTCATGGTTGAATATTTTAGCACTCTTGAAGTAAGAGTGCTAATTATGAGAAAAGTTCACTGCTATAAATTGATTTCTTTTTACACGTAGCTTGCGCGGGCGTTATGTAACATATTGAATAATATGAAGATAATTTAGATATTAGCTAGGTTCAATGTCTTTAAGGTGTCGGCTTACGGCGATCCAGGAGCCTATCAGCCCCAGTGCGCAGCTGATTATGATCAAAAGCAGGGTTTTGCCAGTGCCTAAACCAGTGAGTCGAAAATCACTGTGATAGAGCAGGGCCAGTTTATGTATTGGGCTCTCCATCATCGACAAAGAAAGAAGCGTGATGATCCATGCCAGTGCGCCGCCAATGATACCGTACCAAAAACCGGTGTATAAAAATGGTCGCCGAATAAAGGCGTCAGAGGCGCCGATGAGTTTAGATACCTCTATCTCCTCACGGCGGTTCTGTATGTCCAGTCGAATCGTATTTCCGATAACCAGTAGTACGGCGATGGCCAGCATCGAACTGATGACCCAGATGCTTCGATTGGCTATCTCGATAAATGTATAGAGTCGTTTTACCCACTGTACGTCGAGTTGAGCGATTTCGACCAGTTTATTATTACCCAGATCTTTCACCAGTTTCGTTGTTCGTTCTGGCTGGCTTGAAAGGATCCTGGGGTGTACGACGAGCACGATAGGTAGCGGGTTGCTGTCGAGGTATTTCAGTGCGTCTCCAAAGCCGGAAATCTCCTTGAACTGCTGTAGACCTTTATCTTTATCAATGAGCTCTACTTTTTTTATGTCTTTGTGTTTTTCCAGTTTTGACTGTAGCTTTTTAGCCTCGGATTCTGTTACATGCGTGTGCAGGAACAAAGAGATCTGGGTTGATCCATCCCAACCGGTACTAACCTGGCCGATGTTGGCAAGACCGATATAGAGACCGACGGGCAAAGCTAATGCGATCGCAATTACCGCGGCTGTCATTAGTGTTGCGATCGGCTGTGCATATAATCTGCCCAGGCTGGCGAGACTGACGCGCAGGTGGTGGCTAAAGTATGCGCGAAGACGACTGGATTTTTTTGGGCTGTTACGCATAACGGCTATTTCTGCCCCTGATCATTCAGGGTGAACGGCAGGCCATTATGGGAGACTCTGCCACCCTGCAGGCTGATCATGGGTGACCCCATCTGTTTGATCAGCTCCAGGTCATGGCTGGCGATCAACACGGTAGTGCCTACCTGGTTGAAGCGGGCGAAGAGTTCCATGATCTCGCGTGAGAGTTCGGGGTCGAGGTTACCTGTGGGTTCATCGGCAAGTAATAATAAAGGCTTGTGCACGATTGCACGAGCGATGCCGACACGTTGTTGTTCACCTCCGGATAAGGTAATCGGATCGGCTTTTTCTTTACTCAGCAGACCGACCTGGTTCAGTGCAGCACGAACCCGTTTGTGTATCTCCTGTCGACGATATCCCTGGATGATCAAAGGCATAGCGACATTGTCAAAGACCGGTCTGTCGTAGAGCAGGTGGTGATTCTGAAATATGATACCGATGTTACGGCGGATATAGGGGATCTTGCGGTTACTGATATTGTTCAGGTTGACACCGTCCAGAAAGATCTGTCCCCGGGTCGGCCGTTCTATCATGGCGATTAACTTCAGCAGGGTGCTTTTACCGGCACCTGAATGGCCGGTTAGAAATGCCATCTGTCCTTTTTCAAGTCGTAAGCTTATCTGGCTTAAGGCGTCGTGTCCGCCTGGATAGCGCTTGCTTATGTTATCGAAGTGGATCATAGCGGTAGTTAGCCCTGTTTACTCGAGCAGGGCGTCAACAAATTCACTGGCATTGAACGGTTTCAGGTCATTAATGCCTTCACCGATACCGATGAAGCGAACCGGTAGTTGTAAGGTTCTGGCGATGGAGAACAGGATTCCGCCTTTAGCTGTGCCATCAAGCTTGGTCACCGCCATGCCGGTCAGGCCGATGCTTTCATGGAACTGCTGTGCCTGGTGTAGCGCGTTCTGTCCAAAACTTGCATCCATGACTATCAGTGTTTCGTGGGGTGCTCTGGCGTCCAGTTTTGTAAGCACGCGTTTTATCTTCGCCAGTTCATCCATCAGGTTGTCCTGAGTATGCAGGCGACCAGCCGTGTCTGCAATAATAATGTCGATATTTTTTGAACTTGCGGACTGTACAGCGTCAAAGATAACCGATGCCGGGTCTGCACCTGTGCCCTGGGCGATTACAGGAGCGTTGTTTCGTTTTCCCCACTCCTGTAATTGTTCGACTGCTGCGGCGCGGAAAGTATCGCCGGCTGCGAGCATGACAGATTTACCCTGTTGCATGAAGTGATTGGCAAGTTTACCGATACTGGTGGTTTTTCCAGCACCATTGATGCCGACGACCAGTATCACGAATGGTTTTGCGGTATCGGTGTTTAAAGCCTGTTCACAGGGTTGCAGGATATCTTTCATGATCGTTGCTAATTTTGCATGTAATGCATCAGCATCGGTGATGGCTTTGCGAGAGATATCGCTCTTCAGTTCATCGATAATGGTTGTGGTAGCATCTATGCCGACGTCGGCACTGAGTAATCGTGTCTCAAGTGTTTCTAATAGTTCGCTGTCGATGTTTTTTTTGCCGAGCAGGAAATCGGCCATGCCATCGGCAAAGGTGCGTTTGGTTTTCTCCAGGGAACGACTTAACTCTGAAACATTTTCTTCTGAAGAAGCTTGTGTTTCAGCTGTGGGTTGAGCTGACTCTGGAGTGTTTTTTCGTTTGCGTTTTATAAAGCCAAACATGATGATTCGTGCATTGAAAATAATTCAGGTATCCTATCATTACTCGTCTGTTTTTACATGGATGGATACATCGGATAGGGAATAAAAAATGATGCCTGCCCGAACCAGGTGCGGCAGATGTTAATTTGGTATGTTTGAATATAAATCTAGTTATGAGAAAACATCAATGAATATGAAGTCAATAGCGGCCCTGCTTGTTGTTTCCACCCTGGTTCTCGGTGGGATGTTATATCGCAGTGATGACCCTGTCCCGGAGCAAAGTGACGAAGCGATAAAGTCATACCGGCTCTCCAATGGTATGAAGGTGCTGGTAATCGAAAATCATCGAGCACCGGTAATGGTATCCCAGGTCTGGTATAAGGTCGGTGCAAGTTATGAGCATGATGGTATTACAGGCATTTCTCATGTACTGGAACATATGATGTTCAAGGGTACAGAAGAACATCCTGCAGGTGAATTTTCAGAGATTATTTCAGCTAATGGCGGTGAACAGAATGCGTTTACCGGTCAGGACTTTACCGCATATTTTCAAAAGATTGCTAATGACAGGCTCGAGCTGTGTCTGGAACTTGAAGCAGACCGCATGCGCAACATCACGTTTGACGAAAAAGAGTTTATCAAAGAGCTGGAGGTGGTCAAGGAGGAGCGTCGACTGCGCACCGAAGATAAGCCGACGGCGCTTACCTATGAGCGGTTTAACGCTGTTGCTTACACTAACAGTCCGTACCGTCGACCGATCATCGGCTGGATGGAGGACCTCGATACATTGACTGTCGATGATGCACGCAAATGGTATGAGACCTGGTATGCACCGAATAATGCAACACTGGTAGTGGCTGGTGATGTTCAGGCTGAAGAAGTTTTTAGACTGGCGAAACAGTATTTTGGCAAGTTGCCAACGTCAGAGATACCCGAGTTGAAACCCAGGCGAGAAGCCAAACAATATGGCACCCAACGTTTGACCGTTGAATTGCCTGCAAAGATCCCATATCTGCTGATGGGTTACAAAGTACCGAATTTAACCCCGGAAATTGTTGGTACAGAGCAGGAGCAGGAGCTCTATGCACTGGAAGTACTGGCGGGAGTTCTGGATGGTGGTAATAGTGCGCGCCTGAGTAAGAACCTGGTGCGAGGGCAGGAACTTGCCAATAGTGCAGGCGCCAGCTACGGCATGACAGCGAGGCATGAAACGCTATTCGTTCTGTCAGCCGTACCTAATGATGACGTGGCCATCGAAGTGCTGGAGTTTGCACTGCGTGATGAGTTAAATACTATAAAGACGCAGTTGCCTGACGATGTTGAGCTGGATCGTGTGAAAGCACAGGTGGTAGCGGCCCAGGTTTACAAGCAGGACTCGACGTTCTACCAGGCGATGGAGGTTGGCATGCTGGACACCATTGGTCTGCCATGGAAGATCAAGGATGACTATGTCGAAAAAATACTTGCTGTTAGCGCAGAGCAGGTGCAGCAGGTGGCAAATAAATACCTGACAGATGATCGTCTAACAGTTGCGGTACTTGAGCCTTTACCAAATGGAACAGAGGATGATGGCATGGCGGCAGCATCGCTGGCGGGAGAGAAAAGTGCAGAATAAACCCATAGTCATGCGATCTAAAAACTGTGTGCAGACTCAACTGGTGAGGAGAGCGATGCAATTACTCAGCCTGGTGGTATTGGCTGTAACTAGTACGGTGGTATGCGCTACCCCGCAGATTCAGACATGGCAGACGGAAAATGGTGCCAGGGTGCTGTTTGTACCGGCGACAGAAATTCCGATGCTTGATGTGCGCATCGTTTTTGATGCGGGCACTGCGCGTGATGACGGTTCAAGTGGGCTGTCTGTGTTGACGAACGGGTTACTCTCTGAAGGCGCTGCCGGTAAAACCTCACAGCAGCTCGCTGAAGCATTTGAGTCAGTCGGTGCGCAGATAGAATACGATGCGTCACGAGATATGGCCCTGGTAGGCGTTCGCAGCCTGACCGAATCACGTTACCTGAGTGTTGCTATCGAAACACTCAAGCAGGTTTTGACGCAGCCGGACTTTCCGCAGGATGCCTACCAGCGAGAGCTCAATCGCATGAAGTTGGCTGTCAAAGCCCGCAAACAATCGCCAGCAGCGCTGGCAAGCAAAGCATTCAATGAGGCTGTTTATGGTGATCATCCTTACGCTTCGCCAGCATCGGGTACCTATGAGAGCCTTGAAAAGATGACGTTGGAGAAAGTCCGCGCATTCTATAAACAGTATTATGTCGCCAACAATGCGACTGTCGCCATCGTCGGTAATGTCGAACGCTGGCAGGCAGAAGAGATCGTTAAAGCCGTGGTTTCAAACTTGCCTGCCGGAGAGAAAGCGGCGGCCTTGCCAGAGGTGCAGCCATTGACAGAAGCTAAAAAGATCGTCATCGATTATCCTTCCGCGCAAACTCATATCTTTGTCGGCCAGCCTGGAACGAAACGCGGTGATGAGGATTACTTCAGTCTGTATGTTGCCAATCATCCTTTTGGCGGTAGCGGCTTTACTTCCCGACTGGTCGATGTCATCCGTGAAGAGAATGGCCTGGCTTATAGTGTTTATAGCTATTTTTCTCCATTACGAGAATCTGGCCCCTTTACTATGGGGATGCAGACCAAAACCGAACAGACAGAAAAAGCGCTGGAGTTACTTGATCAGCAGCTCAGGTTATATGTCGAAAAGGGGCCTGAGAAAGATGAACTGGCGGCAAGCATGAGCAATATTACAGGCGGTTTTCCACTGAAGATCGATAGTAATAGCAAGTTGCTCGAATATATAGCTATGATCGGTTTTTATGATCTGCCGATCGATTATCTCGATAATTTTCTTGATAACATCAGGGCAGTTGATGTGAAGATGATCAACGACGCGCTAAAACGCCGAGTGCATCCGGATAAGATGGTAACGATTGTCGTTGGCAAGCAGGGTGACAATTAGTCAGCACGTGATTCATTTAATGGGCTCTTACATGCTGTTGCGAAGACTAAAGTGAATAACGGGTCATGCAGGATCATCGGTGGTAAGTGGCGCGGTCGGATAATTAAATTCGATCCTGCAGAAGGGTTGCGGCCTACTACTGACCGTATTAGAGAGACGGTATTTAACTGGTTACAGCCTTATATCTACCAGTGCCGCTGTCTGGATGTTTTTACCGGTAGTGGCGTGCTCGGTTTCGAAGCGCTTTCTCGTGGTGCACGGTCTGCTGTATTTATCGAGCAGAACAAAAAAACAGTCAATAGATTGAAAGATACTATCCGTACCCTGGCTGCGGAAAATGTGTCTGTCTATCATCAGGATGCGCTGAGCTGGCTGCAGTCTGCCGCGGTTAAATGTGATGAAGAAAAATTTGACCTGGTTTTTCTCGACCCACCATTCAATTCTGATTTGCTGGTGAAGAGCAGTAAATTACTGAACACTAGTGGATGTTTGGCTGATGATGCCATAATCTATGTCGAACATAATATAGATACAGCTATCGAGATACCTGAAAACTGGGTGGTTTTAAAAGAAAAGAAAGCGGGTCAGGTTGTCTACCGGTTATTTGAGAACCGTCCTGTTGGCGAGGGGTAACGGTAGATGTTGATAAAAAAGAGGTTTATATGACAGTCGTAGCGGTATATCCAGGAACTTTTGACCCGATTACCAATGGTCATTCTGATTTGGTACAGCGAGCCGCAGGGCTGTTTGATCGTGTCATCGTAGCTATCGCTGCCAATCCGGGTAAAACGCCGCTATTTGATTTAGCGCAACGCGTCGCCATGGCGGAACAGGTATTATCGCAATTCGAAAATGTTGAGGTCTGCGGTTTTTCTGATCTTCTCGTCGATTTTGCCAGGGCAAGTGATGCAAAGGTCATCCTGCGTGGTTTGCGCGCGGTTTCGGATTTTGAGTACGAGATGCAGCTCGCGAGTATGAATCGGCATCTGGATACAACGCTTGAGACGGTATTTATGACACCGAGCGAGGAAACCAGCTTTATCTCAGCTTCGCTGGTCAAGGAGATTGCCTTGCATGGTGGTGATGTATCTAAATTTGTCCATGAAAGTATTGTGGATGCACTGGATGCTGTAAAGAATAAAATATCGGTGTAGATATGCACCGTATATATTGTGAATAAGGTTAAAGAGTAAAAGATTGTTATGGCGTTAATGATTACTGATGAATGTATTAACTGTGATGTTTGTGAACCCGAATGTCCGAATGAAGCTATCAGTCCTGGTGATGAAATTTACGAGATTGACCCGAATCTCTGTACTGAATGTGTTGGTCATTATGAAACCTCACAATGCGTCGAGGTGTGCCCGGTCGACTGTATTCCGCTAGATCCTGACCACCAGGAAACCAGGGAAGAGCTCATGGAAAAATATGAGATGCTGACAGCGAATAAATAACTGTTTTTTTATCGTTATATCAAATATCATAAGGCGATAGTAGCTACCTGTAGAGTTCGTTAAATAACAAGAAAAGATATATGGGCAGATCTGTTCAAAATATTTGCTTCACATTATTAGTCCTTTTTTTTTCGGTCTCGGGTCTCGCTCAATCATCCGCTGAAAATAAATCTACGCAAGCAGCCGTCGCCAGTGCGCATCCTCTGGCCACACGGGCAGGTGTCACTATACTGGAACAGGGCGGTAATGCTTTTGATGCGGCCATCGCTGTTACTGCAGCACTCGCTGTTGTTGAGCCTTACTCTTCGGGAATTGGCGGCGGCGGTTTCTATCTATTGCATCAGGTGGAAAGCGACAGACATGTGATGATCGATGCCCGTGAGCGTGCGCCGTTACGTGCGCATAGAGACCTGTACCTCGATGAAGAAGGCGAGGTTATACCCGGTGCATCGATCACCGGTGCATCCTCCGCCGGTATCCCCGGGATTCCTGCTGCACTGGTTCACCTGGCTGATAATTATGGCAATCTGAAACTGGCAGACTCGCTCGCGCCAGCGATAAGATATGCTGCCGATGGTTTTCCGGTTGATGAATATTATCAACGAATGGCGGGTTTTAGACTGAAGGATCTGCAGAAAAACAAAGCGGCAACTGAGCTATTTTTACAGCAGGGTGAAATACCAGAACTCGGTTATAAGATCGTACAGAAAGATCTGGCGAGTACGCTGGAAATCATTGCCAAATCTGGGCATTCAGGATTTTACGAAAATGAACTTGCCTGGAAGATGGTTCGTGACGTGCGTAAAAACGGCGGTATCTGGACCATGAAAGATCTGGCTACTTACCAGGTGAAAGAACGTTCTCCGGATATCATTATATACAAAGGCATGAAACTGGTATCAGCCTCGCTGCCATCATCGGGTGGCCTGGTTCTGTCTCAGATACTGCAGGTGCTGGCTGAGTTTGATCTTGAAAAGCTGGATGAGGCGCAGCGTATACATCTCATCGCAGAGGCCATGCGACGCGCATATCGTGACCGTGCGCAATATATGGGGGATCCTGATTTTATCGAAGTGCCGGTAGACTACCTTGTCTCTGCTTTTCACATAAAACAACTGGCAAAGAGCATCAGTCGAAGCAAAGCAACAGCCAGCGCATCCCTTGATCCTGTGATACCACCCACACCCACAGGTAATGGTGCTGATACCACGCACTTTTCTGTCATCGATAAACAGGGCAACAAGGTGTCAGCGACACTGTCTATAAATTATCCTTTTGGTGCATGTTATGTGGCAGAAGGAACCGGCGTATTACTCAATGACGAGATGGATGATTTTGTTTCCAAGCCCGGCGTACCCAATGCCTATGGACTGGTAGGGGCACATGCGAATGCGATCGAACCAGGAAAACGCATGTTATCGAGCATGACACCAAGTATCGCAGAGACTCGAGATCGCACTGCTATCATCGGAACGCCGGGTGGCAGCAGGATAATCACCATGGTATTGCTGGGCGTGCTCGACTTTTATGAAAAGAAGACTGCTGACGAAATTGTGAATGCGGGTCGTTTTCATCATCAGTATCTTCCAGATGAAATCTCTTATGAGCCGGGCGTTTTTGATGATGAACTGGTTGATGCGTTGCAGCAGTTAGGGCATAAAACCAGGGCTATGGATTATGAATATGGCAATATGCAGTTGATCATCATCGATAAAAAAACGGGTGTGATCGATGCTGCATCTGATGGACGTGGGGTAGGCAGCGCAGAAGTGTTGCATTAAAAATGCTTAGGAGTCGGGCTCCGTTCGTGTTTTTAAATATGGCAAGAAAAAATCGTTCTATTACTGCAGTGCTACCTGTTGATCGACTTAAATAATATTTTAGATATTTATTCTAAACCAAAACTGTCTCTTTCCCTGTTTGCCGTGAATGATTCGGCATCTTTGGCTTTTTCGATGGTGCGTGTCAGGTGGGTTTTTTCACGCTCTGACATACCATGGTTGATGTAGCGGTCAGCAGCCTGCATTATTTCTTCGAGATACTTGATCCGATAATTATGGCTTAACAGTGCTTTTGCGACAAAAAAAGGGTCGATCTTTTTATCGCGCATCTGTGCTGCCATTTTCAGTGCGATTTCCATTTCTTCTTCAGTTGGTTTTGACATGTCGGCTTTATATCCGGTTTTTCGTATTTAACTTGTATTCTAGTTCAAATATTTTTCAAGTGTGTCCTTTAATGTTTGCAGGTTTACGGGTTTTGTGATCTGGTCGTTCATCCCGGCTTTGAGGCATTCTGCTTTTTTCTCAGGGAAAGCATCGGCAGTCAGTGCGATGATCGGGAGCTGGTGATTACCCCGTTCGCGAATAGTCATAGCCAGTTTGTAACCATCGACCAGCGGCATGTTACAGTCGGTGAGTAAAAGCTGGTAATCTGTGTTGACCATCTTGTTTAGTGCCTCCTGGCCATTTTTAGCCAGGTCTGCAGCATAACCCAGCGCCTCGAGCTGGCTCAGTATTAGTGTCTGATTCGTGGGGTTGTCTTCAGCGACCAGGATATTTTGGCCTGCCATAGAGCGAGAGGGTAACACATGGTCCGAAGGCGAGGTCCTGCTTTCATTCTCCGTGGCAGTGGTAATGTTCAGACTTCCCGATAGTTCTATCCAGAATTCACTGCCATGGTTTATCTTGCTGCTGACCCCGATGCTGCCATTCATCATCTCTACCAGCTGCTTGCTGATCGACAGGCCGATGCCAGTGCCCTCTATATTGGAAGCTGCATTCAACCTGTTGAATGGTTCGAATATCTCCTGTAACAGCTCCTGAGAGATGCCCTTTCCTGTATCGATGATGCAGATCCTGACCACATTGTTTTCCTTCTGCAGGACTTTTAGTATGACAGAACCGTTATCAACGTTGTACTTGATGGCATTGCTCAAAAGGTTAAGCATGATCTGTTTCAAGCGTGTGAAATCAGCTATCACATAACCACTGGTATCAGTATTAATGTTGAGTGAGAGATTTTTTTTCTCGGCCAGTGGCTGGATCATCGCGCGAACTTCTTTAAAACAATCGGCCAGTGCAACCTTCTCCATAGATAGTTGCAGGTGGCCTTTTTCGATTCGTGCGAGGTCAAGTATCTGGTTGACCAGTTCGAGCAGCAGGTTGCCAGCATTGCTGATCTCGCTGATATGAGACTGTTGCTTGTCAGTTAAAGTCTTTTCATATTTCAGCAGTTGAGTGAATCCGAGGATGGCATTAAGCGGTGTCCTCAGTTCGTGCGACATGCTGGAGAGGAAATCTGATTTGGCCTGGTTGGCTTTCTCAGCTTCTTCCTTCGATCTTAGTATGGCGAGCTCGTTCTGTTTTTTGTCTGAGATGTCCAGGGCCATGGCGGCTATACCGACGATCTCATTTTTCTCATCGGTCAGTGGTGTGACGAACCATTCACAGATTACCGGGGTTCCGGATTTTGTTTTGTTCTCGATGACGGCGCCGATGACGGGCTCGTAAGATAGCAGTTGCTGCCATAACTTTTCTGCTTCTACCGAGCTATCGCGAAGAAGTATCAGGCGCATCACATTCTCATCAATAGCTTCTTCACGCGAGTAACCAAATATATGCTCAGCGGCTTTGTTCCATTCTGTCACGTTCAAATCTATGTCGAACTCTATGATAGCGAGTGGTGTGTTCTGAAGATGAAGTGCCTGTTTCTGGTGCATCAGTTCGATAGCACGTTCACGCGTATCTGCCTCCAGTCGCAGGCGAATATTCTGCTGTGTATTATTGAATATTTTTTTACCCGCAGACATTGAGAAGAAGATAAAGACGAGCAGTACGAATGATGTCGCATTAAAAAATGTCTGGTCTTCGATGAGCAGGCGCAACACCAGTAACAGGCTGGCTGGTAGCAGGAACAGAGCGATGGTTTCCCAGCGATAGGATAATGTTGATAGCGAACCGGCGATAACACCGACCAGGCATACGATGATAAAACTGAAGTATTCTATCTCTGCAGAGTATCCTAGCCATGGCAGGAAACCCCAGCAGAATCCGGCGATACCCGTGCCTGCAAAAAAGCGTATGCGCCAGCTGTTTTTTGATTGTTCTTTTTTGTCCTTTGTTGAGAAGAGGTAACTGTCGACACTTCTGGCAAATAATATTCCCAGTATGGTGAATAACCAGATGTTCAGATTCTGAGGTGATGCTACATGACCGTGTAAAACATTATATATGATCAGCGCAATGACGAAAGAGGCAGAAAATGAAAACGGTGTACCGCCATACAGTAAGCGGATTTCCTCCAGTCGAATCTGTTTGTTGAGTCGAGTACCGGGGTCGGATTTAAGTGTGTCCATGATGTAGCTCTTCCATTCTTTGTGTTAGTAAGATTTATCGCTGACTATCATAATACATGTTTAGCATAGCGAAAACAGCTATGGTTGGCTGTTAGCACGTCCATTAGAAGTTCAAAGTATTTTTATTTAATAATAAAGATTTGTGCAGCTTAAAGACCGGGCGCACCGATTTATTTATCCGTAAAAATTGAGTTTAATATTATTGGTACTGTTTATAGTTTCCCTGCCTGTATTTGCGGCGGGTGATAACAATGGCGAACAGGTGTCTGTCGTGGTAAAAACAGAGAACAATAGTACGTTTAAAGGATTATTATATAAGGTGTGGGGGATATACTGGCGAGTAAGAAAACGCTGCGGACATTCGTAGATGATAATCCAAAAGATCCATTGGTCGCGGATGCAAAACAGGTGATCGACGAATTGTAGTAGAATAAACGCTTATGGATCGAAAGGGCCGGTTGCACCGGCCTTTTTTATTGTGCAGTTTTTTATATTAAGTTATTTAGTATGGCGATAGATATAATTTATCAGGATGAATACATCGTTGCGGTGAATAAACCCCAGGCCTTATTGTCGGTGCCAGGTTTAGGTCCGGACAAGCAGGACTGTATGATTTCGCGGCTGGAAAAAATAATTCCACAGGCAAAAGTTGTTCACCGCCTGGACTGTTACACATCAGGCATCATATTATTTGCTATCGGTATCGAGATGCAGCGGGCTTTGAGTCGGATTTTCCATGACAGGAAAATAAAAAAACAATATATCGCAGTGGTCCGACAGTGGTTGCAGGAAGATGAAGGTGTCATAAAGTTCCCTATGCGCTGTGATATAGATAATCGGCCAAGGCAGATTGTCGATTACGAACATGGTAAGCCTGCAGTCACATACTGGGAAGTTTTACAACGTGGCGAAGATTCGGTGCGACTGTTGTTGAAGCCTGAAACTGGCCGTACTCATCAGCTGCGGATTCACTGTGCCGCCATGGAACACCCGATCATCGGTGACGGTTTATACGGTAATGATGAAACAAAGCAGCCCAGGATGCTGTTGCATGCGGACAACCTGTTATTTGAACATCCGGTGACTAAAAAAGAGATACACCTGTTTGCAGAGTGTGAGTTCTGAAACGTTACTGATCTATTGCCAGCCTGAAACTACACCGTAGTTGAACAGGGTTCCCTGGTAATTAAATACAGCGCCGTCCCGGGTGATTTCATGAAGGATCAGGTCATCCAGGATATATTCTCCTTCTTCCATGAAGTTATTATTGATGACGATACTGCGTTGTATAGGATTACTTGAATAAACGTGAGCTGAGATAGTGATAGTAGGTATCTGCTGTTTTATTGATTCAGGAAGCTCGTGAAAATCGATAATAGCTTCGTTGTCGTTTATCGTTGCTGCTTGTGGTTCAGCAGTTTTTGGAACAGTTTCAGTGGCGTCTTGTTCTTTCCTGGTCGTGGGTTTTGTTTCTGGGGCCGATGCTTTGACACTCTTGCCAGTGGTAGTGCCAGCACTGATCGGCAAAGGCTCGCTGGTCTCCACTGACATATTTTTTTCGACCATTAAAACAGGAGCTGCTGGCATATCAGGCGTGACTGAGTTTGCAGTATTGCCTGCGGTATCCTGTACCCTGGCCGTGCTCTCCTCGAAGACCTGCGGAATCTGTGCAGGTTTCTCCTTATTGACGATAAAATAGCTAATCGCAAGCAGGTTCAGTATGACGGCAACGATAAGGATATATGGCCAGTACGCTTTTTTATCATTGCGGTAGTTCAGGCTGGATGAGTGCACGGTCTGAACGTCGGGTACGTTACCGTGACCACGTTCCTGTTCAGACTTCTTAAGTGCGTCGAGTATGTAAGACATGTCAGCTCGTGGTTAGTGTGGGAACGTCCATTCCAGACCGGGTATTCAGATGGATGATGGTCACTGGCCCGACGATCCCATCAGCTGCTAAACCATGCTGAGTCTGAAATGATTTGACTCTCTTTATCAGCGCCGCATCATAAGAGTCACTAAAGTTATCCTCAGGTGTTTCGTCGGCAAATTGCGTACTCAGCCAGGTGACGATGCTGCCGCTATCACCAGGTGTGATCGCAGATGAATAATTAGACGGTTTTCGCCACAGTAAGATAAATTGACCGTACCAGTGCTGGTCGAGATCACTTAACTTTATGACGTATTCATCATTGCTGGAATATACAGTGGCAAGTTCATCCTGAATAGATGTGACCGTGATATGCCTGATTTGACCCTCGTTGTTCACCAGTTTTAGCACTGCTGGACGATTATGTGTTTTCAGGCTGTTTAAGTTTCCCTGTTTGTGCAGGCAGCGCAATGATAATGCTTCTGCCTGTTTGCAGGCGGTGGTGATGACTTTATCGTTATAGCTATGATTCCATGCCCGAAATAGCTGCTGGTAAGCAGATACCTGGTTATTGCTCGAGTCATTTAATATGTTCTCGATATCGTCGTAGCTTGTTTCGTTTTCCCGCTGTGATTCAAGATCGGTCGCAGATACGGTGCCTGTCAGCTCATCGTCGGTTTGACTCTTTTCTTTTTGCCCAGCGCTAATCCCGTCATGGTCAGTAACGGAGATGTCCTGTACTGGACTGGATGACTGCAGATCTCCAGCTTCGTGCTTAGTCGCTGTCACCACGTTAGCAGTAAGTGATTGTGATGGAGTAGCTGATATATCAGCTTCGCTTATCTCACTGCTCGGAGATGACGTCTTATCAGCAGGTGTTAGTGTCAGGTAGAAAAACAGTGCGATTGCGATAACTGCAATACCTGATATAGCCGCAACCGGGTATAACCATCGCCTGGTCCTGTGCTTTTTTTCGACGTTTCTAAGCTCGCCGAATACTTCTGTAGCCGCCTTTTTTATGATGGGGGGATGCACTGCATACTGGCTTTCCACGTAAGCACCTAACAATGCACGGTCACAGATGATGTTGATCAAACGCGGTACACCATCACTGAGTTTATATAAAAGTTTTATGCTGCTCTCGGGGAATAGTTGTATGTTCTGGCCGGACACAGCCAGGCGGTGAGTGACGTAGGCCTTCACCTCGTTTTTTGTCAGTGGCTGCAGATGAAAGCGGGCGGTTATGCGTTGTGCGAGCTGGCGCATCTCTGCCCGTGCGAGTATGTCCAGCAGTTCAGGCTGGCCGAGAACGATTATCTGTAATAACTTACGCTGGTTGGTTTCGAGATTGGTTAACAGGCGAAGCTGCTCCAGGACTTTGCTGCTCAGGTTCTGTGCTTCATCGATGATGAGCACGGTTTTTTCGTTTTTCCGGTTGCTCCCTATCAGGAACTCGTAGATCCTGTCGGTATAGGTCTTAACGCTGTTATCCGTATCGGGGTAGCTGATGTGCAGTTCGTCACAGATCGTTTCCAGTAGTTCGATCTCACTTACTTTGGGATTCAGTACCAGCGCGACATTGGCCCGGTCTGGAATCTGTTCCAGCAGGCATCGGCATATCGTCGTCTTACCGGTGCCAACTTCGCCGGTGAGCAGTATGCAGCCGCCCTCGCTATTCAGGCCATAGACAAGGTGTGCCAGTGCCTCACGGTGCTGTGCAGTCATATATAAATAACGTGGATCTGGCGCGATAGAGAATGGCGCTTCCTTGAATCCGAAATATTCGTTATACATGTGTCTATGGTGTCGGGATTAAAAGATGTACTATAACGAAGGCTATAGCGGGAAACAACCTGGCAGTCTCTACTGCTTCTTACTATTCAGCGTCGAACACAGAAACACTCTGCTCGCTTGCTTTGGCCTGAGCCATGGCTTTATCTGCATTGCGGATTAAAAGTTTCTCATCTTCGCCGTGGACGGGGTAGATACTGATACCGATCTTGCACTCGATATCAATGTCGTGCTCATCTATGCTGAATGGTCTATTGAGCGCTTCTATAATACGCTGTGCAACTTTTATAGCTTGCCCTTTCGTTTCTGCCGATGGCAGTAAAAGACCGAATTCATCACCGCCAAGCCTGGCGAGGGTCGCGTGGTACCTGGTCTCGGTGCCGGATGGCAGTAGTTTGTGCCCCGGACTATCGGTGCCAACCCATGAGATCAGGTCGGAGTCCCTCAACATGGAACCTAAGCGGTTCTCGACTTCCAGCAGGAGCCTGTCTCCGACAGGTTCTCCGAATTCGATATTGATGTTATTGAACTGCGTCAGATCCAGTATCATCACAGAGAAGCTGGTTTTATTACGCTTCCTAAGCTTGATGATCTGCTCCAGTAACTGTTCGAATAATAGACGGCTGTGTTCGATATCGGCAGATGAATGAGAGTGTAGATGTATTTTTTCCAGTACATCATGGATCCTGGCAAGTTTCGGTATCGTCGTTCGTTGCAGGAACAATATGACGATAAAGACGGTCAGAGCAGCGGTAACAAGCGTTATCGTCATGATCCAGTTGCGGTGTTGCTTTATCTCTTTATTGAAACTGCTCATGTCTGATTTGAGAAGCAAAGTCATGATGGGATTACCTTCATCATCTATAATCGGCAGGTCTATGGTTAGATAGTTTTTGTTCTTTTCTGCCAGTGCCCAGTTATCCGACTGGTAAATCGTCTGACCGTCCATCAGCTTCATCTCTACAGGCATGGCTAGTGACCTGTCGATCTTTTCTATGCTGAAGGCCAGGTCGGTGATGACCTGTATGTAACCTTTAGGATTTAATCCTCCAAATGGTACAATAACAGCGAAAACGGGGTGGTTTTTATATGTGCAGGTGCGGGATATCGTCTGTAGTCTTTCAGAGCCGAGGCGATATAAGGCTGCCTGGCTTAGCTGGTTGCAGATCAGTTCACTGTCTGCATCAGTTTCAACACCTTTTGATGATGTGCTGATCAATGTGAAGTCGGTATCCAGGATATAGAGCTTTAATAGTTTGACGACACCTGCAGTAACGAAATACTGGTAGAACTGGTTGTCCAGTTGCTGTGTCAGGTCTTCGATATGTCTGTATCTGAAATTCCTCTTGAAGTCTTTTTCGTTTTCTATCGCCAGTGCAAGATCGAGAGAGTTGGACTTCAGGTCGGCGATCAGATCTTCTGCTTCAAGGCGGGCTAATTGCTGTATCGACTGCGCATGGTGCTGATAGGCAAACTGTTTGTAGGACTCGCTTATGTAATACACCAGCATGACACCTGATAAGCCGACAATAACGATTGTCATGCTGATCTTGTCGGCAAGTGTAAAACGCAGGCGCATGGTCTTTACTTACTGATTAAGTATTGCTTGTTTTTCCATTCTTCAATACCCCCGCGAAACCAGTATATATTTGTATAACCACATTCTCTGGCGATGACGACGGCGCGGTCACTGCGTCGGCATCTGGGTCCATTACAATAAAAAACAGTCGCGGTTTCTTTTTTATCAATGAGTGGAAATAGCGTGGCACAGCTGGTTTCGGTGTCGGGCAGGCTGATCGAACCAGCTATATATCCCTGGTGCCGGTCTGCATGAATACGCGAATCGATTATCACCAGGTCATCATGCTCGCGAGCGAGTTCTATCAGGGCTTCTGCGTTGATCTTGATGCTGCCTTCGATAGTATCCGGGCTCCTGTAATCTTCCGCGATAGACGTGCCGTAGACAGAGAATATTGCCGGAAATATTACAAAATTTAACAATTTTATTGGAAATAGCTGACTCATGACATTTGTAGTATTTACTTTTGAGGTGTCTGTAACTTAAAAAGTACCCCCGAATCATGTCGATTACAATATGTTTGTTTTTAATCTTGATAGAAAAAATAAAAACAGGACAAAACGGCAGATTGCTTAAGCCTGTTTTATAATCAATCTATGAGCTCAGTCCAAAATTCAGCAAATAAAACGTCTTTCAGTGCTCTGCTGAAACCGCTGGATCTCGGATTTACTCAACTAAAGAACCGTACCATCATGGGTTCGATGCATACTGGACTAGAAGAACAGTGGTTCAGCTTTCGCAAATTGACTAAATTTTATGAGGAACGTGCGAAAGCGGGGGTAGCGTTGATCATTACTGGGGGAATCTCGCCGACCTTCAGTGGCCGGTTGTCACCGTTTTCGTCACAGTTCAGCTCCTGGTTTCAGATCGCAAAACATCGAAAGATGGTCCGCGCGATACATGCGCATGATGCAAAGATATGTCTGCAAATATTACATGCAGGGCGTTATGCCTATCATCCATTTGCCGTCGCGCCTTCCGCAGTTAAATCACCGATCTCACCATATACACCAAAGGCTTTAACAGACCAGCAGATCAGAAAAATTATCGATGCATTCGCAAAAACGGCAAGGCTCGCAAAACGTGCCGGTTACGATGGTGTTGAGGTCATGGGCTCTGAAGGTTACCTGATAAACCAGTTCATATGTAGTAACACGAATAACCGGCAGGATGAGTGGGGTGGTTCTTTCGAGAACCGGATACGTTTTTCACTGGAGATCATCCGGGCCATACGCCGCAGTGTCGGTGAGCATTTTATTATTATCTTTCGCCTGTCGATGCTGGATCTGCATAAAGACGGGAGCAGCTGGCAGGAGATAGAGCAACACGCAAAAGAAATCGAGAAAGCCGGAGCTGATTTGATCAACACCGGGATCGGATGGCATGAGGTCAGGATTCCTACCATAGCGGCTATTGTTCCTGAAGCCGCTTTTAGCTGGGTAACAAAAAAATTAAAACAGGTGGTCGATATCCCCTTGATCACATCGAACCGTATCAATAGCCCCGAGCTCGCTGAGCGCTGTCTGCAACAGGGTGATGCCGATATGGTGTCGATGGCGAGGCCTTTCCTCGCTGATAGCCAGTTCGTGCAGAAGGCGATGGATAACCAGTCGCAGCTGATAAATAAATGCATCGCCTGTAATCAGGGGTGTCTGGACAGGGTGTTCAAACAGAAACGTGCAACCTGCATGGTTAACCCGCGGGCGGCTTATGAAGATGAGTACCCGCTAATACAGTCAGGCAGCAGGAAGACGATCATCGTTATCGGTCTCGGTGTGGCGGGACTATCGTGTGCCTATTATGCTGCATTACGCGGTCACCAGGTCATCGCTTATGATGCTGAAAATCTCGGAGGGCAGTTTAATCTCGCTTCTGAGATACCCGGTAAAGAGGTATACCGTGAGACCATCCACTATTACGAGGCGCAGCTATCCAGACTGGATGTGGAAGTGCACCGTAATTATAAAGTGGAGTTTGAGGATCTGCGCGATGTCTTCGCCGATGCAATCGTTTTCGCTACCGGCGTTGTTCCGAGGATGCCGGATATTGAAGGTATCGACCATTTCTCTGTGCTGGACTATGAGAGCGCCATCCTGAATAAAGCTGACATCAAGGATAAAGTTGCGATCATTGGTGCCGGTGGTATCGGTTTCGATGTGGCAGAAATGTTGATATCGAACCAGGAGGAAGACTGGTATAAGAGCTGGGGAATCGATAAGCAGTATGTTCACCGGGGCGGCCTTTTGAAAGAAGAAGTGAACCAGCGCAGTAAGCGTGATGTCTACCTGCTACAACGTAAGGATGAGAAACCTGGGAAAAATCTTGCCCGTACCACAGGCTGGATACGCAGGCTCACACTGAGACGGGCAGGTGTAATAATGATGACGGGTTTAAGCTATGAAAAGATTGATGACTATGGACTACATATCGAACATCACGGTGAAAAGAAAACGCTAGCAGTCGATCACGTCATCATCTGTGCCGGGCAGGAGTCCGAAAACGCACTGTACAGACAGCTGCGTGATATCGGGCAGCCAGTGCATATCATCGGCGGCGCTAAAAAAGCCGCTGAACTCGATGCAGAAACCGCGATCAGGGATGGAATGATCCTGGCTTATACGTTTTGATATCGTTTCCAGCATGAAGTCTTTCATATATTTTTTGCTGCTGACGTTTCATCTGTTGCAGGCTGTGTCGGCAGGCCAGGATGTGAAGCAGGTGACGGTTAATGACCATCTTCAGCATGCTGCTGCGATTGCTAAAAAAGAGGGACGTAAAGCAAATAATCTGATCGACGAATCAAGTCCATACCTGTTGCAGCATGCATATAATCCGGTCAACTGGTACGCCTGGGGTGATGATGCCTTCGAAAAGGCCAGGAAAGAAAACAAACCTATTTTTCTATCTATAGGATATTCCACCTGCCACTGGTGCCATGTCATGGCGCATGAGTCATTTGAGAATAAACAGATAGCTGAGCTGTTGAACCGGTATTTCGTCAGTATAAAAGTCGATCGTGAGCAACGCCCGGACATCGATGCGGTTTATATGGCGGCGACGCAGTTGATAAACGGTCATGGTGGCTGGCCGATGAGTGTTTTTCTTGATCACAGGTTGCGTCCGTTTCATGCAGCGACGTATTACCCGCCATTCTCTTCGGATGGGCGAAAAGGACTGAACGAGATCCTGTTAAAGGTCCATGAGATATGGAAAGAGACGCCTGAGCTGATCGATGAGACGGCAACAACAATTACTGCGCGTATCGCATACATGGCTGATGAGACGGCCGAAGCCGAGGTGTTGGCTGACGATATTGATCAATTAGCGCTTCTTCATATCACTGAATATTACGAACCGGACGCTGGTGGTTTTAGCGTCGCACCTAAATTCCCTCGACCCGGGATATTCTCTTTCCTGAATCAACTGGTTTTAAGTAATAAAGATGGTGTAGACGATAACAGCAAAAAATCGGCGCAACAGATGATGAAGAAGACCCTGGATGGAATGGCTTCTGGTGGCATCTATGACCAGGTGGGAGGCGGTTTTCATCGTTATTCGGTCGACGAGAACTGGCAGGTCCCACATTTTGAAAAAATGTTATACAGCCAGGCACTGATGGTCATGGCATACAATGATTTTTACCGGATCGATGCGCAGCCGAGGTACCGGCAGATCATCCTGGAAACCCTGTCATTTGTATCGCGAGAAATGCGATCACCCGATGGTGGTTTTTATTCTGCACTTGATGCCGATAGCGAACCTGCTCATGGTGAGGGGGGTAAGAAGACTGAAGGTGCATATTATCTGTGGTATGAGTCAGAGCTGATGCGCTTGCTCTCAGCACAGGAATTTTCTTTTGTAAGAAAATATTATCAGGTGAAAGCAGATGGCAATATCCTGTCAGACCCGCAAAATGAATTCATCGATTTAAATGTCCTGTATATCGATGATGAGTTCAGAAATAAAATGCTAACACAGCAGGAAATAGAGTGGCTGGAGTCTGCAAAAAAACGATTAAATAAAGCCCGTATCACGCGCCCGCGCCCTCACCTCGATGACAAGATCATCACTGCATGGAACGGCATGATGCTGTCAGCCTTTGCCAGATCCTCACTTACTTTCGATGATTGGGAGTTGTTGACGCAGGCTGAGCAGGGTGCCGATTTCATCAGGGCTAACCTGTATGATGAAAAAAGCGGGATGTTATATCGACAGTACCGCAGACAAAAAGATAAAGCCGCGTCAGCTACGCAGGCAACATTGTCTGATTATGCCTGGTTGATCTATGGTTTACTCGAGATGTATGAGGCCGGCAACAACAACAAGTGGTTACGATGGGCTTTTGAATTGCACGAAAAGCAGGATGAGCTTTTCCTGGATGATAACACTGGGGCTTATTTCGAATCAGTTGCCAATGATGACAGCCTGCTATTCCGTTCGAAAAGTATCAATGATGACGCATTGCCTTCAGCCAATGCTATTGCTTTATCCAACCTGTATAAATTATCTGACCTTGGCTCTCAGCCATCAGACAAAAAAGCATTATCATCCCGGGCTAGAAGATTGCTCAACAGCTTTGCCGGTACTGTGAACCAGGATCCATCGGCGGCTGCAATGTTACTCGCAATCGAACTCGAACGTGCCAGCGAAAAGCGCGTCGAAGCCAGGCCATAAGCTGGCGTATTGCAGTAAAATACACGCATGTTGTCACATAAAGTTTCTATAGCGCCGATGATGGGCTGGACCGATCGTCATGCGCGTTATTTTTTGCGTCTTATATCAAAGCATGCCCTGCTATATACCGAGATGGTCAATACCGGTGCCATGTTGCATAACCGGCAAAAAGTCGGCGATCAGAAAAGGTATCTCGCCTATCATTCCTCCGAGCATCCGCTGGCATTGCAGCTCGGTGGCAGTGATCCAAAGGCACTGGCTAAATGTGCGGTAATGGCTGAAGAGGCCGGTTTTGATGAGGTAAATCTAAACGTCGGTTGTCCAAGTGACCGGGTAAAGTCAGGCCATTTTGGAGCCTGCCTGATGGCAGATCCTGCGTTGGTGGCAAACTGCGTGTCGGCGATGAAAACAAAAGTTGATATCCCGGTGACGGTTAAGTGCCGGATCGGTATTGACGAAATGGAGGGTTATCAGCCGTTAGAGCATTTCGTTGAAGTGGTCTCGGCAGGAGGTTGCGACACTTTCATAGTGCATGCCAGGAAAGCCTGGCTGCAGGGATTGAGCCCTAAGCAGAATCGCGAGATACCACCACTGAAATATGACTATGTGCATCGCCTGAAGCAGGAGAAACCGGAATTGACGGTGGTCATCAATGGTGGAATTAAAACCATCAAAACAGTGACCGAGGAATTAGCATATGTCGATGGTGTGATGATAGGACGTGAGGCATATAACAATCCTTACATGCTGGCGAGGGTTGATCGTGATATTTACCTGGACAAGGATGCGGCGATAAAAAACCGAGAAGCTATCGTCGATGAGCTGTGTGAATACATCGATAGTGAAGTTGCAAAAGGGGTTATTCTGCATTCGATCACGCGGCATATCCTGGGTCTTTACCAGGGCTGTCGTGGCGCCCGCGCATGGCGTCGACATCTCAGTGAGAATGCACATGGTGCCGATGCGGATAGCTCGGTGGTAAGAGACGCTTTAAAGCATGTTGTTTAGCTCAGCTGATCATGCCATCACTCACGGCTATCTCTTATTCTCGTCCGGTATGACATGAAAATTGCTTTTGTCTGCTCAGCAACCGGAGGTAAAGCTTCGCCAGCTGATGATCAGGCTGGCATCGGGTGACGCATTAACTTTAATGTCTTCACCAAATGCCAGGTCAAGTTGATTGCACCGGTTGATCGTAATGGTGCCGCCAAAAGTCAGGAAATAGGTATCACCCAATATCAATAACCGGCTCTGGTCATAGTAACTGGTGTGAGCTTGCAGTTGCAGCTTTAGATTGATGGTATCAGTGACCAGCCAGCCGAGCATAGCATGACCGTACAATGCATAATCTGACAGCGGAATATTTTTGTAATCGTCAGTGCCTAATATGACAGCGCCGGCATTCATGTTGAGTAACCATCTGTTAGATAATTGCTGATTCAACGCTAACCAGGCAGAGATATCAGTTGCACCATTACCGGTCAGTTTCTCTTCATCGCCGGTCGGTAATTTTAAGCTCGCCCAGATACTCATGTTTGTTCTTTTATCATCCAGGATGGAATGTGCCAATGCGACCTGGATATCGCCGAGGCTAGTGCTTGCCTCATCCAGATCCACCAGTGTCTGCGAGCGGTAGGCGTACTGGATGTCGTACTGGCCATGTTCTATAGAAGGCCGGATTCCACGCGGCATACCAAAAAACTGATGCCAGCTATCGATAGCAGAGTCGAAAAACCCACCGCTCTGGTAGATCAGGGGGACATCAATCTTCAGGTTCCAGTCAGCATTCAGTCCATACTGGTATGAAAGGTTAAAGCGGTAGGCTTCATAGTCGAGATAGATGTCTTCATCGCGATTACTTTCGATATTAAGCGCGTTGGTGATGACCAGGCTGCTGGACCATGATGTCTGTGATTTATTGTTTAACCGGGCATTAGTGGGTAGCGCCTGGCCGTGGATCAGGTTGAACAGGTTCTGGTCTCGCGTTTCAAAGGGATAAAAGTCGCTTTTATAAATTATACCCTCAGCAGCCGATACTGAAGTGGTATGAGCGGTAATGCAAAGGCATAAAAAAACGCCAATGGCTGTGAAGCCACCGACGTTTTTCAGGATTCTGAAAAAAATGCTCAGAATCTTATGTCCATGGAAGGACGGTATTCCGCAAGGAGCCAAGGATGGCGATGCGGTTATGTCCATGGAAGGACGGTATTCCGCAAGGAGCCAAGGATGGCGATGCGGTTATTTAAGGCCTGCGTAATATGCAGAAATGTTGGCGATATCAGCATCGCTCAGAGGAGCAGCCATTGCGTTCATTGTTGGGTCCATGCGGGTTTTGTCCTTGAACGCTTTCATCTGTTTAACCAGGTATGCTTCTTTCTGGCCAGCCAGGTTCGGGTAAGTTGGTACCGCGCTTATACCATTTGCACCGTGACAGGCGACGCAAGATGCAGCTTTCGCTTTTCCGGCAGCAGCATCACCAGCAAAGGCAACGTTTGTGCTTGCAGCAAGAATTAAAGCAGATGCAGTAGCTAAAATTTGACGTTTCATTAGGTTACTCCTATAGTTTTTTTGGGTTGTTAAATTTAGTAAGACAAGATTATGAAGGAACCAAGCTGAACGGCAGCTGAACAGAATCAATAGCGATTAAGTGTATATAAATCATTTACTTAATTGTCATGGTTTTGCAAGTTCTCTTGTCCGGCGGAAGATATTACCTCAAATGTAGTAAATATTCTATATCACTTGCGACGGTGTCTAAACCTTGCCTGTTACAGGTAACGGCCCGCACTGGCAATGATGATTACCGACAGGCCGATTAAAATATTGATACCGATCATTCTGCGGATCTGGTTTAACTGTGCTCCCGCCAGTGGGTAGTCCTGGACGATGACTGCCTGTCTCAGCCGGCGATAGGGTGCAAAGAATACATGTAGATAGATCAACACCATGATGATGCCGGCACCATGCATGATATGAATGTGTATACCTGCGCCGGCAAATCCACCAAAATAGTTAAACAACATCCAGTAACCAGTGGCAAGAATCACCGCTATGCTGATCCATACCAGGACAAAGAAGCGACGGAATACCTGAACCCAGAGTTCCAGGCGCAGCGGCGGTTCCAGTACCTGTGCTGCTGCTGGTCGCAGTGAATTATGGGCAAATATCATGCCACCGACCCAGACGACGGCGGCCAGTAGATGTAATGCAATACTGAAGGACATGTTTTTAACTCAATTCTGAATAAGAATGCGCATCATAATCGCGTGGCTAGATGCCTGTAAAGGGGCAGGGCAGAATCACTTGTGGAGTCGACAGCGCCAATGATGTAAAATGCGCGACCTTTTTAGACGGTAACCCCCAAGAGGATTGACCATGGCAGATTTTAAAATAGCACCATCTATACTCTCCGCAGATTTCGCGATGTTAGGACCTGAGGTGGATAACGTACTTGCTTCAGGCGCAGATATCGTGCATTTCGACGTAATGGATAACCATTATGTGCCAAACCTGACCATCGGTCCCCTGGTATGTGAAGCACTGCGTGACCACGGCGTAACAGCCGAGATCGATGTGCACATGATGGTGAAACCGGTCGATCGCATCATCCCTGATTTTGCCAAAGCGGGTGCGACTTACATCACGTTCCACCCGGAAGCCAGTGAGCATGTCGACCGCAGCCTGCAACTGGTCCGTGAGTGTGGCTGTAAATCTGGCCTGGTGTTCAATCCTGCGACCCCACTGAGCTACCTCGATTACGTGCTCGACAAAGTAGACATGGTTTTACTGATGTCAGTGAACCCGGGTTTTGGTGGCCAGTCCTTCATTCCTGCAACGCTGGATAAGTTGCGCCAGGCACGCAAGATTATCGATAATTCAGGTCTGGATATCCGCCTTGAGATCGATGGCGGCGTCAAGGTCGATAACATCCGTGAGATCGCAGAAGCCGGTGCTGATACATTCGTAGCAGGTTCAGCAATCTTCGGTGCCAAAGGCGAAAACGATGCCAATGATTATGACACTGTAATAGCAGCGATGCGTGCAGAGCTGGCTCAAGTTAAATCATAGGCTGGTAGTTAATCATGTTACAACGCCCCGAGATGGTGTTGATCGATGTAGACGGCACGCTGGTTGACAGTGTGCCTGACCTGGCATTCTGCGTCGATGAGATGCTGAAACAGCTTGATATGCCGACACGGGGTGAGGCCAGCGTGAGACACTGGGTGGGTAACGGTGTCGAGCGCCTAGTCAAACGCGGCCTCATCAACGAGCTGAACGGTGAACCTGACCAAGTGCTGTATGACAGGGCCTTGCCGATCTTCCGTGAGTTATATGCAGAAAATACCTCGAAACGTAGCTGTCTATATGATGGTGTGACTGAAGCCCTGGAATTTCTGGTCACAACCGGTGTGAAAATCGGTTGCGTGACCAACAAGGCCAGTGAATTTACCCTGCCGATCCTGAAAGATCTGGGTATCAGTGGCTATTTCGAGACCGTGCTCTGTGGTGATATGGTTGAACGCAAAAAGCCTGATCCGCTGCCACTGCTGATGTCTGCTGAAAAACTGGGTGTCTCACCAACAGCATCGATGATGCTCGGTGACTCGATGAGTGATGTCAAAGCCGCCCGGGCCGCTGGATTCTCTATCATCTGTATGTCCTACGGTTATAACCACGGTGAAGATATCCGTGATTACAATCCTGACGCGGTGGTCGACTCCATGGCTGAGATAAAAGATCTGGTCGCGTGGTAACAAGAAGGCTTTAATATTTTTCTTACATGCTCTAATATCCAGCTATGAAATATTTTTCCGGACAAATGGAGGCGATTAAACACTGGCGATGGTAAAGCGCAATGCTTGCCCTAATCGTAATGCCTTTTGTAAATGGCCGTGTCGTCTTAAATATTATGTCTGGAAAAAATAATGTCTGCTGAAACATTCTCAAAATCGAAGATCTCTCACTGCGAACTCTCTGATATCAAAAAACAGGGTTTTAACCGTGTTCCGTTAGTGCATGAAGTACTCGCAGATCTGGATACCCCGCTTAGCACTTACCTGAAACTGGCCAATGCGCCATACAGCTACCTGTTCGAATCGGTTCAGGGCGGTGAAAAATGGGGGCGTTACTCGATCATCGGTCTGCCCTGTAGAAAGGTTATTAAGGTCTCCGGTTATGAGATATCAGAATATGAAGATGATCAGCTGATCAACCAGCAACCGGTCGATGACCCGCTGCAATGGATCGATGATTACCAGTCTCGCTTCAAGGTCTATGAAGATGCCGGGAAATATAAGGGGCTGCCACGTTTCACCGGTGGCCTGGTAGGTTATTTTGGATATGAGACTATCGGCTACATAGAAAAACGCCTGGCTAAAACAGGCAAGCCTGACCCGTTACAGACACCTGATATCCTGCTCATGGTGTCAGAGGAAGTGGTGGTGTTTGATAACCTTTCAGGCAAGTTGTTTATCATCGTGCATGCTGATACTGATGACGAAAATGCACTGGAAAATGGCGAGAAACGTCTGCAGCAGATCGCTGAAGCACTACGTAACAACAAGCTGCCTGAAAAAAGTGACCATGTTACGCAGGCGGTCAATGAGGAAGACTTTGTCTCAGGGTTTACCGAGCAGGGATACAAGGACGCGGTCAGCAAAGCCAAACAGTATATCGTTGATGGTGACATCATGCAGGTGGTGCTATCGCAGCGTTTGACCATCCCGTTCAACGCGCCGCCGTTGCATCTTTATCGCGCATTGCGCAGCCTGAACCCCTCGCCATACATGTATTACCTCGATCTGGGCGATCATCATATCGTCGGTTCATCCCCCGAGATCCTGGTGCGCCTGGAAGACGGGCAGGTAACGGTCAGACCTATCGCCGGCACGCGGCCAAGGGGCAAGGATGAGGCCAGCGATATCGCACTGGAAAAAGAGCTGCTGGCTGATCCCAAGGAACTGGCTGAACATCTGATGCTGATCGACCTGGGACGTAATGATGCCGGCAGGGTGAGCAAGACCTCGACGGTGAAGTTGACGGACAAGATGGTGGTCGAGCGTTATTCACACGTGATGCACATCGTTTCTAATGTGACCGGTGAGCTCGAAGACGGACTGAGTTCGATGGATGTTTTACGCGCGACCTTCCCGGCAGGGACCGTCAGCGGTGCACCAAAGATCCGTGCCATGGAAATCATCGATGAATTCGAACCGGTGAAACGGGGCATCTATTCCGGCGCGGTCGGTTATCTCTCATGGAACGGCAACATGGATACCGCTATCGCGATCCGTACCGCGGTGATAAAAGACAAACACCTGTCGATACAGGCGGGTGCCGGCATCGTTTATGATTCGGTGCCCGAAAATGAATGGGCGGAGACCATGAATAAAGCGCGTGCCATATTTCGTGCGGTTTCGCTGGCTGAAGCAGGCCTCGATTCGAGCCAGTAAATTTGAGCCAATAAATTCAAGCCAGTAAAATAGTTAACGTGTTCATGAAACAGTTATCGAAACTGATTAGCGGTAATATTTTTGTTGATCAGTTTTGCCCCGGCTGCGATCGCAAGGGTCAGTGCGCAACAGGTTGCGATCGTGATCAATACGGAAGATGCCGATAGCCAGTTGATTGCAGATTATTATCAAAAAAAACGCGGTATCCCGGCACGGAATATAATTAGAATCAGCCTGCCTGCGGATGAGAATTCGATAGGTGAAAAGAAGTTCGCTGAGATCTATCAGCAGGTTTTAAAACAGACACCGGACAGCGTTCAATACTATGCGCTGGCCTGGAGCAAGCCATTCAGGGTGGCATGCATGTCGATGACCTCAGCATTTGCGATGGGTTTTGATAAGTCATATTGTGCGAGTGGCTGCAAGCCGACACGCCTGAGTGATTATTACAATTCAGATAGCAGCTTGCCGAAGGATGATTTGAATATTCGTCCCAGTATGATGCTTGCAGGAAGTTCAGTACAGCAGGTCTATGCCATGATCGATCGAGGCGTAGCGTCTGACGGTTCCAATCCTGAGGCTACTGCTTACCTGATGAATACCTCGGATAAAGCGAGGAATGTTCGTTCGAGGCGTTACAAGGTAATAGAAGAGCTGCTGTCAGAACAGATTAATATCGAGCAGGTCGATAGTGACGTCCTGGAAAATAAAGATGATGTGATGTTTTATTTCACCGGTTTAAAACAAGTGAAAGCTATCGATAGCAACCGATATCTGCCTGGTGCGATTGCTGATCACCTGACCTCCAGCGGTGGTAACCTGTCCGGCTGGAAGCAGATGAGTTTGTTGCGATGGATTGATGCGGGGGTCACGGCCAGCTATGGCACCGTGGTAGAACCGTGTGCATTTACCCAGAAGTTTCCGAATCCGGGTATAGTGATCGAACGGTATACCAATGGTGAATCTTTGATCGAAGCATACTGGAAGAGTGTTGCCTGGCCCGGTCAGGGGCTCTTTGTCGGTGAACCGATGGCTTCGCCCTATGCCGAGCAATAAAGACTTAAAAAGATAGTCATGAACAAAAAGCGAATTTAATATGTTATTGATGATAGATAATTACGACTCTTTTACCTACAACCTGGTGCAGTACCTGGGTGAGCTGGGTGCAGATGTCGAAGTGTATCGTAATGATGAGATTACGGTCGATGAGATCAAGGCCAAACAGCCCGAAAAACTGATGATCTCGCCGGGGCCGTGCACACCAGATGAAGCGGGAATCTCGATGCAGGCCATCGAAACCTTTGCCGGTGAAATCCCGATTCTCGGCGTCTGTCTCGGGCATCAGAGTATCGGTCAGGTCTTCGGTGGCAAGATCATCCATGCGAAAGAGATCATGCATGGCAAGACCTCGCGTATCTATCATAAAGATGGACATGTATTTGCAGGTCTGAGTAATCCCTACACCGCGACACGTTATCATTCGCTGGTCATCGAAAAAGAATCACTGCCTGACTGCCTTGAGATTACCGCATGGACAGAGACGGAAAATGGTGAGATGGATGAGATCATGGGTGTGCGTCATAAGACCATGAATGTCGAAGGCGTGCAGTTTCATCCGGAGTCGATTCTGACCGAGCATGGTCATGACCTGTTGAACAACTTTTTGAAATCCAAATGACAGCTGACTGGTAATGTAAACGAATACGAGAAAAGAAAAGAATGACTACTATTACGATGCAAGAAGCAATTAAAGCAGTTACCGAGAAACGTGATCTGACAGCGCAGGAGATGAGCGAGACCATGCGCCTGATAATGACCGGAGAGGCGACCCCCGCACAGGTGGGCGGCTTCCTCATCGGCTTGCGCATGAAAGGTGAGAGCATCGATGAGATCGCCGCAGCAGCCGGTGTCATGCGTGAGCTCGCCAGTAGGGTGGAAGTCGATAAGGCTCACCTGGTGGATACCTGTGGCACCGGTGGTGATGCATCAGGCAGTTTCAATGTCTCTACAGCCAGTGCTATCGTCGTTGCAGCGGCCGGTGGTAAAGTCGCCAAACACGGTAACCGTTCGATCAGCAGCAAATCAGGCAGTGCCGATGTGCTGGAAACGGCCGGCGTCAACCTCGAGATAAGCCCAGAGCAGGTGGCCTCCTGTGTTAACGAGATCGGTGTCGGTTTTATGTTTGCGCCGTTACATCATAGTGCGATGAAACATGCCATCGGACCGCGACGCGAGATGGCCGTGCGTACCATCTTCAATGTATTGGGACCGCTAACCAATCCTGCCGGTGCGCCGAACCAGGTGCTCGGTGTGTTCAGTAAAGAGCTTGTGGAACCGCTGGCACATGTTCTAAAACAGCTGGGCAGCAATCATGTGCTGGTAGTGCATGCTGAAGATGGTATGGACGAGATCAGTATCGCTACGCCAACATTTATTGCCGAGCTAAATAACGGTGAGGTGACTACTTACACCGTACAGCCGGAAGATTTTGGTATGTCACGTGCTGATCTGGAGCAGATACGCGCAACGGACTCTGCGCATAGCCTGGAAATAATAAAAGGTGTTTTCAATAATACTGATGGTCCGGCTAAAGACATTGTCTGTTTGAATGCTGGCGCGGCTATCTATGCTGCGGGCCTTACCGGTTCATTAGCTGAAGGGGTCAGGAAAGCTCAGGATGTTATCGCCAGTGGTGCAGTCACAGAGAAGCTGGAACAATTGATCGCAAAGACCAATCACAACCAATAGATAGTAGTTAGTAGATAAATGATGAGCAGCGATACCCCGGATATATTAGTAGAAATCCTTAACCGTAAACGTGAAGAGGTCGCTGAGCGTTCTGTTTCGGTCTCTATCGAAGACTTGAAACAACAGTGTGCCAGTGCCGATGCCGTGCGTGGTTTTATAAGTTCGATCGAAAACAAGATCAAAAATAATCAGTCGGCAGTTATCGCGGAAATAAAAAAAGCATCGCCCAGCAAGGGGTTGTTGAGAGAAAAATTTGAGCCGGCAGAGATCGCCAGGAGTTATGCTGAGCATGGTGCGACCTGTCTTTCGATATTGACGGATAAAGATTATTTCCAGGGTGACGAAGAATATTTGAAGCAGGCGAGGGCGGCATGCGACCTTCCGGTCATCCGGAAGGATTTCATCATCGACCCTTACCAGGTCTATGAAGCACGTGCCATCAATGCAGACTGTATCCTGTTGATCATCTCGGCGCTCGATGATGCTGACCTGCAATCATTGTTTGATCTTGCACATGAACTCGGTATGGATGTATTGATGGAAGTGCATGATGAGCAGGAGATGCAGCGCGCATTGAAAACCGGTGCACGCCTTATCGGTATCAATAATCGAAACCTGCGTACTTTTGATACTTCTCTGGATACCACCCTGTCTATGCTGGATATGGTGAACGACAGCCATATACTGGTCACCGAATCAGGCATCCACACGAAAGCTGATGTCCAGTTGATGCGAGACAATAATGTGAATGCTTTCCTGGTAGGTGAGGCTTTTATGCGGGCGGACAGCCCGGGTGAAAAATTAGCGGAGCTTTTTTTATAGTCTTTTAGCGCGTACCGAAGACGACGATAGTCTTGCCATGCGCGCTGATCAGGTCTTCATCTTCCAGTTCCTTTAAGACTCGACCGGCCATCTCGCGTGAGCAGCCGACCATCTTGGCCAGATCCTGCCGGGTGGTTTTAATCTGCATGCCATCAGGGTGTGTCATGGCATCGGGTTCGTCACTCAGTTCCAGCAGGCAGTGTGCGATACGTCCCTTTACATCCAGGAAGATCAGGTCGCGGACTTTCATGCTGGTTTTTTTCAGTCGATGAAAAATCTGGCTGGTCAGCAGGAACATCACTGCCGGGTCTTCACCGACGATCTGTTTGAACTGTGCGTAACTGATCTCTGCGATGCTGCATTCACTTCGTGCGATGACACGAGCGGTGCGCTTGCCCTCATCATTGTTATCGAATTCAAATAACCCGGCTTCGCCGAAAAAATCTCCCTGGTTTAACTGTGCCAGTATAATTTCTTCACCGGTTTCGCTTTCAGCCAGTACGCTTACCGAGCCCTCGATGATATAGTACAGGCTGCTCGAAACATCACCTTCGTGAATAATGATTTTTTTAGCTTTATAAGATTTGCGATGTGAGAACTTCAGTAGATGCTCTAACGAAGGGTTCAGTGTTGGGATTTCTCTGACGATGCTCATTTTTTATCACCAGTGATGGCAGGCTCTACTTACAGTAGATAATACACAAGATTTTTTAAAAGCTAAAGAATTCAGGTAAGTATAACAACCAAATATATAGATAGAGATAAACATGAAAGCAGTTGTAAAATGGTTAGATAACATGTCTTTTGTCGGCGAATCAGAGAGCGGGCATTCAGTCGTCATGGATGGGCCGCCAGACAGCGGCGGACGAAACCTCGGTGTCAGACCGATGGAGATGGTGTTAATAGGTATGGGCGGTTGTACAGCATTCGATACCGTGCTCATATTGCAGCGTCAACGACAGGCTATCACCGATTGCCATGTTGAGCTGTCCGCCGAACGTGCTGATAGCGTGCCAAAAGTATTTACCAAAATACATGTGCACTACATTGTTAAAGGTAAAGCGCTGGATGAGAAGAAAGTTGCACGTGCGGTAGAGATGACCGCTGAAAAGTATTGTTCGGTATCTATCATGCTGGCTAAAAGTGTCGATGTGACACATGATTTTGAAATTATAGAAGAAGATTAAAGTTGGATGAGTATGTCGCAATCTGAAGGTTCTGCCATTGACGTTAACTGTGAACGTGCCAATACCGGAGCACGGTTCAATATCGCTTATAAACAATTTGATGATCTATGTGGGCAATTCTATCATTCCTGGTTTCGCTATCACCCGGAACAGGCTGTCGACGTCGGCGTATATGACTATGCCGACCTGTTAACCAGCTATGAGCATGACGATATCGGTGCGTTACTGGTATTGAATCAGAAGATGCTGTCGGCGCTTGATGAGCTGAACATAACAAAGCTGGATGAGTCCCGGCAGATTGATTACAAGATTATCAAAGGAGCGATAACGGTCGAATTACACGACCTTGAAGAAAATGACTGGCGTTATCGTAATCCGATAGAATATGTACCGGTCAATGCTATATACCAGCTACTGATTCATCCCGGTAAAAATGTACAGCAGGCAGTAGAGCAACGGCTTCAAATCATTCCTGAATACCTGCGCGGTGCTAAGGTTATGCTGGCAAGTTATCCGGAACGCGTCGTGCCACAGTGGGCTGCCACGGCCAAAGACATTTCAGTGTCAGGAGCGGATTTTATTCGAACCCTTGCGAGAAACCCGCTGACCACTGCAACATTTACATACCCTGAGAGATTGCAACCGCTATTAGATGATGCGGCCCACGCGCTCAACGAGTTTGCCAGTTATCTTGACGCAGAGGTTCTTCCAAAGGCAGAGGGCAAGTTTGCATCCGGCCACTACCGTTTCAACCGGTTGCTGAATGAAAGGCATTTTTTGCAGACGGACGCAGATAAAATCCTCCGCTTCGGTGAGCGTCTGGTAGAGCAGACAGAGAAAGAGCTGTTGCTTAAGAGTGAGCAGGTCTGCGGCGAGCAGGATATCAGCAAAGCCCTGGATATGGTTCGTGCAAAACATCCCGAGGGCTCTCAGTTACTGGATAGTTATCGAAAAAAGATGCAGGCGGCACACGCCTGGTTACTGAAATCAGATATCGTGAGCGTGCCAGAAAAACAGTCGTTAAAAGTTCTGCAGACACCGGTATTCATGCGGGAGCTTATTCCTTTTGCAGCTTATGAGCCACCGATGCCGCAAGATGAAGAGCAGCGCGGTCTGTACTATGTGACCACCGTGGAGGATGAGTCTCTACTGGCGGAGCATAACAATTTCAGTATAGACCTGACCTCGGTACATGAAGCTTTCCCCGGCCATCACCTGCAGTTTGTCATTGCTAATCAAGGCCACAGGTGCAACGTCACGCGATTACTTCACGCTTCGGCCAGTATGTATGAAGGTTGGGCCCTGTATTGTGAGCAACTGGTTTTTGAACAGGGTCTGTATGATAAAAAAGAACATCAATTCATCATGTTACGCGACCGTCTGTGGCGTGCGCTCAGGGTTGTCATCGATGTGAAGATCCATACCGGCCAGTTCAGTATTGATGATGCGGTGAATCTACTCGTCGATAAACTGGGATTCGATGCGTTACAGGCAAAGCTGGAGGTCAACTGGTACAGTAATGCGGCAGCGACACCGCTATGTTATGCCATCGGTCGAGAGATAATTTTAAAAACGCGTGCGAAGATCCACGGTGATATCGATGCTATCGATAAAGAAACGCTAAAGGATTTTCACGACCGTCTGTTATCACAGGGGTCGATCGCGTTACCGTTGATCATCGAGGATACTTTTGGTGAACAGGTATGGCAGTCGGTTCACGATGAGATATTTACTGAATAATACCTTTTATACGTAATACGCAGTTCCTGTCATGACCCTGGACATGGCTGTCATCAGGGTCTTGACCGGAGGTGGCAGTTCGGCGGCACCATGCTCGATGGCAGTGGTCGCATGTTTTAACTCGTCAGTCTTCATCTGTTCCAGGATGGCTCTGCTGCGAAAGTCGCCACCGGGTAATTTGTTGAGATGCTCTTCCAGGTGTTCGACGACCTGGTGCTCGGTCTCGGCGAGAAAGCCCAGGTTCCATTTATCACCAATTGCTCCGGCAAAAGCCCCGATAGCAAATGAACCGCCATACCACGAAGGGTTTAACAGGCTGGTATGACTACCCAGCTCATGCAGGCGGTTTTTTGTCCATTCCAGATGGTCATTCTCTTCCAGTGCCGCCTGCCGCAGTTTTTCCCTGATGTCTTTGTTTTTCGAGGTCAGTGACTGGCCCTGGTATAACGCCTGTGCTGAAACTTCACCGCTGTGATTGACCCGCATCAGGCCGGCGATGTGTTTCTTGTCATCGCTCGAAAAATTTGCATCAGCTGTCTCTACTGCAGGTTGTTCATTAGCAGGGTACGGGCGGTGAGTTAATACTGGCTGGCCGAAGAGCGTACGCAATGCAGTATCGGCATTCATGATTAAGTGGTCAAATGGGCTATAACTACGCATAAGTATATATTGAAGCTTTCGAGTTTAGCGTGCAATACTTTTATCAGTTAAATCAGGAGATAGTCAGTGTCATATTACAAATATCACGTATTTTTTTGCACAAATTCCCGTGAATCCGGTGAGCAGTGTTGCGAGCAGTGTAATGCAACTGAGATACGTGGCTACGCTAAGGCGAAAATCAAAGACTTAGGCTTGTCAGGTGAGGGAAAGGTCAGAATTAATACGGCAGGGTGTCTGGATCGTTGTGAACTTGGGCCGGTTTTGGTGGTCTATCCTGAAGAGACTTGGTATTGCTATCTCGACCGTGAAGACATCGATGAGATTATCGAGAAACATCTTATAGGCGGTGAGATTGTAGAAAGGTTATTGATATAGAGGGTTTGCATTTAATTAGCTATTTAAGTTGACAAATTAATTACTATATTATAATATCCTTATATACATTTTATGCAATTCAAATGTTTTTTCATATTTCCTCCATCCTCCCTTTGGTGGTAATTTTCAGCGCGGATTCTTTTCCGCGCTTTTTTTTGCCTGCAGCTAAATCGGTAACCTGTAACTTGATGATGGAAGTCCTGGCTGAGAATATGTAATTAATTGAAATATATGGAAAAAAGCAGAGTGGCGCAGTCTGGGTGTGTCAATACATAAATGCATATGCCATCCCCTGAGAGAAATCGTGTACATATATCGTAGTGTCATTTGCTTAAGGGAATAATGGTTTATTGCCAGGCCGGTAAATAATTTTACTAAAAAGCGGGTATAAGGCTTGTCTGGTAAAGCGAATCCCTGTAATATTCCGCCTCTTTGTCGCGGGTCGGCCAGTTCGACCTTCGCTTTATTAATATACAGATATACCGGATTTAGTGATGAAAACCATAAGCGCAAAAGCTGATGACGTAAAACGTGACTGGTTCCTGGTCGATGCCGATGGTAAGACATTGGGTCGCCTGGCTACTGAGATTGCACGTCGTCTTCGCGGTAAACATAAAGCGATTTACACGCCGCACGTTGATACAGGTGATTACATCGTAGTAATCAATGCTGAGAAAGTACGTGTTAGCGGTAACAAAGCGAAAGATAAGATGTACTACCGTCACTCAGGTTACATGGGTGGACTGAAAGAAACCAATTTCAACGATATGATCGAGCGTTCACCAGAGCGTGTTATCGAGATCGCTGTTAAAGGTATGTTACCAAGAAATCCTTTAGGTCGTGAGATGTACCGCAAGCTGAAAGTATATGCGGGTCCGCAGCATCAGCATGCGGCGCAACAGCCTCAACCTTTAGAACTGAATATTTAGAACTAAATATTTAGAAACAAACTTAAGATACAACTAGATTATATAAGCAGAGCTACTCATGGCAGAACAATATTACGCAACAGGTCGACGCAAAACATCAAGTGCACGTGTATTTTTAAGCACTGGTGCGGGTGAGATCAAAGTTAACGGTAAACCACTGGATGTCTTCTTTGGCCGTAAAACAGCACAGATGATCGTGCGTCAGCCGTTAGAGCTGGTCGGTATGATGAACAACGTTGATCTGAACGTCACCGTAAGTGGTGGTGGTAACTCAGGTCAGGCGGGTGCTATCCGTCACGGTATTACCCGTGCATTGATCTCGTATGATGAGACATTACGCAGTCCTCTGCGTAAAGCGGGTTTCGTGACACGTGATGCACGTGAAGTCGAACGTAAAAAAGTGGGTCTGCGCAAAGCACGTCGTGCAACTCAGTTCTCGAAACGTTAAGCCAGAAATTACTTCGACGTTTACGACAAAAAAGCCCCTTTTTCGGGGCTTTTTTATTGTGTTTTCTAAAATAGTTGTAAATAATAATATTTTGAAAAAAAACATCATGATAAGGTGTGAAGAAAATCGGTTTTAAGTTTAAAAACTTGAGTCTTTCTATAGCTGAAAAGCCTAATGTTTGCATGTATTTGCATTCATTTGCGGATAAAACGGTTTAATCTTTTTACCTACCGAAAAAAGTACTCTGACATATTGTCAATGATATCTGTCACTAAAATGCAAATTACTGGTATTTTTACTTGCAATTTAAGTTTATCTGCATATACTGCCCGTAATCTTTGTCTATTAAGCGCCGCAACATAATAAGCAGCGTACGTAAATAAAGGTTTGTGTGACTGCTTCAAGTTCTTTAAGCCACTTTTTATAGATGGGGCAAACCGCTTTCATTGGGGGAAGTGGACGTAAGTAATCACATATTTGTAATCATAGCTATGATCATAATAACTTAATAATGCAGGAGTCTTGCATAATGAAAAAATCTATATTAGCAATCGCAGTAGCGGCGACTATGGCTGCACCAGCAGCTGTAATGGCAGCACCTACTGTTTACGGTAACGTTCACTTGTCACTTAACGCAGCTGACAACGATGTCGACTGGCGCTGACAACAATCTGTCAGTATCAAGCAATACATCAGCTATCGGTGTCAAAGGTTCTGAAGACCTTGGCGATGGCTTAAAAGCGATCTACAAAGTTGAATTGCGGAGTTGCTATAGGTCCTAAGCCAGACACAACTCCAGATACTGCGTGACTTACGAGGCAATGATAGCTCGGTGGTGTTGGTGCCTTGTCCGGTCGTGACCAGTTTATTGGTCTGAAAGGCGGTTTCGGTGCGATCAAGTTCGGTACCATGTCTTCTAACTACAAGCAGATGGGCGGCAAGGTTGACCCATTATACCGTACCCCTCTTGAGGGTCGTGGTTTCCTGGATACTCAGTCATCCATTGCATAGTGGTAAAGGCATTAACCGTGGTCGTCAGACTCATACTGCACAGTATGTTTCACCTAAGATGGCTGGTATCCAGTTAGTCGCTAACACGACTTTCTCTGGTTCTAACGATGAAACTTCAGGTATTGGCCTGCGCTGGTCTAACAAAGCGTTCCTGGTTTATGCTGACTACATAACTGGCCAGGATGACATCTGATCAAAGCTGTTGCATAGCACTGTGTCTCTAACGTCACTGACTTGTGAAACAGGATCAGCTATGAAACTTGGTGGTAAATTCACTGCTAAAGCATTCTCTGTTGCTGCGCAGTATGAAACGCTTGATGCAGGTGGTAGTGACATAGACGAAGACTACGTCTTCCTTGCCGGTACCTTTAACATCAATGCAAACAATGCTCTGATAGCGACTTACGGTATGACAGGATATTGATGAGCATGCTGGTGACGCTAGTGATGACACAACGGTTACGCGTCTAGCTTACGACCACAAGATGTCTAAGATGACTAATGTGTATGTTGGTTATGGTGCTAAGTCATGACAGATGTTGATAATGAAGACGTATCAATGTTTACTGCTGGTATGCGCGTAAAATTCTAATCTGAACAGCCCCTTGTTGGTATCAACTAAGGGCTAAAGATTAAGAGTTTAGAGAAACGGGATCTTCGGATCCCGTTTTTTTTGTGCCCGATATTTGTGGCATAAAAAAACCGCAAGTATAATACTTGCGGTTTTTTTATACTCGTCATTGCGAGGAACGAAGCAATCTCATGTAGCAACTCAGTCGCTTAAAGAGATTGCTTCGTTCCTCGCAATGACGTTTTATTTTTTTGAATTATTTAGACAGAACCGTCTTGGCGCCTTCCGGGGTTCCTAGTATCAATACATCTGCCGGCCGGTTGGCAAAGATACCCACCGTGACGATACCGGGCAGCTTGTTCATCTCGTTTTCCAGTTTTACCGGTTCCATGATCTGCAGGTCGTGCACGTCCAGGATGTCGTTACCGTTATCGGTCACAAAACCCTCGCGGTAGACGGGACGGCCACCAAGTTTGACCAGTTCACGTGCGATGAAGCTGCGCGCCATCGGGATGACTTCGACCGGCAGCGGGAACGTGCCCATGACATCGACCAGCTTGGACTCGTCGGCGATACAGACAAACTTTTTACTGGCGCCGGCGATGATCTTCTCGCGCGTCAATGCACCGCCACCGCCTTTGATCAGGTTCAGGTAATGGTCGGATTCGTCGGCACCGTCGATGTAGACCTCGATACCGTTGACATCATTCAGGTCATAGACCTTTGATACCGTAACCTTCCATGCGTTCTGTCGAAGCCACCGAGCTTGATACCGCGCCTTTTATCTTGTGTTTGATCTCGGCCAGCGCATCGATGAAGTGGTTGACCGTAGAGCCGGTGCCGACACCGACGATCTCGTCAGCGATTACGTATTCGAGTGCAGCTTCCGCCGCTTTTCTTTTCATTTCATCCTGGGTCATGCCTTTTCTCCCGTGAGTACATGTATATATTGGGTAAAATTTTTCTGGCACGAATGATACAGCGAAACGCTTTTGGAATACAGGCATGTAAATATTGCTGTATGTAGCTGATAACTTTGTCTAGCTACTTTCAACTCGTTATCAATCCCTGTATTCTTCGCCTATGACCAAGAAATATATAGAAAAAATTCTGACTGCCCGGGTTTACGATGTCGCTGTTGAGACGCCGCTGGACGAAGCGATCACGATGAGCAAGCGGCAGAACAACCAGGTGTTGCTGAAACGCGAAGATCTGCAGAGTGTTTTTTCATTCAAACTGCGTGGCGCTTATAACCGTATATACCAGCTGACGCGTACCAAAGAGGTCAAAGGTGTCGTCGCCGCATCCGCGGGGAATCATGCACAGGGCGTCGCCCTGTCGGCTAAAAAAATGGGCATCGATGCGACGATCGTCATGCCGAAGACCACCCCCGGTATCAAGGTGGATGCGGTTAGGTCATATGGCGCGAAGGTGGTTCTGGTCGGCGATAACTATGATGAGGCCTGCGCCTATGCGACGAAGTATGCCAAAGATAAAAAACTCGACTTTATCCATCCATTTGACGATCCTGATGTAATCGCCGGCCAGGGAACGATCGGTCTTGAGATCGTGCGCCAGCATGCTGATTTCATCGATGCAATATTTGTCTGTGTTGGCGGAGGCGGTCTCATTGCCGGTGTCGGCTCTATCGTTAAGTACCTGAGTCCGAAAACCAGGATCATCGGTGTCGAACCGGTAGATGCGGCCTGTATGACGGCAGCGTTTGAAAAAAATCGACGCGTGGTACTGGATCATGTCGGCATTTTTGCCGACGGTGTAGCAGTAAAGCAGGTTGGTAAGGAGACTTTTCGAGTTGCTAAACAGTGTGTCGACCAGATGATAACCGTGACCACAGACGAGATCTGTGCGGCGATCAAGGATATCTTTGATGATACCCGATCTATCACTGAGCCTGCGGGTGCACTGGCTGTCGCCGGCCTGAAAAAATATGTCGAGCAGGAGGGTATCAGTGGCAAGACCCTGGTTGCTATCGCCAGTGGTGCAAACATGAATTTTGACCGGCTGCGTCACGTCTCGGAACGTGCCGAGCTGGGTGAACAGCGTGAAGCTTTATACGCGGTAACCATACCTGAACGTCCGGGCAGTTTTAAAACATTCTGTCAGACCATCGGCAAGCGCGGTATTACAGAGTTCAACTATCGTTATGCTGATGAAAAAGACGCCCATGTGTTTGTCGGTGTGCAGTTAAGAGACGGCATGAGTGAACGCCTGGAAGTGATCGAGCGGCTACAGAAGAAAAAGTATCCGGTACTGGATCTGACTGATGATGAGATGGCTAAAACGCACGTGCGCTACCTGGTGGGCGGCCGTGCGGCATTAAAAGATGAGGTGCTGTATCGTTTTGAATTTCCCGAGCGTCCCGGTGCTCTGCTGGATTTCCTGGTCAGTATCGGTAATCGCTGGAATATCAGCCTGTTCCACTTTCGCAGCCATGGCGACGCCTTTGGCCGGGTACTGGTTGGCCTGCAGATACCTGAAGCTGAACAGGATCAGCTGAGGCAGTATCTTGATACGCTGGCCTATCCGTACTGGGAAGAGACCGATAATCCTGCATACCAGTTGTTCCTGTCCCTGTAATCATCGAATTTATTGTCTCAGTACACTAGTAAAAGCTATCGCATCCTCGGCAATTGCTCCTCGGTAACTGCTCCTGCGTTACCCTACTACCGTCCATCCATGGACATATGCATTGCTCTACTTACGGACGTCCTGCCCTAATGCTATCGCCCCTTACCTACGTCCATGTAGGCAAAGCTTCCGCTCCCAGCTCACGCACCTTACCTACGTCCATGTAGGTAAAGCTTCCGCTCCCAGCTCACGCCCCTTACCTACGTCCATGTAGGTAAAGCTTCCGCTCCCAGCTCACGCCCCTTACCTACGTCCATGTAGGTAAAACTATGCACTTTAGTGCAAGGCTTTAGCTGATACACCTGTTGGTCGTTTTGTATTTTATAATCTCGCAAAGCCGCAGAGCACGCAAAATAAAATATATGGGTATTGCTCTGCGGCTTTGCGAGAAAGTAAAATTTAGCAATCAAAAGGACTTTTAGTCCTTACAGGCACAACCTATGGACTTTCAGTCCATAGTCGTTGAGTTGTTAGTTTCAGCGGCGTAATATTTTTCTTCGGTGATGATGCCGTTCAGCGGGATGTCCCAGTTCTGTCGATCAAGATTGTCCACTTTCTGGATCTCGTGTGCCAGTCCCATGAGCGTCGGTTTTCTCCAGTGTCTTCTATGTTGCAGGTATGCCAGGGTACGGTCATAGAAGCCGCCGCCCATACCTACGCGATTGCCTGCCAGGTCGAATGCGACTAGCGGCAGTAATATCAGATCGAGCTGGCTTGCCTTGACCCAGTCTGACGGGTGGCATATCGGCTCTGCTATATTGAACCGGTTGAGCTTGAATTCGCTGTTTATATCATAGGGTGCAAAATACAGGCTGTCCTTGATCGGTGAGAGTACGGGCAGGTAGATATCTTTGTTAGCGAACCAGGCGTGTTCTATCAGCAGGTAGGGATCGATCTCGCCATCATTGGCCAGGTAGCAGGCTATATGCTGACTATTGCGATAGCTTCTCAGTTTTATCAGGGTGTCGCAAAGGGCTACGCTATGCAGTTGCTGCTCATCCGCTGACAAGGCCTGTCTCTGGGATCGTTTTAGCTTTCTGATGTCTGTACTGAGTGCTTTTTCTGTATCGAGTGATGCAGGCTGACTGTGGTGAGTAGTCGGGATATCAGGCATAAGTTATCGATGGGATCTAAAGCTTCTCTGGTCATCTGAAAAGATAGGATGACATCTCCGGAGTGCCGTAGCAAATACTGTTGACCTTGAACCGGTAAGTTCAGGGGGGAACCAGCGATGCTGCGTTAGGCTTCCCGTCGAAACGGTAATGCGCACGGCCTCAACAGTCCAATTCCCATAGTCAGTATTTAAGGCTCAAGGGATATTACAGGTAGCTTACGCACACCCTAGAGATGTCAAAACTGGTGGATGTATATTTAATCGTTGCCCTTTGTTTCAACAGCAACATCTCTACATCCGATGTTCCTATTGTAAGTAATGTCAGGCTTAAATCAACCGATATTATGGAATATAAATAATAGATAGTTGATATGCGTCAGTGAAGCAGGCTGTCTGGCCATTGACTAGATCAGCTGTATGTCACGCATCGAGTCGCTTATGCGTTCTGAGAGGTCGTCTATACGTTTGTTAAGATCGCCGTGTTCTTCCACCAGGGACTGGTTGTGGAGGATCTCGTGACTCATGTTTAGTGCCGTCATTATCGCTATTCGTTCGGTGCCTATTACTGAACCCTGTTGTTTGATTTCGTTCAGTTTTTCATTTAACAGGTCAGCAGACGCTTTCAGGTTGTCCTTTTCTTCTTCAGGGCAGGCGATGCGATATTCCTTGTCCATAATCTTTATAGTTAAGGGTTCTGCCTTGTTCATAATGGGTGTGTCATGCAGGCTTACTCATACAGGGTTACAGGTTTCGACGGTACCGGGATTCTGGTTCTGGAATTTAATTCCAGAAATTGCTTCTAAGCTTTTTCCATCGAACGCAAACGCGTTATCATCGATTCTACCTGAACACGCACTTTTTCTTTCGATTCGATAAGACTCGAACGTTCAGAGCTGAGTGTTTGAAGTTGTGCTCGCAGCTCCTGGTTATCATTACCCAGTCGCTGGCAGAGTTCCAGTAGTTCGTTAACTTGCGCTTCTAATTTGTTTATTCTTGTTATTGTGTCAGTCATGGTGCTAATAGTAGGACGAGAATCGTCTTCGGTCAATTACAATGGGGAATTTTGCGTATATTTAAATTGTCACACCACACATATCAGGGGAATTTATCCCCGGATTGTTTTAAACTGACGTCTTTTTGAGGATATTATTCCATATGATGCAGAGTTTTCCCGATATCCCGCAATTAGAAGACATGTTGTTTAACGTCGATGCCGCACTCGGTGCGACAGAGTCACATGGCGCCCTGTGTGGCATGTTGTGCGCACAGGGTACTACCGAAGTTTCACAATGGATGTTATACGTACTCGGTGAGCACGAAGAAACCAGCAAAGCATTGCAACAGGCAGGTAAGAAGCTCCTGCAGATCCACGAGATATCAGTTGAGCAGATGAACGGTATCGACGCAGACTTTGAGTTGATGCTGCCCGATGATGATGAACCGCTGGATATGCGTATCGAAGCTCTCGGTACCTGGTGCCAGGGATTTGTCTATGGACTGGCGGTGGGTGGTATCAAAGAAGATACCGAGCTGCCGGAAGACAGTAAGGAGCTGATCACCGATATCCTGGAGATATCGCGCGCCGGGTATGTTGCAGATAACGAGGCTGAACTGGCGACTGAAGAAGAAAACAGTGAAGAAGATGAGGTAGCCTTTATGGAGGTCAGTGAATATGTCCGCATGGGAGTGTTGCTGATCTATGAAGAGTTGCAGCCGCTGACGTCATCACAGACAGTCCATTAAACACGATTCCATAAAAGAAGTAGCAAGAGAAACAGATTGAATAAGAAAGTTTATGCCAAACGCCGCAGGCAGCTAATGCGGATGATGAATGATAACTCGGTGGCAATCCTGCCTTCAGCTCCGACGCTGGTGCGAAACCGGGATGTCGAGCACGGCTTTCGTCAGGACAGTGACTTCATGTATCTCAGTGGCTTCAACGAACCTGAGTCTGTCATCGTATTGATTCCGAACCGTAAGCAGGGCGAGTTTGTGTTGTTCTGCCGTGACCGTGATCCACTTAAGGAGACCTGGGATGGGCGTCGTAATGGCACCGAGGGTGCGGTTGAGCATTTCGACGCAGATGATGCTTACCCGATCGATGACCTGGAGGATATCTTGCCGGGTCTGATGGAAGACAGGGAAAGCGTGTATTACAGCATCGGTCTGAATCATTCATTTGATAAGCATGTCCTTAAATGTGTGAATGATCTGCGTACCCAGTCTCGTCGTGGTGCACGCGTGCCTTACGAGTTCGTCTCACTGGAATACCTGCTACATGATATGCGTTTATACAAGGGTCGTGAAGAGCTCGCGTTGATGCGCAAAGCGGCAAAGATCTCCGTGCTGGCACACATCAATGCGATGCAAGTCTGTGAGCCCGGCCTGAATGAATATGAGCTTGAAGCTGAATTTCTTTTCGAGTTCAAACGTAATGGCGCCGGTTGGGCGTATTCGTCCATCGTCGGTGGTGGTGAGAATGGCTGTATCCTGCATTACACGGAAAATAATACCGAGCTGAAAGATAAAGAGCTGGTTTTGATCGATGCTGGAGCCGAGTACCAGGGTTATGCTGCAGATATCACGCGCACATTCCCGGTAAACGGAAAGTATACCGTGCCGCAGAGGGAGATCTACGAAGTCGTGCTGGAAGCACAGAACGCTGCATTTGCCCAGGTGAAGCCGGGAAATCACTGGAATGATCCGCATAATGCAGCAGTCAAAGCTTTGACCAAAGGCATGGTCGAGATAGGGCTGCTAAAAGGCCGGCCGGCACAGCTGATTAAGGATGGCAGTTATATGAAATATTATATGCATCGTACTGGCCACTGGCTGGGCATGGATGTGCATGATGTCGGTGACTATAAGGTCGATGACAACTGGCGTATGCTCGAGCCGGGCATGGTACTGACTGTCGAACCGGGTCTCTACATACCTGCTGGTATTCGTGGCGCCAGGCGCTGGTGGAACATCGGTGTACGTATCGAAGATGACCTGGCGGTGACCAAAGACGGTTATGAGCTGTTGACCAAAGGCCTGCCACGGACCGTTGCAGAAGTCGAAGCAGTGATGGCTTGCTGAAGCGAAGGCTTTGAACATCGATCATGACAGACGCATCAGCAAGCAATAATTTTGACCTGATCATCATCGGCGGTGGTCTTGCTGGTGCGAGTCTGGCCTGCGCATTAAAAAGCGCGGCAGATGATGTAAAGCTTAAGATCGCTGTCGTTGAAGCGTTTGCACTGAATACTGAGGCACAGCCCAGTTACGACGACCGAACCGTTGCTCTCTCCTATGGCAGCCGTTGTATCTTCGACAGTATGGGGGTCTGGTCTTCACTTGCTGAGCAGGCTGAGGCCATCGATAGCATCCATATCTCTGATCGAGGGCATTTTGGCGTAACCCGGCTGAGCAGTGAGCAGGAGGGTGTGGAAGCGCTTGGTTACGTGCTGGAGAACCGGAGTATCGGTCAGCAGTTATACGAAGTGATGCGCGAGACCCCGGACATAACCCTGTTTTGTCCGGCCGAGTTAAAAACATTGCGACAGGATGAGACGAAGACTGGGGGTCAGGTATCAGTCGATGTGACTACCGATGGCAACGTACAGACATTGACGGCTACACTGCTTGTAGCTGCTGATGGCAATAATTCACAGGTGATGAAACTGTTGAATATCGGCAGCAGTCGAAAAGAGTATGAGCAATCTGCGTTGATTACCAATGTCACACCGGGCAAAAAACATAATAACGTCGCTTACGAGCGTTTCACCGACACCGGGCCACTGGCATTCCTGCCGATGACTCAGAACCGTTGCTCCGTGGTATGGACATTGAGCCCGGAGCAGGCGGACGATCTAAATACGCTGGACGAGGCAGATTTTCTGGAACAGTTGCAACAGCGTTTCGGCTATCGCCTGGGGCAGATAAAAAAGCTAGGTAAACGTCACATCTACCCGCTGTTCCTGCAGTCCGCGACACAGATGGTGCATGGCCGGGTGGCAATCATCGGTAATGCTGCGCATAGTGTTCACCCGGTAGCAGGCCAGGGTTTCAACCTGGCGTTAAGGGATGTCGCACTGCTTTCTGAGTTGATCGTCGATAACAGGCGGGCAGGTGCTGATATCGGTTCGCAGTCGATGCTGCAGCAGTACGAGACTCAGCGTGATGAAGATATCAAACGTGTCTACCGCTTCACAGATGTCCTGGTAAGAACCTTTTCAAACTCGATACCACCACTCGCACACATGCGTTCATTGGGATTATTGATGGTCGATGTCCTGCCTGATCTCAAGCACCAGCTGGCAGTGCAAAGCATGGGACTTAATGCGGGCAGGGGTGGACGACTGTCTCGCCTGAACCGGGGGCTACCGTTGTGAAACCGCAGGATAAAGTACAATCCGAGTATGATGTTGTTATCGTCGGCGGTGGTATCGTCGGCCTGAGCCTGGCCTGCGAGCTGGCTGCCACCGATTTTTCTGTGGCGGTGGTCGAGCGTAATGAGTTAAAAGCGGTTGCTGATGAACCTGAATGCCGGGTATCTGCGATCAATCGGTTTGCATTGCAGCGATTCAAACAGGCGGGTGTCTGGGATTCACCCCTGGTACGGCGTGCCTGTGTTTTCGATAAGATGTTCGTCTGGGATCAGACCGGTGCCGGGCAGATTCAGTTTGATAGTGTCGAGCTGGGCGTGCCTGAACTGGGTGTCATCATCGAGAATTATGTATTGCAGCACATACTGCTGGAAACCGTGAGATCGGCTGACAATATTTCCTATCTATGTCCTGAAGAGATATCCACGATAGACTATCAGCCCAACGTGGGTGGGCAGTCAGTCAGTACGGTCTTGTTGTCTTCCGGTATGCAGCTATCTGCAAGTTTGCTGGTGGGGGCTGATGGTGCAAATTCTAAAGTCCGTGAGGTCGCTTCGATCCAGCGCGAACAGCAGTCCTATCAGCAGCAGGGTCTGGTGTGTAATGTTGCTACCGCTGAGAGTCATCAGAATACGGCCTGGCAGTGTTTCATGCCAACGGGACCACTCGCCTTTTTACCTTTATATAATGGCTGCAGTTCTATCGTATGGACTCTTGATGAAGACCTGGCACAAGCATACATGGCGCTGGACGATGAGGCATTCAAACGTGTTCTGGCTGAGGAAAGTGAGTACAAGCTCGGTGAGATCACCGATGTAAGCCAGCGGTTTTTATTCCCTCTCGCGCATGGCCACGCGACAGATTATGTGAGAGCGGGGCTCGCCCTGGTCGGTGACGCGGCGCATAGCATTCATCCGCTGGCCGGCCAGGGCGCAAATCTTGGCATCGCCGATGCGGCAACGCTGGCGGATGTTATCTGTACCGCGAAAAAAGCCGGACGACAATGGTCAGCGTTACACACATTGTCGAAATATCAGCGCCAGCGAAAGGGTGCGAACAGGGTGATGGAGATGTCGATGACCGGGTTTAAGGAACTTTTTGGTCAGGATAATGCCCTTTTATCAGAGCTGCGAAATGCCGGTCTGTCCTTGGTCGATCACCTGCCCGCTGTAAAATACCGGATCATCAGGCAGGCATTGGGCGCCTGAATAACTTGATGTCAGAATAAACCGCGATATCCGAGGTTCGTAGTTCGCTCATAGGTGCATCGTTTCTGCTCAGGATGACCGTGTTTTTCAGGGTATGAGTAACACTGTTTTTTATCAGGAATCTAAAGTAGCATAACGTGTAAAATTCTTCCAAAATTTTTTAGCTACATTCATTATTTATGAGCAATAAAACAGTACTTTTTGACAAACATGTTGAGTATAAGGGCAAGATCGTTGATTTTGCCGGTTGGCAGATGCCGGTTAACTATGGCTCACAGATGGATGAACATCACCAGGTACGCAATGATGCCGGCATGTTTGATGTCTCGCACATGGTCATACTTGATCTACATAAAGCATCTGAAGCAGGTGATATCAAAGGTTTGCTTCAGCGCCTGCTGGCAAATGACGTCGCCAAGCTGACCGAGAGCGGCAAAGCACTATACAGCTGCATGCTCAATCCCGAAGGTGGTGTTATCGATGATCTGATCGTGTACTACATGTCTGATGACTGGTACCGTATCGTGGTCAATGCCGGAACAGCAGAAAAAGACCTGGCCTGGTTTAACCGGCATGCCGGTGCTTTTGATGTCAGTGTAAAAGCACGTGATGATCTGGCGATGATTGCTGTGCAGGGTCCACATGCCCGTGAAAAAGCCTTTGAAGTGCTGCCGGTCGATGTGGTGGAAGCAGCAACTCCCTTGAAACGTTTTTTTGGCGCTGATTGCGGAGAGTGGTTTGTCGGTCGTACAGGATATACCGGTGAAGATGGTTTCGAGATAATGCTACCTGACTCTGAAGCACCTGCTCTTTGGGATAAACTGGCTGGCGTCGGTGTGCAGCCGTGTGGATTAGGCGCACGGGATACATTAAGACTCGAAGCAGGGATGAATCTCTATGGCAGTGATATGACTGAAGAGACCTCGCCATTGATATCCGGTCTCGGCTGGACCATCGCATGGCAGCCAGAAGACAGGGATTTTATCGGTCGCAGTGTCCTGGAAAAAGAAAAAGCCGAAGGTGTCAAACAGAAAATCGTCGGACTGATCCTGGAAGAACGAGGTGTACTGCGCAGCCATCAAAAGGTGGTTGTTGAGCATGAAGGCAAGCAGCTGGAAGGTGAGATCACCAGCGGCAGTTTTTCACCCAGTTTGCAGAAATCTATCGCGCTGGCGCGTGTACCGGTCGAGATCGGTGAATCCTGTGGTGTCGATATCCGCGGCAAAATATTGAAGGCGACGGTGGTGAAACCGGTCTTCGTTCGTGATGGTCAAGCTGTGTAGCCGGCTGTTCGACAGAAAATATAAGCATATTAAAATAATCATATACTGGGGGTATAATGTGCGCCTCAGAAAACATGTAGCAGGGGAAATAAATGAGTGACGTACCTTTAGAGTTAAAATATACAAAATCACACGAATGGCTGCGTGTTGAAGAAGATGGCCTGATCACTGTCGGTATCAGTGATCATGCGCAGGGGCTTCTAGGTGACCTGGTGTTCGTAGAGCTGCCTGAAGCGGGTACCGAGTTTGTTGCTGGCGATGAATGCTGTGTTGTCGAGTCGGTGAAAGCGGCCTCCGATGTCTATATGCCGATCAGTGGTGAGATCGTTGAAGTCAACGAAGCACTGGTCGACGAGCCAGAGATAATAAACAGTTCACCATATGACAGTGGCTGGTTATTCAAGGTACAACCTTCAGCAGAAGAGATCGAAGAACTGATGGATGCAGATGCATACCAGGCAGAGATCGAAGAGTAATCCTTTAATTATAAGTTTCAAGTTACAAGTTCTGAGTAACGACAAACTTTTTAACATAAAACTTAGAACTGATTATTTCACATGCCTTTTATCCCGCACACAGAAAATGACATAACACAGATGTTAGAGACCATCGGTGTTGATGCTATCGATGATCTATTCGATGAGATTCCAGCGCACCTGCGTGCCGGAGTTCTAGAAGCCGTACCGCACAGCATGAATGAGATGGAAGTATCACGTCTTATGAAACAACGTGCGGAGCAGAACAGCACGGCGGTCTGTTTTTTAGGTGCGGGTGCCTACGAACATCATATACCAGCGGCAGTCTGGGAGATCACTACACGTGGTGAGTATTACAGCGCCTATACGCCGTACCAGGCTGAAGCCTCACAGGGCACGCTGCAACTGACCTACGAATACCAGAGCATGATGACCGCACTGACTGCGATGGATGTATCCAATGCATCGATGTATGACGGTGCCTCATCGTTGGCTGAAGCGATACTGATGGCGGTACGTGCCAATCGTAAATCCAAATCGCGAAAGATACTGTTGCCGACGTCGGTCAACCCGGTTTATCGCAAGACTGCGCATACTATCGTCAAAGGCCAGCAGGTCGAGCTGATCGATGTGCCTTACGAAACTGCATCAGGTATTGTTACTCTGGAGCAGATCAAACAACAGGCCGAAGCACAGGCTGGCGGTGATATCACAGCCCTGGTATTGCAGCAGCCTAACTTCTTTGGTTGCCTGGAAGATGTTGATGCGATCACCGACTGGGCGCATGAAAACAATATTATAGTGATCGCGGTGATCAATCCGCTTACCATGTCGGTGTTAAATCCACCGGGTAAATGGGGGAGTGAGGAAAGCAATGGTGCAGATATCGCCTGTGGTGATGGTCAGCCATTAGGTGCGCCGATGTCAGCAGGTGGACCTTATTACGGATTGCTTTGCTGCAAACAGTCACTGGTCAGACAGGTACCCGGACGAATCGTTGGTCGAACGGTCGATCTCGATGGTAAGGAAGGTTTTGTATTGACCCTGCAGGCTCGTGAACAGCATATCCGCCGCTCCAAAGCGACATCAAATATCTGTACTAACCAGGGCCTGGTCGTGACCGCGTCAACGATCTATATGGCGATACAGGGTGCGCAAGGTCTGGAAAACACGGCTGCAGCCTGTTATGCAAATAACAATACGCTGGTCGAAAAGCTCACCGCCATCGACGGTGTGAAAAAAGCTTTCTCTGCTACGCATTTTCATGAAACAGTTCTGCAGCTGGAGCAGTCTGCTGACGCGGTATTAAAAGCGTTGATGGATAAAGGTATCCTTGGCGGTTTCGACCTGTCGCACGATTACCCGCAGCTGGGTGAGGCGATACTGGTATGCACCACCGAGATGCGCAGTGAAGACGATATAAATTTATATGCAGATGCGATGCGCGAAGTATTAGCTTCTGGTGCTGCCGTTGCATCACTGGCGGAGAGTGCATAATGTTAATTTTTGAACATTCGTCAAAAGGTCGTGGCGGTGCACCACAGGCACCTGCTACTAAAGCGCCGCTGACGGCGATACCTGAAAACCTGTTACGCAAGGATAGTGCGCCGCTACCAGAAGTATCTGAATTGCAGGCCGTGAGACATTACACGCGTCTGTCACAGAAAAACTTCTCCATCGATACACAGTTTTACCCGCTGGGCTCCTGTACCATGAAGTACAATCCGCGTGCCTGTAATTCACTGGCGATGCTGCCGGGTTTCCTGAATGCGCATCCGCTTATGCCTGACGCACAGAACCAGGGATTCCTGGCATGTATGTATGACCTGCAGTCGATGTTGTGTGAAGCGACTGGCATGGCTGCTTTTTCATTGGCGCCTATGGCTGGTGCACAGGGTGAATTTGCCGGTGTTGCTATGATCGAGGCATATCACAGGTCTCGAGGGGATGATGCGCGTAAAGAGATCCTGGTGCCTGACGCCGCACACGGCACTAATCCGGCCACTGCTGTAATGTGTGGTTTTACGGTGAAAGAGATCGCCACCCTGAAAAATGGTGATGTGGATATCGACGCCCTGAAACAGGCAGTAGGGCCACAGACGGCCGGCCTGATGTTGACCAACCCGTCTACCCTGGGCGTGTTCGAGCGAAATATCGAAGCCATCGCAAAAGTGGTCCATGAAGCCGGTGGCTTGCTGTATTACGATGGCGCTAACCTGAATGCCATCCTTGGTAAGATCCGTCCCGGTGATATGGGTTTTGATGTCATCCATTCAAACCTGCATAAAACCTTTTCTACCCCGCACGGTGGCGGTGGTCCGGGTTCAGGCGCGGTAGGTGTCGCAGAACGTCTGAAGCCGTTCTTACCTCTGCCGGTGGTGGCTAAAGAAGATAATAACTACCGCTACCTGACTGCAAAAGACTGTCCGCAAAGCATCGGTCGCCTGTCTGCATTCATGGGTAATCCCGGCGTATTATTACGTGCCTTTATCTATATGCGTCTACTCGGTCGAGAGGGTATGGTGCGGGTTGCCGAATTTGCGACCCTGAATGCAAACTACATGATGGCAGAAGCTAAAAGCCGTGGTTTTACCCTGGCGATAGATGGCCGTCGTGCCAGCCATGAATTCATTATCACCTTGAAGAATGAAGCGCGAGATTTTCATGTTTCAGCGATGGATTTTGCCAAACGTCTGCTGGACCTGGGTTACCATGCCCCGACCACATACTTCCCGTTATTGGTACCGGAATGTCTGTTGATAGAACCGACTGAATCAGAAGCTAAAGAAGCACTGGATGGTTTTATGGATGCGATCGAGCAGATCAAACATGAAGCGGAAACCAACCCTGAGCTGTTACATGCTGCGCCTCAGACGCTGCCGGTAAAACGTCTTGATGAAGTGAGAGCAGCAAAACAACTGGATCTCGCCTACAGCGGTAGCGAGTAACGACCAGCTGTTGCTCATTCTCTCTCCACCCGGTTACGGCCGAACTCTTTCGCCATATACAGGGCTTTATCGGCGCGTTCAAGTATCGATTCGACGCTGTCAGTCTCTGCATTAAATTCTGCTACACCAAAACTGCTGGTTAGATGACCAGCCGTCGGGAACTCATATTTTTCGATATCATTCCTTAATCGTTCTGCGTGTATAGATGCACCACTGAGGTTGGTCTCTGGTGCCAGTATAATAAATTCTTCACCGCCGTAACGGGCGAAGATGTCGGCACTGCGATTTGCTTTGGAAACTATCTCAGTGACTTTTTCGAGCACATCGTCACCGATCATGTGACCGAAGTTATCATTGACATCCTTAAAATTATCGAGATCGAAAAAGATAATAGAAAAGGAGCTGCCATAGCGTTTTACCTTGTCGATCTCAGCATCGAGAAAGTGAGCAAAATGCAGGCGGTTATAAATATGCGTCAGTGAGTCCGTGTATGCCATCTTGCCCAGCTTTTCACTCAACACTTTTATGTGGGCGAGCATCAGTCCGAACAGCAGGCCGGTAAAAATAGGTACGATGAAAGAGGCGGCGGTAAACTCTATCTTCAGCGCATAAACGGTATGCACGATGTTCAAGAATGCAGTAATGAAACATGACATGCTTATATAAAGCAGGTAGGTAAACAGCTTCTGTCTAGTTGTAGATTTTAAATCCATAAGCATTGTCGAGAGCCGCTTCTAGTGATACTGTAATTATTCAATAGTGTATCCTATCGCTAATTGGCTGCTATTTCACCTAATACAACCGTTCGGGAGAATAATATGACAACAGGAAAAGGTATTTATCACAGATGTGCCACTTATTTGATACTGCTGCAGCTAGCACTTTTCTCTGTGGTGAGCGAAGCCCGTCAACTTGATGATGTGACCCTGCCCGATAAAGTGACGATACAGGGTAGTGATGTGGAACTGTTGTTAAATGGCATGGGTTATCGGACAAAGTTTGTTTTTAAGATTTATGTCGCTGCTCTTTATACAGAAACCAGCGTTAATACACGTGACGCCGTTCAGTCATTAAAGGGGCCGAAGCGCGTTGTCATGCACATGGTTCATGATGAGGTCGAACGAAAAAAAATCACTGATGGCTGGGATGATGGTTTCGAAGAAAACAACAGCGATGAGCAGCTTGAAAAATTGCAGGCACGTATAGATATTTTTAATAGTTATTTTCCTGACCTGAAGAAAGGTGACGTGCTGTTATATGACTTTATCCCTGCTAAGGGAACACGGGTAACGATAAATGGTGAAGAACAAGGTGTCATAGAAGGTGCCGATTTCTATGCGGCGCTGCTCGATATCTGGCTGGGTGAAGAGCCTGCTGATGATGGTCTCAAGGACGCAATGTTGGGAATTGCGAACGACGAATGGTAGGTTATACAGCTGCGTGAAGCTGTTCGGCAGCATCACGGAAAGTCGATTCTGCAACCACGCCAGTGAGTACCCTTTCGCCGAAGATAAAACTGGGAACGCTCTGTATCTTGTGTTGCCGTGCCGAGTTAAAGTTATCAAGCAGGCGCTGCTGGTGTTTTTTATCAGTCCATGCCGAATCGATAGTGTCCTCATCAATGCCGCAGGCTCTGGCGATTTCTCTGAGAATGTGCCTGTCACCGATATTGATACTGTCCACGAAATAGGCGTTGAATAGCTTGTTATGTAGAGCGTAGAAGATATCTCGACCACACTGCTTGGCGGCTTCCGATAGTAATAACGCGTCCCTGGAGCTGGTGATAAAACTGAGCCTGGATAACGGGATCCCTTCTTCACCGGCAATGCGCTTGAGGTTGGTCAACATCTTCTGCCATTGTTCCGAAGGGTAGTCCAGAGAATCGATGGCTTCACCTTTGGCTGATATTTCAGGATGTATCTCCAGGAAGCACCAGTTTATTTTAAGATCATAGCTGTCACGCAGGCGTTGCAGACGATGGTGTCCGACATAACAGAAGGGGCATATGTAGTCACTGTAAACGGTAATGTTTAATTCAGGTAAAGTCACAATATATGTTCAAAAAACATTTGAAAGTTATTCGAGCTAACGTGATATCGATAAAACTCTACTATATACCAATATGCTTCTGTCTGACATGGGTTTGTGTGCCTGGTTCAGTCCATGCTGCTGAACCGGCTGTTGATGCAGAAAACAGTGTGGCCACTAAGGTAGACGATACAGGAAAGGTTAAGAATGAAACGCAGTGGACCATGGGCCTTGGACTAGGTGCGTTCAACTATCAATATTATCCTGGAGCAAAAGAAAGTAACAAGATTTTACTGCCAGCACCTTATTTTACTTATCGATCTCCCAAGTTTGAGGTTGATCGTGGTATTAAAAGTTTTTTATATAATACTGAAAAAATAATTATTGATGTAAGTGCGGATTTTGGTCTGCCGGTTAATAGTGATGACACTGTTGCACGCAGAGGTATGCCGAACCTGGATTTTGTTCTACAACTTGGCCCTTCGTTTGAGTTTATGTTGAACGATAAGCGCAAAAATTATTTTGATGCGCGTTTCGAGATACCAGTTCGCGTAGCTTTTACGGTTGATTTCGGAAACCCGCAACATATCGGTTATCTAGTCGAACCACGCTTTACTCTCGCTCATCGGCGTACATCGGAAACCGGCCTTACGCATAAAGCTACCATGGGTCTTAAATTTGCGACCCAGGATTATCATGCCTATTATTATGATGTGGCTCCAGCGTTTGTTACACCAGCGAGGTCTGAATATAAAAGCGATGCCGGGTTTGGCGGTAGCTTTGTTAACTACCGGATCTCGTATAAAACCAGTGATTTTATCTACTGGGCATTTATACGTTACCAGTCATTGCGCGGTGCGGAGTTTGAAAACAGTCCGCTGGTGTTACAGAACGATTACTATTTATTAGGTGTCGGTTTCGCCTGGATATTTGCTTCGAGTCTCTAGTCTTCGTCTGCCAGTTGCTTACTGGATCAACATGATGAGGCCAAGTGCAAAAAGGATGATAGCGAAGCTTAGACGAAGCGTTTTTTCAGAAATGCTATGGGCGACTTTTGCTCCGAGTGGCGCCACCAGGAAACTGCTGCCAGCGACAAATAAAAATGCATCGTATTGAAGATAACCCAGTGAGTGATCATTGCTAAAAGTCAGGTCGTAACTTGTAAAGATAAAGGAGAGTGTGCCGACCAATGCGATCGGGAAGCCACAGGCTGCAGAGGTTGCTACTGCATTTCGCATAGAGATATTAAACCAGTGTAAGAATGGCACGGTCATGGTGCCACCGCCGATTCCGACGATGGTCGATATGAAACCTATGGTTAAGCCACCGCTGATGGCTGCAGTCTTATGGAGGCTTTTAGCATGTTGTGCAGGCTGCAATTTTAATATCATATTCGTCGCCACGGCAAATTCAAAAAATGCAAAAAACAGTCTTAAGTTGTCGCTGTTTATCGAGGATGCGAACACACCACCGAGTGCAGCACCGAGGATGATGCCGGGGCTTAACACTAATACCAGTGGCCAGAGAACAGCCTGTCTCCTGTGATGTGCCCATGTCGATGATATCGATGTGGTTACGATTGTGGCTAATGAAGTAGTTAATGCCATCTGCATAAGGTGCTGTGATTCATGACCACTGCCGGCAAAAACGAAAAACAGCACCGGTACGATGATCAGGCCGCCGCCGATACCTAGCAGGCCTGCTGCAAAACCGGCGAATGCGCCGCTGAGCAAGTAGGTGCAGGCTACTATGAGATAGGAGTCAAACAAACTTAGCCGGCTATAGCTTTCTGATGGAGTTTGGTGATGAGGTTACAGTTCAGAAAAGAGGCGCCCTCAGCATCGCCAGTGATTACAGAAAAAGGCTGGTCTGGTTCACCCATCTGATCGAGTACGATGCAGGCGCCAGTAAAATCATGATCCCGGGTGTAATCGTTGGTGGTGATGATGGTCTGCAAGCTGGCACCTGTTGTTGACTTGATGCCGTTTTCAGAATCTTCAAAAGCTATACATTCATCAGCGGAAAGATTCATCTCTTTTAATGCGTAATCATAGATGTCAGGAGCCGGTTTTTTTGCGGGGACGATATCACCGGCCGCGATGACATCAAACCAGTCGATCGAATCTGCACCCAGTGTGTGCGTCAGTAACACGGTGACGTTTTCAGGTGTGGTCGTGGTCGCGATAGCCAGTCGCAGGCCGCGCTTTCTGGCCTCGTCTATGAGGCGCTCGACGCCGGGGCGTAAAGGTATGGCGCCAGTGGATAAGAGTTTTGTGTAATGGCGTGTTTTGGCCTGGTGCAACTCCGGGATCTTATCCATGATGTCATCGGGTGCATCGTTATCTTCAAGAAATTTATCGACATAGAACTTCATGCGTTCTTTACCGCCGGTAACCGCCAGTAACTCACCGTAGGTTTCGACGCTCCAGTGCCAGCCGATGCCATACTCATCAAATGCCTGGTTAAAAGCAACCCGGTGACCATCGCGCTCAGTATCAGACAGTGTGCCATCTACATCAAAGATTAAAGCTTTTAAAGTGGTTGTTTCGTTCTGTGTATTCATAAAGACGTCATAAGGTATTCGTGTAAAAATGGAGGCATAGTTTACAGGATAGAAATATGCAAAGACACTTAAAACCTGGATGGATAGGACTGGGGGTCATGGGCGGTGCAATGTGCCAGCATCTGATGGCTGCCGGTTATCCCATGTCTGTTAACACGCGCAGTCGCGACAAGGCGGATAACCTTTTAGACGGTGGGGCCATGTGGTGTGATACGGCAGCTGATGTGGCTGCCGGCAGCGACGTGGTCTTTACCATGGTGGGGGTCGAAGATGAAGTGAGAGATGTGTATTTCTCGGCCAATGGTTTATTTGCACCAGATATAAGCAGGAAAATATTTGTTGATATGGGGACGACTGCGCCGGCATTAACGCTGGAGTTATCTCGTTATGCAGAAATGCATAATGCGCATTTTATCGATGCGCCTGTCTCTGGTGGTGATGTCGGTGCGAGAAATGCGAGCCTGTCGATTATGGCTGGTGGTGATGAAGAGATCATAGACGATATGCGCCCACTGTTTGAATTGTTGGGTCGTGTGCAGGTGATGGGTGATGCTGGCAGTGGTCAGCACACAAAGATGTGTAACCAGATCGTTGTCGCCGGCACCATGATCGGCGTCTGTGAGGCATTGGTCTATGCCAATAATGCAGGTCTCGATTGTGCGAAATTAATAACGGCAATCAGTCAGGGCGCAGCCGGTTGCTGGGCGCTGGAAAATCTCGCGCCGAGAATTATTACCCGGGATTTTACCCCCGGGTTTATGATCGATCATTTCATCAAAGACCTTGGGATTGCTGTGAGAGAAACTGAAATGATGGGGATTAAACTTCCGGGTTTAGAACTCGCTAAATCCTTATATGAGAAAGTTAGTAACATGGGGCATGGTAGAAGTGGTACCCAGGCGTTATTGCTCGCGTTGCAAGATATTGAGCATGGTGAGTAAAAAATCGGTATAAAAATGAGTCAGGATATAGTGAAAACCACGCAGGCATATACATGGCAGAGCATCTTTGCCATCGTCAAACAGCATAAATCGGCGCTCGTGCTGGCAAATGTTATAGCTATATTTGCTGCTGCAATCAGTGTGCCCGTACCATTGCTGATGCCATTGCTGGTGGACGAGGTGCTGCTCGATAAGCCAGGCAAGATCGTCGAATTATTATCGGGTATATTTCCAGCTTCGTGGTTAACGCCCATCGGTATCATCGTCATCGTGATGTTGCTTTCTATGCTGCTAAGGCTGGCAGCGCTATTACTGGCTGTCTGGCAGACGCGAGAATTTACCGGTATCGCCAAAGATGTGACTTACCGTATCCGCCTGGGTCTGTTGAAACACCTGCAAAAAGTATCGATGGCTGAATATGAAGCGGTAGGTTCCGGTTCGATAACCTCTCACCTGGTGACAGATGTCACCGCGATCGATGATTTCCTGGGCGCGACACTGAGCAAGTTTATCGTCGCCGTGCTGACGGTGATCGGCATCGCCGGTGTCCTGTTATGGATGCACTGGCAGCTGGCTTTATTTATCTTGTTGATGAACCCGGTAGTGATCTACTTCACCATGGTGATGGGGAAAAAGGTCAAAAGTTTAAAACGAAATGAAAATATTTCATTTGAGCTATTTCAACAGGCGTTAATCGAAACACTGGATGGTATCCAGCAGATACGTGCTAGCAATCGCGAAGGCCACTATCTGCAACGTGTCATATCACGTGCTGAGCAGCTGAAAAAAAATATGGTCGCTTTTGGCTGGAAGAGCGACGCTGCCAACCGCCTGTCATTTTTTATCTTCCTTATGGGGTTCGAAGTTTTTCGTGGGCTCAGCATGGTAGTAGTATTGTTCAGTGGCCTGAGTATCGGGGAGATGTTTGCGGTATATGCCTACCTCTGGTTTATGATGGGGCCGATGCAGGAGATACTGGGAATACAGTACAGTTATTACAGTGCGAATGCAGCGATTGATCGCATCAATCAACTACTGGCAATGAAACGTGAGCCAGAGTATAAACACATCAAAAATCCGTTTACCGGGAAACATACGGTAGGTCTAAGTGTTGAAAATGTCAGATTTAAGTATGGCGATGGCTTGCCTGTACTCGATGGTGTCAGCCTGTCGATCGCGGAAGGGGAGAAGGTGGCGCTGGTCGGTGCCAGCGGTGGCGGCAAGTCGACCCTGGTGCAGATCATCCTGGGGCTGTACCCTGCGGACGAGGGGCAGCTTTATTTTGACGGTGTTAATTTAGAGGATATCGGGCTGGAGGTCGTAAGGGAGAATGTGGCCACTGTTCTGCAGAATCCAGCGATGTTTAATGACACGGTAAAGCAGAACCTGTGCCTTGGTCGAGAGATCGATGACGCGGTTATCTGGCAAGCGCTGGAGATCGCGCAGATGCGGGATGTGGTCGAAGCCATGCCTGAGCAGCTGCAAAGCATCATCGGTCGAAGTGGCATCAGGTTGTCTGGCGGACAGCGCCAACGGCTGGCTATAGCGCGGATGATACTGGCTGATCCAAAGGTTGTGATACTTGATGAGGCGACATCATCTCTCGATACAGAAACAGAGGCGCTGTTACATGAAGCGATGCACGCCTTTTTACAGAACAGGACCACGCTGATCATTGCGCATCGTCTGAGCGCTGTGCGGCAGGCTGACCGGGTGTTGGTATTTGATGCAGGCAAGATTATCGATGAAGGCCATCACCAGGAGTTGATCAATAGAGATGGTCTGTATCGTGATCTATATGGGATTAGAAGTTAGCTGATTTGATATCGTGAGATGTTAAACTAATGAAAAAATATACCTGAGGATGAAGATGGTGAACTTGAGAATTATAAATAAGTTAGTGGTTTTATTGATTTTGTTGAGTTTTAGTAAGATCACTCTTGCTGCCAGTGCAGGTACCGGTGGCGTAAGTACGGCATTTTCAAAAAATTCAACCAGTGTCGGCGTTGTTCTGGGTTCGGGCAGCGCATTCAGTGATAATTATGTCATCCTCGGTCTTGGTGTGGGTTATTACGTAGTAAAAGGTCTGGAATTAGGTATTGATCTCCAGCACTGGTTTTCTGGAGAGCCATCTATCACCAAGGTTAGCCCGCAGATTCGTTATGTCTTTACCCAGCCAAAAGTCATAAAACCTTATATCGGTGCTTTCTACCGCCGAACTTATTATGGTGATTACAGGGGTATAGATCTGGATGACCAGGATTCATTTGGTTACCGGGCGGGTGCTTATTTTTCTACAAATAACCGCGTTTATATCGGTGGCGGTATCGTTTATGAAGAATTTAAAGACTGTAGTGCATTTACCGAATGTTCAATAACTTACCCTGAAATACTCTTTACTGTAAGTTTTTAGGCGTCTCTAATTTAAGATATTTTAATCCTGTGTAATCCTCTCCTTATTTACTGCTATTAATCTATATTAGATATTGATAATATACTTAATTTACGGTATAGTTAGAACTATTCTAAGTTAGAAATCAACAACGTTCTTGGCAAAAGGAGTAAGCGGTGATTAATAAAAATTTATTAGGTTCTATTATTGTATTAGTGATGGTCAGTATGCCTGTGCAGGCAGCCTGGGAAGTGCTTCCAGATGTAGCGCCGGCACCTGAAGATAATCCGACAACAGATGCCAAAGTCGAGTTAGGTAAAATGCTGTATATGGATCCGCGTTTTTCATCGACGGGTACGGTTTCCTGTAATTCATGTCATAACGTGATGGAAGGTGGTGACGACAGTCGTACCTTCTCTATGGGCGTGCACGGTAAAACCGGTGGTCGTAATGCGCCGACAGTATGGAATTCTGCCTTTCATTCAGTACAGTTCTGGGATGGTCGTGCCGATCTGTTAGAAGATCAGGCGAAAGGCCCGGTGACGAATCCGGTAGAGATGGGTGTTTCAGAAATCGAGAGCGCTATGGATAAGGTACGAGCTATTCCCGGTTACAGGCCTTATTTCGAAAAAGCATTTGGTGAGGATTCAATGACCGTTGATAATGCGGCCAAAGCAGTAGCCGCATTCGAGCGCACATTGATTACACCGAATAGCGCATATGATAAGTATGTCAAAGGCGATAAAAAAGCCATGACTGCACAGCAGGTTCGCGGTATGGAAACATTTGCAGCAACCGGTTGTACCTCCTGTCATTCTGGTGCTGCGTTCAATGGTCCCAAGATGCCGTTTGGACAGGGTTTTTATGCCAAATTCCCGACTTTTGCCGATAACGATTACAACAAGAAATATGACCTGAGTGCAGATAAAGGCCGTGAGGAAGCAACCGGTAAAGCTGCCGATGCGCATATGTTCCGGGTTGCGACTGTGCGTAATATCACAGATACAGCGCCATATTTCCATAATGGTTCTGTCAATGATTTATCGGTAGCGGTTGCCCTGATGGCAAAAACACAGCTGAATAAAGACCTGTCTGACGATGAAGTAAAAGACATTGTCGCTTTCCTTGGTGCTCTGACGGGTGAATATCCTGAAATCACTATGCCACGTCTGCCTGCTACTTCTGGTTTTAGCCTGGTGGCTGACAAGTAAAGCTAAGACGAAAATCACTCAGATAGGTTAAAATACGCTTTTTTAAATACAGAACAGGTTACAGATCTCATGGCTACAGTTGATATCACGAAGGACAATCTACAGGACACTATCGCAAATAATGAGATCGTCATTATTGATTTCTGGGCGCCCTGGTGTGGTCCCTGTAAATCATTTGCTCCTATCTATGATGCGGTCTCGGAAAAACATGATGACGTCGTATTTGCTAAAGTCAACACTGAAGACGAGCAGGAACTTGCGGGCAGTTTTCAGATACGATCGATTCCGACGCTGATGATATTCCGTGACCAGATCGCGATTTTTTCACAGGCCGGCATGTTGCCGGAAAGCGCACTGGAAGAAGTGCTCGGTAAGACTCGTGAACTGGATATGGATAAGGTTCGTAAGGAAGTGGAAGAGCAGCAGGCGCAAGCACAGACGCAGCAGTAATGTTGTTGTGATTTTAAGTTCTGCTGATCAGTAAAAAAAGCCTCGGTTTTTAATCGAGGCTTTTTTTATGGGTGATACTTTAAAATGATCAATTGAAAGTTATTTTTTTTCTTTTTTTAACTTCGCAGTTTCTGCATGTAATGCTTTTTTAAGTGCAGCATCTTTTTCTTTATCTGCTTTTAATAACGCTTTTTCTGCGTCAGAAGCTTCTTTTAACTGAGCTTTGGTCTGTTTTAATTCTTTCTGTAGTTCTTTTAATTTTTCGTCTAGCTCATGCTCGAGTGCTTCTTCCTCTGCCACTGCCTTTGCAGCAGCAGTCGCGTCGGCTGTTTTTTTCTTGCTAGCCGCCTTGATGGCTTTTTTACTGATCACTTCTGGGAGCTCTTTTTTAATCTCCAGTTTTTTGACCGTGGTGTTGCCAGACAGTGTTTTTAACTTTTTGCGTGGCCGTAATTTTGGTTTTGGTGTCTCGATACGGGTGTGTGTTACTGCCGGTTTTGCAGACTTGGGTGATGCGGACACGGGAACCAGCATTGGTTTGACCGGTGTTCGTTTCGGGCGCAGGCCGCGTAATGCGGATTTGACGCGTTTGGTTACTTCGCCGACATCGCCATGAGCTTCAACGATGTGTAGAACACTTTTGTGTTTGTAATAATCACTGAGTGGTTGAGTCAATGTTTCAAAGATCTGCAAGCGACGTTCAATGATTTCTTCACTGTCATCATTTCGGTGGTGCAGCATGCCGCCGCATTCATCGCATTTGTCGTCTAATACCGGCGGTTGCGTGAACAGGTTAAACAGGGCGCCGCAGGATATACAGGTAAGGCGGCCGATCATTCGCTGGATAAGCATCTCGGCATCGACGTCGAACTGTAATACAGCATCGATAGGTTTGCCCAGTTTGTCGAGAATATCGTCGAGTGCCTCTGCCTGAGCGACGTTGCGTGGAAAGCCGTCAAGAATAAAACCCTGGTCAGCATCAGGACGGGCGATACGCTCACGGATCATGCCGATTACGATATCGTTGGGTACGAGCTGTCCAGCATCCATAATCGCTTTTGCCTGTCGGCCTAATGGTGTCTGTGCGGCCACCGCTGCACGCAACAGGTCGCCGGTCGCAATTTGCGGTATATGGTACTTCTCGGTCAGGTATTTGGCCTGCGTGCCTTTACCGGAACCAGGTGCCCCAATCAGGATTAATTTCATATTTACACTCCGCCACCTGTTATTTTTTATTATTCAGTGGCTTACATCATTTTATGTTTGTTTTTAGGCGGAAAGTTCTGCGCTATAAACGATCCCTTTTTTTTATCTTAGGGGATTCTATCGATTGTTGAGAAATTGTCGAGCCTGAATCAACGGAAACACTATATAATTGAACATCTTTTTCTGCTATTTTGTTGTTTTAGCGTGTTTTTACGTAAAAAGTCCACAAAAATAATAATAAATCCTTTAATTCAAATTTAATTCTATGCCGTATCGGTCACATTATTCTGATCATTCGTTTCAGGCGAGTCTATTTAAGTTTCGAGCCATAGTAGCGGTGCTTGTCTGCCTGCTGATGTTGTCAGGTCTGCTCTTTCGCCTGGCCTGGCTGCAGATCGTTGAATACAAGCATTTTGCCGACCTTTCGGAGAATAATCGCATCCGCCTGATGGAGCTGCCGCCGACGCGTGGCCTGATCTATGATCGTAACGGAGTCATACTGGCCGAGAATAAACCGACATTTCACCTCGAGATTACGCCAGAACAGGTGGACGACATGGAAGCTACCTTAGAAGGTCTGAGCGAGATTGTCACCATCAGTGATAGTGAGATGGAGCGGTTTAGAGAACAGCTGCGCGTACGCCGTTCTTTCCAGCAGATCTCATTACGTACCCGGCTGAATGAAGAAGAGGTTGCAAGACTGGCAGCCAATCGGCACCGTTTTCCCGGGATGGATATCAACGCACGGCTGAGCCGATACTATCCCTACGGAAAGCTTACCTCTCATGCCATCGGCTATGTCGGTCGTATCAATCAGAAGGATCTGTCTGTTATCGATGAAGGTAATTATCGCGGCACCACGCATATCGGTAAAACCGGGCTGGAAAAATATTATGAAGCAGAGTTACATGGTAAGGTCGGGCGACAACAAGTTGAAGTGAATGCCCAGGGCAGGGTTTTGCGTGTAATAGAAAAGGTCGCGCCCGAGTCTGGGAATGATCTGACGCTGAACCTCGATATCGAATTGCAACAGATAGCCGAGCGGGGGCTGGGTGACTTTGCTGGTTCGGTTATCGCTATCGAGCCACATAACGGCGCTGTTGTAGTATTCGTCAGTAAACCAGGTTTTGACCCTAATATGTTCGTCCATGGCATCAGTCATAAAGATTATGATGCCCTGCAGCACGGCGTATATAAGCCGTTGTTTAATCGTGCACTATTCGGTCAGTATCCGCCAGGTTCTACCCTCAAACCGTTCATTGGGCTTGCTGGTATCGAGCAACGTCGGTTTGGTGTAAAGGAGAGCATTTTTTGCAGGGGGCATTATTTGCTGCCAGGCGATGCAACCGAAAGAAAATATCGCGACTGGAAAAAAGAAGGGCATGGTGTGGTCGATCTGACTGAATCGATCGAGCAGTCATGTGACGTTTATTATTATGAGCTCGCCTATCGCATGGGTATCGATAGCATGCATGAATTCCTGGCACAGTTTGGATTCGGGGAAAAAACCGGGATCGATCTTCTCGGTGAGCGTAAAGGTTTGTTGCCATCGACCGAATGGAAAAAACGTGCACAAGGAAAAGTTTGGTATCCTGGTGAAACCTTGATCTCTGGAATTGGTCAGGGTTATATGCTGACAACACCGGTACAGTTGGCAGTAGCGACGGCAGCAATGGCCAGTCGCGGTGAAAAGATTGTGCCAAGGCTGTTGAAAGAAGTGCATGTCTCGACAGACGATACTGTCAGGAAAAGAGATCCGTCAAAGACTATGATTAAATTGCGCAGGGAAAGTCACTGGGACGTGATATTTAATGCCATGAAAGAAGTGGTTCATGGGCCCTGGGGGACGGCGCGTGCTACCGGCTGGGGTATGAAATTCAAGATGGCAGGAAAGACCGGTACCGCACAGGTGTTTGGTATCGCCCAGGATGAAGAATACGATGAAGAGACCGTGGCAAAAAAACTTCGTGATCACGGCCTGTTTGTTGGATTTGGGCCCGCTGAAAATCCGGTTTTAGCCGTTGCCGTAGTCGCAGAAAACGGCGAACATGGTAGTAAGATGGCACCGATAGCCAGGGATGTGATAAAGCGTTATATGGAAAAATATTCCGCAGTTTCGGTCAATAATGAGCCTGATGGTGTGCAAACAGCTCATGTTAATCATTGATATGAACGGCTACATAAATAAAAATACATGATTAGTACTAGTACACAATTTTTTGAATCTGATTATCAGGGCAGAACTTCTCGTCTCCTGCAATTTTTGCATATCGATCCGGTACTGCTGGCGGCGCTATTGCTGCTGATGGCGGCTGGTCTGGGGATTCTGTACAGTGCCTCAGATGGGTCTATAGAAGTCGTGCAGCGACAGGTTATCCGTCTGTCGATCGCCTTTGTGGTCATGTTTGTCGTAGCTCAGATACCTCAGCATACACTTTATCTATGGGCACCCTGGTTCTTTGCCTTCGGCATTGTTTTATTGATCCTGGTGCTGGCTGCAGGTGATGTTGGTAAGGGCGCGCAACGCTGGTTGAACCTCTACGTCATCCGTTTTCAACCATCCGAGATGATGAAGCTGGTGACGCCGATGATGTTGGCGTGGTATTTATGCGAAAAACCATTTCCGCCGAAAGTTTCTTCATTAATTATTTCACTGCTACTGGTGATCGTACCGACCATGTTGATCGCCCGGCAGCCGGATTTAGGTACGTCACTGCTGGTAGCCGCAGCAGGTATCTTCGTAGTATTTTTTGGTGGCGTAAGCTGGCGGGTCCTGTTTGGTTCTATATTTACCATGCTAGCGTTAATTCCCGTGTTATGGCAGTTCATGCACGATTACCAGAAACAGCGGGTACTGACATTATTTGATCCTCAAAGCGATCCCCTGGGATCCGGCTATCACATCATACAGTCGATGATAGCGATCGGTTCCGGGGGTATTTACGGTAAAGGCTGGTTGAATGGTACGCAGTCGCAGCTGGACTTTATACCGGAGCGTACCACCGACTTTATCTTTGCCGTGTTTGCCGAAGAGTTTGGTATTATGGGGGCAATCGTTTTGCTGTCGCTGTATGCCTTTATCATCATCCGGGGACTGTATATTGCAGCAAACGCACAGGACAGTTTCGGGCGATTACTGGCGGGCAGTCTGAGCATGACGTTTTTTGTTTACCTGTTCGTCAATGTTGGTATGGTTTCAGGTATCTTGCCTGTCGTGGGTGTACCTTTACCGCTTGTCAGTTATGGCGGTACCTCGATGGTAACGCTGATGGCGGGGTTCGGTATGTTGATGTCGATCAGTACCAATCGACGATTGATCAGTAAATAAAATCAGTTAATAATTATTAATAGCAGTAACAGGAAAAATAGTCGTATGAAAACAAGATTTCAAAATATATCGTTGAGAACGGTTCAGGTCATTCTGTTCGGATTCACTTTTGCGGCCTCTGTTAATGCCTGTGCTGGAACTGCGCAACCTAACTATGCGCAAAGAGCAGATGTGAAAGTCTTTATCAACGAGATGGTCGAGCAGCATGGGTTTGACCGTGCTTACCTGGAAAAGAAATTTGCCAGTGCAAAACGGCTCGATAATGTACTCGAATCGATCGCAAAGCCTGCCGAGAAAGAACTCAACTGGGGTCAGTACCGTCCTATTTTTGTCACGGAAAAGCGTACCAGTAAAGGAAAAGAATTTATCAAGCAGCATAAGGCGACGTTACAGCGCGCAGAGAATGAGTACGGTGTGCCGGTAGAGATAATAGCCGCTATTATCGGTGTGGAGACCTATTATGGCAGGCACACCGGGAAATACACGGTGTTTGATTCGTTGACGACATTAGGCTTCGATTATCCTAAACGCAGTAAATTTTTCAAGAGCGAGTTAAAACAGTTCTTGCTGCTGTCAAAGGAAGAACATATTGATATCGAGACGATGACAGGCTCTTATGCCGGTGCCATGGGTATGCCCCAGTTTATATCCAGCAGCTATCGTCGTTACGCGGTCGACTTTGATGGAGATGGTAAACGCGACCTGTGGAACAGTACAGAAGATGTGATCGGCAGTGTCGCAAATTATTTCAGCGAGCATGGCTGGGTAAAAGGTGGGGAAGTGACTTCCCAGGTGACCGTTACCGACAAGTCGATTGTGAAACCGGATAATCCGCAAAAGCCATATACCACGTTGGCTCAGTTAAGGTCGCAGGGTGTGAAGATGAATGCAGAGCTGGATGGAAATGAAAAAGCCACGCTGTTAAAGTTTGAGACTAAGCGCGGTGATGAATACTGGGTTGGCCTGAAGAACTTTTACGTGATTACGCGCTACAATCACAGTGAGTTATATGCAATGGCTGTATATCAGTTAAGTGAAAAGTTTTAAGACCAGCAAAGACTGGCCGAGCGTAAATGTATAAAAATAAAAAAATAACGGTTATTTTATTTTCTTCATTAATTTTATCTTCCTGTGGGGAGATAAAAGACAGCGCGCCGTCGAACTATTCGAAACAGTGGCATGAGATCCCTGACGCGGTTCCGGTTTCCGTTCAACCGAGCAAATATGGTAATCCGGACAGCTATGAGGTGTTTGGCAAAACCTATTACGTGAAAGATTCCGCCGACGGTTTCCAGCAGAAAGGTATCGCCTCGTGGTACGGTAATAAATTCCATGGTGAACGTACGTCTAGCGGTGAAGATTACAATATGTACGCGATGACAGCTGCGCATAAGACGCTTCCGATACCGGTCTTCGTCGAGGTGACTAACCATGATAATGGCCGTAAGGCGGTGGTTAAGGTAAACGATCGCGGGCCTTTCCACGAGGGCAGGATAATCGACCTGTCTTACGCGGCGGCGACCAAGCTTGGTGTCGCACAGGCCGGTACCGCCAACGTGTCGATCCGGGTGGTGACCACCGAAAAAGATAAGAATCGCCAGCGCAGCGCGTCTATAGTGGAATCTCCTGATTCATATGGTGATAAACTCTACGTGCAGGTTGCAGCATTCACTACCGAAGAGAATGCCCTGTCGCACCTTGGTAAACTACAGGGAGAAGGTTTTAGAGACGTCAGGCTGCATATCGAAAGCAAAAAAGGAAAAGCTCTATATCGGATCAGGATCGGACCTCTGCCAACCGAGAACGTTGCAAAACAGGTGCTCGCCCAGCTTAAACAGAACAATCATCAGAATATAAAAATTGTCAGAAACAATTAAAGCAGTCACTAAGAACTGTGTCTGAATCGTGATGCATTCAAACGCATTACATCAAATGATACAAAATAGAAATCGAAACAGAAGCAACACAGCGTGCGTTGCCATAAATAACAAAAAACTGTTGAAAGAGAGTTAAAAGAAATATTCCATGAAGTATTCAAACAAGTTGTATCCGAGAAAAAATATTCTTAATTTATTGATTTTTACACTGTCATTCCTGAGTTTTAACCTGGTTTATGCTGCGAAGCCGGTACCGGCACCGCCAGAGGTGGCAGCAAAAAATTATTTCGTTATCGATTTTGCCAGCGGCAAGGTGCTCGCAGAAAAAGATCCTGATAAGCAGATAGAGCCGGCAAGTATTACCAAGCTCATGACCTCGTACGTAGTGTATAAGGAGCTGGAAGCAGACCGTCTCGCGATGGATGACATGGTGGATATCAGTGAGAAGGCGTGGCGTATGGGCGGTTCAAGAATGTATCTTGAGGTGAATACCAGTGTCTCCGTGCACGATCTTATGAAAGGCCTGATCGTCCAGTCAGGCAATGATGCCAGTGTTGCACTGGCAGAGCATATCGCGGGTACGGAAGATGCTTTTGTGCAATTGATGAACCAGTATGCGGTTGAACTGGGTATGGAAAATACTAATTTCGTCAACTCTACAGGATGGCCGGATAAGGAGCACCTGACAACTGCGCGAGATATCGCAAAGCTATCAGCTGCGATTATCAAAGAGTTTCCTGATCATTATGCCTGGTATGCTGAAAAAGAGTATACCTATAACAGTATCAAGCAATATAACCGTAATAAACTGTTATGGCGTGATGACAGTGTCGATGGTATGAAAACAGGGCATACTGAGTCAGCAGGTTTCTGTCTTGTCGCTTCTGCAGCCCGTTCTGATATGCGTGTCATCTCGGTCGTCCTCGGAACCGAGAGTAAAAAAGCGCGGGCCAATGTCAGCCAGGCACTATTGAATTATGGATTTCGTTTTTATGAATCACATATCTTGTATGAAGCTGGTGAAGTCCTGAGTCGTCCTCGTATCTGGAGTGGTGAATTTGAAACCTTGACAGTCGGTCTGGCGGAAGACCTGGCAATAGCGATTCCTCGCGGCACTTACGATGATCTGGATGCCACAATGGATATCGATAAGAACATCGAGGCACCTGTTGCTAAAGGGCAGCAGATCGGTGAGGTAAAGGTTTCACTGGATGGCAAGGTGCTTGAGACTGTGCCGCTGGTAGCACTGGAAACGGTCAACGAAGGTAACCTGTTCCAGCAGGCAAAAGATTATGTTCTACGGCTGATCAATTAGTGGAGCTAAACATTATGAATGGGCCATTTTTAACTGGTAGATAAGTGCTTGAATAACATATCAAATATAGTCTATCTAAATGGCGCCTACATGCCTGTCGAAGAAGCCACTATCTCAGTAATGGATCGTGGTTTTCTTTATGGTGATGGTGTCTACGAAGTCATCCCCGTTTTTGGCAATAAACTGTTACGTGTAGAAGCACACCTGGAGCGCCTGAAGAACAGCCTTGGCCGCATCAATCTGCAAGACCCTTACAATAATGACGAGTGGATGAATCTTTTCACTACCCTGCTCGAAAAGAATGCCGGTGAAAATCGCGCTATCTATCTTCAGGTATCGCGTGGAGCATATCCAAGACGTGATCTGGGTATCAAAACAGAATACCCTCCTACAATATTTGCCATGGTGCTGCACGTTTCGCCGCCAGATATCGAGGTAGTGTCGGCGGGGATCTCTGTTGTTACGGTAGATGATTTTCGCTGGGGAGCCTGTGATATCAAATCAACATCACTGGTCGCCAACGTGATGCTGAAGCAGCAGGCCGCTGACGCAGGTGTGGATGATGCGATCCTGATTAAGAACAGCATGCTCAGTGAAGGTACGGCGAGCAACGTATTTATCGTTAAAGGAGGTGTGCTGATTACGCCGCCTACCGGGCATAAGTTGCTGTCCGGTATTACTCGTGACCTGGTCATTGAAATCGCAAAAAATAACGCCATATTAGTCGAAGAACGTGACATTAAAGAGGTAGAGCTGCTCGATGCCGACGAGATCTGGATGACCAGTTCAACCCGCGAGATCGCGCCTGTTATCCGGTTGAATGGCGAGGTAGTCGGTTCTGGTAAAGCGGGTGAGATGTGGAAACGCGTGGTGGATCTGTACCAGAAGAACAAACAGCGGTTACGCAATGACAACACGTATAGGAAGTAGTTGCGCTGATAAATATCTTATCGAATTAATTATGACTGACGAAAAAGACATCAAATTACACGACCTGACGCTGGAAGAGGGTGAAACATTACTGAAGTTTCCCTGTGAGTTCCCAATTAAGGCGATGGGGCTGGCATGTGATGAGCTTGAGATAGCCGTCATCGAAATCATTAATAGTCACGTCGATAATCTGGCTGAGGATGCGCTGCGTATGAAACCAAGTAAGAATGGTAAATATACGGCTATCACCATTACCATTACTGCTCATAGTAAAGATCAGCTCGACGCGATCTATATGGATCTAACTGCCTGTCAGCATGTGTCTATTGCTCTCTAACGAGAGCGCAATATAATTTTATTATAATGCGTCCTGTCATCCGTCATCTTGGTGAAGTTGATTATCAAAAGACATGGCAGGCAATGCAGGACTTTACCGATGTCAGGGATAAAGATACGGCCGACGAGTTATGGTTCTTGCAGCATCCGCCAGTTTATACGCTGGGTAAAAATGGCAAACCCGAACATGTCCTGAGTGCTCAGGACATCCCGGTGGTCAATTCTGATCGTGGCGGACAGGTCACCTATCATGGGCCGGGTCAGATAGTCGTGTATACGATGCTGGATCTGAGCCGTCTTAAAATCGGGGTCCGTGAGCTGGTTACCCGCATCGAACAGAGTATTATCGATCTGTTAGCAGATTACGGTGTTGAATCGAATGCCCGGCGCGATGCACCGGGTGTCTATGTAAATAATGCTAAAATAGCGGCTTTGGGGTTACGGGTGCGTAAAGGCTGCAGTTTTCATGGCCTGGCGCTAAACGTGGATATGGACCTTGAGCCATTCAACAGGATTAATCCGTGTGGTTATGAAGGGCTGGAAGTTACTCAATTAAAAAACTTTTTAAATGACGTAGATGTCGAAAACGTCATCGGCGACCTGCAGCAGAAGCTTTTGAAAAATTTGTCTTATGAATAACCAGCCTACAAGTAAAGCCAATAAAGTCGTAGCAGGCGAAAAACTGAAAGGTGCTGAAAAAGTCGCTCGTATCCCGATCAAGGTACAGCAACCTGCGGAACGTCTACGTAAACCCAGCTGGATCCGTGCCAAATCACCATTTCACCCAAATGTAAAAAAACTCAAGTCAGTATTACGTGAACAAAAGTTGTTTACTGTCTGTGAAGAAGCGGCATGCCCAAACCTGGGCGAGTGTTTTGGTAAGGGCACCGCAACATTTATGATAATGGGTGAGATATGTACCCGTCGTTGCCCATTCTGTGATGTCGGTCATGGCCGGCCAAACCCTCTGGATGTGGATGAGCCTCAGCACCTCGCTGAAACCATCAAAGCGATGGCGTTACGTTATGTTGTGATCACTTCTGTTGATCGTGATGATCTGCGTGATGGCGGCGCAGCGCACTTTGTCGAATGTATAGAAAAAACCCGTGCCCTGAATCCCGAGATCGAGATCGAGATACTGGTGCCCGATTTCCGAGGCCGTATGGATGTGGCATTAGAAATAATGCATAACGCACCACCAGATGTGTTCAACCACAACCTGGAAACCATACCGCGTTTATATAAACAGTGCCGTCCCGGTTCAGACTATCAGTGGTCACTGGATCTGCTGAAGCGTTTTAAGCAGACGCATCCAGAAGTGGCGACCAAATCAGGATTGATGCTGGGGCTCGGTGAAAATATGGAAGAAGTGGTCGAGGTGATGAAAGATATGCGCGCCCACGATGTCGGTATGTTAACGCTGGGTCAGTATTTACAGCCGAGCAAGCATCATCTGGCGGTAGAGCGATATGTTGATCCGGCTGAGTTCGATGAGTTATACAGGATCGGTATGGAGCTAGGCTTTAAACATGTCGCCAGCGGGCCGATGGTGCGTTCGTCATACCATGCAGACCTGCAGGCGCAAGGAGAGTTTCGTGGCTAAACAGTATCGTCATTGCGAGGAACGAAGCAATCTCATGTAAGCAATACAGTCGCTTGAAGAGTTTGCTTGGTTCCTCGCAATGACGTTGATTATAATAATACTTGTAGATTTATAGTAGAGAATTGATATGGGTTTCATCTTCAAACCAGTACGCTGGATACTCGGACAAATAATCATTTTCATCGACTGGGCAACGCGCCCAAAACCAGTGCAGCGCACGGCAGAAGCTCAGGCTGAAGTCGATAAACAGACAGCTGAGATGGCGTTATACCATTTTCAGATGTGCCCTTTCTGTGTGAAGACGCGCCGCCAGATTCATCGTCTGGGGTTGAATATAGAAAACCGTGACGCACGTAATGACCCAAAATGGAACCAGGAACTTATTGAAGAGGGTGGCAAATATCAGGTGCCCTGTTTGAAGATCACTACTGATGATGGTTCTGTGCAGTGGATGTATGAATCGACAGATATCAATGATTATCTGGGTAAAAGATTTTCTACAGACGATTAAATAATATGTTGCAGCTTTAGTAATCCAGCGACGCTGATAGCATCAGTTATTTCACCACTTATAACGCGTTCTATCGCCTCATCTAGTGGTACTTTCTGGATCAGCAGGTCTTCTGCTTCTTCAAACTCTGTTTCGCCCTGCGTTAAACCTCTGGCTACATAAACAAGGCCGCGTTCATCCGTAACAGAATTTGATGTATGCAATTTCATCAGTTCCTGCCAGTTATCAGCAATTAAGCCTGTCTCTTCTTTTAGCTCACGTTTGGCTGACTCTAGCGGGTCTATATTCAAGGGTCCGCCGCCCATCGGTATCTCCCAGGAGTAGCGGTCAGGTACATAGCGGTATTGCCCTACCAGCCAGGTGTTGTTGCTTTCATCGAGCGGGATAATGCCTATCGCCAGGTTTTTGAACTTTATTTTTCCATAATGCGAGATACCTCCACCGGGGTTTATGACCTTGTCTTCATGCAGGGTTAGCCACGGGTTCTCAAATATCTGTCTGCTGGACTGATGTAGCCATGGGTTTGGTGTTGTGGGTAGTTTGTCTTTGCTGTCTTTCATCGCATCAGGCGTCTTTTGATATTGTTTGGTATCGAGATTTTGCGGGGTGTTACTGGTGCCGGCACTGACGATGGAGGTGGTGCTGTCCGGATACTGCTCAGTTGCAGGCCGATATTGTGTTTTACCTTTTCTATTTCAAACTCGGCCTGCAGGTGCATCCAGTAACTGGCGCTGCTGCCGAAATACATTGCCAGGCGAACGGCCGTGTCAGCCGTGATGCCACGCTTTTCGTGGATGATCTCATTGATGCGTCTTGGTGGGACTTTTATGGCACGTGCCAGTGCGTTCTGGCTGATATTCTGAGGTATCAGGTATTGTTGGAGTAAAACTTTTCCGGGGTGCTGACAGGACATTGCTATAATATAACGATAAACGTTATATAACGCAATACGTTATATTGTTTGCCTGAGGCCATCCGGTTTCCATGCAGGGGCGATGACATTGGGCATATCCGAGCGGTTAAGCAGCCGTGCTGGCGATAGTGCCATCTCGCCGTACCGTTCATTAATACTGTCCATGGCACAATTTAGCTGCTGGCGTACCTTATTGTCATCCTGAGTGCTAAACAGGTCCATCTGCATGGCCGCGGGTTGCGGGTCGAGAGCGGTGACCTGTATCTGGTGGATGCCTTCACCCTGCCAGCTCAGGTCGAGCACATAGCGGCCAAGCTTGTAGATCTGCTGCTGATCATTGCTGAACTCGCTGAGCTGGCTCTTGCTGCCTAACCAGCCCTGATCCGTGCGCAGACCGATCCAGAAAGTTTTTGCCTGCATGTCGTGGCGGCGCATGCGTGTGCCGACCTTGCTGCACATGTGCTGCAGGTAAGTTAGCAGGGTGTCGCGGTCGCGGGTATTGGGCGGCATGACTTTGCCATGGCCGATAGATTTTGGGGCGGCTACATCAGGGTGTAACGGGTCGGGATCGGCGCCCTGACACATATACCAGATGCGTCGGCCCAGGTTACCGAAGCGTCGTGACAGTACGCTGATGGGTAGTTTTTTCATATCACCACAATAAGTCACACCATGCTGTGAGAGAAAATTGCCGATACCGCTGGCGATACCGCAAAGCTCCGTCACCGGCACGTGCTGCAGGGCTGATTTTGCCTGCCACGGCGGGATGATGGTGAAGCCGTCAGGTTTGTTGAGTTTGGCAGCGTATTTGGCAGTGGTTTTATCGCCACTTAAGCCGAGTGAGCATAGCAGACCGGACGCGCCATAAACTGCCCGCTTGAGCTCCCGTGCTGCCTGTTCGGGAGAGCCATACAGTTTCTGACAGGAGGTGATATCAATAAAGGCTTCATCAACCGAAAACACTTCGATGTCGGGACAGACATTGACCAGTGAATGCATGATGTTGCGCGAAACCTTTGCGTATACCTTAGGGCGGGTCGGGCGTTGTACCAGGTGCGGGCAGAGTCTCAGCGCTTCCCTTACCCGCATACCGGTGCGGATGCCAAAGGCGCGTGCTTCATAAGAGCTGGTGATGATACAGCTACCGCGCATACCATTGGTGATGGCCACCGGCTGGCCGAGCAGGGAGGGAAAATCGCGTTGTTCGACAGAAGCGAAGAAGGCATTCATGTCTAGCAGGGCGATGGCGCGGTCCCAGTGTTTTGTGTCTAACATCTGATTCTATATTATGCAAAAAACAGTCATTGCGAGGTACGAAGCAATCTTATGCAGACGATACCGTTGCTAAAGGAGATCATGAATTACATCCTTGTAATTCACCCTGCGGGTCGCAAAAAAACGCGTTCAATTTTGCTCCGGGCAAAATTAGTGCCGCGCTTCGCTCGCAATGACGGAATTTACTATTCACGGCTTTTAATATTTCCGCAGCTGTCCGATCAGTACTCCCTGTATCCTCACGCGGCTGGCCTCATACACCATCTCTTCCATATCTTTGTTGGCTGGGATCAGCTTGATGTAGCGCCCCCTATGGCTGCGTTTGAAGCGTTTCAATGTGGTTTCGGCTTCATCGATCAGTGCCACAACGATATCACCGTCATTGGCGGTTTCGCGAAACTCGATGATGACGGTATCGCCATCCATGATGCCGGCTTCGATCATTGAATCACCTTGCACGCGTACCGCAAAGTTGTTGTGCCCGAAAAAATCCTGCAGGTCGATCTGGTCTTCACCGGGAATGGCTTCGATGGGTTTGCCGGCCGCGATCCTGCCTAGCAGGGGCAGTACGGATTCGCTGCGAAACGGGTTAGGTTTTAGCAGCCGGATGCCACGGTGTTTGCCGTTATCCAGTGAGATGAAACCGTTATCGGCCAGTGCCTGTACATAGCGGTGAGCAACGCCGCGGGAGCGGATGCCGATGCCTTCGGCGATCTCCTGTAATTTGGGCGATATGGTGTATCGTGCGATGTACTGCTCGATGAAATCCAGGGTAAGTCTTTGTTTGTCGGTGAGCTGCTGATCGTTAGTCACTTTTGTTCTCAATATGTTCTCATTTGAGAATAGTTTAAGTGAAGTGGCGATGGTGAATCAAGATAAACTTTAAAAAAATATTAACCGCAGAGACACAGAGAGTGCAGAGAAAAACTTATGCATTTTGTTGCTGCGCCTGCGGCGTACCAACAAAGTAAAACTCTGCGTTCTCTGTGCCTCGGCAATTGCTCCTGCATCGCGCTACCTACGGGCGTCCTCGGCAACTGCTCCTGCGTTGCTCTGCCACCTGTGTCCATGTAGGCGTGCCCTAATCTGCGGCGAGTAGCTTTTGATGTTGTTTTTAGCTTCTATCTACTTATGACTGATCGCGACCGGAATACGGTTTCGCCCGAATGTTCCGGCCGCCTCGTCAAATTTGCCGGCTATAGCGCCGCCACAGTTGGGGCAGTGCCCATCGTTGGTGAGTCGATAATCATTGATCTGGTACCAGTCGCGTACGATTAGTGGCGACTGGCAGTCTGGACAGAAAGTGGTATCACCTTCGATGTTATGCACATTACCGGTGTAGACATAGTGCAGCCCCTGTTTGAGCGCGATGTCCCTGGCACGTACCAGCGTTGCCGGTGGTGTCGGGGGTATGTCCTGCATTTTGTGGTCCGGATGAAATGCAGAGAAGTGCAGGGGTACATCCGGTCCCAGTTCATCTTTGATCCATTTGCTCAGCGCTGTCAGCTCTTCATCTGAATCATTTTTACCGGGGATGAGCAGGGTGGTGATCTCGATCCAGACGTCGGTCTCATGTTTGAGATAAAGCAGGGTGTCCAGCACTGGCTGCAGGTGCGAGCCGGTGAGCTTGTAGTAGAAGTCATCGGTAAATGCTTTCAGGTCGACATTTGCTGCGTCCATCTTTGCGAAGAAGTCACGGCGTGCCTGGTCATGGATATAACCTGCGGTAACGGCAACGGTTTTAATGCCGCGGGCATGACAGGCATCGGCAGTGTCCATCGCATACTCGGTGAAGATGACCGGGTCATTATAGGTGAAGGCCACGCTCTTGCAGCCGTTATTCTGTGCTGTAATGGCGATGGCCTCTGGCGAGGCCTGGTCCATCAGGCTGTCCATGTCCCTGGATTTGCTGATGTCCCAGTTCTGGCAGAACTTGCATGCCAGGTTACAGCCGGCGGTGCCGAATGAAAATACGCTGCTGCCGGGATAAAAATGGTTGAGCGGTTTTTTCTCGATGGGGTCGATGCAGAAACCGGAAGAGCGGCCATAGGTGGTGAGTACCATCTGGTCGTTCTCGCGTTTGCGCACGAAACATGCGCCGCGCTGGCCTTCATGTAATTTGCAGTCACGTGGACAGAGATCGCACTGTATGCGGCCATCGTCTATAACATGCCAGTAAAGTGCGGGATGGTGTGAACCTTCTATCATGCTGTTGTGCTCTCATACAGGTTTTTAAAATCGCGTTCTTTCCATTTGCTAACGGTATAACGATAGAGTTTGACATCGTCAACCCAGAAATCGGCTGGTAGACCTGCTTTCTGTTTGAGGTGTGCGATGAAATCGGTCACCTCGGGTAACTGCTCCCATACCTGAGGCAGGAACGTACTGCGGTAACGGTCGAACTCAAAGACCAGGCCGTCAGTACCTGGCTGCAGCTGTTGCAGTGCCTCCTTTTCATCAGAAAAACTCATGATCTGCATCGGTGATAATAATGAGATCTCTATTTCGGTACGGTCTAGTTCTTCGCTGGTGAGCGGAGAAAAACGCGGGTCCTGAAAGGCGGCGGCCCTGGCATTGTGTCTCACATCATCGAGCAGCGGGCGGTGTGCTTCCAGTGTACCGATACAGCCGCGTAACTGTTCCTGCTGAATCAATGTCACAAAACAGGCAGCTTTCTGCTGGAGCCATGACGCATTGATTATCGAATCTTCGAGTGTTGCAAAATCCTGACCTAAGGCTTCAGAAATAGAAGCGCGGGCAATCGGCAGTAAAATCTCTCCCTTGTTAACTGACATCGTCTGTCCTCTCGGTAAAAGCAAACGAGGCATAACCCACGACGCGGTCTTTATCACCTGCGGTATCGCCAGAGTTGCGCAGATCGATCAGATGCGGCTGCAGCTGGTGTTGCCTGGCCGCCATTAGTAAACCGTTGACCGGGGTGCCGCCACAGGCCTGTTCGTGGCTCAATGTGTGCTGCAGGCTCAAAATATCCTGCGCGGTTTGCGAGTCAATCGTCTGTGCTGCCTGGTAAGGGTGAAAGTGAGACAGGTCGGAGCTGATAACGATCAGTGTTTCAGGCCCTCCCCATAAAACCTCCAGAACCTCGGCAACTTCTGCTGGTGTTGCATTGCCTACTGCCAGTGGCAGCAGTTTGAAGTCACCCAGCACTGTCTGCAGGAATGGCAGCTGTACTTCAAGGGAATGCTCTGGCGCATGCGCTGCGGTGCTCTCAACAACCTGGGGCATGTTCTCGATAGCGGCTACGGCATCAAGATCAATCGGGATTTCTCCCAATGGTGTTGCAAATACCGTCACCCCGGGAAGCGCCAGGCCACGTACTGCAACACGATGTACTGGTCCTAGCAATACAACACGTTTTATCACGTCACGTTTTGCAGTTAATTGAGCATAGACGCTAGCAGCGATAGGTCCTGAATAGATGTAACCTGCATGTGGCGCAATAATAGCTTTTGGTGAAAGCGCAGTTTCATCCATGTTTGATCGGGCGTCTTCTAATAGCGTTTTTACATCGTTTGCTAATAGTTGTTTCTGGCTGTGATAGAAAGCACCTGCTACTGCGGGCTGGCGAACGGTGTTCACGTTAGTTCTCTTAGATAAATTGTTTTAGTCATGCTTATATAATTAGGGTTTTTCACTAAATATCAAGTCAATCATGCACGTCGACATATAATACATAAAGCCTGTGTTAATAAATCGAGTTTTGTGAGAATGGTTGCTGTGGTGAGAACCGTCGTTGGTAGACACGGTTGAAGTGCATTATTCATTTTGTAACTGTTCGATCTCTCGACCGACGATTTTTATTTTTTTGTCGTTTGGTCTGAGTTTTTTTGCGGCGATGAAATACTCGGCCGCATCATCGAAGTCGTCATCTTTGGCTTCTTCAACAGCCAGATGTAAATACCGATTAAAGACGTTATCGAGGCCTGTTGTCGCCTGCTCATGTCCGGGCACCTGTTGCAGTACTTTTTCATAGTTATGGTTAGCGCTGCTCAGGCGGTCAGATACCAGGGCATTGTCAGCCGCTCTCAACAGATCCTGGATGTATTCTTTATTTCTGCTGGCAGCTTTTTCGGTTGTCTGTTGTTCGATTTTTTTTAACCCTTGTTTTGCGCGTTTATTATCTGGGTCAGTAAGCAGGATCTTTTCGTAATTCTGTCTGGCGCTGGTAAAGTGTTCGGTTTCTAAAGCATTATCTGCCGCTTTAAATAGATCATTTATATATTCGGTCGTGTTGTCATCGGCATCACCCAGCCAGCTAGAGAGCAGTCCTGTTCTCTTTGCTTCTGCAGGTTGTGTTACGGGTGCTTGGGTCACAAGTTGAGCAGGTGCGCTCGAACTGGTTTTTTTTGTTTCTTCTTTAATCAGTTTTTGTTGTTGCTGCGCCAGTTGTTTTTTCTTCAGTGCCTGTAGTTCTTGTTTTGCCTTGCGTGCTTCAGCTTCGGCATCGGCCTGTTTCTGACGTGCGATGATTTCAGCCTGTTTACGTTTTAAGGCTTCTTGTTGAAGCTTCTCCTGTCTCAGTTTTTCAGCTTCGATACGTTTCTGTTCCAGTAAAGTATTTTCAGCAGCACGTTTATCCAGTTCTCGTTGGCGTTTTTCAAGTGCCTGTTTTTCATAAGCCAGATCCAGTGCGCGTTGATTGGCAACTATATCATCAGTTTCGTTAGATGCATGTTTTTCTGGTAAGAATACGATAGCGGCGATGACAAGCAGGATGCAGGCTGCTGCAATACTAGCAATGGTTTTTGGTTTTACTGAGGCCTTGCTGCCAGGCTTCTGTGTCGTTTGTTTTTTGCTCTGTTGAGTAGTGTCTGTGTTTAAACTGACGGCAGGATTGACTGCAGTCTGGTTAAAGATCAGTGTGGCGTTCGCTGGTGACTCGCCTCGATCAAGTGCCTCGATATCAGCGATGACCTCACGGCCGCTCTGGTATCTCTCATTCGCTTCTTTAGCCAACAGGGTATTGACCAGCGGCTGGTATTTTTTATAGGCCTCGTCCAGATCGGGTACCGGTTCCGTGATATGTTTGAATACCACGGCGATAGTTGAGTCTGCATCGAAAGGTACTTCACCACTGAGCATTTCGAATAATACGATACCCAGGCTGTACAGGTCAGACCATGGACCGATCTCCAGTCCCTGAGCCTGTTCTGGACTCATGTAATGCGGTGTACCGATGACGGTTCCAGTCACTGTCATCTTTGTTTCGGATTTGGCTGAACGGGCGATACCAAAATCGGTTAATACCGCAGTACCATCTTCCCGGAATAAGATATTGTCTGGCTTGACGTCTCGATGCACGATGCCTTTTTTATGGGCGAAATCCAGTGCTGCGGCTATCTGTTTTGTTATGCCGAGAACCTGTTTGATGTTCAGCTTCTTTTTTATCTTGTCATCCAGTGTTTCACCGGGTAGATACTCCATGGCGATGTAGTGAAATTCGTTATGTACACCGACGTCATATACGGTGATGATATTTTGATGAGTCAGGTTAGCGACGATGCGTGCTTCGCGTATGAAACGATCGCTGAACGATCTGTCACCGTCTGGATCTTTCGATAGTACTTTGATGGCGATCAGGCGATCGAGACCGATGTGGCGAGCAAGATAGACTCTTGCCATGCCACCGCGGCCAAGCTGCTTTTCGATGTTATAACCGGGTAACTCGATCATGATCTATTCGTCGGAATGAATGAAAAACTTGCTGTTTTTATAGTATTGTCAGACTATAAGAATAGTATTTTTAATAGAGTAAGCAATAACTAGCAATTAAAAAGAGCAAATGAGATGCCTGTGAATGTAGATCCGGTACAGGGCGTTAATTACGCTGCTCGTACAGATGTTGGCAAGATAAGAGAGCATAATGAAGACTGTTGTTGCGTGAATACTGAGCTGGGACTGTATGTGGTTGCAGATGGTATGGGTGGTCACGCCAGTGGAGAGGTCGCCAGTGAGATTGCGGTGACTACCATAGAGCAGCAAATTAAAAATGGTTGTGGCATGGTCGAGGCAATCGAAAAAGCCCATCTCGCGATCTTACAAGGTGTGAAAGACGGTCTTGGTAGACGTGGCATGGGGACCACCGTCGTTGCGGTTCAACTGCAAGGTGGGGATTACACGCTGGCATGGGTGGGCGATAGCCGTGCCTACCTGTGGGATGATGGGTTATCACAGATCAGTAAAGATCATTCGATGGTGCAGATGCTGATCGATACCGGGCAGATCACAAAGGAAGAAGCGCGAACGCATCCACGGAAGAATATTATCTATCAAAGCCTTGGTGCGGCCGAGGTTAAATTACCACAGGTTTCGGTGAAGCAGGGCACACTGTATAAAAATCAGAAGATCATTTTGTGCAGCGATGGTTTGTCGGATGAAATCGATGATCAGCAAATTAATAAAATCGTTGGCTCGGCGAGCGATGAGGCAGAAGCTGCTGAGAGGCTCGTAAGTGCAGCGATAGATAATGGCGGTAATGATAATGTCTCAGTCATCATTGTCTCCGCATCAGCCGATGCACTGGAAAAGCCGTTACTGGACGAATCGCAAAAAGAAAAAAACAGGGATACGTTAGTGCCTGATGAGTAGTGATGTGGTTACTGTTTCTGTAGAACGCTAAAATATATATTGTTCGTGTTGTCCGATTTAAAGTCTTCACCCAGGCTGATATAACCTTCGCCGATCAAAGGCAGTTCTTCGCGCCGGATGAAGATGCCGTTTTGTTTGTTTAGTTTTACATACGTGCCATTGGTGCTGTGGTCCACCAGTACGAACTTCCCGCGACGGAACTCCAGGTTTACGTGTGAACGTGATGCGAACTTTGCATCTATCGTTATATCGCAGGAGTTATCTCGACCTATGCTGATAGCATTACTCATCGTGTTGTCAGTATAAAAGCGTTCTTCACCATTGAATTTCAGGACGATAGAAACATTGGATTGTGAGATCTGCTGGATATGTTGTGCAGTAGCAAAGGTGGTAACGTTACCTTCTTCCCAGAGGATCTGGTATATCTTTATCTCTTCATCGATACCTTTTACTCGGGCACTGTCGAATAAGCGTGTTTTGGATTTTGAGTCATTACTCAATAGCCGGACAAAATCTTCTGTGGTGATGCTCTGATTTGCTTTTGCGATAGCTGCCATACGTGCGGCGATGTTCACGGCATCACCGAAAATATCATTATCTTTTGCGATAGTGTTGCCATAATGTAGACCGACACGGATGTTGAGAGGCTCCAGGTTATCACTGGTTACTTTTTTTACGTGCATCTCTGTAGCAGCATGTGCCGCATCTTCTGCGGTTGGGAACTGGCACATGATTTCATCGCCAATCTTTTTTATGACGCGGCCATTATTATTCGCAGTGATACTGCACATGATATCGAGGCGTGTGGAGATCAGCAGCTCGGCTTTATCATCACCTAGCTGATTGTATAGCCGGGTGCTGCCAGCGATGTCGGCAAACATGATGGCACACTGGTTGTTGGATAAATCTCCCATTGATTAACTGTAGCAGTATTGTGGGAGATTTCTATCAATCGTAATGACTGCTTTCGGCTGCGAAATCTCTCGAGTCCTTTCGAGAAGATAGAGTTGATTTATTTCTTTGGAATGTATAAATCGGTAATGGTACCTTCGGCCATTTCCGCAGCAAAGTTGAAGGTTTCTGATAGTGTTGGATGCGGGTGTACGGTGAGAGCGATATCTTCGATGTCTGCGCCCATCTCAAGTGCCAGTACTGCTTCTGCGATCAGTTCACCGGCATTGGTACCTACCATGCCTGCACCGATTATCTGGTGTGTGTTTTTATCGAACAGTACCTTAGTGATGCCTTCGTTGCGTCCGATACTTAATGAGCGGCCGCTGGCAGCCCACGGGAAAGCACCTTTGGTGTACTCGATGCCTTCGGCTTTGGCCTGTTCTTCAGTCGTTCCCATCCATGCGATTTCCGGGTCGGTGTAAGCTACCGATGGAATAGTCTTGGCATCGAAATAAGACTTCATGCCGCTGATAACTTCAGCGGCTGTCTTAGCTTCATGTGTCGCTTTGTGTGCCAGCATCGGCTGGCCAACGACGTCACCGATGGCAAAGATATGGTTTATATTGGTGCGCTGTTGTTTGTCTACTGCGATAAAACCGCGCTCATCAACGGCAACGCCGGCTTTATCGGCATCGACCAGTTTGCCATTCGGGCTACGGCCAACGGCGAGTAATACGCGATCGAATGTATCCGTTTCAGGAACGCCTTTACCTTCGAAGGAAACCTTTAAACCACTTTTCAGCGATTCGATACCGGTGACTTTAGAGTTTAACCAGATGTTTTCGTAACGCTTCTTAACGCGTTTCATTAATGGTCTAACCAGGTCTGCATCGCAACCGGGTATCAATCCTGGAGAGAGTTCTACAACCGACACTTTGGAGCCTAAAGCGTCATAGACGGTAGCCATTTCCAGGCCGATGATGCCGCCGCCGATGACAAGGAGGCGTTTAGGGATGTCGGCCAGTTCCAGAGCACCAGTGGAGTCCATCAGGCGTTCGTCTTCGTAAGGTAAGCCCGGGATCTTGAATACAGATGAGCCTGCCGCGATGATGGCGTTGTCAAAAGAAATGGTCTTGCTGCCATCTTTGTTGGTAACTTCTATGGTGTTGGCAGAAGTGAATTTTCCGTAACCGGTAACGATCTGTACTTTTCGCTGTTTCGCCAGGCCAGCCAGTCCGCCAGTGAGCTGTGTGATCACCTTGTTTTTGAAAGCAGCCAGTTTTTTGATATCGATTTTCGGCTTACCGAAATCGATGCCATGGTCGGCCATTTCAGCTGCTTCATTGATGATCTCGGCAGTATGTAATAATGCTTTTGACGGGATGCAGCCGACGTTCAGGCAGACACCACCGATATTGTCGTATTTTTCGATAAGGATAACTTTTTTGCCGAGGTCAGCGGCGCGAAAAGCGGCTGTATACCCACCGGGGCCGGAGCCGAGTACCACGACTTCAGTATGTAGATCACTTTCACCATCAAAGGTAGTGGCTGCTGGTGCAGTTTTTGGAGTAGTGTCTGGAGCTGGGGTTGCTTGTTCTGCTATAGCTGCGGGTTGTTCGGCCGCTTCCTTAGTCTCTTCTTTGGCACCGGTGCTATCAGCGGCGCTGCTGTCGGAGACTTCCAGTTTTAAAATCAGCTGTCCCTGGCTAACTTTGTCATTAACGCTTACCAGGACCTCTTTTACCGTGCCCGCGGCAGGTGAGGGGATTTCAATAGATGCTTTATCTGACTCCAGTGTCAGTAACGGGTCTTCTTTAGCGATGATATCGCCAGTGCTGACCAGTACTTCGATGATGTCTACGTCAGTAAAGTCACCGATATCAGGAACTTCTACATTAACTATTTTGCTCATGGGTGTTTCCTAAAAAAATCTGGTCTAAAGTAACAGACGACGTGTGTCGGACAACACTCTGCTTAAGTAAGAAGTGAACCGTGCGCCGTCAGCCCCGTCTATAACACGGTGGTCGTAGGATAACGACAGCGGTAACATCAGGCGTGGTACGAATTCACCATCCTTGTAGACAGGTTTCATTGCTGAGCGTGAAACACCGAGGATGGCGACTTCGGGCGCATTAACGATCGGTGTAAATGATGTACCACCGATGCCACCCAGGCTTGAGATACTGATACTGCCACCCTGCATGTCTGATGGTGACAGTTTCTTCGCGCGGGCACGCTGACTGGTCTCGGTCAGTTCCTGGGCCAGTTCGATCAGTGATTTCCTGTCGCAATCACGTATGACAGGTACTACCAGTCCGTCCGGAGTGTCCATGGCGACACCGATATTCATGTATTGCTTGAGTATCAGGTTCTCACCGGTGTGATCCAGTGATGAGTTGAAACGTGGAAACTCTTTCAACGCAGATACCAGTGCTTTCATCAGGAACACGAGCACGGTGACGCGTGTACCGTCTTTCTGGTTCTCTTCGTTTAACTGTTTTCTGAATTTTTCGAGCTCAGTAATATCTGCTTCGTCGAACTGGGTGACGTGAGGGATGGTGACCCAGTTACGGTGCAGGAACTTGCCGGTCAGTTTATTGATGCGTGTCAGTTCTTCGATCTGGATATCACCGAACTGGCTGAAATCGATCTCCGGCATAGGTTCTACACCCAGGCCGCCGCCAGTGCCTTTTGATAATGTCTGTTTTACCCAGGAGGTAACATCTTCTTTCAGGATTCGGCCTTTGCTGCCGCTGCCAGACATCTGAGAAAGATCGGCACCCAGCTCACGGGCAAATTTTCTTACCGAGGGGCTGGCGTGTGCTTTGTTAAAACCTTCTTCATTCACGCGTATAGACGCGGTTGGCGAAGGTCTCGGCGAAGCCACTTGAGGTGCAGGTGTTGGCGCCGGCGCTGATGCTGGTGCAACAGCTTCTGTAGCAGTCGCTTTAGGTTCTTCCGTTGGAGCGCTTTCTTCTGCGGCACTACTATCAGAGGTTTCTATGGTGATCAGTAAAGCGCCTTCAGAGACGCTGTCGCCCATGTTAACTTTGATTTCTTTTACGATGCCGGCAAATGGAGAAGGGATTTCCATCGCGGCTTTATCTGATTCCAGTGAAACAATAGGGTCTTCAACATTGATTGAATCGCCTGCTGCAACCATTATCTCGATGACTTCGACGCCGTCAAAATCACCGATATCAGGAACAAGAATGTCTTTCATTTCTGCCATTAGTATTTACCTGATAATTATGCTGTTAGCGGGTTAGGTTTCTTGGTGTCGATGCCGTATTTCTTGATGGCGTCGCTAACTTTTGAAGTCGGGATAATGCCTTCGTCGGCTAATGTTTTCAAAGCGGCTACGGTAACGTAGTGGCTGTTGACCTCGAAGTGACGACGCAGGTTCTTACGCGTATCAGAGCGACCAAAACCATCGGTACCCAGTACCGTGTAGGTTGCAGGTACATATTGACGAACCTGGTTGGAAACGGTGCGGATATAGTCTGAAGAAGCGATCACAGGACCTTCGCTTTTTTCTAACTGTTTTGTTATGTAAGGTACACGTGGTTTCTTGCTCGGGTTGAGCATGTTCCAGCGTTCGCAGTCCACGGCTTCGCGAGCCAGCTCGTTGTAGCTGGTGATGCTCCATACGTCTGCGCTGACCTTCCAGTCGTTCTTGAGTAGTTCGGCGGCTTCGATGACTTCGCGTAAGATGGTGCCGCTGCCGAACAGCTGAACTTTCTTTTCACCTTTCTTGGCCTTGTCCTGACTGAAGCAGTACATGCCTTTCTTGATGCCTTCTTCTATACCTTTCGGCATTGCCGGCATGGTGTAGTTTTCGTTCATCGAGGTGATGTAGTAATACACGTTTTCCTGCTGCTGAACCATGCGATGCATGCCGTCATGAATGATCACTGCCAGCTCGTAGGCGAAGCAGGGGTCGTAGGCGACGCAGTTAGGGATAGTCGAAGCGGTGATCAGTCCATGTCCGTCCTGGTGTTGCAGGCCTTCACCTGCAAGTGTGGTTCGACCAGCTGTAGCACCGATGAGGAAACCGCGAGCCTGCATGTCGCCAGCTGCCCATGCCAGGTCACCGATACGCTGGAAACCGAACATGGAGTAATAGATGTAGAAAGGAATCATGTTCACGCCGTGTGAACTATAAGCCGTCGCAGCAGCGATCCATGAAGACATAGCGCCGGCTTCATTGATACCTTCTTCAAGAATCTGGCCATTTTTATCTTCCTTGTAGAACATGACTTGCGATTTGTCCTGTGGCTCGTATAACTGGCCAACGGAAGAGTAGATGCCTAACTGGCGGAACATGCCTTCCATGCCGAATGTGCGCGCTTCATCAGGTACGATAGGTACAACGTTCTTGCCGATTTTTTTATCACGTGCCAGCGAGGTAAGGATGCGCACAAACGCCATAGTGGTAGACATCTCACGTTCACCGGAGCCCTGTAATAATGCGTCAAAGGTTGATAGCTCTGGTACTTCCAGTGGCGCAGCCAGGTGTGTACGTGATGGCAGGTAGCCGCCCAGCGCCTCGCGCCGAGCCTGCATGTATTTCATCTCTTCACTGTCTTCTGCCGGTTTGTAATATTCGGCTTTTTCAATCTGCTGGTCAGTGACTGGAATATTAAATCGTTTAGCAAAAGCGTCCAGTGCTTCCATGTTCATCTTCTTCTGAGAGTGGGTAGTGTTCTGGCCTTCGCCCGCTGGACCCATACCGTAACCTTTTACGGTCTTGGTCAGAATAAGTGTAGGTTGGTCTTTGTGGTCCACCGCCTGTTTGTATGCGGCGTAAACCTTATGCGGATCATGGCCGCCACGGTTAAGGCGCCATATGTCATCGTCAGACATGTGCGCGACCATGGCTTTCAGTTCTGGTGAGTTAAAGAAGTGTTCGCGTACGAACGCACCATCTTTGGCTTTATAGTTCTGGTAATCGCCGTCGACGATCTCCGTCATGCGTTTCTGAAGCAGGCCATCTTTGTCTTTGGCCAGCAATGGATCCCAGTAGGAGCCCCAGATGACTTTTAATACATGCCAACCGGCGCCACGGAATACTGATTCCAGTTCCTGGATGATCTTGCCGTTGCCTCGTACCGGGCCGTCGAGACGTTGCAGGTTACAGTTGATAACGAAGATCAGGTTGTCCAGCTTTTCGCGGCCACCCAGTGATATCGCTCCCAGAGATTCTGGTTCGTCCATCTCACCATCGCCGCAGAAAGCCCAGACTTTACGATTTTCAGTTTTTGCAATGCCGCGGTCCTGCAGGTATTTCATGAACCGTGCCTGGTAGATAGACATGATCGGTCCCAGGCCCATCGATACTGTCGGGAACTGCCAGAAGTCAGGCATCAGCCAGGGGTGAGGGTAAGAGGATAAGCCGCCGCCATCAACTTCCTGGCGGAATTTATCCAGGTGAGCTTCATCCAGGCGGCCTTCTAAATAAGCGCGTGCATAGACGCCGGGCGCAGAATGACCCTGTATGAAGATAAGGTCACCACCGTGATCGACTGTTGGTGCATGAAAGAAATGGTTGAAGCCGATATCGTACAGGGTGGCTGCTGATGCAAAACTGGCGATATGTCCGCCAAGCTCCGAGCTTTCTTTATTAGCACGAACTACCATCGCCATCGCGTTCCAGCGAATGAATGAGCGGATGCGGTTTTCCAGTTCAGGATCGCCGGGTGTGCGCTGCTCCAGATGAGTGGGTATGGTATTTAGATACGCTGTTTCATTGCTGAATGGCAGGTTAGCACCATTACGACGAGCATCATCAATCAGCTGTTCTAGCAGGAAATGCGCACGTTCAACGCCTTCTTTTTGTATGACTGCTTCTAATGCATCCAGCCATTCCTGGGTTTCCAGGGGATCAATATCGTGTAACTCTGTCATTTTCATCTCGCACATTCGTCACAAATCGCGTCAATTTAGTGAAAATTGACGCGATTTAATCGAAGTCTTTAGTAATTATAAATAACCCGCGGAAGATTATAGGGTTTTTCCTGCGCGTTAGAGGCGTAATTATAGAAGTTAATACTACTTTAGTCGAATTTAATATGCGCGTAAGTTAGTGATCGTTTACTTAGCGGATTTCATCTGCGTAGATTATATTTAATTATTTTACTCGTCCGCTATGTGACGCAAATACAATATTGAGTCACTCTGGTGAATAATTATTTTTAGAACCAGTTACTTTTAAGTATAATCGCCACCTCTTTTAAGAATACACAACTGGAAACTCACCATGTCTGCAAAGCCAACCATTAAAAAAGCTGTTCTAGCCTATTCGGGCGGTCTCGATACCTCGGTTATCCTGAAGTGGCTGCAAGATGAATATCAATGTGAAGTCGTCACTTTCACCGCAGATATCGGCCAGGGTGAAGAAGTCGATCCAGTACGCGGCAAGGCTGAAGCACTGGGTGTCAAAGAGATCTATATCGAAAATCTTGAAGAAGAGTTTGTTCGTGACTATGTGTTCCCGATGTTTCGTGCCAATACCGTGTACGAAGGCGAGTATTTATTAGGTACTTCTATAGCACGACCACTGATCGCAAAACGTATGATCGAGATCGCCAATGAAACGGGTGCCGACGCGATATCGCATGGCGCCACCGGTAAAGGAAATGACCAGGTAAGGTTCGAACTGGGCGCCTATGCACTTAAACCCGGCGTGCATGTGATCGCACCATGGCGTGAGTGGGATCTACTGTCACGTGAAAAGCTGATGGCTTATGCTGCAGAGCATGGTATCGAAGTGGATTTCAATAAAGGCAAAAAATCACCCTATTCGATGGATGCCAACCTGCTTCATATCTCTTATGAAGGTGGCGTTCTGGAAGATCCATGGGCTGAAGCGGAAGAGGAGATGTGGCGCTGGACAGTATCTCCAGAAAACGCGCCGGATAAAGCAACTTATATCGAACTGACCTACGAGAAAGGCGACATCGTTGCCATTGATGGTAAAGCGATGACACCTGCACAGGTGCTAACTGAATTAAATCGCCTCGGTGGTGAGAATGGTGTCGGTCGCCTGGATATCGTGGAGAACCGTTATGTAGGCATGAAATCACGTGGCTGTTATGAAACACCGGGCGGTACTATCATGTTGCGTGCACACCGTGCCATGGAGTCACTGACACTGGATCGTGAAGTCGCACACCTGAAAGATGAGTTGATGCCACGTTATGCCAACCTGATATACAACGGCTACTGGTGGAGCGCCGAACGTGAAATGCTGCAGCAGATGATTGATGCATCGCAGGAATATGTCAACGGTCAGGTACGGGTCAAACTGTATAAAGGTAATGTCGACGTTGTTGGTCGTAAATCAGACGATTCATTGTTTGATGAAGCTATCGCAACATTTGAAGATGACGAAGGTGCTTATGATCATAAAGATGCTGAAGGTTTTATTAAACTTAATGCCTTACGTTTGAAAATGCAGGCAAGTCGAAGGCGATAAGCTTAAACATTTTTATATTTGAACGAAAAAAGGCGGCCGTTAGGCTGCCTTTTTTTATTTGAATACAAACTGTGATTGTTTGATCTGTCACCTCGAACGGGTATGAGAGACCTTATCCAGCTGGCTACTTAAAGATATCTCCCGCTAGTCGAGATGACAGGCGTATGTTTTAAGTTATTCTCACAGCATCAAATTTTTATTCGCATGGATCATCGAGCGAATCTCTTTGACATATTCTTCACGACGTTGTGAATATTTGATCAGGCCTCCGGCCTGTGCGATTGCGTCAGATTTATTACCGGCCGCACGGTTTTTCTTGCGGATTTCTCTCAATGGCTCGTAAGCTGGGCCGGTGTTAATGTTTTTTATATAGCTTCTAACTGAATCATTGACGCTTTTAAAGCGGGCGACCTCATGTTTTGTGCCTTCGGTACGCTTATCAGGAACCATCCCGCAGCCTTGTTTGTAACACCACTGACCAAAAAAGCTGTTTCCCTGCTGGGCGAAACGTGACTGACCCCATGCTGATTCATTTGCGCTCTGTGCTAATGCGACTTCCAGTGCTACTGCATCGACGCGTTCCAGTAGCCTGTCCCAGCTTTCATTTCCGGTTTGCCATTGCACATCGTAGTCCTTGGCCGTTTTCTCAACGAAAGCTTTTCTGTAGTTGTTTTCTTTTGCCGCCAGCAGTGCCTCTCTAAGCAACAGAACCTTTGCATTTTCATCATTTATTATGGGTCGCATAAAAGAAAAAAAACGTTTTTTCTTGTCGTTTGCGTCTTTTAAGTTCGTCATGTCCAGATTTTGAGCCGTGGCTAAACTGTTGACCTTGCACCCTGGTGGTAATAAAAAAACAATGCAAAGAATAAGATTAATGACGGTAATGTTTTTCATGTTTTCTCAGGAACAAACACAAAGAAAGATTTTTTCTTAGGGTCGTTAAAACCTGCTTTTTAAAGTAGGAAGATCGTTGCCAGGCCCAGAAATGCAAATAGACCAACAATATCAGTAATTGTAGTCAAAATTACACTGCCGGCAATGGCAGGGTCGATTTTAAATTTCTGCAGAATGATAGGGATGGCAACACCTGAGAAGGCAGCAACAAACAGGTTGATAATAATGGCAGCAGCGATGACGTAACCAATCTGTATGTCATCAAACCATACAACTGCAATGGCGGCAATGACGAGTGCCCAGCCAATACCATTTAATAGGCCGACGATAATCTCTTTATTCACCAGCCAGGATCGATTGCTCTTGCTGACCTGGCCAAGTGCAAGGCCACGGATAACCAGTGTTAAAGTCTGTGAACCCGCGATCCCGCCCATGCTGGCGACAACGTTCATCAATACAGCGATGGTAACAACTTTTTCCAGTGTACCTTCAAAATTAGACACCACCCATGAAGCCATGAAAGCAGTAAGTAGATTAATGCCTAGCCAGACGGCACGTCTGCGGGCGCTGGGTAAGGCGGGCGCGAACAGGTCTTCCTCTTCGGTCAGACCGGCCATACCGAGCACGGAGTGTTCAGCCTCGTCACGGATCACGTCGACCACGTCATCCACGGTGATACGCCCCAGCAACTTCATGTGTTCATCGACAACCGGGGCCGAGAACAGGTCATGGGTTTCGAATATCTTGGCCACCTCATCATCTTCCATGCTGGCTTTGATGACTTCGGTGTCACGTTTCATGACTTGTGCAACGGTCAGTTCAGGGTCATTGGTGAGAATTTCAGATAATGGAAGGGTGCCGACAAATAAGTTGTCACGTGTGGTAACAAATAAGCTATCCGTGTTATCGGGCAGCCGTTCCAGCATTCGCAGATATCGTAGAACCACGTCCAGTGTCACTTCGCTGCGCACGGTGATGGTGTCGGTGTTCATCAGACCACCAGCGCTGTCCTCCGGGTAAGATAATACTGACTCGAGGCGCTCGCGGTGCTGTGTATCTAAAGAAGTTAATACCTGTGTGGTAACGCGGTCGGGCAATGACTGGATGAAGTCGGCCAGGTCGTCGGTGTCCATGCCTTCTGTCGCACTGACCAGGTCCTGCAATGACATATCACGGATCAATGTGGCACGCAGCTCCTCACCGAGCTGGATGAGGACTTCACCCTCTTTTTCTGAATCGACCAGCTCCCAGATGATATTACGTTCGGTGTGGGGCAGGGCCTCCAGCAGGTTCGCGATCTCTGCCGGACTTAGCTCATTCAGCATGCCGCGGGCGTGCTGCATAGTGCCTGACGCCAGCGCATCGGATAATGCCAGGATCTGGTCTTCAGTTTTTTGTGAGCGATCTTGGTCCATTGTTGAACTCTTGTGTTATCCGCTGTTTACCGTGTTAAATTTTTTGCGAGTGTAACATGAGTGTAGTTTGAATTGATGGGGGTTGGGTGATTTTGTATGCTGTATAGTTGCTGCGTGGTTTGGTGTTTAGCACTTACGATTATCCTTTAGTTAGGCCTTGCGGTTCTCGCACCGCGGGCGAGTTACTCTTTTCTGTTTTTCGATTGTCTCTTTTAATTATGCAACTTAGGTACGTGGATTGTTGCCGTGAGTTTCGCCTTTTACGGCGAGTTACTTTTTTGCAGCAGCTAAAAAAAGTAACCAAAAAAAGCCGTCCTTATTCGATTGCCCCGAGAGAAGCGTTCGGGGTGCCTGAATTTACCGCTATTGCCAACGAGCCCGCCTTGATGCGCCATCCGGGCGCACAAGGCTAATTTCGCCGTCCCTGGCGAAATTGCTCTACCAATACCGGTAAATTCAGCAATCGAAAGAGGAGTTAAAAAACAAGAGAAAACGAAGCAAAAATAAAATCTATAATCACAAAAAAATAGCGGATCACCCTGTTTATGATTTTCCCTCCACCTTAGCAAGCCAGTGAAAGGGTGTTGTTGGCATGGGTTTTCTGGGCCAGCTGTCTGAGCGTACGTGTCTTTCAACGTGCGCGAGTTCTGGCGCAGCATGCTAACAATGGCCTTTCGCTGGGAACCCCTGTGCTTTATACAGGGGCGTAGCTGACGTGGCGGCCTTTTACAAAACACGTCCTGTGTTTTGCCCTTCGGGCCAGCCAAAAAGCGGCTGTTCAATTTTGCTCCGGGCAAAATTAGTCTGGGTACTCTTTTGGGCTGTTGCAAAAGAGTACCTCGCCCGCGGTGCGAAAACCGCAATGCCTAATAAAAAGCACCAGGTAAATACTAAACACCAATCTAACGTTACAACAGGTTAAATATCGAAATATAGTGGCATCAAAAAAAGTGCGTGGGTATTTTAATACCTACAATAAATTGACCAACTGCTGAACCCGCGACTTGATCTCATCTGTTTCATAAATCTGCATGATCTCTTTTACTTCTGCCTCAAGGTTCTTGAATGTGCTGTGAACGATGATGTGCTTCACCTCGAGCAAGGCATTCGCCTGCACGCTGAAATACTCCAGCCCCATACCGAGTAATAGTCGTGTGTATAAAGTATCGCTGGCCATCTCGCCACACATTGAGACAGGGATGCCTGCTCTCTTGCCGGCGTCGATGGTCATCTGGATCAGTTTAAGTACTGCCGGATGCAATGGATTGAACAGGTAGTTCACTTCGTCATCGATGCGGTCGATCGCCAGGGTGTACTGGATAAGGTCGTTGGTACCGATGGAGAGGAAATCCAGTTTGCTGGCAAATGCATCGGCGGCAAGCGCTGCTGCAGGAACTTCTATCATGGCGCCGACAGGAATTTTATTATCAAATGCGATCTTCTTCTTTTTCAATAACTGTTTTGCTTCTTCGATCAAGGTCAGGACCTGGTCGAGTTCGTCGGTGCTGGTCAGCATCGGAATCATGATGCGTACCGGGCCGAAGGCTGAGGCACGTAAGATGGCAAGTAGCTGTGGCATGAAGTCCTGTGGTTCTTTCAGGCAGCGGCGTATGGCGCGAAGTCCCATGGCGGGATTGTGTGCCATAGGCCCATGATCGATGGTGTCCTGTATTTCTTTATCGGCGCCCAGGTCCATGGTGCGGATGGTTAAAGGTTTACCCTTGAGCGCTTTCACTGCGCGTTTATAGGTTTTGAAGTGTGTCTGCTGATCCGGCCACTGGTTGAGTTCGATGAACATCATCTCGGTTCGGTATAGGCCGACGCCGGTGTCATCGTATTTTTTTATGGTACGTATGTCTGCTGGCCTGTCTATGTTGCCGTGCAGCGTGATCTGTTTGTTGTCCAGTGTAACCGCAGGTTTACCACTCAAGTTTTTTAACAGGTTGCGTTTTGCTATCTCGTCCCGTCTGACTGCGCGGTAATATTTGAGTGATTGTTTGCCCGGGGAATTTATCACGGTACCGGCGAATCCGTCGATGACGAGGGTCTCGCCACGGTGGATCAGGCTTCTTGCGTGATGCAGGCCGACGATGGCGGGTATACCAAGATTTCTTGCCAGGATCGCAGTGTGTGACAACGGGCCACCATATTCTGTGATGAATCCAGCAATTTTCTGGTGTTGCATCATGATGGTGTCAGCTGGCGTCAGATCGTCTGCGACGATAATCTTTCCTCTATATGAGATCTCATCGGTCTCTTCACTCTGGCCATAAAGGGCTGTCTGTATGCGTTTGACGACATGTAATACATCATCTTTACGGGTGCGCAGGTATGGATCTTCCATCTCGTCAAACACCTGTACCAGACGTTCGCCCTGGATCTGTAGGGCCCATTCCGCATTACACGAGAATTTCTTGATGTTTGCTATGGTGCCTTCATCGAACGCCGGGTCTTCCAGCATCAGCAGATGGGTGTCGATGAAAACGAGGATATCATCCGCGGTGTTTTTCGCGATTTTCTTCTTGATATCGTGTAATTGTTCGTTTGCCAGTTTTAGCGCTGCTTTAAAGCGTTTGATCTCGGCTTTGATCTTAGACTTAGGAAGGATTTCCAGGGTTGCATCGATCTGTTCGCGCGCAAGCAGGTAGGCCTCGCCGATTGCGATGCCCTTGGATACGCCGATACCACTGATGTAGATGCTCAAATCTGTTCCCCAGCCCTGTCCTGTGATTGTCGTTTCTGTTATTCGTCTTCGTTGAAGCGGTTATTGATCAGTTCTACCAGTTTGTCCATGTTATCTTGTTCATCTTCGCCGTCCACGTAGAGAGTGATCTTGCTGCCTTTTCCAGCGGCGAGCATCATTACACCCATGATGCTTTTACCGTTTACACGTCTCTCATCTTTTTCTATCTCGATGTGTGATGAGAAGCCGGAGGCGAGCTGTACCAGCTGTGCAGCGGCCCTTGCATGTAATCCCAGTTTGTTGATGATCTCTATATTTCTGCTGATGGCCATAATCTATCTATAATGATGTTTCGAAAAAGTTGTCCTGTATGCCTTTTTTCGCACCGCCCAGTGCTTTCTCTATCAATGTGTCTTCCGTTTCATCTCGATAGTTTAGCAAACGGATGATCATCGGCAGGTTGACGCCGCTGATTAAGTGCGCGTGGTTTTTTTCTGCCAGTCGCATGGCGATATTACTCGGTGAACTGCCATATATGTCCGTAAAAAAAAGCATGCCTTGTTCCGAATCGAGCTGTTCAAGGCGTTGTTCGATACCTTCTGTGATCAGGTCAGGGTCGGCATCCATGGGGACTTCTATGAACGAGAGGTTATGGCTCTTTTTCTTGATGATGGCTTCGGCAACCGATATTAGATTACCGGCGATACCTTCGTGTGTAATAAAAAATAAGGCGACACTCATGACCGACTATTGTTCTTCATAACCCATCTCACGATGATGCACAGAGACAAGTTCGTGACTTTCTCTGAATTCATCGTGCAGTGCCTCAGCGATGTATACCGAACGGTGCTGACCGCCAGTGCAGCCGATAGAGACGGTCAGGTAATAACGGTTTTGCTGTTTGAATTTGGGTATCACGAAGTTCAGATAGTTCTTGATATGCTCGAGCATCAGCTGCACATCTTCCTGGTCCTGCAGGAAAGCGATGACTTCCGGGTCCAGACCTGTCAGGGAGCGCAGGTTGGGCTCCCAGTGCGGGTTTGGCAGGCAGCGTACATCGAACACAAAATCGGAATCGGCGGGTGCGCCATTCTTAAAACCAAAGGAGTTGAACAGTAGAGAGAGTTTTGTTTTTGGCCGCTTCACTACACGTTCTTTTATATAACTCCTTAATTCATGGATGTTGGTATAGGTCGTGTCTATATAGAGATTTGCTGCAGTAGCGACCTCTTTCAGAAGGTTGCGCTCGACCTCGATTGCTTCGGACAGTGGCAGCCCTTTCTTGGTCAGGGGGTGTTTTCGCCGGGTATCGCTGAAACGTTTTATCAGGGTTTCGAGTTCTGCCTGGATATATATGATCTCGATCTCGATCTTTGTTTCTTTGTCGCGCTGCTGTATCCATTCGATGATGGTATTGAAGTCACGCAGGTCTTCTGAGTCACTGCGGGCATCGATGCCGACTGCGATCAGGTCATACAGCTGTACCCGTCTACTCAAGATGCGTTCGATGAACTGGGGCAGTAATCCTATCGGCAGATTATCTACGCAATAATAATCTTCATCTTCCAGGGTATGCAGTGCGACTGATTTTCCTGAGCCAGATAATCCACTTATGATGACTAGTTTCATGCCGGATCCAGTAATTAGCTGTTGTTATCTATTGCTAGCTGCTGGCGGTCGATCAGCTGCTGGCTTGCATCGTAGCCGTTATTACGCAAGATGTGGTTACGTACAGCAGCCTCGACGATGACTGAAAGGTTTCGTCCAGGCGCCACCGGTACGATGGTTACCGGTATCTCCACGTCGAGTATTTTCTGTACTTTAGTCTGGCCGGTAAGCCGGTTGAAGGTACCCAGGTTGCCATCATTCATTTTTTCCATGTGAACGATCAGGCGTAGATATTTATTTCTTTTTATCGCGTTGTCACCATACATCTCACGGATGTTCAGCACGCCGAGGCCGCGTACTTCCATAAAACCCTGCAGTATACTGGGGCTGCGCCCGTCCAGGATGTCTGGGCCGATGCGGGTGAATTCCGGTGCGTCATCAGCGACTAACCTGTGGCCGCGAGAGATCAGGTCTAGTGCCAGTTCGCTCTTACCGACGCTGCTCTCGCCGGTGATCAATACCCCCGTACCATGTACTTCCATGAAAACACCATGGAGGATTTCCTTGTTGGAGAATAGTTTGTGCAGATAATAACGGGCGGCATCAACGACATCGTTACTCTCAGCCTTGCAGCTTAATACGGGGACACAGTATTTATTGGCGAATTCACATAGCAGCTCGGGTACTGGCAGATCGTCGGATAATATGATGGCGACTGTCTTGTTGGTGAACAGCTGAGTCAGCGTGCTTCTCCTAAAATCATCATCAAGGTCATGTAGATACTCGCATTCGGTCTTGCCGATTACCTGGATGATGTTGTTATGGATCAGGTTGAGGTGGCCGATTAGTGTGGCGTGTTCGTTAACGTCGAGTTCGTGTAACGGTTTGTCCGGGTCTTCTGCGCCGGCGACCCACTTGAGCTCAATCCTGCTGGCAAGATTGACGATGATCGACTCAGCAGAAAGGATCTCTTTCATGATGCCTGGGAGGTCAGCTGCCAGTTGATGAGGCGATCATAGATTTCATTGTTGTCGGTAGAGTCGCGAATTTCTTTACAAAAATTTGCATTGTTAAAAAGCGTCGCCAGGTAGGCCAGTATTTTCAGGTGCTCATCGGTGTAGTGCTCAGGCACCACCAGTGCGAATATCAGATCGGTTTTCTGGTTATCCGGGCTATCGAAGTCGACGCCGTCATCGAGCTTTAGAAAGGCACCGATGGCATGTTTGGTCAGGCTGGTCCGGGCGTGTGGCAGGGCGACACCATGACCCATGCCGGTCGATCCAAGTTTTTCTCTATCAGTGAGTAACTGGAAGATGTCCAGTGCGTCGATGTCTTCTTCTAATGGCTGATTGACCCGCGTGGCTTCGCTTGCCAGTTGTTCTGCCAGTAGTTCTAATGCGCGCTTTTTACTTTTGATTTCGTGGTTGCTAATAACAGCATCCGAGCTGATTAGTGTATCAAGGTTCATGTTGTTGCTGTTGCCTGTTAACTTGATGGTTTTAAGTATTCAGTCTCGAATGCTGTTCGTCGTGCTCTGAGTTACCCTGGTCAGGTTACTCAGTTTCTTCCAGGGTGAAGTTGTTTTTTTGCTTGTTGTGCAGGTGATTTGTTATTTTTTCCTTATGTTTCTTCACCTGGCGGTCAAGTTTGTCTACCAGACCGTCGATAGCAGCATACATATCGTCTTCGGTACAGTTGGCAAAGACGTCATGTCCGCTCATATGTACCGTGGCTTCCGCCTTGTGTCTGCCTGCTTCTATTTCGAGGATGACGTGTATGTTACTGACCTTATCGAAGTGGCGTTCGAGTTTCGCCATTTTCTCGTTTACGTAATCTCTTAAGGAATCGGTAACTTCGATGTGATGACCTGTCAGTTCTATTTGCATTTGCATTTCTCCACTGTTGATTAAGGAGTACTTAGAAGATACTCCTAGGCTAAGCGCTTGCGCTCATTTGAAGGTGGTATCAACATAGACTCTCTATATTTTGCCACAGTTCGACGTGCAACATTAATACCTTCTTTGACTAATAACGAAGATATTTTGTTATCGCTCATCGGTTTTTTAGGGTTTTCGTTCTCGATTAGCTTTTTAACCATTGAACGGATGGCGGTTGCTGAACATTCGCCACCGTCTGCGGTACTGACATGGCTTGAGAAGAAGAACTTGAATTCGTAAACACCGCGTGGTGTGTGCATGAACTTGTTCGTGGTGACGCGGGAGATGGTCGATTCATGCATTTCCAGCTCTTCTGCGATGTCGCGTAATACCATGGGTTTCATGCCTTCATCGCCATAATCTAGAAACAGTCGCTGGCGTCTGACAATCGCGTTGCCAACCCGTTGCAGGGTGTCGCTGCGGCTCTGCAGGCTCTTCAGAAACCAGCGTGCTTCCTGCAGGCTATTGCGCAGATAGCTGGTATTGTTCCCTCTGCCGGCGTTTTTCAGGTGGTTCTCGTAAACCGGGTTTATACGCAGATTGGGTGATGCTTCAGGATTTAAGCTGACGCGCCACTGACCATTTATCTTTCTGACGAAAATATCGGGAACTACATATTGTGCGTTGTTGCGGGAGATGCTTGCACCCGGTTTTGGATTGAGTGCCTGGATAAAGGTGATCAGCTTTTTCAGCTGCTCTTCGTCACGGCGGGTCTTCTTCTGTAGTCGTGCATAATCATGCGCACCGAGCAGGTCGAGGTGGTGCTCGATGATGTTTCTTACGTCGGCCAGTCCCGGTGTTTTCTCGTCGAACTGTTCCAGTTGCAGCAGCAGGCACTCCTTCAGGTCGCGCGCAGCGATGCCTATCGGGTCAAATCGCTGGATACGATGTAATACGGCTTCGACTTCATCGATCTCTATGTCCAGCTCATCTTTCAAGCCATCGAAAATTTCTTCAACAGTTTCAGTGAGATAGCCGTCATCATTGACGGCGTCGATGATGGCGATGGCGATGATCTGGTCGGTGTCACTGAACTGTGAGTTATGAAGTTGCCAGATGAGGTGTTCGCTCAGGGTATCGCCTTCGATGCTCTGATTTTCAAGAAAATCACTGTTTGAGTCACTGCTGGACTGGCTGCTGGGCGCGGTGGCAGTGGTGATATCGTAGGTGTCTTCCCAGTTCGAATCGACTGCCAGCTCGTCTGGCATGTCCTGTTGATTCTCCATATCCAGGTGCGGATCTTCATTCTCGGCATTCTGTTCGCTGGCAGTGTTCAGGTTTTCCAGTTCCTGCTTCTCTGCCATGTTTTCGTTTTCGGCAGCAGTTTCGAGGTTATCCTCATCCTGCTCAAGCATGGGGTTTTCTTCTAATGTCTGCTGGATCTCGCTCTGTAATTCAAGCGTCGACAGTTGCAGCAGGCGTATGGCTTGCTGTAACTGCGGGGTCATTGTCAGGTGTTGACCAAGTTTTAGCTGAAGTGTGGGCTTCATGGTGTATCTGTAGACTGTTTCATCCGTTACAACGATGCTGTTCTGTTTTACTACGTATTATCGTGTTGAGTGCAGCAGCATGAATGAATAGATGTGTCGTATAACTCTCCGTTACATCAAATGTTGAATCATTAACCTATTTATAGACGAAAATCTCGGCCAAGATAGACTTCTCTTACTTCTTCATTCGAAAGAATGTCTTCTGGCTGTCCTCTGGCAATGATTTTACCACCGCTCAGGATATATGCTCTATCGCATATTCCCAAGGTCTCACGGACATTATGGTCGGTAATGAGCACGCCGATATTGCGCTCAATCAAGTGTTTTACGATTTTCTGAATTTCGATGACGGATATCGGGTCGACGCCGGCAAAGGGCTCATCAAGCAGTACAAAAGCCGGCTGTGATGCCAGCGCCCGGGCTATTTCAACACGTCGTCGTTCACCGCCAGAGAGGCTCATGCCGGTGTTCTGGCGGATATGATCGATCTGCAGGTCATCGATGAGAGCGTCCAGTTTCTCTTTTCTCTGCTGGTTGGTCAGGTCTTTTTTTGCCTCCAGAACGGCAAGAATATTATCTTCGACGCTTAATTTTCTGAAAACCGAAGCTTCCTGCGGCAGGTAACCCAGTCCCTGTCGTGCCCTGGCATGCATCGGCAGACGGGTGATATCTTTATCGTCGAGACTTATCGTTCCTGAATCGGCCTTTACCAGTCCGACCACCATATAGAAGCTGGTGGTCTTGCCGGCACCATTAGGGCCTAACAGACCGACGACTTCACCGCTGTTTACCTCAAATGAGACATCATCGACGACGGTGCGTGATTTATATGCTTTGACCAGGTTTTTTGCGATGAGAGTGGGCATTTATTTCTGTTTTTTTGCCGGATCTTTTTTCGGCGTGAGGGTGATGTTGACCCTTTGCTTATTTTCTGTGCCTGTGGAAGTCTCGCTCTTGTCACCCGCGATGACGATCTTCTTTTCTGTGTCGTAAACGATCTTCTGGCTGCTGACCTGGTTTTCTGGTTGTTTCAGGTTGGCGTTGACCGTCATCACCAGTTTATTCTCGTTGGCGGTGTAGACCATGTGTTCACTCTCGGCCTGAATATTTTCACCTTTATCTGTGACATGGTTGTAATGCGCGGGTTTACCGGTAACCGTGATACGCTCAACTTCTCCCTTAGTTTGCTGGATGGTTACTTTGTCACCGGTTAATTTCAGTTCGCCCTGTTTTATATTTACATTGCCGATATAGACGCTGTAGCCGGTTTCGGTATTTAGCTGCATATAGTCTGCATCGATGAAAATCTTCTCATTGTTTTCGGCTGCCCAGACGTTTGATTGTGTAACAAACAATAAGCCGGCAAATAAGCTGTGTCTTAAATAGTTATTCATAAGGTAAATAATAGCCGCTCACGCTGGATGTGAGATCGAGTTCACTTGTTATATTATTATAAATCATACCGGTCGAGGTGATCTTTGATTTCCCTTGTGTGATATCCACCTGCGCATCGGTTTGTGCGATCTGTGTTTTTGTGTGGATCAGCATGCTCTGAGTCCGGATGGTGACCGCTGGTTCAATATTCTGCTGTTGCATGACCACATTATCTTCTAACTGTATGGTATTTTTATTATCGTTGAGCAGAGCGAAATCAGCGCTGATTTCCCACTGCTTGCCTGCTTCCAGCATGTGGATAACAGGAAGCTCGACCCTGGTATCATCAGAGTCATTGTAGCGCTCGAGACGTTTGCCATCGATGGTGTATGCGGGTTTGCCATGCTCATCCATCGAAGTCATGACAAACTCATTCATGAAAATCTCGATATATTTGATGCTCTTTGTCTGTGGTTGTTCTTCGTCGCTAAAATAGCTGGTGGTCGTCCACCAGGCGATAATTGCTACAGCGGCAAATACTATGAGACTGATCAGGCGTTTCATCGTTAATGGCTCTACTTCTCAGCGTGTAGATAAGAGTGAAGTTTGTCGTTGAGCAGGCCCTTCGCTTCAAGGATGAACTCACAGACATCTCTTACTGCGCCCCGACCGCCGCTGCGATCGGTTATCCAGTGAGCATGCTGTTTTACGAAAGGATGGGCATTCTGTACCGCGATGGCGAAACTCAGCTGAGACATGATCGGCAGGTCTACTACGTCGTCACCGACATAGGTTATCTGGTCTTTCTTCAGGTTGACTTCCTTCAGCAGCGCTTCAAAAGCCGGTGTCTTGTCACGATAACCCTGGTATAACAGGGTGACTCCGAGGTCATTCATGCGGTGTTTGACGAGTTCTGATTTACGTCCCGTGATTACCGCGACCTTGACGCCACACTCCTGTAACATGCGCAGACCATGGCCATCCAGAGAATGGAATGCTTTGTATTCGCCTCCATGGTTGTCAAAAAAAAGACCGCCGTCGGTCATCACGCCGTCTATATCAAAGATGACCAGTTCGATTTTTTTTGCTTTTTCTATTATGTCTTGCATGAAAAATAAGTTTTGAGTTGTAAGTTACAGGGTTTAAGTTGTTTTGTTTTTACATACAACTTTCAACATATAACTAGGGTTAAACAATACCTGCCCGCAATATATCGTGCATGTTGAAGGCGCCGATTAATTTATTGTTCTCATCAGTGACCAGTAAGCCATTGATACCGTGGTCATCCATCTGCTTGACGATACTTGCTGCCAGTTCATCGGCAGTGGTCGTCCTGCAGTTTTTTGTCATTACGTCGCTGATGGTGGTACTGCGTACATCGATATTTTTGTCCAGCGAGCGGCGAAGATCGCCATCGGTGTATAAACCCAGTACGGTATCTTTTGCGTCGACGATTGCAGTCATGCCGAGCCCTTTCTTGCTCATCTCCAGCAGTGCTTCGGAAACAGTTGCCGACTGCAGTACTTTGGGGATACCCTCTCCCGTATGCATAATGTCTGAAATATGCAGCAGTAAACGTTTGCCCAGGCTGCCACCGGGGTGGGAGAGGGCAAAATCTTCAGCGGTGAAACCACGCGCCTGCAGCAGGGCGACCGCCAGTGCGTCACCCATTACCAGTGCTACCGTGGTGCTGGAGGTCGGAGCAAGATCATGCGGACAGGCTTCTTTGCTGACGCTGACATCCAGGTTGATATTGGCCTCGGTTGCCAGCGTCGAATTTTTATCGCCGGTCATGCTGATCAGAGGCACGGCAAAACGCTTGAGTATCGGGATGATGGTCGTGATCTCCGCAGTGTTGCCCGAATTTGACAGGGCGATGACCACGTCATTCTTGGTGATCATACCCAGGTCACCGTGACTGGCTTCACCTGGGTGCACAAAGAAAGCGGGGCTGCCGGTGCTGGCAAGCGTGGCCGCAATCTTGCCGCCAATATGCCCCGATTTACCCATACCGGTGACCACGATACGGCCTCTGCAGCTCAGCAGTAGCTCACACGCGCTGGAGAAGTTCTCATCGATACGTGATTGCAACGCCGTAATTTCTGCCAGTTCTGTAGTTACCACCTCACGGCCAAGTTGCTGGAAGTCAACAGGGGAGAGGCTGGTTTTATTGGTTGAAGACATGAAAGACCCGCTATTAATTTATGCTAAAAAATAACAGTATTTGATAAGCAATGAAAGAGCTCAATAATATGCCGCCTTCCAGTCGGTTGATCCTGCCTTCGCCACGAAAACCATAGGCCATTACAAACAACATGATGGTGAGTGCGAATACGATAGCAAGATCCCGTTCCAGGACCTCTTCGTTCAGTATCGATGGGCTGATTATTCCAGGTATCGCCAGCACACCCAGGGTATTGAACAGGTTCGAACCGATAACATTACCGATAGCAATGTCATCTTCATTCTTGAGTGCACCGGTAATTGAGGCTGCGAGTTCCGGCAGGCTGGTGCCGATAGCGATGACGGTCAGTCCGATAATCAGTTCGCTGACTCCTAGCTCGGTGGCAATATTGACCGCTCCCCATACCAGTATCTTCGAACTGACCGTTAGCATGATCAGGCCTGTGATCAGCCAGAATAATGCATGTGATGTCGATATCCTGCCTGGTAGTTCTTCGATGATCTCATCGGTTAATGCGTCATCTAACTGGTTGCGTAAGCCTTGCCTCGTTATCCACCACATCAGTAAAACCAGCAGACCTGCCAGGATAAAACCGTCAAACCGGTTGAGCGTCAGGTCGGCCATCAAGGCTATCGCCACTAAGGTCACCAGCAGCAGGATGGGTAATTCTTTCTTGACGATACGGGATTGTACTTCCATCGGCGCAATTAGCGCGGCTATCCCCAGTACCAGTGTAATATTGGTAATATTTGAACCCAGAGCATTACCGACAGCCATTGCTGGGCTGCCGTCATAAGCAGCGAAACCTGCGACCATCATCTCGGGTGCAGAGGTACCAAAACCGACGATGGTGAGGCCGATGATCAGCGGTGGAATATCAAAATTTCGCGCCGTCGAGGCAGCACCGACGATGAAACGATCGGCGCTCCATATCAATAAAATAAAACCAGCAATAATGGCGACGCTATCTATTAACATAGGACTTAAATACGGGGTGTAGCAGTTGAATGTTTTTATAATTAGGGATTAAGGTGCGAAGAATACGCTATGCGATTGAATTCGCCAAGAAACCATTCGAAATAAATTAGGTGGTGATTTGAAACAGACGATTAATCTTGGAGCCTATGGTTGGCTCCAGCAAGACTGGAAAAACAGTTTTTACCCTGAGGATCTGCCGGCAGACTGGCGCCTGGGGTACTACAGCAACGAGTTTAATACTGTCCTGGTGCCTGCTTTTTACTGGCAGGAAGGGTACATGGCAGATTGTGAGGACCTGTTAGATGATGTGCATCCAGGGTTCCAGTTTTTTATCGAATGCGATGAGCGGATATTTGATTCGATTCCCCTATTGGATCTTACTGAAGCATTAAAATTGTTGAAACCGCAATTATCCGGTCTGGTCTTCCAGGGAGGTCTGCAGATGAAGAGCGCCGTAGATGAGCGGTTTATTGAGTTGGCTGATTCTTTAGACGTTGTCATATTTGGTGCTCAAACAGTGCCTGGCGCCGAAAAAATATGGTGCCCGGGTGTTTCTTCGACTGAAGGTGCGCATCAAGCGCGATTTGCAATTATAGAAGACGATCTGCGTGACCTGAGAGCAGTCAGGTCTAAGATTGAACCATTTACCAGGCAATTGCAGGAGCAGAGGCCCGATAAAAAGGGTGCAACCCTGATAGTGAGTCATCCTCAGCTGCAGGCTGCCGATCTGGGAAAACTTCGTTCGGTACTGGAAATAATGGGGCATTAGCTCAATTTTTCTGACTATTTGTATGGAACGTTATTTATTATGTGACATCAAACCGTGGCATCGTATCTGACATGTTACAATCCCGCGAAAATAACAATACTTCAATAAGGCAGCTGACTTGAGCGACATCCTCGTCAAAATTAGAGATTTACACTTTAGCCGTGGCAACCGGAAAATTTTTGATGGTCTATCCATGGATATACCCCGGCAGGGCGTCACGGCCATCATGGGGCCTAGCGGCACCGGTAAAACGACTTTATTGAAACTTATCGGCGGACAGCTGGTGCCGGATCATGGCACCATCGAGGTCGATGGCCTCAACGTGCATCAGCTTTCGACGAAAAAACTGTTTGAGTTGCGCCAACGCATGGGCATGCTTTTTCAGAGCGGTGCATTACTGACGGATTTGACGGTGTTTGAGAACGTGGCATACCCACTGCGCGAGCACACCAGGTTAAATGAACCATTGATACGCCACCTGGTATTACTGAAATTAAACGCTGTCGGTTTGCGTGGCGCGGCGGAGATGATGCCTTCAGAGCTGTCTGGCGGTATGTCGAGGCGTGTGGCGCTGGCGCGGGCTATTGCCCTGGATCCGATGATGATCATGTACGATGAGCCATTTACCGGGCAGGATCCAATCTCGAAGGGTGTGCTGGTGTCACTGATCAGTGAACTCAATAATGCACTAAATATCTGTAGTGTCGTGGTATCACATGATGTACCGGATACCCTGTCTATCTCGGACTACGTGCATTTTATATCAGCCGGCAAAGTCGTTGAAAGCGGTAGCCCGGAAACCTTGAGAAACAGTACCGTAGAGTGGACCCATCAGTTTATCCATGGTGATGCCGATGGCCCGGTGCCGTTTCATTACCCTGCCGATCCGATAATGGATGACCTGTACCAGCGAAGGAAATGAAATTGTTTAACCGATTGATCGACAGGCTCCAGTATATGGGGGCAGCAACCATACACAGCTTTCGTCGGCTGGGCAGGGGCAGCGTCTTTTTACTCGAAGTGGTAGCAAGCTGTGTCAGCCTGTTCATGCGACCGATGCTGCTGGTGAAGCAGTTATACTCGGTCGGCGTGCAGACGCTGATCATCATCGTGGTCGCCGGCTTGTTTGTCGGTATGGTGATGGCATTGCAGTCATATTATGCACTGGTTGATTTTGGCGCCGAAGATTCGGTGGGCGTGATGGTTGCATTGTCGTTGATGCGTGAACTGGGTCCGGTGGTTACCGCACTGCTGTTTGCCGGCCGTGCAGGTTCAGCGCTGACTGCCGAGATAGGCCTGATGAAGGCGACCGAGCAGTTGTCCGGTATGGAAATGATGGCGGTAAACCCGATGCAGCGTATCGTCGCACCACGTTTTATGGCAGGCGTGATCTCGATGCCACTGCTGGCGACCATATTTAGCGCGGTCGGTGTAATCGGTGCCTATATGGTTGTCGTCGAATTGCTGGGACTGGATTCCGGTGCGTTCTGGTCGCAGCCGCAAAACAAGGTGGATTTACATCTGGATTTATACAATGGAATAATCAAAAGTGTGGTGTTTGGGGTTGTTGCCACATGGATCGCGGTATTCGAAGGATATGACTGTGTACCTACATCGGAAGGCCTGGGCCAGGCGACTACACGTACAGTAGTTCATAGTTCCCTGGCGATACTGTTTTTGGATTTCGTACTGACTGCATTAATGTTTACAAAATGAAGAAAGAGGTTAACAAATGACATCTCGTAAAATTGAAATTCTGGTCGGCTTGTTCGTCGCCGCTGGTATTGCTGCTTTTTTCATGCTGGCGATGAGTGTGAGCAATATGAGCAGTTACAGCAGGGGTGAGAGTTACGAGTTAAAAGCCCGTTTTGACAATATCGGCGGTCTTAAAGTACGTTCACCCGTTTCTGCCGGTGGTGTTACGATTGGGCGGGTAAGCGATATCCAATATAATAGTGAGTCTTACGAAGCTGTGGTCAGTATGCAGATCGAAGCGAAATACAATAAATTCCCTGTTGATACTGCAGCAAGCGTGCTGACTTCGGGTCTACTAGGTGAGCAGTTTGTCGGCTTTGAACCGGGTGCCGAGGATGAATTTTTACAGGGCGGTGATGTCATAGACCTGACGCAGTCCGCGCTGGTGCTGGAACAGATCATTGGTCAGTTCTTATATAGTATGGGTGATGACGAAGGTGCTGGAGATGCTGAATAGGAAAAAAATGCTATGAATATAATGAAATCTACTTTTACTGTAATCGCTGCGACGTTTTTTGGCGCCGCTGCCTGGTCGCAAGCAGTTGCTGCCCAGCAGATTGAGTCGCCAGTAATCATGCTGGAAAGAACCTCACAGCAGGTCATAAAGATTTTGCGCGACGATCAGGAGATGTTGCAGAATGAACCTGAGCGCGTATACAAGATCATCGATGAATACATCCTGCCGCACCTGGATGAAGTCACCATGGCTAAACTGGCGATGGGGAAAAACTGGAAGAATGCGTCAAAAGATCAGAAAATCGAATTCGTTACAGAATTTAAAAATTTACTGATCCGTACTTACAGCAAGTCTTTGCTCGAATTCAAGGATCAGGAAATCAACTATTTTCCGCTTAAACTGGCAGACGATGCTCATAAAGCATCTGTGAAGGCCGAGGTGATACAGTCAGGTGGTCCTTCGATACCGATGGCCTACAGGGTGCGGATCAAGAATAATACCTGGAAGGTCTATGATATCAAGATTGATGGTATCAGCCTGGTTACCAGTTATCGCGGCACATTTACGCAAGAAATTCGTAAAAGTGGCATCGATGGTCTGTTAAAATACCTGCGTGATAAAAATAGCGCCTTAGCCAGTAACGTTAAGTCTTGAACAAAGATTAGCAGGCTACAGGATGCAGAAGAGTCAGGCTGAAATCACTCAGCAAAATCAACAGCAATACCTTATTTCAGGAGCCGTGGATTTTTCGACGGTGCCAGATCTGTTGCGACAGGCATCGGGTTTTATCTCGGCCTGCAATCCAGCTGAGAATAAATCGATATCGATCGATTTATCACAGGTATCGGAATGCAATAGCGCTGCTTTGGCATTGATGCTGGAATTGGTGAAAAGTGCACAGCAGAAGAATATAGAATTATATTTTGAAAACTTACCGGCTACGGTATCGACAATCGCAAAAGCTTACGGTGTCGAAAATGAGATTAGAGAATATTGTCGATGAATAAATTAATGATCAATGGTGGCGTAAAGCTGGATGGTAGCGTCAGGATCTCCGGTGCTAAGAATGCTGTTTTACCGATCCTGGCGGCGACTTTGCTCGCTGATGGGCCGGCCACGATTGAGAACGTACCACACCTGCATGATGTTACGACCACCATGGAGCTTCTCGGCTGTATGGGTGTGATGGTCTCTGTGGATGAGAAGCTCAGTGTCGAAGTCGACAGTTCTACGATCGAGAATTACACCGCACCATATCACCTGGTTAAGACCATGCGTTCGTCCATCCTGGTTCTTGGACCGCTACTGGCTCGTTTTGGCGAGGCAGAGGTTTCCCTGCCTGGTGGTTGTGCGATCGGTTCGCGCCCTGTCGATCTGCATATCAAGGGCCTGCAGGACATGGGTGCTGAAATAGATGTGAGTAATGGTTACATCCATGCAAAAGCAAAACGCTTAAAAGGTGCGCGTCTGGTACTGGATATTGTGACCGTGACGGGTACAGAGAATCTGATGATGGCGGCTGCCCTGGCTGATGGCACCACTATCATCGAGAATGCCGCACGTGAGCCCGAAGTGGTCGACCTGGCAAACTTTATCAACACTATGGGCGGTAAGATATCCGGTGCCGGTACCGATACAATTACTATCGAAGGTGTAGAGAAACTTAATGGCACGCGTTACCGTGTACTGCCTGACCGGATCGAAACGGGTACCTTTTTAGTTGCTGCGGCAATCACAGGTGGAAAGATCACGGTCAAAGATACTGCGCCGAAGCTTCTTGATGCGGTCATCGATAAATTACGTGAAGCCGGTGCCAGGATCGAAGTCGGTGATGACTGGATCACGCTGGATATGGAAGGTAAGCGGCCAAAAGCAGTCAGTGTGCGTACAGCACCATATCCTGCTTTCCCAACTGACATGCAGGCTCAGTTTGCCGCTTTAAATACGATAGCGGAAGGTACGGCTACCGTGGTCGAGACCGTTTTTGAAAATCGTTTCATGCATGTGCAGGAATTAAAGCGTATGGGTGCGGATATCGAGATCGAAGGCAACACCGCCATCATCCGTGGTGTCGATGGACTAACGTCAGCACCGGTGATGGCGACAGATCTGCGTGCTTCTGCCAGTCTTATCATTGCCGGCCTGGTCGCCAGCGGTGAGACCGAGGTTCAGCGTATTTATCATATCGACCGTGGTTACGAAAACATTGAAGAAAAATTAGCGCTATTAGGTGCTAAAATCCGCCGCACACACGAATAAGCCCGGTTATTTTACAAAGATTAGATTCCATGATTACCATCGCATTATCAAAAGGCAGGATATATAAAGAGACGTTGCCGCTACTAGCTGCTGCAGACATAGTGCCTGCCGATGATCCTGAAAAAAGCCGTAAGCTTATTCTTGATACTAATCATGATGATGTGAAACTGGTGATTATCCGGGCAACCGATGTACCAACTTATGTGCAGTTTGGTGCTGCTGATATCGGTGTTGCAGGTAAGGATGTTCTGCTGGAACATGGTGGCGAAGGTCTTTACGAGCCGCTTGATCTAAAGATCGCCAAATGCAAGCTGATGACTGCTGGCCTTGTCGAGCCAAAACCGAGGTTGAGTAGCCGTTTGCGGGTTGCGACCAAATTCACCAATGTAGCGAAACGCTATTTCGAATCACGTGGCGAACAGATAGAGTTGATTAAACTCTATGGCTCGATGGAGCTGGGTCCGATCGTAGGCCTGTCTGACCTGATCGTGGACGTCGTCGACACAGGTAATACTTTAAAAGCCAATGGCCTGCAACCGGTCGATCATATCGCCGATATCAGTTCACGCCTGATAGTTAATAAAGCTTCAATGAAAATGAAACATGAAAAGATCAGTGCCATCATCGATCAGATTGGCGCTGCTGTCCCTTAATATATACATAGTACGATGTTAAATATAACTGCTCTGAATTTTACCGACGCTGATTTTTACCAGCAGCTTGACGAAGTGCTGGCATGGGAAGCCAGTCTTGATGGTGATATCGCCAAAATCGTGGCTGATATCCTGGCGGATGTTAAACAACGAGGCAATGCGGCGGTAATCGAATATACCAATAAATTCGATCGTATGAGCATAAGCGACGCCGCGGAAATCGAGCTGGATAAATCACAGTTACAGCAGGCGCTGGATTCGATCGATGCAGAACAACGAGAAGCACTAGAGACCGCTGCCACTCGCATACGCCGGTATGCTGAACGCCAGAAGATGGAGTCCTGGTCTTATACCGAGGAAGACGGTACCGTGCTAGGGCAGAGTGTCACAGCTATGGACCGTGTCGGCCTGTATGTGCCGGGTGGTAAAGCGGCCTATCCGTCTTCTGTTCTGATGAACGCGATTCCGGCAAAAGTGGCCGGTGTTCCGGAATTGATCATGGTTGTGCCGACACCGGATGGAGAGACCAATCAGCTGGTGCTTGCAGCAGCTGCGGTAGCGGAGGTCGATCGCGTATTCACTATCGGTGGTGCGCAGGCAGTGGCTGCACTGGCTTATGGCACCGAGACGATTCCTAAAGTCGACAAGATTACTGGCCCTGGAAACTCCTTCGTAGCGACTGCTAAACGCATGGTATTCGGTGTTGTTGGTATCGATATGATCGCCGGGCCTTCAGAGATACTGGTGGTCTGTGATGGTAAAACTGATCCTGACTGGATTGCGATGGATCTGTTCTCACAGGCTGAACATGATGAAGAAGCACAGTCTATCCTGGTTTGCCCTGACCAGGACTTTATCGAGCAGGTAAAGCAGAGTATCGAGCGCCTGTTAGAAGAAATGCCACGCAAAGAGATTATCAAAAAGTCTCTCGAAGACCGTGCAGCTATCATTTCAGTTGAAACCATGGAGCAGGCGATAGAAGTAGCAAACCACATCGCTCCGGAGCACCTGGAGTTATCTATGGATGATGCGCAACAGTGGGCGAAAAAAATCCGTCATGCCGGTGCTATATTCATGGGTCGCTATACCGCAGAAGCATTGGGTGATTACTGTGCTGGCCCGAATCACGTGCTACCGACCTCTGGCACCGCACGTTTCTCATCACCCCTGGGTGTGTATGATTTTCAAAAACGTAGCAGCCTGATCGGCTGTTCTCATGATGGTGCATCAGAACTGGGTAAGACGGCATCCGCCCTTGCGCATGGTGAGGGTTTGACTGCACATGCACGTTCTGCTGAATACCGAATCAAGTAACTATTTTTAATCACCTTTTAGGCATTATGTCAGGCTGATCATCTGATCGCGTCTGGCTGTATCCAATCAGTTTTTTCGTCTATAGCCAAATTCTCCGTACAGTTAATTTACTGATTTAACTGTACAACATCTAAAAAAACCTCAAAAAGTGGTTATTGGCACTAACTTTGCCTATAACTAGGTAGGGGATACAGTTTTACTGTATATCGCTGATATCCGCCGAATTTTGTCAATATAATGGCAGAAGCGTCGGTATTGTGGCGACTAGAATCATAATAACGAAAAGATGTGAGCAAATAACAAGCAGCAGCAGTTTGTTATTTGAGTTGTAAAAGCCAATTCCCGTGCTGCACTAAATGAAATAAATATAAGAATTAATCATTAGTTATCAATGCACTTAATGTGTATTTGTTGGAGTTTGTTTTGATAAAGAGAATTCTCTTTTCACTGGTTTTATTACTGGTAAGCACTAACTTGTATGCGGTCATTGACCTTACAACGGTCACTGGCTGGTCGACTGTGTTACAGGGTGCAGATTTAGACCATGGCAATGATCAGCAGGCTTCTGCTTCGATCGATTTACTGGGTGATGCTACTTATCCGATGTTTTACATGGAGTTTGATGACCAGGGAGATGCAGTTCCATCAAATGATGAAGTGGCATTCAGTTTTAGAGCTGACAAAGCTGTAGATGCCCAGGGCGACTTTAAAGGTTACCTCTGGATAGGGCTCGACTTTGATAACGATGGCATCATCGATAACTTCATGGTGTTAAATGGTGATGGTAAAGGTGTTCATACATTAACGATTTATAACTCAGATGGATCGGCAAATAACTCACCATCTACCACAAGTCTTGATGCTGGCTCAGATGTGGTTGCTACCTCAGGATTCTCTTTCTATCACACAACGGCTACAGATATAGCTGATATCGACAGTGATGGCGACGATGATTATATCGTCTCATATAAGATCAATTTAATTGGTGCTGGAGGCCTTGCAGCGGCATTAAATACCACGACATTATCAACTACAGGTGCAGCACTATCAACTCTTAATGGTGGTGCAGGCGTTGATAGTGATACACCTTTTAAAATAGTTGTTTCAAGTGCGCAGCAGGTCAACTCACTTAATGGTGATCTGGGTGGATATGATTCTGCAGATTCTGATGGTGCAACTTTATATACCGCAAAAGGCGCATTTACCCCGACGATTACATATTCAGATACTGATCCATTAGATTTAGCTCAGACCACAATTACGGCATCGCCAACATCTGTCGTTGCTGATGGTTCGACAACTAGTACGATAACCGTTCAAGCGAAAGATAGTGCAGGTCTTGATCTGCCAAATAGTGCGGGTACGCTGATATTAAGTTCTACTGGTAGTGGTTCTATCGGTTCTATAACAGATAATAATGATGGCTCCTATACTGCAACGATCACTAATACTGTAGCAGAGACAGTTACTATCAGCGGCACAATAGAAGGTGGCGCGATCACTGATACTGCTAGTGTGGTATTTACTGATATCACGCCACCTGATGTGTCCATTCTCAACGTGCCCACTATTGTTAACGCATCGCCTTTTAATATTACCGTTGAATTTACTGAGGACGTAACTGGTTTTCTTGCTGGTGGAGTAATTGTAGGTAATGGCAGTGTTACAAACTTTACCCCGGTTGATGGAAATACTTATACGGTTGAAGTTACCGCTAGTGGCACAGGAGACTTAATGATTGATGTGCCTGTAAATGTGGCGCAGGATGGTGCCGGCAATAACAATACAGCCGCCGCGCAAGCAGTGATTGCATTTGATGATACTTCTCCCACAGTTGATATACAGGGTGAGCCTGCGATAATTAATTCATTAGCTGCTTTCATGGTTACTTTTCAGTTTAGTGAAGATGTTTTAGATTTTGTTGTTGGTGATATTGATGTAAGTAATGGCACAGCTGATACTTTTGTAACAACTGATGCGAATACTTATACCGCGGTAATTACTCCAAGTGGTGGTTTGATTACTATTGATGTGGCTCTAGCCGCAGCAAATGATGCAGCCGGTAATGGTAATACAGCGGCGACACAGGCAGTTATTGCATTCGATGTTGTACCGCCTTCTGTGGCGACGACCAGTACGCTAATTGCTAATGCGGCTAACGCTTCTACTTATACAGTAAGCGGAACCTGTACCGCAGGTGACGGTAATGTAATGATAGCAATTACTGATGCGACGCCTGTCAGCCAGTCCGTAGTCTGTTCGGGAAGTAGTACCTGGAGTGCAATATTTGATGTCACAGGAATCAGTGATGGCAGCAACGCAATCAGTGTAGATGCCAGCCAGACAGATAGTGCAGCCAATACAGGCAACGCAACAACGGTCCAGTTTGATAAAGATGTATCTATCATAGCGCCAGTAGTTGATATCCTGCTTACGAATAATGCAACGCCAATAATTACCGGTACTGCAGAAGCAAATACTATAATTATAGTATCAGTCGCTGGTGCAACGTATAACACGACGGCTAATGGTAGTGGTATCTGGAGTGTTGATACCAACACCCCGGATTCCGGTGCGTTTAATCCGGACCTGAATGGTAAAAATTCTGTACTGGCTATCAGTACAGATGCTGCAGGCAACTCTGCTTCAGATGTTGATGTAGATGAACTGACTATTGACACTACCGCACCTACCGTGGCTGTCGTGCTGGCAGATTCTATCCTGACGGCTGGTGAGACGAGCTTGGTTACCTTTACCTTTAGCGAAGCGCCAAGCGGTTTTGCGGTGGGTGATGTGACGGCAGCTAACGGTGGCTTAACGCTGTTTACGGTAACGGGTAATCCATTAGTGTACACCGCGACGTTCACGCCTACCGATAATCTAAGCAGTGCCACTAATGTAATCAGTGTGGCGAATACTTATACCGACGAGGCAGGTAATACCGGCACGGCCGGTTCCAGTGCAAACTACACGATCGATACGACAGATGGTGTTGCACCATTAGCGCCGAGCGTGGATCTGGTTGATGGCTCGGATACCGGCGCCAGCAATAGCGATAATATTACGAATGATACAACGCCGACCCTCCGCGTGACGCTAGATCAGACGGGTGCGGTTGCGACAAATGCGATCGTTGGAGACGTGGTGAAACTGTTTGAAGGCGCAGGCCAGGTGGGTACAGCGACGCTGATCGCAGGCGACATCAGCAACGGTTACGTTGATATCACCAGCAGTGCCTTAACGGCCGGCAGTTTAAGCTTTACGGCAACCGTGACCGACACCGCCAGCAATGCGTCCGGTGCATCGGGTGCGCAGGCGGTAACGCTAGATACAGCATCGCCGACGGTTGCAGTAACACTGGGAGACAGTGCACTGACTAAAGGTGAGACGAGCTTGGTTACCTTTACCTTTAGCGAAGCGCCAAGCGGTTTTGCGGTGGGTGATGTGACGGCAGCTAACGGTGGCTTAACGCTGTTTACGGTAACGGGTAATCCATTAGTGTACACCGCGACGTTCACGCCTACCGATAATCTAAGCAGTGCCACTAATGTAATCAGTGTGGCGAATACTTATACCGACGAGGCAGGTAATACCGGCACGGCCGGTTCCAGTGCAAACTACACGATCGATACGACAGATGGTGTTGCACCATTAGCGCCGAGCGTGGATCTGGTTGATGGCTCGGATACCGGCGCCAGCAATAGCGATAATATTACGAATGATACAACGCCGACCCTCCGCGTGACGCTAGATCAGACGGGTGCGGTTGCGACAAATGCGATCGTTGGAGACGTGGTGAAACTGTTTGAAGGCGCAGGCCAGGTGGGTACAGCGACGCTGATCGCAGGCGACATCAGCAACGGTTACGTTGATATCACCAGCAGTGCCTTAACGGCCGGCAGTTTAAGCTTTACGGCAACCGTGACCGACACCGCCAGCAATGCGTCCGGTGCATCGGGTGCGCAGGCGGTAACGCTAGATACAGCATCGCCGACGGTTGCAGTAACACTGGGAGACAGTGCACTGACTAAAGGTGAGACGAGCTTGGTTACCTTTACCTTTAGCGAAGCGCCAAGCGGTTTTGCGGTGGGTGATGTGACGGCAGCTAACGGTGGCTTAACGCTGTTTACGGTAACGGGTAATCCATTAGTGTACACCGCGACGTTCACGCCTACCGATAATCTAAGCAGTGCCACTAATGTAATCAGTGTGGCGAATACTTATACCGACGAGGCAGGTAATACCGGCACGGCCGGTTCCAGTGCAAACTACACGATCGATACGACAGATGGTGTTGCACCATTAGCGCCGAGCGTGGATCTGGTTGATGGCTCGGATACCGGCGCCAGCAATAGCGATAATATTACGAATGATACAACGCCGACCCTCCGCGTGACGCTAGATCAGACGGGTGCGGTTGCGACAAATGCGATCGTTGGAGACGTGGTGAAACTGTTTGAAGGCGCAGGCCAGGTGGGTACAGCGACGCTGATCGCAGGCGACATCAGCAACGGTTACGTTGATATCACCAGCAGTGCCTTAACGGCCGGCAGTTTAAGCTTTACGGCAACCGTGACCGACACCGCCAGCAATGCGTCCGGTGCATCGGGTGCGCAGGCGGTAACGCTAGATACAGCATCGCCGACGGTTGCAGTAACACTGGGAGACAGTGCACTGACTAAAGGTGAGACGAGCTTGGTTACCTTTACCTTTAGCGAAGCGCCAAGCGGTTTTGCGGTGGGTGATGTGACGGCAGCTAACGGTGGCTTAACGCTGTTTACGGTAACGGGTAATCCATTAGTGTACACCGCGACGTTCACGCCTACCGATAATCTAAGCAGTGCCACTAATGTAATCAGTGTGGCGAATACTTATACCGACGAGGCAGGTAATACCGGCACGGCCGGTTCCAGTGCAAACTACACGATCGATACGACAGATGGTGTTGCACCATTAGCGCCGAGCGTGGATCTGGTTGATGGCTCGGATACCGGCGCCAGCAATAGCGATAATATTACGAATGATACAACGCCGACCCTCCGCGTGACGCTAGATCAGACGGGTGCGGTTGCGACAAATGCGATCGTTGGAGACGTGGTGAAACTGTTTGAAGGCGCAGGCCAGGTGGGTACAGCGACGCTGATCGCAGGCGACATCAGCAACGGTTACGTTGATATCACCAGCAGTGCCTTAACGGCCGGCAGTTTAAGCTTTACGGCAACCGTGACCGACACCGCCAGCAATGCGTCCGGTGCATCGGGTGCGCAGGCGGTAACGCTAGATACAGCATCGCCGACGGTTGCAGTAACACTGGGAGACAGTGCACTGACTAAAGGTGAGACGAG
>CAWECN010000010.1:0-8589 GCA_963807625.1 uncultured Gammaproteobacteria bacterium
TTGATGATCCGGGTACGGCATTCATCGAACTGATCGCAGGCTTTGCGGTAATCACGTTGAATACCTGCTGCCAGTTTTTCCGGGAGTTGCCCGGGTGCCAGGTGGCGACGCGGTTCGGGTCGATTTGAGTCTGGCCGATAGGAATCAGGCCCTTTTGATTCGGCGCCATGGGTTTCAGGCAATGGCAGTTCAGGCAGTTCGGCGTATTTAGCCTGCAGCGCGGAAAATAGCTGATCGGCCTCCGCCAGGTCTTTAGCCGTCCGGGCCAGTTGCTGGATATCCTTGATAATATCTCTGTAGGCATTGATCTGTTGATCGGTTTTTTCTTTTTGCCCCTGGTGAAGTGCCTGCACTTTCTGGTAGGCAAGATCGCCCTGTTTTTTGAATTGTGTCCACGCTTTCTGATCTTGATTGCGTTTGGTAATACCGACCTGCTTCCACCTTGTTTGCAGTGCTTTGAGCTTTGCCAGGTTTTCCTCTTTGGCCTCTGCTTGTGCAAGCACCTCCGCTTGCTCGATCAGCTGATGTTTCAGCTTTATATTGGCTTCATAAACCGCATCGAGCCTGGCTGTCACCTGGTCCTTAAACGTTTTGAATTGCTTCCACTGTTTTTCACCCGCACCGCGTTCGACGTCTTTTATCGCGGTAAAGTGGTCACTGATACTGCGCATCGAAGCCTGCACGGCCTTATAGTCAGGCTGGTTGTCCCAGTCGGTTGTTTCGAACAGTTGCTGCATCTGTGTTACATACTGCTGTCGTTGCTCGAGATGGGTTTTACGCATCTCATGGCGCTTATCAAAGAATTCGGCGCAGGGCTGGTAGACTTTATCCGCTGCCTGTTTAAATCGTGGCCAGTACAGATCGGATATGTCCGAGTTGCCGAGTTTTTTCCACTGTTGCTGCAGAGCCTTCATCTCGCTCGAGCGCTTGTCGGGGTGCAGTTTGGAGGTAACAAGACGCTCCATGGCTTCACACAGTGCTACATACTTGGGTTCGGTCGCGAAATTTTTCCAGTCGCCCATATCGCCCAGGGTTTTTCTGGCTTCTTCGTATCGCTCTTCAAGGGCGGCAAGCTCTTTGCCTTCAAACTGACGCAGGCCTTTTTCGACTCTTTCACAGAACTGTTTCGCTCTTGCCAGGTTGCCGGCGCGGGAAAAACGAAAGATAGAACTGATTTTTTTATGCAGAAGATCAAGTTTCTCCTGGTGTTCGGCTGCAGACGCCGCCTGTGTTTTTTGCCAGTCTGTCAGTTGCGCCTGTAATTCAGTCGCCACACACAGTTCACCATAGATAGCAGGCCATTTAAGTTTGTTTAAGGCGGCGCTCAATCTCTGAGCATTATCAGCTACTGTCTCAGCGTCTCTGCTTTGCCCGGCACCTTCTATTTCAGCAGCTTCTCTGGCCCCTTTTGTTTCAGCAGCCTTCACGTGTGTCATCTGATTCTGCAAACCTCTTTTCCTGCACTATGTCGTCGGCCTGAAGCACTAACTGGTTCGCCGATCGCACTGCGCTGAGCATCTTCTCGACTGACTCCTGTGTTACCCGTTCTGGCTGGTTGTTAACGGCTAGTTGTTGCCAGCTGGTGCTGAACTGATCTATCCTGGTTGACGTGTCGGCGTGTGTTTCTATAAGGCTGGCAAGATCCCCGCTGGTTATGTCTCGCAGAAAAGCCTCGAGCTCAGCAACCAATTGTTGCTGAGACTGCTGTGCCTGTTCGATAAGGTTTTGTTGTTCAAATCGAGCATCGATAATCTGACGAGCCGTTTGATAACGCTGATTCATGACGGGGTCTATTTCGAAATCAAGGCTATCCCAGTGCTTTCGGTGAACCAGTAGTTTAGCTTTAAACTCAGCCCGCCAATCACGACTGGCGAGATACTCTACTTCTTTGATCAGTTTTTCTACCGTGGCTAAATTCTCGGCATGCTGGCGTTGCTGTCTTCTGAATTCATCTATCTTTGTCTTGAGTAAACGCTCGGCATTCTTGTCTTTGCCACGCAGTATCTTCCTTGCGGACTCCAGTGCTTCGATGTTCGCTTCGGTATTTGTGAGCCTTTCTGCGATCCGTTGTCGCGCGTCCGTATAGACGGTTAGTCCCAGTACTTCAACCAGTTGATTCTCGGCTAAACGTTGTATGGCTTCAGTTCTAACGGAAGATAACTCAGCATAGGCGGCAACGCGCACGGTCAATTCTGGATACTGGTTTATCAGATCGCGGTATCGATCTTGATTAAGAGAACACCCTGCAGACATTAATTCATTAAGCCTTTTCTCAGCTTCACCACGAACCGAGTCATTATCATGTTTGATCGACATTTCATGCAATGTGGCGACAGACGTTAACTTCTGGATCGCCGCAATACAGATCGAAACATCCACGTCTTCAGCTGCCAGTTGAGCGAGTATCTTCTGTTTCTCTGAACTTGCGTTATTCATTGCAGCGATAGCTTTCAGGCGTTTCTCAACGGAGCTGCTTTTCCAGGCGGGTTTAAACAGGTCTTCTAACATATTTTTCTGTCTGATTGATTTTAGCGGGATTGGTTTTAGCGGGAGGATTTCACATGAGTGCTCTATTCTAACAAGGATATTTAACAGGAATGCATTTGTTGTGGCTATGTTTTTCTATTGTTTTTAAGGGGGGAATAATTGGGGTCAGATCACACTACGCCAATATTAGGCACAACTTTATTCTGTCCGCTGTTTTCACTCAAGAGGTGTGCGTAGTGCCGAACTTAAATTACTATTTCTTATGCACTCAAAACTCTATCCGATTTACATATTTCAATAGTATTTTTGTATTAGTAATTAACTCCGATAAGAGTTGCTCGTCCGGTTCAAAATGACCCTCATATTCAGCGAGATTTCTTTTATCGTGGCAAGCTGAAAATATTCTTATTTGCACTATATCCATGTCTGTCGTGTGCACCAAACACTGGAAGACCAAATAACGTTTATCCGAACGATAACCTGCTGCTCGTAATGCTGCCAATGCTAAACCATGCGCCGAGCTATATGCCAGGTCAAATCGACTCGCGAATGATAATGCCTCTAATTGAGAATCATTTAATCGATCAACTGCCCCTTTAACCAGGCCTTTAAATTCATTTTTATCTGGTGGTTCGCTATTGAGCTGATTAATCTTTACCAGGTTTTCCAAAGTCATCGATCACTCCTTTAATCATTATTTTTGGCTGTTCCATTACACGGCTTATAAAACTATTACCCTCTTTTAACTTTGTAGAAAAATCTGTTTTCTTATAAATTGTTGGGTTTACTGTTCGCTGCAACGTTTCTTCTAAGGGTAACAGTAGGTCCATAATATCACTATAATTTAGTGACTCACCTATCAGCATTAGATCAATATCACTCGATGCCGTATCTGTACCTTTGGATATTGAGCCATATATAAATGCCAGTTCAATTTGCTCATCTAACGGCATTAAGACGTGTTGAATTTGATCAGCAATGCCAAACGTCTTTTTTACAATACCAACTAATTCATTATATATAGGGTTAGTACTGTCTGCTTGATAATGATTTTGATTACCTGTACGACTTACCGTCAGGACACCTGCTGCTGCTAGCTTATCTAATTCACGGCTGATTGTGCCACGGCCCATCGCAGCCCAGCGCATAATTTCATTGGTATAAAAGCTTTTATCTGGCTTAGCATAAAGTAGCCCTAATACTTTTTGTTGTGTTTTAGTGAATAGCGCATCACCAATAGAAGTTGCCGACATATTCAATACCTCAATCATACCCATAATGGGTACTATAGTCCCCTTTATGGGGATTATCAAGAGATGAGTTTTTTGGTATTGAATATAAATTAAGTGGGGTCAGATGAAACTTGCCGCAAGTAGAAAGCTTCATCTGACGCCGCCTATTCAGTCATCTGGCCGGCAGCTGTCGGACATGAGCGGACTAAAGACCTATTTCTCGCAGAGGCGCAAAGAAAAACACTTTATATCGCGTCATTGTATTAGTTTTCTCTGCGTCTTTGCGCCCCTGCGAGAGCAATCTGCCCTCTAATGCTTTTGAACTCAGCCAGGGACCGCTAGCCGTCTCAGAACGGCCAATAGCAGTCACCCAATGAGTGCGTTAAGCGAGCTAAAACTACTTGTTGTGTATTTTTTTTTGCTCTAATAACAACCAGGCCAAAGCATCATCTCGATTCATGAATATTTGTAAATTCCATTTCTTACTCCGCGGATACGATGCTAATGATTCCGTTGTAAGCTCTGTAATCCGACTGTAGGCAACGACAGCCATTGCATTTATTTCTGCAATCGTAGCTAATTCTAGCTGAGCATCAAAATCATATGTGTATGAGTTAATTTTGTTTATTAGTAACGAGAATGGCGAAGTTAAAATTGAGCGTAAAAATTCATGGTACTGTTTCACCATTGCTGCATTCATTACAACGCCATCATTAATGATTACTTCAGCAATATCATCTTGAAGAACTATAATTTTTGCATAAGATAACTCATATAAATTCATACGTTACTCCAAAATGCATTTATTAAGTGCAGTTATTCCAAGCCACATTCCACCTTAATGTAGAAAGTGGATACATACTTCGACCCAGAATACCTCATTAACTGGTATTGGGCGCGCTCTAAATCCAGTTTAAGGGCATAAAAAAAAGCCACAGAACTCTGCGGCTTTTTCTAAAACATCTTGATTTTGGGCAAATCAAATTCGAACGCTTAAATAGTCCCCATAACGCCGAAGCTTTTGATGAAAGGCCCAGCCATACGAGGATCTTTCACCATTGCCATATAATCACCAACGACAAATTTCATTTTGCCAGTAGTGTAGGCCATGCCGAGTCCAGCCATGCCGACGCCCTTGTTCAGCCATTTTTCCCAGTTTGCTGGTTTAGCACGAATGTCCCAGCTCAGGGTTTCACCATTATAAGCGCCTGCAGCCGTCACTTTGCCTTTTTCTACAGTAATGACACCTGTAGGTCCATCATCGCCCTGAAAACCATAACCGATGACCGAGTCAAAATCGATTTTAGCCAGCGCATCAGACAGCTCTGGCTCATTATTCCATGCCTCCATATAGCTTTTCATCCATTCATCAGAAAAAAGATCAGCCATCGTTTTATCTCCCATTTATTGTGTTGTTAACGTTATTGTGATGCTTTACAGTAAATTAATTTTTACACACCCTTATTGACCGAGATCAAAATATTTGTACTTAGAAAACAAGTTTCATAAGCAGTCCTTTATTAGCATTCTCTAACGGACAGTTATGGTTTATAGGTCTTTCCCCCTTATCAGGTCCATGTCTAATAGGTCAGCTATGAGGTGAAACAGGAAAATGATAGTTAGCACACTAATGACTGCTCATGGTCGGTTACTGACCGTTGAGCAGGTCAACAACATCTAATCAATCCAATGGTCGCTTACCGGCCAATAACGCCCGAACAGATAAAAATAATTTTTCTCGCGAAGACGAAAAGGCGCGAAGAAAAACATGATATGATAATCAGTTTCTCTGCACCTTTGCGTCTTTGCGAGAATTATTTTTATTATTACTGACCGAGGAAAAAGGGTCGATAAGCGACCCCGAGACTATGAAAACCAGTCAAATATTCTGACCGGTAACTGTCGGCCAAAAGCGGACCTTCAATGACCACACTCACCTGCCGCTATAGAGCGTAGCAGAATGGCGGACAGGTGAGTGCCTTGTTAGCTGATTACTTTAGTTTCTTGACGTCGTTCAGTTTCCAGGATTTATTTTTGTCGCAGCTAACGCTCCGGTTCACCGTCCGCTAACCCGTTCGTTTTCGGAAACACCGCCTTTGCCCCGCCGATAAACAGAGCGCGCAGCTTGTCCCAAAAATCACCGCCCAATACGATCAGGCTAACCAGCAACAGCAGGTCGCCGACAATGGCATAGGTGAATTCGTTACCTGAGTAACCAGGAACAAGATCGGCCGCATATGGCGCAAGCCAACCGAAAACAATAGGCACGGAGAACATCACAAGACCAATAGTGTAGCGTGTGCGGCTGACCTCAGCCGGTGGTCCGTACTGCTTGATGAAGCCGAAGACGCGGTTCTTAATAAAAGCGTAACCGCTCTTGCCCATGATCGCTACAGCAACGATACCAATCACTTCTGAACCCGCGAGCATGGCACCGGAAATCGTGGCCAAGGTCGTAGTCGACAGCCCCATTACAGCAACCAGCGGCAAGCCGAGTACGGGAAGCACTATACTGAGACCAAACAGGGCAACACCGAGCTTGAGCCGCCATCCCGCGGCCGGTATGTTATCTTGCGAGACTTCAACCATCAGCCATCTCCTTGTGCGTTTGGAAGACCATGCGGGTAGAGCAGGATTTTGTTGTGTTCTGGTGTAACCATGAGATTTATCCTTTTTAGTTAATGCTCTTTCATCTAAATAAAAGGTTAACGCCGTCACACATGAATTATGTTGATCAACATCAAGGTGGTAAATGAAAAGCCAGTCAGACCAGTTTCAGGATTATTTACAGGTTATCGAGTGTCTGCTTAGGGTCGGTAACTGACCTCTGAGCAAGTCATCAGCACCAAGACAACCCAACGGTCGCTTACCGGCCATGAACAGACTGTCATAAGTTTTTACTCTGAACCTATATACTTACTAAAACATAACAAGAACTTTCACCGCCGAGACGATAAGGCGAAGAGAAGAAACATCGCGTATCTGGTGTCATCCTGAACGTTAGTGAAGGATCTTGATGCGAACAGTCTGTAGGTTAGTTCGTACTTCACTCCAACCTACGGGCTACCATTGAGACGCCAAAAAATAATAAGTGAATAAGTTTCATCTGACACCACTTTTTTTGCATTTAGATACGGTGATCAGATCACACCTGGCCCTGTCAGGGCCAGGTGTTCTATAAAGACCGCTTACTGGGCAAAATCAACAAAGGTGAATTCACCCATTCTCACGGGCGCGATTCTAGTGTCATTCGAAGTCGGCGCAGCACTCACGCTGACATCCGCGGTAGCATCGAAATATCCGATGTACATCGGGGCCTGCCTGTCAGCAGGACAGGTAGCACCGGTGGTCACATTGCCACCACTGTCAGCTCCATCACAATCCGTGTAAACCTCGTCAGTCACAGCCGGCACCGATGTGATGGATTCATTATTCACTTCGTTGTCGAGTGCATCGGTGACATCGACAGCAAGCCAGGCATGATTCCCGAGCTGTGGGTTCGTGCCTTTCAATAGCCATGCAGCATCAAGCAGCGCCTGTGTCTCGGTGGTCGTTGGATACTCTATATCATTGCCCGTTTCATTCGTCGTCAACGTACCCTTTTCGGAGTTCAGGGTAAGGAAACCGGGTTTTGTGAAACGTATATAGACTGACCTGTTTGTCTCCACGGTGAGCGTGTAATTACCGCTGGCATCCGTCGTGGCCGTCGTATTACCGGCATCGCCGGGCGTGGTATAGACGCCCTCAACTGCAACATCGGGTTCGGGTACAAGGGCAAGATTCGTCACGGTCCCGCTAACGGTAACTGTAGCCGGTGTTGTCGTTGGTGATGACGAACTACTGCTGCTGCAACCTGCCAGCACAAATGTCAGCGCCAGCACGCCGGCAAAAAAGGTGATGAGCTTATTCTGTCTATCTATATTACCTGTAGATTTCATGATGTCTTTTCCTCATTTCGAACGACTAAAGGTTTCAGTTTTTAAATAATTATTTTTATAGTTTTGCCAGCCATCGAAATAGCTATTAACAATGGCCTCTATTCCGGTTTATCGACAGGCTGTGTACAGCTCTCACACTGGGGCAGTAAGCCTGCATAAATTATGAGAAGTTTAAACAACCTTTCTAACCAGTTAATTCCACTATACATACGACATACCAATACAAGGCGCATACATTATGTAATTAAGATTAATCATTAGGAAGCGACCTGCTTTGATATATATCAAATACAGGAAGAATAAAAGATATTGTCCGACCAACAATTCACCCAAACATTGCAACAAGCAAAACAATCATCTGTTGTATTTTATTATGGCAGCGGCCATCGGTTTAACCCCAAGGCAACATAGCTCTGGCGGTAAAGACCGGCTACTTGGCATAAGCAAACGAGGTGATGCCTATCTACGGTGCTTATTGGTTCACGGTGCGCGTTCTGCGATGCGCACGGCAAAAGATAAAGATGACCGCCTGAGTCGCTGGATAACAAACCTGCAAGACCGGCGACACGCCAATGTTGCAGCTTGTGCAATGGCAAACAAGATGGCGAGAATGGCCTGGGTAATAATGAGCAAAGGGGTTGAGTATGATCCAGACTTTAGTCCAGTAATGGCAAGTTAAAAAATGTTACAAGTAAAAACAATCCATTGATGATTGCGAAGTAAGCTGTGTGATGGCAAATAGGTCGAACCGGCGCGGATAAAACCCGAGAACGTCCGAGTGTGTAAAAACACGTAATAGCAATAGGGAATCTGCGCGCGAACAACCCATTATGGCCCGGCATCAACGTATGCCAACTTAAGAGGCCGGATATACGTATGCAGTCGAGCCAACAGCCATTAACTGATTACTTGCAAACGAGGAGGAGTCCATA
>CAWECN010000011.1:0-258366 GCA_963807625.1 uncultured Gammaproteobacteria bacterium
TTTCAGGGTTTTGATCTTTAAAGTACATAGACTGCTTGATAGAAGCGCTACAGCAGTAACCGGAACAATGTTCCAGGTGACCTTCTTTCTTGCTACGCTGACCGGCACATTGAATAAACAATACGCTTTGCACTTCTTTACCGTCAGAAGGACGTTTGATAGCACCACCGTTTGCCGCTTTCGCTAAAGCTTCAAGTTCCATCTGGGTAACAACATCCTTGTTCTTACCGTATGAGAACTCAGGCAGCTGGTTGGCATCATATTCAGTAAAACCAGAAGCCTGAACGATCGCACCAAAGTTTTTGGTTTCTGTACTGCCGCTTTCGGTACTGATATCAGCAGCAAAACGTCCAGGTGCACCCACAGTATTGGTTAACGTAGAGTTCAAACACACAGTAATGTTACTGTCTGCTTCAACCGCAGCAACCAGTTCTGCCACGCCATTATCCTGTGGATCAGCATACGGCGCTTTTGTTGGAATCTTTTTATAAAGCTGTGCCGTTGCACCACCCAGTACACCCGTTTTCTCAACGATAGTACAGGGGTATCCTGCTTTAGAGGTTTCCAGCGCAGCGGTCATTCCAGAAACACCGCCACCGGCGATCAAAATATTTTTATTGACTGTCTGCTCACCACTGGCTGCTGGAATTTTCATGTACTTGGCTTCTGCACAGGCCATACGAACATAGTCGTCTGCCATTTCCTGCGTAGTTTCCTGCTGGTCATCCGTATCCGGACGAACCCAGATCACACCTTCACGCAGGTTGGCGCGAGATAAAGCAACATTTTCAAAATTAAAGGCTTCAGTTTTTGCACGACGTGAGCAGGCAGCCAGAACAACGTGGTTAACACCTTCGTTATCAATGTCGTCCTGAATCATTTTCACACCGGCTTCTGAACACAAAAAGTCGTGTTGCTGGCAGATCGCAGCTTTACCGTCACGCGTCGCAGTGGTTTGTAACTGGCCGGCATCTAAACGCTCATCGATACCACAGCCTTTACAGATATATGCACCAATTTTCATTTCATCAGCCATGATTTAGCCCTCCGCCTGTGCGACTTTATTAACAACCTGGATGGCCCTTAATGCAGAAGCTGTTGCACTTTGCACTGCACGGTTAACGTCCAGTGCATCCGATGAACAACCAGCGGCAAATACGCCACCGTTTGCTTCGTCCTGTTCGATGAAGCCTTCGTCGTTCACTTTAATTTCAATCGGGAATGTGTTTTTATCAACACTGGGTTCCATACCGATGGCAAGAACAACCAGGTCGTGTTCGTTTGCATAACGTTCGTAACCTTCAACATCTACACCATTTAATACAGGATTGCCGTTTTCTTTGTTCTCAACGATGTTGGCAACTTTCGACTTGATGAATGTAACATTTTCATCGTCCTGTACTTTCTGGTAGAAGTTGTCAAAACGGTCGATGGCACGGATATCGATGTAATATATAGAAACGTCAGCATCGCCACCAAACTTTTCAGAAACGTATGTTGATTGCTTCAGTGAAGCCATGCAGCAGATACGTGAACAATGTTTCAGGTGGTTGATGTCACGAGAACCGGCACACTGAATGAATGCCACGTTCTTCGCTTCTTTACCGTCAGATGGACGAACCAGCTTGCCGCCGGTAGGACCAAACGGGTCCATTAGACGTTCGAACTCGACACTGGTGATAACGTTGTCTATGCGATCATAACCGTAAGGCTGAATCTTGTTGGCATCATATGGACGCCAGCCTGTTGCCCAGATAACGGCGCCGGCTTTTAATTCGATCGTCTCTTCCTGCATGTCCAGGTCGATCGCATCGTACTTACATGCATCTTTTGCTTTCTGCGCATCGTCAGTTCCGATCATGCCTGGGTCAAGAACATAACGTTTTGGCATCGCCATGTTATGTGCCAGATAAGCACCTTTATGCTTATCCATATTGTAGTTATGCTCGTTATCGAACTCAGCTTCTACTGCATCAGCACAGGCACCGCATGCGGTACAGTTTGAGTTGACATAGCGCGGGCTAACTTTCACAGTTGCTGTGTAATTGCCAGCTTCACCCTGAAGGTCAGATACTTCCGCCATAGTCAGAACAGTGATGTTCTTGTTCGCAGCCATACGGCGCTGGTTGATTTCCAGACCACAGGTCGGAAAACATAGTTTAGGGAAGTATTTATATAATTTGGTTACTCGGCCACCAACAGATGGTGTCTTTTCGATAACAATAACCTGTTTGCCGACTTCAGCAGCTTCTAATGCAGCAGTCATGCCGCTAATGCCACCGCCAACAACCAGAATTGTCTGATTAGTTGCAACTATGTCCGACATCTTATTCCTCCGAAGGATTTGTGTCAGTTTGAAAGCCCTAGAAAAATTACATAAAATTCAATAACTTATCTGGATAAATAATTTTTATAAGCGCGCCTAAATATAAGCCCTGACGCTAGGAGTGCGTATGATACATGGTTCGGGCAACTTTCTCTATAAAACGGACAAAAAACAGGGCTATAGTTGTTGTATGTTTGGATAAATTTTACTTATGATAAAACCGTAACTTTTTATGATCCTCGATGACTGATCACACACCAATGAAAACAAAAATTCAACACACCGAATTATGTCCTTGCGGTAGCGGCAAACCTTATCTCAGCTGTTGCCAGCCTTATATCGAACAAAGCTCAGACGCACCTACCGCCGAAGCGCTAATGCGCTCTCGTTATACGGCTTTCGTTTTACTCAAGGAAGATTATCTGCGCTATAGCTGGCATCCTGATTTTTGTCCGAAGAACATCCATCTCAACGGAAACACCCAGTGGCTGGGGCTTAAAATTATAAGCACGGTAGCGGGAGATACCGGTGACGAAACCGGTGAAGTCGAATTTGTGGCACGCAGCAAACTCAACGGCAAGGCCAGCCGCTTACATGAAAACAGCCGTTTTTCGCGCTTCGATAAGCACTGGGTATATCTAGATGGAAAATTTATCAAATAATACCTTTTATTTATCAGTTTGAACTAAACTTTATTATGAGTTACATTTCTTAAAACTGCCGACGGGCAGTTGACTCAAATAATTGCATCAAAATAAACACACCGGGAACACATACGGATTATGAAAGAAAGCCTAATATTATTGTCGTTTTCTTCACTACTGGTTGCCTCTTCAGGCATCCTGAGTCAGCCTACGGACAAACCAGACACAGCTTTAACGAGCAGCAGCCAGCCTGATCAACTTGAATCGTTCGTTACGACCTCAGGATCAGATATAAACGACCCCAAACAGACACTGATGCTGGCAAATATCAGCAATATCGATGACAGCAAGATATTACAGGCTGAATCCGTAAAAAAACCTAACACATATTCATCTGAAGATAAAAACAGGCAGAAACCTCTAATTGAAAACCAGGCTGCTCAGAACGGCGCTGTTCAACTAGAGGCAACTGAGCAGTCAGCGTCTCAAAAACTTACCGATGAAGAAATAGCACACCTGCGCCAGCTATTCCTGCAGGCTGAAAATGCCTTGAAGAAAAATGATGACGCCGCTTATTTTCTGCTGGCGGATCAGCTAAAAGATTACACTCTATACCCTTACCTGCAATACCATTGGTTGAAAAAAAACCTCGAGCAGGAACGACAGATAAAACATTTCCTGACGACTCACGACTCGTCACGATATGCCGGCAAACTAAAACGTAAGTGGCTGCTATACCTGGGTAAGAATAAACAGTGGCCATTGCTATTACAGAACCAGGTGCCAACGAATGACGTAACGCTGAACTGCTATTATCACCGAGCGCAATTCAACACCGGTAACCAGCGTGCTGCACTCTATGGCGCCAGAGATTTATGGGCTGTCGGTCATTCACAACCCCGTGTATGCGACCCCCTGTTTTCACAGCTAAAGAAATCTGATCTATTTACCCAGGAGTTACTCTGGCAGCGTTTTGATGCCGCCTTAAATAATAACAAGGTCAGCCTGGCATCGTACGTCGGCAACCTGATGCCGAAAGAACACCATGCCACGAGCAGGCTATGGCTGAACCTGCATCGTAACCCTTCACGTTACATGCCACAGTTATTAGCTCAGTCTAAGAACGAACCACATAACACACAGCTAGCATTGATGTTCCGTCATGGTATCGACCGTCTTGCCGGCAAAGATGTAACTGCAGCTATCGATCTCTGGGACGCAAATAAAAAAGATTTCAATATCGAAAAAAACAGTGCCGACAAACTGGAAAAACGCCTGGCATTTAAACTGGCATTCGAAAAAGATTCCAGTGCTTACGACCGATTCAGCAATTTAGACGTCACCGATGAGAGCAGCAGAACCTGGCGCATTCGTGCGGCCTTACTCGAACAGAACTGGCAGAACGTGATATCTGCGATACAGGGTCTTAATGAAGAAGAAAAAGCTCAGGATAAATGGAAATACTGGCTAGCCAGGGCCTACCTGGAAACAGAACAGGTCGAACAGGCTGAAATAATATTAACTGATCTTTCTGATAACCGAAGCTTTTATGGCTACCTCGCTGCTGACAGAGTAAACAGCCTGTACCAGCTATCACACAAACCGGTAAACGTTACCGCAAAAGAGATCGACCAGCTCAAGGATCAGGTGGAATTCCGTGTCGCATTTGAGCTGATGGTACTCGACAAAAAGAATGAGGCCAAACTGCAATGGTGGCATGCATCACGTCACCTGAACAAAAAAGAAATTTTAGTTGCAGCAAAACTGGCGCAACGCTGGCAGTGGGATGAAATAGCAATATTCACAATAGCAAAAGCAAAATACTGGGATGACATCGAAGTCCGCTTCCCGCTTAGTTACACAGATAAAATCCATGAAAATTCAGAACAGCAAAACCTGAACCCGGTAATCGTTTATGGATTGATCCGCCGCGAGAGCGCTTTTAATGAGAAGGCCACCTCACCAACAGGTGCCAGAGGCCTGATGCAGATAATGCCCCGTACAGGACGTGACATCGCCAGAGGTTTGAACGAACGCTGGGGTGGCAAAAACAGCCTTTATAATCCGGTTACAAATATAAAATACGGCTCATATTATTATCAGAAGCTGTTAACACAGTTTGATGGTCACTATGCTCTCGCACTTGCTGCATACAACGCAGGTCCAGAAAGAGTGAAAAAATGGTTACCAGAGAATAAAGCCGTACCGGCAGATATCTGGATAGAGACCATCCCCTATCGTGAAACACGTGATTACGTGGCATCAGTACTTGCCTACGCTCTTATTTATCAGCAACGCACACAGTCTGATCCGGACAATGAATTGTCGATGAATGACTTCACACGTGATGTAGAACCACTGGATGGTGGTTCTTAAGCATTGCTCAACCCTATAACTGGCTGCCAGCTACGACGCTTAGATAGTGTACGCTGAACAATCGGTGTTCATCCCGCCAGGTTTTAACAAGACAGAATCCGGCTTTTTCCGCAAGTTTCTGAAAATGTTCGGCAGTATATTTATGTGAATATTCTGTAAGGATGGACTGATCTTTTTTAAATTTAAAAACTCGGTTGCCTATCGTTACCTGCTGATCCTGCAGACTGACCAGGTGCATCTCTATCCGATGTTTTTCTTCATTAAAGAATGCATGGTGTCGAAATTGTTCAAGATCGAAATCAGCACCAAGCTCACGATTGATGCGTAACAACAGGTTTTTATTAAACTGATCGGTAAACCCATCTCTGTCATTGTACGCGGCATTTAAGGTTTCACTGTCTTTCTGTAGATCCACACCGATCAATAGACCGCCGCCATCACCGACCATCAGCCTGATCTCCTCTAATACGCCAACAGCCTGATCTGGCAGAAAATTACCAATGGTTGAACCGGGAAAGAACGCCACTTTATTTGTTGAGTCAACATGGTAGGGAAGCTCCAGTTTACCGGTAAAGTCTGCACACACAGCATGTACGTTCAGCCAGGTAAATTCTGCTGCCAGTCTCTGCGCTTCATCCTGAAGATATCGCCTGGAAATATCGATAGGCAGATAGGCGACAGGCCTGAGTGCATCCAGCAGCAGGCGAACCTTATAGCTGTCGCCACTACCCGGCTCTATCAGTAGACAGTCTTTTCCCAGCGTATCTACGATGTCATCAATATTATCGCGGATGATGCCTACTTCTGTTCGAGTCGGATAATACTCTTCTGTGTTACAGATCGCCTCGAACAGGCGCGAACCGGTTTCATCATAAAAGTATTTTGGCAGGATGTAAGGTTCAGGCGCAGACAGGCCCTGGATGATATCCTCACGAAGATCTGCTATCTCCGGATGCTGATCAAAAAACCGGTAACGCTGTGGTGAAGAATCTGTCATTTCAAGTATGAATATTATCAGCTAGTGTTGAACTCACCATATCGCAGCTGTTATGTTGCTGCAACAAAATCACACGAAACTATCATGTTTTATAATTGTCTTGCTGTAATACGATCATCACAACGTGTAAGCTACGCCATGACGTTTCATCAAATACCGAGTATTTCGCTGTAATCTACCCGCATGAACAACGCTAACACAATACCGGTTATAAAGGATCTCGTGCTGGTCGGCGGCGGCCACAGTCATCTTTCCGTGCTGAAGTACTTTGCCATGAACCCTGTACCGGGATTACGTCTGACCCTGATCACTCGGGATCTGCATACTCCCTACTCTGGCATGTTGCCGGGTTATATCGCCGGCCATTACCATTATGATGAAGCTCATATCGACCTGCGGCCACTGGCACAGTTTGCACAGGCGCGCATCTATCATGCCGAAGTAAATGACATCGATCTTGAAAACAACAACATCATCTGTGCTGGCCGGCCGCCTATTCATTTTGATATCGTATCTATCAATATCGGCTCGCGTCCAGGTACCTTACATATCCCTGGTGCCGATAGTTACACCATACCGGTCAAACCGATTGATCGCTTCCTGGATCAATGGGCCCTGCTCTCGGACAGGATAATAAGAGCCGAACAAGATTTTCACCTCGCTGTGGTAGGTGGCGGTGCGGGTGGTGTCGAGATGGTACTCGCGACACAGTTCCGTATTGAACATTTACTCAAAGAGAAAAATCGTTCTAACGAGTTCCTGCATCTCGACTTATATTGCGGTTCGGATGGCATTCTTCCTACCCATAACAAACAGGTGCAAAAACGCTTCCGACGTATCCTGGAGCAACGTGATATCCGGGTACACTACAACACACGTGTAGAAGAAGTGCAGGAGAATCACCTGCTAACCAGTGATGGCGAACGGCGACAGGCAGATGCTGCGTTATGGGTTACCAGTGCATCAGCACCTGCATGGTTAGCTAAAACCGGCCTGGATATGGATGCACAAGGATTCATATCGGTGAATGACAGTCTGCAATCCACCTCACATGAGAATGTCTTTGCTGCTGGTGATATCGCTTCAGTAATCAATCACCCGCGCCCCAAGTCAGGAGTATTCGCAGTTCGCCAGGGACCACCATTAGCTCGCAACCTCGCGCGTGCGATACAGAACCGTCCGCTAAAAGCATTCAACCCACAGAAAAACTTCCTGGGGTTGATCAGTACCGGTGATAAATATGCCATCGCCTCTCGCAGCAGCTGGTCTCTCGAAGGTGCCTGGTTATGGAAGATCAAGGACTGGATCGATCGACGCTTCATGGATAATTTCAATGTATTGCCAGAGATGGAACAGCCCAGTCCTCCACAGTTCAACCAGGCCATGGCCGATAAGAAGACATTACATGAGATCTCAGCAATCGCCATGCGCTGCGGCGGTTGCGGCGCAAAAGTCGGCAGCACGGTTTTATCTCGTGTAATAAATCGATTGCAGCCGATCACCCGCGACGACATCGTCATCGGATTAGCTGACCCGGATGATGCTTCCGTTAGCGAAGTGCCCGCAGGAAAACTGGTCGTGCAGAGCGTCGACTATTTTCGCAGTTTCATAGACGACCCATACATCTTCGGGCAGATAGCTGCCAACCATGCGCTCAGTGACATTTTCGCCATGGGTGCAGAAACACAATCAGCGATGGCCATTGCAACTATTCCATACGGCATTGAAGACCAGGTTGAAGACCAGCTATTTCAGACCATGTCTGGCGCAATAGACGTGCTGAATGCCAGTAACACAGCACTGGTTGGAGGCCATTCCAGTGAAGGTGCCGAGCTCTCATTTGGCCTCTCAGTGACCGGCCTCGCTACTCGTGAACAGGTGATGCGAAAGTCTGGCATGCAGGCCGGCGATGTGTTGATACTCACCAAGGCATTAGGCACAGGCACCCTGTTTGCTGCAGATATGCGACTTAAAGCCAAAGGCCGCTGGATCGATGCGGCTTTGCTAAGCATGCTGTTATCTAACCAGGCTGCAGGATTCTGTATGCACCGTCATGGTGCCACCGCCTGTACTGATATAACCGGCTTTGGCCTGCTCGGGCATATCGTTGAGATGACACGCTCGTCAGGTAAAAGCGTCGAACTCGAATTATCTTCACTGCCGATTCTGGATGGTGCGCTGGAGATGATAGAAAGCGGAATATTCAGCTCTTTGCAGGAACAGAATGTCCGGCTACGGCGCGCGATAAAAGAACCGGGCGTACTAAGAGAGCACAAACATTTTCCTCTATTGTTTGATCCGCAGACATCTGGTGGTCTGCTTGCGGCTATTCCTGCTGACAATGCCAAAAAGTGTCTGGCTGAATTAAAAGAACTGGGCTATCCGGCAAGTGTTGTTATCGGTAGAGTGGCTGATGATACTGAAAGTCTGGAAAGTGTTTATTTAAAAGTTTAAAAGTTTTATCGCAGAGGCGCGGTAAATCAATTGAGCGCTTGTGATGCATAAACAGGCCTGGTATTTATAAATCCATATCCTCTAAAAGATCCGCCCAGCCCTGCTTTTCTGCTTCTCGGGTAAAAAGCCCCGCTCGCTTACTGCATTGTTTTTCTAACAGATTCACATAAGCTGCATCCGATTCTGCTTTCAATAAAAGTTCACGTAATGATGCTGTGTTTTTTACCGGGTAATAACCAGCGTAATCCTCACCCAGCAAACCGATCGAACCATCGATATCCGAGGCAATCACCGGCAGCCCGGCAACGACGGCTTCAGATATCACGTTGGCACCGCCTTCCATCACCGATGACAATACCATCAGGTGACAGCTGCGATATGCCCTTCGTATCTTCCAGTGCGGCACTTCACCAAACCAGTGATAACGAGGGTTGATTTCCATCTCCTGTTTGGCGTATGACGCCCATTCGTCATTATGTGCCTTACCATAATGCAAAATTCTTATACGGCTGCTCGCTGGCAAATCTCGCACCGCGTACGCGGCGCGCATCGAATCTTTCTCTTCCCGTAGATGGCCGACAACACAGATATCAAAGTGTCGAACAGAACGTCTCCGCTGTTCTGACAATGATGCGGGTAACGGGTTAGCCGACTGATGGATGACATGTACTTTTTTATACGCTGATTCGGGTAGCACCCGTGCAGCAAGGTGATGCAGGGTCACCAGCCTGTCGGCAGATTTAATTGATGCCAGTGTTGGCTCCGGGTGACTGTTGATAAAACCATATAGATCCGTGCCCGTCATCGCCAGGACCAGCGGGCGATCGGGGTATCGCTGTTTGAATGCTGCTATAGATTCAGCACTTCGCCAGGCATGTAACGCCACCATCAGATCGTACGCATCCCCATGCCATTCGACATCGATACTTACACGGTGACCCAGTTGGCGTAAAAAATCTGCCCAGCGAAGCGCCGTGGCGCGATTTCCGTTTAGTGATTTAGCCGCAGCAGGTGTTATTATTCCTATGTGCATCACTCCATGTTAAACCAAATATACATCTAACTAAAACATGTCAGAGACAAACATTACTGAGCAGGTGGTAAATTCATTGATCGACGAGTTAAAAGACTCGCGTAAACGCACACTGGAACTTGTCGAAGGACTGGATCAGCAGCAGATCATGGGACCACAACTCGATATCGTTAACCCGTTGTTATGGGAGATCGGTCATACCGCCTATTTCCATGAACTATGGACGCTACGTCACCTGGATGGCGTTGATTCCTTACTTGAAAATGCTGACGAACTCTATGATTCGATAAGCATTGCGCACAAAGACCGCTGGAACCTTCCCCTGTTATCACTGGATGACACTAAGGCCTATATGCAACAGGTGCTGGATGCGGAAATAGACCGTCTTAAAAACAGGGCGGTTACAGCATTAGATATTTACCTCACCCGATACGCAGTGTTCCACGAAGACATGCATACAGAAGCATATACTTATAGCCGCCGCACACTGGGTTACCCGGCACCCGTGTTCACAGATAGTGTCTTACAAGATGAGACTTATGATGCTGGTCCACTCGATGGTGATGTCGAGATAGAAGGTGGCTGTTTCTTACTCGGTGCTAAGGAGGATACAGACTTCTGCTTCGATAATGAAAAATGGCAACACCCGGTGAACATAAAAACATTTGCCATAGCCAGGGCCGCGACCAGTTACCAGAAATATGCCGCTTTTGTTGATGATGATGGCTACCGGAATCAGCGATACTGGGACCAGGAAGGCTGGAACTGGTTACAGGAAAATAATCTGCAAGCACCAGACGGCTGGAAAAAAGATGCGGATGGAAACTGGCTGATCAGGCAGTTTGACCAGTGGCTGCCGATGCGACCGCATACTGCAGTGATCCACATCAGCTGGTTCGAAGCCAGCGCCTGGTGCCGTTGGGCAGATCGTCGCTTACCGAGCGAAGCTGAATGGGAACTGGCCGCCTCAGGCTCGCCCGAAAACATGAACGAGAAACGGACTTATCCATGGGGTAATTCAACCCCATCCGCCAGACACGTCAATATGAATTCTCGTGCCATGCACACCATCGATGTTGGTGCATTGCCCGATGGTGACAGCGCGTACGGCTGCCGCCAGATGTTGGGCAATGTGTGGGAGTGGACTGCAGACACCTTTAATCCTTACCCTGGATTCGTCCCCGATATGTATCAGGACTATTCGCAGCCGCTGTTCGGCCAGACAAAAGTATTACGAGGCGGTGCCTGGCCGACCCGGTCACGCATGATAAGGAACAGCTGGCGTAATTATTATGGGCCGGACAGGAACGACGTGTTTGCAGGATTCAGGAGCTGCGCTTTATGAAAAAGCTTTTAACCACAGAGGCACAGAGAACACGGAGGTTTATTACTGTTGGCGCAAAGTAACAGTATTGACAAGCTTTGCTCTGTGCCTCTGTGGTTACTTAATAATTAATGCTTAAAAACTATCGCCCCAGTTATCACGCTTACGGCGCCAGTTAATACGGGTGATGATAAGGCCGAGTATCAAACTGCCGATCGAAACCGCGCCACCGATTATGAACCATTCCTGCATAACATTGCTGCGTAGCGCCTGGTTATCCTTATCCAGCATCGCCACGTTGGCTTCGGCTTTCTCAAGATCTTTCTTTAGCTGTTTGTTCTTCTTAGATAGAGATAATGGATTAGCGGCAGTTATCTTCAGATCATCCAGTGAATTACTCAGGTTGGTGCGTTCATTTTCCAGTTTGCTCTTCTCGTTTTTTAACTGTCTGATCTCGGTCTTTAATTCTTTTATCTTGTTCTCCAGATCAGTAATCACCTTATCGGCATTGGCAAATTTTTTCTTGGCAGCTGCCAGACGGTCACGTCCACTAGGGACATCCATGACATCTTCAGCAGCCACCCAGCCGGTTTTTCCATCGGCAATCTTGACCTCGATGAACTTGTTATCATCCGAAGCACCGAGCACAGTTAGTGCTGTACCACTTTTAATAAATTTGATGATACGGTGTCCATTAGAAGCGCCAGAACGCATCGCTACCTTGAGTTCATCACTGACGTAACTGGTTTTAGCCTGGGCGGGCATACTTGCCGCCACAAAAAACACCATTAGTGCAGTGACAACACAGGAACGAATAAACATGTTTTGATTATTTAACAATTTCTTTTTGTCCACTTTTAACACCTGAGAATCGATAAAGTCGCTTCATGATCTAGTGAAGCCTTATAAGAGATGCATATTATGACGAAATTGACAGACTTCGTCACTCTCAATTAAAAAGTTCTAAAAATCAGTGCATTTTACTGGTTCTTGTATGCAAAAACACTGTCTTCATCCTCAACGTGATGCTCTTCAAGCCAGGATAGCTTCTCGTGCAATGACACGACTTCTCCTACTATGATCAATGTTGGCGGTTTGATGTCTTTACTGGCAATGACATCGAGCAATGTATCCAGCGTTGCTATATATACCCGCTGCTGGGGCGTTGTACCCTGTTCGACCAGCGCAACCGGTGTGCTGGCAGGCAGGCCATTGGCTACCATCTCTTTGCACAATGTCGGAGCACCATGCAGTCCCATATAGAACACCACGGTCTGGTTCGGATGTGCCAGCGCTTTCCAGTTTAGATCGACTGAACCGTCTTTTAAATGCCCGGTAACAAAGACACAGGACTGCGCATAATCACGATGTGTTAGCGGGATACCGGCATAAGATGAACAACCACTTGCTGCGGTAATGCCCGGCACGACCTGGAATGCTACGCCTTCCTCTGCCAGCAATTCGATCTCTTCACCACCACGACCGAAGATGAAGGGGTCACCGCCCTTTAAGCGTAATACGCGTTTGCCTTCTTTCGCCAGACGTACCAGCAGCTGGTTGATGTTTTCCTGTTGCATGGTATGTTTGTCGCGTTCTTTACCGACGTAGACGATCTCGGCATCACGGCGAACCATCTCCATGATGGCTGGTGAGACCAGGCGATCATAGACGACCACGTCGGCCTGCTGCATCAGACGCAATGCTCGAAAAGTTAGTAGCTCTGGATCGCCAGGACCGGCACCAACTAAAAAGACTTCACCCGGTATATCTGGTGTTTCAGACTTCTCAGCGATAGCTTTGTCCAGCAATTGTTTAGCTTCATCTTGATGACCGGTAAAAACCAGTTCCGCAACCGTACCTTCGAGAATCTTTTCCCAGAAGCCGCGACGTGATTCGACATTAGGAAACGCCGCTTTAACTTTATCGCGGAAACTTTCAACCAGTTTTGCCAACTGACCATACGCTGCAGGGATACTGCCTTCTAGTTTGGTGCGGATCAGCCGTGCCAGTACCGGTGATGAACCACCTGTCGAAACCGCGATGACCACCGGAGAACGATCGATGATGGATGGCATGATAAAGCTGCATAGATCAGGGTTATCGACCACGTTGACAGGCAATCGTAATTTGTTCGCCAGTTCAGCGATATGCTCATTGGTCTTATGCTGATCGGTGGCCGCGATAACCAGGATACATTCGTCCAGATCGCTGTCTTCAAATCCACGTGCCTGGTACTGTATCAAGCCGTCCTTTTTCAGGTTCTGCAGTTCAGTGCAGAGCTCGGGAGATACCACGGAGACATCAGCCTGCGCCTTTCTCAACAGCGCAACTTTACGCGCTGCGATAGAACCGCCACCAACGACCAGACAGGGGCGGTGTTTAATCTGAAAAAATATTGGTAGATATTCCATGGTAATGATTCTTTTGTATTAAGGAAACGAGACAGGGGCTGGCGTCTAGGGATTCAACAGTTCATCCAGTTTACCGCTTTGATTTAATGCCGAGAGGTCATCAAAACCGCCGACATGGTAATCATCGATAAATATCTGGGGGATAGTGCGACGGCCGGTGATTTTCATCATATGATCAAACTTCGCCTGATCTTCGTCAACTTTGATGAGTTCGTACTGAACTTTTTTGCTCTGTAGCAAACGCTCGGCTGCTGTGCAATATCCGCAGAAACGGCCGCTGTAAACTATAATTTTTGGTTGTGACATACAATTATAAACCTTCGATAACGTTTTTGAGCATAGCTTGCACCTGTGTTGCAACTTCGCCCAGATTTTCATTTTGGATAGCCATCATAGACGCCATGGGGTCCACCGCTGCCACTTCGACTTTCCCGTCTGGCGTTTCCTGCACGATGACATTACAGGGTAGCATAGCGCCAATCTTGTCTTCCGCTAGCAAGGCTTTATGCGCAAGACCGGGATTGCATGCACCCAGTATCGTGTAACGCTGAAAATCGACATCTATTTTCTTTTTCAGCGTACCGCTGACATCGATTGTGGTTAATACACCAAAACCTGAATCTGCCAGGCGCTCAGTAACACGTTCGATGGCATTATCAAAATTGTCATCAACAATTTTAGAAAAATAATAACTCATGGATAAAACCTCAGTTCTACTAATAGCCGGGATATGTGGGCGCGTATTATAACTGTTTGATGATATAGATGAAATCTAACTTGAGAGATAGGTAATACCCTTAAAGAACCGCCCCATATTCGACAATATAATCAACCATCGAGCGGTGGTGGTGCGACTCGAAGCACCTCTTCGACAGTGGTCTCACCCTTCGCGACCTTGTTGGCGCCACTCAGTCTAAGCGGCTGTAAACCATCCTTGATGGCGGCACGTCGTAGATCATGTATATCGGTATCCTTGGTGATCATCAGCCGTGTTTCGTTTGAGAACTGGAACATCTCGTAGATACCCTTCCGGCCCTGGTAGCCGGTATCACGGCACTCCAGGCAGCCGACGGGCTCGTAAACATGTTTCGGTTTTGTTGCTTTCCATGGGCTGACCAGCTCATTCCATGCTTCTTCAGTGATCTCAGTCGATCGTTTGCAATGAGGGCATAATGTTCTTACCAGGCGTTGCGCCATGATGCCGAGAACCGATGACTGGATCAGGTATGGCGGTACGCCGATATCGAGCATCCTGGTAACTGCTGATGGCGCATCATTGGTGTGCAAGGTAGAGAGCACCAGGTGACCGGTCAATGCCGCCTGAATCGCAATATCGGCGGTCTCCTGGTCCCTGATCTCGCCGATCATGATGATATCGGGATCCTGTCGTAACAGGGTACGCACACCACTGGCAAAATCCAGATCGATATTTTTCTGTACCTGCATCTGGTTGAAAGCCGGTTCGACCAGCTCGATCGGGTCTTCGATACTACAGACATTCACATCCGGTGTCGCCAGTAACTTCAAGGTTGAATACAGGGTGGTGGTCTTACCCGAACCGGTCGGTCCTGTCACCAGGATAATGCCGTGCGGCTGCCCTATCATCGACTGCCAGATCTCGTTATCGTTTTTACTGAAGCCCAGCTGCCGGAAGTTTTTCACGAGAACATCGGGGTCAAAGATACGCATTACCAGTTTTTCACCGAATGCGGTGGGCATGGTTGAGAGCCGCAGCTCTACCTCTTTGCCATCTTCGGTACGTGTTTTTAAACGGCCATCCTGTGGACGGCGTTTTTCTGCCACATCCATACGGCCAATAATCTTGATACGGCTGGTAACGGCTTTCATCACCGCTGTTGGAATCTGGTAGACCTCCTGCATCACACCATCGATACGAAAACGCACCGGGCACATATCACGGCGTGGCTCGAGATGGATATCACTGGCGCGTTGTTCAAAAGCGTATTGCAGCAACCAGTCGACGATGTTCACCACATGCTGATCATTAGCATCCAGCTTGCCGCTACGCCCCAGTTCCATGAGCTGTTCGAGGTTCTGTATATTGCCGCCACCGGCATCGGACGATGTTCGGGCACCATGAACAGATTTTGATATGGTGTAAAACTCGAGCAATAAGCGGCGGATATCACCCGGGTTGGCGATGACCAGCTTGAATTCTTTGTTATGTATACGTGACAGTTCGGATTCCCAGTCACGTACAAAAGGTTGCGCGGTAGCCACGGTGATCGTCGTGCTGTCGACTTTTATCGGCAGGACATTGAACCTTGCAGCATAAGCGTAAGACATGACCTCAGTAACTTCCGCCACCTCGATCTTCAATGGGTCGATACGGACATAAGGCAGGTCCACGCGATCGGCAAACCACCTGGTTAGTATGTCCAGCGTCAGCAGCTTTTGCGTTTCAAGATTGACCCAGTTGCGTTCGGCGATGACTTCCAGCGGATTTTTTTTCTTATACTCCGCACCCACCGCCAGAGTCCGTAACATCTGCGCATTTTCAACATCCACCATCTCATCTTCTTCGAGCCATTTTAAAATATCATGAACTTCGAGATGCTGGTTCTGCTTTATATTGTTGTCAAACACTGCGCTCATATTAGGTTCTTATTCATCAATTTAATTGTTTATTTTGTACTCCAGATTTCAAAACAGCCATTCTGGAAATGCTCGAGAAGATTTCTCGGACAATCTATTACTTCAATAGTAGACACTTTTGCGAATTTCGGTCCGATTTTCAACCATTTAATTAATGTTTGAACACCGACATCATCGCCAGTAACCTGCACTTCCACTCGTCCGTCCCGCAGATTTCTAACACCCCCTGAAAGATTTAACTGATTCGCCATATTCCGGGTGCTGTCTCTATAGAAAACCCCTTGAACCCGACCACTGACAAATATCTGTTTACATGTGTCCATTTGCTACCAATATACAATAACTATGATTATCAGGAGCGGCACAACTGTATATGCATCCCGAACAAAGCTTTCGTTCCTCGATAATAGCTCCTGCATTATTCTACTTTCGGTCGTCCCGCCCTAATGCTCACGCACCTTACCTACGTCCATGTAGGCATAAACGCACCGCCTTCCTTGGCTTCTTGTGAAATACCATCCATCCCTGGACATCGCCGCACTACCATCCCCGGCTCATTGCGTCATACCGTCCATCCCTGGACATCGCCGCACCGCCATCCCTGGCTCATTGCGTCATACCGTCCATCCCTGGACATAAAAAAAGGCCCGCAAGCGGACCTTTTTTCTATCTTACTGAGATATTACTACCCGTATTATTTTGCCAGAAAATCTCTATCAGATTGCTCTGTATCGCCCAGTGACCATGCACCACGAGTCTTCGCATGATTAACCGCAGCATCGATCTCAGATGCAGAAGCATTCTGATCGATATCCAGAACCTGTCCTGGGTGGATCAGGTCAGCGTCTTTGATCTTGTCACGGTTTGTTTTGTAGATCAGTGGCCACTGGTATGGGTCAGCATAGACTTCATCTTTACCCGAGATGTTCCAAAGGTTGTCACCACGAACAACTGAGTAACTGCTGACACGTCCGGCAGCAGCACCACGAGAGCTGGAATCATCCATAGCTGCTGCTGCAGCATTGGCGTTCAGGAATTTCTGGTTTTCTTCAGCAGCCTGGGCTACAGCTTGTTCAGCTTGAGCTTTTGCTTTATTGGCAAGTGCGATCGCAGCTTCATAATCCCCAGCTGCAAGTTTTTCTTCAGCTTGTTCAATTATTTTACCGGTATCGCGCCATTCAGCATTCGCTGCTTTGGCTTCAGCATTCGCTGCTTTGGCTTCAGAAATGGCTTGTTCAGCTAATGCTGCTTCAGAAACTTCATCAGTAGAAGCACAGCCTGTTATCAGGCCTAAACTTAAAATGGCTACACTAAAAAGACGGGCAGATGTACGCATGGTCATAAATTCTCCAATAGGAATGGTATGTTTTAGTTTTATAAATTACGGTGGTTGTTATATTTTAATTATATTGTGAGGGATTATAGACCTAAAAAAATAACAATGTAAGCATTTACTGTCAAGCAATGTTTTCAATGTTTTGTGCCAAAACAGCGAAATTCCGATAAAATTCAGCAAATATAAAAAAGGGGAGTAAATAGTGAGTAATAATGTCAGAGTTTTTCATAACCCAAAATGCAGCAAATGCCGTCTGACAATGGGTATTCTCGATGAGAAAGGTGTCGAAACTACGGTTATCGAATACCTCAACACCCCGCCAGATAGTGCCGAAATGAACGAAATTCTAGACCTGCTAGGTCTAGAGCCACGTGACTTGATGCGCAAGCACGAAGCACCTTATAAAGACAACAACCTGGATAACCCCGATCTAAGCCGTGAACAGCTCATTCAGGCGATGCTAGACCACCCGATCCTGATCGAACGCCCGATCGTCATCAATGGCAATAAAGCAACCATCGGACGACCACCTGAGAAAGTGCTGGATATTTTATAATGCAAAAAAATAATACAACTGCTGAAATCTTAGTCCTCTATTACAGTCCGGGTGGTACCACCGCCGAGATGGCGAATATCATCGCTCGTGGCGTCGAAGAAGTAGATGGCGTACAGGCCAGAATTCGCACCGTACCGAGTGTCTCGCCGAATACCGAACAGACAGAAGCGGTCATCCCTGAAGATGGCCCGTTGTACGCGACTATCGATGATCTGGACGAATGCGACGGTCTCATCCTTGGTTGCCCGACACATTATGGCAATATGCCAGCAGCGATGAAATATTTCATCGATAGCACCAGTGCATTATGGATGGGCGGCAAACTGGCGGGGAAACCGGCGGCAGTTTTTTCTGCGAGCACCAGCATGCATGGAGGACAGGAGAGCACACTGCTGACTATGATGTTGCCGCTGTTGCATCATGGCATGCTTATTGTGGGCCTGCCCTACACAGAAACTGAACTGTTTCAGACAAAAACCGGTGGCAGCCCTTATGGCGCAACCCGTTTAACCGACGACCTCGAAGCGACACCAATGAGTGACGAAGAACGTAAACTCTGTATAGCGCTAGGCAAACGCGTCGCATCTACTGCAAAAAAACTAATCCAATGAAGCAGAATCAACTAATAAAACTGGGGCGATGGTTAACCCTGCTAGGCTACTTTTCCCTGTTGTTCGGCCTTTTTGCATGGCATCTGTTGATCGAGCCACCTGCAAAACATCTAATATCCATCATCATATTTTTTCAGTTAGGCCCTCTGATGTTCCCTCTGCTGGGCTTGCTCAATGGCAAGCTATATACACATGCCTGGTCTATGTATATGGCTATATTTTATTTTGTGATCGGGGTCTGGTATGCGGGGCACGATGAGGACCTGATGATTGGGCTTTACGTCATCTTTACCAGCCTGGTGTTCTTTACCGGGACGGTTATTTATACGAGGTTCAAAGGGAAGCAGTTGAAGGAGTCTTCGGCTTCATCTGAATAGGGATATTTTGGTATTTACCTGGGACTTTTAGTTAGGCCTTGCGGTTTTCGCACCGCGGGCGAGGTACTCTTTTGCAACAGCCCAAAAGAGTACCCAGAAAAGACCGCCACGTCAGCTGCGCCCCTGTATAAAGCACAGGGGTTCCCAGCGAAAGGCCATTGTTAGCATGCTGCGCCAGAACTCGCAGAAGACGCTCAGACAACTGGCACAGAAAACCCATGCGAACAACACCCTTTCACTGGCTTGCTAAGGTGGAGGGAAAGTCAAAAACTAGAGTAACCGACTATTTGGGTATATAGATAAGTATTTTTTTGTGCTTTTAGGTTTTGTTTTTTTCATTTTTTAAACTCCTCTTTCGATTGCTGAATTTACCGGTATTGGTAGAGCAATTTCGCCAGGGACGGCGAAATTAGCCTTGTGCGCCCGGATGGCGCATCAAGGCGGACTCGTAGGCAATAGCGGTAAATTCAGACACCACGAACGCTTCTCTCGGGGCAATCGAATAAGGACGGCTTTTTTTGGTTACTTTTTTTAGCTGCTGCAAAAAAGTAACTCGCCGTAAAAGGCGAAACTCACGAAATAAATCCACGTACCTAAGTAGCGTTAAAAAAGAGGAATAATGAAATCTAAAAAGAGTACCTCGCCCGCGGTGCGAAAACCGCAAAGCCTAACTAAAACACCCAGGTAAATACTAGACAATAACAAAGACTAAAATATATCACTCGTCAGAAAAAACCGACTTAACCAGCGGAACCGTCAACCGCCTCTGCATCGCCATCGACGCCTTATCCAGCACTGACAAACGTTCAAACAAGCCAAACATATCCCGCGGATAGCGTTTCATCAAATAATCAGCGACGCTTTCCGGTAACTCAAGACCACTCTGCCTGGCACGATAACTTAAGGCCTGATACTTTTCTTTATCAGATATATCCTGCAGATAAAACACGGGCCCCCAGGCCAGTCTTGAGCGTAGATCCGCTAGTTTCACAAAGTTTTCATCCGGTGAATAAGACGATGCCAGCATCAGGCAACTGTTGTTCTCACGCATGCGATTGATCAGATCAAACAGGGCATTTTCCCAGGAAGGATCAACTAACCATGTTTCTATGTCATCCAGGCAGACCAGTTCGATCTGCTCCAGGCCATCAAATATATCTGTCGACTGGTTTAGTATTTCATCCTGTGTCAGGTAACAGACGGTATGCTGGTTTTTTGCAGCGAGGGTACAGCTAGCCTGTAGCAGGTGGCTCTTTCCCCGCCCCTGTTCGCCCCAGATATATAGCTGCTGTTCACTTTTAGCGGGCCCGGAATAGCCACTCACAGCCATATGTTTGGCCAGAGCGACAGCGACAGAATTTTTACCTGCAACAAAACTGTCAAAGGTAAATAGCTCGCCAGGTTCAAAACCTAAGGGTAATTGCGGATGGGTCAATGCGGTCATCTGCGCCTGCACTAGTTGAGATACTTATAGTAGTAGACCGGTATCGGTTGGCTCTGTTTATTGAGCTGGTTTTCAGGTGTGCTTTTGGTCTCTGCTTCTGCATTGGCACCGGCCAGAACGCCGGTTGTGGAACCAGGAAGCAAATTAGGGTCCTGCCCATCATCCGGTGTTACATCCCGCACAGCAGGCTGAGTTTTCTCCTGTTTTTGTACTGGTTTAACCTCGACCAGCTTGGCATCATTTTTAACCAGGTTTAAAAAATCTCCCTCGCTGCTTCGAAGTGTTACTTCAAAAATGGCTGACTGGCCGTCTACTTGAAGCGGTTTTGCCATCTCAACAGCGCTTAAGTCACGCAGATAATTTTCAAGTCTTCGATATGCTTCAATAGACTTTACTTCCTGTATATCCAGCTGAATCCTGGCCAGATTCTGATTATCGCCAATACCATGGATCGCGAAAACGATCCCCATCGCATCTGCAGCCTGGTCGACCGCTTTATTGATCAGCACATTATAATCAGCGTCTTCTATACTCCAGTGCCTGTTACCGTTTTCCATCAGCAGGCTCCAGCTACTCTGCCATTTACTGCCACTCCATATCAGACTGCCGGTCAATGCAGGCCCTCGGCTATATCGCTTTGATGCCTTTGCCACCGGGTCTTTAAAACCGCCTCTGATATCGGCAAGTTTCAGGACCTTCCTGTCCTTGTAGTCAAACAGTGGCCAACGATCTGGTACACCGCGTCTATGCAGTGCCTGTTGAGCAGAGGTTTTCAACTCTGACTTATCCGTATCTTTCAAAACATACTCATTGCGGCCATCCCTTATCGCCATCCAGACGACGACCTCTGCCCGGTGCTCTCCCCAGACAGGGTAACCATTTTCGCGCAGGTATGCCTCCATGGCGCTGCCGTTATACTGGATTTTAATGCGGTGACTCAGCAGCTTGCCATTCTCCTTGCGTTCAGGATTTTCAACGGGATCGTAGCTGTACTGTTTGACATAACGGCTGGCCGGTGGACGTTTTAACTTGTCCATCACGATGCTGTCGCCTGAAATCCGTACAAATACTTCATCCAGCCCTTTATTGAACACCCGCCAGCGGGTATCCGCAGATTCGTCGACGACGAGAATATCTACGTCATATAGAGAGACTACTTGTCCAGCTAGTACCTGGCTAAAAGCAAATAACAAGCTAACGAAAAAGAATATTTTCCCATTAGAATTCAACATTTGAGACCTGTGATATAGAAATTTGTACGAAAAATAACTGACAAGCGTGTACAATAACACATCTTTTTATTGCCAGCTAAAGCTATCAAATTACACATTAAAATCGATGTCTTCAAATCAATCAAAATCACTAAGTTACCGCGATGCGGGCGTTAATATCGATGCCGGCAACAAGTTTGTCGAAAAAATAAAATCCAGTGTCGCCAGTACCAACCGCCCGGGGGTGATGGGTAGCCTGGGTGGTTTCGGCGGCCTGTTCGAACTTCCTGAAAATTACAGGCAGCCGGTTCTGGTTTCTGGCACTGACGGAGTGGGCACCAAGTTAAAACTGGCCATCGACTTAAACAGACACGACACCATCGGCATCGACCTGGTAGCGATGTGTGTCAACGATATCCTGGTATTAGGTGCCGAACCGCTATATTTCCTGGATTATTACGCTACCGGCGAACTGAATAGCGAAATTGCAGCCAGTGTCGTAGAAGGCATCGCTGAAGGCTGCCGCCAGTCGAATGCAGCACTGATCGGTGGCGAGACCGCAGAGATGCCGGGCATGTATGGCAAAGGTGATTACGACCTCGCTGGCTTCTGCGTTGGCGTGGTCGAAAAACAGGAGATCATCGATGGATCCAAGGTAAAAGCTGGTGATGTAATGATCGCGATCGCATCCAGCGGACCTCATTCCAACGGTTATTCCTTAGTAAGAAAAATCATCGAAGTGAGCAATGCTGATATCACGCAGCTGTTTGCTTCGGAAGATCGCACTCTAGGTGATGCATTGTTAGCCCCGACAAAGATCTATGTAAAAGCCATCCATGACCTGCTGCCAAAATTTGATATTCATGCCATGGCACATATTACTGGCGGCGGCCTGCTGGAAAATATTCCACGTGTTTTACCTGAGAACACCCAGGCCATAGTCGATACAGACAGCTGGCAACTGCCACCGGTCTTTCAATGGTTACAGGACAACGGTAACGTTGAGATAAAAGAGATGTACCGCACCTTTAACTGCGGTGTCGGCATGGTGCTGATCGTCGCTGCTGAAGATGCAGACAATATAACAGAACGCCTGAATAAAAATGGTGATTTAGCATGGCAGCTGGGCACCATTGATGAAGGTGATAATCAGCAGGTCATTTTTAAATAGTTTCTAGCAGGGTTAACCGTGCCAAAAGCTTCTCTTGTCGTACTCATCTCCGGTGGTGGCAGCAACCTGCAGGCGCTTATCGACGCGATAGAGAACAAAGATATAGATGCTGAGATAAAAGCGGTCATCAGCAATAAGGCGATAGCCTACGGCCTGGAGCGTGCTAGCGAGGCCGATATAGAAACCTACATCGTTGACCATAAACAATTCCCAGACAGGGAATCTTTTGATCGAGCGATGATCGATATCATCGATCCTTTCAAACCAGATCTGGTCATCCTTGCCGGTTTCATGCGCATTTTGAGCGATTCCTTCATCGACCATTTTCAACATCGCCTGATCAATATTCACCCTTCACTGCTACCCAAATACAAAGGGCTGAATACACATCAGCAGGCGATCGACAACCATGACACCATACATGGCGCCAGCGTTCATTATGTCAGCCACGAACTTGATAGCGGGCCTATTGTCATACAGGCAGAGGTTCCTGTACTACCTACGGATAATGCAGAAACACTGGCCTCTCGAGTATTAAAGGAAGAACATGTGATATATCCAATGGTTATCAGGATGCACACAGAAGGCCGCTTAACATACAATGATGGCCAGTTGAATCTCGATGGTCGACCATTAAAAGAACCACTGATCTGGAAAAACCAATAGCTGCCCAGATAGGCAAACGAAAATCCATGAAGAATAAAAAACACCTTTACCTGTTACGACTATTTATATTTATAACTGCGGTATTTGCGCATAACGCATTTGCGAGTCATGACCTGCCTGAATTTACCGCCCGTTATGCCGTTCAAAAATTCGGCATCAAACTGGCAGAAGCAGAGTACCAGTTAAGTTATACCGATAAAGGTTATAAATTCACACAAAATACAAAACTACATGGTATGGCCAGCATGTTTGCCAGCGACACGGTCTCTGCAACCAGTTATGTCGATGAGGTAGGCGATAACCTGTTACTCAGAAAACATGTTTACGTTCAGACCGGTAGAGAAAAGAACAGGGATGAAGATATCGACATATTGTGGAACACACACAAGAACACACTAACAGGCAAGATCACTGGAGTAGCTAGGAGCAAAGAGATAGACCTGCGCACTAATATGGAGATCTGGGACATGCTCTCCTTTCAGATTCCGCTGATGGTCGAGTTCGATGAGAAAATAAAAGAGTATCCATACCGGGCACTGCTTAAAGGTGAGATTAATGACTATAAGCTTGTTCTGGCTTCGAGCAAAACAGCTAATTTCGCAGGCAAGGATTATAAAATAGTTCAGCTGGTACGCACTGACCCGAAAAAAGATCGGCAGTTACACATCTGGATAGCACCCGGGCTAAACAATTTACCGGTCATCATAGAAAACTATCGCGATGGTAAAGAGCACTCCCGCGCAGAACTCGAAAGCGTCAGCTTTAACAATGCAACAGCATTAATCGATACTAAGACAGATGACAATGATGACGACATCTAACAATAACAATGACAACCTGAATCCAGAAGACCTCTATGATGGCCCGAGCAAATCACAGTTAAAACGTGATAGCCATCACCTGATCGATGTCGGTGAAGAGATATTAAAGCTATCGAGCGAAGACATACGCTCTCTGAATCTGCCCGAAGAGCTGGATGCTGCGATAGCCACTGCACTCAAGATAAAATCCAGAAGCGGACTAAAAAGGCAGCGTTTATACATCGGCAAGCTGTTGCGATCGATGGATAGTGAAGCCATCGAATCTCAACTAAGGAAAATCCAGCATCGCCATGATACTAATACCGCCCAGTTTAAGCGTCTAGAAAAATGGCGAGACAGTCTGGTCGAAAATGACAAGCAGGCGCTCAACGATGTTATTGAGCACTTCCCTGACATAGACCGCCAGCACATCAATCAGCTAATCCGTGCGGCACATCAGGAAAAACAACGTGGCAAACCACCTGCAGCTTCCCGTAAGTTATTTAAATATCTACGAGATATGGAAGAACAGCAGAGCCAGTAAGTCTCTTCTTCCCATGCAACAGTCGACATGCTGCCTGGTTCAAACCATGACAGCGATTACAGCGCCGAGCGAGTCAGTCCATACGGTTTTTTTCTGTGCTAGAGATAGGCGTCCGATACCGATAAACCACCCAGTATGTCGATAGAACGAATGTGACGATAACCACCATCTGTATCAGGTAGGATGCACGCAGATCGATCAGACCGATCGCCAGGGCACTGTAAGATACCAATATAGAAAATTCACTGCCCTGCCCGAGCCTCGCACCCAGTTCCAGAGAAATATTTTTACTTTCACCGATAAACTGGAACCCCTGTTTAAATACCAGTGGTTTCAGCACGACGATCAGCACCGACATCGCGATACCGGACAACAACACCTGTTGCGTTACCAGGAAGTTAAACTGTGCACCGATCGAGAAAAAGAACAGTATCAAAAAGAAATCACGCAACGGCTTCAGATGCTCGGCTATGACCATCGACACTGGAGAAGAAGCAAATGCGACACCAGCAATAAATGCACCTAATTCATACGACAGGCCGACTGCAGAGGCGACACCGGCACCTAACATGCCCCAGCCCAGCGCCAGCAGAAAAGTATATTCCTGAATGATATCGAAGCGCAAAAACAGCTCGTTGACGACAAACCTGACCAGGCCATAGGCAACCACGGCAAGCACGACCAGCTTGATAAATAATATGCCGATAGTCAGTACTACATTTTCACCCTGGCCACCGGTCAAAATCACGATTAACAAGATAGCGATAACATCCTGCATCAACAGCACGCTGGTCATCATTTCGCCAGTATGCTTGTGGTGCAACGCCGTGGTAGGTATCAGTTTGAGGCTGACGATGGTACTGGAAAACATCAACGCCGCACCGATTACGATGCTCTCGATAAAGCCAAAACCTAAGGCGATCGCTGTAGCTGCGACTGCTAGCAGAAAAACCAGGCTGGTCAGTAAGGTAACAACAGCAGTTTTACTGAAGAGATGAAACAGCCGGTCTGGTTTTAAGTTGATGCCCAGGAGATAGAGAAGCAATATCACACCGAGATGTGAGAGCTCTTCGATATGCTCCGGCTGTTTTATGAGTCCCAGTCCCCAGGGACCAGCAGCGATACCTAAGCCGATATAAGCAAGGATTACCGGTTGCTTGAGATACAGGAAAATAGTGGCAAAGATAGCTGCCCCTGCATATATAAGAACAAATTCAAAAATTATGTTCTGAAAGTCCATTTATTTATCAGGTAATAAAAAGATATTAACCGCAGGCAGCAAATCTACTGTGGCAATAAGCCGCATTGAAATCTTTTATGCTCAAGCGCTGGAAACATTTTCCGCGTGTGTTCCAGCTTGGCGATATCGATATCTGCAACGACTACGCCAGTGCCATGAGGCAATCGATTTAAAACCTGCCCCCAGGGATCGACGATCATGCTATCACCATGTGTCTCACGTCCACCGACATGATAACCACCCTGATCGGCAGCGATCATAAACGTCAGATTTTCGATGGCACGCGAGCGTAACAGAGACTCCCAATGTACCCTCCCGGTCAAGCTGGTAAAGGCGGATGGTAATGCACATATCTCCATTTTCTGTTCCACCATGGCACGAAACAATTCAGGAAAGCGAAGATCATAGCAAACGGCAAGGCCCAATCGACCAAACGGTGTGTCTACGACGACCACATCCTTTCCTGCAGAGACAGTTTCTGATTCTGTGTAACTTTCATTACTGGCTTCGATGGTCACATCGAAGAGATGGATCTTGTCGTAGCGGGCGACCTGCTCACCCTGTGGATTCATCAGCAGGCAGCTCGCATAAGCCTTGCCCTCTTCATCAGAACGTATCGGAATGGTACCACCCACTAACCAGATATTATGTTTGATCGCCTGATTTTTTAGAAAATCCTGCAATAAGCCGCTACCAAAATCTTCAGCGATCTTGACTTTGTCCATTTCAGCCATTCCCATGATGGCAAAATTCTCAGGCAATACGACAAGCTCGGCCTCTTGCTGAACCGCAATTTTTATCAACTTTTCAGCTTCAGCCAGATTTGCCTTGACGTTAGGCCCTGATGCCATCTGTATCGCTGCGACTTTACTCACCAATCATCTCCTGCTACTTGATATTTTTTATTATCTTGAATTTAATCACATCATCTGCACCACTGCCCGGTGTTGTGACCATATTATTTGACGGAATACCCAGCGAGACCAGCCAGTCTGTCAATTCCTGTACCCAGAACTCACCATCTTCGCCTCCCGGGTACTGTATTTCTATCATTTTCTGTTTATCAGACAACCACGCATTTATCACCTGTTTTAACACTGGTAACGACAGGATAGTCTCACCGCTACGCGCCAACTCCCATTGCTCGGCATGCAGTTTCCAGGCAGTGACGTCGGCAGATGACGGTTCGATGCTCTTATCCTGACCAGGAACAACGCTATTTGTGACCGGGCTACTACTGCCGATACCTTCTGCTGATACTTCAGCATAAATAACTGGCGACGACAATGACAAAAGGATACTAAACAGCCATTGACCGCTAAATATGCAGGGTTTATTCATCACTATAAATCATCATCGTCAGTCGTATCCTGGCGTCTCTCGACTATCTGTTCTATTATCGGCTCATCCCAGGTTCCGGTAATCGAATAGACGTTGTGACCGATCACACCGAGATCGAACACTTTCTGGATCAACGCCAGACCGGCACCGACAACGACTCCACCCAGCAGTGCACCGCCAGCAAACGTCAATGTATCAGTGTGCGGTTTGACCCGCATTAACAGGCCATAATCATGTTCCACCATGCCTATTCTACCAAACATGTTTATATCTGCAGCAGGTGCTGAAACATCGAAGTTTTTCAATGAGCCATCACCGTTGGAAAACTCTAAATCACCTGTGATGGTATCGAAGGCAAAACCTTTGCGGGTAACATCATCAAAATCGAATGCCAGCCTGTTTGCCAGTTTGAAGATGTTCAACAACCCGAGTAAACGACCACCAGCGCCAGGATCAACTTCCAGTATTTCACCATCCTTCATCTCGAACGAGGATTTACCTTTCATGATCGCCCAGGAAAGGCCATAAGGTTCTGCTGGCCACCTGGAGTTGAACGATGCATTGAAACCACAGTGATCCAGGCTACGCTGGTAACCGAGACCGACGAGAGTCTCACCACAGTCGTTGCTGGTGATCTCTCCCTGCAGCACTGTCTCATGCGCCCCGTTCCATGCTGTCAACCAGGTACCGCGTGCATCGAATGCCATAGCGGGTCCTTTCAGAGAAATAGTATTGATCAACATACCATGCTCGTGCCAATCTGTTCCTACTTTAACATCAGTAAAAGTCCAGTCATCCCATAATACCTTTTTTGCCTTCCAGGCAAGTGGTGGAAAATCTGACGGGTTCAATGGATTGGAAGTTTTGCCATTTTTAGTGACAAACAAGGCATGCACGTCCACTTCCTCAAGATCTAACTTTATCTGTGTATCTTTACCCAGGCCTTCGGTCACTTCTCCATTACCCGTCATATAGTCTGACTTAACGTTAAAGCTCCACGTTTTATCGTGATTACGTACAGCAAATAAATCAACAAGATATCCCTCATTAATACCGATATCTTCCGTTCTGCTCAAGCGGGCAGTCACCTGCAGGTCATTACCACCTAAAACATTAATATCAGTCGTAAAGTTTAGATTACCGGCATTTTCACTTTGCACCTTGTCTGACATCTTGATCACGACATTCTGCAGATTAGAACTTGCAGTGACATGCACCAGGTAATCTGCTGGATTATAAGGAACCTCGAGATCCATTGACCATTCAGAGTAGCCGGATATCCAGTCTTTAGGTATCCAGGCATAACGTTGTAACAGATAGTCGGGTCCTAATATACCATCGAGGTGGAACACAACCTGCCGGCCCGCATCGCCATTCTCTGTAAACGCGTTGATTGATACGGGTTGTTTGTTGATGCTTGCAACGATGGAGTCAGCAAAAACACTCTCTTTGGTGAATTCGACTACACCATTGATACCGGCCAATTCATACCCTAGGGCGGGATAATATATCTGGGTATCGATAAAATTCAGATGACCATCTATAGCAACGTCAACCTTTTTCTTGTCGAGAGGAACTTCGATAGTCAGGTTCAGATCGTTGCTACCCTCGAACTGGAAAAGGCGCAACGTATTACCGAGGATATCATCGAGCGGACTGTTCCACACGTAGGACTGCATCAGCTCATTCTTACCACGGGCATTGGTTTTAACCGTCAGATGCGGCTGCTTTAAATTCAAAAATTCAGCATACCCCTTAAACAGCTCCACACCCTGTGTTTTACCTTTTGCCTCGGTCACGATAAGAGACATGTTATTAAATTTTATTAAGCCAGATGCATCCGTCAACAATGGCCATTCATCCATAAACTTCATGTTTATGTCCCTGGCAGAAAATAATACCTGGAATACACCATCATGACGATCATACGGGAAGCTGACCAGGTCGCCATACAGGATAAATGAGCCACTGGGTACATAACCATCGGTCACTGCCATGTCCAGCCAGTTAATGAGTCCCGGCTTCATGATCCCTACAGGCAGATAGTGCGTTACATGCTTTCCATAGGCGTCATAAAAATCTGTCTGCGCATCGATAAAAATATTTTTATCCGCCGAAACCTGAACATTGAATCGGGAAAAAGAATTGATATGAGAGTTCTTCAACTGCAGCTTCCCGGTCTCTATCAGCCAGCAATCCTCGTTGCGTTCCAGCGTTAGCCGACCCTGCAAGATCTCAGCTGATACCGGATTCCTGAGCAGCTTCTTCAGTTCGACGACTGCATCACTGGTCTGCAGATCAATGATCGCGACATCATTTTCATATTGAATAGCGGCGTCCAGACCAGTCAGCCTGAGCTCATTAACGCTATCATACATCGAGAAATCATTGATAGTCGCTTCAGCGCTTATCTGAGGATATATGGTTTCTGCAGGTGCCTCTTTGGCGACCTGCAGGTTGAGATTGTATATATCCGCTTTTAACTCGTACTTATTGATAACATCAGGAATATCGAATTTCTCCTTCAGCCCGGGAGTCAATACAACATCTGCAATTTGTTGCAGATCAGTCAACCTTAAAAAGTCGGCACTTAAATGGTAGGATTCACCATCGTCACCGGCCAGTAAAGTAACGGGGCGCTCCCACCTGGCATCAAGCTCAGTTCCAAAATAGAAATTTGAAACCGCCAGGTTCCAGAGCTCATCCTGCTTCTGGTATCGAAAGTTTGTCGTCAGATAAGGCGTCTGCCATCGTTTTGAATTCGTCAAATTAGTAATGGACAGATCTCTGGAAACAACCTGGGCTATCAACGATTGGACATCATTATCTTTGACCGTACCCCACAGGTCTACATCCAGAACGGTATCGAGTTTAAACTGTTGTAGAAACCTGAACTTCTTGTTCCATTGTTCAACATTTACCATCTGAGCCTCGATATAGACTTCACCATCGAGTGAGTCGAGTTCACCTTGCAGGTCTGCAACGATAACAAGACTGCTGCCATATTCCTCTGGCAGATTCATAGAAAACTTTATCCGGTGATTATTGAAGCTATTTCTTACATCCATGTTTATGTCTAATAAACTGAGACTCAACTTCTCACCAGTATGATCCTGGAAATATATATTGCTATCTTGTAACAGGTAATCGGCATTTTGCAGCATATAAACTAACTGCTCCGGCAGCCCACTGGAACCATCGCTGGTAAACTTGATACCCTGAACCAGCCAGTCGTTTTCTGTCAGCCTCTCGATTGAAAGGTCAGCACCGATGAGACCGATATCGTCAACGATAAAATCGTTATGCATGATCGACGCGATGACATCCAGCTCGACGAAGGCCTCTTTGAAATTAAACAATGGTACCTTGTTCTTCTCATCGTAGACAGAAACACCGATAAGTTTTAGACGTGGAGAAAACCAGTTAATGGCCGCATCTATAGATTCTATCTCGACCGGCAGACCGATCTGCTGACTGATTTCCTGCTGTATCTCATTTTTATAACCGGTCGCATATGGCAACACAGCACGGAGTACGCTGAATACAACAGCGGCAGAAATCAGCAGCACTGCAAGACTGATGATAATGAAGATTCTAAAGCGTAAGAGCCATCGCATAAGCGTAATCGAAATATCTACTTTAGTTAGAATTGCTCATTGCTAGAGGATAACAACGTCGTATTGTTCCTGGGTAAATAATGCCTCGACCTGAAACTTTATCGGGATACCTGTAAAATCTTCCAGCTCGGCCAGACTGCTAGATTCTTCATCAACCAGCAGGTCAACGACATCCTGTGCTGCCAGCACCAGCAGCTCCTGGGCATCGAACTGTCGTGCTTCACGTAAGATCTCTCTGAAGATTTCATAACATATCGTCTCAGCTGTTTTGATCGTGCCCCGACCTTCACAGGTTGGACAAGTGTCGCACAACACATGTTCCAGGCTCTCACGTGTTCGCTTACGTGTCATCTCGACCAGACCTAATGACGACACTTCACAGATAGAAGTACGTGCATGGTCTTTTTCCAGGGCTTTTTCCAGGGCGCGCATCACCTGGCGTTTATGCTCCGGCTCTGTCATATCGATAAAATCAAGTATCACGATACCGCCAAGATTTCGTAGTCGCAACTGCCTGGCGATACCCTGCGCTGCTTCGAGATTGGTCTTGAATATAGTTTCTTCGAGATTACGGCTGCCGACAAAAGCACCGGTGTTGACATCGATAGTTGTCAACGCTTCTGTCTGATCGATGATCAGGTAACCGCCGGACTTTAGCTGTACCTTTCGCTCCAGACCTTTTTGTATTTCATCTTCCACACCATGCAGATCAAATATCGGGCGCTCACCAGGATAATGTTCAATAAACTCTGCAACTTCAGGAACATACTTTTCTGCAAATTCGAGCATGATGTTACTGGTCTCACGTGAGTCGACCCGCACCACATCGAGATCCTCATCGACCATGTCGCGCAACACCCGAAGATATAGAGGCAGATCTTTATGCACGACATTCCCGGGCTTAACATCTGCTGTGCTATTAATGTTCTGCCAGAGCCGGTTCAGGTATTTGATATCACTTGCAATGGAATCATTATTGGCCACTTCTGCAGCCGTACGAATTATATACCCGGCATCTTCGATCCGGTGCTCCTGCTCCAGCAAGCTGTTTTTCAGGCGCTCACGATCGTCTTCATTTTCTATACGTGAAGAAACTCCGATATTTTCCGCGTTCGGCATAAACACCAGGTAGCGCGAAGGTATCGTGATGTTCGTGGTCAGGCGTGCACCTTTAGTGCCCAGCTGATCTTTTATCACCTGAACCAGTATGTCCTGTCCTTCTCTTAACACCTGCACAATACTTACGGGTTCATTGATCGTTTTATTTTTTTGTGCAACATCAGATACGTGCAGGAACGCCGCCTTTTCAAGGCCTATCTCGACGAAGGCTGCCTCCATACCAGGCAGCACACGTACCACCTTACCCTTATATACATTGCCGACAAGGCCTCTGCTACGACTACGCTCTATATACAGGTCGTGCAACATACCGTTTTCCAGTATCGCTACTCTTGTTTCCTGTGGCGTCATATTGATTAAGATCTCTTTACTCATAATTTTTTCTTTATTATTTTTTTATTTAAGGCCGGCAAGATCTAACGGCCTGATGCCGCATTGTATTAACAGCCTTACCGTCTCGTATAACGGCAAACCCATAACACCGGAATAACTGCCGTTTATATTTTTCACAAACTGGGCGGCAATACCCTGTATCGCATAGGCACCGGCCTTATCATCTGCCTCTCCAGTACTTATATAGCTGTCTATCTCCTGCGCTTCCAGTGTTTTGAAATGTACCTCTGTCCTGCTGCTATCAATAACCTTTCTTTCATGAGTCACTATGGCCACTGAAGTATGCACTTCATGCACCTGCCCTGATAACATCATCAACATATCTTTTGCATGCTCGCGGTCTCGTGGTTTACCTAGAACCACACCACCGATCTCAACGATGGTATCTGAACCAAGTACCGGCAGTGCTTCATCATTAATTATTGTATCAAAACCACACTGTGCTTTTTCCATCGCCAGACGCTCGACGAAATCGATTACCGGTTCATCCTGGTGGCGTGATTCATCGATATCTACCGCCTGCACCATGACAGTTAGACCGATCTGCTCAAGCAGTTCACGTCGCCGAGGTGAAGCAGAAGCCAGGATTATTTGTGCTGATTCAACCATATCCTTAAGTTCTCCAGCTTCAGGCCCGGTGATATGGGTGGTTGTTAAGAATACTCCAGGCGCGATATATCTGCTCAAGCAGGATGACCCGGACCAGCGGATGCGGAAAAGTCAGGGCTGATAATGATAGCTTCACAGATGCCTGAGAAAGTAATTCGTCAGATACACCATCCGGGCCGCCGATAACGATGGACACATCCTGCCCCTGCTGCAACCATGTATCCAGCATGGCTGACAGTTTCATGGTGGTCACCGACCTGCCCAGCACGTCCAGTACCACGAGCAGTGACCCCTTGGGGACTGTGGCAAGGATCTTTCGACTCTCATCACGAACGATGCGGGGAATATCGGGGTTTTTACCTCGTTTTATCAGCGGTAGAAGGATTGAGTTGATCTTGATCTCAGCAGGCAAGCGCTTGATAAAATCATTTCCCGCAGCATCTACCCATTCCGGCATTTTGTTGCCTATGGCAATAAGATTTATTTTCACGTTTGCTGTTTTTAATTGACCTGGTAATTGACCTAGCCGTTGTCCTGCTCTCTGCGCTGCTCAACAGCTTCGACAGACCACAGGCTCTCCAGGTCATAGTACTCTCTCACCTGTCTTTGCATGACATGGACGATGACATCACCCAAATCCACCAGCACCCACTCACCATCTTCTTCGCCTTCGGAACCAAGCGGTGCTCTGTTGGCCTGTTTTGCTGCACTGACGACACTGTTCGCTATCGATTTCACATGGCGACTGGATGAACCGGTAGCAACGATGATCCAGTCAGTGACGGTTGTCTTATCTTTCACATCGAGTACCGTGATATCCTCGGCCTTCAGATCCTCAAGGGCGTCAAGCGCCAGTTGTTTAAGTTCATCAATCGTCATTTATAAAACCTCTTAATTTTTGGTATGCCTGCTCGGGCATCCACTGGCTTATCAGTTCATCGTTCGACAGATTATCTCTTATCCGGGTCGATGATATATCCAGCTGTGGCACTGATTGTAACAGGATTACACCATTCTCTTGAGTTGATAATGCATTTACATCGCTGGTCATCCTTTCTTCCAGAAAGGCATAATCATCGTTATCAAATCGCTGCCCGATAGACGCTTGATCAAACCCCGGTCGGTTGACCACCACCAGGTGACAGAGATCAAATAAAGACTGCCATTTGAACCACGATGTGATGCCAAAAAATGCATCCATACCGATGACCAGGCACAGCGATTCATCCGGGAACTCTTTTTTCAATGAGACAAGGGTATCCACCATATAGGAGGGACCTTCCCGGTTTAATTCACGTTCATCGATTATCACATCCGGGTGATCTATCAATGCCGTGTTTAATAACTGCAGACGTTGCTCGACACTGAGCCATGGATCGGCTCTATGAGGCGGTATACGATTTGGGATGAAACGTAACTGACTTAAGTGCAGAGTCTTCTTAATACTGAGTGCAGGTTTGATGTGACCATAATGTACCGGATCAAACGTACCACCAAAGATACCGATCATCTGCCGCTATACCATCTGCAGTGGTACTTTTGCGTATTACTGGCGAATATGACCGTCACCCAGCACGATGTACTTCTGGCTGGTCAGGCCTTCCAGACCGACAGGTCCGCGAGCGTGCAGTTTATCCGTACTGATACCGATTTCAGCGCCCAGCCCATACTCAAAACCATCAGCAAAACGTGTCGAGGCATTCACCATTACCGAGCTAGAATCCACCTCACGCAGAAACTGGCGTGACCTGGTGTAATTCTCGGTGATAATAGATTCAGTGTGCTGAGAACTGTATTGATTGATATGACTGATTGCCGCATCGATATTATCAACTACTTTTATAGATAAAATCGGAGCCAGGTATTCTGTCGACCAGTCATCATCAACAGCCGATATGACATCGATTTTTTTGTCTTTTAAAAGTGACTGAGTCTTATCACAGCCACGCAGCTCCACGCCTGCTTCGACATACATCTTTGCTAGCTCAGGCAAGATGTCTGATGCGACAGAATCAGCGACCAGCAGGGTTTCCATGGTGTTACAGGTACCGTAACGCTGGGTTTTCGAGTTAAATGCAACATCTAACGCTTTTTTCTTATCAGCTTCATCATCGATATAGACATGGCAGATACCATCGAGGTGTTTGATCACTGGTACTTCAGATTCATTGCTGATGCGCTCGATCAAACTCTTACCACCTCGTGGGATAATGACATCAACAGATTCTTTCAATCGCAGTAACTCACCCACTGCTGCACGGTCAGTGGTCTCGATCACCTGTACCACGTCGGCAGGCAGTCCGGCCACTTCCAGCCCATGTTTGATACATTCTGCAATCGCCTGGTTCGAATGGATAGCTTCAGATCCACCACGCAATATCACCGCGTTACCGGATTTAAGGCATAAACCGGCTGCATCAGCTGTCACGTTAGGACGTGATTCATAGATGATGCCGATAACCCCCAGTGGCACCCTCATCTGTCCCACCTGGATACCAGATGGCCGGTACGCCATGTTTGAAATGACGCCGACAGGATCAGGCAGGCTGGCGATCTGGCGCAAGCCTTCTGCCATCGACTGGATGCGATCATCGGTTAGCTCAAGACGGTCAAGCAGTGCCGCGTCGAGGCCTTTTTCTTTACCGGCTGCAAGATCAAGCGCATTCGCTTCCTTCAATACATCGGCCTGCTCACTAATCCTATCGGCAATAGCAATCAGCGCCTGATTTTTCTGCGCGGTAGATGCCCGCCCGATGGCTCTCGATGCTTCGCGCGCAGCCTGACCCACATTTGACATGTAGGTCTTAATGTCATTTAAAGGTGATTGTATATTTGCATTCACGGGTAAGTATTACCATCAGATAGAGTATTTTTGATGTGCAATATTATAACGAATGCCCATAAGCTTGCAGAAGCATTTGCAGGCTAAAAATTTATGGCAGAAACGAAAAAAGCAGCCATATAGGCTGCTTTTTTTGAAAGTAGTTAGACGCTGATGTTCGGCTTTTCTACGAGAAACCGCAACTAGTCCTAATAAACCAGAACCAAAGAGCCAGACAGCCGCTGGCACAGGTACAAAGGTAGCGTCATGTGAGAAAGGGGCAAAGTCTGTACCTTGCATGACCATGCAGTCACCGTCCTCAACAGACCCGGTGAACACCTGAACAAATCGATGTGAAGCCCATCTGTCAGGCTAGCAAGTTGATATCGATAATCTCGATGAAACCGGACGCAGAGTCACCCGGATAACCAGGCTGCGTGTTAAATACTGTGCCTGCAGTGTTAAAATCTAAGGCATAGACCTCAACGTATGTATCAAAGATACCATGCGATGGCAGGCTATTCGAATCTTCAAATGGCGGCGCACCAAAGCCTGATTGAACCAGTGTAAGTACACCAGTATCACCTGACGGAGCAATATCGAAAGTATCCGACATGGTCACAGGTACCGCGCCAAATACTATATAGCCAGCACCGGCTTCCAGGGACGTAACACTAAACGAACCACCTACCATGCAGTCCTCTGTCGATGTGTTATAAGAATCGCATACGCCGCCATCGGCATCACCTACTTGCAATGAGGGTACCGCCATTACAGGTGTTGCCAACCCAATCGAAAAAATACTGGCGCAGACTGTACGTAGCATGTGTAATTTGTAATTCATTTTCATTTTCCCTTTAATTACGTTTTAATATTTTAGTCATCCCTCATAAGAGGAATGACTGCTTTCCAGAATAAAGAGCAATATATATGCCACTTTTATAAAATATATAAATTTCAACAAGATAACAAATTATTAGTATTTCATTAATTACCAATGTGTAAAGAACACCATATAAAACGCACGTTACAAGGCAGTTAATATCGGGATTTCTTACACTTACCGAACGACTGAAAGGGTTGGAAGCTGATATACAAGCATAAAAGGCATTATTTAGAGTAATTCGCAAACTGTAAGTAATTTCGACACAAGCTAAACACATACACGTCAAGGTTTACAAAGAACTACGTAATACTGCGCTGAAGACACATCTTTTATCAAGTACGCCTTATCATAGAAAGGCATGCCATTATTTCTGCCTGTTACTGAAATACTAACTCTCAACAATAATAAAGTTACAGCGCAGTCCTGGTTGAACCTGCCAGCCTCACACAAAGTGTCTCGATATCATCCCAGACATTACTATCGATCATGCCCTTGCTCACCGCATCGATATAGGAGCATCGTTTTAGCATAAGGTGGAACGAACGCTGGCTGTGGCGCGACATGCATGACTTGAACATTGATACACGGCTCTGCCAGACACCGGAACGTTTCAGTAGAAAATCAGCAGACGAGACGTCCTGCGAGACCTGCGCCAATAAGCGGATATCTTTGGCCAGCGCCCAGTTCACCACTACCGGCACGATGCCTTCTGCTTTAAGGCCAGTGATGATCTTGATGACCCGTTTTGTGTTGCCAACGAGTAGCATATCGACCAGTTCAAAAACACTGTATCTCGATTGTGAGGTGACCGCTTCAGCCACATCTGCATAGGTGATCTTGCCCGGGCCAAGCAGCAGGTAGAGTTTTTCGATCTCCTGGTCTGCCGCCAGCAGGTTGCCTTCGACATGCTGTGATATATACGAAAGTACTTCGTTATCGGCGTCCATATCACGTGCGCTGAAACGCTGTTGTAACCAGGAGGAAAGTTTATCAGCAGGTACCGGCCAGCATTGTACTACCATGCCACTTTGTTCGACCGCTTTATACCACGCTGACTTCTTCGAGTTACCGTCTACCTTGCCAGCATTGATGATCAGTACGGTATCTTCAGGTGGACGGGACAGGTAATCTTTTAATACCTGTGAGCCCTGTCTGCCCGGTTTAGCCGATGGCAGCCTTAACTCCACGATACGGCGTGTGGCGAACAGTGACATATTCGCCGCCTCGTCCATCAAACGCTGCCAGTCGAACTGGGCATCGACATCCAGAATCTCTCTTTCTGAAAAATCATTGTCCCGCAAAAAAGAGCGTATCAGATCCAGCGATTCCATCTGCTGCAACGGTTCATCACCACTGACCATATAAACAGGATATGTAGTCTTTGCAACCACTGACTTTAACTGGTCTGGTCGTACATTCATTCTGTTATATTCGGCTCTGCCTGAACCGGGTCAGTGTTCTGCGCCGCACTATTACGAGAGATTGCCTGCAGTCTCAATAAGATCAAACGCGCGATATCACGCTGCATGTCTCTATAAAGGATCTCCGATTCATTGCTCACCGCGAGTACCGCATCAGGATCAAATAACAGGCTGCGCGAAATAGAAAGAGAGTCGCTGGTTTCACCTGACTGTTTGATCTTGATGACAAAGTTAACCGTGTAAGTTAATAGATACTCTTTAGCACGACCACTGCCATCGACCGATAACAGGCGCCGCCCTCTGCTTTCCTTTACCAGTACCAACGTCGACCTGGACTGGGATTCCTTATCGACAACTTTGATCTGGTTTGTCGCCAGCAGGCTTCTTATCTCTCGTGCCAGTTCGAACAGCGACCCTTGCTCGATGTAGACCGGCGCAATCTCCTCAGATACGTCTAAGGCTCCACGTAATTGAAATCCGCAGGCATAGAGCAAGACCGGGATCATCATATAGACGAAGGCTCGTGAGCCTTTTTCAGATATACCTGATGTCAAATGCAACATGTTAATTAGCCACGATATTAACTAGACGGCCAGGGACCACGATAACCTTACGCACGGTCTTACCTTCGATATTTGCCTGGATTTTTTCATCGGCCAAAGCCAGGACTTCGATACTCTCATTATCCGCATCGGCAGCCACATTCATCTTGGAACGCAACTTGCCGTTCACCTGAAGTACCAGTTCGATCTCGTCCCTGACCATCGCAGATTCATCACACTCTGGCCATGCGACATCAGCCAGCAGCTCATCATGACCCAGTTCGTTCCATAACTGCTGCGTGATATGCGGCACCATCGGTGACAGCATGATGACTAAACCTTCTATCGCCTCACGGGCGACTGATCGTCCCTGTGCACTGTCATCATCAAACTTGCTTAACTCGTTGATCAACTCCATCACTGCAGCGATCGCGGTATTGAAGGTATGACGGCGACCTACATCATCACTGACTTTGGCGACGGTCTCATGAAATTTTCGGCGCATATTTTTTTGTGAAGAAGATAAGGCGGTGACATCCAGTGCTGCTACGGCAGCCTCATTCTCAAGGTGAGATGCAACCAGTTTCCATAGTCGTTTGAGGAAACGTGCGGCACCGTCGACACCTTCGTCATTCCATTCCAGCGACTGTTCCGGTGGCGCGGCAAACAGGATAAACAGGCGCACGGTATCTGCACCGTATCTCTCGATCAACTGCTGCGGGTCGACAGTATTACCCTTGGATTTGGACATCTTACTGCCGTCTTTCAAAACCATACCCTGCGTCAGTAATTGTGTGAAAGGCTCATCACTGTCTAGCAGGCCTTCATCACGCATCAGTTTGTGGAAGAAGCGGGCATAAAGCAGATGTAATACGGCATGTTCGATGCCGCCGATATACTGGTCGACCGGTGCCCAGTATTTCGCCCGTTCGTCGAGCATGGAATCTGCGTCAGGACAGGTGAAACGGGCGTAATACCAGGATGATTCAAAGAAGGTATCAAAGGTGTCGGTCTCACGCTCAGCCTTGCCGCCACATTCAGGACAGCTAGTCTCATAGAACTCGGGCATTTTCTTGATCGGTGAACCAACGTCTTCACCGTATGCGATATCCTCGGGTAACACCACGGGCAGCTGATCTTCAGGCACCGGCACCGTGCCACATTTCTCACAGTGGATGATCGGGATGGGCGTACCCCAGTAACGCTGTCGGGAAACTCCCCAGTCACGTAAACGGTAATTGGTCTGTTTTTCACCCCTGCCCATCGCGGCCAGTTTTTCGGCAATCGCATCGACTGCCTGCTCTGATGTCAGGCCATCAAACTCCGCTGAATTTTTTAACACCCCTTTTTCAACGAAGGCCTCTGCGTCAACCGTGACATCACTGCCGTCGGCCGGGTATATAACCTGTTTGATCGGCAAGACCATACGCTTTGGCAAAAGCATAATCTCGCGTATCGTGAGCCGGTACTGACATGACTGCACCGGAGCCATAATCGATGAGCACAAAGTTGGCTACCCACACTGGCACCTGCGCACCTGTTATCGGGTGAATCGCCGTGAATCCGGTCGCCATGCCTTTCTTTTCCATGGTGGCCATATCAGCTTCTGCGACGCTGGTGGTCTTACAGGATTCTATAAACGCCTGTAACTCAGGGTTAGTTTCTGCTGCTTTTTTCGCCAACGGATGTTCGGCAGCGACAGCGACATAAGTCACACCCATCAGGGTATCCGCACGCGTGGTATATACCGTTAAAGGGTCTTCATTTTCTATAGCAAAGGTTAACTCGACGCCGGTAGAACGGCCGATCCAGTTACGTTGCATGGTACGGACCTGTTCCGGCCAGCCGTCCAGCTTGTCGATATCGTTAAGCAGCTGCTCGGCATAGTCTGTGATCTTCATAAACCACTGTGCGATCTCACGGCGCTCTACGGCTGTGTCACAACGCCAGCATTTACCATCGATTACCTGTTCGTTTGCCAGCACTGTCTGGTCATGCGGACACCAGTTAACACCGGCTGTTTTTTTATAGGCCATACCTTTTTTGAACAGGCGGGTAAACAACCATTGCTCCCAGCGATAATACTCGGGTTTGCAGGTTGCCAGCTCACGGTCCCAGTCATAAGCAAAACCCAGGCGCTTTAGCTGGTCACGCATATAATCAATGTTTTCGTAGGTCCATTTTGCAGGCGCCACCTTGTTTTTCATGGCCGCATTTTCTGCGGGCAAACCGAAAGCATCCCAGCCCATCGGCTGCAATACATTTTTACCCTGCATACGCTGATAGCGTGAGATCACGTCACCGATAGAGTAATTTCGTACGTGCCCCATATGTAGTCGGCCGCTGGGGTATGGGAACATGGCCAGGCAATAAAATTTGTCTTTTGAAGGATCTTCCAGGACCTTAAAAGTGGACTTCTCATCCCAGATCTTTTGAACCTTTTCTTCTATTTCCTGGGCTTGATATTCTTCATTCATAATAAATTTTTACAAAAAGTACAGTTCGTCGGATGACTTCACTGGCCTGAATTTTCTGGACTATAAATTAAGGGTAGATATGACTGGTTATCATAAATTCTGGCGAAGCCCAAAAGCCAGAACCAAGGCATTGTTTTGACAGCATGCTTATTGCATGGTGAAAAGCAATAACGCAGATACTGGCTTTTGGGCTTCGCCCCGTAGGGCGGGATTTTAAGCATACCTCTTCGGCGTTATGCTTTTTATGAAGGGAATGACCCTTCATCGCAAAACATGCCTTGAACAGGCACGCTTAAAATCCCGCAGAAATTATGATAACCAGTCATATCTACCCTAAACATGAAGGATACACCAGCGTCGTAACTACATAAAGGATTCGTTTCAATCTCATGAGTATTTTTAAGGTAAACGTTATCAATACAGAAATAATTTCAAGTGATATCATGATTCAGTTAGAGAAAAAACCTGCCAACCACCTTATCTCAGCCTACAACCAGATGATGCAGGTAATGCGTGATGCATTCGATAAGGCAGACCCGAGTGACATGTCATTACAAAAAGCCCTGGACCTGGCAAAATATCAGGCCGTGCATATCGGCCGAATCACTTCTGAAGAAGCCTATGAGATCGGCGAATATATCAAACGTGACATCAATGATGCCGCTGAATACATGATGGATTCCAGTGCGGAATTTTACGACTGGCTGATGCTGGATATCGAAATCATAGAACGTAAAGTAATGGACCTGTTTTTATCCGTCGCCGACCATACCCGTATAGAGCTGGAGCAGTTTCAAGTGCCGGGCAGTGAGCTCGTTCAGGAAGTACCGATATATAAAAGTGGTGAAATTACCGGGCCTGGTACCCTGCTCTGCGAGAGCTGTGGCAAAGCCAAACCCTTTCTCAGCAGTGATGAAATATCCAACTGCTCACATTGTAGTCACGATCGCTTCGTCCGGCGACAGCAGGCAAGAGATTAAAGTATTCAACTAAAGTCTATATCATCTCGAGCAACGGCAGAGATCACAGACCCGCTGATATTGTTTATGTTCGTTTATCAGTCCACCGATTTACGACGACGATAGGCGAACCCTGCTAACAACAGGCTGCTCAATCCGATGATCAGCCAGTCCCCCCAGCGCACGAACGGGGTAGCCCCAGTTAACGGTTGCACTGCCCCTTTTAACACGGCCCTCTCAAACTGCGGAAGCTGCTTGATGACCTCGCCATGCGGCCCGATAAAAGATGTGATACCTGTATTAGTCGAACGTATCATGTAACGCCCTGCCTCCAGTGCGCGCATGCGTGCGATCGCATGATGTTGATGCGGTTCTATCGAATCTTCAAACCAGGCATCGTTGCTGACATTGATCAGTAACTTTGCTTCCGGCAGATCCTTGATGACATCACGCGCAAAGGCTTCTTCAAAACAGATATTGACCCCCAGAGGGACACCCGCGGCGTTTAACAAAGGCTGATCCTCCTCGCCGGATGCGATATCAGACATCGGTATTTTTACAAACTTATTGAAGAATTCGATGAGAAAACGCAGCGGGATAAATTCACCGAGTGGCACCAGGTGCCGTTTGTGATACACATCACCATTCACGTTAACCACGCTGTTCAAAACGCGACCCTGATCATTCTTTACAAATATACCCAGCAGCAGATCTGTCTCACGCTGTTTCATCTCATCATGCAGCTGACGGATATATGGTTCTACTCGATAGCGATAACTCGGCACAGCTGTCTCCGGCCATATGATCAGGTCCACATCTTGCTGCGCCAGTGACAGTTCACGGTACATATCCATGACTGGCTGCTTCATATGCAATTTCCACTTGTCTTTTTGTGGAATATTGCCCTGCACGACACTCACCCTGATAGCGTCGCCATCTGCCTGAGTCCAGTCGACTGATTTCAGCAGACCGCCAGCGACCCATAACAATAAGACAGTTATAAGAATCGCAGAAACTGCTCTATAGTTTTTCTGGCCAAGTTGCATGATGACAAGCGCAAGCGCACCCGCGCAAAAAGCGATCAAACCTCCAACAGCATGATTGCCTAACACCGGTGCGAAACCCGCCAGCGGCAGATCGATCTGTGTATATCCGAGCTGCATCCAGGCAAACCCGGTCATCACGTAACCCTGCAACCATTCAAATAGCACCCAGCTCGCCGGATAGAAGAGCATTAATCGCAGCACTGGTGATTCAGGTAAAAATCGGTTTACCGTATAGGCAGACAAGGCCGTGTAGATACTTAGATAACAGCACAACAGAAAGATGAGAAGCGCCGCGAATACGGCAGGTGCACTGCCATGAACATGCAGGCTGTAATAGATCCAGCTGACACCGGTACACTGTAATCCCAGGCCATACAGCCAGGCACTGATCGCTGCCTGTTTCGCCGTTAACCGGGTCCACAGGTAAAACGGTAGAGACAGCGTTATAAACACCAGCCAGCTCTGGTCAAAAGGTGCAAAAGCCAGCGTCGTTAAAGCACCGGTGATGATACTTAGCAGCGGCCAGAATCGACTTAAAAAATTATCCACCGTTCTATTATCCTTGCGTTTCATTTGCCGGTAATATCGTTACTTTCCCGGAAAGCGTTTTTATTTTTCGATGATGGTATCCAGGTAATCGTTTTGAGCGTCTGCTACTTCTTCCTCAGATAACAGGCTTACCTGCATAGTATTGATCCGTCTGGAATTTGCACTGATGACTTTGAAGTGGAAATTTTCGATGGTGACTTCTTCACCACGCTCAGGAAGGTGCCCCAGCGCAAACGTCACCAGGCCAGCGATCGTCTCAAACTTCTCATGTGATAAATTAGAATCAAAATACTGGTTGAAATCATCCAGCGGTGTCAGTCCACGCACACTGTATCTCTGGAAACCACTGCGCCTGATATTGGTCACGTCAGCAGCATCGTGTTCATCATCGATCTCGCCGACGATCTGTTCTAATACGTCTTCGATAGTGACCAGTCCGGCAACACCGCCGTATTCATCGATCACCATCGCCATGTGGTTTCGGCTCTCACGAAAATCCTTCAACAACACGTTGAGGCGTTTGCTCTCAGGCACGAATACCGCCGAACGCAAGATATCTTTTATCTCAAAATTTTCACGGCTTTTTTCATCATGATAATGTGTCAGGTCTTTTGCCAGCAGGATACCGACGACCTGGTCCAGGCTTTCGTCCACTACGGGCAAACGTGAATGACCTGAGTTGGCAGCGATGGATAACATTTCCTCGACACCGAGGTCTTCCTGGATGACCACCAGGTGGGAGCGTGGCACCATGATGTCTCGCACCTGCATCTCAGAGACCTGGAACACACCTTCGATCATCATCAATGCATCGAGATTGATGATGCCTTTACGCTGTGCATCCCGTAGATGCTCTAATAGCTCCACACGGTCATCTTCAGGCTTGAGAAACTTTTTTCTCAGTGCAGAAAACCAGCTCAGTTTTTTCTTGAGTTTATTCATTCGCTTGATTCATTTTGTTTTATTCAATAGATTATTTTCAATTATTTCTAAATAAGGACTGGCGAAACCGAGCTGATCCAGTATATCGATTTCCAGCTGCTCCATCTGTTCAGCGTCACCGTTATCGATATGATCATATCCCTGCAGATGCAGCATGCCATGCACGACCATATGCGCCCAGTGTGATAGTTCGCTTTTAGACTGTTGCTGGGCCTCCTGTTTGATAACAGACGCACAAAGCACGATGTCCCCCAACAGGCTGACATCGATCTCTTCAGGTGTTTGCATGGGAAAAGACAGAACATTTGTCGGTTTGTCTTTGTCGCGGTATTGTTTATTCAGTGACTGTACTTCATCAGCAGTGGTTACCAGCAGACTGACAACAGCCGGCCTATCACCGAGGTAGGCAGCGGCGGCCCATGCCTGCAATAATTCCGGTTCAGGAACATCATCGTCGGAGAACTCACAGGCATCTGAGGCCAGGTCGTCCGAAATTGAAACTTCAACTGTTACTGTCATCATAGCAAGTCTGTTAACGAGTCTTTATTTCGACTCATCCTTTTCGTATGCATGTACGATCTTTTTCACCAGTGGGTGGCGGACGATATCATCTTTATGAAACTGTGTAACACCGACACCTTCGATGTCAGATAATATCTTCAAGGCATGACGTAGACCCGACGTTTTGTCGCGTGGCAGGTCAACCTGAGTGATATCACCGGTAATAACGGCTTTTGAGCCAAAACCGATACGCGTCACAAACATCTTCATCTGATCGATCGTCGTGTTCTGCGCCTCGTCCAGGATAATGAAGGCATCATTCAATGTTCGGCCACGCATGTAAGCAAGAGGAGCGATCTCGATGATGTTCCTCTCGATGCATTTTGCGACTTTTGCCTGTCCCATCATTTCGAACAGCGCGTCATACATCGGTCGTAAATAAGGGTCAATCTTTTGTGCCAGGTCACCCGGCAGGAAACCTAAACGCTCTCCTGCTTCGACTGCCGGCCGCACCAGGATGAGCCTGTCGACGAGGTCGCTTTCCAGTGCCTCGACCGCACTGGCAACAGCGAGGTAGGTCTTACCTGTGCCGGCCGGACCGACCCCGATAGTCAGGTCGTTGGTTTTGATCTGATCGAGATATTGTTGCTGGCTCTTGCCGCGACCGCTGATCCTGCGACGATGGTTTTTGGTCCGCGAAAAAGGTTCAGTTTCATCACCGTCATCCTCGGATACCACTACTTTTACCGGGTCATCGACATTGTCATTCAGATACAGTTGTACCGTGGCAGGTGACAGAACCTCATGGCCAGCAACATTGTATAAAGTCAGGATAGCATTCTTCACGGTCTTCAAAACGCGACCGTCACCACTGATCTCAAACTGATTACTGCGGCAGTTAATATTTACATCATAAAACGTCTCTAACTGATGCAGATGTTTGTTTACCGGACCGCAGAGATTGGCAAGGCGTTGGTTATCTGTCGGCGTTAACTCAAATTGAATACTTGATACAGAGGGAACTTGTCCGGGTGAAACTTGATTGTCAGGATCATGCATTTATATTTATGGCTCCAGGGAGTTACGCAAGTTTACGATTGTCATTGTTCATTTTTTCCTGTTTTGATAGTTCCCAATTTTGACCTTCTATGGCAGACAGTCCGAAAAACTCACCCAGTAAAGAATTGCTTCGAGCTTCGGTAATGTTCACATCGACAAACTGACCGATTAGATCTTTATCGCCGGTAAAATTAACCACACGGTTGTTCTCTGTGCGCCCGGAAACCTGTGCTTCACTCTTTCTTGAAACACTATCGACCAGCACTGACTGTATCGTACCGACCATCTGCTGGTTTACAGCAGCCGCGTTTGATGCGATGGCGCTCTGTAAGATAGCAAGGCGGTGTTTTTTTATGAGATCGGTGGTGTTATCAAATAAAGAGGCGGCAGGCGTACCGGGACGAGCGCTGTAGACGAAGCTGAATGAGTGATCAAAACCGACCTCTTCGATCAGTTTCATGGTATCGGCAAAATCTTCATCGCTCTCATCAGGAAAACCAACGATAAAATCAGACGAGATCGAGATATCCGGACGTGCGATCTTCAGACGTCGGATGATATCTTTATATTTCTCAGCAGTGTGGCCGCGTTTCATCGCAGCAAGAATTTTATCAGAGCCACTCTGTACCGGCAGATGCAGGAAGCTGACCAGCTCAGGTACCTGGGCATAAACTTCGACCAGGTCATCGTTAAACTCCATCGGATGCGAAGTGGTAAAACGGATGCGATCGATGCCGTCGATGGCAGCAACATAATGTATCAGCAGGGCCAGGTCAGCGAAGATCTCTTCACCATCACTGCCGATCATGGTGCCGCGATAGGCATTCACATTTTGCCCGAGCAGGTTAACTTCACGCACGCCCTGTTCCGCCAGACCTGCGACCTCGGCGAGTACGTCATCAAAAGGCCGGCTGACTTCTTCACCTCGGGTATAAGGCACGACACAGAAACTGCAGTATTTACTGCAGCCTTCCATGATCGAAACAAAAGCGGTCGGTCCGTCTGCTTTTGGCTCAGGCATACAGTCGAACTTTTCGATTTCAGGGAAACTGATATCGACGATTTTTTTATGCGTACCACTGACGCCAGTCAACATCTCTGGCAAGCGATGGATCGTCTGCGGACCGAACACCACGTCGACATAAGGTGCCCGCTTCTGTATCTCTGCACCTTCCTGGCTGGCGACACAACCGCCGACACCGATGACCAGGTCAGGTTTGTCGTTCTTCCAGTTTTTCCAGCGACCGAGCTGAGAGAACACCTTCTCCTGTGCTTTTTCCCTGATCGAACAGGTGTTGAGAAGGAGCACGTCGGCTTCTTCTGCATTGTCGGTGAGTTCGAGGTCGTGGGAGTCGGCGAGTACATCGGATATGCGTGATGAATCATACTCGTTCATCTGACATCCATATGTTTTTATGTATAACTTACGCGTCGTGCTCGACGGGGGCTTGCTTGACATTCGTACCTGGTTAATTAGCGTTATGAGGATCAATTATACCTTGTCAGTAACATCAATATCTATCTTAAAAACACAAAGATTCAGCCTCTGAAACAGCCGGATTAAGGGCAAAAAAAGCAACATAAAAGCGCTTTTTATTCGACTGTCACCGATTTTGCGAGGTTTCGCGGCTGGTCGACATCGGTGCCTTTGTGCACTGCAACGAAGTATGCAAATAGCTGCAACGGGATAGAGAACAGCACCGGCGCCAGAACAGCGTCTACCGCTGGTACCTTCATCACATGGCAGTCTTCGCCCAGATCACTGACATCCATACGCTCATCGGCGAACAGGAACACCTTACCGCCGCGCGCCAGGATCTCCTGGATGTTTGATTTGATCTTACCTTCAAAGCCGTCCATCGACGCTATGGCGATGGTTGGCAGGTCCTGGTCTATCAGGGCTATCGGTCCATGTTTCAGTTCACCAGCGGGATAAGCATCGGCATGGATATACGAGATCTCTTTGAGCTTTAACGCACCTTCAAGAGCGATGGGGAACAAGGTACCGCGGCCGATAAAAATTGCATTACCAAGGTCGGCAAACCCTTCTGCCCATAACTCGATGGCAGGTTTATTATCCAGTACACGTTCGATCAGAGCTGGTAATTCCAGCGCCTGCTGAAATAATTCTTTTATCTTATCTGCCGACAGCTCACGGCGTTTGCCCAGCGCGACTACCAGCATCAACAGCGCATAAAGCTGCGTAGTAAAGGCTTTGGTGGAAGCCACACCGATCTCTGGTCCAGCACGGGTCATTAATTTGAGCTCACTCTCTCTGACAAGAGAACTTTCAGGAACGTTACAGACAGACAGGGTTAAATTTGTTAATTTCTTGATCTCACGTAATGCGGCCAATGTGTCGGCGGTCTCACCGGACTGTGAGATGGTGACGACCAGGGTATCGTCCATCAATACTGTCTTACGATAACGGTACTCACTCGCCACTTCGACACGGCAAGGTATGCCTGCGATTGCCTCGAGCCAGTAACGCGCGACCAGTCCGGCATGATAACTGGTGCCACAGGCGATGATCTGAACCGCTTTCACCTGGTCGAGAATTTTTTCAGCATCCACTCCAAAAGCACTATCTAATAACTGCCCGTCAACGACTCGGCCTTCGAGGACATCGATCAGTCGTGCAGGCTGCTCATGGATCTCTTTCATCATGAAGTGACGGTATTCACCCTTGGCCGTCGCATCAGCACTCAAGGCCGATTCTTTAATCTCGCGCTCGACGACTTCACCTTGATCATCATAGATGACCAGGGAGCCGGTTCGGATATCGGCGATGTCGCCTTCTTCCAGGTAGATAAACTGACGGGTCACCGGTAGTAGAGCTGCCGCATCAGAAGCGATAAAGTATTCGCCGAAGCCGACGCCGATCACCAATGGGCTTCCCCGGCGTGTCGCGATCAACCGGTTGTTTTCACTGTTGGACATCACGCCTAATGCATAAGCGCCTTCAAAATCAGCTATCGCCAGGCGTACGGCAGAGAGCAGGTCACCTTCCTGCTTGAGGTAATGTTGTATCTGGTGAGCTGCAACCTCAGTATCGGTCTGCGAAGTAAAACTGAATCCATCACTGCTCTGTTTCTCTCGCAGTGCACTGTGATTCTCGATGATGCCGTTATGCACGATGACAACGGACTGGTTACATATATGCGGATGTGCATTACGCTCACTGGGTTCGCCATGGGTTGCCCAACGCGTATGTGCTATACCTAGCGTACCACGCACCTCGGTTTGCTCAAGAGCGTCTGTGAGCTCTTTCACTTTACCAACACGTCGCACCCGGTTGATACAGTCATCCTTGTCCAGTACCGCTATCCCGGCTGAATCATAACCCCGGTATTCAAGGCGTCGAAGCCCTTCCAGCAAAATTGGTGTCACATTACGTTCGGCAACCGCGCCGACAATTCCACACATAATAAATCCTGATAAATATAATTAATTACTGGTTAATAATAGAAGCTAAAAACGTAATTGCCATGCAATCGCCATCGAATAGCAGGCCTATTTTACAACGCTTTCAAGCTCTCTATCGGCTTTATACGGGCTCGACTAATGATTCATCTTCCTGCCTTGAATCATTGACCCGTCTATCGACCTTGTAAATGTCAAAATCGGTCAGGTTTTCATCGATCAGCACCGCTTTATCTGCACCCGAAGCCAGCCAATGTTTGGCTGCATCCACACTCAACATCACCGGCATACGTGAATGCAGCTCTTTCAGGTGTGCTTTTGATTCTGTGGTAATAATGGTACAGGATTTCAGCGTCGCATCGCCGAACTTGCACTTATCCCAGAGGCCGGCAAATACGAGAGGCTGTCTGTCAGATGGCGCACCTTTTGAGGTGACAAAATACGGCTGTTTGGCCCCTTGTTCCAGTTGCCACTCATAGTAACCCAGGGCAGGAATCAGACATTTCTGATTCCTGCGCCAGGCACTGCGAAACGCCGGTTTTGATTCGATGCTTTCGACACGTGCATTGAAGGTCGCATACTTATTAGAGATCTCTTTCGACCAGGACGGCACCAGACCCCAGCGCATAGCATGGCATCGCCCCTCAACAAAAGCGCCTATCTGCGAGGCTGGCGACACATTGTACCGGCTGAATAATTCATCAGACCACTCCTGCATTAGTTCCAGCCAGGCATCTGATGGCTTAAGCGCACTGGCAAATCGACCGCACATAATTCTCAGATAAAAAAAGGCCCATGAACTGGGCCTTTTTTCTTATTGATAACCGAATGATTAAAATTAGAACGGAATATCATCATCAAATCCATCATCGACCATCGCAGGTGCCGGTTGCGCACTCTGCTGTGCAGGGGCTGACTGCTGCGCTGGAGCAAAGCCACCCTCACCGCCACGGCTATCGAGCATCTGCATAGTGCCACCGATATCGACCACGACCTCAGTCGTGTAACGGTCCTGTCCATCCTGACCCTGCCACTTACGAGTCTGTAATTTACCTTCGATGTAAACCTTTGAACCTTTCTTTAGATACTGACCCACGATCTCAGCCAGTTTCCCGAAGAACACAACACGGTGCCACTCTGTTTTTTCCTTCTTCTCACCTGAGCTTTTATCACTCCATGTTTCGGATGTCGCCAGGGTGATGTTCGCTACTGCATTACCATTCGGCATGTATTTAACTTCCGGATCTTTGCCCAGATTGCCGAGTAAAATTACTTTATTTACGCCACGTTGTGCCATTTTTTCCTCACCTTATGTTTATCGTCGTATAGTATCGTCGTGTTAATATTAGTCGTGCTTGACCTTTCTATTCGGCCCGAGAGAGACTCAATCCGAAGCTGCTAACGATAGCAACTTTTCTTCATCAAGGATACGTTTTTTAACTTTTAAATAAGCCACTCTGACAGGCCTGTTTTCGGCTCCTTTTTCCTCGTGCCACTCGGCTACCGGCTCTTCCTCTATGAGCGACGCTTCGACCACACCTTCGACGGCGAGCAGCTGCTCTACAGTAACGTCTCTCACATTCAGGAGGTAGGTACTCAGATACCCTGGTTTCTTCATCGTCAGAGCCAGCAGTAACCAGAGACACAGCACGATGAGTACGGCTGGAGAAGACACCTGGAATGCCCCATGATTGATGCGCATAACCACCCGCTGCGCCGCCGGCAAAAGCGCCCAGGAACTGGCTGCTGGAATACATACCCATCGCAGTGCCTTTCTGTGTTGCCGGTGCGACCTTGGTGATCAATGAAGGCAGCGATGCCTCCAGCAGGTTAAAACCGGCAAAAAAGATGACCAGCCCCAGCACCAGGGACCATAGTGACTGACTGCTCAAAAACACGGATGTGGCAATGATCAGGCTGAAAATAGCACCATTGAATACCGGCTTCATCGCCTGCTTGCGTTCAGCGATAATGATGAACGGCACCATGATGACCAGCGAACCAGCAAACACCGGCAGGTAGATCTGCCAATGCTCATCGACGTCAACAGAAAAGTCATTATGGAGGATCAGCGGCATCACCAGGAAGATACACATCAGAGTGAAATGCAGTACGAAGATGCCGATATCCAGACGTAGCAGCTGCGTGTTCTTCAGGACAGATAACAGTGATTGTGCTTCGACTTCAGCGTCACGGTGGAAGTGACTGTGTACAGGATCAGGCACAAAGAAATACAGGATAGCGATACCGACCAGGGCCAGTACTGCTGTGCTAAAGAAGATGCCGCTGATACCGATGATGTCATTTACCACTGGGCCCAGGATCATCGACAGCGCAAAGGAGATTCCGATGCTGACACCGATCAATGCCATCATTTTTGTGCGATGCTCTTCTCGTGACAGGTCTGCAGCCAATGCCATCAGGGCCGCTGCTATCGCACCACCGCCCTGTATCGCACGGCCGACGATTATCCCCTCGATCGTAGTCGCACTGCCCGCTATCAGAGAACCCACAGCAAAGATGAGCAGACCGATCAGGATTACAGGCTTACGGCCGATACGGTCAGACCACATGCCAAAAGGTATCTGCAGCAGAGCCTGGGTCAGGCCATAGATACCCAGAGCAAGCCCCATCTTAAAAGGTGTTGCACCAGGAATATGTTCAGCATATAGCGCGAACACCGGCAATATCATAAAAAGTCCCAGCATGCGAAATGCATATATCAATGCCAGAGAGATACCGGCACGGCGCTCTTGCGAGGCCAGATTATTGGATAGTGGGCTGGACATTAATAAATAACAGGTAAATAAGCGACTGTTGCTCTTGCCGAAAACGCTAAAAGACGGCATTCTATCAGATTGCTTTTTTTTAGATACAAGTAGTTATGGATACGATTGAGATTCGCGGTGCCCGCACCCATAATTTAAAAGATATTGATATAGATATCCCTCGCGACAAGCTGATTGTCATCACCGGCTTATCCGGCTCAGGCAAGTCTTCCCTGGCATTTGATACCATTTTCGCCGAAGGTCAGCGCCGCTACGTGCAGTCGTTATCGACGTATGCGCGCCAGTTCCTGTCGATGATGGAAAAGCCGGATGTCGACACTATCGAAGGCCTGTCACCGGCGATTTCCATCGAACAGAAGACCACCTCGCATAACCCGCGCTCGACCGTGGGCACCATTACCGAGATTTATGACTACCTGCGCCTGCTGTTTGCCCGTGCCGGGACGCCCCGCTGCCCGGAACATGATACCGAGCTTCAGGCACAGACCATCAGCCAGATGGTGGACCAGGTCCTGGCCCTGCCCGAAGGTAGCAAACTGATGCTGCTGGCACCGGTGATTCGTGACCGCAAAGGTGAACACCTGCATATGTTCAGCGATTTTAAGCAGCAGGGATTCATCAGGGTGCGTGTTGACGGCGTGGTATATGAACTGGATGAAGTCCCTGAACTCGACGCCAAAAAGAAACACACCATCGAGCTGGTGGTCGACCGTTTCAAGGTTCGTGAAGACATCAAGACACGTCTTGCCGAATCATTTGAGACAGCACTGCTGCTGGCCAATGATGTCGCTACTATCGCCTGGATGGACGACGCTGATAAAAGCAATGCCGACCTCATCTTCTCGGCAAAATTTGCCTGCCCGCACTGCGGTTACAGCCTGCAGGAACTGGAGCCGCGCCTGTTCTCGTTTAACAATCCCGCAGGCGCCTGCCCGGAATGTGAAGGTCTCGGCCATAACAACTTCTTCGACCCGGAACGTGTTATCAGCCAGCATCTGAGCCTTGCCGGCGGCGCGATCCGTGGCTGGGACAGGCGCAACGCTTATTATTTCAGCATTATCCAGTCGTTAGCCAAACATTATGAGTTTGATATCGACATCCCGTTTCAGGAATTATCTAAAAAGATACAGAAGATACTGATGTATGGCAGTGGCACGGAAACCATCACCTTCAACTACCCCGGCCATGCGGGCCGACGCGGCAAACAGCGCACGCATCGTTTTGAAGGTGTACTGCACACCATGGAACGGCGTTACCGCGAGACAGAATCAACCCTGGTGCGAGAAGAGCTGGCCAAGTTTCTCTCTGTTCAGCCCTGCCCGGAATGCAAAGGCACGCGTTTAAACGAAGCGGCACGCCATGTCTTCATCAAAGACCGGACACTGGCAGAACTCACCGCCATGCCTATCGAAAAGTCATACGAGTTTTTTAACGAGCTGCAATTAACTGGCCATCGCGGCGAAATCGCGAAAAAGATCAACCGTGAGATATCGTCGCGACTGAATTTCCTGGTCAATGTCGGCCTCGAATACCTGACACTGGACCGCAGCTCTGACACGCTTTCCGGCGGTGAATCACAGCGTATCCGCCTGGCGAGTCAGATCGGTGCAGGTCTTGTCGGTGTGATGTATATCCTCGACGAACCCTCTATCGGACTGCATCAACGTGATAATGACCGGCTGATCACCACGCTGAACCACCTGCGGGATATCGGCAATACCGTCATCGTTGTCGAGCATGACGAGGACGCCATCATGAGCGCAGATCACGTGATCGATATCGGCCCCGGGGCTGGCGTGCATGGTGGTGAGATCATCGCTGCCGGCACGCCGCAGCAGGTCATGCAGAACAAAGAGTCTCTGACCGGGCAATACCTGGCAGGCACCCGGCAGATCAAGACCCCGGAAAGCCGGACACCTCGTAGCGAGGCCGTATTCAGCATCAAGGGTGCCAGCGGCAATAATTTGAATGATGTCGATATCGAGATTCCCGTCGGCCTGTTCACCTGTATTACCGGCGTCTCGGGATCCGGCAAATCAACCCTGATCAATGACACCCTGTACCCGATCCTGGCGAAGGCGATCAACAACAACTCGATGTCATCCGCACCGCATGAATCGTTTGCCGGCATCGAACATTTTGACAAGGTCGTAGATATCGACCAGTCGCCGATCGGTCGTACACCACGCTCGAACCCGGCCACCTATACTGGACTATTTACCCCGATCCGTGAGCTGTTTGCTGCCACCCAGGAATCGCGATCTCGTGGTTACAAACCCGGGCGTTTCAGCTTTAACGTCAAAGGCGGTCGCTGCGAGGCATGCCAGGGTGATGGCGTGATAAAAGTAGAGATGCATTTCCTGCCGGATGTCTATGTAGATTGTGATGTCTGTAAGACCCAACGCTACAACCGTGAGACGCTGGAGATCAAATATAAAGGCAAGAATATCCACCAGGTACTGGACATGACCATCGAGGACGCGCTGGTGTTCTTCGACGCTATCCCGGTGATCAAACGAAAACTGCAGACACTGATGGATGTCGGACTCGGTTATATCACCCTGGGACAACGCGCTACCACGCTTTCCGGCGGCGAAGCCCAGCGCATCAAACTGTCAAAAGAACTGTCCAAGCGCGATACCGGCCAGACAGCGTACATCCTGGATGAACCGACCACTGGCCTGCACTTCTATGATGTCCAGCAGTTACTCGACGTATTGATACGCCTACGTGACCACGGCAACACGATCATCGTCATCGAACATAATCTCGACATCATCAAGATGGCAGACTGGATCGTAGATCTAGGCCCTGAGGGAGGCTATAAAGGCGGCATGATAATCGCTACCGGCACCCCTGAAGAAGTCGCTGAAATCCCTGCATCATATACCGGCAAATACCTGAAGAGAATCCTTGATCCAAAAAAAGATAATCGTGGGCAACGCAAGGCGAGTTAGTCTATATTTAGTGAATGAATTTTTTTCAAAAACTACTCGAACGAACGGGTTTATCCATTATTTTTCAGCCACGTATCGATGATGAAGAAGAAAGACAACAGACTATAGACTGGATCAATCACTCGCTATCCCCTGTCATCGAAAAAGTAAATGATGATATTGAAACGGAGAAGCTTGGCTTTTATCCGCATCCGGAAAACCAGCAGGCCTTGAATGAAAAGGCCGATTCACTGGGTTATATACAATACATTATCAAAGACAAAGCAGGCGGACGCCTGGAACTTTCACAGTTCAACCTGGTGTCATGTAACAGCATCAAGATGACGGAGAACTACCAGAAGCTGAAATTACTGGTAAATGAAGCTGGTTACGTCATCGAGTTAAAAGAGATAAATATCGATGGTGATGGCATTGAGACATACGAAGAACTGGATGACTACATCGATAACTATGAACGGTATTTCATAATTGTGATTTCGGGATGGTAAGGGTGCACAAGCTTTATGCGGTGCAGACGAAAAAAAACCAGCAGTGAGCTGGTTCTTTTATAAACTAATTAATTTTATTAGTTATTCAGCGTCTTCAGCAATAGCATCTTCCGGACGATCGACCAGTTCGATGTAAGCCATAGGCGCAGCATCACCAGAGCGGAAACCGCACTTCATGATACGTGTATAACCGCCGGGACGGTCTTTGTAACGTGGCGCTAATTCGTTGAACAGCTTACCGACCATCTCTTTATCACGTAACCTTGAAAAAGCGGAACGGCGGTTTGCAACTGAATCACTTTTAGCCAGAGTAATGAGTGGCTCTGCAACACGACGTAACTCTTTTGCTTTTGGCAGAGTAGTCTTGATGATTTCATGATCAAACAGTGAATTAGTCATATTGCTAAACATCGCTTTACGATGACTGCTATTTCTATTCAGTTTGCGGCCAGATTTATGATGACGCATGATTTATAACCTTTATATCTTAACCAGTAACGACTGGTTTAATCTTGTTAAATTAACTAGCTTCTTCTTTCTCACGAATTGAAGCAGGTGGCCAGTTTTCCAGCTGAATACCCAGTGACAACCCATGTGACGCAAGTACGTCCTTGATCTCTGTCAAAGATTTCTTGCCCAGGTTCGGTGTACGCAGCAATTCAACTTCAGTACGTTGAATCAGGTCACCGATGTAATAGATATTCTCTGCTTTCAAACAGTTAGCAGAACGTACTGTCAACTCAAGTTCATCAACAGGACGCAGTAATATTGGATCGATATCTGCTTCTTCATCTTCAGCAACTTCGTCTTCCATGCTCTGTAGATTCACAAATGATGAAAGCTGAGCCTGTAAGATTGTTGCAGCCGTACGTATCGCTTCTTCCGGATCTACAGTACCATTGGTCTGCAGATCGATGATCAGCTTGTCAAGGTTAGTACTTTGAGCAACACGCGCATTTTCAACATTGTATGAAACACGGCGGATAGGACTGTATGATGCATCCAGTTGCAGACTGCCTATAGTTGTAGACTCTGCATCAACTTTACGAGCATTTGAAGGCTGGTAACCACGGCCTTTTGCTACTTTCATGGTGATGTTTAATACACCATCGCTGTTCACGTTGGCGATAACGTGATCAGGATTTACGATCTCAACATCATGACCGGTCTCGATATCACCGGCAGTAACAACTCCAGCGCCTGACTTACTGATAGTGATAGTCTGCTCATCATTGGCATGCATGATCAGAGCTACACCTTTCAGGTTTAGCAGTATTTCCAGTACATCTTCCTGCACGCCTTCCAGAGTACTGTATTCATGCACGACATTTTCTATCTGCGCTTCAACGATGGCACTACCTTCGATAGAAGATAATAAGATTCTGCGCAGGGCATTACCTAGAGTATGACCAAAACCACGCTCCAGTGGTTCTAATGCAACTTTAGCGTGTGTCTCACTAAAAGACTGTACGTTGATAGTACGCGGTGTAAGAAGTTCATCTGTCGCTGACATGTGTTATCTGCTCCCCTACTTGGAATAAAGTTCGACGATTAACTGCTCATTGATCTCTGCTGAAAGATCAGTACGCTCAGGAACGTTTTTATACACAGCTTCAAGTTTAGAATCGTCTAAAGAAATCCACTCAACTATGCCGTTCTGCTTTGCCATATTGATTGAATCAGCAATGCGGGTCTGTTTTTTAGCTTTTTCACGGATCGAGATCACGTCGTTTGCTTTTACCTGGTAAGAGGGAATGTTTACTACAACATTGTTTACCAGTACAGATTTATGATTGACCATCTGTCTTGCTTCGGCACGTGTAGCACCAAAACCAGAGCGATATACCACATTATCGAGTCGACGCTCTAAAAGTTGTAACAGGTTTTCACCGGTAGAACCTTTCAGACGTGCCGCTTCTTTGTAGTAATTACGGAACTGCTTTTCCAGTACACCGTAGATACGACGCACTTTCTGCTTTTCACGTAACTGTAAAGCATAGTCAGACAGACGTGTACGACGTGCACCATGCTGTCCAGGTACCTGGTCGAGCTTACATTTGCTGTCTAGCGGACGTAAAGAAGATTTAAGTTCTAAATCTACGCCTTCACGACGACTTAGTTTACATTTTGGTCCAGTATATTTAGCCATAAAATTCTCTTAATCGAATCGCTTACTACACACGACGACGCTTTGGTGGGCGACAACCGTTGTGCGGAATAGGTGTTACATCAGAAATATTGGTGATCTTGAAACCGATGTTGTTCAAAGAACGAATTGCAGATTCACGTCCAGGACCTGGTCCACGAACCAGTACCTCAACGTTTTTCATACCGTAATCTTTAGCACGTGTACCAGCACGTTCTGCAGCGATCTGCGCAGCAAAAGGTGTGCTCTTACGAGAACCACGGAAACCAGAACCACCTGATGTAGCCCATGCCAGAGTGTTGCCCTGACGGTCAGTGATTGTGATGATCGTGTTGTTGAATGTTGCGTAAACGTGTGCAACACCGTCAACAACGGTACGTTTTATTTTTTTCTTTGCTTCAGGCTTCGCCATGTGAATACTCTATTATCTAATTAGATTAACGTGTACTGTTATCTTGTTATGGGTCTACGAGGACCCTTACGTGTACGTGCATTTGTCTTTGTGCGCTGGCCTCGTAGTGGCAGACCACGACGATGACGGATACCGCGATAGCAACCGAGGTCCATCAGACGTTTGATACTCATTGAAACTTCACGGCGTAGATCGCCTTCAACAGAGTACTTGCCGACCTCAGTACGCAGTGTTTCCAGCTGCTCTTCTGAGAGTTCGCCAATCTTTGCATCTTCAGCAATACCGGTAGCCGCACAGATCTGTTGAGCTCGGGTTTGACCGATGCCATAGATGTGCCTTAAGCCAATTACCGTGTGCTTATTTTGTGGAATATTTATACCTGCAATACGAGCCATTTTTGTTACCGTGTTTTTGCGACAAAGCGCGCAATTTTACTAATAATATGGGCCTAAATCAATAGGAGTACGTTAACCAGATGACCGCTTTAACCTTGGCGCTGTTTGTGACGCGGATCCGAACAGATCACACGCACGACACCGCTGCGTTTAACGATTTTACAGTTGCGACACATTTTCTTTACAGATGCACGTACTTTCATTTTCTTAACCCTGTTTCAACCTTCAATAATGCCAATTTTCGCCAGGTTATCTCTTGTAACCGTCGAGATTGGCTTTTTTCATAATACCTTCATACTGGTGCGACATCAGATGCGACTGTATCTGAGCCATAAAATCCATGACCACGACGACGATAATCAATAATGACGTGCCGCCAAAGTAGAATGGAACATTCCAGTACAAAATCAAAAATTCTGGTAATAAACACACTGCTGTGATGTACATCGCACCGACAAATGTTAGCCGTGTCATTACCTTGTCAATATACTTCGCTGTCTGCTCACCAGGACGTATGCCAGGAACAAACGCGCCACCGCGCTTCAGGTTATCTGCTGTATCTCGTGCATTAAACTGTAATGCCGTGTAAAAGAAGCAGAAAAATATGATCGCTACGGCGAATAATATTATATAAATCGGTTGTCCCGGTGATATCTTGGCTGCGATATCTGACATCCACTCCATACCTTCGGTCTGCCCCGTCCAGCTAGCCATCGTTGCCGGGAACAGGATAATGCTCGAAGCAAAGATCGGCGGAATCACGCCCGCCATATTCAATTTCAGCGGCAGGTGACTGCTCTGCGCCTGATACAAACGTCGTCCCTGCTGTTTCTTCGCATAATTTACCGTAATTCTGCGTTGCCCTCTTTCGATAAATACAACAAACGCCGTCACAGCAACCGCCAGTACAAACAGTACGATAATTGCCAGTGTATGTAATTCACCGGTCCTAACCAGCTCCAGGGTGCCACCAACAGCAGATGGCAGACCTGCAACGATACCCGCGAAGATGATAATGGATATACCGTTACCGATGCCGCGTTCTGTTACCTGCTCACCCAGCCACATTAAGAACATGGTGCCTGTCACTAATGTAACTGCCGAGGTAAAGATAAAACTAATACCCGGGTTCATCACCAATGGAGATGCACCTATCGATTGACCCTGCAGCGCAACCGAGATTCCGACTGACTGAAAACTTGCCAGTACCAGGGTAAAGTAACGGGTATACATCGCTATCTTGCGACGTCCGGGCTCACCTTCTTTTTTCAGCTGCTCCAGTGACGGAACCGTTACTGCCAGCAGTTGCATGATAATCGATGCCGAAATGTAAGGCATAATACCAAGTGCAAACAGCGACATACGGCTAAGCGCACCACCAGAGAACATGTTAAACACACCGAGTATGCTGCCCTTCTGCTGGTCGAATAACGTCGACAAGATAGTGGGATCAATACCTGGTACAGGAATAAATGTTCCTATACGAAAAACAATCAATGCGCCGATAACGAAAAGAAGGCGCTGTTTTAGTTCCGCGAAATTAGGGTTACCCATTAATAGTTACCGCAAGACCTCTCCTACTGGAAAGAATCGTTACTCTGCATCCTCAATTTTTCCGCCAGCCGCTTCGATCGCTTTACGAGCACCTGGTGTCACCTTAATACCTTTCAGGTTAACTGCTTTTGAAATCTCACCTGAAGCAATAACTTTTGCTTTTAGTGTTCTCGCTGGAACAACATCTGCTTTAATCAATGCAGCCAGATCGATAACATCAGCATCTACCTTAATCAATTCGGATAAACGGACTTCTGCACTCAATTTTGCTGAGCGTGAGGCAAAACCAACCTTGGGTAGACGACGCTGTAAAGGCATCTGACCACCTTCAAAACCAACTTTGCTAAATCCGCCAGAACGTGACTTTTGACCTTTATGACCACGGCCACATGTTTTACCTGTGCCAGAACCGATACCACGACCAACGCGTTTAGCATTTTTCTTACTGCCTGGAGCAGGTGATAGAGTATTTAAATGCATGCCAGTAGTACTCATTACTTCGCCTCCTCAACGCTGACCATGTAATAGATCTTATTTATCATGCCACGATTTTCAGGCGTATCCTGAACTGTAACAGTGTGATTAGTACGCAATAAACCAAGACCACGGGCGCAAGCTTTGTGTGCTTTCAAACGACCAATAGTGCTTTTAGTCAGCGTAACTTTTAATTCTTTGTTAGCCATGAGCCTATATACCTGAACCAATTAGCGGGTCTGATTAACCCAGTATCTCTTCAATTTTCTTACCGCGTTTCGCAGCAACGTATTCTGGTGATGACATAGTAGTAAGACCGTTAATGGTTGCGCGAACAACATTAATCGGGTTACGAGTGCCATTGATCTTAGCCAGGACGTTCTTCACACCTACGGCTTCGAAAACAGCGCGCATCGCACCACCAGCGATAATTCCAGTACCTTCAGATGCTGGTTGCATGTACACATTAGCTGCACCATGAATACCGGTAGTAGGATGCTGTAAAGTGTCACCTTTCAATGGAACTGCCTTCATGTTCTTGCGTGCTTTATCCATTGCTTTCTGAATAGCCAGTGGTACTTCTTTTGCTTTTCCGTAACCAAAACCGATCGTACCGTTACCGTCACCAACAACAGTCAGCGCAGTAAAACCAAATTGACGACCACCTTTAACTACTTTCGCTACACGGTTTACAGCAACTAATTTCTCGATGAGATCATCTTTATTATTTGCTGAAGAATCTGCTTGTGCCATGTTTGAACCCTTGTTTAAGCTTGAATGCTTATTCTATAAATAAAACGTTATATTTTTAGAGTTAGAGAATACTCTAGAACTCTAAACCACCTTCACGAGCTGCATCAGCCAATGCTTTTACACGACCGTGATAGCGGAAGCCTGAACGATCAAATGCAACAGATGTAACACCCGCAGATTTTGATTTCTCAGCTATCGCTTTTCCTACCAGTGCTGCCGCATCGGTATTACCAGTATATTTTGTACTTCCAGCAACATCTTTCTGTACGGTAGATGCAGCTGCGATGACTGTACTACCATCGGGCGTCACAACCTGCGCATAGATATGGCGAGGAGTACGGTGAACGGTCAAGCGATGTGCGCCCAATTCACTGATTTTTGCGCGTGTTCTCTTAGCACGGCGCATTCTGTTTGCTTTTTTAGATATCATGTTCGTTACCTAGTTACTTTTTCTTCGCTTCTTTACGAATTACACGCTCGTCTGAATACCTGACACCTTTGCCCTTATATGGCTCAGGTGGACGATAAGCACGTATTTCCGCACATACCTGACCAACTTTCTGCTTGTCAGCGCCTTTAACATTAATCTCGGTCTGGCTGGGTGTTTCTATAGTAATACCATCAGGTACTGCATATTTTACCGGGTGAGAAAAGCCCAGAGATAGATCAAGAACATTGCCCTGCATCTGCGCCCTGTAACCAACACCGATCAACTGCAGCTGCTTAGCGAAACCTTCAGTTACACCGATCACCATGTTATCGACCAGTGAACGCATAGTACCAGCCATTGCCATGCTGCCTTTAGAATCATCATTAGGCGCAAACAACAGTACGTTATCTTCCTGCTTAACACTCACTGCCTCATGCAGATCCATGGTCAGGTTACCGTGCTTACCTTTTGCAGTAATTGTCTGACCATTGATGTTTAGTTCTACACCAGCTACGAGTTCGACAGGTTTTTTAGCAATACGAGACATTGTTTTTCTCTATAAATATATTAACTAGACTGTTACTTAAGAAACAGTACAAATAATTTCACCACCACGACCAGCAGCACGTGCTTCCCGGTCAGTCATCACACCCGCAGATGTTGAGACGATGGCGATACCCAGGCCGTTCAAAATAGTCGGCAGGTCATCTTTATTCTTGTAGATACGCAATCCAGGACGACTCACACGCTTGATCTCGTCGATTACTGGGCGACCTTCGTAATATTTAAGGGTGACAGTTAAACTTGGCTTAACTGCATCATCTGCAGAGTAACCAGCAATATAACCTTCATCCAGTAACACTTTAGCAATCGCAAGTTTCAACTTAGACGATGGCATAGTGACATCTACTTTTGATGCGGACTGTGCGTTTCGAACACGAGTTAGCATATCTGAAATAGGATCTGACATCATAATGAAATACCTCTTACCAACTAGCCTTAACTAGACCAGGAATGTCGCCACGCATCGCAGCTTCACGTAATTTATTTCTGCATAAACCGAACTTGCGGAATACACCATGTGGACGGCCAGTGATACGACAGCGGTTACGTCCACGCGAACGACTAGAATCTCTTGGCAAAGTCTGTAATTGAGTCTGCGCTTCCATCTTCTCATCAAAACTTGCATTTTGATCGATAAGTACAGCTTTATACTTTGCACGCTTCTCAGCGTATTGTTCTACCAGGCGAGTACGTTTATGCTCGCGTGCTATCATTGATTTCTTAGCCATGTGTTATTTACTGCCCTGCTTGCTTTCGCCTTTAAAAGGGAAATTGAATTCTTTTAACAATGCCAGACCACTTGCGTTGTCTTTCGCAGTTGTTGTTATACAAATATCCATACCGCGGATCACGTCAATCTTTTCGTATTCGATCTCAGGAAAGATGATCTGCTCTTTGACGCCCATGTTGTAGTTACCGCGACCATCGAAAGACTTAGGATTCAGACCACGGAAGTCACGCACACGAGGAATAGAGATACTGATAAGGCGATCCAGGAACTCATACATCTGCTCACGGCGTAAAGTTACTTTACAGCCGATAGGGTAACCATCACGCACCTTGAATGAAGCGACTGATTTACGAGCCAGTGTTGTAACTGGCTTCTGACCAGTGATCTTTTCCATATCACCCAAAGCATTCTCTAATACTTTCTTGTCACCAATAGCTTCACCCAAACCCATGTTTAGAGTGATCTTGGTAATACGTGGCACATCCATTACATTCTTGTATGCACCAGTTGCCATTAAATTCTTAACGACAGTATCACGATAATATTCTTGTAATCTTGACATGATTTCTTCTTTACCTAAATGGACCTTAAACGTCTACGACTTCGCCGTTAGACTTGAAGTAACGAACTTTGCGACCGTCTTCTAACATTTTGAAACCAACACGATCACCTTTATTAGTCATCGGGTTAAACAGCATTACATTAGAAATATCCATTGGCATTTCCTTTTCGATAATACCGCCTTCTACGCCAGCCATCGGATTAGCTTTAGCGTGTTTCTTAACCAGATTCACTGCTTCGATCAGGACACTGTCATCAGCGACTCTCAATACGGTACCTTGACGACCTTTATCTTTACCAGTAATGACGATGACCTGGTCACCTTTTTTAATACGTTTCATTATCTTGTGCCTTTACAATACTTCAGGTGCTAGTGATACGATCTTCATGAACTTCTCATTACGAAGTTCGCGTGTGACCGGGCCAAAAATACGTGTGCCAACTGGCTGCAGGTTCGCATTCAGAATAACAGCAGCGTTAGAGTCAAAACGTATAGAAGAGCCATCAGCACGACGAACACCTTTCTTGGTACGCACGACTACAGCGTTGTACACTTCACCTTTTTTTACCTTACCGCGTGGGATCGCATCTTTGATACTAACCTTGATAACGTCACCAACACGTGCATAACGACGGTGTGAACCACCCAATACTTTAATGCACATCATGCTGCGTGCACCGCTGTTATCAGCTGAATTCAAAATTGTTTGCATTTGTATCATGTCTTTTACCTAACCCTTGTGCCTAATAATTAAAGTACCCAGTAATCAATAACTGGCAATTAAAGCTCAGGAGCTTTTTCAACAATTTTTACAAGTTTCCAGGACTTTGTCTTGGACATTGGACGACATTCTTCGATCAAGATCGTATCGCCTTTGTTACACTCATTCGCTTCATCATGAAGGCGAATTTTCGTAGAACGCTTGATAAACTTTCCATAGATGGGATGTTTAATACGACGCTCTATCATGATCGTTGCAGACTTGTCACCTGCACTGCTTGTAACAACACCTTGCAGTGTTCTCTTGGTCGCAGCCTGGGTTGCTACTGCTGTATCAACGCTGGTCATTATGAATCACCTTTCTTGTTTGCTGCTGCACTGCCCTGTGACATTTCAGTCAGCACAGTTTTAATGCGTGCAATATCATGGCGCACTGCACTGAAACGATGGATTTTTGGTGTATTACCAGAACCCATTTGCATACGCAGATTGAACTGTTCACGACGTAAGTTTAATAATTCAGTGTTTAAGTCTTTTTCAGACATTTTTCTATATTCTTGAGCAGAAGCCATTACATCACCGCACGAATAACAAAAGTTGTTTTAATAGGCAGCTTATTTGCTGCTAAACGGAAAGCTTCACGTGCCAGCTCTTCAGACACACCTTCCATCTCATATAACACGGTACCTGGCTGTACTTTAGAACACCAGTAATCCACATTACCCTTTCCTTTGCCCATACGAACCTCAAGAGGCTTGCTTGATATTGGGACATCAGGAAATATACGAATCCAGATTTTACCGTTACGCTTTACTTTACGTGTCATGGCACGACGAGCTGCTTCGATCTGGCGAGCAGATACACGACCACGCTCTGCAGCTTTCAGACCAAATTCACCAAAGCTGACCTTGTTGCCAGATTGAGCAAGACCACGGTTCTTGCCTTTAAACATTTTGCGAAATTTTGTACGCTTGGGTTGTAACACGTTTCTTATCCTCTATTTATGTCGATGGTCTGGGTTATTTACCCGCACCAGCGGCAGCGCCAGACCCAGTAGCTTTCTGGCCTGCGTCTTTAGTATCAAGGTCTTTATAAAGATCAAAAACTTCACCTTTATAGATCCAGACTTTAATACCTAAAATGCCGTAAGTTGTTAATGCTTCATGCGTACCGTAATCGATATCAGCACGTAAAGTATGAAGTGGTACACGACCTTCGTGATACATTTCACTACGGGCGATCTCAGCACCGTTGAGACGACCACCGATCTTAATCTTGACACCCTGCGCACCCATACGCATCGTGTTCTGAATCGCACGTTTCATCGCACGCCTGAACATCACACGACGCTCAAGTTGTTGCGCAATACTTTCAGCAACAAGTTTTGCGTCCAGCTCAGGCTTACGAATTTCTTCGATATTCACTTTCACTGCATTGACATGTAGACCGATTATTTTTGCAACTTCTTTGCGAAGTATTTCGATGTCAGCACCTTTTTTACCGATTACAACACCTGGACGTGCAGTGTGAATAGTTACGTTTGCCGATCCGGTAGGACGCTCGATCTGGATTCGACTAACATTGGCATTAGCCAGCTTTTTACGTAAATAGTCACGTACTTTAATGTCAGCATTCAACAGATTTGGAAAATCTTTAGTTGATGCATACCACTTAGCATTCCAATCAGCTGAAATACCTAGACGAATACCTACTGGATGTACTTTTTGACCCATCGTTATCTCTCTTTATGCGTCTGACACGCAAACCGTAATATGGCTTGTACGTTTTAAAATTCGGTTAGCACGTCCTTTCGCACGTGGCTGTATACGTTTCATTGTTGGGCCTTCGTCAACAAATACTTTTGCTACGCGAAGCTCATCAATGTCAGCACCTTCATTATGCTCTGCATTCGCAATCGCAGACTCCAGTACTTTTTTCATCAGATCTGATGACTTAGTTACGCCAAAATTAAGAGCGTCTAATGCCTTATCAACAGGTAAGCCGCGAATTTGATCAGCGATCAAACGACATTTCTGCGGTGATATACGCGCGAATCGATGTTTTGCAATTACTTCCACAATAAATACCTTTGTTCTTCTCTAATATAACCAGGCTATCGCTACTTAGCTTTCTTGTTTGCAACGTGGCCTTTGTAAGTACGGGTTAGAGCAAACTCTCCCAACTTATGACCAACCATGTTTTCATTAACCAGAACTGGCACATGCTGCCTGCCGTTATGGACTGCAATGGTCAAACCAACCATCTCAGGGAAAATTGTTGAACGACGCGACCATGTTTTAATCGGCTTACGATCTTTAGTTTCAACCGCTGTGTTCACTTTATTGATCAGGTGATGATCGATAAATGGACCTTTTTTTAATGAACGTGGCACTTAACTTTCCTCAATTATTTATGCGTAAATTACTTATTACGGCGACGGACAATCATGTTGTCTGTACGTTTATTACTACGTGTTCTGTAACCCTTGGTAGGCATGCCCCATGGTGATACAGGATGACGACCACCAGATGTACGGCCTTCACCACCACCATGCGGGTGATCAACCGGGTTCATAACTACACCACGTACAGTCGGACGAACACCGCGCCAGCGAGATGCACCCGCCTTACCAAGTGAACGCAATGAGTGCTCTGAATTACCCACTTCACCGATAGTCGCACGGCAATCAGTATGGATCTTGCGCATCTCACCAGAACGAAGACGTAATGTTGCGTAGATACCTTCACGAGCTAGCAGCTGCGCAGTAGTACCCGCACTGCGAGCGATCTGCGCACCTTTACCAGGCTTCATCTCGATACAGTGAATCTGCGAACCAACAGGAATGTTTGCTATCGGCAAAGTGTTACCAGCACGGATAGGGGCATCGCTACCAGACTGCAGTACATCGCCAGCTTTAACACCTTTAGGCGCAATGATGTAACTCTTTACACCGTCCTTGTAAACCAGAAGCGCGATGTTTGCACTACGGTTTGGATCATACTCGAGACGCTCAACACGCGCAGGAATACCATCTTTGTTGCGTTTGAAATCGATAATGCGATAGCGCTGCTTGTGACCACCACCTACGTGGCGAGTACTGATACGACCTGCATTGTTACGGCCACCAGACTTATTTTTACTTTCAGTCAGCGAACGCTCAGGCGCACCTTTGTGTAAATCTTTATTTACTACCTTAACGACAAAACGACGTCCAGGTGATGTTGGTTTGGTTTTTACTATAGCCATGACTAACCCGTTTTAACTCGTAGTTCTAGTTCGCACCAGCGAAATCAATATCATTATCTGGCATCAATGTAACGTATGCTTTACGCAAGTCAGAACGTTTACCAATGCGACCGCCAAAACGCTTAGTTTTGCCTTTAATATTTAAAATACGTACTTTATCGACCTTAACCTTAAACATACCTTCGACAGCCTGCTTAACTTCTGATTTAGTAGCTGTAGACAGCACCTTAAATACGTGTTGATTCTGTTCGTCTGCCAGTAATGCGCCTTTCTCAGACACATGAGGAGACACTAAAATTTGATGCATGCGTTCCTGATTCATCACTTACCCTCGTCTGCAGTATTTTGGCCCAGGCTCTCTTCGATAGCTCGTACCGCACCGACAGTTACCACTACATGATCATAACGCGCCAGGTTAACAGGGTTCATACCTGCAGCATCAGTCACTTCAACATAAGGCAGGTTACGAGCAGAAAGATACAAACTTTCATCACCCGTCTCTGTAACGATCAATGTCTTGCTCACACCCAGATCGGCAAGCTTTGCAGCCATCTGCCTGGTCTTCGGTGCATCAACAGTAATATCATCAACAACAATCAGACGCTGCTGGCGATTTAACTCAGAAAGCATAGAACGGATACCAGTCCTGTACATCTTCTTATTCAGCTTTTGCGTGTAATCGCGTGGCTGAGCAGCAAAAGTATTACCACCACTGCGCCATAACGGGCTGCGACTTGTACCGGCACGAGCGCGACCAGAACCTTTTTGATTCCAGGGCTTAGCACCACCGCCTCTGACAGCTGAACGATTCTTTTGCGCTACAGTACCTGCGCGGCCAGCAGCCATATATGCAGTCACTAACTGATGAATCAGGCTTTCTTTGTATTCAAGACCAAACACTGCTTCTGATACAGTGATTGTTTCTTTACTATTGTGTAGTTGCAGATCCACGATTTTAATCTCTTATATAATCTCTAAAATTTCTTTTACTTAGGCTTTCTTTTTTACAGCAGATTTAACGATTACGTCACCGCCTTTTGAGCCAGGAACGGAACCTTTAACCAGCAGCAGACCGCGTTCAGCATCGACACGAACCAGCTCAAGCGACTGTATGGTGCGCTGCACATTACCCATGTGGCCAGACATCTTCTTACCCTTGATCACGCGACCAGGTGTCTGACACATACCGATCGAACCATTTGAACGGTGCGAGATCGAGTTACCATGAGTAGCGTCCTGCATTGTAAAGTTATGACGCTTGATGCCACCCTGGAAACCTTTACCAATACTGGTTCCAGTAACATCAATCTTCTGACCGGCTTCAAACATCTCGATGGAAACCTCACCACCAACAGCCAGCTCAGCAGCCTCATCACCGTTTACGCGGAACTCCCAAAGACCACGACCAGCCTCAACACCTGCTTTAGCAAAGTGCCCAGCCATTGGCTTGGTTACACGAGACGCTTTTTTAGAACCAGTTGTCACCTGAATAGCCTGGTAACCATCTGTTTCGTCAGTTTTAATCTGGGTGATACGGTTAGACGCTACTTCGATCACTGTAACAGGCGTTGAAGCACCGTCTTCAGTGAATATGCGCGTCATACCCGCTTTTCTACCAATAACACCAATAGTCATGTTAAAACTCGCTAATAAAAAACCAGCGCCTGAACGGATTCCAGTGGAATCTCAGGGTGAGCCGGTTGGTTAATCACGATAAATCGTGATTAATAAATTAAATTCTTAAAAATGAACCTTAAGTCAAACAGCAACAAGTAGCGCTGTTCGCCTGTTGTTTTCGCAGTATCCCTTACTGATAAAACCAGTAATTACAAGGACTTACGATAATTTATACTTTGCGCCGTAACTTTACATAGCCAGCTTTTCCAACTGCTGAGCCATTAGCCAGGCAACAAAGGCGCGTATTATAAACTGTTTCTTTTGCAAGTAACAGCCTAAAACGGCATTAAACTGAATTAATTCAGTTTAATTTGAACATCAACACCAGCAGACAGATCGAGCTTCATCAACGCATCAACAGTCTTGTCTGTTGGGTCGATGATATCCATCATGCGCTTATGCGTACGGATCTCATACTGATCACGCGCATCTTTGTTCACGTGCGGAGAAATCAGAATAGTATAACGTTCTTTTTTCGTTGGCAGTGGAATAGGACCTTTTACGTGGGCGCCGGTACGCTTAGCTGTCTCAACGATCTCACTGGCCGACTTGTCGATCAGGTGATGGTCAAAAGCTTTTAAACGGATTCTTATGTGTTGATTAGCCATATCTTTTATTACTCGATGATTTTAGAGACAACACCCGCACCAACGGTACGACCACCTTCACGGATAGCAAAGCGTAAGCCTTCTTCCATCGCAATCGGGTTGATCAGGGTCACTGTCATTTTTACATTATCGCCCGGCATTACCATCTCGGTACCTTCCGGCAGGTCACATGCACCTGTCACGTCAGTCGTACGGAAGTAGAACTGGGGACGATAGTTGTTGAAGAATGGTGTGTGACGACCACCTTCATCTTTACTTAATACATATACTTCACACTCAAACTTGGTGTGCGGGTTTACGCTTCCAGGCTTACAACATACCTGGCCACGCTCAACTTCTTCACGCTTCAGTCCACGCAGCAACAGACCAACGTTATCACCGGCCTCGCCTGTGTCCAGCAGCTTGCGGAACATCTCAACACCAGTACAGGTCGTTGTCTGGGTATCACGGATACCAACGATCTCGATCTCTTCACCAACGTTGATCACGCCACGTTCGATACGACCGGTAACAACCGTACCACGACCTGAGATTGAGAATACGTCCTCAACCGGCATCAGGAATGGTTGATCAACCGCACGCTCTGGCTGCGGGATGTAGTCATCCATCGCCTGAACCAGCTTGATGATCGATGGCGCACCGATGTCGCTGGTGTCGCCTTCTAATGCTTTCAGTGCTGAACCAATGATGATCGGGGTATCGTCACCCGGGAACTCATAAGCGTCTAACAGCTCACGGATCTCCATCTCGACCAGCTCTAACAGCTCTTCGTCGTCGACCATGTCTGCCTTGTTCATGTAAACAAGCACATATGGGACACCAACCTGACGTGACAGCAGGATGTGCTCACGTGTTTGCGGCATCGGGCCGTCAGCAGCCGATACAACCAGGATCGCGCCGTCCATCTGTGCCGCACCGGTAATCATGTTCTTCACATAGTCGGCGTGTCCAGGACAGTCAACGTGTGCGTAGTGACGGTTTGGGCTCTCGTACTCTACGTGTGAAGTCGCGATGGTGATACCACGCGCACGTTCTTCTGGCGCATTATCAATTTGATCAAAGGCTTTCACTTCACCACCCTGCGCTTCTGCCATAACTTTCGTCATCGCCGCTGTCAGCGTGGTTTTACCGTGGTCTACGTGACCAATTGTGCCTACGTTTACGTGCGGCTTGGTTCTTTCAAACTTTTCCTTAGACACTGCTATTACCTCTTCTCTTTTTATCTAGTACGTTTAAATTAAATATTAAAAATCTTTATCTTCTGGCCGTTAGTTCCGGCATCTACATCCCAGTCTTGCTGGAGACAACCGCATCCGAAATCACTTTCGGCGCTTCTGCATATTTCTCGAACTCCATCGAGTACGTCGCCCTTCCCTGTGTTGCCGAGCGTAGCGATGTAGAATAACCAAACATCTCTGATAACGGCACTTCTGCACGGATGATCTTGCCCGAAACAGTATCTTCCATACCATGAACGATACCGCGACGTCGGTTGAGATCACCCATAACATCACCCATGTACTCTTCCGGCGTCACCACCTCGACCTTCATCATCGGCTCGAGTATGGTTGGCCCCGCTTCCAGCGCACCCTGCCTGAAACACATCGAACCGGCTATCTTGAATGCCATCTCGCTCGAATCAACATCGTGATACGAGCCGTCATACAGGGTAACCTTTACATCTTCTATCGGGTAGCCGGCCAGTACGCCACTGCGCATCTGCTCCTGCACCCCTTTATCAACCGCTGGTATGTACTCTCTAGGTACAGCTCCGCCAACGATATCATTAACAAACTCATATCCCAAACCAGGCTTCTGCGGCTCGATCTTCAGGTAAACATGGCCGTACTGACCGCGACCACCTGACTGCCTTGCAAACTTCGCTTCATGCTCAACCGTCCTGGTTATCGCTTCACGATATGCCACCTGCGGATTACCGATATTGGCATTCACGCTAAATTCACGCAGCATACGATCAATGATGATCTCAAGATGAAGCTCACCCATGCCAGAAATAATGGTCTGACCAGATTCTTCATCGGTATGCACACGGAAAGATGGATCCTCGTGCGCCAGTTTACCCAGTGCCACACCCATCTTTTCCTGGTCAGCCTTGGTCTTCGGTTCAACGGCTACCGAGATAACCGGATCCGGGAAATCCATCTTCTCCAGCGTTATCACTGCATTTGGATCACACAGGGTATCACCCGTGGTGACATCCTTGAGACCGATTGCTGCAGCGATATCACCTGCAAGCACTTCTTTAATCTCTTCGCGATGATTGGCATGCATCTGTACGATACGACCAACACGCTCTTTTTTACCTTTTACCGGGTTATAAACCGTATCTCCGGTTTTTAAAACGCCCGAATAAACACGGAAGAAGGTCAGACTGCCGACGAATGGATCAGTCGCAATCTTAAAACCCAGTGCCGCAAACGGCGCCTTATCGTCAGACGGCCGTTCAGCCACCGTCTCATCTTTATCATCGAGGTGCCCGGTAATAGCTGGCACATCGATCGGCGACGGCATATAGTCGATGAAAGCATCGAGCATCGCCTGCACACCTTTATTCTTGAACGCACTACCACAAAATACTGGCACGATCTCGTTAGCCAATGTACGCAGACGTATACCCTGCTTGATATCTTCAGCGTTCAGATCACCGCTCTCAAGATATTTATCCATCAGCTCTTCACTGGCTTCAGCTGCCGCCTCTACCATGAGATCACGTCGCTCATTACACAGATCGAGCAACTCAGCCGGAATATCACCTTCGCTGAATTCCGAGCCCATGTTTTCCTCTTTCCAGCGAATCGCTATCATCCTGACGAGATCCACAACACCCTCAAAGTGCTCTTCTGCCCCGATAGCTATCTGCATCGCAACAGGGTTAGCGCCTAAACGCTTCTTAATCTGTTCTACCACGCGCAGAAAATCTGCACCCGCACGGTCCATCTTGTTAACGAACGCCATGCGTGGCACATGGTATTTATTGGCCTGCCGCCACACCGTCTCAGACTGTGGTTCGACACCGCCTACAGCGCAAAAAACGGCGCAAGCACCGTCCAAAACACGTAGCGAACGTTCTACTTCGATAGTGAAATCAACGTGGCCGGGTGTATCAATTATGTTGATACGGTGCTGCTCATACTGCTTATCCATGCCACGCCAGAAACAGGTAGTCGCTGCGGAAGTGATAGTAATCCCGCGCTCCTGCTCCTGCTCCATCCAGTCCATGGTGGCCGCACCGTCATGTACCTCACCAATCTTGTGAGAAATGCCTGTATAAAACAGGATACGTTCGGTTGTCGTCGTCTTGCCCGCATCAATATGCGCCATGATACCAATATTACGATAGCGCTTGATTGGCGTGGTGCGAGCCATGACTTCTGATCCTACTTAATTATGACCTGTTATAAACTTCAGGCCGACAAACTAAACTACAAAGACTACCAGCGGAAATGTGCAAAAGCCTTGTTAGCTTCAGCCATGCGATGCGTATCTTCACGTTTCTTAACTGCATTCCCACGGTTTTCAGCCGCATCCATCAGCTCACCAGCCAGTTTCAGCTGCATAGATTTTTCACCGCGCTTACGAGACGCTTCGATCAACCAGCGCATCGCTAGTGCAGTACGACGACTAGTGCGCACTTCGACAGGCACCTGGTAAGTTGCACCACCCACACGGCGAGATTTAACCTCTACCATAGGACTAACATTTTCCAGTGCTTTATCGAGAACATCCATTGGCTCACCATCAGCTTTATCACTGATACGATCCAGCGCATTGTACAAAATCGTTTCAGCGACTGATTTCTTGCCGCCTCTCATGATCATGTTGACGAATTTAGTGATCTGTACACTACCGAACTTAGGATCAGGCAGTACTTCTCGTTTGGCGACTTCTCTTCTTCTTGGCATTAGTTTTCTCTAGAATCTTGTTTCTTAAATTAACCCTTAGGGCGTTTAGTACCGTATTTAGAACGGCCCTGGCGACGTGTTTCTACACCCTGCGTATCCAGGCTACCACGTACCACGTGGTAACGAACACCAGGTAAATCCTTAACACGACCACCGCGGATAAGAACCACGCTGTGCTCCTGCAGGTTATGACCTTCACCACCAATATAACTGGTCACCTCAAAGCTGTTCGTTAAACGTACACGTGCAACTTTACGCATCGCTGAGTTAGGCTTTTTCGGTGTAGTTGTATAAACACGGGTACAGACACCACGTTTCTGCGGGCATGCTTCAAGAGCAGGCACGTTACTTTTTACAACTTTGCTACGGCGCGGTTTACGCACTAATTGGTTAATTGTTGTCATCTATAACTCCAAATTCCGTTAAATTTCATTAACTTAACGGCGCCCACTGGTATTTACTGCAGGCTCATAATAAACAACAGGCCCAGGAAGTTACTCGGGGGCCTGTCAAAAGAGGCGCAATTCTATGCTCACCGCCGGTAACTGTCAAGCTACCAGCCGCCAGAAAAGCGCCATTTAAAGGCATTTTTTCACCGCAGAGACGCTGAGTAGCAGAGTTTTCAATGATGTTAGTTACGCCTGCGGCGCATCTAACATAAAAGGGTTTTCTCCGCGATTTCACGTCTCTGCGGTAAATAGTTTTTTAAGCGTCCTGCTCGGGTTGTTCAGTCTCAGCTGCATCAACAGCATCGACGATTTCCGCTGGCATTTCTACATCATCCAGATCTTCGGTCGATACATCGGCCAGTTCAGCACTGGCCTCTTCTTCCGTGATAAAAGCCGCTTCGATATCAGCGGTACGCTGACGCTGCCTGTCTTCATGGAAAGCAAGACCGGTACCGGCAGGAATAAGGCGACCGACGATCACGTTTTCCTTCAGGCCGCGCAGTTTGTCACTGCCGCCTCGGACAGACGCTTCAGTCAGTACGCGGGTTGTTTCCTGGAACGACGCCGCTGAGATGAAGGATTCAGTCACCAGCGAACCTTTGGTAATACCTAATAGTATTGGCTCAAATATAGCTGGCTCTTTACCTTCTTCTTTGAGTTGCTCACATTCATCGATAACGCGTGTTCGCTCGACGATCTCACCTTTCAGGTAGTTAGAATCGCCACCTTCGATGATCTCGCACTTACGCAGCATCTGGCGAATGATCACCTCGATGTGCTTATCATTGATCTTCACACCCTGTAAACGATAAACGTCCTGAATCTCGTTAACCAGGTACTCTGCCAGCGCTTCTGCACCCAGCAGACGCAGGATATCGTGCGCACTACGCTCACCATCAGCGATGATCTCGCCCTGCTCAACGCGCTCACCTTCGAACACGTTGATGTGACGCCATTTAGGAATCAGTGACTCCACCGCTTCAGAGCTGTCTTTGGTGATAACCAGACGCTGCTTACCCTTGGTCTCTTTACCGAAACTGACAACACCTGTTGCCTCCGCCATGATCGCTGGCTCTTTCGGTTTACGTGCTTCGAACAGGTCAGCAACACGCGGCAGACCACCGGTAATATCACGAGTCTTACTGGACTCCTGGGGAATACGCGCGATGACATCACCAACCGCCACAGCATTACCATCTTCGATATTAATAATCGCACCAGATGGCAGGAAGTAACGTGCTGGCTGCTCAGTACCTGCGATATTGAGGTCTTTACCTTTAGCATCTACCAGGGTTATCAATGGACGCATGTCCTTACCCGCGGTAGGACGCTGTTTTGGATCGATGATAACGATTGAAGACAGGCCGGTAATCTCATCCGTTTCTTTCTGAACACTGATACCTTCGGCAAAATCGGTAAATTTAACCTTACCTTCCACCTCGGTAATAATCGGGTGAGTATGCGGATCCCATGTAGCAACAACCTGTCCGGCTGCGACATCGCCACCTTCTTCTATAGAAATGACCGCACCATAAGGAATCTTATACAACTCGCGCTCACGGCCCTGATCATCAGTCACACCCAGCTCACCGGAACGGGAGACCGCCACCAGGTTACCACTTGTCTGAGGCACGACTTTAATATTATGCAGACGAACTTTACCGGAAGTCTTCACGCTGATGCTGTTTGCGGCAGCGGAACGACTCGCCGCACCACCGATGTGGAAGGTACGCATGGTCAGCTGTGTACCCGGCTCACCGATTGACTGCGCAGCGATTACTCCAACCGCTTCACCATGGTTAACCTGGTGGCCACGAGCAAGGTCACGGCCATAACACATAGAACATACACCTTGTGTATTTTCACAGGTAATCACAGAGCGAACGAATATCTCGTCGACACCAAGTTCGTCCAGCTGCTCTACCCATTGCTCATCGAGCAGGGTACCGCGTGGAATCAATACCTCATCATCCGTGTTAACCACGTCACGTGCGACCACACGACCCAGTACCAGCTCACTCAAAGGCATGATCACATCACCACCTTCGATGATCGACTGTACCAGCATGCCTTTTTCAGTATCACAGTCTTTCTTCAGAATGACCATATCCTGGGCCACATCGACCAGGCGACGAGTCAGGTAACCAGAGTTCGCTGTCTTCAACGCGGTATCAGCCAGACCTTTACGAGCACCGTGGGTTGAGATGAAGTACTGCAGTACGTTGAGACCTTCACGGAAGTTCGCTGTAATCGGTGTCTCAATGATCGAACCATCCGGTTTTGCCATCAGACCACGCATACCAGCCAGCTGACGAATCTGCGCAGCAGAACCACGAGCGCCGGAGTCAGCCATCACGAAGATGTTGTTGAAGGAAGGCTGGGTAACCATGTTGCCTTCAGCATCTTCGACTTCGACGGTGCTGAGTTTATCCATCATGGCTTTTGCCACTGCTTCATTGGCATGCGACCAGATATCCACCACCTTGTTATAACGCTCACCGTTGGTGACCAGACCGGAAGCATACTGCTCCTGGATCTCTTTCACCTCGGCATCAGCGCCTGACAGCAGTGCGGCTTTCTCTTCAGGGATAACCATATCATTGATACAGATCGAGATGCCTGAACGGGTCGAATATCTGAAACCGGTGTACATCAACTGGTCAGCAAATATAACCGTCGCTTTCAGACCTACCTGGCGGTAACATGAGTTGATCAGGTTTGAGATGGCTTTCTTGCCAAGGTCCTGGTTGACCAGCTCGTACGGGATGCCCGCAGGGATGATCTCAGACAGGATGGCACGGCCGACCGTGGTATCAACTATCGTATAACGCTCTTCCAGCTCACCCGCCTCATTGAAGATAACTTCTTTGATACGTGCTTTTACTTTTGCCTGCAGATGCGCCATACCGTTATCGTAGGCGCGATGCACCTCATCAACGTCTGCGAAGACCATGCCTTCACCTGCCACGTTGATTGATTCACGGGTCATGTAGTACAGACCCAGTACGATATCCTGAGATGGCACGATGATAGGGTCGCCGGACGCAGGTGACAGGATGTTGTTTGTCGCCAGCATCAGGGTACGCGCTTCTAATTGTGCCTCGATCGATAACGGCACGTGTACAGCCATCTGGTCGCCGTCAAAGTCAGCGTTAAATGCAGTACATACCAGCGGATGCAACTGGATCGCTTTCCCTTCGATCAGTACCGGCTCAAATGCCTGGATACCTAATCTATGCAGTGTAGGCGCACGGTTGAGCATGACCGGATGTTCGCGGATAACTTCATCGAGGATATCCCATACTTCGGTACCTTCTTTCTCGACCATTTTCTTCGCAGCTTTAATGGTTGTAGCAAGGCCGCGACGCAATAATTTGTTAAAGATAAAGGGCTTGAACAGCTCAAGCGACATCTTCTTGGGCAGACCACACTGATGTAGTTTCAGTGTAGGACCAACCACGATCACTGAACGTCCAGAGTAATCGACACGTTTACCTAACAGGTTCTGACGGAAACGACCCTGCTTACCTTTAATCATGTCTGCCAGTGATTTCAGCGGACGCTTGTTAGTGCCGGTGATCGCACGGCCACGACGACCGTTATCCATCAGCGCGTCAACAGACTCCTGCAGCATACGTTTTTCGTTACGTACGATGATATCAGGCGCATACAATTCTAATAAACGTTTCAGACGGTTGTTACGGTTGATCACACGGCGGTACAGATCATTCAGATCAGAGGTCGCGAAACGACCACCATCCAGTGGCACCAGTGGACGCAGATCAGGCGGCAGAACCGGCAGGATAGTCATGATCATCCATTCTGGACGATTACCCGATGCGATAAATGATTCGACTAATTTAAGACGTTTTGCCAGACGTTTCAGTTTGGTTTCAGACTTGGTAGCACCCATGTCTTCACGTATCTGAATGCGCTCTTCTTCCAGCACCAGGCCTTTCAGCATCTCATGAACCGCTTCAGCGCCCATGCGCGCATCGAACTCATCGCCATGTTCTTCGATGGCTTCAAGATATGTTTCATCTGTTAACAGCTGACCTTTTTCCAGCGTGGTCAGGCCGGGCTCGATTACAACGAATGCTTCGAAGTAAAGGATGCGTTCGATCTCACGCAGGGTCATGTCTAACAACAGACCGATACGAGATGGTAATGATTTCAGGTACCAGATATGCGCGACCGGACTAGCCAGGTCGATGTGCCCCATACGCTCACGGCGTACTTTTGACTGGGTGACTTCGACGCCACATTTCTCACAGACAACGCCGCGATGTTTCAGACGCTTGTATTTACCGCAGAGGCATTCGTAGTCTTTTACCGGGCCAAAAATCTTGGCACAGAACAGACCGTCACGTTCTGGCTTAAATGTACGGTAGTTAATGGTTTCCGGTTTTTTAACTTCACCGAATGACCAGGACTGAACCTGTGCTGGCGAAGCCAGGCTGATCTTGATCGCATCAAAATCTTCATTCTGGCCTGGTTGTTTAATGAGCTTAAGTAAGTCTTTCATTGCCCTAAATCCTGTCTGATTCTATATTTATATGGTTTCGCTATGCGGAATATTAATGTGCCTGAAGATAGTCAGTTAAGACTTATCCTCCAGCTCCAGCTCAATGTTTATACCTAAAGCACGAATCTCTTTAAGCAGTACATTGAAGGACTCCGGCATCCCCGGCTCCATATGATGATTACCATCAACAATGTTCTTGTACATCTTGTTACGACCAGCCACGTCATCAGATTTGACTGTCAGCATCTCCTGCAAGGTATAAGCCGCACCATATGCTTCCAGTGCCCACACTTCCATCTCACCGAAGCGCTGACCACCGAACTGAGCCTTACCACCTAACGGTTGCTGTGTTACCAGGCTGTATGGCCCGGTAGAACGCGCATGCATCTTGTCGTCGATAAGGTGATTCAGTTTCAGCATGTACTTGTAACCAATGGTCACGGGGTTATCAAACTGCTGACCGGTACGACCGTCATATAACGTTGTCTGACCACTGGTCGGTAGACCAGCCAGTTCCAGCATACGGTAAATTTCTTCCTCTTCTGCGCCATCGAATACCGGTGTTGCCATCGGTACACCCTTACGCAGGTTATTCGCCAGATCCAGCAGTTCTTCATCACTGAACGCCTTAAGGTCGACTTTTTTCTCTCTATGGTTGTATATCTGATCCAGGAACTTGCGGATACTTGCCACAGACTCGTTATCATCCAGCATCTTACTGATAACGTCACCCAGACCTTTTGCCGCCAGACCCAGATGCGTTTCAAGAACCTGACCCACGTTCATACGTGAAGGTACGCCCAGCGGATTCAGGATGATATCGACCGGTGTGCCATCAGCTGTGTGTGGCATATCTTCGACCGGAACGATGGTTGAAACCACACCCTTGTTACCGTGACGACCAGCCATCTTGTCACCAGGCTGCATGCGACGTTTAACAGCAAGATAAACCTTGACCATCTTCAACACGCCCGGCGCAAGATCATCACCAGCTGTCAGCTTGTCTTTCTTTTCTTTAAAGTAAGCATCTAACAGTTCACGCTGCTCTTTATGCTGCTTGGTCAGTTCCTCGATGCGAGCGTTTTCAGCTTCGTTCTTGAGACGGATCTGCATCCAGTCTTTATGATCCAGCTCCTTCAGGTATGAAGCAGTAATCTTGTCGCCTGATTTCAGGCCACCCGGACCACCGGCTGCCTGCTTGCCTGTGAAGACTTTTTCCATACGGGCAAATAGATCTTCTTCGATGATGCGCCATTGTGCATCGACGTCTTTTTTCACGGAAGCGATCTCTTCTTCTTCGATCTCCATGGCACGCTTGTCTTTATCGACACCGTCACGGGTAAAGACCTGTACACCGATGACCGTACCGTAAGTACTGGCACCGACGCGTAATGATGAATCTTTAACATCAGACGCCTTCTCACCAAAGATGGCGCGAAGAAGTTTTTCTTCTGCTGTCAGTTGAGTCTCACCTTTCGGCGTTACTTTACCGACCAGGATATCACCCGGACCGACTTCAGCACCGACATAGACCACACCGGACTCGTCGAGTTTTGATAGCAGGCTTTCGCTAACGTTTGGAATATCCGCCGTGATCTCTTCAGAACCCAGTTTGGTATCACGTGCAACACTGCTCAGTTCCTGGATATGGATAGTGGTATAACGATCTTCTTCCACTACACGCTCAGAGATGATGATAGAGTCCTCGAAGTTGTAACCGTTCCACGCCATGTAAGCAACCAGCATGTTTTGGCCCAACGCCAGTTCGCCCATATCAGTCGATGGACCATCAGCGATGATGTCGCCACGCTCGACACTATCACCAACCTTCACCAGTGGACGCTGGTTGATGCAGGTATTCTGGTTGGAACGTGTGTATTTTGTCAGGTTATAGATATCCACACCGGTTGCACCATCTGCAGCTTCTGCTTCATGCGCACGGATTACGATACGGCCTGAATCAACTGAATCGATCACACCTCCGCGTTTAGCGATGACCGAAGCACCAGAGTCGTGCGCAACTGCACGCTCCATGCCGGTACCGACTAACGGCTTGTCTGCACGCAGCGTAGGGACCGCCTGGCGTTGCATGTTTGACCCCATCAACGCACGGTTAGCATCATCGTGCTCAAGGAAAGGAATCAGCGATGCCGCAACAGAAACGATCTGTCTCGGTGATACATCCATATATTGAACGTCTTCTGGTGCTGATAATGAGAATTCGTTCATGTGTCGGCATGACACCATCTCGTCTAACAGCTTACCTTTGTCGCTCATGCTGGCATTTGCCTGCGCGATCACAAAATTACTCTCTTCGATCGCTGAAAGATAATCGATATCTTTTGTCGCCATACCTTTGACTACCTTACGGTAAGGTGTCTCAAGGAAGCCGTATTCGTTGGTACGTGCGTATACAGACAGTGAGTTAATCAGACCGATGTTTGGCCCCTCAGGTGTCTCAATAGGACATACACGACCATAGTGAGTCGGATGTACGTCGCGCACCTCAAAACCGGCACGCTCTCGCGTCAGGCCGCCTGGACCTAAAGCTGAAATACGACGTTTGTGTGTTACCTCAGATAATGGATTATTCTGATCCATAAACTGTGACAGCTGGCTTGAACCGAAGAATTCTTTGACCGCCGCCGCAACAGGTTTTGCATTGATCAGTTCCTGCGGCATCAGGCCGTCCTGCTCTGCTGTCGTCAAGCGCTCTTTCACTGCACGCTCGACTCGAACCAGACCAACGCGGAAGACGTTCTCAGCCATCTCGCCAACACTACGGATACGGCGATTACCGAGATGATCGATATCATCGACGGTACCGTTACCGTTACGGATCGAGATCAGTTCTTTCATCACTGCGAGGATGTCTGATGATTCACCGAGTTGCTCAAGCAGTTCTTTAGCCAGGTCATCTTTACGCACACTGAAGTGGCGTGAGTCATACAGGATACCTGGGCCTTCAGAAGAATCTCGTTGCAGACGTCGGTTGAACTTCATACGGCCAACGGTTGAAATGTCATAACGGTCTTCTGAGAAGAACAGGTTATTGAACAGATTTTCAGCCGCATCTTTAGTCGGTGGCTCACCTGGACGCATCATGCGATAGATCTCGATCTGCGCTTCCAGTTTGGTCGTTGTACTGTCGATTGCCAGCGTGTTGGAGATAAACGGACCAGCATCAAGGTCGTTAGTGTAGATCACACGAACACTCTTGATACCTTTCTCCTGAACGAAAGCGATCAGCTCTTCTGTAAATTCAGAGTTAGCCGGCACCATGACTTCACCGGTCTCTTCATCGATGAGATCGGTCGCCAGGATCTTACCTACAAGGTAATCCATCGGCGCATTCAGCTTCTTAACTTTTTTCTTTTCAAGCTCTTTGATGTGACGCATTGTCACACGCTTGCCAGTTTCAACGATCACCTCTTTACCCGAGGTAATATCAAAACTTGCGGTATCACCACGAAGACGTTCAGGCACAAGGTCAAAACTGACACCGTCTTTGGTAAAGGTGTATACGATACTCTCGAAGAATGTATCCAGTATTTCTTCGTTGTTGTAACCTAAAGAACGTAACAGTATCGACGCCGGCAGTTTACGACGACGGTCGATACGAACAAACAGAGCGTCTTTAGGGTCAAACTCGAAATCCAGCCATGAACCACGGTAAGGGATAACGCGAGCAGAATAAAGGATCTTACCTGATGAATGGGTCTTACCTTTATCATGGTCAAATAACACACCAGGTGAACGATGTAGCTGAGACACGATGACACGCTCTGTACCATTAATGACAAAGGTACCGTTGTCAGTCATCAGGGGCATTTCGCCCATGAACACTTCCTGCTCTTTAACTTCTTTCGGTGCAGTTTTCTTTTTATTGTCTTTGTCATAGATCTCAAGACGTAAAACCACGCGCAGCGGAGCTGCATATGTCATGCCGCGAAGCTGACATTCTTTCACGTCGAACACAGGTTTACCCAGTTTATATTCAACAAACTGCAGCTTTACATGACCTGAGTAACTGACGATCGGGAATACTGATTCAAAAGCACCCTGCAAGCCCGTAGCCTGGCGCTGTACTGCTGTTTTTTCTGATTGCAAAAAACCATGAAATGAATCAATTTGCATCGATAACAAATAGGGCACATCCAGAACCGGTGGACGCTTACCGAAATCCTTGCGGAGTCGTTTTTTCTCGGTAAAAGAGTATGTCATCAGTAATCCTCGTTTAATCTTAAATTTATTTGGTGTAATTTTTATAAATTACATCTATCTACTAGTCAGCCAAAGCTGATCTATCAGCAACCCGATTTTTCAGGCAGAAACAGGAAAAGGCCGGGAAAACACTGTCTTTCAACAGTGTTTCCAGCCTGTCCTGTCGCTGATTCCGCTGCCCCCAGCATTGTAAGCATGGGGTCAATCGAGCTCAGCGCGATACCTCTACTTAAGCTCGACAGTTGCGCCAGCCTCTTCAAGCTGCTTTTGAATGTCAGCAGCTTCGTCTTTAGATGCAGCTTCTTTAAGTACAGTTGGTGCACCTTCTACAGCATCTTTAGCTTCTTTCAGACCTAAGCCTGTGATAGCGCGAACTGCTTTAATAGCAGCCACTTTGTTATCGCCAAAGCCTGTCAGTACAACATCAAACTCGTCTTTTTCAGCGGCAGCAGCACCACCAGCGTCACCGCCAGCAGCAGGTGCAGCAGCTACAGCAGCAGCTGCAGATACGCCAAATTTTTCTTCCATTGCAGATATAAGATCTACAACTTCCATTACAGACATGTTGGAAATGGTTTCCAGAATATCATCTTTAGAAACAGCCATGATTAATCTCCAGTTTTAAATAAATAATTAATAAATATGCAAAGCGTCAGTATCTACGCCACGCCTTTAAAATCTAAGCAGCGGACTGCTTTTGATCACGTACAGCAGCCACAGTGCGAACCATCTTCGCGTGCGGCTCGTTGAGTGTACGAACGAATTTTTCGACTGGCGCTTTCATCACTGCCATCAGCATCGCGATCGCTTGATCACGTGTAGGCAATTTAGATAACGCATCCAGTTGTTCGATAGGCAATACTTCACCGCCAATAGCGATTACTTTGGCGATCAGTTTGTCATTGTCTTTCGAAAAATCCTTAATGAGTCGAGCAGCTGCGCCTGGATCTTCCTGAGAGAACGCCATGATCAGCGGTCCTACCAGTTCATCCTGCATACACTCGAACTCAGTACCTTCAACTGCACGTTTTACCAGTGTGTTTTTCGCGACTTTCAGATAAACGCCTTCATTACGCGCTTTAACACGCAACTCGGTCATGTCTCCTACAGTAATACCACGATATTCAGCAGCTACTGCTGAAAGTGCACTGGCGGCAATTGTAGAAACTTCAGCGACAATAGCTTTCTTGCTTTCAAGATTTAGTGCCACTTTAGCTCTCCTGTTAGAGCCAGGCCAAACAACATGCCGCAAAAGCAGCAACACATTCATTAACCCAGCCAAGTTAAACAGATCATGCAACATGCATGACCCACTAACGGTGCGCCCCCCTGTTTTGCTATCAAGCTGCAATGCAAGTCGGACTTCACCATCTACGTAGGAAATTAAGCAATATCTGCTGGAATTACTCCCATCATCTCTTGCACCTACGGTCTCTGACGACACCGATCACTCGGCTGTCAAATCTTCGCTGCCATTCAAAACTGAACGGCAGCAAATTACGCAGTTACACCCTAGTATTTACTAGGCGTAAACTGACTGATCAACAAGCAGGCCAGGGCCCATGGTTGTTGAAACAGAAATTTTCTTAAGGTATACACCTTTTGCTGCAGTTGGTTTCGCTTTGATCAGATCAGCGACCAGACCATCGATGTTCTCTTTTAACTGCTGCACGTCAAACTTAACAGTACCGACAGAACAGTGGATGATACCCGCCTTGTCTACACGGTAACGCACCTGACCAGACTTGGCATTTTTAACTGCCTCAGCTACGTTTGGTGTAACTGTTCCGACTTTAGGGTTAGGCATCAAACCTCGAGGACCAAGGATCTGACCCAGCTGACCAACGACGCGCATTGCGTCTGGTGAAGCGATAACAACATCAAAATCCATGTTGCCTTTTTTAACTTCTGCCGCCAGGTCATCCATACCAACGATATCAGCACCGGCTTCTGTAGCCGCTTTAGCATTGTCACCATCGGTGAATACGGCTACGCGAACTTCTTTACCGCTACCATTTGGTAACACAGTCGCGCCACGTACAACCTGGTCACTCTTCTTAGGGTCAAGACCCAGGTTTACGCTGATATCAACTGATTCGTTAAACTTAACTTTTGATACTTCTTTCAATAAAGCTAAAGCTTCCTCTATCGGATAAACTTTTTCTTTATCGATTTTTTCATTGATCGCTTTAACGCGTTTAGATAACTTAGCCATTATTTAACACCCTCTGTCTCGATACCCATGCTACGCGCACTGCCAGCAATGGTGCGAACCGCAGCATCCATATCAGCCGCTGTCAGATCCGGCATTTTCATAGTTGCGATCTCTTCCAGCTGCGCACGGTTTACCTTGCCCACTTTATTGATATGCGGCTCACCACTACCTTTAGCAATACCAGCTGCTTTCTTCAGCAAGATCTGAGCTGGCGGTGTTTTTGTGATAAAAGTAAAGCTTTTATCAGAATAAACAGTGATAACGACAGGAATAGGCATTCCTTTTTCCATGTTCTGCGTCTTGGCATTGAATGCTTTACAGAATTCCATGATATTCACACCGTGCTGACCTAATGCAGGACCAACCGGTGGACTTGGGTTCGCTTCATTTGCAGGTACCTGCAACTTGATATACGCGTCGACTTTTTTAGCCATCTTCTTTCTCCCGGGTTCAAACGCCGTACTCGATTCGGGCTCCCCGTATAGTTGTAAAAATCTTAAAAACTTTTCACCGCAGAGGCGCGGAGAGGCAGAGTCTATATTGTTTTGTTGCGCCTATGGCGTAACAAAACAATCATTTTTTCTCTGCGCCTTTGCGCCTCTGCGGTAAATTCTTTTAGCCCTTCTCTACCTGGCTAAATTCTAAATCTACCGGTGTCGAACGACCGAATATCAGCACAGCCACCTTCAGGCGGTTACGATCATAATCGACATCTTCGACCACGCCATTGAAGTCATTGAACGGCCCATCGGTAACACGTACCACTTCGCCAGGCTGATACAAAACTTTTGGTTTTGGCTTTTCCACACCTTCAGCAACAGCATTCATAATACTCATCGCTTCTTTTTCGGTAATCGGCGCTGGCTGGTCTTTAGTACCACCGATAAAGCCCATTACCTTTGGAACATCCTTCACCAGGTGCCAGGTCTCGTCATTCATCTCCATTTCCACGAGCACATAACCCGGGAAAAACTTACGCTCAGAACGACGTTTAACACCGTCCCTGATCTCGACAACTTCCTCTGTTGGAATCAGGATCTGGCCGAACATGTCCTCCATTCCTGCAAGACGGATATGCTCTTCCAGCGAAGCCTTCACCTTGGCTTCAAAATTTGAATACGCATGCACAACATACCAATGCTTTGCCATGACTTATGCACCCCCTGTTATCATCTGGATCGCTTCAGCCAGCAGCATATCGATCAGCCAGAGAAAAATACCGATGATGATCACCGCGACGATCACCATGAAAGTCGTCTGCACCGTTTCCTGGCGGGTCGGCCATACGACCTTACGCACTTCCATGCGAGCTTCTCGAGCAAAACCGATGAGGCTCTGACCGAGATTCGTAGTAGAACTGATGGCAATAGCCACACCTGTCATGAACACTACGCCCAGCACACGATATAACTGCGATTCGGCTTCGTAATAATAAAAACCAACAATACCGGCTATCAGTATTGCTATCGCCAGCAACAGCTTGAACGTATCAAGCTTGTTTGAAACTACTTGTTCGGTCTTAGCGACCATTTATCCACCTGCCATGTTATTAATCATGTTTAATAATATTGGCAGGCCAGGAGGGACTCGAACCCCCAACCTGCGGTTTTGGAGACCGCTGCTCTACCAATTGAGCCACTGGCCTAACCGTACGCGGGAGGTGCGACATTGCCGCACCTCCCGCTATACTCATTCAGAGTAAATTACTTACTCAATAATCTTAGAGACAACACCCGCACCAACGGTACGACCACCTTCACGGATAGCAAAGCGTAAGCCTTCTTCCATCGCAATCGGGTTGATCAGGGTCACTGTCATTTTTACATTATCGCCCGGCATTACCATCTCGGTACCTTCCGGCAGGTCACATGCACCTGTCACGTCAGTCGTACGGAAGTAGAACTGGGGACGATAGTTGTTGAAGAATGGTGTGTGACGACCACCTTCATCTTTACTTAATACATATACTTCACACTCAAACTTGGTGTGCGGGTTTACGCTTCCAGGCTTACAACATACCTGGCCACGCTCAACTTCTTCACGCTTCAGTCCACGCAGCAACAGACCAACGTTATCACCGGCCTCGCCTGTGTCCAGCAGCTTGCGGAACATCTCAACACCAGTACAGGTCGTTGTCTGGGTATCACGGATACCAACGATCTCGATCTCTTCACCAACGTTGATCACGCCACGTTCGATACGACCGGTAACAACCGTACCACGACCTGAGATTGAGAATACGTCCTCAACCGGCATCAGGAATGGTTGATCAACCGCACGCTCTGGCTGCGGGATGTAGTCATCCATCGCCTGAACCAGCTTGATGATCGATGGCGCACCGATGTCGCTGGTGTCGCCTTCTAATGCTTTCAGTGCTGAACCAATGATGATCGGGGTATCGTCACCCGGGAACTCATAAGCGTCTAACAGCTCACGGATCTCCATCTCGACCAGCTCTAACAGCTCTTCGTCGTCGACCATGTCTGCCTTGTTCATGTAAACAAGCACATATGGGACACCAACCTGACGTGACAGCAGGATGTGCTCACGTGTTTGCGGCATCGGGCCGTCAGCAGCCGATACAACCAGGATCGCGCCGTCCATCTGCGCCGCACCGGTAATCATGTTCTTCACATAGTCGGCGTGTCCAGGACAGTCAACGTGTGCGTAGTGACGGTTTGGGCTCTCGTACTCTACGTGTGAAGTCGCGATGGTGATACCACGTGCACGTTCTTCTGGCGCATTATCAATTTGATCAAAGGCTTTCACTTCACCACCCTGCGCTTCCGCCATAACTTTCGTCATCGCCGCTGTCAGCGTGGTTTTACCGTGGTCTACGTGACCAATTGTGCCTACGTTTACGTGCGGCTTGGTTCTTTCAAACTTTTCCTTAGACATGTCTAGTGTCTCCCCCGGAGGTATAATCTAAATTAATAACAATACAACAAACTTTTAAACTTTTGCTTTAACGCTTAAAGCTGTAACTGGAGCTCATAACCGGATTTGAACCGGTGACCTCTTCCTTACCAAGGAAGTGCTCTACCGCCTGAGCTATATGAGCCAAAACCCTTAACGCGCCCCTTGAACGCTACAAACTATGGAGCGGGTGATGGGAATCGAACCCACGTATTCAGCTTGGAAGGCTGAAGTTCTACCATTGAACTACACCCGCAAAATCACAATCTGCGAATGACTCCCAAAAAATCTGCGGGAATATTCCGCCCTGCTCAGACCATCTCTGGCCCGCTAAACCTCCGCCAAAACATCATAGCGGCTTTAAACCTGGTCTCTCAGCATAACCAACTGAAATTCTTAAAATATTTATGGTGGAGGGGGGAGGATTTGAACCTCCGAAGGTAGAACCAGCAGATTTACAATCTGCCCCCTTTGACCGCTCGGGAACCCCTCCAAAAATCAAGCCGCGTATTTTGCTTGAGCGTAGCGCTACTGTCAACCGTAACAGGCTGATACAGCAAATATTTTTTACACAGCAAATCTGAGCACTGTAACTGCCCTGCAAGCATCTGCACCATAAAAAAACAACATGAAGACGCAGAATAAAAAAAACGCCCACAGCGCCATAGTTCAAACTGGTACGCTGTGGGCATATGTTTGGAGCCGGTGACAGGAGTTGAACCCACGACATCCTCATTACAAGTGAGGCGCTCTACCAACTGAGCTACACCGGCAAGGGGCGCAATTGTAGGGAAACAGCACGCTGAAAGCAATATGATTTAAGGCAAATACAGCATTTTTTTTTAAATTATTCTATTTCTTGACCAATGATGTACCCGAACATGGTATTTCTAAAATTATAAGGCCGCGCAATCTCGACTCAGGCGACTAATTTTGTTCTTTTTGGCTGATTTGATATATTTTTCAAAAATCGATTCGGGAATGCTCACCCCGCTGGAAAGCTGGTAATCCAGCCAGTAAAGGGTATAACTCCTGAAGACTGGCTCTACGATGACATCAAATCCAAGTATTTGCACTTTTTTAGCCAACCCGTAAGCACCCGCCTTGTTTCTAAAACGCCCCAGTGACAGTCCATTTTCTTTTTCGCCATCACGGATCACGTAGAAATCTTTTATCTTTTTAGCCTTCAACCGCTTACCGGTCTCGATTGCTTTTTTACGCGTCTTCTCTGGTTTGATATAAACCCAGTATAAGGTCTGCTCTTTTTCCTCTCGACCACGAAAATCAGCCTTCACCACGTAAGATTTGATCTCACGGGTCAAACCCCGCAAGTTGTCCAGGTCACGAAATGGTCCGAGGGTGTAACAGTCAGCAGCCTGTTTGGTCCCAGCCTGTGCAACTTCGTCAGCACTCATTTGCGGCTGGTTTGCCGCCAGTTGCTTTTCCTGCTCTGGCGCGACTGCAGTCACTGCTGGTTTTGCTACCGGATATGCCGGTACCTTTTCTACGGCAACAGCATTGGACACCGCTGCATTGATAACATCCGCTCGCTGGTCCACAGGACTGTTTTTGGAAAGTTGCTCAGCGGGTGTTTTTTCTATCTGGCCTTTGACTTGCGTGTCTTCAGGCAGCACCGTTGAAACACTCTGGGCAGAGGAAGGTTTCTGCTTTAACTCACTCAGAAGAATGATGGGCTGGACATTTTTTAAAGCTGGCGCTTCAGCATAATTTTCTGACGGCCTACTCATCTCCCAGCCGATATAGGCAAGATTCAAAGAAAACACCAATAAAAATAACCAGCGCATATATCTCTCTTTTAAGGCTTTCGCTGTTTCATTATGTCGTACAACCCCTGCATAATCAGATCAGGTTTGTGATGCATCGGCGGCATATCCGGGTAACCGAGAATGTTTTTTGCAAAGCCACCGGTGAGGACTATCTGTACAGGTTCGTCCATCTTTTCGTGTGCGAGCTGGCAAAGATCACGGATACCCGCCTGTATTAATTTATGCAAGCCCTGGTTGACCGCGTCATCGGTATTGTCAGGGACACCTTTCTCCTGATACAGCACCTCGGGCAATGATTTAACGTTCGTCGTATCTGCTAACAGAGCGGTATGCATGGTCGAGTAAGACGGCAATATATACCCTCCCAGATGTTGCCCGCTCTTGTCGACTAAATCAAATGTTATCGCCGTACCCGCACTGATAATACAGACCGATGCATCCGGAAAACTTGCATGACCCGCAACGACACCTGCCCACCGGTCAGCACCATGCTGCTCAGGATCATCATAAGCATTAATGATGTTTGCAAACTGCTTTTCTGTTTTCATCCGTTCAACATCAAGCCCCCATCGTGCCTGGACCCATTGGCTCACTAACGGATATACCCCCTCTCCGGCAACACACACCAGGAAAATGCGTTCTGGCTTTTCTACGACAGAAAACAGAGCATCGATAACATCAGCAGCGGTCTCAACCGTATATGCGGAAACCCCTCGAGCAATAATTTTTTCTGTCAGCCAGGAGGCCCACTTTATCCGGCTATTGCCAATGTCGATGGTTAAAATCATTCCGCTTTCACACTGACTATCGCACTATTAAAAACTCGTTGCTGACCATCTATCAGCACCAGCAGTTCGGCATTATCGTTAACACCCTGGGCAATACCGGAAACGACTTGCTGATTATCCTGAATAACATCAACACTTTTATCTCTACAATAATCGTAATTCTTGCGAAACATCTCCAGGCAGGAGGATGTCGAAGACTGATAGTCCCGCACAGCAGCGATGACATTCTTTAACAGGGAAGCAGCCACCGAGGTGCGATCATATTGTCGTCCCGCTGCCTGATTTGATAGCTCTTTATCGATATCGGTTATCTCGACAAAGACCTCCTCCCCGGCCAGCTCAGATCTTATCTTTAACTCCGGCATTTTATAATTTAAGCCAATACCAACCACCACCGCGATCTCTTCATGATTCATGGGTTGCGTTTCAATCAGGATACCGGCAATTTTCTTTCCCTGCACCAATACATCATTCGGCCACTTGACTTGCACATGCGCCAAGCCTAAATTTTCCAACGTCGCAACGACCGCCATAGAGATGGATAACGGCAGTAGATGCAGTTGCATACGCGACAAAACAAAAGGCCAGCTTAAACTCATCGCAATATTGGAATGTGCCGACATGGTCCACTGCTTCCCGCGTCGGCCTCGACCCCGCGTTTGCTGCTCAGCAAAACTGGCAAAAGGCAACGCCCGGCCCAGCTTACATTGCTGCAGTGACCAGCTATTAGTCGAATCAATCGTCTGATGGACAACGATGTCGATATCCAAATTATATTTTTCAGCGACGGCAGCTTTTATATCGCCGGCCTGCAAACAACCCAACATGACATAGCTTATATGTTTAAATCAAAAGTCTTTATATCACAGTACTGAGCGACATGGCACGCAGTAACGAATTTATTGAATACCTGCTGGAGTTATTGCAGGGCGTTGGCGAAGTTAAAGCCCGCGCCATGTTTGGTGGATTTGGTCTCTACCACTATAACAGTATCGAGCAGGACGGCATCATGTTTGCACTGGTCACAGATGATGTTTTATATTTAAAAACAGACGAAGAAAACCTGTCCGATTTTGAAGAACGCGGACTGGAAGCCTTCAGATATGAACGTAACGGAAAACCGTTTTCGATGTCGTACAGTGAAGCACCGGGAGAAGTTTTAGATGACCCAGATGAGATGGTTTACTGGGCACGAAAAGGCATCGACGCAGCTATCCGCAATGCCGCAAAAAAAACGCGGCAAAAACAGATGAAATAAATAGTGACTAAATAACGCACTGCACCACTGGTTGAAACAACCCTTCCAAAAGGCATACCCTACATCATTGGCAATGAAGCCGCTGAGCGCTTCAGCTTCTATGGTATGCGCGCGGTGCTGGTTGCTTTTATGACACAGTACCGAGGTCAATGCCGCCGGTCAACCTGATCATATGTCAGCCGACGAAGCCAAATACTGGTTTCACCTGTTTGCCCCGCCGTATTTTACAGTGCGACTAAACAGCAGTCATAAGCGCATTGAGCTATGCAACGCCCCGCACTCCTCTAAAAGACCTATTAGCACCCATCTAATCATTTTCCAAACATCACCCAATAATACTCATTAGCTGATAACTGGTTATTTTTTATACAATTCACAACAAAAAGCGCAATCAAGTGCTGGTAAGTGTATTTACTTATAAATAACTGTTTTTAAATAAATAAATAACCATCACCTCAGCATCATATTGTCATTATGTCGACAAAAGTGTCATATTTATGACAAAAAAATGTCTAATTTACTTACACTATGCTATATAACCTCAATCGCCTGGTTTAATCTCGCTTTCAAAAGTTAGAAACATTAGACCTCTCGATCCCAAATTGCTCTAAAACTAAATCTTTTTCCCGTATTTATTAGCGCCTAGATTGAGCTCGACTCTCAACCTCCGCGAATAGGTACTGTCTTCAGGTTGGAGAGCACCAATGTTGTTTTCATCTCGTTTAATAAGACCTTTTTTTACAAAGTTTATTACCTCTTTAATAGTGACACTCCAGCTATCGGCCTGTAGTTCTGAAGAATTTTTGGCTGCTGTAGCACCGGATATCGGTTCAGGTGACTCAGTAGTTACCGAGACTAACCGTCCTGCCACAATTAGTGGCGTTGATACTGGCAGCATCATTGAAGATGTTGACCCCGATGGAGATGGCTTATTAGAAGTTAGCGGCAAACTAACTATCACTGACAGCGATGCTGATGAAGCCGCATTTATAGCAAAGACGGCAAATGGCAATTATGGTGACTTTGCTATAGATACCAATGGAGACTGGCGCTATGTGGCGAGTAACCAGCAAGCAGTGATTCAAAATCTGAGCAGTAATGCAACACTGACAGAAAGCCAGACTGTGAGTAGCATCGATGGTACAACACATACCGTTAAGATCACGATCATAGGTATCATTGACTCAAACAGTTCGAATAACCCAGCAGTCATTACCGGTACCGACCGCGGCAGCGTCACCGAGGACTTTGACCCAAATGGCGATGGCCTGCTAGATGTCAGCGGCGCATTAAGTATCACAGATGATAACGCTGGCGAAGCAGCTTTCATCGTGGCGACCATGAATGGCAACTACGGCAACCTGAATATCGATATCAGTGGCAACTGGTCTTATGGCGCTTTTAACAACCTGCCTGCCATACAAAGTTTAAACACGGATGCGTCACTGACTGACAACCTGATCGTTAGCAGTGTCGACGGCACCACGCATAATATTACAATTACGATCAATGGTGTTGATGATATAAACCATCCCGCCATAATCACTGGTGTTAACACTGGCACCGTTACAGAAGACGTCGATCCTGACGGCGATGACCTGTTAGAAGCAGGTGGTAAATTGAACATCGCGGACAGTGATGCCGGCGAAGCTGCTTTTAACGCAACAACAGTCAACGGAAGCATCGGCAGCTTATCTATAAACAGCGCAGGAAGCTGGAACTATTATGTAAATAATAACCTGACAACAATTCAGGCCCTGAACACCGGTGCGACACTCAAAGACAACCTGGTTATTCGCAGCATTGATGGTACAACCCATAACATAATAATCACCATTGAAGGTGTTAACGATTCAATCATCACCTCTACCGTCAGCTTATCCTGGGTCGCACCATCTGAGCGAGAAGACAATTCTTCGATATCGTTATCTGAGATTGCCGGTTATACAGTTCGCTATGGTACGACAATGGGCCAATATCCCAACAAAGTCATCATAAATGATGGCACAGCTGTCGGTTACACGTTCTTAGAGTTCCCAACAGGGACATATTACTTTGTGGTAACGACTATTGATACGGAAGGCCGGGAAAGCCAAGATTCCACTGTTGCAACAATCATAAACTAAGGATACACATAATTATTATCAAGCTGGCATCAAAAATATCTGCCATATTCCCAACAAAACTGTCATTTAGTTGACAAATTGCTTCAAACTCATAGTCGAACCTGTTAGAATTCAGACTTCGACTGGTCAAGCAACGATCTTCAGGGCTAGAAGTAATCAGATCAGTCGATTCCTAAATGCTCAAAAAATAAAATTCCACCCCCTTATTTGAATCATGTTCAGTCTGAGCTCTGCTCTCACTGACCGCTACGTAATGCCCGTAGGTTTAAGAGCGCCAATGATAATTACCCGTTTACTGAAAAGCCGATTTACATCAATCCTGGTTATTTTATTGATAACTTTGCATATATCTTCGTGCGGTACCGGAGATATCAATTCAGGCGCTACTACTGATATTAATTTAGATCCAAACACAGATACCAGCGCTGACAATAGTCGCGCTTTCGCTGATATTAATTTGTCCTGGGTTGCACCTGCTGAACGAGAAGATAATTCATCGATGTCATTGTCTGAGGTCGCCGGCTACCAGGTATTTTACGGTATGGCACAAGGTCAATATTCTAGCAGTATCGCCATCAATGATGGCACTGCTGTAGGTTACACATTCACCGACCTTCCCGCTGGCACCTACTATTTCGTTGTAACCACCATCGATACTGAAGGGCGTGAGAGTCAATTTTCACCTGAAGTCACAATAGTAATATGAATAACTGAACAACTCTGCTGGAGGCTTATGCACTAAATAACTTACTGCCTAACCTTCTCTAATCGATTGTCTGAATAGCGCTTCTCATCACTACCTAGCCAATCGATTCCTAAATGCTCCAAAACTAAAACTTTATCTCTTATTTAAGAACACTCAGTTTGAGCTCAGCTCTTACTGGCTAATGCGTTTCGTCCGCAGGTTAATGAGCAACAATGAAAAATTACTGTTTAATGAAAAGCCGTTTTACGTCAACCCTTATAACTTTATTTATAACTCTACTGATCACTGCATGTAGCTCCGAAGAACTTACATCTTCTGCTGATAGAGCTGCTGATACAGCTACCGATACATCTACTGATATCAATGTCGGTTCTGACATTAAAACTGATCCCACTAATAACCAGGTCGCCATGTATAGCTACAACGCAAATCTTTCAGATGCGCAACCACTCAGTAACGCCGTATTAGAACAGACAACGGTATACATGTTTTTCAATAACACTCCGCAATATTCCAGCATGAACTTTTATTGCTGCAAAGGAATTGATGGGGCAAGCACTGGTGAAGTACACAAAACGCCAGTAAGCGATGCATCTTCACCTTTCGTCTATTCCGTGGACCTCAGTCAATACTCTACTACTGGAACAAGGGAATTATATGTTGATAGAACACGTACTGATGGTAGTGGAATAGATAACATCTATGTCAATTTCAGCATTAATATCAGTACAAAACCCATTATTCCTTCTCCTGAACCTACTCCTAATACTCCAGCCGTCATCAGCGGCGTTGATCGCGGCAGCGTGACGGAAGACATCGATCCTGATCGCGATGACCTGCTAGAAGTGACTGGTAAGCTAAACATCACGGACAACGATGCCGGTGAAGCAGCCTTTATCGCGAAAACAACCAACGGCAACTACGGCCGCCTGACAATCAACACGGCGGGCAACTGGTACTATGCCGCCAACAACAGTCAGGCAGTTATCCAGAGCCTGACAAACGGCAATACATTAAGAGATCGCCTGACCATTAGTAGTGTCGACGGCACCACGCACTCAGTTCGGATTACTATCAACGGTGCTAATGAAGCCAACCGGGCCGCTGTTATTACTGGCACTGATCGCGGCAGCGTGACCGAAGATATCGATCCCGATGGTGATAACCTTCTGGAAGTGGGCGGCAAGCTGAACGTCACCGACAACGATGTTGGGGAAGCGGCCTTTATCGCCCGAACACGCAACGGTAACTATGGCAGCCTGACCATCAATACCGCGGGTAACTGGAACTATGCCGCCAGCAACTCGCAGTCGGTGATCCAGAACCTGGCAACGGGGTCAACTTTAACCGACACATTCACCGTCAACAGTGTCGATGGCACCTCGCACTCGGTTCGCATTACCATCAACGGTGTGAATGAAGCCAACCGGGCCGCTGTCATTACTGGCACTGATCGCGGCAGCGTGACGGAAGATATCGATCCCGATGGTGATAACCTGTTAGAAGTGGGCGGCAAGCTGAACGTCACCGACAACGATGTTGGGGAAGCGGCCTTTATCGCTAGAACACGCAACGGTAACTATGGCAGTCTGACCATCAATACCGCAGGTAACTGGAACTATGCAGCCAGCAACACGCAATCAGCGATCCAGAACCTGGCAACGGGGTCAACTTTAACCGACACATTCACCGTCAACAGTGTCGATGGCACCACACACTCGGTTCGCATTACCATCAACGGTGTGAATGAAGCCAACCAGCCCGCTGTCATCAGTGGCACTGATACTGGCAGCGTGACGGAGGATGTTGATCCTGATGGCGACAACCTGCTGGAAGTGGGCGGCAAGCTGAACGTCACCGACAAAGATGCTGGCGAGGCCGCCTTTATCGCCCGAACACGCAACGGTAACTACGGCAGTCTGACCATCAATACCGCAGGTAACTGGAACTATGCTGCCAACAACACGCAATCGGTGATCCAGAACCTGGCAACGGGGTCAACCTTAACCGACACAATAAACGTCAGCAGTGCCGACGGCACCACGCACTCGGTTCGAATTACTATCAATGGCGCTAATGAGAGCTCTGCATCGGCTGATATTAGCCTGTCCTGGGTAGCCCCCGCCGAGCGTGAAGACAATACGTCAATATCGCTGTCAGAGATTGACGGTTACAAGATCTATTACGGCGCAAATGCGGGGCAATATACTAACAACGTCACTATCAATGATGGTAGCGCGACTAGTTATACGTTTAATAATTTACCTGCGGGAACCTACTACTTTGTTGTTACCACCATCGATACTGCCGGACGTGAGAGCCAACACTCCTCTGAAGTCACAATAGTAATATAAACACTGAGAACAACTCTGCTGAAATTTAATGCCTTATATTGAATTTCAGCAGAGTCTGCCATGCATGACGCTGAAAAACATCGCTCAATATTTAAACTCGCTTTATTAAATCTGGAAATATAAATAACCATATTCCACACATTTACGTAACAGGGAAATAAAAATACAGCAAAATAACCATTTCAGCGGTAGAATACGCCGCTAAATTCAACCCCTTTTACTTTCACAGATATAGCGCAAATACATGTCAGCTGAAGACGAAATCACTACACCCACGAACTTTATTCGCAACATCATTAAGGATGACCTGGAATCAGGCAAACACAAAGCCATCCAGACACGTTTTCCTCCCGAGCCTAATGGTTACCTGCACATCGGCCATGCTAAATCGATCTGCCTGAATTTCGGTGTCGCTGAAGATTTCAACGGCCAGTGCAATCTGCGCTTCGATGACACCAACCCTGAAAAAGAAGATGTCGAGTACGTCGATGCCATCATGGAAGACGTCAAGTGGCTGGGTTTTGAATGGAGTGGTTTATATCACGCTTCTGATTATTTTCAGCAGTTATATGACTATGCAGTTGAGCTGATAAAACAGGGTAAAGCCTATGTCGATTCGCTCAGTGCTGAACAGATCCGTGAATATCGCGGCAGCCTGACCGAAGCCGGCAAAGAGAGCCCGGATCGCAACCGCAGCGTCGAAGAAAATCTCTACCTGTTCGCACGCATGCGCGCCGGCGAATTCGAAGACGGTAAATACCTGCTGCGCGCCAAGATCGATATGGCATCGCCCAATATCAATATGCGCGACCCTGCCCTGTACCGTATAAAGAAAGCCCATCACCAGCGTACCGGCGATGAGTGGCCGATCTACCCGATGTACGATTACACGCACTGCATCTCGGACGCCATGGAGAACATCACGCATTCATTGTGCACGCTGGAGTTCGAGGATCATCGCCCGCTGTATGACTGGGTACTGGACGAAGTGAAAACGCCCTGCCATCCACGCCAGATAGAGTTTGCACGCCTGGAACTCAAATACACTATTACCAGCAAGCGCAAACTCAACCAGCTGGTAACAGACAAGCATGTCGATGGCTGGGACGACCCGCGCATGCCGACTATCTCAGGGCTTCGCCGCCGCGGTTACACACCGGCATCGATCCGTGATTTCTGTGATCGCATCGGTGTCACCAAGAAAGACAGTTTTATCGAAATAGCCGTGCTGGAGAACAGTATCCGCGAAGATCTGAACGAGCATGCGATCCGTGTCATGGGTGTTTTGAATCCGCTGAAAGTCACTATCGAAAACTACCCGGATGGTCAGAACGAAGAACTGACAGCGAAAAACCATCCGCAAAAAGAAGAGATGGGTACACGCAAGATCAGTTTCTCCAAAGTCATCTATATCGAACGTGATGATTTCCTGGAAGACGCACCGAAAAAATTCTTCCGCCTCTCGGTCGGCCGTGAAGTTCGCCTGCGTTACGCCTATTACATCACCTGTACCGATATCGTCAAAGACGAAAACGGCGAAGTCATCGAACTGATCTGTCAGTACGATCCTGAGACCAGAGGCGGCTCATCGCCCGACGGCCGAAAAGTAAAAGGCACCATCCACTGGGTTTCTGCCGAACACGCTGTCGATGCCACCGTCAACCTGTACGACCGGATGTTCACCCATCCCAACCCGGCATCAACAGAAAACTTTATCGAGCACCTGAACCCGGAATCATTAAAGGTATCTGAAGCACTGCAAACTGGAGCCGGCACTTGCTGAAGCCAGCCCGGATCTGCATTACCAGTTTGAACGAACCGGCTATTTTGTCAGAGACAGTCATGCGAAAGACTTGAGTTTCAATCGCACGGTAACCCTGCGTGACACATGGGCGAAGATGGACAAAGAAAACCAGTAAGACCAGCATTAATTTACGATGAACGAAGCTGAATAATCCTAAAACATAACTGCCTGCTGTAGCTAAAAAAATTTACGCCTCACTAGACACAGGTCAAGCTGTTACTTTATTGTCACCTTTACAATAGTTGCGAAATCATAAGGCAAGGGTGTTTTGATGCGCGCTTTCATTCTTCTATCACTGCTATTTATCACGTTACCTGTCTTTGCTCACCCGCACCAGCGAGTAGAGGTCGATGAACGGATCTGTGCGCCATTTCGTGGCGGCGTCGTTGATCCGACTATCGTCAAATCGATGTTGCAGGCGAGCGAAGAAGGTCGCCTCTATCGTATCCAGCCGACGAGCTCCAATGTTGGCTTCTGCGTCAATAGCGCCGTCGGTCGGGTAGAAGCTCGTTTCAAAGGTATCCAGGGCGGACTGGCACTGCGCAAGGAAGTTTGGGGCGACAAATCACAGATGCTGGTAATGGTCGATACAAATTCTCTCTGCCATGGAAAAAGATTATCTCAAGAATATGCTGCAGAGTGAGTACTTCCTGGACACCTATACCTATTCAAAAATTTTGTTCGTCAGCAAGAAGCTCTGGTGGCGAAATAATAACAACGCATTTCTCGAAGGTTTGCTGACCATGCATGGTGTAACGAAACCCGTTTATTTCAACGTTCAGATATCGACCGTTCCAAACAGAGACCCTCAAAGTGTTGCGGATATCGTTGTTACCGCCAAATCATTCATCAAACGCTCGGATTTCGATATGGATAACCTGACATTACTGGTGAGTGATTCGGTCGAATTATGCATGCGCATCGAAGCTTCACTATTCAAAAAATAGAAACTTTATTTCCTGTTTCTGGATCACCTACACAGCCTTCATACAGGACATCAATATCTCAATGCGAGATATGCCTGCAAACCATTATAGCCATATTGCAAGGAGTTAATAAATACAACGCCGTCCTGTGTGACGCTAACATCAAACGATGCATACGAAGCGCCTAATGCCACGTGCTCTGTAAAAAAGTATTCTGTCTTTACAATCAAACTGAGGATGCGGCCGTCGATATCATTGATGGTAACATCGAGATACCTTGCATAGGCATGCGCCAACCATTGCGGCTTAATCTCGTAACTGGCACTCAGGCCAAGCAACGGCAACGGAGCGACCAGACGCTGGTACGCTTCAAAGTCATTACGAAACTCATCCTGATTTTCCCCTTCAATACGAACCTCGCCTGCAGCGGTTAACTCGGCAAGTGAATTCATCCAGTATATACCTGCAGAAACACCAAGCTCCAGGTCCGGACGTTTATAATAACTATAAAGATATTCGATATCGAAGACATGTGTTTTGACAGAAGCACCAAGATAAGCTCCTGCCCTGATGATAGTGCCATCGACTTCGATATCATTACTGGTGGTTACGTCTGATGCACGCTTTATCTGTGTATATAACAGACTCAACCTGTGGCGATCAGCCATTCGCCACGTACCTTTCACAACACCTAGCTTCAACTGAGAATCAAATCCAATATCATCTTCAAAATCGATTTCTTTGTCGACAGAACCGTCCCGGGAATTGATGCTTATCTTCGAATTAAAATCGACAATGTTCCCACCGATATCCAGTCTATATATTTCATCAAATTCAGCCTGCACAGGCAATGCAATAACACACAGGACAACTATTATAAAGCGACGAATGACCGGGCGGATTAAACACATAATATTTGTTAACAGGTTACGCTATGCAACAAGGCTAGAAAATTAAACATGACTAAAAACGATAACCAAGACCGAAGCTCAGTGCATTTATCCGAAGATCAAAAGGGTAATTTGACTCACCTTCAAAAACATCGAGTTGCATCATGTGCCTCAGTTCAAGCTGCACCACTACGTGTTCACCGATATAATGAGCACCACCAAAACTGGCGTAATATCCTGTTCCTTTATCCGTCGCCGAGGCCTTACCCCCGGGAATGCTATCATTAAAGTATTCCTCGACTTCCAGCTCTGTTTGCCAGTACAGAACCCCTAGCCTTCCATAGACCTCATACGGTGCTGAGAACTTATAGCGAGGTTTGATACCCAGCAAGATCGAGTTTGTCTGTATACTGGCGCGATAATCGCCAACAATATCCTGTTGACTTTCAGTCAAGGTCTGGTCAGATACGAATAACCCAATATCTGCAGCCAGCCACTCTTTCAGGTAGTAGCTGTATTGCAGCGCCAGTCCCTTACCACTTTTAAATTCATCATTACCGCCAGCATCCATATCCGTAAGCAACACACTCGCGTCCAGCTGCATCTCCCTGGCACAAACGGTCATTGACATAACTGTCATTAGTCCAATGAGAAATAGCTGAATAAAAGCAGACATAGAGTGCCTAGTTTAAGTTAAACGGGATGGCTGGCTCATAATTCACTGTCACTTCAGCACTCCGGCTACCAAACACTACGCCATCATCAAAGCCGACATCAAATACACCTTTACGCTGGCGTTGCAGAAACAGACGGATTTCGCAGGTACTGGAAATCGGATTAGCTTCAACTTTCCTTGCCACAAAGTCAGTGTCAATATTGCCAACACTTAACTCGTTTAACAGTTCCTGCAGTAATGCCTGGGCGGCATCAGAAATAAATCTAATAGCAGCTGAGCCTTCATTAATATCAAAGATGAACCTGTTTAGAGCAATTGCCTCGAGACCATCGTCATCAGCGACATCCACTACAGTGCTATAGCTGGAACTAGCCAGCCCGTCACTACAGCTAACGAGCGAGAGCACCCGCATGGTGTCGCCGGCACCGATGGCCACCCAGCTGAGATCAACAATATCATTTATGCTGGTATATACGGCACCAGAAAACGGAGAGGTAATTGTTACTTCAGGCGGAAAACTAACAGTTGCCGATTTACCGACAAATTCACCGGGACCTGGGTCTATATTGACTATATCAATGGGGTACCAGCGATCTTCACGTGCTTCAATGGGTTCATGCACCACGTTAAAAAACACGTCCTGTACAACGTCGATCACCAATGACGCAGCATAACTGCCATCATAATACCCCCTGTCTTTTAACAGAACACGTTGCGTACCAGTTTGTGCTTCAAACACATCGCCAGCAACAAGACCAACAGGCTCGCCATCTCTGTACACCGCAGCAGCTATCTGAGCCGTATCTTGCGATTCATGCAGATTAGCCTCAGCATACATAACCAGACCCCTATCAGATCCAGGCGGAAGATTATTACCGCTGTCGACATCACAGCCGACGAGTAAATAGGCGAGCAATACAGTACCGAGTACACCGTACGCATTAGTTGATGGTATAGGACTTGCGATCACATTAAATTACCAAGATATCATCATATAGAAACAGAGCTCATTTTACATAGCAAGAGCCCTGAGTGCCATAGAGCATAGTTGCAGGCACCCACCTCGACATTCTTTTCACAGCAAATAACAGGATTGTATGAAACAAACGATAGAATTTGATGACCTATATCGCCATCAACATGACCAGCTGCGTCACAGACAGAAAATTAGGTAAACCCTTACATCGCCTTACGCTTTTAACCGACAGCAATATTTATCAAATTACGGCACTATCGACAAATCGCTACTCACTGAATCAGTCTCGGCTATCCAGTGAAAAATGGAAAAAAAGGGAGAAGACCAAATGGACATTATTAAATTCATTTACAACGAGCTCAGCTGTTTCATAAAATTAACCTTAGACCTGATCATACAGAAGATTACGCTGATCTTGCGTCGGAACAGTTCTGGTTTGTGAGAAAGACTTAAGTTTTATCCCAGGTGGACCTGGTCGATTATACTGTTTAAATTGACCAGTAAAGAACTGCTACTTAAAACCCCGCCCACACTTCACGCTGAAGCGCCTTCACCATATCGGCGCCTGTTGCATATCGTTTTTCGGGCTGTTTCTGCATAGCTTTATTAACGATGCGTGTTGCACTGGCAGGAAGGTCAGCGCGTAACTCTCTTATCGGTGTGAATTTTTCGTTGGTGATCTTATAAGCCAGGTTCGCCAGGCTGTCTGCTTTGAATGGTAGTGTGCCTGTCAACAGCTGATAGAAGCTGACACCTAGAGAATAGATATCTGCACGCCCATCGACATGCGCTCCTGTCATCTGCTCTGGTGCCATGTATGATGGACTACCGAGGAAACTCCCGGTTCGGGTTTTAACGGAGTCGGTAATTCTGGCGATACCAAAGTCAGTGATCTTCACCTGTTTATCCTGTGGGTCATACATGACGTTACCGGGCTTGATATCCCGGTGTACGATGTTCTGCCGGTGCGCATAATCCAGTGCTTCAGCGACGATCTCGATGATGCGATAGACCTCTCTTACCGGCAGTAGAGCGCCTTCCAGTGTGTAGTCCGATAAAGGCACACCAGAGACATAATCCATAGCGATAAAAGCAAAGTCCACCTCTTCACCCATGTCATACACGGTTACGATATTGCTGTGGCTGAGACGGCCAGCGGCCTGCGCTTCGCGGAAGAAGCGGTTCTTGACGGTAGTGAGTTCTTTTTTAGAGAACTGCGAATAATCCAGTGTTTTGATCGCTACCTGACGATTGATCTTGGGATCCTGACCGAGGTAGACCACTCCCATCGCACCACGTCCGAGTTCTCGTTCGATCTTATAACGGCCAAACTCCGGCAGCTCGATCTGTGAACGCACCAGTGTTTTCTGCAGCTGACCAGGTGGCACACCCTGTACCTGCGTCGAAGTGAAACCAATGATCGATTTGATACGCTTATCGATATCCTTATAATTTTTCTGACGGGCCCTTATCTCGGTATAGATCTGCAGCCCCCTGTCATACTGTCTTTTACGCTCGAAGTTCAGACCGATCTCATACAGATCAGCCAGTGCGTTCTGATCATTGTCACATTTTAATAAACTGGTGATAGCGGTTTCATAGTCACCCTTTTCATACTGGTAATGCCCTAACTGTAACCAGGCATCGCACAGCTGCTTCATCAGACCGTCCAGCAGAGATTTACCGGAAGTGTAAACATAGACCACCAGCTGTCCGACCAGCATCAATAACAATATATTGATCGTCGGCCACCAGATGCCTTTGAGTATCAATAGAACCGGTTGCACAGAGACAATCCCCATTACCAGGAAAGCCCCCAGGAACAGGCCGCTCATCTTCGACAACAATGGTAGTAACAACAAGAGGTAGAGCGTGACCATGGCTAACATCGCCGGCAGCAACCACCAGCTTTCGGACGGCGTGTAATATGTCGCATTCGCCTGCAGGCTGCGCAATGAATCAGCCAGTATCTGCAATCGATTACGATCCTGACCGATCAGCACTACCTTGTCTTTATAATATTCGTTTGGTTTTGATGCTGCATCCTGAAGTGTCTGCACATCAATCCTGGTATGGCGCCCGGTCAAGGAAGAAAAGTAACTGAAGACCTTACCAGAAAGGTTTACCGGGATAGTAGATAAGTCCAGCCGTACCGTACCCGCTTCGCTCCATTGCAGCTGGCCGCTCTCACTATATCGGCTGAATACCGCGAGGGACAGATCAGGCAACGAGAAGCTCCTGCTCTCGTCATACCATATCAGAGGCTGTTTATCAGCGGCCTGTGGATCGAAGGGGTATACCCGGTAAGGCAGCTGGGTGTTGGTCAACCTGAAGGTCTGTAGTTCCGGCAAAAATATCGAGGGTATGTATTGCCGCCAGCCTTCGCTGTATAACAAGGTCTCACCATACGGAATGTAATTCTGCTGATCAGGCACATTGGTATACTGTGTCAGGAATACACGCTGATGTTCCAGCATCCAGGCCAGTTTATTACGTTCACCCTGTGTTGGCCGCCACTGCTGCTCATCTTCTTCACTATCTGACGCAGCACCCGATGATTTTGTTTTTGATTTCCTGGGCGCCTGTTTTGTATTTTTTGACTCAGACGCTTCTTCCTCGATCTGTACATAATCCATCTGTGGAAAATCGTCGCTTAACCAGACGATTTCTGCAGCATCTGACTTTCGCAGTTTCCGCAGGAAGAACCGGAACTCTCTTATCCCCTCAGGTTTCTGCAGACGGGCTTCATCCAGCTGGATGACACGAAAATCATTTTGTTCAGCTCGCGCCGGCAACAGGTTACTGGCTAAACGAAACATCTGTGCATCGAGCCAGCGTACCGTACTGTTCTGTGAAGATAACAGCGCCAGCAGAAAGCAGAATACGATAAATACCGAAAAATATAGTCGTCGATGCTGGTTCAATGAGGTGCCTGTTTTTTATTCTGGTTGCTGCCGGGATGTATCAGTCAGCCATGTCTTAACACGGGCTTTTACACAAAGCTGATAACATCCATCTTTAGGTCTGTTTAGTATAGTAGACAGATACAGTTTTTCATTTAGGATAGTGGCTAAAAGAACACTACATTTATCGCTGTGATACTCGATATCGACGACTAGACTAATAATAGCTGGCCGAATAAGGTTTTGACCTCAATCAAATCCCTTTCTAAGTAACTGTATTACTCTGATATTTTTGATTGTAAAGCAATAACAGATAAAACTTGAAATCACTCTCTATAATAAAATAATGATGCCTTTCTATAATGCTAAATAGTTCTACACGCCGAATATCTTTTATAGTAATGGTGATACTGACATCAGTATCTGATGCCTGGGCAGAAGACGTAAGTTTTAGCTACATAGAGGCGAATATAGTCGCCACCACGTTGGACCTGGGCGGTTCAACCGAAGAGATCGAAGGCAATGGATTCGGCTTTTCATTATCGCTTGATATCAACCCAAATCTCGCATTTACCCTGTCGGTTATTTCCACCACTTTCAAAACATTTCAGGGTATAGAAGTCGATGCCTCTAAGAAGACAGATTTGGGAATAACTGCACATACGACTATCGCACCGGCAACCGATGTATTTGCCAACCTCTCAGCAACCAAAGCGGAAGTAACCGTACCTGACGTCGCGACATCAAAAACTGATGATGATTATGGAACAGTGTTCGGGATAGGTGTTCGCCATAAAGGCCGTAACGGTCTTGAACTTGAACTGGGGGGAACAAATACCGAAGTATTTGATACCACAACTTTTTCATATAATTTAGCCGCGCGTCTTTATTTTCGGAAAGTGTTTTCTGCAGGCTTCGGTTACATCTCCAGTGATAATGCCGATTCATTTGTATTTAATGTCCGCATGGACCTTTAATCCATTAGCCGCCTGAAATAATCAGCTAGCGGTTTTTACAGGAAGGCTCATCATCCAGTAAGGATTCATCTGTGACACGTGTCCAGATCTGAGACTGTAATGTTTTGCCCGGGTCATTCTCATCGAGAAAATAAATTTTCAACGCATTGCCTGCGTCCAGCAGCTCGATCTCAACTTCAAACTTTTTACCTGCATGCATATCGGTGGTTACCAGAAAACGATTAGCAGTTATGTTTGACAGTGAGCCGGTGTCAACCTGGTAACACTTTAAGCCGGCATCGACTTCATCTCCATCGAAATCATATTCGATAATCGCCCCTTCACTGGTCACCCGTGTGTAGATCAGGTCTGTCTTAGTACCTTTATTTTCTGAGCTATCCCATAAGCCGACCAGGTCAGACAGTTCAACCTGCGTGGGATCATTGCCCATCGGAGAACAGGCAATGATCAGAACTATTGCGGGGATCAGTAAAAAATGCTTAATTTCAAACATAACATGTCACTCGGTTATTTGATTGTTAGCCTGGCAAATTTACGTTTGCCAACCTGGAATACCGCCTCTGTGCCTTTCTCGATCCTTACGGTTTTATCAGCCACCTTCTCACCATCGATCTTGGTCGCTCCCTGCTGGATCATGCGCATAGCATCACTTGTACTGGAACATAAACCGGCATCTTTGAGTAAATTCGCAATCGGGTAACCTCCCGCTGGCGCCTCAAAACTGAGCACTGGAATATCATCGGGTATCTTGTTTTTTGCAAACTGAGCGATAAACCCTTCTCGCGCTGCAGTCGCCTCTTCCTCGCTATGAAAACGCGCGATGATCTCTTCTGCCAGTAAAAATTTGATATCACGAGGATTTTTTCCGTCGTGCATCGCCTGTTTGAAGCCTTCTATCTCACTCATCGGGCGGAAACTCAGCAATTCGAAATAGCGCCACATCAGGTCATCGGATATAGACATAATCTTACCGAACATATCTTTGGGTTCATCGGCGATACCGATATAGTTATTCAGTGATTTGGACATCTTCTGCACACCATCCAGCCCCTCAAGGATCGGCATGGTTAATACACACTGCGGTTTCTGTCCCGCCTGCTCCTGTAACTGGCGCCCCATCAGCAGGTTAAACTTCTGATCGGTACCACCGAGCTCCACGTCGGCTCGCAGCTCAACAGAATCATGCCCCTGGATCAGCGGGTATAAAAACTCATGTATCGCTATCGACTGCCCGTTCTTATAACGTTTACTAAAATCATCACGTTCCAGCATGCGCGCCACTGTGCTGCTGGCGGCCAGTTTGATCATGTCAACGCTGCTCATGTTGCTCATCCAGTCAGAGTTGAACACTACTTTAGTTTTGTCTTTATCCAGTATTTTGAAGATCTGCTGCTGGTAGGTCTCCGCGTTCTGTTCTACATCATGATGTGTTAGCGGTGGGCGAGTGGCAGATTTTCCGGTCGGGTCACCGATCATGCCGGTAAAATCGCCGATCAAAAACAGCACTTCGTGGCCAAGATCCTGAAACTGGCGTAACTTATTGATTAACACGGTATGTCCAAGGTGCAGATCAGGTGCAGTCGGGTCAAATCCAGCTTTGATACACAACGGTCGACCTTCTTTTAATTTGGCGACCAGCTCTTTTTCGACGAGGATCTCATCCGTGCCACGCTGGATTATTTCAAGCTGTTCTTCTATAGATTTCATTCAGTTTTCCTGGTCTGGCACGTTGTTATCGGTATTCAAATTTCAGGTATATCCAGGCAAAACGCCTTCCAGAAATAGACACTAATAAAATACGGCAGATGCCTAGTGTTGCGCTAAAAAGGTGTATAAGATACCTGTGCTTGGATGCTTTCTCAACTACTCCTACAGGAATATGTAATAAGCGCCTAAAATTAATAATAATTTGCTAGTATTTTCATTGACCTGACAGTAAATTACTACTACATTCAAACATATATTTCCGACAAAAAAGAAAACTCCTATGTCATTGATTAGTCAAGATTTTCGCCTGAACAAAAAGCAACCTAAGCCACGCGGTCCTATCCGTTTACGCTGGGCCTTACTTGCTATTGCTGGTGCCGGTATCGGCGCGGTCATCGCCAGCACCAATACAGCTACGAAAAATGATGAACTGGCCGGTGACACGTTACCAACTTTTAAGGCCGTCACAAAATCTCCCGAACAGCTTGCGCGTGAGAGTTTCTCTCTCAGCCTGCCCGAATTACAGGCACAGCAGGAAATCCTGGATGATGCCAATAATCTCAGCCCAAAACAGTGGAGCGAGTATAAAGTAAAATCCGGCGATAACCTTGCTCGTCTATTCAAACGGGCGAACATCAAACCACAGCAACTCGATGAGTTAATGAAGTCGGGTGAAGAAGCCAAAAAGCTCACTAAGATTTTCCCTAAAGACATCATCCGCATATTATCTGATGATGAAGGCGTACTACAGGCTTTACGCTACGATATAGATCACAAATCCTATCTCATGGTAGAGCGTGAAAACGGCGCTCTGGTCGCAAAAACATTCAACCACCAGATAGAGACCCGTCATGCACATGCCACTGGCGTGATCGACTCATCACTGTATCTTGCCGCACAGGATGCCGGAATCTCACAGAACATCATCATGGAACTGGCAAATGTTTTTGGCTGGGACATCGACTTTGTGCTGGACATCCGTAAGGGTGACAGCTTTACCGTGTTATATGAAGAACTATACCGTAATGGCGAAAAGATCTCTGATGGAGATATTCTGGCTGCTGAATTTATCAACGATGGCTCAACCTATCGTGCAGTTCGATACACCAATCCACAGACCAATGTCAGTGAGTATTATACTCCTGACGGCAAGAGCATGAGAAAAGCGTTTTTACGCACACCGGTAAATTTCGCACGTATCAGTTCACGCTTTACAGTCAAACGTTACCATCCGGTACTGCATAAGGTCCGCTCACATAAAGGCGTCGATTATGCAGCAAAAAGCGGTACACCCATCTATGCCGCAGGTGACGGCAAAGTCATCTTCAAAGGCAAGAAAGGTGGTTACGGAAAAGTCATGATCGTACAGCATGGCAGCAAGTACACCACGTTATATGCACATCTGAAAACTTATAACCGTAAACTGAAAACTGGTTCCAAAGTAAAACAGGGGCAGACTATCGCCTATGTTGGCCAGACAGGCCTGGCGACCGGCCCTCATCTACATTATGAGTTCCGCGTGAACGGTGTACACAGAAATCCTTTAACAGTGAAACTACCCGCCTCACAACCGGTGCCAAAACGTTATATGGCTGATTTCGAGCTGTCTACTACACCCAAGTTTGCCCAACTTGATCTGTTAGCTCGCACCCAGCAGGTTGCGATGGCAGATACAGAAATCAGCAACTAAGTCTGCTAACCCTTAAGACTCTCGCTATGCCATCATCAAAACCTAAGCTTTATATAGGTTTGATGTCCGGTACCAGCATGGACGGCATCGATGCCGCCCTGGTTGATTTCTCAGGTAATCAACCTCGGCTTTTAAGTACACACAGTCATCAATGGACTGAAGCACTCCAGCAGGCACTTATAGCAGCACGAGACATTCCGGATGATGAACTGGATACGCTATCGTCACTGGACATGCAGACCGCTGAAGTATTTGCCAAAGCCTGTACAGCACTGCTCGAGAAAGCCAACTGCCAGGCGCAGGACATCAGTGCAATCGGTAACCATGGGCAAACGATCAGGCATAGGCCTGATATTAACTACCCGTTTTCACTGCAGATAGGCAACGCACAACAACTTGCGAAATTGACCGGTATCGATGTCATCTCAGATTTCAGAACAGCAGACATCAAGGTCGGTGGCCAGGGTGCACCGTTGGCCCCGGCTTTTCACCAGGCGGTATTTCGCCATGAGAATATCAACCGCATCATCGTCAACATCGGCGGCATCTCCAACATAACGATATTGCCCGCTGACAGTAATCAGGTGGTAACAGGATTTGACTGCGGGCCCGGCAACACCCTGATGGATGCCTGGATATCTCAGCAAAAACAGATTCCTTACGATGCGGAAGGCGCGCTTGCGAGTACAGGAAAGACGAATGCCGGGCTCTTAGCCAGGCTCTTGATGGATGAGTATTTTCAACTCGTACCGCCAAAGAGCACGGGCTTCGAATATTTCAACCTGGACTGGCTAGACGAACATGTCGATAGTGAGATGTCTGATGCTGACGTACAGAGCACCTTATGCGACTTAACTGCTACATCAATCATACGTGCGATCAATCAGTATGCCCCGGAAACCGACGAGATTTATATCTGTGGTGGCGGTGTACACAACATAGTTTTAATGAGCAGGTTACAGGCACTAACTAAATGCCCTGTGACAACGACTGAAACACTTGGTGTCCATCCAGACTGGGTAGAAGCGATGGCTTTTGCCTGGCTAGCATATCAGAACAAACATCAAAGAACTGGAAACCTGCCTTCGGTCACTGGTGCTGATAAGACGGTCGTACTCGGTAAAAAAACTCCTGCCGGCCAGGCGGCAGCCTAACCGGCAGCAAAGTATATCTTAGCGTTTAGATATATCGACATAACCGCGTAAGTGTTCGCCTGTATAGATCTGTGTTGGCCTGAATATTCGATTGTCTGATAACTGCTCTCGCCAGTGTGCCAGCCAGCCTGCTACGCGAGAGACGGCGAAGATCGGTGTGAACTGATCTGGCGCTATGCCCATCTCCGTGTACAGGATGCCTGAATAATAATCAACATTCGGGTACACCCCCTTTGGACCAAGAGCTTGTTCACAGGCCTCTTCCAGTCGAAGTGCAGTCTCAAACTGCTGGCTCAGGTTGCCATGTGTCTCGCCCCATTCGACCATCAGTTTCTGTAGCACATCTGCCCGTGGGTCCTTGGTTTTATATTCACGGTGCCCCATTCCCCACACGACTTTTTTATCTGCCAGCCGTTTGCCCAACCAACTTTGAACGTTTTCCGGCCCGCCTATCTGCTGTAACATTTCGACCACACGCTGGTTTGCACCACCATGCAATGGGCCAGCAAGGGTACCGATTGCAGCTGCGATAACAAGGAATGGACTAGCCAGTGTCGAAGCGCAAACCATGGCTGCAAATGTAGAAGCGTTGATTGTGTGTTCAGCATGCAGTACCAGGCAGGCATCCATGATTTTTACAGCTAACGGATCGGGATCTTTTCCGTTGAGCATATAGAGAAAGTTTGCGGCGTGGCTGAGATCATCACGCGGTTCGATCGGATCATAACCTCGTCGTATGTGCTCCCACATGGCAACGATAGTTGCCATACGTGAAATAATTTTCACCGACATGCTGTGGATATAGTCGACGTCATTACCGTCGATACCATCAGAGAGCACCTCTTCACCGCCATAAAACATACCCAGACTGGCAATAGCCGTTTGCAGCATTTCCATTGGATGGCCTGCCGTGGGCAGATTCTTCATAATAGTGCGAATTTTATATTTGAGACGACGCTCTTCTCTAAGCTGACGATCGAAATCATTCAGAACATGCTGTGTTGGCAGGTTACCGTCTAACAGTAATAATGAGGTTTCTTCAAAAGTGCTTTTTTCAGCAAGATCAGCTATATCATAACCGCGATAGGCAAGTATGCCTTTCTCGACATCAATTGATGAAATGTTTGATTTTGTCGCTGGAACACCAGCTAGACCGGGTAAATATTCACTACTCATAGCAACATCCTTTGAATACAGTCTGATAGCTTATCAAAATATAAAGGCCTATTTTAAGACAATAAACAGAAAAACGTTCACGTTTGTAAAATACGAACTGCTTAAGATTTGAAGCGACTGGTAAATAAAAAAAAGCACCTGATTTATAGATGCAGGTGCTCCGATAAATGCGACCTAATAACCGCTATGAATTAAACTGAGAAAGACGAACCACAACCGCAGGTCGATTTTGCATTCGGGTTATTCACCACAAACCGTGCACCTTCCAGCCCTTCCAGATAGTCCACTTCTGACCCGTTCAGGTACTGCATGCTGGTCACATCGACGAGCATAGTGGCGCCATCTTTTTCGATAACGGTATCATCATCATTGATGTTTTCATCAAACGCAAAACCGTATTGAAATCCGGAACAACCACCGCCGTCAACTGATACCCGTAGTTTTAGATTCGGATTTTTCTCTTCCTCAACTAGTACCTTCACTTTTGCTGCTGCAGAATCTGAAAAACCAACGGTCGCACCTTCAACAACTTTCGGTTTGGGTGCAAAATTTATCTGAATATCCATCGAAAAAACCTGTGAAATTATCAACAATATTAGCTAATGCTAAATTAACCTAGTAAATTAGTCAAGTATTCACTTTAGATATAAAGCGGCAGGGGAAACAATATTTAAAAAGAACGATACCGGAGAGGCCTGAACGCCTCTCCGGTATCCAATTTTCATGAAAAAAAGCTTATAGATTAACTCTGAGCTGCAGCGGTCTCATCCAGATGGTGAATATTAGTGTCCTTTTTTTCTTCTTTTTTATGCTCCAGTAACTTCTTGGCATTCTCATTGTGCAGCATCTGACCATTGATCTCAGCACCACTAGCCATCTCCAGCAGATTATATTCAACATTGCCTGAGATACGCGCTTTTGATGAAAGCTCAAGTTTCTCGGATGCAAAAACGTTACCTATCACTTCACCATTGATGACAGCATAAGCCACATGAACATCGCCTTCGACACAACCGCGGTCACTGATGACCAGCACGGTACCTTCTGCATTATCTGCAGTAGCCACATTGCCCTTTATCTTACCGTCAAGATGAAGACCACCCTGAAATTTTATATCGCCCGTAACTTCAACACCCTGACCAACCAACGTATCGATTTTTGATGATTTAATCTTTTTACTACCAAACATATCAAGCTCCTCCGGCGGTCAGATCTGACCACGCAAACTGTTCGTCTATGGATTTAATTTTACCTGTACTAGGCTTCACTTTTACCCGGAGATAATCCGGATAGAACGCTTCCGGTAAATTCATAACCCCTTCAAAATTCTGAAAATATTTAAATCCAAACTTCATCGGCTTTTTTGTATCATTTGAGACTTCCGCCAGTTTCAATATCACCGGTTGGCCCTTTTTCACACCCTCGATAGTTACATCGATAGTTCCTCTTGCAAATTGGTCATTTCGACCGCGCTGGCTGACCATGATCTTGTAATTATAGCCACCCTCTTCATTCTTTTTGAGCTGTATCGTCTGTATCGCAACACTTCGGTTACCCTGCTCGGGTGACACGATACTCTTGTAGAATGACAGTTCCTTTTTAAGCTCCAGCACTTCACTCTGAGCCTGTGCTAAAGAGTCTTTCAATTGCACTGAGGCATCATCATCAATACTACTGTTACGTTTAAGCATAGTCGCTTGTCGGCTACTTTCAACAATTTCAGCCTGTGCTTCTTCTAATTGTGCCTGTAACTGTTCGATATAAGCCTCTGAGCCTGCGCTGTCGTAACCGGCAACATTGCGACCATATTCAAAGGAAAACCAGAGTGATAACAACACCATACAGATAACAACCAGCAGGCTGAGCAGCCACAGATAAGGCCGCTGTATGGTAATAACAGAATGTGTCAGTATAGGTTTCATAGTCATGGTAATAATGCGACCTGGTTTAATCCCAGGGTTTCTTCAAATTCAAACATGATGTTCATATTCTGTATGGCTTGCCCTGCTGCACCTTTTACCAGGTTATCGATCACCGAAGAGATAACGACCGTATCTCCACCCTGGGGCCTGAATACAGATATACGGCAGGTATTGGCACCTTTCACCGAGCGTGTTTCCGGCATCGTACCTTCGGGCAGAACATCAACGAACGGCTCACCTGCATAGCGCTCAACATAAAACTGGCGTAGATCAGAGATCGATAGATCAGTGACCTCCAAGGTGGCGTACAGGCTGCTCTCGATGCCGCGGATCATCGGTACCAGGTGCGGCACGAAAGTAAGTCCGACATCATGTGATGCCACGCCAGCCAGGGTTTGTTTGATCTCGGGTAAATGACGATGGCCGTCTACCGCATAAGGTTTAAAATTTTCAGACGATTCAGCCTGCAAAGTTGCCACACTGGCGCCACGCCCGGCACCACTGACACCTGATTTCGCGTCGGCGATCAGGTGCTGATCGTCGACCAGCGCATTCTCGATCAGTGGCAGAAAGCCGAGAGTTGTAGCTGTCGGGTAACAACCCGGGTTTGCCACTACCCTGGCAGTTTTAATCGCTGCGCGATGCATCTCAGGCAAACCATAAACAGCTTCAGCCAGTACATCGATACAGGCGTGATCCATGCCATACCACTGTTTCCAGACAGCAGCATCTTTTAACCTGAAGTCTGCCGCCAGGTCGATAATACGGACACCATTATCTAACAGCTCTGGCACCATCTTCATGGCTGTTCCGTTGGGTGTAGCAAAAAACACTACATCACATTTAGCTAGTGTATCGGCGGCAGGCTCAGTGAAACATATATCGGTGAAACCGCGTAGATTAGGAAACAGGTCCGCTACCGCGATACCAGACTCGGAACGCGAGGTTACACATTGCAACGCAACCTGCGGGTGAGTAACCAGCAATCGCAATAATTCGGCACCGGTATAACCGGTACCACCAACAACACCAACCGCTAACATCTTTTTTCACCTACTTTTAACTTTGTACTCATTACTTCGATCAATTTATATTTCAGTTTTATTTAAAGCGCGTTATCATGCGCTGACTGTTCAGACATTCTGATAACTAATTAAGCTTATTTTAGACGGACTTCTTATGTTATGGGTTAAAGCCTTCCATATTATTTTCATGGTTACCTGGTTTGCGGGTTTATTCTACCTGCCGCGCCTTTATGTCTATCATGCCGATGCAAATGATGATGCCAGCAAGCAGCGTTTTAAAATCATGGAAAGAAAGCTGTTTTATGGCATCACCACACCCGGCGGAATAATAACGATTATCCTGGGGTTCTGGCTCATCCACCTGATGGGATACGGTGTGCTGTCGCTTTTCTGGCTGCAGGCCAAACTGGTACTGGTCACTATATTGGTGATTTACCACGTATATTGCGGAAAGTTACTCATCGACTTCAAACATGATAATAACCGGCACAGCCATGTCTGGTACCGCTGGTTTAACGAGTTTCCGGTATTAATCCTGATAGCAGTCGTTCTACTGGTCGAACTACAACCGATCTAGACTGCTCAGGCAAACCTTTCCAGCTGGCTTAGTGCCTGCCTGTAAACCTTTCGTTTAAAGGCAACGATCTCTTCTACTGGTGTCCAGTAGTCAACCCAACGCCAGCAATCAAATTCAGGTTTATCGCTGCAACGCAGGTCAAAATCATTTTCACAGCCAGTCAGTCTTAGATAGAACCAGATCTGCTTCTGGCCTATACACAGTGGTTTGGAACGTCGGCGTAATAGATGCTCTGGGATACGGTAACGTAACCAGTCATCGGTCTTGCCGACTACTTCAACATGTTCGGGCAATAATCCTGTTTCTTCATGTAATTCACGATACATCGCTTCTGTCGGCGACTCATCTTTGTCGATGCCTCCCTGGGGGAACTGCCAGTTATTTTGGCCTGCTCGACGTGCCCAGAAAACCTTGCCTTCGGAATTACTCAGGATGATGCCAACGTTTGCTCTAAAACCCTTAGAATCAATCACTTGGAGTACCATCCGGGTATGCTATACAAAAAGTAATTACACATACCACTTAATTTTTAGTTACATTGATAATAACAGACCAAGGAAATAATTAAAGTTCAATCTTAGTAAAAAGTGACTATATAAATAATGTGAAAAATCAGTATGATATTAGAAATTTCTAATATAAAATCATCGCTATTTTAAATCACTCTGAACTTTATCATCGCCATGGCTTTAGCACTATTTGATCTGGACAATACCTTGCTGGCTGACGACAGTGACTTTCTCTGGGGCTGCTTTCTGGTCGATAAAGGGCTGGTCGATAAAACGGCCTATGATGAAGCCAATAAGCGTTTTTATGACGATTACAAGAAAGGCACCCTGGATATCTACGAATTTCTTGCCTTTTCACTAAAACCGCTAACGCAGATTCCGACAGAAAAATTGTCTGCATTACATAAAGAATTCATGCACAAGCACATCACCCCGGTAATGACAGAAAAAGGCATCGCGCAGATACAGCAGCATCGTAACAGGGGTGATATAACCGTGATAATTACCGCCACCAACCGTTTTGTCACCAAACCGATCGCCGATGCCTTCCAGGTTGATGACCTGATTGCAACAGATCCTGAGATTATCGATGGCCGATATACAGGCAAAGTAGCGGGAACGCCATGTTTTAAGGAAGGCAAGATAACCCGCCTTAAGCAGTGGCTGGAAAACACCTCTCACGATCTCGAGAACAGCACTTTTTACAGCGACTCTCACAATGACCTCTCATTACTGGAAGTCGTCACCACTCCCGTGGCTGTTGATCCTGACGATGAGTTAAAAGCAACAGCCCTGGCGAAGAACTGGGAGATAAGGAGCTTTAGATAACCGCCAAGTTATCTGAGATAGAAGCGGGTCAAAGATAATATTTACTGTAGCGGTTGCAACAACTGCTGAAATGCAGCGGGTTCAACATACTGCAACACTTCTTTCGAACTCGCATGAAGTGCTATATCAAGACCTTTATCCGGGTACAGAAAATGTATCGCCCCAGCCGATTCGATGCGACTATCCGGCATGCCAAAACGCGCCACTATCACTGCTTCATCGAGATTTACAGCAGGAATAAAGGTAAGCCCGATGATTACCTCATCGAGTACCTGTGGCATATCATCTGGGGATAAGGTGTATTTTTTTGCCTTACCGGTCGCCATATATACAGACTTAACGGCACTCTCACGCCAGCGATTTAAATCCTGCTCATCAATATCTGTCTGCAATATCAGCTTCCCCGAAAGTAGCCCTGCCTTATAGTGGCCATAATACATCTCGAGGCTCCCTGTTTCCTCGGTAGCAGTGATGATGGCAAGTTCCATATCATCACCCAGGATTTCGATGGCATCAGACAACCGACTGCGACCGATATGCAGGCCAAAAACCTTTATGGAACCATCAGTATTCATCTCGATCTGCCAGGGTAGCCCGGTCAACGTTTCAGGCTTTTCAGACTGATCCAGAAAAGGGTATGCGGCAAGAAGCACAGCCAGCAGAAAGAACAGTGCAAAAAATATCTTCATTTTTGAAAAAGCGTCAGATTCAGGCCTTTGGTAAGGTCACACCCTGCTGACCCTGGTACTTACCACCACGATCGGCATAAGAGGTCTCACAGACTTCATCAGACTCGAAGAACAACATCTGTGCCACGCCCTCATTTGCGTAAATCTTTGCTGGCAGCGGCGTGGTGTTAGAGAATTCGAGTGTTACATGTCCTTCCCATTCTGGCTCCAGTGGTGTCACATTTACGATGATCCCGCAGCGAGCGTAGGTCGATTTACCCAGGCAGATAGTTAAAACATTCCTTGGAATTTTGAAATTCTCTACCGTACGGGCCAGTGCAAATGAGTTTGGCGGGATAATGCAGACATCACCGGTGAAATCGACAAAACTGTGCTCAGAGAAGTTTTTAGGATCAACCACAGCAGAATTGATATTGGTGAAAATCTTGAAATGGTCTGAACAACGCACATCATAACCATAACTGGAAGTACCGTAAGAGATGAGTCGGTCACCAGCTTCATTGGTTTTCACCTGCCCTGGCTCGAACGGCTCGATCATACCTTTTTCAGATTCACGACGGATCCACTTATCAGATTTTATACTCACTATTTACCCCGGATTTTGAGACACATAAAAACGCAGGGAATTGTATCAGACTACGCCACGACTGGCGAAAATTAGAATCAGGCTTTTAATGCTTATTCACCCAGACCGGTGGCATCGGGCAGTCCAGGCAGCTGGCGATAGCACGTGTAAGCTCATAAGCTTTTATCGTCACTTCACCATCATGCGATATACAGGCGACACATGCCTGCAAGAACCGCTTTTTGATCGGCGGTTTTAAAAACTCCAGTTCATCTATCGCCTCATTCAGACTATCCAGTGATATCGCGTCTTTCGGTAACAGTGTTAATGCCACCGCGCTTATCGAACGTTTGGCGTTATCAAACGCCTGCAATGCCTGTTGTGAATCGGCGTGTTCAAGATATGCCAGTAAAGACAGCATCAGTTCACTGGCATGTTTTGCTGAACCCAGCACGAAATATTTTGCCAGCGGTTTCTTACGATGACCGTATTGCTCATCCAGGTGCTGCAGCACGACCCGCTGGATGATCCATTCCCGAAGGTCTACTTTTTTGTCCGCGCTGATCAACTGCTGCACACACTGTTTGAATCGTTGGTACTGCTCCACGGTCATCTCCCTGAGCGTGGGCAATGTGAGATCGATCAGTGGCAAAGTTTGCGTATCTGCCAGCTCAGCTACAGCATGCTGTACCTGCCTCACGTTACTGGTATGTAGCTCGCCGATCACTTCGTTTAAAACCTCGTATTGCCGGCTATTGACCTGGTCTTCTTCAGCTAACAGTAACGCCAGTATTAAAGCCTGCGCACCATAAGGGTTCTCCGCATTGGAGATAACCTGCTCAGGCATTTGTTTGTGCCATAATTGTGCAGCGCGAACCTGCTCCGTGGTGACCTCACCTATATTGTCTAATGCGTTCAACGCATCATTGATGGCAACATCCATATTTGCACCGAGGCCAACACCGGCTACTACACTCGCAGCAATGTCCTTTTTACGACTACGCTCAGCTTCTTTCTTATTGCTATCATCACTGTCACGATAAGCCTTTCTTTCATCAAGAATATATTTACCATCCCATCCTGGCTGGATACGCAGGATGCGCTGCTTTAAGGGCGGATGGGTAGAAAAAGAAAACAGGTTAAAAGTGGTATCTCCCAGGGCGAAATATGCGTGGCTGTATTCATCGACAGAAGCCGCGAGGATGGCTGATCCGGGGATGGCTCCGCCAATTTTTTTCAGCGCATCGGCGATACCTTCACTGCTACGGGTAAACTGCACTGCCGATGCGTCGGCCAGAAATTCGCGTTGCCGGCTGATAAGCGATTTGATCCAGTTACCAAAGAATGTACCGGTATAACCCACCACTGCCAGCGCGCCACCGATAGCAACGATTAACAATATGGCCTGGCCGCCGCCTTTACTATTGCGTGAGGTACGGACATAGCGTAGCGAACGCAAGATCATCCGGCCCAGCATGCCGATCATCAATATACCATGCAGCACAGCTATGAGACGTATATTTAACCGCATATCACCATTGAAGATATGGCTGAACTCGTGCGCGATAACGCCCTGCAGTTCATCACGGTTTAATCGCTCTAATGCACCTTGGGTAATACCGATAACTGCATTGGTGGTTTTCCAGCCAGCCGCAAACGCATTGATTCCCTGCTCGTTTAATATGTAGACCTGCGGTACCGGTGTACCGGAAGCGATCGCCATCTCTTCGACGACATTCAATATTTTTTTATGCAACGGATTACTGCTGCTGCGCGGGATGATGACACCACCCAGGTGTTGCGCGATCGCAGAACCACCTGAAGAGAGCTGTACCAGCTTGTATAAACTACCTAGTGTTATGAATCCGATAATCGCTGCGCAGAGCAGTATACTCAGGTTGCTATCGTATACCTGTTCGAGTTCGTCAAGTGACAAAGTCAGTGCAGAAAATTGCACGAAGTACATGAACTCGAAAACGATAACATTACTCAGCGCCAGCAGAGCCATGACGGCCAGAACAAACAACAGCACTAACAGGCTGGTACTACGCCTCGCCGAATCCTGTGCTTCGAAGAAATTCATAGATAAAAATATTGCCCATCATCTCGATCAGCGGGAGAGATGACAGTTATATTCTGATTAAAACGAAACCTTTGGCACAGCCTGAATCTCAGCGCTATCTTCAAACTCGAGCAGGCTGGCATCAACAGCATGTCCAAAAGAAGCGGCAAAAAAGTTCTGCGGGAATGACTGCTTGTAGGTATTGTACTGCATGACACTGTCATTGAATGACTGCCTGGCGAATGCGACCCGGTTTTCGGTGCTAGTCAACTCCTCACTCAGCTGCATCATGTTCTCATTCGCCTTCAAATCAGGATAATCTTCCATCACCATATTGAAACGACTTAACGCACCGGCAAGCTGGCCTTCAGCCTGCGCCAACGTACCCATCACATTGGCATCACCCGGATTATTTTTGGCTGCTTCCAGACCGCTAGATGCAGCATTACGTGCACTGATCACTGCATCCAGTGTCTCACGCTCATGCTTCATGTAACCTTTGGCTGTCTCGATTAAATTCGGGATCAGATCATAACGGCGTTTCAACTGCACCTCGATCTGCGCGAAAGCGTTTTTATAACGGTTTCTGAGTGATACCAGCTGGTTAAAGATACTGATGACATAAAAGATGGCAAGGCCGATTATGACTAAGGTGACGATTGTTGAAGTTCCCATTATTTACTCCTGTTAACTCTTGCAGCGTTTAACGATAAAGCTAACTATAGTTTATTTTCCTGCAGCCGTAACTCAGGAACCTTTTTCTGCCTGCAGAGCTTTTTCAGATATCGTTTTATATAACTCCATCACCTGTGTCGCTAGCGCCTGATACTCGGGATGCCTGTCTATTAAAGGTATCGCCTTCCTGGCATCGACTATCGAATTTTCCAGAAAATCCAGATCCTCATCGAAAAGAGATTCACCTGCATCAACCTTTTTTTCTATATCCAGCAATCTTGGGAGCCGTTGCTTTTCCAGTCTTTCCAGGAGAACTTCGATAAGTCCGGTATCCGATATCTCATTACTCATAATTAACTCCTGTTGTTATTTTAGAATGTCAGAGATATTAAGAATTAATCGCTGGCAACTCATTGATAAACTTTCGTGATACGATAACTGCCTGACAAATAATACCAGAATTTACGAGATAGATAGATGAACAACCCTTTTCAAGATCAGTTGCTTAAAGCTGGACTGGTAACCAAGAAGCAGGTCCAAAAAGCAAATCAGGATAAAAACAGGAACAGGAAAAAACAGCAGCATTCCAAAAAAGTAAAGGTCGTCGATGAAACCAGGCTCAAAGCACAACAGGTCGCTGAAGAAAAAGCAAAACGCGACCGCGAACTGAACAAGAAAAAAGAAGAACAGGCACGACAGAAAGCGATATCCATCGAGATCAATCAACTCATCGAAAATAATTGTCTGGCCAGAGATGATAACTGTGAAATCGTATACAACTTCGAACACAACAATAAAATAAAACGTGTTTACGTCAACCCAGAGATGAAGCAGCAGATCGTGAAAGGCTCATTAGGCATCGCACGCATAGAGGGAAGATATGAGCTTGTTCCCAGGTCAATCGCAGAAAAGATACAGCAGCGTAATGCTAAACGTATCGTTATTTTCAGTGAAGAGAAAAACCCGGCTACTCAAAAAGAGGCCAAGGAAAACGATCCTTATTCAGAATACGAGATACCTGATGATCTTATTTGGTAACGATACACCCATTTATAACCAGTTCGGTCATTTATCGTAAGCACAAAAAAAGCAGTCCGAAGACTGCTCTTTTATAACCCACGTTCGAGATTCAGATCAGTTGTTCTGAATAACGATATTAGGGAATTTCGCTGAGTAATCCTTCGCTTTAAGCGAAAGTTTCGCAGCTGTACGACGCGCGATGTCACGATAGATCATAGACGCTTTACTGTCTGGATCATCTGCCACAGATGGGTGACCCTCATCAGCATTGATACGGATATCAATAGAAAGCGGCAATGCACCAAGAAAATCAACATTGTGCATATCGCACATCTTCTCACCACCGCCCTGACCAAAGATATGTTCTGCATGACCACATTCAGAACAGATATGGATACTCATATTCTCAACTACACCTAGAACAGGCACTTCGACCTTCTCGAACATCTTCAGACCTTTACGTGCGTCTAATAATGCGATGTCCTGTGGTGTTGTTACGATGACTGCACCACTGACCGGTACCTTCTGTGCCAGTGTTAACTGCACATCACCGGTACCAGGTGGCAAGTCGATGATCAGGTAATCCAGTGATTTCCAGCGGGTATCACGCAGCAGCTGCTCTAATGCCTGGGTAACCATAGGGCCACGCCAGATCATCGGGGTTTCTTCATCGATCATGAAACCGATAGACATCGCCTGCAGACCGTGACCACCCATTGGTTCCAGAGACTTACCGTCTGATGATTCTGGTTTGCCTTCGATACCTAACATACGAGGAATACTTGGACCGTAGATATCCGCGTCCAGCACACCTACGCGTGCACCTTCTTTCTGCAGTGCCAGCGCTAGGTTTACCGCGGTGGTAGATTTACCTACGCCGCCTTTACCCGATGCCACAGCGATGACGTTCTTAATGCCTTCGAGTGGGTTCATGCCTCCCTGTACGGTATGACTACCGATCTCCCATGTAGCATCGACTTCGGCCGAAGCAACACCATCGACTGCTTCGATCTTTTCTTTTAGATCGGCAGATAATTTATCGACAAAACCATAAGCAGGATAACCGAGTACGATGGTAACTTTGACGTTGTCACCATCGATGGCGATATCTTTTACCACGCCCGCGGTGACTGGATCTTTTTCAAGATACGGATCGATATATTGTTTAAGGGCTGCTTCAACTTGTTCTTTTGTAACGCTCATGGCGAACTCCAAATCGGTTTGATAACTGGTCTGCCATTAAAAACAGGCACACCGTATATCTATCTCTAAAAAAATGATGGCGCATTTTACAGTAATAAGGGTCTGATTAAACCTTAACTTTTCAGGGGAGGATATTTAACGTTACCCTAACCCATAAGAGGTATCATATGTTCGAAGTGACTACTATGGGGGCAATATCACAGATTTCAATAGTAAGTATGCCAACCGCTATAGGTCAGGGTTTTTAGTGCATTAAACACGGCAAAATGCTAAATTGTGCGCCCTTTTACAGCGTAGCAAGCAAAGCCATACATCATGACGTCTAAACGCAATATTCTGGTCACCAGTGCACTACCCTATGCCAATGGCCCCATCCATCTAGGGCACCTGGTCGAATATATCCAGACCGATATCTGGGCACGCTTCCAGCGTCTACGCGACAATACCTGTTATTACGTGTGTGCCGATGATGCCCACGGCACACCGATCATGTTGCGTGCCCGCCAGGATGGCATCACACCGGAAGAACTTATAGCAGCTGTCCAGAAAGAACATGAAGCCGACTTTTCTGATTTTCTCATCGGTTTTGATAATTACTACAGTACGCATTCTGATGAGAACAGGCACTTTGCATCCAGCATCTATCTGAAACTACGTGAAGACGGCCATATCCGCACGGAGACCATCAAACAGGCTTATGACCCAGAAGCTGAGATGTTTCTACCTGACCGTTTTATCAAAGGTAGCTGCCCCAAATGTGGCTCCGAAGATCAATACGGCGACAACTGTGAGGTCTGTGGTGCGACCTATGATCCGACCGAGCTGAAAAACCCGGTATCAGCTGTCAGTGGTGCTACGCCAATCGAAAAAGATTCTGAACAATACTTTTTCAAACTCAGTGACTTCTCCGACATGCTGCAGCAGTGGCTAAAAGCCGGCCACGTACAGTCTGAAGTTGCAAATAAACTGGAAGAATGGTTTGAAGAAGGCCTGAAGGACTGGGATATCTCGCGTAACGCCCCCTACTGGGGATTCGAGATACCCGATGCACCAGGAAAGTATTTTTATGTGTGGCTGGACGCGCCAATTGGATACATGGCGAGTTTTAAAAACTTCTGCGACAAGCAGGGCATCAGCTTCGATGATTACTGGGCCGCTGACAGTAAAAACGAGCTCTACCATTTTATCGGTAAAGACATCGCTCGCTTCCACACCCTGTTCTGGCCGGCGGTTTTAGATGGCTCCGGTTATCGCAAACCGACGGCTGTATTCTGTCATGGTTTCCTTACCGTGAATGGTCAGAAGATGTCGAAATCACGTGGCACCTTTATCAAGGCTCGCACTTATCTCGATAACCTGAATCCCGAATACCTGCGTTATTACTACACCGCCAAACTATCGTCTGGTGTCGATGATATCGACCTGAACCTGGAAGACTTCATGCAGCGCGTTAACTCTGACCTGGTCGGAAAAGTAGTCAACATCGCCAGCCGTTGTGCCGGATTTATCACCAAAAAATTTGACGGCCAGTTGTCTGCCGAATTACCAGAGACTGAGCTATACAATGATATGGTCGCAGCCGGTGAGCAGATCGCGGAACACTACGAGAACCGTGAATACAATAAAGCCGTGCGCGAGATCATGGCACAGGCAGATAAAGCCAACGTCTATATCGATGAGAACAAACCCTGGGTACTGATAAAAGAAGAAGGCCGTGAAGACGAGGTGCAAAAAATTTGCACACAGGGTCTTAACATGTTCCGCCTGCTGATGACCTGGTTAAAACCTATCCTGCCGGCTACCGCCGAAAAATCGGAAGCCTTCTTAAACACTGAATTTAGATGGGCAAGCATCGCGCAACCGCTGCTCTCTCACCAGATAAACAAATTCAAACCTTTGCTTACACGCATAGAAAAAGAGCAGATCGAAGCCATGACCCATGACTCAATAGAAGATACCGCCATTAATGCCACCGCTGTCGAAGCAGAGTCACTGAGCGGGCCACTGGCGGATGACCCGATTGCCGAGCAGATCAACTTTGAGGACTTCGCAAAGATCGACCTTCGCATCGCTAAAATAGTGAAAGCCGAACATGTCGAAGGTGCCGATAAATTGCTGCAACTCACCCTTGATCTGGGTGGTCAGTCACGGAATATTTTTGCTGGCATCAAGTCGGCCTACACACCTGAAGACCTGGAAGGAAAACTCACCGTGATGGTGGCCAACCTGGCGCCGCGAAAGATGCGTTTTGGCATATCTGAAGGCATGGTGCTCGCAGCCGGTCCTGGCGGTAAAGAGCTGTTCATCCTTAATCCAGATGACGGCGCCATCCCTGGTATGAAAGTTAAATAATCTAAAACCTCTTCCAAACTGGACTGATTATAAGTTAATAATAAATCACACAATTTTTCCGTATATCTGCAATAAGTAACAGCTTGTCATATATACTAATATCTAATTACTTGACTCTATTATACTAATGGTCAATGAAAGTACTTATCTTAGAAAACGGACGTTTATTCCAGAAGATCCTGCAGGACCTGCTCATAGAGCTTGGCTGCACCGTCAGCTGCGTGCGCACCGGCGAGGAAGGCCTTGATCTGCTAGTAAACACCGATGAAGAAACCAGATACGAGCTGATTATCGCGTCACAACACATCTTCGATAAAAGCGGTGCCGACTTCATCCAGCATTGCAAAAATTCCGAACTGAATACACCCATAATCCTGCTGACATCCGAGCCGAATGAAACCCTGTTAAAGAACGCACGCGCCGCAGGAATCAAAGATATTTTTCCAAAGACAAATATCACCTATCTGAAGTCAAGCATTCGCTACTATATCCAGGGCGAGAAAAACTTCGATATACAGGGCGGCAGGATACTCTATGTCGAAGACAGTGCTTCGGTCGCACATATCGTAACCAAGTACCTTAAAAAACTTAACCTCGAAGTGACACACTTCTCTTCCGCAGAGGAAGCATTTCACGCCTTTGCCGATAACGAATATGACCTGGTCATCACCGACGTGATGTTAGAAGGCACGATGGACGGCCTCTCCCTGGTGCGCATGATCCGTGCATCGAATACTCACTCGGCGAAAACACCGATACTGGCGATGACCGGTCATGATGATAGTCAGCTACGTATCGATCTATTTCATGCTGGCATCAACGATTATGTTACCAAGCCACCGATCGAGGAAGAACTGGCTGCGCGGGTAAACAATCTGATCATAAATAAGCGTCTGGCCGACCGGGTACGCGAGCAGCAGCGCTCGCTTTACAATATCGCGATGACCGACCAGCTCACGACCTGCCATAATCGGCACAGCCTTTCCGAGTTCGCGCCGAAATATATTAAAGATTCTGTCCGTTACGATTTTCCACTTAGCATCATGATCCTCGATCTCGATAATTTCAAACAGATCAATGATGAATTCGGACATACCACGGGTGATATCGTACTTTCAGAGATAGGCAAATTACTGATGACCACCTGCCGCCAGGGTGATATCGTTTCGCGGATCGGCGGCGAAGAGTTTTTGACCCTGTTGCCGCACTGCAACATATACGATGCCATGAAAAAGGCGGAAGCAATCCGCGCCATGATCGAGATGTCAAAACCCTCTGATTTAGAGGTGACTGCCAGTATAGGAGTCGCCTCACTGATCGAACAGCATGACGAAGACTTCGACAAGTTCTATAAAGCAGCCGACACCGCGGTCTATCACTCCAAAGAAAATGGTCGCAACCAGGTAACAGCAGACGCCGACAGTATCGAAGCCTCAGAAATAAAGCTTGCCAGTGGCGGATAAGTTATCGGCCCGGTTTTAGACTGAACATAAAAACCTACTTTCCTTGTTGATTCTATTCGTTTTTTTTAAGCTAAATCAAATTTACAGGATAACAATCTGCTAGAATGCGCGGATGACAGAATTCGCCCTCATCCTGCTAAGCACCATACTGGTCAACAATTTTGTACTGGTCAAATTTCTTGGCCTGTGCCCGTTCATGGGTGTATCCCGAAAACTGGAAACCGCTATCGGTATGGCGCTGGCAACCACCTTCGTACTCACCCTGTCTTCAGTCAGCAGTTACCTGGTCAATGAGTACATCCTGGCGCCACTCGAACTGGAATATATGCGCACCATAATGTTTATCCTGGTGATCGCTGTGGTGGTGCAGTTCACCGAGATGGTCGTACATAAAACCAGTCCGTTGCTATACAACGTGCTCGGTATCTTCCTGCCGCTGATCACTACTAACTGTGCCGTACTAGGAGTCGCTCTGCTCAATGTTCAGGAGCAGCATGGATTTATACAGTCGCTGTTTTATGGCTTTGGCGCTGCCGTCGGCTTCTCCCTGGTACTGATCCTGTTCTCAGCACTACGAGAACGCATCAATGTCGCCGATGTTCCAGAGGCATTTCAGGGAACATCGATCGCACTAATCACTGCGGGCATCATGTCACTCGCGTTCATGGGATTTGCCGGCCTCATCAAGATATAGGTCCGAAGATTAACCAGCATGTTAACTGTCATCATCACCCTTGCCATCATCACCAGCATATTCGGATTGCTGCTCGCCTACTCTGCAATCCGTTTCAAGGTCGAAGGTGACCCGGTAGTAGACAAGATAGATGCCCTGCTGCCGCAGACACAATGCGGCCAGTGCACATACGCGGGCTGCCGCCCCTATGCCGAAGCCATGGCTAAAGGCGAAGCTGATATCAACCAGTGCCCACCCGGCGGTGAAGCGACGATCATCGCGCTGGCGGATCTACTCGGCGTCGAGGTTAAGCCGTTGAATGCCGAGCATGGTGAAGTGAAGACCCTGCCGACGGTGGTACGTATCGATGAACAGACCTGTATCGGCTGCACGTTATGCATTCAGGCATGCCCTATCGACGCCATACTCGGTGCAGCAAAACAGATGCACACCGTCATCGAATCGGAATGTACGGGTTGTAATCTATGCATACCTCCGTGTCCGGTCGACTGTATCCACATCGTCGAAATCCAGCCGACAGTTCGCACCTGGACAGCTGAATTACCCGACGTTGCATATGCAGCTCCGCAGGCGAGATGACCGGCAAGATTATTATGAACCAGACAGAAACACTCTCAACAGATAACAAGTTAGCCAAAATTGATGGTGGCCTGAGGCTGGTCGGGCATAAACATCTATCAACCGGTTCAAAGATCACGACCCTGGAGCCGTGCAAATCATACATCGTGCCACTACAGCAGCATATCGGCGCCATCAGTCAGCCGCTGGTAAAAGCTGGTGACAGGGTATTGAAAGGACAGATGCTGGCAAGGCCCGGTGACCTGGTGAGCGCTGCCGTGCACTCGCCGGTTTCAGGTACCGTTAGCGAAATCAGACAACATGATATCCCGCACATATCAGGTCTATCCGATCTGTGTGTTTTTATCGAGAATGACTTTAAAGATGAATGGCTAGAACGCAGACCGATCGGTGATGACTACAACAACACCACCTCATCGGACTTGCGCAAAATCGTTCGTGATGCCGGCATCGTCGGCCTCGGTGGTGCGACTTTCCCATCTGCAGTCAAACAGACTGAGATGAACATAAAGACACTGATCCTCAACGGTGTCGAATGCGAACCTTACATCACCTGTGACGATGCCCTGATGCGCGAACATGCCGCAGAGGTCATATCTGGTGCTGACATAATCGGCCACATCATCAAAGCCAGGCAATGCATCATCGCCGTCGAAGACAACAAGCCCGAGGCAATAAAGGCTCTACAGTCTGTTATCGATCAAGATGGTACCGATTATTTCAGTATTCGGGTCGTACCTACTATCTACCCAAGTGGTGGCGAAAAACAGTTAATACAGATCATCACCGGTCAGGAAGTTCCCAAAGGCCGTTTCCCGGCGGAACTAGGCATACTGTGCCATAACGTGGCCACAGCCTATGCCATCCACCGTGCCGTGTATCTGGATGAACCACTAATCTCACGCATCGTAACGATCACTGGCCACGGTGTAGCCCATCCACAGAACATCGAGGCACTGATAGGCACACCGATGCAAAAATGTATCGAACATTGCGGTGGTTATACCGAGGATAGCGATGAACTCATAATGGGTGGCCCGATGATGGGCTTTTCTCTGCCATCGGATGAATTACCGATAATCAAAGCGAGCAACTGCCTGCTGGTTAGCGCCAGCCAGGAAAACATACATCGAAAGAAACACCTGCCCTGTATCCGCTGCGGTAAATGTGTCGATGCATGCCCGGTAAGATTGTTACCGCAACAACTATACTGGTACGCTAGCAGCCAGAACACCGACCGACTCATCGAACACAACCTGTTTGACTGTATCGAATGCGGCTGCTGCGCCTACGTCTGCCCCAGTGATATCCCGCTGGTACAATATTATCGCTATGCCAAAACGACCATATGGCAGCAGGAGCGCGAACGTAAATCGTCAGACATAGCGCGTGAACGCCATGAAGCGCATCAGCGCAGACTGGAAAAGATCAAGCTCGAACGCGAAGATAAGATGCGTAAAAAACGCGAGTTACTGAAAAAGAAATCAGAGCAACAGGCCAGCGAAAACAAGGGTAATGAAAAGAACAGCAAACAGGCCGCCATCGCCGAAGCGATAGCACGCGCCCAGGCTAAAAAAGCTGAAAGAAATAAAGACCAGGGAAATTCTCAGCAGCAAAACACAGACCTGGAAAATAAAAACAAAGAGACCGGTCAGAACTGACCGGTTAGAAAATAATGTTATTCAAACGCACGCCATCGCCGCATATAAAACAGAGCATCACTGTCCAGGATATGATGCTCAAAGTCCTGTACGCCCTGATACCGGGCGCGCTCGCTTCGATATATTTCTTTGGCTGGGGCGTGTTGTTCAACCTGCTGATCGCGATCAGCGTCTGCCTGACAAGCGAAGCAGTAATATTGAAACTGCGGCAACGTGATGTTACTGATAGCTTACTGGATGGCAGCGCACTGATCACAGCCTGCCTGCTCGCGCTTGCACTACCCTCCCTCGCGCCATGGTGGATAACAGTTATTGCATCTATCTCTGCTATCGCCGTGGCAAAACACCTGTACGGTGGATTAGGCTTCAACCCGTTTAACCCGGCGATGGTCGGCTACATCGTGGTGATGATATCTTTTCCCCTTGAGATGACCTTATGGACAGCACCGATAGGCGTGCCTATTGGTACCGGCAGTGGCTGGCCCGATTTTGCCACCACCTTTAACTGGGTATTCCTGGGTGTTTTACCATACGGCGAGACGATCGACAGCATATCGATGGCAACCCCGATCGAACTGATCAAAACCCAGCTCAGCCAGATGCACGACGTCACAGAGACGAGAAACAATGCACAATACAGTGCTTTGTTTTCCAGTATCAGCGGAACCGGCTGGCAGTGGATCAATATCCTTTACCTCGTTGGTGGTATATGGCTCGTCAAAAAAGGGGTTGCCGACTGGCGTATCCCTACTGCCTTCCTCCTCAGCCTGGTACTGATCTCCAACCTGTTCGCCGTCATGGATTACTCGGTCAACAGCTCGGCACTGTTCCATGCGTTTAGTGGCGGCACCATGTTATGTGCATTTTTTATCGCCACTGATCCGGTTAGCGCAAGCACGACACCAAAGGGGCGCTGGATATATGGCGCAAGTATCGGCGCACTGGTATATATCATCCGCAACTGGGGTGGCTACCCTGATGGCATCGCTTTTGCCGTGGTCTTGATGAACATCGCTGCACCGTTGATCGACTATTACACACAGCCAAAAGTGTATGGTGATCCTAATAAATAAGATATGAGTTTCTCAAGCACACAGATGAAAACGATCTTCATAACAGCATCATTACTTATGCTATTTGCTGTCATTGGTGGCGCCCTGGTAGGCCTGACCTTCACGCAGACCGAGGACGACATCAAACATAACGAAAAACTGACCTTACTAAAAAAACTAAATAATATTATCCCGGCAGAATCCTACGATAACGATCTACTGCTGGACATCATAACCCTCAAAGCGAACCCACTGCTGGGAACCGATGAAGAGTCACTGGCTTATCGGGCACGAAAAAACAGTGAGAATGTAGCCGTGGTTTTTTCCAGTATCGCGCCCAACGGTTACAACGGGCCTATAGACCTGCTCGTCGGTATTGAAGCAGACGGTACCCTTGCCGGGGTCAGAGTGGTTAAACATCGTGAGACACCCGGACTAGGTGATGTTGTCAGCAGCACTCACTCGGACTGGATCTTTGGCTTTGACGGTAAATCACTCAGCAACCCCGAGCATAAAGGCTGGAAAGTAAAACGCGACGGTGGTGTATTTGACCAGTTTACCGGCGCTACCATCACCCCACGCGCTGTGGTGAAAGCTGTACATAATGCTTTGTTATACTTTGATCAGAATCAGGTTACATTATTCAGTACGCCATCTAAAAAGGCAGAACAACCATGAGCGACGACACAGAAATAAAAACCGCTACGCTGACAGGTATACCAGCAGCAGACATCAGTAAGAATGGCCTGTGGAAGAACAACGTTGCACTCGTCCAGCTGCTAGGCCTGTGCCCGTTGCTTGCGGTTACCGGCACGGTGATCAACGGACTGGGACTGGGAATCGCTACACTGATGACACTGGTATTATCCAATAGCCTGGTATCACTGATCCGCCCATGGTTGAAGTCAGAAATTCGCATCCCTGTATTCGTACTGATCATTGCCTCTATCGTGACCACCATCGAACTGATCATGAATGCCTGGTTCCATGAACTATATCTCGTGCTCGGTATCTTCATCCCGCTGATCGTCACCAACTGCTCGATCATCGCACGTGCAGAAGCATTCGCTTCGAAGAACAATCTGATGGACTCAGCGCTTGATGGTTTCATGATGGGACTGGGTTTCACACTGGTCCTGGTGGTACTCGGCGGCATGCGTGAAATGATCGGCTTCGGCACACTGTTCGCCAATGCCCAGCTCATGTTTGGCAGTGTCGGTGAAAGCATGACCATCACATTCAGTGAGAACTACCCCGGGTTCCTGCTCGCTGTTTTACCTCCCGGTGCGTTTATCGGTTTAGGTTTACTTATCGCGCTTAAGAACATCATCGATAAACGCCAGAGTGCAACACAGGCCGTAGTTGTTGAGGACGCGAGCCCCGTAGCAAGTTAGCCTGGATTTAATATGAACAGAGACAAACGCTACGAAATATTTTCACGCCTGCAGAAAGACAACCCGGAACCAACGACCGAACTCAACTATAACTCCACCTTCGAATTATTGATCGCAGTCATCCTGTCTGCACAGGCGACCGACAAGAGCGTCAACATCGCAACCGCAAAACTCTACCCGATTGCTAACACCCCCGAAGCAATCTATAAACTTGGCGAAGACGGCTTGAAAGAATATATCAAGACCATCGGCCTGTTTAATAGCAAAGCTAAAAACATCATCAAGACCTGCAAGATACTGATCGAAGAACATGACAGCAAGGTACCGGATGATCAGAAAAAACTCGAAGCCCTGCCCGGCGTCGGCAGAAAAACAGCAAACGTCGTTCGTAACACTGCTTTCGGTCACCCTGCCATGGCTGTCGATACGCATATATTCCGGGTATCGAACCGCACAAAAATCGCACCCGGCAAGAACGTACTGGAAGTCGAAAAGAAGTTACTAAAATTTATTCCCAGAGAATTTCTGGTAGACGCACACCACTGGTTGATCTTACTCGGCAGGTATACCTGTGTGGCTCGCAAACCACGCTGCGGCTCGTGCTTGATAGAAGATCTCTGTGAATATAAAGACAAGGCCGATTGACGCCTTTGGCATTCCCCGGTAATCAGCTTCACTAAAGGTCGCCCTACATCTCAGAGATCATCCGACCAAATTCTTCCACCTGCTTCCAGTCTGTATAGTCAATAGTCACCGTAGGATCAGTAGGCCCCTTAGTCATCCACATGATCAACCTGATTATGTTTCGGTCCCAGAAACTGTATCTAGGGTAATCTATCTTGCCTGCAAACACCGCTAGTTTTTCTGGCTCCCAGGCAATCTCTTTAAGAAATTTCTTCAAGTATGGATTTGTATCCGGTTGTCTTTTCGCAGGTTTACGCGCGACAACATTTACAGAGAAAAATGCATTCGGTTTGTTTTCTAAAACCGACAAGTTTGTTTCTATAAACTCATATATTTTTATATCGTGTTTACCGTATCGGATACTTGCACCGATAACAATCTTATCGAACGGCTTTAGATCGGTTTCATCAGCATCATCGATATCTACCAGTGTCACCTGGTCACCGAGCGCTTCGACCACCTGCTCGAGATATGAGCAGATCTCCCGGGTATGGCCATCAGTTGTTGCATAGATAATTATAATATTTGACATGTGTTAAATACTCATCTGTAAAATCAATATTACAATATACCGAAACATATATTCCTACAATGATGACTTATGATCTTTCTCCCTGTTGGTAATGACCGTAATTTATTTACTACCTGAGATAAATTTGTATTACTATACAAACCATTCTTGAATAATCGACCTATGCACAAATGTTTGGTAATAACAGAAACGAATTACGCCAGGTGTACCTGTCCTGCTGGCAACTGAAAAAAAACAATCTACCGATGGACCCCATGCAGGAAGTCGTGGCGCATATCGTAGAGCTCCATCCTGAATACCACCAGTTACTGGAAGATCAGGAAGTGGTCGATAAAGATTTCTCAGCCGAGATGGGTGAGACTAACCCGTTCCTGCATATGAGTATGCATATCGCGCTGCACGAACAGATAAGCACCAACCGACCTGAAGGCATCAATGACTGCTATCAGAAATTATGCCTGCTTCAGGGTGGTCCACATGATGCCGAGCACCAGATGATGGAATGTCTGGGAGAAGCGCTATGGAATGCGCAGCGCGACCAGACAGCACCAGATGAAACTAAATACTTAGATTGTCTTAAAAAAATCGCTCAAATTTCTTAAATTTAAAAAAACATCTGAACTTACAATAAACTGGCTTGTCTTTGATTGCGACAACAATGTACACTCAGCCATGCTAATAAATGTGGCATCTAAATATCTGGAGATAAACTTAATGAAAAATACTATGAAAAAATCACTGTCAGCTGCAGCAGGCGTAACATTCGTAGCAGCCATGTCTGCTTCACCGATCGCTAACGCTGATGCAAACCCGTTTGGTATGCAGAACCTGGAAAGTGGTTACATGCAGGTCGCTGAAGGTAAATGTGGCGAAGGTAAATGTGGCGAAGGCAAGTGCGGCGAAGGTAAAAAAGCTGGTAAAGAAGGCAAATGCGGCGAAGGTAAAAAAGCTGACAAAGAAGGAAAGTGTGGCGAAGGCAAATGTGGCGGCGATAAAGCTAAAGAAGCGAAGTGTGGTGAAGGCAAATGCGGCGAAGGTAAAAAATAGATCTTCGATCTAACGACACACAACTCGTTTGATAAAAAAGCCTCGGTCCAACGAGGCTTTTTTATCACCCGCTATAAATAACAAATATATATTATTATCGAAAAATACCCCGTATTATCAAATAACTATTGAACCAACCTTGTAAATAGAATACTAAAGTTTGGGATCAATGAATAATAGCCAATATAATTCAGGGGTGAATATGTTTTCTGGTGAATCATTCGGACTCGAAGTCCTGGGCTGGGTGGCAACTGTTTTCATCTTTGCTGTTGGTCTATTTATCCTCTTCCTGATCGGCGTCTATATCGCAGACGTCACCCAGACTAAACAGGCCATCAGGCGAAACTATCCGGTTATCGGTCACTTCCGATATTATTTCGAACATATCGGTACATTCTTCCGCCAATATTTTTTCACCATGGACCGAGAAGAAATGCCGTTCAACCGGGCACAACGTTCATGGGTCTATCGTGCCGCAAAAGATATAGATAACACGGTCGCGTTTGGCTCTACCCGTGATATCAAACCCAGCGGCACCGTCCTGTTCGTCAATACCGCTTTCCCCACTTTGGGAAAGGATGCCGTTGACTGCAAGCCTGTGATCATCGGTGAAAAATCTGCCAGGAGACCATTCACTGCAAACTCATTTTTTAACATATCTGGCATGAGTTACGGCGCCATTTCAAAACCTGCAATACAGGCATTATCTTATGGTGCAAATAAAGCCCGTGCCTGGATGAACACCGGTGAAGGTGGCCTGTCTCCCTATCACCTGGAAGGCGGTGCTGATATCGTTTTTCAGATAGGTACTGCGAAATACGGGGTACGCGATAAAGATGGAAAGCTATCTGATGAGAAGTTGCGTGAGATAGCCGCCCATGAGAACGTCAGGATGTTCGAGATAAAGATGTCCCAGGGCGCAAAACCGGGAAAAGGTGGTATCTTACCCGCCGCTAAAGTCAGTGAAAAGATAGCTGAGATCCGCGGCATAACTGTCGGCAGCGACTCCATCAGCCCTAACCGTCACCCTGAAATCGCCAACAATGACGACCTGATAGATATGATAAATCATGTCCGTGAGGTCACCGGAAAGCCTGTCGGTTTCAAAGCCGTAATCGGCGACAAAACATGGATGGGGGAGTTCCTGGCCGCCGTCAACAAACGTGGTAAAGAGACCGCACCAGATTTCATCACTATCGATAGTGCCGATGGTGGTACCGGTGCTGCGCCCATGAGCCTGATCGATTATGTCGGCATGCCGATCAATGAAAGCCTGCCGCGTGTCATCGATAAGATCAGTGAAGCTGGCTTGCGTGACCGGATAAAAGTGATCGCATCAGGTAAATTGATCAACCCTGCTGAAGTAGCATGGGCCTTATGCGTCGGCGCCGACTTCATTACATCTGCACGTGGCTTCATGTTCTCACTGGGTTGCATCCAGGCCCTGCAATGTCACAAGAATACCTGTCCCACAGGAATAACTACACATGACAGAAAGTTGCAGCGCGGCCTTGTTGCTGAGCAAAAATCGTCACGCGTCGCCAATTACATCAAGAACATCGGCTACGAAGTGGGCATCATTGCGCACTCCTGCGGGGTGCAGCATCCGCGCCAGCTCAGCCGAAGACATGCGCGTATCGTGCAGGAAAATGGTACCTCCGCCTTGCTCGCCGACATCTACCCGGATAAGACGCCCATCGATTAATTAACCTGGATTAGTTAATCACATGGCATGAACTAATACAGCCGCAGCAAGGTCAACAAAAGCAACCGATAAAAACTCAAGGAAATACTATGAACAAGCTGATATCTCTAGGCTGCAAGGCGCAGTCACTGCTCGACGCGACACGCGCTGTGGATTTTTTAGGTCCCCTAGCACTTAGAATATATCTCGCACCTATATTTATCCTTGCCGGCTGGGGAAAGCTTAAGGACCTGGATAGTACTGCATATTATTTTGGTGAGTACCTGGGTATGCCATTTCCCGATCTGATGGCTTTCCTCGCCGGCTCAACAGAGTTTTTCGGTGGCATCGCCATACTCGTCGGCATCGCGACTCGCTGGATATCAGTACCACTGATGGTCACCATGATCGTCGCCGCGGTTACCGCACACTGGAGTAATGGCTGGCACGCACTTCCAGAAACAACGCTTACCGTCCCATGGGAATGGCGTACAGATCTGATCGACGCTGCCCAGGAAAGGAAAGAGATAGCCGGGTCTATCCTCGAAGAGCACGGCAATATAAACTGGTTAACAGAAGCCGGCAGCTTCACCGTACTTAAAAATGGTATCGAGTTTGCTGCAACCTATTTTATAATGCTATTAACGCTCTTCTTTACCGGCGCGGGCAAAGCGAGTATTGATCATATCTTCAATAGAAAATTTAACGGCTGCCACTAAGAGAAACTTTTAAGGAAAGAACATGAACGATGAACAATACCCTGTATCCGGTGCCGGTCTTGGCCTGCGCAGAGAAAAACTGGATGAGATGCTCGAGTATGACCTGTCGCCAGTAAATTTTATGGAAGTGGCACCAGAGAACTGGATCAATGTCGGCGGCACCTTCGGCAGGAAGTTCAGGCAGTTCACTGAAAAGTACGATTTCGTCTGTCACGGCCTCTCGTTATCGATCGGTAGCCCGGCACCCCTGGACGAAGATTTCGTCAGGGCAATCGGCGAGTTCATGAAGACACATGGCGTCAAACATTATTCTGAACACCTCACCTACTGCTCAGATGATGGCCACCTGTATGACCTGCTCCCCATCCCTTTTACTGAAGAAGCCGTCCATTATGTAGCTGAACGTATCCGGCGAGTACAGGATATCCTGCAACAGGAAATATCAATGGAGAATGCTTCCTATTATACGCCTGCTCCTGGCAAAGAGATGGCAGAGATAGAGTTCTTAAATGCCGTACTGGAAGAAGCTGATTGCGGTTTATTGCTCGATGTAAACAATATCTATGTCAACTCGGTGAACCATGATTATGACCCGATCGAGTTTTTAAAACAGCTGCCTGCCGAACGTATCCGTTACGCGCATATCGCAGGACACTATAACGAAGATGAAGACCTGATCGTTGATACCCACGGTGCAGATGTGATCAACCCGGTGTGGGACATACTCGATAAAGCTTATGAATATTTCGGCGTATTCCCGACTTTGCTGGAACGCGATTTTAATATCCCTGCCGTACCTGAGCTATTGAAAGAAGTACAGCAGATTGCTGACACACAGGAAAGATGGCAGGATTCACAGGCAGCCCGATTGAAAGTGAAGGCGTAACCGGCGATGAGCATACCTGCATTCAAAAAACACCAGTACGAGTTTACTGCGCATATCCGTAACCCCGGTGAGAACAAGATACCTGACGGCATCGAAGATCGCCGTATGGGAATTTACCGGGAGCTGCTGTATAACAATGTAGAAGGTTTTATCGCCAGCGGCTTCCCGGTGTTGCGTGACATATACGACGACGATAACTGGCATAAGATGGTACGTGATTTTTTTGCCAACCATCAGAGTACGTCACCCTACTTCCTGGAGATATCCCAGGAGTTTATCGATTACCTGCAAAATGAAAGACAAGCACAGCCTGGTGATCCGGCTGGACTGGTCGAACTTGCACACTATGAATGGGTAGAACTGGCATTACATGTATCCGACGAAAACATCAGCATGGATAATATCGAGGCCAACGGAGACCTCCTCAGTAGACACCCGGTATTCTCGCCACTTGCCTGGCCACTGGTCTACCAGTTCCCCGTTCACACCATGGGATCAGGCAACTTGCCGGAAGCAGCACCGGAACAGCCGACCTACCTGGTGGTTTACCGAAATAGAAATGACAAGGTAAATTTCCTGGAGATCAACCCGGTCACGGCCCGCTTGATCAGCCTGTTACAGGAAAACGATTCTTACACAGGCATCGATGCGATCGAACATATCAGTAAAGAGATGAACCACCCTAACCCGGAAATCGTAAAACAGGGTGGCCTGGCAGCACTACAGGAACTGCAACAGTACGGCATTATCCTGGGTACAAAATGCAACTGATACCATTTACTGTAATCCTCAGCTTCGGATTAACTGCTTGCACTACGCAAAACTGGTATCAGGGTGCACAATCTGCTCAAACCGCGCATTGTATGAAAGAACCATTACCGGAATACGAAGAATGCATCAAACAGTCTGAAGGCAATTACGAAAGCTACAGATATGAGAGGGAACAACTTATCGAAGAAAACAGGCCTGATTGAACTGGCAGTGCATAGACCGATCGATTTGTATTCATTCAGACAATTAAAAAATATCCGGGTAATCTATTCAGAAAATTCTGACTGTTTCTCACGGAACACTTCTTTAAAGAAAATCATGCCCGGGCAGATACCGGTCACTGCAGAGATCAGAAAAAACGAGGCGGGAAGATACAGGACCCAGTGAACGACGTCGAATCCAGTCAACCAGATCCCTGTCCACAAAACGAGGCCGGCAAAAAGAAAAAAAGCCTTCATCGATAATTCCATCTTGTCCATGTTCAACACCTCTATATTTTTGCTTAACCGCAAAGACAATAAAAATCACCGGTTTATCCAAAAAAAAACTAAAAAATCATGTGAATAACTGCTGCCACCAGCGCTGTCGGTTTTTCGGCGGATTTAGCGCTTCTTCTAGCTCAACCGGTTGAATCCTCGACAGGATCCAGCCGGGTAATGGCGGATTGTCACTGAAGCCACAGGTGACACCCAGGTTATTCGGATCAAAGATCTTAATGAACTCAGGTGCTTCCTTATTATCGATATAGACGATGCCACAATAATCCTCGTCATGCTCCTTGTGTAACAGCTCATCGATGCGGTCGATAAAATTCAACAGCTGTGTTTTTCCTGCGGTGCTCTCGGGTGGCGCCTCACCAACAGCATAGATATACCAATGATCGTCAGCATGCTCTTTTAACACCTGCCAGAATTCATCCAGGTCAGGCCAGCGCATAGTAGATGTAAAGTTACTTCTAAATGCTGATATATAAGCTTCTTTAATCGACTGATCCACGACGGCTACCTCGAACGGTTGGGTATTGATTATTCATACACATACGACCACAGGCTAATTCATGGTTTTAGAGTTTATCCAGTCTTTGATATCCCGATGGCTTCGTTCGATAAAGTCGGCATCCTTGAATGCACATGCCATCACGGTGGCGCCCTGCATCTTGGCTAACAGGTCCATAGCAAGGTCGTCTGCATTAGCGAGACCCAGTGTTTCAAACTGACTTTTGACCCAGTCGCGTAACAGGACAAACGCCTGTCGTGACATCTCATGCAACTCGGTTTCATCTTTTGCCAGCTCCGAACTCAGACTACCAATCGGGCAGCCTGACTGAATGACATCGTCACGTTTATGATCCAGCATATTACTGAACAATAGCAGACGTTCCCGGGCATCATCGGTTTCAGCCTCGCACTGGTTCAACATGGTCGAAAGCTCAGTGATGCGAGAGTTGACCACCGCATCCAGAATCTCATCCTTAGTTTTAAAATAGTAATAGAAGTTACCTCGTGGTATCCCGGTGGCCTCTGAGATATCCTGGAAAGAGGTCTGGTTATACCCCCGCCTGTAAAAAAGGTTATCTGCGGCATCGATGATACGTTGACGATTACCTTCACCTTTAGTGCCCATAATACTTACCCACTACTATTGAAAACAACGAAACCACCTGTATTAGCTATATAGTTACAAAAATAACCATTGAAGTAAATTATTAGACGGTCGTATTACTAATGCGAATACTGTAACATCACAGCCCGTTAAATGACAACTTAAATAATCACCCTACAGATACCAAATTGAACGCTTTATACATTAAAAATCTTCAAAAAACCTATAAAAACGGTGTTAATGCACTTAAAGGTGTCGATCTTACGGTAAAAGAAGGTGATTTTTTTGCACTACTCGGGCCCAATGGAGCTGGAAAATCGACAGCGATAGGCATCGTTTGCTCACTGGTGAACAAATCATCAGGACAGGTCGAAGTATTTGGCAAAAGTCTGGACAAGGATTCAGCCGACGTACGTATGCACATCGGCCTGGTACCGCAGGAGTTCAACTTCAATATCTTTGAACCGGTGGGCGAGATTCTCATCAACCAGGCGGGTTATTACGGTATCGACCGTAAAGAAGCGACAGAACGTGCTGAAATTTACCTGAAACAACTCGACCTCTGGGAAAAACGCTTTGATATGGCAAAAGAGCTGTCCGGTGGCATGAAACGTCGCCTGATGATCGCCCGCGCCCTGATGCACCGCCCCAAGCTGCTTATCCTGGACGAACCCACCGCAGGCGTCGATATCGAGATACGCTACTCCATGTGGCAGTTCTTAAAGAAGGTCAACGCCGAAGGCACTACCATCATCCTGACCACACATTACCTGGAAGAAGCCGAAAGCCTGTGTAACAACATCGCCATCATCGACAAGGGTATCACCATCGAACAGACCCAGATGCGTACATTGCTGGACCGGCTTCACATAGAAACATTTATCTTATATCTCACCGACAAGATTGAGACATTACCCGATTGCGGTGAATACTCGGTAAGACTGGTCGATCAAGAAACACTGGAAGTCGATATAAACCAGCAGCAGAGCATCAGTGATATCTTTCACACCCTGAGAGAGTGCGGCATCGAGGTCGTCAGTATGAAAAATAAAACAAACAGGTTAGAACAACTGTTTATCTCGATGATGAATAATAAAAATGGTGATATAGATGAGGCGGCACACTAGATGAATTTCTCACAACAGATGGTCGCCCTGAAAACGATCACCATAAAAGAATATCTGCGCTTCATCCGAATATGGATACAGACGATACTTCCACCAGCGATCACCATCGCACTCTATTTCATCATTTTTGGAGAGATCATCGGCAGTCAGATACAGGATATCAATGGTTATAAATACATGGACTACATCGTACCCGGGCTGATCCTGATGGCGGTGATCACTAACTCCTACGCCAACGTGGTATCGTCTTTCTTCAGTTCCAAGTTCCACCACAGTGTCGAAGAAATGCTGGTATCACCGCTGCCTAACTACATCATCCTGCTCGGCTTTGTTTCTGGCGGAATGGCCAGGGGCATTATCGTTGGTTTTGTCGCCACCGCGGTATCGATGTTCTTCGCCGATATACAGATACACAACTATGCCGTCACCCTATCAGTCTTTATCCTGACCTCGATACTGTTCGCCCTGGCCGGTTTCATCAATGCGGCCTATGCCAGGAGCTTCGATGACATCACCATCATCCCGACCTTCGTATTGACGCCGATGATCTATCTCGGTGGTGTCTTTTACTCGATAAAGATGCTGCCTGAATTCTGGCAGACCATTTCACTGATCAACCCTATCCTGTATATGGTGAATGCATTCCACTATGGCATACTCGGGGTAAGTGATATCGATGTAACCACAGCATTTGTAATAATCATCGCGTTTATTATCGTGCTGTTTTACTTTGCACTGCGACTGTTGAGAATTGGAGTTGGGTTAAAGCCTTAACAAACAGCCTTTAAAACCGCGGTTAAACATGTCGGCAAATCGCGGATTGTAATCCGCGATCACTCTGGAATATAAGGCAACCCTATTTCTTTAAGACAGGCTCTCTAAGCACCGTAACATTCTTCTGCAACAACTGGTAACCACCAAAGATAACAGCGACGAACACCAGGTTACCCAATAAAGAATTCTGGAAGAAAGGAATACCTGCCACATAAGCCTGCATCAAGCCTTCTGCAGATTTAGCATACAGCCCCGACGTCAGCCACGCGCCGAGATTCGTCAGCAGGAAGAACAGCACTGAAGCAAGCACGGTGGCAAAAGCGGTATTCGTCAATGTCACCCTGTCTTTCAACAGGAAACCGATAGCGACGGTCAGTGCAAACCCGGCGTAAACGAAAATCATCGAGTTATGCAGACCAAGTACGAGGTCACTTAAAAACAAAGCCAGAAATGGAACGATGAATGCTATACGCCTATCGGCAAAGTATGCACCGCCGAACAGCGCCATGGCAGCTACCGGTGAAACGTTAGGCAGGTGCGGCAATAAACGAAAGATTGCTAATGCAAATATTATGGCTGAAATTGTAAACAGTTTTGCACGCATGCTGGAAACCTCTGGATTAATAATGGCGCTAATCTTACCACAGAGACAGCTGTTGGCAGTAATCATCAGCTACTTTCGACAGACTTAATCCCCCTGCTTTATGTTGTAATCACCATGTTGATTGAACTAATATGACCAGCATATCTCATAAATAATAACAATAACCCATGCCCGGTTCCTGAAGCCAGCGATATAAAAACTATGAAAGCATCCGATCTGTTCGTAAAGTGTTTAGAAGAAGAGGGCATCGAATACATCTTCGGTGTACCTGGTGAAGAGAATGCTGACTTCATGATCTCGCTGGAAAAATCAGAGAAGATCAAGTTCATCCTCACCCGCCACGAACAGGGTGCGGCTTTTATGGCAGAGATCTACGGCCGCCTCACCGGCAACGCCGCCGGCTGTCTCGGCACACTCGGCCCCGGTGCCACCAACCTGATCACCGGCGTGGCTGATGCCAATATGGACCGAGCACCACTGCTGGCACTTACCGGTCAGGGCTCATCTCAACGCCTGCATAAAGAATCACATCAGATCATGGACGTAGTAGAAATGTTTGGCCCGGTCACCAAGTGGGCGACCAGCGTTATCCACCAGGACAACATTCCGGAAATCATCCGTAAAGCAATCCGTGTTGCCCGATCAGAAAAGCCCGGCGCAGTGCATATAGAATTACCGGAAGACATCGCCAAACTGCAGACCACCACCAAACCTTTACAACCACAACGTTTCAGACGCGCAGTCACCGATGACAAGATCATCGATAAAGCATTTGAAGTATTGAAACAGGCCAAACACCCGGTCATCCTCGCTGGCAATGGCTGTATCCGCCGACGCGCTAGCAAACAGCTACGTCTGTTTTGCGAAGCAACCGGCATCGGTGTCATCAACACCTTTATGGCAAAAGGCTGCGTCGATATGGACGCGGATTACTGCATGTACACCATCGGCCTGCAGGCAAGAGATGTGGTCGCCTGCGCACTGGAAGCCGCCGATGTAGTCCTGGCCCTGGGATACGACATGGTTGAATACCACCCTAACCTGTGGAACAAGGATGGTGAGCGGCATATCATCCATGCTGATTTTCAACCAGCAGAGATCGATTCTGACTACCACCCCGAAACCGAACTGGTCGGTGACCTCGCGCATACCTTATGGATGTTAAATGAACGTGTCGCAGCCAACGGCGGCTTAACATTTGACCACTCACACCAGGTCGCCACCCGTCGCAGCATGCAGCACGAAATAGCCATGCATAAAGATGACGACACGCAAGGCTCTATCCGTCCGCAAAAAGTACTCTGGGACTGTCGCCAGGTGATGGGACCAGATGATATTTTATTGTCCGATGTCGGCGCCCACAAGATGTGGATTGCCAGGCAGTACCAGTGTCATGAACCCAATACCTGCCTAATCCCCAACGGCTTTTGCTCGATGGGTTTCGCCCTGCCCGGCGCGATATCCGCAGCGCTGGTTCACCCGGAGAGACGGATCCTTTCGATATCCGGAGACGCCGGTTACCTGATGAACGTGCAGGAGATGGAGACTGCCAAACGCCTGAACACAAACATCGTCACCATGGTATGGGAAGATCACGCCTATGGTTTAATCGCGTGGAAACAGGAGAACGAATTTGGCAAACATACCGACCTGTCCTTCGGTAACCCCGACTGGCTGAAACTGGCAGAAGCTTTTGGCTGGTCTGGCCACAAAGTGGAAAACAGCAGAGACCTGGTCGACACGCTGGAGAAAGCCTTCGACGAAGAAGGCCCTAGCCTGGTAGTGATACCGATCGACTACCGTGAAAACATGATACTGACAGAGCGGCTTGGCAACATCGCCTGCCCTATATAAAAGACTTTCCACAAAGGCAAAGAGTTCACAGAGAGAAGATAATGCCCGAACACTTCAAACTTCTAGTCCCGGGTGCAACTGCCGCCGGTACAGTAAACGTTACCGCCCCTTTCGACGGCGCACAGATCGCAACTATCGAAACCGGTGACACCAAAGCCGTTGAAACAGCTCTGCAAACTGCCCACGAGCTATTCGCCAACAAAAAGAACTGGCTCACTGCCGAACAGCGTATAAACGTTTTTGAAAAGGCAGCCGGTATCATGCAGTCCCGCTTTGACGAGCTCGCCATCGAAGCGGCACGTGAAGGCGGCAAGCCGTTACCGGATTCAAAAGTCGAAGTCGCCCGTGCCATAGACGGCATGAAAAACTGTATAGAAGTGATACGCAGCGAACATGGTGAAGAGATTCCCATGGGAAAAAATGCTGTCTCGATGAATCGCCTCGCTTTCACTACCCATGAGCCGATCGGTGTAGTCGTCGCAGTGAGCGCATTCAACCACCCACTCAATCTTGCCGTACACCAGATCGGGCCGGCCATCGCAGCGGGATGTCCGGTCATCATAAAACCAGCGGAAGACACCCCGCTCTCCTGTTTTCGTCTGATCAATATCTTATACGAAGCCGGCCTGCCAGAAACATGGTGCCAGGGCATCGTCACCACGGATCATGAAGCTGCCACACAACTGGTATCAGATAACCGTGTCGGCTTTTTCAGCTTCATCGGCAGTGCCCGTGTCGGCTGGATGTTACGTTCGAAACTGGCACCCGGTACACGCTGCGCACTGGAGCATGGCGGCGTAGCGCCTGTTATCGTTTCACACGATGCAGACATGGACGACACCGTTGCATTATTATCAAAGGCCGGCTTCTATCATGCCGGCCAGGTATGCGTCTCGGTGCAACGGGTATATGCAGAAAAAACTATCGCACGCGCTCTCGCGAATAAGATTGCCGATGCCGGTAACAAGATGAAGATAGGCGACCCGACGTTAGCCGATACAGAGATCGGGCCACTCATCAGGCATGCCGAGACCGACCGTATCGATGAATGGGTACAGGATGCGATCGACAAAGGCGCCGAGCTTATCTCTGGCGGTAAAAAAGTATCTGACAGCTGTTACCAGGCAACCGTACTGTTTAACCCGCCGGCTGATGCCATCATCTCGCAGAATGAGATCTTTGGACCTGTCATCTGTGTCTATGAGTACGATGAGATAGATGAAGCCATCCAGCAGGCGAACAGTTTAGACGTTGCTTTTCAGGCTGCTGTTTTCTCAAAAAACATCGACACCTGCATGTATGCATTCAAACAGCTTGATGCATCTGCCGTCATGGTCAACGAGCACACCGCCTTCCGGGTAGACTGGATGCCATTCGCCGGGCTGAAACATTCAGGTCATGGCGTCGGCGGAATTCCGCATACATTCAGAGACATGCAAATCGAAAAAATGATGGTAATCAGGTCACCTTCTTTATAGAATCAGGAAAAGCCACTCACTAAAGGCAATAACATGGAAGTTAGAACCACACTAAAATCAGGTCTAAACGGAACCAGAAACTACCTTCAACAATATGGCGATCAACTGGTATGCGTAAGATGTCGGTATGACATGTAAAAAAAACGCCATACAACCATAGACTTAATCGTAGACGAACAGGACTGGACACAGGGGGCCAACGTAAGGCCCCATCAAGTAGTAACCAATAAGAAATGTCCGTGTGCCTTTAAAAACACAATTTAATCCTGTTAAATAGAGCTAACAAGACAATTAACAGCGACCGCAAAAAAGCGCGTCGCGTTATTTCAAACGTTAGGTGTACAAAAACATTAACAACGGGGATCACTGTAATGATAAAAAATACTTCCATGATACTAGTAATAAATATATTTTTGTTTTCAGGTATGGCAAATGCTGAAAAAGTAAACGCTGATGTGCAAGATGGTACAAACGGGACGAAAAGCGATCCAACCAGTGATGTTGCAGATACCGCTCAGCAAGAAAAAAATACAGTGTCTAATGAAATAAGTTCAGGTACAGCAAAACCTGGCCAAAGAGAAAAGACAAATTCTCCTACTGACAGTCCCATCGGGGCGTCCGAAGAAAAGCTTGTTAGAGATAAAGCAGTAGAAGAGGTTGACAGAGAAATGGCTGCACGTGTTAGCGCGGCAAAAAGAGAAGCTGCCAGAGAGATGGCTGCAAGTGTCAGAGCAGCAAAAAGAGAAGCTTACCGAGAAATGGATGCACGTGTTAGAGCAGCAAGAGAAGAAGCTGCCAGGAAAATGGCGGCAAGTGTTAGAGCAGCAAGAGAAGAAGCCGCCAGGGAAATGGCTGCACGTGTTAGAGCAGCAAAAGAAGAAGCTGCCAGAGAAATGGCTGCACGTGCAAAAGAAAGAGCTGCTAGAGAAAGAGACTATCATGAACGCCTGGATAGATACGAAGCTGAACGCAAGCATTTCAAAGAAGAAAGAGGCTATTATCGAGCTCCATACTAGCTTCATTCGCCTAACGATTAGCAATAGCGGACGTAAAGAATATGCCGCTTAGCATAGCGTTAAAAGTCGTAATGATTAATAAACCATGAAGTACAAGATCGAAAAAAATGAACATGGCCTTGATATTTCTGTTACTGACGTAAAAGGCAAAAAGGATGAACTGATAGAAGCATTTCAGGAATGCCAGGAAGGCCGCTGTTCTTGCCCAACAGAAGAATACAAAAAACTCGATTGTTTAGACATTGAGGATAACAGTGGGAATATAAAGTTAAGTCTTAGATCAAAAGATGGATTGAATCTAGATAAAGATGAAATTAATAAATGCTTAGAATTCACCAAAAAAAGAATTGTACAGAAGGATGGTGGATAATCTTCTAACAATTCGTTTAAGTTGTGATCTTCGCTTCGATCCTGCTACTTAACTAAAACATCAGGCCTTTTCTGTATCCAAAACAATGTTCAAAAAAATGGATAAAATCGTTATTTAGAAACATGCAGATCGCCAAACTAGAATTTAAAGCTCGGCCTCAGCAATAACTAGAAATCCTCCTGATAGTTTGTATGAACGCCATATCTTGACCACAAAAAAACCTTCGCGAGAAGGTCTTTTATGTTACTCCAGCATAGCGGCTAAGGTTACACCATTTCAAGCATTCTATCTCTCCCACATCTAAGATATACAGTCGCTCGGAACCACCAGGTCACGACTATCGTGAGGCACTAAAATATTTAACTTATTCCAGTTATATTTTTCGGGCTTTCTTCTTTAAGCCTAGTTTACGCTTGCCTTTATCATCACCTCGCGCACTATCCCTGCTTCGCCCTTTCGCCTGGCTCTTTTCTTTTGCTCCGCCGGCAGATATTTGATCACCGGTTTTTTTGCCAGTAGACTTGCTGGATCCAGCACCTTTGTTCATTGACGAGATCTTTAACTGCTGGCCTGACACCCAGACTTTTTTCAGAGTGTAGAGCAGCTCTTTAGGCATGCCTTCGGGCAGGTCAACCGTACTGTGATCGTCATAGATACTGATGCGGCCTATGTACTTGCTCTCTATATCTGCTTCGTTTGCGATGGCACCGACGATATTACCGGGTTTGACCTGGTGATCATGCCCTACTTCGATACGGAAGCGTTCCATACCTTCGTCGATTGCACTGTCTCCTGGCTGGCGCTCTCTTCTTGGGGAGCGCTCACTATTGCCCCGTTCTGCCCTGTCACGACGAGGGCGATCTTCTCTTCCACGACTATCTCTATTTCGGTCACGACCTTGACCACCTTTGTCCCATTCCTCACGGCTTTTCGATGATCTCTGAGGTTTGTTTGTTAACAGGAATTCGTTATCACCTTGCATCATCTTTGCAAGTGCAGCAGCAATTTCTAGCGCTGGAACATTATGTTCATGTGAATATTGCTCGATCATTTGAGAGAACATACCTATATCTTCATTCTCCAGTGCATCAGAAATACGCTGCTTGAACTTATCGATACGTTTGTCATTAATCACCTCTGTGGAAGGCAGTTCCATGATCTCGATCTTCTGCCTGGTTGCTCTTTCAATGTCATTGAGCATACGCTTTTCACGTGGTGCAACAAACAGGATAGCATCACCGTGGCGGCCTGCACGGCCAGTGCGCCCGATACGATGCACGTAAGATTCTGTGTCATGTGGCACATCGTAATTCACTACGTGAGAGACTCTTTCCACATCAAGTCCACGAGCAGCCACATCGGTAGCCACCACGATATCCAGCTTCCCTTTCTTAATATCGTTAACCGTACGTTCACGCATATTTTGCGCGATATCACCGTTAAGGGGAGAGGCTGCATAACCGCGAGCTTTAAGCTTGTCTGCCAGTTCTACCGTTGAATTCTTTGTGCGCACAAAAATAATCATGGCATCAAAATCTTCTGCTTCGAGAATACGGGTTAAAGCATCCAGCTTATGTATACCACTGACCGGCCAGAAACGCTGGCGAATGGTATTAACTGTCGTGGTTTTTGTCTTGATCGTAATCTGTTCTGGGTCATTCAGATACTTGGTCGCGATACGACGTATCTGTGTCGGCATGGTCGCTGAAAACAGCGCGATCTGCCTGTCGCCAGGTGTCTGTTCGAGTATCCACTCAACATCATCGATAAAACCCATTCTTAGCATTTCATCGGCTTCATCCAGTACCAGTGCATTTAGATTAGCAAGCTTCAGTGTACCTTTACGAATATGGTCCATCACTCGACCGGGCGTACCTACGATGACATGGACGCCACGTTTCAAAGCACGGATCTGGCCACTGTAATCCGAGCCGCCATAAACTGGCAGCACATGAAAACCTTTCATGTAGGTGGCATATTTCTGAAACGCTTCGGCGACCTGAATCGCCAGTTCGCGCGTTGGCGCCAGCACCAGGAGCTGTGGATCTTTTTGCTTTAGATCCATGTTCGAAATCAATGGCAATGCAAAGGCGGCAGTCTTACCGGTGCCGGTTTGCGCCTGGCCGATAATGTCTCTGCCTTCAAGCAACAACGGAATAGTCTGCGCCTGGATAGGCGAAGGAGATTCATAACCTACTTCGTTTAATATTTTAAGAAGTGATTTATTTAACGCTAAATCATTGAACGTGACTGTCACGTCAGCGCTGGTGTCTGTGCTCATGTTAATACCTGGCAATACATGCCTGAAAATAGATGGATGGAAAACGCCGTGATCTACCTTCCCCAGGTAAATCGATAGGCCCTGCCACCTCATCCAGGCAGACCTTACAGGTCCCCAGCATATTGTGAATTTGAGCCGAAAGAAGACGAACTGTGTGCATTATCCACTATATTAGAGAAATATAATACTCTTTTTATAGAAAAAACACGCAGTTACATAAAATTGAGCCTCAAATAGCGGTACACTTAACCGCCTGAACTCAATATTTTCGGCTAAACAGACCGCCCTGATTAATTCTCGTGACACAAAATAACCTGAACCCGGCACACTTCGAATTGCATATTAAGGCCAGCATGGCTGGGCAGACGGCCATGGACCTTCTCGCTGAAAATGCGCCCATCAGTAAGCAAAAGATCAAATCTGCGTTGAAGAATGGTGCCGCCTGGCTAGAATCCTCGCATGGCATCCATCGCTTACGGCGTGCCAAGAAACTGCTCGATAAAAACGATACCCTTCACCTCTATTATGACAATCTCATCCAGACGAATGCACCTGCTGCTGCAGAATTAATCGCCGATGAAGGTGAATATAGCATCTGGTGCAAACCTTATGGCATGTACTCACAGGGGACGAAATGGGGAGACCACTGCACGATCTACCGCTGGGCAGAACAGCATCTGCAACCACAGCGGCCCGCCTTCCCGGTTCACCGCCTGGATCGCGCTGCCAGCGGACTGATGATACTGGCACACACCAGGAAGATGGCACAGGTCTTCTCAGATATGTTTAAAAACCGTAAGATTCAGAAACGGTACAGGGCCACCGTCGAAGGCGAACTCAATAATATCGATCTGCCCTATACGATTAATACAACCATAGAAGACAAACCTGCCGTATCGAGGATCATCTCACTACAGGCACAGGACAAGAATACTATCGTAACCATAGAGATAGAAACCGGACGAAAACACCAGATACGCCGACACTTGTCCGAAATGGGTTACCCGATTGTCGGTGACAGGTTATATGGCTCAGGAGAGTCTGAAGAAGATTTAAAACTGCAGGCCGTGTACCTGAAGTTTATATGCCCGATCACTGACAAGGTACGGGAATACCAAAGTAATCAATAACATTAGCAAGTGAAATAAAAATGAGCACTGAACAGAACTCTCTGCCAACAGCAAAAGTTATCTATATCCTCTTGATCGTCGGTACCATCGTCGGCATCACCGGCATCATCGGGCTGATCATGGCATATGTAATGAAAGACGGTTCTGATGACTGGATACAGACGCATTACCGGTTTCAGATACGGACTTTCTGGATCGGCCTTTTATATTCGATGACGGGTGTGTTGCTAATTAACATCGGGATCGGTTTTTATGTCCTGCTGTTTGCTTTTGTCTGGCTGATCGTGCGCTGCACTAAAGGCTTAAAACAGCTTGAGAATAGAGAGCCGGTAAAAAATCTTGAGAGCTGGATGTTCACGTAGTGAAAACCAGACTCATCCGTTCGAGATGCCAGCATTAGTTCATGATACAGGACAATATACAACTATCACACGAAGAACATCAGCAGACAGGCATCAAGTTCCCGCTGAGCCTCTTCGCAAACGATATCAACGATCCACTCAATGTTGGCGGCCTTTTTCGTCTGAGTGATGCACTGGGTATCGAGATGTTATACCTGTGCGGCGACACTCCTACACCACCCAACACGAAGATAAAGAAAACATCTCGTTCGACTGAAAACAATGTCGCATTCAAATATCATGCTGACGCAGCAACACTTGTTAAAGCCTTGAAAACATCGGGCGCATTGATCGTCTCTCTTGAGATAACGTCTTCAAGCATATCGATCGGTTCTGATGAGTTCACCAAAGCGATAAGTAACCGGAGGCCCATCTGCCTGATCCTGGGATCAGAAAATACAGGCATAAGCGAAACCCTGCTGTCATTATCGGACATTACCGTTCATATACCGATGCACGGGGCGAACTCATCGATGAATATCGTAACAGCAACGAGTATCGCCTGTTTCGAAATCACCCGTGTATTGCAAGATGATAATAAGCACCCTGCTTAACCTGCAAATACTACTGGGGACGACTGTCATCAGTGGCGATAACTGCAATCTGTCAGAACCCCCCGCCGATGCTGGAGAGACACAGGCCCATGTGTGTCATCCTGTACACGTATCCTCGCAGTCACATCACCGATACTCACTACAACGGCTGCCAGAGCCAAAGGTTTTTAGATGAGGGTAATTTCCGGAAGGAAAATATCGCGTATATCAGAAATGGCGTGGTTATTTCATATGACAACCTGAACATAAACGATGAGATAGCTTATCACTGTAACTATGAAGACCTTAGTTTAAAGAGTGATAGCGACAGGCGCTGTCCTGACTATGAGAGACTGAAGATAAAAACTTTTCCGCCGGGTTGTTACAGCAAGTCAGCACTTAACAACTCTGGATCCTACTCTCTTTCTTCCGAAGACTGCGTGATCAAATAGGGATTTATTTAAAAATAAACTTGAAACCCAGAGAGATCATCGATAAATCAGGATTGTCAGAATCGAAAGTTTCCCACTCTACTGCCACTAATAATTCCTTGGTGAAAGCGTAGGATGCGGCAAGTGCATAGGCTACATCAGTGCCATCATTCGTGATTTCAGTAGCATTTACACGCAGGTCGGCATCCCAGTTTAATACCCCGAGCTTAGCTATCAGATTAGTTTTTTTAGTTACCGGATACATTGCTACCGCATAAGCACCAATGCCTTTCATGCTGACCGCAGCACTATCATACCCGCCAGAATTATTTTCAAGAGCACCAACACTGGCTTCTGCAAAATTATAAACACTTGCCTCGGCAGCAAAATATTTATTGAACGAATAACCACCATAAAGCTTGGTACCCGTTCCATCGTCATCAAGTTGACCGCCACCTAACGACGTCAGATCCGCTTTATAAGAAGCGGTACCCACACCAAAGCCAATATATGGATCAGCTACAGCCATTGATATCGAAGTCAGCGATGCTGAAACCATTATGAGTGATATAACAAGAAATCTCATAGTTACCCCTTAATTTTTTGTTATGGGTTTATGTGTGCACCCGGTAAATAATAGCATTAATTTTCAACGATACATCGGTGGAATATATTAATTTCTCTTCTTTGGCAGCGACTCATACATAGCAGCAGATACGACGATCAAACCACCCGCGACGACATTCCACGTTAACCATTCACCGAGGATGACAGCCGCAAAAATTGCTGCATAGACGACCTGAACACAGGCTATCAGGCTGGCTGTTTTTGCTTTCAAATGTAACAGGCCATGGGCGAACAGGGTATGTGGCAATGCAGTAAACACGATGCCCAGCAAGAGCAGTAACCACCATTGTGATTCTTCGATACTGGAAATGTCGGTATCGATAAAGACGACAAGCACCAGCATGACGACCAGCGTCTGATAAAACAGCGAGTGACTGGCTTTATAAGCCGAGAAATACCGTCGTTGCATTATGTTTCGTAACGCCATCATCAATGCAGAAAACACACCGAACAGGACACCGACCAGGATACTGTTATCCAGCGAGAACTCGGGCACGATCAGGTAGATACCAAACAGCACTGCAATCGAACTGATGATGTCTGCTATATGCGGTTTTTCACCATGGAACAACGGTTCTAAAAAAACCGTGATCACGGGATAGGTATATAGAGCGATCACACCAACCGCTACCGTCGATACCTGCATGGCATGGAAGTATGTCACCCAGTGAACCGCCAGCAGACAGCCTAATAATGCCGCCATCATATAGTCTCTCTTGCTGCCCAGCTGATACGACTGTTTTGTGAACGCCATGTAGATCGCTATCGCAAGGAAAGCGAAAACACTGCGATAAAACGTGATATCGAGCGCAGGCAATGAGACCAGTTTGGAAAACAGCGCGGTAAAAGAAAATATCAGGACCGCAGCATGAACTGACAGCAAGCCCTCTCGTGAATGATGCATTGGTGAAAAATGCCCTGTTATTTATTGACTGCTTTCAACAGGGTGAATTTTTTATTACTGGCAATAACATCACATGCACCGAACAGGTGTTTTAACTTGGCATGATAGGCCAGATGACGATTACCGATCACCCACAGTTCACCATTTGGTTCCAGTACAGCTTTTGATTCGGTAAACATCTGCCAGGCAACATCATCGTTGATAGCATTATCCTGGTGAAATGGCGGGTTACACAGAATCATTGACACACTGTTCTCCGCGACGCCATGCAGGCAATCTGTCTGTAAGAACTCTGCTTCACGAGTCTCACCAAATATGTTCACGAAATTACTGATCGATGATTCAACAGCCATATAAGACTCATCGGCAAAGATCATTTTTGCAGAAGGATTCTTGATCGCGGCCATCAAACCCAGCACACCGTTACCACAACCCAGGTCAACGATGGTCTTATAACGTTCATCCACTGGCAGGTTCTCGATGAAAAGACGAGCCCCGATATCAAGACGGTCTCTTGAGAACACGCCTGCATGATTGGTTATTTCAAGTTCGACATCATCCAGCTGGTAACCGATCTTGAACTTATCCGGATACGGATTTTCAGGCACGACCAGACCGGCATCGAACTCACTGAGGATGAGGCGCGACTTCTTGTGGGCCAGTGATGTCTTTGTCGGACCGATGATCTTCTCAAACAGAGATAACGTCGACATATGTATTTTTTTAGTCATAGCCGCCGCAATTATTTTCGTTGAGCCATCAACAGCAGCACGGATACGATACAGCTGGTCTTCGAGCATCGCCAGGCTCTTAGGTATCTTTATCAGTACGATATCAGCGATGCCATTTTTAGCCCCGCCCTCCAGAACACTGTCAGGTGCATGCAGGCTGTTTATGATGGTGACAGAATCGTAATCGAGACCATTGGTTTTTAGATTTGAGGATATCGCCTGCATCGACAGATAAGAATCGGTCATCACCACAGGCGTGAGATGGCTTAACGGTACAGAGATCGCACCAAAACTGTCATTCACGATCAACAGGCTTATATCCTCATGCAGCAGTTCATTCTCTTCGAGGTATTGCAGCACGTATTCATCAGCAGCATCCCAGGCCCTCAAGGTTTCTTTCTTGCGAACAGGAAAGCGGTGCAGCTCAAAACTGCCAAACGAAGTACCGAGTGTATTTTCTAACTGTTCCATAACCATGCAGCGCCTCTAACGCCTGATGAATCACCATGTGCTGGTGCAACTAATTGTGTATTTACTACATCTGAAAAAACGTAGTCTGCCCAGATCCTTGGCACGTTTTCGTAAAGCCGCTTGATATTACCCATGCCGCCACCGAGTACAATGACATCAGGATCCAGTATATTTATGATATGTGCCAGGCTTCTCGCCATGCGATCTTCATAACGCTGCAGTGTTTCATCACTTTCTTCGTCACCGAAGCGCGCTTTATTATCGATCGTTTCAGCATCGAGAAACACGTTATTATGCAGCTCATGATCACGAACGACGCCGGGCCCTGATAACCAGGTTTCGATACAACCGTGTTTTCCGCAATAACATTCCGGCCCGGGTAATTCGAAATCTTCAGGCCAGGGCAATGGGTTATGCCCCCATTCGCCAGCGATGGCGTTCGGCCCCACTAGTACTTTTTTATCGACGACTACGCCTGCGCCCGTGCCTGTGCCAATGATTACGCCAAACACAACCGCTGCATCTTTTGCCGCGCCATCGGTCGCTTCCGAAAGTGCAAAACAGTTAGCGTCATTGGCGATACATATCTCTCTCTGTAGCCGTTCCTGCAGGTCGGTTAGTACTGGTTTGCTATTCATACATACTGAATTTGAATTTCGTAGCAGACCCGTAGCCGGAGATAACGCACCGGGTGTACAGATACCGATGCTACCTTGTTCGCCGATGTCCGCCTCGATCTGATCTATCAAACCTGCAATACTTTGCAGGGTGGCCTGGTAGTCGCCCTGAGGCGTAGCCACACGATGGCGAAATAACTCGTCGCCGGCTTCGGATAAAGCGATGCCTTCTATTTTTGTACCGCCGAGGTCGATGCCGATTCTTATCATATATTCAGATATTTAAAATCTACCGTGAGAGCGGATGACTGACTATGCTGTCATCTCGACCAGCGGGAGAGGTCTAATTGTAACAGAGTTAAACATCTCTCCCGCTGGTCGAGATGAGAAAACAATATTTTCAGTCCTGCGCTTGATCTTATTTTAGTCTTTCAGATTGCCAGTAGATCTCATCAGCACTTTGTTGTTTACTGATTGCACGGGCCAGCACGAACAGGTAGTCAGACAGACGGTTGATGTATGCCTTCAGATGATCATTGAGAGCAGCTCGTTTATCCACACCGACCAGCGCCCTTTCGACACGACGACAGACAGCACGCGCCACATGACAGTGAGATGCCGCCAGGCCACCACCAGGTAGAATAAATTCCTGGAGCGGTTTCAGTGAAAGGTTCAACTCATCCAGTGACTGTTCGAGCCAGTCAACACTTTCCTGTTTGATGATATGCTGTCCCATGCTGAGTTCAGCGCCCACATTGAACAGTTCATTCTGTATCGCCCTGATCGACTCGGTAAAACCGGTCGGTGCATGACAGGCCAGAACCGCAAGCTGGCTGTTAAGTTCGTCCACTTCACCGATGACCTGGATCAGCAGATCATCTTTGGCGACTCGTGACCCGTCTGCCATACCGGTAGTACCGTCATCACCCGTGCGCGTATATATTTTTGTCAGTCTGTTAGCCATATGCTCAATGTATTAAAGTAGATCAAACTCGATATCGACCTGAAAAGTCTCGGACTTTTCAAGATACTCTCTGGCAACTTTAAATGGCTCTATCTGCTCGACGGCTGTGAGTGCTGCACGGTCCAATGCCCGAGCACGGCTCGAAGCGACCAGGTGTGCATTCTCGATACTGCCATCCGGGTGTAAAACAAAAGCCACGGTGGCGACACCTTCGCGACGTTGCCTGCGCGCCAGGTAAGGATATTCTTTATTATCGCTGATACGCCGATGCAATAACTCGAGTATCGTATGCTGCTGCTGCGACGCATTGGTAGACTGCACGGCGTAGGCAACATCTTCACCCTGGTATGCACTCAATTGCTCCTGCCTGGCATCATCGTGCTGCTCACCGGGCTTACTGTCTACCTCTACAGCTTCATCTTCTGTGACGATGGCCTGTAAACCCGTCATAGACGTCAATACGTCTACAGCAAACAGCTTTTCAGCGGAGCGTAGCAGATGCTCAGGCGGGACCTCCGGCTTCACTTCCTGTTTTCGCGGTACATCAGTTTCCAGTTGATCAGACACCAGCACCGAACTGATCAGCTGTACTTCAACGCCCCGTCCGACTCCCTCATCCACCGTGACGACTACCTGTTCGTATACCAGCAACGCAGCCGCAATCACCACCGCATGCAGCAGCAATGACAGGGAGGTTGTGGTGAGGATCGGTCTGGTCGCGGTATCCATATCGTTAGGTTATCTGAAGTTCCATGCCGCTGTCAGTAAAAAGTTTATTTCCGGCGATGGGAAAAAAGCTTCTCGTGGCAGGAAGCTAACGGGGTCAGTACCCAACTGTCCCACATCAGAATACTGCTTGTTTAACACGTTATTCACCCTGCCACTGATTGTGAAATCTTCGATATTATATTCTGCCTTGATATTGACCACGCCATACCCCGGCAGCTTGCCTAACACGTTATCGAAATCACCAGAGAACACACGGTCACTGATCGCGACCAGTTCACCGTATAACTGCCATGCGCTGGATATCGCATAATCAGTCGCTAACAACGCAGAATGTTTTGCCACAAACGGGATGTCCTTACCGGCAAAAGCACCACTGGATACTTCTGCATCGGTATAGGTATAACTTGCTGAAAGACCCAGACGCTTTGTCGTTTTCCAGTAACCACTGGTGATGATACCTGTGCGTTCTGTATCATCCAGGTTAATGTTGGCGAAGTTAACAGGATCGAAAGCGATCTCATTTTCCAGGTCGAGTTTGTAAATTATAAATTTTGCTGAATTTCTTCCCTGTGTCCACTCTACACCCGTTTCCAGAGACAGGCCTTTCTGTGTGTCTAGCAAGATAGGAGAAAACGTGGGCGTATAAGCTGGCAGTAAAAATTCATCTACTTTTGCAAAACGGTAGTTCTGGTCTGCGCGCAACAACACGCGCACGTTCTTATTCGCCTTTATAGCAAGACCTAACGTGCCCACGGTAACATCATCATCCACCTGCACGCCTGATGGGTACAATGCAAATGTACCGGTATCACGTATCGAATTTTCTACACTTGCATAACGCAAACCGAGTGTCACATCGAGCAATTTTGTTGTCGGCACCACTGCCTGTGCATAGATAGATCGTTGCGACTGGTCATTTAACTGACCACCAAAACGCGAATATAACTGGTAATCACTTTCTACAGCGTCACCTCCGATCGTCAGCATGGTATTGTTCAGCGCAGGGACAAAGCCGATAAAGCGAGGTGTAAACTCCTTTATCACACGATCCTGCGTAGCATTTTCTGTTTCAGCTCCAAACACAGAGCTCAACCTGAAAACACCTTCCGTATCACGCCGGGTCAGTTCACCTTCAAACGACCAGTTGCCAGCAAGCTCCTGCACCAGGCCGAGTCGACCTACCTGCGTTGTCGCATCGGAGAAATCGGTAGCAAAATTAGAATTTACCTGGCGCCGATCTGTTTCAACCTCGTCTGCAAACAAGGTGCCTGGTGTGTTCAGCTCATCATCGATGTATTGCAGTTCAGCGAAGACCGAACCAGTGTTATAGTCATAACCTAGTTTGCCAAAACCATTCAGGTAAGACGATTCATTATGCTGTCGGTAATTGTCTGACTCACGGGCCTCCAGAGACAGGAGATAATTGACACCACTATCCATCGCCCGTGAGGTCATACCATGAAATTTCACCGTATTGTAACTGCCCGCTGACAACTCAAGTGAATGCCTTAAGGCTCCCGGTTTACGGGTGATGATATTGATAACACCGCCGACTGCCTGGTCACCGAACAGCACGCCGGCACTGCCCTGTAAGATCTCGATGCGTTCGACATCTTCGATCGCGATGCTGTTCAGATCAGGTGAAGAGATATCCGGATTATTCAACCTGCGCCCGTCTACCAGCACCAGGGTATTTGAACCTGCACTCTCGGCAAAGCCACGCATACCGACCGTTGCCCGGCTGCCGTCGCCGTATAGATCATTGATCTGCACACCGCCCTGGCCGCGTAAGACTTCGACGATATGCCTGGAACCACTATCCTCGATCTGTTGACGTGAGATGACGGTGATGCTTGCTGGTGTTGTCAGCGTGCTCTGCTCGGTTCGCGCCGCACTGACGACGACCGCCGGTATTTCTTTTGCGCCCGTTTCTGTTTCAGAAAAGACGGGCGAAGCAGTGCTCGCCGTAATAACGACAACACCAAAAATTAAAAAATTATTCATGAGATCCTCCATAATATGGAGGCAACAGGGAAAGCACAGCCTGCAGAGAACAGGATGCACCACACCATGCCGCCCGCCGCGACTTATGTATTACTAACATCAGGCCGGTCTCCGGGCTTATGGTGTGTACCTGTATTAACGCCGATATAATCGCCGATAAAAAACGTCGATACCCGAACTATTTCCCTTCCCACGAAAGAATTCGCAGTGGTTGAATAATTCTCACCAATCACCGTTGCGGGGGCAGCGCTGGGATTATCCGGGTCTGCTCATACGAACAGCTCAAATGCACCAACTTCCCGATTATCTGTCATCAAAAAACGCTATGATGGCAGCACCTGATGTTGAAAATTCAAAAAACAATCACATCTTACACCACAAATGACGATAATATACTCCCTTTTAGGGAGTGAACTTTTTCCCCCTTAAAAAGTCATTTTAATGTGAAATAAAAAAGCTATAACAACAGAAATATAATATGCCTAACCTGAAAGCCGTACTCACTCTTAAACAGCACGTTCAAAATCACATCATCGGACAGGAAAAACTGGTCGACCGCCTGTTGATCGCCCTGCTGGCCGATGGCCACCTCCTGGTAGAAGGCGCCCCGGGGCTTGCCAAGACCAAAGCGATCAAAGTTTTAAGCGATGGTATAGAGAGTAATTTTCACCGCATTCAATTTACACCGGATCTATTACCCGCCGACCTTACAGGTACCGAAGTTTACCGGCCGCAGGATGCCTCATTTGTTTTTCAGCAGGGCCCGCTGTTCCACAACCTGGTGCTGGCTGACGAGATAAACCGTGCTCCGGCAAAAGTTCAGTCGGCATTACTGGAAGCCATGGCCGAACGCCAGATCACTGTTGGCAAGGTCACCTACCCGTTACCTGAACTGTTCATGGTGATGGCCACCCAGAACCCGATCGAGCAGGAAGGCACATACCCCCTGCCAGAAGCACAGCTCGACCGCTTCCTCATGCATGTCAGCATCGACTACCCTGAAGCCGCAGCCGAAAAGCAGATATTGCAGCTGGCGAGAGTAGAAGCAAAAAGCGCGTCTGGCGAACCTGCCGACGAGGTAGAAAAAATAAGTCAGCAGAGTATCTTCGCCGCCCGCAATGAGATCCTCGATATCCACATGGCTGACAACCTGGAAGAATATTTATTACAACTGGTACTGGCGACGCGCAACCCGGAGGTCTATGGTTCTGACCTGGCCAACTGGATGCTGTATGGCGCCAGCCCGCGAGCTACTATCGCACTCGATCGCTGCGCCCGCGCTCATGCCTGGTTAGACCAGCGTGACTTCGTCAGTCCCGATGATATCCAGGCTATCGCGTTTGATGTATTACGTCATCGCGTGATTTTAAGTTATGAAGCCGAAGCGGATGGCGTAACACCAGACAGTTTTATCCAGGAACTGATAGCACGGGTTCCCGTTCCTTGATAAGCCGGCGATACCTGCTTAACCTGGCTTCGATACAAGAGTAATGCCTAATCCTTTAGATAAACAGTTTGACAACAAAGCCGAAGGCATCACCTGGATCAGTCCACAGTCACTGATCCAGCTGCGCCTGTGCGTAGACCAGTCGTTACTTACCAGCAGCATCATCCACGCCAAACAGGGCGGCGCCTACCTGTCATCCTTTAAAGGCCGCGGCATGGAATTCGATGAATCCCGCATCTACCAGGCAGGCGACGATATCCGCAATATGGACTGGCGGGTAACCGCACGTACCGGTGACGCGCATACCAAGGTATTCCGTGAAGAACGCGAGAGGCCGGTGCTGCTCTGGCTTGACCTCAATGCCTCGATGATGTTTGCTACAAGAAACAGGTTCAAATCTGTTATCGCGACCGAACTCGCAGCCTTGATCGCATGGGGCGCGGCAAAGAATAATGACCGCCTGGGCGGGTTGATCTTTTCCTCGGACGAGCATGTCGAGATAAAACCCCGGCGCGGCAAAGCCGCTGTTCTTGATTTCATCGGCCGCTGCACGAAACACACGGCATGGCGTAATAGTCAGCCCGCTTCACCATCAGAGCGAAACATGATGTCCGCCGTTTCACGATTACGAAAAGTCACACATCCCGGCAGCCTGATATTCATGATCAGTGATTTTCGCGGCCTTGATGAAAAAAGCTACTCACATATCGCCAATATCGCGCGTCACAATGACATCGTCATGATAAAGATACACGATCCTATCGAAGCCGAGTTGCCTGTCTCTGGTGACTACAAGCTAACCGACGGAATCAATGAACTGCAGATCCATACCGCAAATAAAAAGATTAGAGATGAGTACCATCAACGTTATATGGACAATGACATTCAGCTAAAGACCTTCTGCCGGCAGTATCGTATCCACCTGATAGAGATGTCGACTGCAGACGATCACATAGACAAGCTCAATAAAGGGTTGGGTGTGAGAGTTACCAAAAAACAACAGTTTCGTTCAGCATAGGACTGTGTTGTAAGTGATATAGATATATAAGAGTAATGAACGAACCAGCACACAGTCCACCAATACCGATGCCCGATGCTTTAAATCTCGGCACCCCGGAACTCAGGGATATCCATCTGCCTGAGCCGATCTCGTGGTGGCCGCTTGCGCCTGGCTGGTGGATAACTCTGGCTGCTATCATACTGATAATCGCAGCTGTTTTTATCACCAGAAAAATCTACCTGGGCAAACAGCTGCGCAGAGACATCAATACCGAGCTTGAATTCATCAAGCAACAATATCAGCAGGTCGAGAACAAACCGCAGTTAGCGCGCGACTTATCGATATTATTGCGCCGTGCCAATATCAGTTACTACCCTGAATCAAACATCGCCGGCCTGACTGGTGAACAATGGTTACAGCATCTGGATAAGACCAATGACAGACCACTTGCAAATCTTGCATTTCAGAGTGAGACAGGGGGAATATTATTAAGCTGCACCCTACCTGCCGGATAATGCCGACCTTGATTTTGATGCCGGGAAATTAATCAATCTGTGCGAATCATGGTTGACCTCAGCGCACAGTAAAACGCAGGTGATATCAAGATGATTTCTCTGCTCTGGCCCTGGGCATTTGCAGCCCTCCCCCTGCCATTTATCTTCAGGCTGATACTGCCACGCGCTAAAACAAATGATGCCGCGCTTCGTGTTTCACAGATAGCTGATTTTCAGTTAAGTGACAGCACTTCACCCGCCGGCAGTTCATCACGCTGGCCGTTACTGCTGTACACCCTGGCATGGATCTGCCTGGTGACCGCCCTCGCCCGACCACAGTGGACCGGTGAGACCATCGAGATACCTGTCAGCGGCCGTGACCTGATACTCGCCATCGACATCTCGAAGAGCATGGATCACAAGATACGCCACAACTTACGTTCCGTAAGCCGGATCACTGCGACCAAAGCGGTTGCCAGTGCTTTTATCGAAAAACGCGTTGGTGATCGCATCGGCCTGATATTATTCGGCGACCAGGCGTATGTGCAGTCACCACTCACTTTCGACCGTACCACGGTCAACATACTGTTACAGGAAGCGGTCACCGGCCTCGCCGGACAGGCCACCGCTATCGGTGATGCCATCGGCCTCGCGGTAAAACGTCTCGATAAAGATCAGAAAAAGTCATCTGCGGACAACGGGAAAAAGAGTATCACTGATGACCGGGTACTCATCCTGTTGACCGACGGGGTGAGTAACCGCGGTGAGATCACACCATTAAAAGCTGCCGAACTCGCGGCAGCCAAGGGCCTGAAGATCCACACCATCGGTATCGGCGATCGCGATTCCAGGGAGCTCGATGAGATCACGCTGCGCCAGGTGGCAAAGGCTACCGGCGGCCAGTACTTCCGTGCTTACAATACCAGCGACCTGGTGAAAATCTATAAGCTGCTCGACGAACTCGAACCGGTGGAAAAAGACGTAAAGAGCTATCGCCCGATAAAAGCACTTTTCTACATCCCGTTAACAGCGAGCCTGCTGTTTGCAGGACTTCTCGCAGTGGCGTTATATGTACCACGCTTTAACTTCAGATTGTTCAACAGCACATCCCGTTCAGCAGACAGGCCAACATGATGGACGAACTACTGAACATATCACTGCAAGAAATAAGCAGCGAAGCGTTGATCATACTAAACGACCTGCATTTCGTGCGTATCGAATGGTTCTATATTTTTATCCCATTATTCCTGTTCCTGTTTTTCTCCTACCGGACCAAACTGAATAACAGGAACTGGCTGAAGGTCATCGATCCGCAGTTATTGCCCTACGTATTGAGTCAAACAGGTAAAAAACAGCGCCGCTATCCACTGCTGTTGATATTGATTGCCGGCAGCCTGTGCATCACCGCACTCGCGGGGCCTGTCTATAAAAAGCTGCCGCAACCGGTGTATCGTGAACAGTCATCACTCGTCGTGCTGCTGGACCTGTCACAGTCGATGAACGCGACCGACATAAAAACATCACGACTGTCGCGGGCAAAACTCGAACTGCTCGACCTGCTGAAAACGAGGAAGTCCGGACAGACAGCACTCGTCGTTTATGCCGCAGATGCTTTCGTGGTAACGCCACTGACCGATGATAATGCCACCATAGCCAACCTGGTACCATCGCTCGAAACCGACATGATGCCGGCACAGGGAAGCAACCTGTCTAACGCCCTGGAAAAAACGACGTCACTGTTAAGCCAGTCCGGTACCATACATGGCGACATCCTGGTGATCACCGATGACATCCATCCAGGTGAAGAGAGTGCGATCAATAAAGTTGTTTCGCTGGGCCACCGCGTGTCGATCTTCGGCATCGGTACCGCTGAAGGCTCACCGGTACCCCTGGTCAATGGCGGCTTCCTACAGGACAGAGACGGAGCCATCGTTTTACCCCGGCTGGATTCTGCCAGGCTACAATCATATGCATTAAGCGGCGGCGGCCTGTATACGGCACTGCAGGCAGATGACGGAGATATCGAAAAACTGGCGAAGCTGTTCCAGTCGACAGAGGTCTCGAAAGATGAGCACAGCACTGATAGCAATGACCTGAGTGCCGATGTCTGGCAGGAAGAAGGACACTGGTTATTATTGCCATTATTATTCTTCGCCGCATTATGGGCAAGAAAAGGCTGGATTGCCGCACTGGTCCTGTTCGTCTCATCAACTGCCGGCCCAATACCGACATCGGCATATGCTGATACTGAGAATAGCCCGATACTCGACACACAGCACCTGTGGAGCAGCCCTGATCAAAAAGCGATGAAAGCGTTCAATAACGGTGACAGTGAAACCGCCGCCAGAGAGTTCACGCAGCCCGACTGGAAAGCCAGTGCCTATTACCGCAATGGCGATTTCGAATCGGCCGTCAAAGCACTGGAGAATACAGACAGCAGTGATGGTTTCTACAACAAGGCAAATGCACTGGCAAAGCTCGGCAGATATGAAGATGCGATCAAAGCATATGATAGAGCACTCAATCTCGATGAAGCCAATGCCGACGCAAAATATAATCGTGAACAGGTGAAACAGGCACTGCAAGAACAGCAGCAAGGTTCACAGCAACAGAATGACCAGCAGCAAGATGGTGAGCAGCAGGAGCAGGAATCGCAGGATTCACAACAGCAGGACGGCCAGCAACAGGATGCTCAACAGCAGGATGCAGAACAACAGGAACAGCAGAAAGACTCTGAACAGCAGTCTGACAAAAACGAAAGCGACGAGCAGCAACAATCATCACAGGGCAAGCCTCAGGAAAACGATGAGCAACAGCAAGAGGAACAGTTAAAACAACGCGACGCTGAAGCCGAGGCCGAACAACAGAAGAAAGAACAAGAGCAATACCAGCAGGAGCAGGAGCAGAAGGAGCAGGAAGACAAACCGGAGAACGAAGAACAGTCGGATGCTGAAGCCAGCCAGAATAAGGAAGTCGAACATAAAGACTCGGAAGAAAAACCGATGGACATCGAAGTCAACCCGATGGAAGCGTCTATAACTGAACAGGAAAAAGCCACCGAGCAATGGTTAAAACGTATCCCTGATGATCCCGGCGGCCTGTTGAGACGCAAGTTTCAATATCAGTACAAGCAGATACCAAACCAGACAGATAGCGAACAGCCATGGTAATAGAAAACACGACAATGAATGCAATCAAGACAATGTCTATTCGGATATTCTTTTTATTCAGTATCTTTGCCACCACCGTCGTACAGGCAGCAAATATTACTGTGACGACCAGCCGCAATCCGGTGGCACTGGATGATTCGTTTCACCTGATCTACGAAGCCGACAGCAGTGTCGATGACGATCCAGACTTCTCATCGATCTATAAGGATTTCGACGTCCTGAACAGCAGCCAGAGCACTAACATGCGTTCGATCAATGGCAGCTGGAGTATGAAGAAGACCTGGGACCTGGCAGTGATGGCAAAAAAAGTGGGCAAGTTCACTATCCCGCCTATCGCCTTCGGTAAAGATATCAGCCCGGCGATACAGGTAACCGTCAATAACAGCAGTTCGCCGAACAGCGTGTCCCCTGATGGGCAGTCGACCATACCGGCGAAGATCTTCCTGGAAAGCGCCATCGATAATAAAACAGGCTGGGTGCAGTCACAGATAATCTACACGGTGCGTCTGCTGCGTACGGTGAGCATTGCCGGTGCGTCGATCACTGAACCGGTAACAAGTGACCCTGATGCGATCATCCATAAGATAAGCGAAGACAATTACCAGACGACAAGAAACGGTATCCGCTATGAAGTGTTCGAACGTCGTTATGCCATCTTCCCGCAAAAGAGCGGCCAGCTAAAGATCAACCCAGTGATGTTCGAAGGCCGGGTAAATGCGCAACAGCCCATGACGATCTTCGACCAGTTCCGCATGAGCGGACAATTGAAACGTCTGCGCAACAAAGCCGTGAGCGCAAACATAAAAGCAGCTCCCGACACGATAAACCTCCAGGACTGGTTACCAGCCACTGATGTACAACTTCTGGAAGAGTGGTCTGACGATATTCAGAACATTCAAACAGGTGACCCGGTAACACGTACCATCACCATCGCAGCAGAAGGCCTGACGGCTGTACAACTGCCTGATCTAAAGTTCGGAGAGATCGACGGCTTGAAACAATACCCGGATAAACCCATAACCGAAGACAGGCCATCAACCTCGGGTATCACCGGTTTAAAACAGATCAAGGTCGCCATTATCCCGACAGTTGCCGGTAGTTACACACTGCCAGAGATAAAATTGCAATGGTGGAATACAAAGACCAACAAAAGCGAAAGCGCGATCATTCCTGAAAAAGTATTGACGGCTATCGGCAGTGCTACGACAAATAACATCGTCACCATACCCGAACCGGCACAGACACAAACCCTAGGCAACGGGTCGGTAGTTATCGGCGAAGAACTACCAGCAGCGGTAACCTCCGTGGCTGCTGATGACCTATTCTGGAAATACATCGCACTGACTTTTGCTTTAGCCTGGTTGATAACTCTACTACTGTTATTCAGAAAACCCAAAACTGGCACACCGGCCTTGGCAGCCGAGACTCAGCGTACCAGGCTACCGGTAAAACCGGCTATCGCTGCCGTGCAGAAACATGCGGCTAAGAATGATGCGATACACACCAGGACAGCACTTATCGAATGGGCAAGAGCAGCGTACGAAGACGAACATATAAACAACCTTTCACAGGTCAGCGAAAAATGTTCGCCGCAACTCAGCCAGACGATCCGTCAACTCAACGAATCGCTGTATAGCAAGGAACACCTCAGCTGGAGCGGAAAAGACTTACTGTACTGTTTTAAGGAAGAACAGGCAATAATCGAAAAGCATAAAAATCACAATAGCTCGACGTTAAAACCGTTATATAGCAGTTAATTATATTGCTCTATCCTGCCTGCAAAGAATATAAACAACAGCCCTTGCGTCCTATAAATAAATATCAGACACTTTCTGTTTAGTTTATTACCGAGTATACTTTCGCAAAAAAAGCGATGGACCTGCACTCAAATATAACGCTACTTAAATGGGTAACATTATGATCTTTGAATCGTTCGCTGAAAGCCTGTCTTTCTTCTTATGGTCAACATTCATCATCGCGGTGATCCTCGGCGCGATAGTCAATAAAACCAACTTCTGCACCATGGGTGCTGTTTCCGACATGGTCAACATGAGTGACTATGGCCGCTTCAGAGCCTGGTTGCTGGCCATCGCCGTCGCTACTATCGGTGTCAGCGTGCTCGAATACATGGGACTGGTCTCAGTTACCGACAGCTTTCCTAACTACCGGGGATCGCAGTTCATCTACATAGAAAACATCCTCGGCGGCATATTATTCGGTATCGGCATGACCTATGCCAGCGGCTGTGGAAACAAGACATTGATACGTATCGGTGGCGGTAACATCAAGTCGATCCTTGTTTTCATCGTAGTCGCACTAATCGCCTATTACATGACCACACCCTTCCCTGATAGTGACAAAACACTCTACAGTGTGTTGTTTTACGACTGGGTCAATCCCCTAGCTATCACACTCGATGGCAATCAGGATATCGGCGCACTCATCGGTGGCAGTGAAAATACCGAGATAATGCGTCTGGTCGTTGGCCTGGTCGTCGCTGCCGGCATGCTGTTCTATATATTCAAAGCGGCCGATTTCCGTTCCAGCAAAGACAATATACTCGCCGGCATCGCCATCGGCCTGATCATTCTTACCGCGTGGTATACCAGCAGCAATATCGGCGTCACCGCTGAAGATACTGATTACTCCCTGGGGGAATACTATGCTGAATGGGACATGCTGGCAGAGAGTGATGAGGGCAAACCTGCTACAGGCCGGGCACTAAATTCACAGTCATTCACCTTTATCAATCCTATCGGACAGACCTACGGATACGTTAAAGACAGTTTTGATCCTGCACTATTAACATTTGGCCTGATCTCGGTATTCGGGGTCATCCTGGGCTCGTTCCTCTGGTCGCTGATAAGCAGGTCGTTCCGAATCGAATGGTTCGTCGATTTTAAGGACTTCATGAACCACTTTTTTGGCGCCATCCTGATGGGTTTTGGCGGTGTTTTAGCGCTGGGCTGCACTATCGGCCAGGGCATAACCGGCATGTCAACATTAGCGCTGGGCTCGATACTCACCTTCCTCTCTATCGTCTTCGGCAGCGCCATGACCATGAAGATACAGTACTACAAGCTATGTTATGAAGATGAAGCCACTTTCAGCAAAGCATTTATCACGGCACTGGTCGATATGAAACTGTTGCCGGAATCGATGCGCAAACTCGATGCCATCTAGGAATTCCTCCCAGAACTGACTTTTGGGTATGGATTCTAATGACAATAAACAGACCACAGATCACAAACCGTGGTTTGTTTATATCCTGCGTTGTGCAGACAATAGCCTGTACACCGGTGTCACGACAGATGTCAACCGGCGTCTGGATCAGCACAACGGCATTATAAAAAGCGGTGCCAAATATACCCGCAACAGGCAGCCGGTAACACTGGTGTACAAGGAAAAATCAAACTCACGTTCTGAAGCATGCAAACGTGAATATGCCATCAAGGACCTGACCAAATCAGAGAAAGAACAGTTAATCGATCGATAATAAGAAAAAACTTATATAAAAGTGATTTATTTGATATGAGTCAAGTATAAAAATTCCGGCAACGTCTACTATGTATCCGTCGTAGGTTTTCATAGTTCCTACGACAATGCCTCCGCATTGCCTCTCTCTCCTGAAGGCATGCACACGGCGTGAGCTGGTTACTCACGCCGTTTTTTATTTCCCTCTTCTTATCCATATTTTTATGAATATTCTCCGACTTTGAAACGTCTAATGCGATACTGTATATTTTCATGATTCGCACACCCGGAGACTCTACATGTCTAAACTGCTGTTTTTTCTATTAATATCGATTAACTTCCTGATAAATACATCAGTGATTGCCGGCAACGCGAACAACGCTCCCTGGGGTAGCGCGAAGGTCATGCCAACAGAGTATAAACCGCAAAAAGTGGTATATGATGTTCATGTTAAAACCGTTAAAGCTGTCGAGAGTGTATTAGACCGCACCAGCTACCTGAGTACTATTACTGGCGCTGACCCGTTTGACCAGTCCATCGTACTGGTATTGCACGGACAGGAACTCAGCTTTTTTGCCATCAAAAACTATGAAAAATACCAGGATCTTATGAAGCGCGCGCAGAGCCTGGTAGAAAGTGAAGCACTCACCATCAGGATGTGTAAAATTGCTGCCCAGAGTCAGGGGTTCGCCGCTGAAGACATCCATGGTTTTATCGAGATGGTACCGATGGGTGACGCCGAAATTATTCGCCTGCAATATGAGGAAGGCCATGCTTACATGCAATAAAACTTTATCGTTTATGATCTTCGCGCTAGTCTGCGGATCACTGGTCGCTGCTGAGAAGTATGCGCCTACCAGCGTCGAGATGGACGTAAAAAAAGTATCTGAACATGTTTATTATGTTGAAGGAAAACCTGGTATCGCTACCGATAACGAAGGTTTCATTTCCAACGCCGGTTTCGTGGTCACAACTGACGGTGTAGTCGTATTTGATTCCCTCGGCACCCCTTCACTGGCACATAAACTGGTACAAAAGATCGGGGAAGTTACTGATCAGCCCATCAAAAAAGTCATTGTCAGCCATTTTCATGCTGACCATATCTACGGCCTGCAGGTATTTGAAGAGTTGGGCGCTGAGATTATCGCTCCATACGGTGCGCAGAAGTATATCCAGTCAGAAGCTGCTGCCAGCCGGCTGGAAGAGCGCCAGTTCTCACTCGATCCCTGGGTGAACGAAGATACCCACCTGGTATTACCCGATACCACCGTGGAAAAATCATACTCTTTTCAACAGGGCGGCCTGAATTTTACTATCAACTACATGGGCAAGGCGCATTCTGATGGTGACATGACCATGCTCGTCGAACCTGACAAGGTCCTGTTTTCCGGTGATATCATCTTTGAAGGCCGGATCCCGTATGTCGGCAACGCCGACTCCAAGAAGTGGCTGGAGACCCTGACCAGGCTCGAGACCGAAGGCCTCAACGCCCTCGTTCCCGGACATGGCCCGGCGTCCAGCAATCCAAAAGAAACCATCTCGCTAACACGACGCTACCTTGCATACCTGCGTAAAGTACTGGGCGAAGGTATCGAGGACCTGACACCATTTGATGAAGTCTATGCAGCAGCCGACTGGTCTGAATTCAAAGACCTGCCTGCTTTCGAGGAAGGCAACCGCATCAACGCCTACCAGGTCTATCTATCGATGGAAGCGGAATTGCTTGAGCAGTAGCTCATAACGCCTGTAAGTTGAGTAATGCAGCATGCATGGATGTGTCAGAACCAGACAGTATGACTGGTTTAGAGACCAATCAGAACTGCTGAGTACCAGAACACCGACGTTCAGCTACCCCTGGCTCTCGAGTGTTTGATCTATTCTTTTATCCTTTGGATCAATGCCTGAATATGACCTGAATTTGCAGCGAAGTCGGCGCCACCACTACGCGAGCTGGAGCGTATGTAGAGAGAAGATTCATCGAGGCTGATAAACTTTACCTGGACAAAAATATCGTCTTCGAACAGGAAGACCGGGGTACGTTCTACGAAGTTAGCGCTCAGGTTATCCCTGTCATGCGCCAGCACATTCCAGCCAGCCTCTGCAGCGACAAATAAAACACGCTGATATAATTTTTCCGCATCGACATTAAATACCGGGGTACGTAACTCTGCAAACGGATGATCATCCGCGGTTTCTGCAAAATTCGTGGTCAGGAATGTTGACATGCGTTCATAAAATCCAGGCTCCTCGAACAGGTTAGCCTGGTTCCTGTGTAGAGTAAAAAAAACCAGCCCCACAATCAAAATCATTACAAACGCTATTATTTTTACTGCTGTCATTATTAATCACCTTCCCTTAATGGATCAAGCATAAAAAAACCATCGTTAATATAACGATGGTTCTTATTATATAGCTCGTCGATTTAAAATTGCTACATATTAAACACGGCGTCTCGCTGCGACTGTCAGGCCAACCAGGCCTGAACCGAATAGCCACAACGCCGCAGGTACCGGAACCACTGCCACGCCAGAAACACGGACGACCAGATCGTTGTAATCACGGTCACCAAGTCTCTTTAGATCTTCCCATGCCACTACATAATCGCCGGCATACTCACCATCCGTGATTAACCAGCTCACCATATGATCTTTGGCAGCAGAACACCGACCACAGAAGACATTATCTAATGGATCTGAGCTGAATAATGGAGAACCGCTAGGATCTAATCCAAAACGAAAGGGTGAACCTGAATCAGCCTCAGTAAAAGTATTACTCTGACCATCCATATAAGGCACGTAGAGTAATGAGGTGAAGTTATCATCGCCGTCGATAAAACCGAAGTCTTGCTTGTAACCAGCGTATTTTGCCACGGCAGTCACGGAGACTTCATCAGCCACAATATTCCAGTACTGATCAAGCTCATCATCGATACGCATTAGATTACCTAGGCCGAACTCGATGTCCAGGATACCACCTGAACCCAACAGGTCTGGTTCATTGGGGCTCGACCAAATAATCGTGTTCGCCATAGATAACTGGCTCAAGAATAGCGCAGTCAATCCGGCTAAAGTTGTTAGTCTGTTCATAATTTTTTAATCCTTTAAATATAGAGGAAACATTTTTAAAGTTTTGTGTGCAAACTTAATGCCAATTCCTTAAATCCACAAAAACAAAAAGTTACATTAAACATATAAGCAAATTCTGTTAAAGATTCCGAATCACGTCGATATATCTTACACTTATCCCATATTTTGTACAGTTATTAATATATTACGGATTTGTTTTGGAATCAATACAATGTTGACATAATGTATTACGTTTTTATTATGTAAGCATTAGTAGTGGCTGACCAGTAAAAGCAATTGACAGCTAGCTTAAAATAAATCACTATCGATCCATGTTAAATCACATCGACCAACTCGTTAAACGCTTTATGATTGTCCGTTTTCACTGGAGAATCTGCAGTGGTCACTTGTCTATTTATCGTTGAACAAAAAATCAGATTGATATTCAAAAGGCCACTGCTAAACCAGTGGCCTTTTTTTATGCTTACATGGATGGCGGTGTGACGATGTTCATGGCGGTCGTATGCCGCAAAGTGCCCGTAACTCTGTTGAATCGCATTCAACCACATTATTTTTAACAACGTTTGCAAGGAGGAAAAAAGTGTCAGTACCTATCTCGTATCTCTCAGTCATCCTGATCTGGAGTACAACACCATTAGCCATTCAATGGAGCGGCAATGATGTTGGCTTTCAATTTGGTGTCGCAGCACGTATGGCCATTGGTCTAATAGCCCTACTCGCATTGTTGCGCGTGATGAAGATCGAACTGCCCTGGCACTTAAAAGCACGACGCATTTACCTCATCAGTGGAACAAGCCTCTATATCGCGATGAGTTTTGTCTACTGGGCAGCGCAGCATATACCCAGTGGCTGGATATCGGTAGTGTTTGGCCTGTCACCGATATTCACCAGCGTAATGGCAAGTATAATATTAAAAGATTCGCATCTGTCCGGTATGCGCCTGACTGGTATGTCGATCGGTTTTGTCGGTTTGATGGTCGTCTTTATAGAGGGTGTCTCTATCTCAACTCTGACCATGCTTGGTATCGCTGCCACGGTTATAAGTGCAGCATCACAGTCCATTGGCTCGGTTTTTATAAAGCAGCAACAGCCTGACTTTCACCCTATGGCAATAACAGCAGGCAGTATCGTCGTCGCACTACCGCTGTTCATGCTGAACTGTATCGTAGTGGGTGGTTGGCCAGAAACTGTACCGCTTAAGTCAGCGCTGTCAATTTTATACCTGGGCCTTATTGGTTCAGCCATCGGCTTCCCGTTGTATTTCTACCTGCTGAAGAACCTGACACCGGAGAGAGTCGCGATAGTAACGCTGATAACTCCTGTTACCGCTTTAATGTTAGGCGCCTTATTCAACGATGAGATAATCAGCAGTAAAGTAGTGTTAGGTACGGCATTGATCCTGGCAGGGCTGACCATTTACGAATACGGTAAGTATCTACCGCATGTGAAAAAGTGGAAAATTCGCTGGATACAGAAACCACTATAGACTCACGTCATCGCGAGTGAAGAGTGGTAATCTTATGTGACACATGCAGGTGCCTGCACAAGACTGCCACGCTTCGCTAGCTATAACAGCTTCTCATTTTTTAAACATAATGCCTGAACCATTAAAAAACCTGTACAGCAAACAGCTGATCTCAGAACTGAGCGATGAGATCACGATACAGCATGCCGCATTTGACCCGGTAGCTTTCGAGCGATCTATATTTGATAAAAGCTGGAAGGAAAAAGAACTAAAACAGCGTATGAGACATATCGCTGAATGTCTGCAGCAGCACCTGCCGCCAGAATACCCCAGGGCGATAGCGATATTAAAACCTGTCGCTGAAAAATTTAACGGTTTTGAATATATGTTCTTTCAGGATTACGTAGAATGTTACGGTCTGGATGACTTCGAAATATCGATCGATGCCCTGGAGCACTTCACGAAATTCGCCAGTTCAGAATTCGCAGTCCGGGCTTTCATCCTTCAGGATCAAAAACGCATGATGCAACAGATGCTGACCTGGGCAAGGTCAGATAACCATCATGTCCGACGCCTCGCTTCCGAGGGCTGCCGTCCACGCCTGCCCTGGGCGATCGCTCTACCCGCTTTCAAAAACGACCCGAGACCTGTTCTACCCATATTAAAAATCCTGATGAATGATGACAGTGAATACGTTAGGCGCAGTGTTGCCAATAACCTGAATGACATCTCAAAGGATAATCCCGACATCGTTTTAAACTGGGCAGAACGATGGTCAGGGAAAAACAAAAATACAGACAGGTTAATAAAACATGCCTGCCGCACATTATTGAAACAGGGTGATCAACATGCATTATCACTTTTTGGTTTTACCGCAGCAGAACATATCAAGGTTTACAAGTTTTCAGTCCAACCAGATGTATCCATAGGTGAAAAACTGACTTTCTCGTTTTTATTAAAAAGCCCGGGGGCACGACTAGGAAAGTGCCGTATCGAATTTGCGATTGATTTTGCCAAAGCCAATAACAAACAGAGCAGAAAAGTGTTCAAGATTTCAGAATCCGATTATGCTGAAAAAGAAAAACAGGTAACAAAATATTTTTCGTTCAAACAAATATCCACCCGAAGATACTATAGTGGGAAACACAGACTTTCTATAATCATAAATGGCATAGAGAAAATCTCAAAACCTTTTGAACTTATATTGAAATAAATGCCCTGGTCCAGCAAAAAGTGGTTACTGAGGTTATTAATTATTAAATCTAAAAAACACCGAACAGTTTCTTTTCTTTATCATGGTTCTGCAGCATTGTTATGATGGTTTTATTCTCAGCCTGCTCTGCAAGATCGATTGCCTGTTCACGTTTATTATTTCTTATATCGATATCAGCATCGGCAGCCAGTAATAAGCGCACCGACTTCTGGTCACCAGCTAACACTGAAAGAATCAATGCTGTATTGCCGATATTATTCTTAACATCTACTTTCGCCTGATATGCAATTAAAATATCGACTGTCTTGCTGTGCCCCCGGCTGGCTGCCATCATTAACGGTGTATTACCATCCTCTCCTCTAGCATCTACATCCAGTCCTCTTTCGATCAGTATAGATACCGCCTCGAAATTATTTAACATGGCCGCCTGATGTAGCAGTGTCAGCCCTTTTCTGTCCTTGCTGTTGATATTTGCATGCTTATTGATCAGGAAAGTGACAGTTGGCGATTTTGCTACACCTATTCCATGCCATAATGCATCATGGCCTAAGGCATCCTGCACCGTTATATCTGCACCGGCATCGAGCAGTCTTTTTACTGTTGGCAGTGACATCGTGGTCACGGCGACCATCAAATCTGTTTTACCATTCACCAGTGTATTAGCCGGAGACGCGCTCTTATCCAGTAACTGGTTGCTGATAGCTTCATGTTTGTTCAGGATTGCGTACGACAGGGCGCTGCGATTATTTTTATCTGTTGGCCTGACATTAGCACCGGCTGCTAGCAGATTTTTTACAACCTTGTCACTACCCTGCTCAGCTGCATACATCAACGGTGTTTTACCATCGTTGCCTGCAAGGTTTATGTTTGCCTTATTCTGTATTAGCAGACTGACAATTTTATCGTGCCCCTGCAGTGCCGCACGTGTCAGCGGTGTATGACCTTCACGGTCCAGCTGGTTTGGATCAGCACCTTTTTTCAATAATGCGGCACTCACATCCAGCTGGCCTCGCCAGACTGCGATCATCAGGGGTTGCCAGTTTTTATATACGCCTGTTGTGCTGCTGTTAAGAACCGCCAGTTTCTGATTGACCGTCATACCGTCCTGTTGCACTGCAGGTAACCTGGCACCGTATTTCTGTAACTGTTTTACTGTCGACTCATGCGGTTTTTTTGCCGCCAGCATGATCGCTGTTTCGCCCTTACGGTTCTTTGTATTCACCGGCGATTTACTCTTCAATAATACTGAGACGGTTGCATGGTGGCCTTTGGCTGCTGCCAGCATCAGTGCGGTATTCCCGTTTGCATCTTTATGGTTCAGTTTCGCACCATGTTTAACCAGGTCACTGACCATAGAACTCTCACCTAAAGATGCTGCAATCAATATTGGCCGGTCCTTGTATTTATCGGCAGCATTAACATCTGCGCCAGATTTAATCAGCAGCTTGACCATGGTCCTGTCTTTTTGTGTGACCGCATCTAGCAATACCGGCCGCTGATGTTTGTCACGTGCATCTGCACTTGCGCCCTGCGCCAGCAACTGTTGCGCGGCTTTGATATCGCCAGAACTGACTGCGAGCAACAGCGCTTCTTGTGGATTCAGTTTTGGATCGATGACTGCAGGTCCAGTGTTTCCTGCCTGTATTTTCTGTAAACGCTTTTCGGCATTTTTATGCCCCTGCTTCGCTGCAGCACTGTACCAGTAGATTGCACTTTCCCTGTTCTTTTTTACACCGACACCCTCTTCATAAAGAGTCCCCAGGGAATATTGTGCTCGTTTGTATCCCTGCCTTGCAGATTTATCCATCCAATAGGCGGAATTTTTGGGATTTTTCTTAATACCCTGACCATTTTTATATAGGACGGCCAGCTGGTACTGCGCCTGTTTGTCACCTTTTCTTGCGAGTGGTTTGAGGATAGTTACCGCCCTGGCATAATCCTGAGTACGGATAGCCAGTTTTGCATCATCCACGGTTGCCGCTTCTGCACTGAATGCCAGCAGTAAAGTTATACAGAATAGCGTTATAAGATTTTTCATAAAGATCATACTGAACCTATGCCGTACCAAATTTTGTGTCTACGTTGATGCCGATACTCTTTAAAAACGGTGTTGGCAGGATACCTCCCGCACAAACGATGATCGCATCGTTATCGATACAGACTTCGTCATCATCTGTTTTAATCACTACTTTATTCGGTTCAATATGCTTTACAGTTGACTTCATCAGTACGCGTAAACGCCCCGCCTTTTCAGCATCGGCAATTTTGATACGATTTTTTTCCTTGGCACGGGAAAATGCCTCGCTTCGGTAAGAGATTGCCACCGTCGTTCCTTCCTCTTCTGAAATACTGACTGCTGCCTCTAGTGCACTATCACCACCACCTACTACCAGCACATGCTGGTTTCGATATTGTGCTGGATCAATCAGGCGGTACACCACTTTGGTTTGCTCCTCACCTGGAACACCCAGTTTACGTGGCGTGCCACGACGGCCTATCGCCAGCAGAATCGCCCGTGTGTGATATGCGCCGGTACCGGTTTTAACATGAAAGCCCCTGCTTTGATCAGCCAGGTTTTCCGCCTCAACACTCTCAACGCGCTCTCGATCTTTTATCTTCAGTGCGGCTTTTTCTATAACACCTTGCCAGAATTCCATCAGGGCTTCTTTGGTTGTTTCCTTGAATTGCATCTTACCAACTATCGGCAATACCGCTGGCGCCGTCATAACGATTTTCCCTCGCGGATAATGCGACACCGTACCGCCAACGGAGTCCTGTTCCAGCGTAACAAAGTTCAGTTTTTTATCTTTAGCCGCCAGCGAAGCTGCTATGCCTGCGGGCCCGGCGCCAACAATAACAAGATCAATCACATCACCATTGCTCTTACCGACACCATCAAGCTTACAAATGGAATCAACTGCTTCCACACCCTGCTTGACAGCATTTCGGATAAGTCCCATACCACCCAGTTCACCGGCAATAAATATACCCGGCACATTTGTCTGGAAGTCTGGATTAACCTGTGGAATATCAACACCACGCTTTTCGGTACCAAATACAAGCTCGATAGCATCAAACGGGCACGCTGTTTTGCAGGCACCGTGACCTATACAGTGAGTCGGATTAACCAGGTGCGCTTTACCATGAATCACACCTAATACATTTTTGGATCTTTCCGGGCAGGCAGCCACACAAGTAGCACAACCAAGACAGAGGGCATGATTAACCACCGGGTGTATCGATGCGGGTTCTGTCATACCTGAAGCAATTGCCTCATCATGAACACGTTGACTTTTCCGGTGTTTTTTTGATTGATGCCTTAAATAAACAAATATAATTAATAAGAGTGGTAGTCCGTATAGCCACATGATGGGCGACATTGCTGAACCTCTATTGAGTACCTTTTAGTACTTTTGGAAAAAAACATATAAATAAGTTATTGATTATATATACGAATATTATAATAGTGACGAAATCTCGACAAAAAACACTTTTTTTAGAGCTATTTCTAGAAAAATCGCTAAACTATTCGATGTAGCTTTATGGGATAATATTCCCAAATAATATTGCACAAGTATAATAGACCATCAGTAAAACAATTGCGCCAAAAGAAATGAATTTCTCCTGATATTTTAAAAAATAAGCTACAGGTTCTATCCTTTATATTATGTTATTAAAAAACCCGGTATTAACCCCTATTCAACTGATGTACAGACATTTTTTGTCCATTTGCATGATCGTAGCCATTGTTTTCGGCTGGCAGCACCGTGATGACAATTATCTGAGCGCCGAAACTGGAACCGGTTATATGCTGGGTATCGTTGGCGGCAGTCTAATGCTGGTCCTGCTGCTATACCCGCTCAGTAAACGTATAGCACTGCTAACCCGTCTTTTACCGATACGTTACTGGTTTGGTATTCATATGCTTCTCGGCATAGTCGGCCCTGTCATGATCCTGTTTCACGCCAATTTCCACTTAGGCTCCACCAACAGTAACATCGCGATGATCAGCATGCTGCTGGTCGCCGGAAGCGGATTCATCGGCCGTTACATTTATACAAACATACATCACGGTCTCTACGGAACACGCATAACACTTAAAGAGCTCAAACAGAAAACTGAAGACGAACATGCCGAACTACTCAAGCTTTACGCAATGGATGCCAAACTGAATAGCCGTCTGGAAAAAATGGAGGAAAAAGCACAGCAGCCGTACGCCGGTCTAACGAAGAGCCTTCTGCACGTCATCTACCTGGCAGTCAATGCACCCCGGATAAAAAGAAAAGTACTGAACTTACTGAAAAACAGTTACCAGGAAAATACTGAAGACAAAACCCTACCGGATAGCAAGGTTGTCGCCCGTACGGTGACACACTATACACTTGCACTTAGACGGATTGCTGCATTTAGAGTATACGAACGACTTTTCTCACTGTGGCACATCCTTCACCTGCCACTGTTTTTCATGATGATCATCACCGCCATCATCCACATATTTGCGGTACACATGTACTAGCACTGCATGTTTAAGATATTCTAATGCGTCCACTAAATCTGTCGATCATACATCTGGCCTTACTCATTCTTCTCATCTCGTCGTCAGCTAACATCAATGCCGAATCTTTCACGTCTTTGCTGATGCCGGGGCCGGTAATCAAGGCTCATGAAAAATATGAGCAGGACTGTGAGCAATGCCATGACACATCGAACAAGGATCGCCAGGGGCAACTATGTGTTCAATGCCATGATCATGAAAATATCAGCGATGACCTGAGTAATAAGACCGGTTTTCATGGCCGCCTTCCCGCACAGGCAGCCAATGATTGTAAGCATTGTCATACTGAACATAAAGGCAGAGATGCAAATATCGTAATACTTAACACTGCGACATTTGATCATACAAAAACAGATTTTTTATTAAAAGGTGCTCATACAAAAACGCAGTGTAAAGCATGTCACAAACCAGAGGAAAAATATGCGCAAGCACCTCTTGCCTGCTATGACTGTCATAAAAAGTCAGATGTGCATGACGGCAAGCAGGGTGAAAAATGCGAAGACTGTCATAAGTCCACAAGCTGGAAAGAAACCGCCTTTGATCATGATAAAACCGACTTCCCACTAAAAGGCACCCATAAGGATACCAGTTGTGCTGCTTGCCACATAAACCAGAAATATAAAGACACGCCTAAAACCTGTATCAGCTGCCACAAGATCAACGATGTACACCGCGGTGACTTCGGTAAAAAATGCGACAGCTGTCACAACACAAAACACTGGGACCAGATCCTTTTTGATCACAACAAAAAGACAGATTTTCCTTTATATGGAAAGCACAAAAAAGCTTCCTGCAATAGCTGTCACACCTCAGCTGATGTAAAGACTAAAGATTCTAAAAAGAAACTACCCAAAGACTGTTATGGCTGCCATAAGAATGATGACAGCCATAAGAGCCGTTACGGTAAAAAATGCAAAGACTGCCATTCATCATCATCATGGCAGAAGCAAAAATTTGATCACGATAAAACCGAATTCCCCCTGCTTGGCAAACACCAAAAAACGGCCTGCAACCAGTGCCACAGGGGTGAACTTTATAAAGAAGAACTGAAGCTAGACTGCATAGGCTGTCATAAAAAAGATGATGTTCACAAAGGCGAACAGGGACGTGAATGCAACAGCTGTCACAATGAAAATGGCTGGCAGAGTAACGTGCTATTCGACCATGACCTGGCATCATTCCCACTCATCGGGATGCATGCAGCAGTGCAATGTGAAGAATGCCATCTTTCGAATGCATTTGCAGATACTGAGTCAGACTGCAACCAGTGCCATGTCGATGATGATGTACACAAGACGAAGCTGGGGACCGATTGCGCATCATGTCACAACCCAAACTCGTGGAACACCTGGCTGTTCGATCATGATAAAGCGACCGATTTCAAGATCGATGGCGCCCACGAGGAACTGGGCTGTTACGACTGCCACAGGACAAAATCCAAAAGAAAGCCAGAGGCCTCGAAAGCCTGCATCTCCTGCCACCGCAGCAGTGACGTTCACAACAGGTTGTTTGGCGGACAATGTGGCAACTGCCACAGCACAAAAAGTTTCAAAGACGTCAATATCAAACGTTTAGGTAGCAGGAAATGAAACAAAAAAAAAGCACCGTCGCTATTCACTTTTTCACCACGCTCAAGTTCGTCTTGATTACAACATTGTTTGCCTTTATGTTTTCAGTTCAGGCGGAAGAACAAGCCGAGGGCTTCGATCACTTCACGACCGGGTTCCCGCTGCTCGGTAGACACGAATTCCTGGATTGCTCAAGCTGTCATATCGGCGGCCAGTTCAAAGGCACGCCACTGGTATGTTACCTTTGCCATGACGATAGCCGTGCACCAGGCAAACATCCGCAGCATTTCCCCAGCTCCAATACCTGCGACGACTGTCATACGGAAGATTCATGGACTGGCGCAATATTTGACCACAGAGACATCTTCGAGCCATGCCAGAACTGCCATAATGGTATTATCGCTATCGGCAAATCACCATCACACATCGCCAGTACAGATACATGTGACGACTGTCATAACACGATCACTTTCACTCGTGTAGGCAAGGTAGACCATATATCTGTCATCGGCACCTGTGACTCCTGTCATAACGGTAGCGTCGCGACCGGTAAGCCGGCAGATCATATTGTAACCAGTGACCAATGTAGCGAGTGCCACACTACGACGTCGTGGTTACCTGCGACTGATTGAGCCATAACGACATATCAACTATGTTTACGACGCTACCCGCTATTTTGCGCCACGCCTTCCTTGCAACGATTTTCTGCTCATTAATGTTGCTATGTCAGCTGCTGCTACCCGTAAATGCTGTGGCGGCTTCTGCGACAAGCTATTCGATCGTACTGGCATCAGCACCAGGGAAAAACCTGAAATGGGTGCCTAAAAATAGTCAGTTATTCAAAGGCCGTACTTTTTACGTCGAGCAGACGATGATAAAAGGTTCGCCCTGGGAAAGATTATGCCTGGGCTTTTTTGACAGCCGGAAACAGGCGGCTTCGATAGCAAAAGAAATACAGAAAATATACCCCGGTGCATGGATTCAAAAAACGTCAGCAAAAAATATTACCTCTACACTCAAACCATCTAAACCTGCACGGGGATCAGTCGCCAAGGCGTCCCCGGTTATATCAGCGAACTCCTCCACGCTATCAGAAAAGCAGCTGGACAGCTTGATGCAGCGAGCCAGACAGGATATCAAGACGAAAAAATATTCCAGCGCAATCCGTTACCTGACGGCAGTTATCGCCGCCGGTAATCATAAATATTCTCGCGAAGCGTTCGAGCTGCTGGGTCAGGCAAGACAACGTAACGGACAGTATGCGCATGCCGTTGATATTTATGAAAAATATCTCGCACTATATCCAGACGGAAAAGCCTCAGACAGGGTCAGACAACGACTGGCCGGATTACAGACTGCAAGCAAAGGGCCTAGAGACGAGATCCGCATGACCACTGAAGACAGGAATGAGATCACCAGCTACGGCACCCTGTCACAACGCTATCGCAACAACATCGCAAAAACCGATGATGTTGGCAACATAACAAACCTGTCTCAGTTCTATACTTTTATCGACCTGACGACGCTGCAAAGGACTGCAAAATTTGATCATCATTATCAGTTTACCGCTGACCATATCTATGATTTTATCGATAGCAATGATGCCAGCGAATTCCGCTTTATCGAAACTTACTACGAGTTAAGTCACAGAAAAACGGGAACCTCTGGCAGGTTCGGTCGACAGCAGATCCGAATAGGCGGACTACTAAAAAGATTTGATGGTGTATCCGCTGGCTACCAGTTCACCCCGGAGATGCGATTAAATTTTCTTGGCGGTTTTCCGGTTGATATCGATAACAAATCATCGATCAATAAACATAAAACATTTTACGGTTTCACTTTTGAAACAGGCACATTCCTCAAGTACTGGGACATGAACCTGTTTTATTTTGATCAGGAAGTAGATGGCCTGACAGATCGCAACAGTGTAGGTACCGAAGTACGTTATTTCGACAAAAGAACATCCGTATTTGGCATGATTGACTACGATATATTTTACAAAGAAGTAAATGTCCTGCAGTTAAATGCTAATACCCTGCTTGATATCGGCACCACGGTCTACCTGAACTCCTTCATGCGCAAAGCCCCGCTGCTAGCCACCAGTAACGCACTGATTGGCCAACAGGAAAGCACCATCGAAGAACTGAAAGAAGTTTTGAATATAGAACAGATATACCAGCTCGCCCGCGATAGAACAGCCAATAGTAAGACCGTGACATTCGGTGGCTCACAACCGCTGAGTGAACGGTTCCAGGCAAGTGCTGACATCACTTTATCTCAGGTCGATGCGACGGTTACATCCGGTGGCGTACTTGCAACTGAAAGTACCGGCACAAATTATTTCTTCAGCACACAACTGGTGGGCAATAATCTACTGGTAAAACGAGATACTGGCGTACTCGGTATACGCTACTATAGTACGGCACCGTCAGATACTATCTCGCTGATCGCTAACACGAGGTTCCCCATCACACGAAACTGGCGGATAAATCCTCGCCTGCAATATGATATGCGCAATTTTACTGATGGTCGTTCACAAAATAGATTACGTGCTTTACTAAGAACAGACTACCGCTACCTGAAGAAGGCTCGCTTCGATTTTGAAATCGGATACGATGCAACAGAGACCGATGAAGCGAATACCGGTCAGTCACTGGCCAACAATAATTTATTTTTCATGCTTGGCTACCGCTGGGACTTTTAAAGCTTCCAGTAATAATCTATCTGCATCCATTTCGTGATGCCTCGATTTCACAAGATTCACTATCTCCCGTCCTCACTTAAAAGCACACTATATTTAATCTAAATTCTAACTTTCGAATAGTTAGCAAAACAGCTCAAATATTTTTTGTACTACTAGCCCAAAAAAATTTTATATTGGTACATTCTTATGTTCTAAAACGCTGTTTTTCTAACTTTATTTAAGTACCGGAATTTATTATAAAAACCCAACTTATCCACAGTTTTTCCGATAATACTCCACCAGAATATACACAACATATTGTGCTTGACTTCACACCCGACCACACCCTATAGTATTCAGCATCAAAACCCTGCAAAAGAACAGGGCGACAAAATAACAGCTACAACATTCGCGGGAAGGGCAATGCAAGCAAATACACCAAACCAAGACCAAAGTTCATCTATCAACAACCCAGAAACAAACGTAAACAGCATCTCAGCAACAGATTCAACCAGCATCGCAGCAACAGCACCGGGGCAATTCCGAGTTATTCGACGCAACGGCAAGGTTACAGCCTTTGATAAAGAGAAGATTTCTATCGCGATGACAAAAGCATTTCTCGCCGTCGAGGGCGGTAATGCAGCTGCCAGTAATCGTATTCATGAGATCGTTAAAAACCTGACGGAAGAAGTAAACAATGCTCTGACCCGACGTATCCCTGACGGTGGCACCTTCCATATCGAAGACATCCAGGACCAGGTCGAACTGGCACTGATGCGTGGCGGTCACCAGCAGATCTCACGCGCCTATGTCATCTACCGTAATGAGCATGCCAAAGCCCGCGCCAAGGAACAGAAAGAAGTAATAGAATCTTCAGTCAGCAACATCAATGTAACCCTTGAAGACGGCAGCACTCAGCCACTTGATAGCAAACGTTTACACGCTATCGTCAGCGAGGCCTGTGAAGGCCTTGAAGACGTCGATGCCAACGCCATCCTGAAAGATACCGAACGCAACCTGTTTGACGGCGTACCAAATAAAGATGTATCACGCATGCTGGTGATGAGTGCACGCACATTGATCGAGAAACAGCCTGACTACTGTCGTGCCGCTTCACGCTTACTGCTCGATGACCTGCGTACAGAAGCACTCAGCTTTGTCTACAACAGCATATCTAGTGCGACACAGACAGAGATGAAGTCACAGTACCCGCATTATTTTGGTGAGTACATCAAACGCGCTGTCGACCTGGAACTGCTCGACCCACGCCTGGGTGAATACGACCTCGATTTTCTCGGCAAGCAACTGGATGCATCACGTGACCACCAGTTCACTTACCTCGGCTTACAGACACTGTACGACCGTTACTTCATCCATTCTGAAGACACCCGTTTCGAGCTGCCTCAGGCATTTTTCATGCGCGTTGCCATGGGCCTGGCGATCAACGAGATCAACCGTGAAGAGAGCGCTGTAGAGTTCTACCGCCTGCTGTCTTCTTTTGACTTCATGAGTTCGACGCCGACACTGTTCAACTCCGGCACGCTGCGTCCTCAGCTTTCCAGCTGTTACCTGACCACCGTACCGGATCACCTCGATGGTATCTTTGGCTCGATCAAAGATGACGCCCTGCTCTCTAAATACGCTGGCGGCCTGGGCAATGACTGGACACGTGTACGCGGCATGGGTGCACACATCAAAGGCACCAATGGCAAATCACAGGGTGTTGTTCCATTCCTGAAAGTGGCCAACGATACCGCTGTCGCGGTCAACCAGGGCGGCAAACGTAAAGGCGCCATGTGTGCTTACCTGGAATCATGGCACATCGATATCGAAGAATTTTTAGACCTGCGCAAGAACACCGGTGACGACCGTCGCCGTACGCATGACATGAACACTGCGAACTGGATACCTGACCTGTTCATGAAACGTGTTGCCGAAGACAAAGAGTGGACACTATTCAGCCCGAACGAAACGCCTGACCTGCACGAACTGTGCGGCAAGAAATTCGAAAAGGCTTATGCGGCTTATGAAGAAAAAGCGGCCAATGGTGAAATCCGTGTATACAAGACCATCAAGGCATCAGCGCTGTGGCGCAAGATGATCAGCATGCTGTTCGAAACAGGCCACCCATGGGTCACCTTTAAAGATCCATGCAACCTGCGATACAGCAACCAGCACGTCGGTGTGGTACACAGTTCTAACCTGTGCACCGAGATCATGCTGCATACCAACGATCAGGAGATCGCGGTCTGTAACCTGGGCTCGGTCAACCTGCCTGCACATATCAATGAAAACGGCCTGGATACCGAGAAGCTGGAAAAAACCATCAACACTGCGATGCGTATGCTTGATAATGTCATCGACTACAACTTCTACAGCGTTCCCGAAGCACGTGACTCTAACCTGCGTCACCGTCCGGTCGGTATGGGCATCATGGGTTTCCAGGATGCACTGTACAAACAACGCCTGCCTTATGCTTCAGAAGAGGCTGTTGAGTTTGCCGACCGTACCATGGAAGCCGTCAGTTACTTCGCCATCAAGGCGTCGAGCAACCTGTCTGAAGAACGCGGCCGTTACTCTTCTTTTGAAGGTTCACTGTGGAGCAAAGGCATATTACCTATCGACTCACTGGATTACCTGGCTGAAGGCCGTGGCAACTATCTTGAAGTCGACCGCAGCCATACCTTCGACTGGGACTCATTACGTGCCCGTGTACAGAAAGTAGGTATGCGTAACTCCAACACCATGGCGATCGCACCGACTGCAACCATCTCGAACATCTGTGGCGTCAGCCAGTCGATCGAACCGACTTACCAGAACCTGTTCGTTAAATCGAACCTGTCAGGGGAATTCACCGTAGTGAACCCTTACCTGATCAGCGATCTGCGTGAACACGGCATCTGGGACGAAGTCATGGCGAATGACCTCAAATACTATGATGGCAGCGTACAGCAGATAGATCGCGTACCTGCAGACCTGAAAGCGTTATACCAGACTGCTTTCGAACTCGATGCACGCTGGCTGGTAGAAGCCGCTTCACGTCGCCAGAAATGGCTCGATCAGGGGCAGTCATTGAACCTGTATATGTCTGAGCCTAACGGCCAGAAGCTCGATGCACTGTACAAACTGGCGTGGGTACGTGGCCTGAAGACGACTTATTACCTGCGCTCTATGGGTGCGACTCATGTTGAGAAGTCAACCATGGATTCCAGTCGTGGCACCGGTCTAAATGCTGTCGGCAATGACCAGGGTGTCGCAGCTATAGGCTCCGAAGCACCGAAGGCCTGCTCTATCCTGGACCCGGATTGCGAGGCTTGCCAGTAGATCCGGCCAATAGATCCGGCCAGTAGCGCAGACCAGAGACAGGTCATAGATGTAGACAGGCAACAACTAAAAACTTAACAAGATATATAAGGGCATTCATAAAAAGCAGGTAAAAATAATAATAAAAAAAGGGGGAGCTAACGTGAGCCTTATCGATGAGTTGAACCAGGTGATTTACGACCTACCATTTAACAAACATCAGATGAAACGAAGCGACATCGCACACTTTTGTGAGCATGATGGCATCTGTATCAGTTTCACGCGAGCCCGGACCACATGGCATGCCCTGGCACCCTGTGCGATAAAACCCTGGTGGCTGTTTTTAGCACCGCTACGAAAGAACCTGAAAAAAGATATGCTCAATAAGTTAATGCCAGAACAGAATGACCAAACACAGAACAACGATACAAGTACAACAAAAATAAGAAACGAAGACACAGAGGTAACAGAAAATGCTTAATAACTGGGACGACCCTTTTGCAAAATTTTCCAATAACAAAAATGTTGCGAACGCGACTGCTGATATCGGCAATACCGTAAATGATGTAATCAAAGCGGAAGCCTTCGAAGCAAAAGCCAAAGAAGCAACTGAAAAGGCCATCCCTGAAGTAACCCCTGAAGTAACTAAGGCACCGGCAGACACAATCACAGCCAAGCAGACTGTTGCCAAAGCACCACATGCAGGTGACGGCATCGTCAGCAACGAACAGCTGATGGCAACTGCCGGTGCTGCGCCACAGGTTAACCCGATTATCGAAGACATCCCGCAATCAGTCGATGCAGTAGAGACAGACCTCACAGGCACCGGTCTGGAAGAGATCGAGATGGGTGCTTCACGCATCCAGGTCGACGATAAAAAAATCATCAACTGTCGTGCCGACCTGAATCAGCTGGTGCCATTCAAATACGACTGGGCATGGCAGAAATATCTCGATGGCTGTGCCAACCACTGGATGCCACAGGAGATCAACATGACTGCCGACCTCGCTCTATGGCGTGATCCTAATGGCCTGACTGATGATGAACGTACCGTGATCAAACGTAACCTCGGTTTTTTTGCCAGCGCCGACTCGCTGGTCGCAAACAACCTGGTACTGGCCGTATACAAACACATCACCAACCCTGAGTGCCGCCAGTACCTGCTGCGCCAGTCTTTCGAGGAAGCCGTACACACACATGCATACCAGTACTGTGTCGAATCACTGGGGCTGGATGAAGGCGAGATCTTCAACATGTACCGTGAACTGCCTGCCGTTGCCCGCAAAGCAGAATGGGCACTACCTTTCACACAGCACCTGGCCGATCCGAACTTCCATACCGGCACACCGGAAAATGACCAGAAACTGTTGCGTGAACTGATCGCATTTTATGTCGTATTCGAAGGCATCTTCTTCTACGTCGGCTTCGCCCAGATCCTGTCGATGGGCCGTCGCAACAAGATGACCGGCGTTGCTGAACAGTTCCAGTACATCCTGCGCGATGAATCCATGCACATGAACTTTGGTATCGACGTCATCAACCAGATCAAGATCGAGAACCCACACCTGTGGACGGCTGAATTCCAGCAGGAGATGGTCGAACTGATCCGTGATGCGGTTGAGATCGAGACACAATATGCACGTGACACCATGCCACGAGGCATACTGGGACTGAATGCACCGATGTTCGAAGAATACCTGCAGTTCATCGCAAACCGCCGTTGTTCACAGATCGGTTTACCTGAGCAGTACACCGGTGCCAGCAATCCGTTCCCATGGATGTCTGAAGTACTTGACCTGAAAAAAGAGAAAAACTTCTTTGAAACCCGTGTTACCGAATACCAGACAGGGGGCGCCCTGAGCTGGGATTAACCTGATTTTTTAATACGAGAGACACTCACTACACACTAACGTGCTGGTAGGATTTGGATATAAAAATAAGGCTAGGAGGCTGGAGTGAATTTGAAGGCGATGATTTATCATCGCCTTTTTTATTACATGAATTTCTGCATGTAAATCATAGCGTTAACTATCAATATCAAAAAAACCCAGTTAATTCAATAATTTTCTGTTAATTGTCGAGAATCTGACAGTTCTTCTAAAGTTGATATATAATATATATCTGCAGGTAATATACTTTTGCTCATAAATGTCAGTCACGGTTCTCGCGGCTGTAAAAGAATTCTCGCGGCTGTAAAAGAATCTCAAATTGAAATGTTCTGCATCAAGCTGATGCACTAAAACTATTTATACGTAGGACACGTATATATGAATTAGTAATTTTTCATAACAGGCAGAATTTTGCATATTCAACAACCTCACAAATCAGAGTGATAGCTTGACATATGCCTGTTTGGGAATATAATCCCATTTTAATTAAGAGCATTTATCGTGAAGAGCCTTTCTTGATAAATCATCAGCGCCTTAGCCGGGACCACACCTACACCCGGAAACCCTGTGATACAGGGTGAAATGCGACTAAACAGCTAAATTAACTCGTCAGGTTTTTCAGTTGCGTTAAGCCAGGCAGAAACAAAGATTATGGTATTGACTATGCTGATACACCGGATACCCGGAAAGCTGACCAGCTACTTTTTTGTGCTGATGATGACTATATTGGTCGCAGGCTGTGGCGGCGATGATGGCAGTGGACAGGGAGCCGCGCGTAGCGCATCCACAGCCCCAGTAATTGCCAGAATTGGGCCTATCATTTCAGTCCGAGTTGGTGAAACTGCCATTCTGGATGGCAGCAAATCGTATACATCACTGTCAGCACCTTTAAACTTTAGCTGGTCCTTCTCTCATAAACCAGACGCCAGCGACACAACATTGCAAGCTGCCACTTCCGCAAACCCCAGTTTCGTCGCTGATGCCAAGGGGGTTTACATGGTGCAGTTAGTGGCCAGCGCTAATGGTGTTTCGAGTCAGCGTGCTATTCAAACTGTCATCGTCACCCTTCGTGGCGAACGCCATCCCACCGGGCGTTTTAATCATGAGGGGTTGTCGTCGGATTGCGTGAATTGTCATAATGGCGAGTTAGTTGATCCTGGCAAATCGCCCGATCACATCGCCACCAGTAATTTGTGCCAGGCCTGCCATACACCTCAGGGCGCTGCCATTATCGCCTTTGCTGATCACCAGGAAGTTTTTGGTAATTGCAGCGAGTGCCATAACGGCGTTACGGCCATCGGTAAATCCGAATTCCACATGCCGACGACTGCAGAATGTAATGACTGCCACAATACCATCAGTTTCCTGGAACTGGCACTGGACGGCAGCTTCGATCACTCAAATATTTCCAGGTCATGCTCTGGCTGTCATAACGGCACCGTAGCTATCGGCAAGACACCAACCCCGGCTGATACACCGCCCGGCAACCACCCGGTCACCAATACAGAATGTGGCTACTGTCATACAACGATAAGTTTTCTTCCTGCGTACCCTGATCACACGGGTCCTGATGTTGTGGGTAACAGGTGTGACTCCTGCCACAACGGTGGTACCGCTGCAGGCGAACCTAATGGTCATCCGGCGATGAATGCCGATTGCGAATCATGCCATAGCATCACGACTTTCAAAATGCCCGGCGGTATTTTCAACCACAGCCTGCTTGATTCAACAGTACAATCGTGTGAATCATGTCACAACGATAGCACGAGCATTAATGCCACACCGGCGACAAATACTCAAACGCATCGAGACACTACTGAAGATTGTGGTTGGTGTCACAATACAGAAAGTTTTGCTGATGCTATCTTTGACCATACGGGTGTCGTGGACAATTGCCAGACATGCCATGGCATTAATGCCACAGGCAAACCACTTGCCACACCTTTCTATGCGCACATGCCAACCAATCCGGACAATCCCGGTACGGCCAGTGACCAGGATTGTGGCGACTGCCATACTCCTGGCACATTTAGCACTGGCACCTTTGATCATCTCGGTGTCGCTATTGGCAGCTGCACGTCATGCCACGACAACAGGATTAGTGTCGGTAAACTTCTGAATCACATCCCGACCACTCCTGCCGATCAGGAATGCGACGACTGTCATATCACCACGACCTTTACCGGCGCCACGTTTGACCACACAAGCACAAATACCAGCGACTGCCTGGCCTGCCATGACGGTAATATCAGCATCGGCAAGTCTTTTGGTCATGTAATAACGAACCTGAACTGTTCTTCTTGCCACACTATTAACAATGGCTTTGATACATTCGCTGGCACTTTTGTCCATGATTCAAATATAGTGGGCGGCGATTGTGCATCCTGCCATAACACCGGTATTGCCACGCCCAAGAAAGTTAATCACATCCCGGCACAGGCTGAATGCAGCTTGTGTCACAGCGACATGAATACTGGTGGTTTCATATCGTCTACATTCTTGACAACCGTACATCCGGGCATCACCAGTGGCTGCGAAGGTTGTCATGCCAGCCGGTTTATTCCCAATAATCCCGATGTTATTAAGGCTGCAAACCATTTGCCAACGGCCCAGGATTGTGATGTTTGCCACACGAACGATGCCTTTAAACCATCAATTTTTAATCACACGGGTATTACCGGTAATTGTGAATCCTGCCATGATGGCAAAGGTAGTAATGTTGCGGCTGGAGCCCTGGGAAAGGCGCAGGCGACTAACCCTCATCCTGCCACGACTGCCGACTGTGGATCATGTCATGCCATCGGCAACAATTTCCAGGATGGCACCTTTGATCATACCGGCATCGTAAATAACTGTGCATCATGTCACGGTGATAATCCTACGAGTGCTCCGGTGGGTCCCAGGAAGAATGGTGGCCACGTTGTGACAAACCAGGATTGCTCAATTTGTCACGTAACCGGCACTTTTGCTAATGCGACCTTCAATCATACCGGTATCGTGAATAACTGTGCATCCTGCCACGATGGCTCTGGAGCAGTAGGAACCATCAAGAATAGCGGCCATCTTCCTACCACCCAAGATTGCTCCGTATGCCATAACACCACTGCTTTTGCTGGCGCCAGGTTCGATCACACAGGCATCGTAAATGGCTGTGCTACTTGCCATGATGGCGCAACTGCCCGCGGTAAAACACCGCCACCTAACCATGTGCCGACCAATGGTGATTGCAGCGACTGCCATCAGACCACGGGGTTTGCTCCGGCAACGTTTGATCATGTAGGCATCGTGGATAACTGCGCGTCGTGTCATGATACTGGTTTCGCCAAAGGCAAATCAAGCTCACATTTACCAACTAATAAGGATTGTGGCTTATGCCATAACACCCGTACCTTCGTTGGAGCGGTGTTTGACCATACCGGCATCGTGAACAATTGCGAGTCCTGCCATAATGGTAGTACAGCGATCGGCAAGGATGCCAAGACTAACCCAGCGCACCTTGTAACCGGACTAGATTGCAGTTCCTGCCATACCACGGCAACATTCGCCGATGGCACCTGGGTTCATGATGCCAGCACTGCCGGTACATGCGACAACTGTCACCGCACAAATGGTGGCGCAACCCCTAAATCGTCAGGCCATTTGAGTACCACGGAACAATGCGATGTGTGCCATACCACCAATGGCTGGGCACCGACCAGCTTCAGCCATAATCCAAATGGGGGCTACCCTGGCGATCACAGACGCGACCCTGGCTGTAATGGCTGCCATGGATCTACGATAAGCAGTACGCTGCCATATCCCCACCCGAGCTATGCACCACCGACTCGAAATACAGTCTATTGTGCCGCCTGTCATGCGAATGATTTCGAACGAAAAGGCGATCACATCGGTGGTGAAAATGGCACTGTTGAACAGAACAAGGACTGTGCTGGCAGTGGCTGCCACAGGGTCAATAGCAGTGAATTTTAATACTTACTGAATGACCTGAATATCTACTTAGCAACAATGAAATAAGCGAGGTTTTTATCATCATAGCTGATGATAAAAACCTCGCCAGCTCTGCTCACGACGAAGATATACTGCGACTAACGATAGATCATAAGTTTTTACCTCTTGCCCATTTGCCACTTTGGTTAGAAGCTATTTTCTGTCACACTTTTTCCTGACATTTATTCGCCAGACAGTCTAGAATCGATCAACGAAATAATTGATATAGATCAATAATTTACCGCCTATGCTCGACTATATCTTCTTCAATAAAGAAACATGTAATTTATTTGAAAAATCTGCCAAATCGACAGGAATTAAGACTATAGTAGACTGTGCAGATGGCTGTTTTATGGTTAGACTGCCTGAAGATTCAGACGAAGTAATCCTCGAAAAACTGAAAGATTACTACGATGAATTGATGGATATCGACAGGACACTTGCAGAACAGCAAGATGATTCTTCGCATAATATCCATGCTACTGGTATAACGGTACAGCTGAAAGATGGCCGTAACGTTTATGCCAACGTATCGCCCGACTTATTAAACAAGGTGATGCAGAGTATCAGTACGGATGAGCTGAACACATTAGTATGTGCAATCACGGAAGCAGTAGAAGACCCTGATGAAAGTAGCTTGTGTCAACGATGACAGGCAGCGTCAGGAACGAACCACTTATTGCGGAGTTATTGAATGAGTCCTTGTGACAAATGTAAAGATAAAGAGCATTGTTCGGCACTGCCCGGCATATGCCTGAAACTTCCCTGCATCCTCGCAGTTTCGGTTGCTGTTATGGTTATCATTTTTATTTTTAACAGCACCCTGTAAGTTTTCTATGTACTAATAAGAGTAAGAATAAAGCGATATAATCATCTGCGATGAAAATAATCGAAGTCATTGCAGACCCCGGTCACCACGACACTATATTAGCGATTGCTGAACAGCAGCAAGTCGACGATATCTGGTCCACTCAAAATAATGAAGATGGCAGAATAATCACTCGACTCCTGGTACACCCTGAAAAACGCCAGAAAGTATTAGATGCATTGCAGACTGTCCTGCACAATGCAGAGAATTATCACGTCCTGATACTGCCTATCGATACAGCCCTTCCCAAACCCGCGGAAGCAGATATGGAATCAATGACGGCTGAACAGCAGGAAGAAGAGAAAGCAAAAGAGAAACAGAGAAAAAAAGCTGCGTTGATGAGCACCCGTGAAGAGATCCTCGCGCAGGTAGAAAAAGACGCACAGCTCGACAACAACTTCATTCTTCTTATTATTTTATCAGCCATCGTGGCCGCCATCGGATTACTGGAGAACAATCTCGCCGTCATCGTTGGCGCGATGGTCATCGCACCACTCTTAGGACCGAATATCGCTTTTTCCCTGGGTGCCTCTCTGGGTGAAAAAAAGCTGGTTGTCGAATCTCTCAAAGTGATATTTACCGGTATCTCGCTCTCTATCATTATCTCTATCGGTATCGGATTTTTGTGGCCGGGCGACTTCGACAGTATAGAATTGATGCTGCGTACGGATGTCACTTATTCCGGTACTGCTATCGCGCTGGCCTCCGGTGCTGCAGCTTCATTATCACTGGTGACCAGCGCCTCCAGCGTATTGGTCGGTGTTATGGTTGCTGTCGCCCTGATGCCGCCTGCTGTCACCATCGGTTTAATGCTGAGCATAGGCCAGTACGATCATGCTATCGGTGCAGCATTGTTGCTTGCTGTCAATATCGTCTGTATAAACCTGGCATCTAAACTGGTGTTTTTGTTTCGCGGCATACAACCGAGGAACTGGCTGGAAGCGCGTAAGGCCAAACAGTCACGATTACTCTATATCATGCTTTGGATCGTCATGTTGCTGTTACTGATCCTGATGATTTATCTGCGCCACAGGACACAGGTTTAACCATATAATCCAGCGCAACACACATTACTTCGTGACAATCTCTATGGCTTTCGCTGCTGCTATAAAACCGAAGGTTGCCGTCACCGCAACCGATGAACCATAACCAAAACTGCAGTCCAGAGACAACCCTGCAACGCCCGGTTTCTGGTAACCGACACAACCATCTTTGTCCGGGTAACGCTGTTGCTCAGTAGAATACACACATGGCACACCAAAACTGCGTTTAGGATTGCGGGTAAAATTATGTTGTTGTCTCAACGAGAGTCGAACTGAAGCTGCCAGCGGGTCATTCCAGGTACGGGTCAGATCTTTTACTTCTATCTGTGCAGGGTCTGTGAGACCACCGGCGCCACCCGTCATCACAACCGGCAGCTTGTTACGTTTGCAAAAATAGATCATCAGCGCTTTGTACTTGATGCGGTCGATCGCGTCGACAACACAATCAAAAGGCGCTGCAGCATCCGGCAACAAAAGATCAAAAATATTCTCGTCATCCAGGTATCGCGCTACCGTCCGCACCTGGCATTCGGGGTTGATATCCAGCACACGCTGTCTCATGACCTCGGTTTTCAATTTCCCGATAGTTGACTCCAGCGTATGACATTGCCGGTTCATATTGCTGCGCGAGATATCATCACCATCGATCAGCGTCAGGTGTTGCACGCCGCTACGCGCCAGGGCTTCTACCACCCAGGAACCGACACCGCCGATGCCGACCACGCAGATATTGGCCTGCTGAATTTTCTGTAGATCCTCCTCGCCATATAGCCGCGCGAGGGAACCGAAACGTTCTTCGTTCATAAAAACATAACTGAAAGTTATAAATTATAAGTTGTAAGTTATATGTAAAAGCCCTGAACACGCTGCCTCGTAACCATGCAGAAGAACTTTCAACTTAGAACATACAACTTATAACTTCACATTTAAGGTAAAATAGCGCTTTTTAAAATCGTATTATCTAATGTCATCTACATCCGAAAATAAACCACACCGCATTGGCTTCGTCAGTCTCGGCTGTCCGAAAGCGACGGTCGATTCGGAGCATATTCTCACACAATTACGCGCTGAAGGTTACGATATCGTGCCCAGTTATCAGGATGCTGACCTGGTCGTGGTCAACACCTGCGGATTTATCGATGCTGCTGTCGAAGAATCCCTGGACGCCATCGGTGAAGCGCTCGACGAAAACGGCAAAGTCATCGTAACCGGCTGCCTCGGCGCCAAGGGTGACATCGTGCAACAGACTCACCCCAACGTACTTGCAGTGACCGGCCCGCACGCTACAGATGAGGTGATGAAAGCCATACATGAACACCTGCCGGCCGAACATGATCCGTTTCTCGACCTGGTACCGCCGCAGGGCATACGACTTACCCCGAGACATTATGCCTACCTGAAGATATCGGAAGGCTGCAACCATCGCTGCACATTCTGCATCATACCCTCCCTGCGTGGTGACCTGGTGAGCCGTCCTGTGCATGACGTACTGCTGGAAGCTGAACGGCTGGCTGCATCCGGTGTGAAAGAGTTGCTGGTGGTATCGCAGGACACCAGTGCTTATGGTGTCGACGTTAAATACAAGACCGAGTTCTATAACGGCATGCCGGTAAAAACCCGCATGACAGAGTTGTGTGAAGCCCTGAGTCAGTTCGGTATCTGGGTGCGACTGCATTATGTTTATCCTTATCCACACGTCAACGAGATTATCCCACTGATGGCCGAAGGCAAGATATTGCCTTACCTGGACATACCGTTTCAACACGCCAGTCCTAAAATCTTAAAAGCAATGAAACGGCCCGCCTCAGCAGAGAACACCATGCAGCGTATCAATCAATGGCGCGAGATCTGTCCTGAGATAACCATACGTAGCACTTTCATCGCCGGCTTCCCCGGCGAGACCGAAGAGGATTTTCAACAGCTGCTGGACTTTCTCGAGGAAGCACAACTCGACCGCGTTGGCTGTTTCGCCTATTCTGATGTCGATGGTGCGAAAGCAAACGAGCTCGCCGGCGCGGTACCCGAAGACATCAAACAGGAACGTGTCGCACGTTTTATGGAAAAACAGGCCACTATCAGTGCTGAAAAATTGAAACAGAACATCGGCAGGACTCGCGATGTCATCATCGATGCCATCGACACGGAAGAGAGTATGATCATCGCTCGCACCTCATCTGATGCGCCGGATATCGATGGTCTTGTCTATATCGAGATGAATGACAACGACACTGTCAATGTGGGCGATATCATACAGGTGACAATCACCGATACGGACGAGTATGATATGTGGGCTAAATTCAGCGACTGAGCAATAGTTAACGCTGAATAATAATAAACGAAGACAGCACATGAAGACGATATTAATCTCACTAGTTCTAAGCATCACCTTTTTAGCAGCCGGTTGTAATTACAGCACTCACTATTCACAGACTCTATGATGAACGATCCTGTCACGCTCACCTCAGCTTTCTTACTCGGCTTTTTCAGCACCATGCATTGCATCGGCATGTGTGGTGGCATCATCGGTGCGCTAAGTCTTAGCCTGCCTGTAGAGGTGCGAAACCACAAACCCAGACTGTTTGCTTTCGTGATGTCATATAACATCGGTCGACTGGCCAGTTACAGCCTGGCGGGCCTGATCGCTGGTGCAGTCGGCACCAGTGTCATTCAATCAACCGGCTTCGACCAGGGTCATACCATATTAAAAATGGTCGGCGTTGCCATGATGGTCGCCATCGGCCTGTACCTGACGGGCTGGCTACCGCAACTTGCCAGTGTCGAAAAGATCGGCATCCCGGTATGGAAACGACTGGAACCGATCGGAAGAAAACTGGTACCTGTTTCCTCGATACCGAAAGCCTTAAGCTACGGCCTTATCTGGGGCTGGTTACCCTGCGGGCTTGTCTACTTTGTTCTGATCTGGGCACTGACTGCCGGTGATGCATTGATGGGCGCTATGACCATGCTCGCATTCGGTCTTGGCACACTACCCACACTGGTAACCGTCGGCTTTATGACCTCATGGATCACCCGTTTCGCACAATCGACCCGCGCCAGGCAGATCGTTGGACTGCTCATCATCGTGATGGCTATCGGCAGTCTGTTCATCCCAATGGAACACCATCACCACCATTAAGTAAACCATCCACCTGACCATCATGTTTAATTTCAGCGACAATAACGCTTTCACCTCCATCATTGGGCACTCACCTGCTCTGGAGAGTGTCATACGTACGGCACAGATCGCTGCTGCTGCTGATGTACATATCCTTATCGAAGGAGAAACGGGGACCGGCAAGGAACTCCTGGCGCAGGCACTACAGCAGAGCAGTAAGCGTGCAGATAAACCCTTTATCATCCTTAACTGTGCAGCGCTGCCAGCAGAGCTGGTTGAATCACTGATGTTCGGTCATGAGAAAGGCGCTTTTACCGGCGCAAATGAAAGAAAGGACGGTTATGTACAAAAAGCATCAGATGGCACATTGTTTCTAGACGAGATCAGCGAACTGCCTCTCTCGTTACAATCGAAACTATTACGTTTTGTTGAAAACGGCGAATGCCAGCGCCTCGGTTCACACGAGCAAGAAACCGTAGATGTCAGGATCATCGCTGCCACCAACCAGAACCTGATGAAACTGATGGATGAAGGTAAATTTCGCCATGACCTGTTCTACCGTTTGAGCGTAGTCACCCTGCACTTACCCAGCCTGAGAGAACGGCGTAATGACATCCCCGAACTGGCAAAACACTTCCTGCAACAGGCGGCTGAAAAATACCAGTCGGGATCATGCACCTTCAGCCAGGACGCACTCAGCAAGTTAAAAAAGTATCACTGGCCAGGTAATATTCGTGAATTAAAGAATGTCTGTCAGCATGTATCGGCACTGCTACCCGGCGAGGTGATACAGAAAGAGAATCTGCCCCTGGCTATTCTCGAAAACGAGCCTCTGCTGAATTCCGGTTACACGCTACCAGAGCATGGCATCGATATGGAATCGCTGGAGATCGACCTGATAAAACAGGCGCTCAGTTATACCGGCGGCAATAAATCCAGGGCAGCCAAGTTACTCGGCTTGAGCCGTGATGCTTTCCTGTATCGGCTTAAGAAGCATAATCTATAGCCAGAGCATCTTCGTGGTACTGACTGAAAAAATACTGTCCGAGGTGTTACAATAATACTGTTTCATTAAACATCAGATCGCACTTATGGTCGAAACCAGGATAAACGAAGAGACCGGTTTAACAACCATCATACTGAGACCGAATAACTCTTCCAGCTGGCAGTTCAATATGCAGATACTGGCATCTCTAAGCGCCATCATTTTCTTGCTGTCCGGTTACTTCGTACTTCAGGGACTTTGGCTGGTGCTCCCCTTTGCCTTTCTCGTGATCACTACGGTATACATCTGCTTATACCTGCGAGTACGAGCAAATATCAAGACAGAGATCATCACTTTCAACGACAGCACAGTCGTTGTCGAACGCGGCAGATATCATGCCGAGAACACCTGGAAATATCATCGTCTATGGACCAAGATTTTCATTAAGAAGCCACACGTGCGTGGCCACCCGAAGCAGATATTCATCCGCTCACACGGTAAAGAACTCGAGCTAGGATCCTTTCTTAACAAGAAAGATAAAGAGATCCTGATCAAAGATTTAAAGTCTGTCGTTTACGCATAAATCATCAAAAAATTGACCTATGACAAGAAAAATCTTGTTCTGCAGCCAATTTAAATAAGCATATCAACATATTAGAATTCCATCTGTTTCTAATCAGCCGGACATTTGATGTAAGTCATGCCAGCGAGGCTGTTAATTACATAGCATATCAACCTGATCACAGCCAAATAAAATTACGTACTTCATAAATCATGGATAATAAAGTTGTCTTTAATAAAGAGCTAATACGACGCTACGATACTTTTGGGCCACGTTACACTTCTTATCCTACGGCGGTTCAGTTCACTACTGATTATGATGATAAAGATTATTTGAACTGGGTAAAAAACAGCAACGAAGACCCGATACCGGCGCCACTATCACTATATCTACACATCCCTTTCTGCGACACGATCTGTTATTACTGTGGCTGCAGCAAGCTTGTTACCAAGGATAAATCTAAAGCAGAACCTTATATACATCTGCTGAAAAAAGAGATAAGAATGCAGGGAGCGCTGTTTGCTAAAGACAGGGAAGTGACACAGATACATTGGGGTGGCGGTACACCGACTTTTCTAAACGATGAACAGATCTACGATATCATCGCATGCATACGCGAAAACTTTAATGTACCGGCAAGCGATAAGGTCGAATTCGGTATCGAAGTTGACCCTCGCACGGTAGACCAGATGCGCATAAAAAACCTGGCTAACATAGGCTTTAACCGCATAAGTTTTGGCGTGCAGGATTTCAATGAAGAGGTACAGGAAGCCGTCAATCGCGTCCAGTCTACCGAAGAGATCCAGCAGCTCATAGATGATGCACGCACGCAGCATTTTCAATCGATCAATATCGATCTGATGTACGGTCTGCCGCACCAGACGCTGAAGTCTTTCAGTGAAACCCTGGACACCATCATCAAATCAAATCCGGACCGTATCGCGATCTATAATTACGCGCACCTGCCTGAGATGTTCAAACCGCAGCGCCGTATCAATGAAGAAGATCTGCCTTCACCGGAAGAAAAGCTGAACATCCTTCAGCTCTGTATCGAAAAACTCCAGGATGCCGGATACGTGTATATCGGCATGGATCATTTCGCAAAAGAATCAGATGACCTGGTAAAAGCACAACAGCATGGTAGCCTGCATCGTAATTTTCAGGGGTACTCAACGAATGCTGATTGCGACATGATCGCCATGGGCGTCACTGCGATCAGTCGCATAGGTGATAACTACAGCCAGAACGTACGCACCATTGAAGAGTACAAGAGCTATCTTGACCAGAATAGAATTCCCGTATTTCGTGGCATCGAACTCGAGGCCGATGACGTATTACGTCGTGAGATCATCAATGATCTGATGTGTAACAACAACCTGGATATCGAGAAGCTCGAAAAAAGGTGGGGCATAACATTTAAAGCATACTTCAAGTCATCGCTGGAAAACTTACAGCAGATGGCTGATGATGGCCTACTGAATTTAGAAAAAACCAAATTGACTATCACCACGACAGGGCGTCTGCTGGCACGCTCGATATGCATGCAGTTCGATCGTTATCTTCAGGAAAAAGAGAGCACTCGGTTTTCACGGGTCATATAAAAATCACAGGCCTGCCACAAACAGGTCAGCATATATAGAGCTGCCATTGCTACCAGTCAAGACTGCTCTCAATACTTATTTTTAACTTGAGCCATATCGGGACTTGATCAGAGCACTGACATCTATCCTTTGTTGCAGGCGTAGCGGCCAGCTGATCGCCACAGTTATCGACAACATAAGTAACAACCACAGGCTTAGTGAACCGGCTCGACCACTCGCCTGCTTTGCGGATAAAATTACACTTTTTCGACCACCGAGTCACTGCAGTATTACAAAATCTATACCTTATGAGCATTTTTCAAAAAATCACATCCACAGTAGCAGCACATACAAACACAGAAATACTTGACGGCTTTTTCCAGCAGCAGGAAAAAGAAGATGTCCGTAAAACACACTTATTCGGTGGCCGCTATGAAAACATCTACCTGGATAAGCAGCACATCCCTCAGCTAAAAGCACTGATGGATGAAGCCCTATCTCATGCCGAACAGATACTGAATAGAACAGGCCTGCGCGCTGGCTACTGGTTTAATGACATGCCACCCGGTGCGAGCACGACATTACACACACATGATGACGATGACGAACTGCTCTCAGCGGTCTATTACGTTTATGTGCCTGAAGACTCTGGAAATCTCATCATCTACGATGATTCGTGCAGCGGTGATAATAAGAAGATTGAAATCCAGTCAAAGACCGGAGACTTTATATTTTTCAGACCCGACGTGCGCCATGAAGTCAGTAAAAATAACAGCTCAGAACACCGTCTTTCGATCGGTATTAATTTTGGCCGGGACAGCAAAACAGATTAACTGTGTTAAAAATACAGAAAGCCACACAAGCGTTTGTTTTATCTATCTATTAAGAAACTTGTTTTATCACCAATTACTAATATACTTTCTGGCAAATAGACGTACAATCAGCATGCAAAAAAAGCCGTCATTAAAAAACTAAAACTTTCATTTAAACGGACACGTTTATGATCCAGTACAAAAAAAATCACAGCCGCAGCATCTTATTTCAGTTTCTTATGTTATCAGTACTGTTAGGCTTTTTACTCCTGGTCAACCATGAGTTCCTGCTCAACTTTTACATCAGGAACCAGGCAACGAATACCGGTTATATCGTAAATGGCAGTATTCTCGGTTTATTCATCCTGGGTATTTTCCGAATCATCTCCCTGCTCCTGCGTTACAGCAGGGAAGAAAATGCGCTCTCCCGTTTTATAAATAACGTTGAAAATGAAGAACTGTTACCGACCGAGCGCATCAACAAGAAGAGCCTGATCTACAACCGTTATACCTCGGTACTGGAAATCAGCAAGCACAACGTCGCTGTCAATCACAGTGCACTGGCATCGACTCTGGTCGCCACCGAAAGCACACGTCTGAGCCTGCCGCGCTTCATCAGCAACATACTGATCCTTACCGGTGTCTTCGGTACCATCATCTCATTATCCATTGCCCTGCTTGGCGCCTCTGACATCATCGATAGTGCTGACGGTATCAGCGGTATGAGCATCGTCATCCATGGCATGTCGACTGCGCTCTCCACCACCGCCACAGCGATCATCTGTTACCTGTTTTTCGGTTACTTCTATATGAAACTCACAGATGTTCAGATCGAACTACTGAGCGGTATAGAGCAGGCCACCACACTCTATATCATGCCACGATTTACCTACCAGACCGACAGCATGTTGCACGAGGTCGGCAACCTGGTTAAAGCATTACATGAAGCAGCCAGAAGCATGACGACAACACAGGTCGATTTTGCTGAAGCAGGACGCAACCTCAATGAGCTGACAAGTACTTATGCCAACCGCCTGACGCAATTGAGTTCTGATATCGAAGAGATCAAATCACTGCTGCGTCATGGTTTCCGTCTGTCTCCCGATGAATGATCCAACGTATAACAAAAGAAGAGTCATCAAGTGAACGAAGAATTTGTTGATCTACGCCGCGGTCATCTGAACAGCGAGAGCTTCTGGCCATCGTTTACCGACATCATGATGGTTGTAGTCATCATCTTCCTGCTCACTTCTATGTTACTGATGGTGAAGAACTGGGAACTGCTAGACCAGTTACGTAACAGCATGGCGGCAGAAGAACAGGCAGAGAAAATCATCCTTGACACCTCGCAGGAAAATGCCACCCTGGAAGAACAGCTGGCACAAGCTCAGAATGAGATATCAATGCTGCGCATGCAGTTACTGCAGTCCGACGAACAGGCCAGCCAGATGAACATGGCGCTGGAGGATAAAGAGCAGCAGATCGTTATCGTTCTATCAGAAAATGAGCTATTGAAGAATTCAGCTGTCTCCAATGAAAACAAGATTGCCAGCTTAAGCTCCAGGATATCGTCCATAGAAGAAGATCTTTCACAGCTCAGTATCGACGTCGAACAGAAACAGAAAGCACTGGATGAAGAACGTCAGAAGATCATCATCATTACCCAGGAACGCGACTCACAGACACGCAAGCTATCTGCTTTAGAAGATGATTTCGGTTCACTGAAAGTCAAATACGACAAGCTGATCAAACCTGCGCGCACCACTACGGGAAAATATGTTGTCAGTGTTAATTTTGAACGTATCAAAGACAAGGAGCGTATCCGCTTTAAAGATTCCGGCGATAAAAATTATACGGTCGTTACCGAAAAACAGTTACACAGCAAACTTGCGCAGCTCAAGAAAGAGCATCCGAAAAAACTTTATATAAAGATAGTAATCCCGAAAGAAAGCGGACTCACCTACAACGAAGCATGGACATTCATGAAAGGACTTCTGCAGAAGTACGACTATTATTATCAGGAGTAAGCGGCATTATGTTTAAGACTCGCTGATGTTTACTCTGCAATATCAGAACGCTGCAGCAACACTTAGCCAAACATCTACATATAAACTATACTATCGGGAAAGAAAAATAATCAGGGATACAAATGCGTTCCAGGACCGGAACAATCAAACAAGTCCTAAATATTCATCCGGCTTGTGAGTACGATTATGACCAGATTGAGATTGTTAATACTATTATTCACTCCCTGCGCATATGCAGCAGGCACGCCTGCGACTGAAGCAATATACCCGCTGGTCACGTACAAGTGTGACCAAGAGGCCGATATCATAATCCTCACCAACTCCATACTGAAGGGTAAAGAAGGCGCTACCTATAAATACTCGGATGAAGATGGCACCTACTCGCCATGGGACCTGGTTGAGATCGACCGCAGAACAGAACGCACCCGTATCGTAAGAACAAAAAAGATCGTCAAGTCCTGTAAGCTTAGTTCCGGTGAATACACCATCACCATCGAACCGCAAGTTTTCAGCAAGAACCTCAGTGGCGCCTGCGGTACATCGATCTCATCTGCCTTCACCGTTACCTTCGATGGTTTTGATATCCGGGAACGTACCCCATTTGAAGATTACTGCCGCGGCAACTCGCCAGTAATCACCCGCGTGACCGTATTCGGTAAAACCGGTGAAGTAAAGGTAAAACGCCTGCCGCGATATAAATTTTACTGATAGAAATCTAATCGTACAGATCCTGTTTCCCTAGTATGATGCAGGTCCGATAAAACACCCCACCACCCTAATATCCGACAGACTTTGTCTGTTGTATCCCGTCATTTTCCTGTTATCATAGTGCTTTGTTTTCAAATAAATCACTTACTGTCACCACATTCAAAACAGGTAAATACATGATGCGATTAAATATAAAAAATACAAGATTCAAAAGTTCAGCCCTGCTCACTTTCATCTGCCTATTACTTGTATCGTCCTGGTCTTTTGCTTATAACGGACCTGTTCAGGCACCTGGTAAGACACCATCATATACACCAACCGACCCCGCTTACATCATCCATACTACGCTGAAAAAGATAACAACATTTAGCAGCAACTCTGACAAGGTCAACCCGGTGCAACTTCGTGGATTTATAGAAAACGAGATCATCCCTCATTTCGATTTCGATAACATGTCTCACTGGATCACCGGCCGTTATGCTCGCAACATGTCTGCCAAAGACAAGTCAAAATTTCAGCGAAACCTGCGTGAAACCTTTTTATCCAGCCTGTCAAAGCATCTCGGCAGCTTTGACGCGGAAAACACCAATGTAAAATTTCTCAAGACGCGCTACCGTGGCCGCGATGAATCTTTTGTCGGCACCAGTATATACCGCCCTGATACATTACCCGTTCGACTGGATTTCCGTATGCGTCGTGATGGCGATAACTGGAAGATCATCGATGTTAAAGCCAATGGTTCAAGTGCCGTACTATATTACCGTCGTCACTTCATGGCTGAATTGCGCGAGTTTGAGAGACAGGGCCGTCGTCCTTACTAGGTAGGTCAACATAGTTTAGAGAAAAAGCCCGGGCACTGAACCTGTGCGAAAAGCCAGGGTCTTCATAGAGTGACTATAACACTCTTATTAGCCATGGCTTTAATCCTTAATGAACGGCAACACTGAAAAAAACCAGAACAGACCAAAACGAAAACGTGGCGGTCTGTTTGTTATTGCAGCATTCATGATCGGGCTGATCTTTCTCAGCAGACACGAACCGGTAAACACCATAGATTGCGATGCAAACATCATGGCCAGAAAGCCTGACGTCATCATGCTGGGCGCATGGTGGTGTACCTATTGTTACCAGGCCAAACGATATTTTCAACAGAACGAGATCGATTACTGCGAGTACGACATGGAGAATACTACGGAAGGCAAACGTCTCTACCAGGAAAGCGGTGGCGGCGCGGTACCTGTTTTATTTATCGGCGAATATCAGTTAAGCGGTTTTAGCGAACAACAGATCGAGGCGGCATTAACTCTACTCAACAAATAATCATGCTTACTAAATTACAGAAATTTTTTGAACAGTACCTTGGAAAAGAGACAGAATCGGCGATACCGCTAGAACGTCGCCTGCAGATGGCATCAGCAGCGTTGATGGTGGAGATGCTGCATGTCGATGAACAGGTCACGACCGAGGAAGATGAAAAGCTACGTCAATTGTTAACTCAGCGTTTCATGCTAGATCGCAGTGAGATAGAGTCGCTGATCGATCTGGCACATAATGAAAAACATGATGCCACGGATTATCACCAGTTCACTTCCCTGCTGAATTCACATTACACACAGCAGCAGAAAATAGATCTCGTAGAAGACCTGTGGCAACTTGCTTATGCCGACCATCAACTGGACAAATACGAAGAACACCTGTTGCGAAGGTTAGCGGATTTACTGCACGTTCCGCATCAGGACTACATCCGTACCAAGCACAAAGTTTTAGGTTCCTGAGCAGGTCAATCAAGCATTAATGTAAAGAACTCTCCGCACCCCACATATTATTGTAACGCTCAACAACTTCACGCACCTCATCAGGATAACCGATCATATCCATCTGTTGCATGCCCTCTTTGAAGAACTGTCTCGCGTCCTGTGGCAGATTTTTTATCAGTGCGTCATATGCCTGCTCTATCAGCTCAGGCTGGTGACTGCGTGTCGCCACGATGCCATAGTTAAGATTCAGTACCCGCCAGGGACGCATCATATTGTTCTGCTCGATATCACGGCGGATGTCATTATCACAGGCATCAACAACCTCTTTTATGACCTTGGCCAGATCTGCCAGCGTATGAGGCTCAGTGAGCTCATTTGCATAACCGGCAAGAGAATTAACCAGCATATCGATCTGAGATAATTTACCACCATGGCGGGCCACCCATAATGAAACGGGCACACTCAAACGTATCAGTTCCCGGTTCTGTTCCCCGGTTTTATCCTGTACATGTGCCACCATAGCTTCGAGCAAGTCCAGCGTGTATTGTCCGATCTTACTGATATCTTTTTCTTCCAGCAGTCCCATACTCTCCGCACTCATGTCTTTCTGCACGGCACTATCTGCATCCGCTCTCGTCATCACATCTATCGCCTGATCCATCGCTGCCAGCAGGTTCTGTGGCGAGTTCACGTCCTGATTATCCTGCTCCAAGTCTTCGATATACTCGGTAACGGTGTTATGAAACAGGTCTCGAAAAGTATTAGCTCTAAATGAAAAATCCATCGTTTTAATCTCAATTCACTTCAATATTGCCCGCTATTATAAGTTAATATAAGCAGCAATACATTTACAGATATTTGATACAAGATGAGACTACTGCACACCATGCTTCGCGTTGGCAACCTGGAGCGATCAATAAAATTTTATACCGAAATTCTCGGCATGGAACTGCTACGTGAGAAAGACTATCCTGACGGCAAGTTCACCCTCGCTTTTCTTGGCTACGGTGATGAGAAACACCACACTGCATTAGAACTTACCTATAACTGGGACACTGACAGTTATGACCTGGGTAAAGGTTTTGGGCATCTGGCGATCGAAGTAGAAGATGTTTACCTGGCCGCAGAAAAGATACGCGCCCAGGGAGGAAAGATCATCCGTGAACCGGGGCCTATGAACGCAGGCACCACCCTGCTGGCTTTCGTCGCCGACCCAGATGGTTACGAGATCGAACTGCTTCAGCCAAAAGCCTGATCGTCGTTACTGATACTCACTGATCGATGAAACCTGAACTTATTGAATCAACAGGTATGATGGAAGACCTGCTTGAACGATTAAGCGGTGTCACACTGATCGCTGTCGATACAGAGTTTTTTCGTGAAACGACCTATTACCCACAGCTCGCCCTGGTACAGATAGCAACAGATTCGATCGTGGCCTGTGTCGACCCTTTAGCGTTTGATGCAAAAGCCGCATTAAATAAACTGTTGCTCGATGACGGCATCACAAAGATATTTCACTCCTGCTCACAGGATCTCGAGGTTTTATTTTACTACCTCGGTGAAGCACCAGGCGTCATCTATGACACTCAGATTGCTAACGCCCTGCTGACCGAACATCACCAGATCGGTTATGCCTCACTGGTAGAAAATGAACTGGGTACACAGCTGGATAAATCACAGACACGGACCAACTGGCTACAACGGCCTCTGACGCAAAAGCAGCTCCAGTATGCCGGCGATGATGTCTTTTACCTGTACCAGTTACAGCACCTGCTCGATGAAAAACTACAACAGCTGGGAAGAGAGAACTGGTTTGAAGAGGAGTCTTCAAAATTACTCAATGATAACAACACCTACCAGGTCGCCGTCGAAAATCTCTGGAAACGTGTAAAAGGTACGAGCAGGTTAAATAGAAAACAGCTCGCCATCGTGCAATCGATCGCTACATGGCGCGAAGCACTGGCCCAGAAAAAAGATAAGACCCGGCGCAAGATACTGGCCGACGATATCATTGTCAATCTCGCTATAACTCCGCCAGAGGAGGTTCCAGGCATCGATCAGTTCATCGAGCGCAGGTACAACTTCAACAGCGAAGAAAAACAACAGTTATTTGAAACGATCACAGCTTCCCGGCAAATCCCCAGAGAGCTATGTCCGGACAACCAGTTTAATACCCTGGATAACGAGCAGAAATCAACACTCAAGAAACTGCAGCAGTTAGTCAACGAAAAAGCTGAGGAACTGGGCATCTCCCCTGCCATACTGGGCTCCAGGAAAGAGCTGGAACAATTAATCTTAACGCACAGCAAACCTGACGGACCAAGCGCTTCCAGATTGAGTATCCTGCAAGGGTGGCGCTTACAATGTGTCGGCCAGCGGCTGATCGATAGCATGAAATAATCATTGTTTTGCGTCAATAACAGTAATACTATTGATAACAGGTCTGGTTTTTGCTTGAAAGTCTTTATAAAACAAGCCATTATACTTATCATTATCTAATGCGAACCAACTAACAATAAATGGGCTCTAAAATGGGCTCGACAATAACACAGTGATACACCATGAGGAGTAAGCATGCATAGTCAAATCAACAAACTTATAAAGGTAATATTTCTATCTGCAATAACGCTATTCAGTCTGAACAGCTACGCCGAGAACTCAAAAGAGTTTGGGGATTACGTCGTGCATTACAACGCATTTAGAAGTGATACCATATCACCCGAGGTCGCAAAGCAATATGGCCTGGCACGAGCAAACAATCGCGTCCTCATAAATATCGCCCTTCTGAAAAAGGTATTGAACACGACCGGCAAACCTACCGCTGCCAAGGTCACCGGCCATGCCAGCAACCTGACTGGTCAGCTCAAGCAGCTTGAATTCAAAGAGATCACCGAAGGTAACGCCATCTATTATCTTGCCGAGACAAAGATCAGCGACGGTGAGTTCCTGAAATTTGATCTAAAAGTCATACCTGAAGGTGAAACACGTGCCGCAAGACTGCAATTTGATAAACGATTCTTCACCTACTAAGGTTACGACATAAAATAAGATGCGTTAAAAAAAGCCAGGTCTCCTGGCTTTTTTATTGGTAACGATATATCAATAAGGAACTGCTTTCACTCAATGTATCTGTCGCGGAACTGCCCCATCAAGTGACAGGTTTGTTTCTACCACCTGCTTGCCGATCAACACGATGTAACCATGTTGACGCTCCCCAAAATCTATAGATTGATCATCACTGTATTCAAAGCTGTAAAGGCGGCAGATCTGCACATAACCTCCAGACCCTCTCCTTAGCCAGCTGCGTTGCCTCGTCACCGTCGCATCCAGCAATTGCAGACCGGCAGTATCACACTTCTTTTTACATACAAAAAGTGCGATCTCATTGCTCCGCTGGGTATCCCACCAGTACCAAATAGCGGCTAAAATTAGAATTATTAACAGTAAATCATCCATCTTCGCGTATTACTTACTCACAATGATTTCATCGTACATGAATTTCCGATAAAATAACCTGTTAAATACGATGATAAATAATAAAAGCCCTGTAATTTTATAAATGAGAAATATTATGCCTGCCGATACGGACTCAACCACTCGCCCTAGTTCATACAGTTACGAAGACCTGCTGACATGCAGCCGTGGTGAACTATTTGGCCCCGGCAACGCACAACTGCCGGCGCCAAATATGCTCATGATGGACCGTATCACACACATCTCAGAAACAGGCGGTGCTTTTGGCAAAGGCGAGGTCAAAGCTGAACTCGATATAAATCCAGATTTATGGTTTTTTCAGTGCCATTTCGAAAATGACCCGGTCATGCCAGGCTGTCTTGGACTGGACGCCATGTGGCAACTTGTTGGCTTCACACTTGGCTGGAGAGGACATAAAGGTCGTGGCCGTGCACTAGGTGTTGGCGAAGTCAAATTTACAGGTCAGGTATTACCAACAGGCAAACTGGTCCAATATCAGATTGATATTAAACGTGTTATCGCACGCGGTCTGGTAATGGGTATTGCTGAAGGGTCCATGTCGATCGATGGTCGCGAGATCTATATAGCAAAAAATTTACGTGTTGGTCTGTTCACTTCTACAGAAGATTTTTAAGGTATAGCAATGAAACGAGTAGTAATTTCTGGTATTGGAATAGTCTCATGTCTCGGCAACGATAAGAATGCCGTGCTGGACTCACTGCAACAGGGTCGTTCAGGCATTAAATTCAATCAACAGTATGCTGATATCGGCATGCGCAGCAATGTTGCTGGCAGCGTTGATATTAATATCGATGATTTTATCGATAGAAAAGTAAAACGTTTTATGGGCGACGCAGCAGCATTTGCATATATCGCGATGCAGCAGGCTATAGACGATGCAAAACTGGACCATAACCTTGTATCAAATATTCGCACTGGTATCGTCATGGGTTCTGGTGGCGCATCATCGGCTAACCAGGTCGAAGCAGCCGACATCCTCAGGGAAAAAGGTATCCGCCGTGTTGGACCTTACATGGTTCCCCGCACCATGGCCAGTACCGTCTCTGCCTGCCTGGCAACACCTTTCCAGATCAAAGGCGTGAACTACTCTATCAGTTCAGCCTGCGCTACCAGCACACACTGCATAGGTAACGCCTATGAACTCATCCAGATGGGTAAACAGGACATCGTTTTCGCCGGTGGTGGTGAAGAAGAACACTGGACGCTGAGCATGCTGTTCGATGCCATGGGTGCACTATCGACAAAATACAACGAGACGCCTGAAAAAGCCTCGCGCACCTACGATGCCGACCGTGACGGATTTGTAATCGCCGGTGGCGGTGCCTGCGTCGTTGTTGAAGAACTCGAACACGCACTCAAACGCGGCGCACCTATCTACGCAGAAATCGTCGGTTATGGTGCGACGTCAGATGGCGTTGACATGGTCGCACCTTCAGGTGAAGGTGCTATCCGCTGTATGCAGATGGCAACACAGGGTATCGATGAAACCCTTGATTACATCAACTCTCATGGCACCAGCACACCGGTGGGTGATACCAAAGAGCTCTATGCCATCAAAGAAACCTTTGGTGACAAGATCCCGCCGATCAGTTCCAGTAAATCGCTGGCAGGTCACTCACTGGGGGCATCCGGTGCACAGGAAGCGATCTATACCATGCTGATGATGCAGAACAACTTTATTCAGGCCTCTGCCAACATCGAAAACATCGATGAGAACGCAGCCGGTATGCCTATCGTCACCCAACGAATGGACAATGTTGATATCAATCTTGCAATGTCCAATAACTTTGGCTTCGGTGGTACGAACGCTTGCCTTGTGATGAAAAAATTTAAAGAATAATTAGTGACTTACATGAACTTTGATATTCTGGTGCTACACTTGTAAGTACTATAAAAAAAACTAAATATCAGACAGCAAGCTCATGAATAGTTTACTTACAAAAAAAGCAATGAAATACAACGGCTTAACTACCAAAGGCGCGATCAATAAGCATACCTCAGCGCCCTTGATTGTGGCTGTGCTTTTATCTGTATTTTCGGCCAATACCTTCGCCAATCGTCCTGCCATGGATGACAATGACCAGGCAACAGCAGAAACAGTAAACCAGACTGAGATGCAAGCCGAACCGAGCGCAGAACAACACCGCCCTGAGGCAGAAGCACCTTCAGCCGTTGAAGCTATGATGCAACGACAATCACAGCAGAACGTGTACACACAACAAAGTGGTGACGCACTTCAACTGCCTGCGAAAGAAATGCAGCCAGGCGAAACAATTAAGATTCAGCTGCTCGATTACCCACGCCGCGGCATGAGCATGGATAAAGTCCAGCAGGAATTTGGCCAGCCGATGGCGATGTCTGAAGGCGTCGGTAAACCACCGATAACACTCTGGACATACAATGACCGTGTCGTCTATTTTGAGTACTCCACCGTATTACACGTCGTGGCTCGCTAGACTTCCACATAATCAATTATAAGTAAGGTCATTTGTCGAACACCCCGTCGTCAACTAATAAAACAATTCAGTCTGTTAGCTTTACTGACTTAGCCGCCAGCCCATTACAGCAATTGCATAGCCCTCTCCTGGATAAGACAGGTATTGAGCTATACGTTAAACGAGATGACCTGATTCACCCCCAGTTTGGCGGCAATAAATGGCGCAAACTGAAATATAACCTGATCCAGGCCCGGGAACAAAAGTACGACACCCTGTTAACATTTGGTGGTGCCTGGTCTAATCATATATATGCGACCGCAGCAGCCGCTAAACATTTCGGTTTTAACAGCATCGGCATGATCCGTGGCGAAAAGTACACACCACTCAATACCACATTAGCTTTTGCGGAACGCTGCGGCATGCAATTAAATTATGTCGACCGCGCCCAGTACAGACGAAAACACCAACCGGAATATCTGCAAAAAATACTGCAGGAATTTGGCGATGTCTACCTGCTGCCTGAAGGTGGCAGCAATTACCTGGCACTGGAAGGCTGTGAAGAGATCGTGCAAGAAATAAACAATGAATTAACAAAAGGATTTGATATTATCTGCTGTGCAAGTGGTACCGCTGCAACACTTGCAGGCCTGGCTCGAGCTATCACTGACAGTCAGTTAGCAATCGGCTTCTCAGCGCTCAAAGGGGGCAGCTTTCTGTCTGACGAGGTCACAACATTTTTAAATAGCTCACCCGGGGCAAAATCAAACCCGCCGACAAAAAACTGGAGCGTCGAACAGGACTACCATTTCGGCGGTTACGCAAAAATCAATGACGAACTGCTCAGTTTTATGAAGCAGTTTCAGACACAGTATGGTTTTGAGCTGGATGCCGTTTATACCGGTAAAATGTTTTATGGCTTATTTCATCGCATAGAGAACGGGCATTTTAAACCCGGCACGGTAATCGTAGCTGTACATAGTGGTGGACTACAGGGCAATAAAGGGTTTAATCTTTAGTCTTGTTCCAGTTACTATAAATTGAATAAAAAGACATATGCAGACACAGTGCCCACATTGCACAACAAGATTTCGCGTTACTGAAAGTCAGGTTAATACCGCTGATGGTTACGTGCGTTGTAGCGTCTGCAAGGAAGTGTTCAATGCCTTTGAAGTTGCTGAAGAGGATGCACAACAACCATCCTTGCTCGGTCAGCAGCATTCCTCAGATGATATCGACAGCAGGAATGATACGACTGAAAATGACCGGCAGCTATCGAGCGAAGATGAGCTAGAAGATAGCGTAGAAGTCGATGTCGCAAGCTATAACGAGCTTGAAACAGTCGATTTCAATAAGACCTCCACAACCGATAACCTGCGTAAAGACGCATTTGACTTCTTTAATGAGGAATCGAATGAATCCCTCCCGCACGTGGTTCCAGAGAAGTTCAAGGACACATACGCCTCAGGGTCTTCAGTATTATTATCGAGTTTATTATGGGGTGCGGGCACACTATTGCTAACCGCCACCCTGCTCATCGAATACGCCTGGTTTAACCGTGACAAACTGAACCAGGTACCACAACTACAGGCATGGTCTGAAAAGATATGCCAGCAGATAGACTGCAAGAATATCTCGATACGCAATCCAGCGAAGATAGAACTTATCTCAAGAAATGTTTACTCCCACCCCAATGAAAAAGGTGCATTGATGGTTAACGTCACCATGAAAAACCATGCCGAATTCGCTCAACCATATCCTGTCATGCAGATCCATTTCTCTGACGTGCGCGGCGGCAGCGTAGCAGCACGTCGTTTTTTACCGGATGAGTATCTTCCCAAAGAGTTTCTTTCGGATGAAACTGATTCGCCACTTTTATTAGAACCAGATACAAATATGACCTTCACCATGGAGATACAGGACCCGGGGAAACAGGCGATGACCTACGAATTCGACTTCCTGTGACGCAACAGAAACCCTGTAAATAAAGCACCTGCTCAAGGTTCTACTGTTTTTCGTTTTAAGAATCTGTAAAATACGAGCCAGATGAAAATTGGCAAATACATACTTGAGAACCCTGTAATCCTGGCACCGATGGCTGGCGTTACCGACCGCCCGTTCAGAAATCTGTGCTACCAGCTGGGCGCAGACCTCTGCATCTCCGAGATGGTAACCTCTGAAAAGCACCTGTGGAACTCTAGAAAAACACGACTAAGACTGAACCACCAGGGTGAAGAAGGTATACGCAGTGTTCAGATTGCCGGTACCGATCCTCTGAAACTTGCCGATGCAGCACGATTCAATGTCGATCACGGTGCTGAGATCATCGATATCAATATGGGATGCCCGGCAAAGAAAGTCTGTAACGTACAGGCCGGTTCCGCCCTGCTAAAAGATGAGCCACTGGTACACCGGATCTTAAGCACCGTAGTAGACGCTGTAGATGTTCCGGTAACACTAAAAATACGCACCGGCTGGGATAAAGAAAACAAGAATGCGATCAATATCGCCAAAATCGCTGAACACAGCGGCATCCAGGCCATTGCCGTCCATGGCAGAACACGCGCTGACGCGTACCGGGGGGAAGCCGAATATGAGACCATCGCAGCAGTAAAAGCTGCTGTAACGATACCGATAATCGCCAACGGCGACATAACCTGCCCGCAGAAAGCAAAACAAGTATTATCAAGCACACAGGCAGACGGCCTGATGATCGGGCGTGCAGCTCAGGGCAACCCCTGGATCTTCCAGCAGATAAAATACTATCTTGGCGAAGACAATATACTGCCAAAACCAGAACACGAGGAAACCAGCAGAGTATTGACGGGCCACCTGAAAAATTTATATGACTTTTATGGTGAACTCTCTGGAGTACGTATCGCACGTAAACACATAGGATGGTATATTAAAGCTGCATCGATCAACAATCAGCAGGCAGCAGAATTGTTCAGACAGGAAGTAAACCAGGTAGTTGATGCAGATACACAACTTGAACTGGTTACCGAATTTTTTAACTTACAACGTCCCCCATTAGCGGCATGAGCAGCATGAGCGATCAAGATTTTCAACAAGCGATAGCGAGCATAAACCAGACCGGTGAAAATCAGCCACAGGAGATATCTCAACTCAGTCACGCGGTCAAACACTCGATACGCCGCTATCTCTTCGAGCTGGAAGGCACCCAGCCAAATAACATGTATGAACTGGTACTAAAGCAGATTGAGCAACCGTTATTTGAAGCGATCCTGGAACACACCAAGGGTAACCAGTCACGGGCAGCAGAGATACTGGGACTGAATCGCGGCACCCTTCGTAAGAAGTTACGTAGTTATAATTTACATAAATAACTGCACACCCAAGTTAGCGCACTTGTTCTCGCGCTCCTGCATTTTTATCTAATTCCTTAATATTGACATATTTTTTGATTAGATGTGTCTTTGCTGGATTTTGTTGTTTGATATTGTTAGTTGATTTCTTGTCTGGCATTACGGGTCTCGCCCCGCTGGCGAGTCACTCTTTGTCTACAGCCACAAAGAGTAACCAGAAAGGGCCGCCACGTCAGCTACGCCCCTAGAAAACAGGGGTTCCCATCGAAATAGTGTTGTTATCATGCTGCGCCAGAACTCGCAGAAGACGCTCAGACAGCTGGCACAGAAAGCCCATGCTAACAACACTATTTCGTTGGCTTGCTAAGGTCGGTTTAAGGTCAAAGTCAAAAACCGTGAGCTACTGATATGTAGTATTTCATGGATAAGCTGTTGTTTGTGTTTTCAGTTTTTTTGTTTCATTTATTTTCTGTTTAACCTTCCTCTTTCGATTGCTGAATTCACCGATATTGGTAGAGCAATTTCGCCAGGGAAGGCGAAATTAGTCCTGTGCGCCCGGACGGCGCACTAGGACGGGCTCGTAGGCAATAGCGGTGAATTCAGGCACCCCGAACGTTTTTCTCGGGGCAATCGGATAAGGACGGCTTTTTTTGGTTACTTTTTTTAGCTGCTGAAAAAAAGTAACTCGCCCGCAGTGCGAGAACTGCAAGGCTTAATGAAAAGAAACAAGCAAATGCCAAACACCAATACAACAAAAACAGCTCTCAAAGTGACATAAAACACCACTCTCAGTTATAATTCGCCTCTTCGAAAAATACCTGAAAAGGCTGCCCTATGACCGACACAACCCAACGCCCAGTACGACGTGCACTCATCAGTGTTTCCGATAAAACCGGCATTATCGAATTTGCCAGATCACTGCACGATCAGGGCATAGAGATTCTTTCCACTGGCGGCACAGCTAAAATGCTCATCGAAGAGATGATCCCTGTCATGGAGGTGTCCAAACACACCGGATTTCCTGAAATTATGGACGGTCGCGTCAAGACACTGCACCCAAAAATTCATGGTGGTATTTTGGGCCGTCGCGGTATCGATGATGGCGTGATGAAAGACAATGACATCGCACCTATTGACCTGGTCGTCGTTAACCTTTACCCATTTGAAGAAACGGTAGCAAAAGATGGCTGCTCATTAGATGATGCCATCGAGAACATCGATATCGGTGGTCCAGCCATGGTACGGGCGACAGCGAAGAACCATGCCTATGTCAGTATCATCGTCGACCCTGCAGATTACCAGCGTGTACAGGATGAGCTGCACAATAATGAAGGCATCGTCAGCGATGCAACGCGCTTTGACCTGGCTGTAAAGGCATTCGAACACACCTCCAATTATGACGGCATGATCGCAAATTACCTCGGCCGAGTTAAGGAAGACGGCTCCATGGATGAGCTGCCTCGTACCATCAACCTTCAATTTAACAAGGTACAGGAAATGCGCTATGGCGAAAATCCGCATCAACATGCTGCATTTTACACAGAGAAAGAACCCGCTGATGCCTGTATCGCAACCGCGAAACAGCTACAGGGCAAGGAACTTTCATTTAACAATATCGGTGATACTGATGCAGCCCTTGAATGTGTCAAGCAGTTTGATGAACCTGCATGCGTCATCGTAAAACATGCGAATCCCTGTGGTGTGTCTGTCAGCGACAATATCCAGGACGCCTATGACAAGGCCTACAGCACTGATCCAGAATCAGCTTTTGGCGGCATCATCGCCTTCAACCGCGAGCTGGATGGTGACACGGCACAGACCATCGTTGAACGCCAGTTCGTCGAGGTGATCATCGCTCCCAGTGTCAGCGGCGAAGCAATAGCAGCAGTTGCTGAAAAGAAAAACGTCCGCCTGCTCGAATGCGGCCAATGGCAAGGTACCAATCCACGTCTGGACTATAAACGTGTCAATGGCGGTTTGCTGGTACAGGATGCTGACCTGCTACTGCTCAATGAAATGAAAGTGGTCAGCGAGCATCAGCCATCAGAGCAGGAGATGAACGACCTGCTGTTCAGCTGGAAAGTAGCCAAATTCGTTAAATCAAATGCCATCGTATACGGTAAAAATAACATGACCATCGGTGTTGGTGCCGGCCAGATGAGCCGTATCAACAGCGCACGGATCGCTGGCATAAAAGCGGAGCACGCAAACCTTGAAGTCGCCGGCTCGGTGATGGCATCCGATGCATTTTTCCCTTTCCGTGATGGCATCGACGCAGCACATGAAGCAGGTATCGTAGCGGTCATTCAACCTGGCGGATCGATGCGCGATAATGAGGTTATCGCTGCTGCTAATGAGTTTGGCATGGCCATGATATTTACCGGGATGCGTCACTTCCGTCACTAAAAACAGTTATTTCAAATAAGACAGGGTCTAACCAGGACATTGAGTTTTAAAGAAAACCGTCTAAAACTCACAAAAATTATGTTATAAAGTGTCTCATGGAAGAGAAGCGTCTCGAAGAAAACAGGCAATTACGTGAGCAGCTGGACAAAATGCTCAACGAAGCCCGTCGTAACGAACAAACGCAGACCTCGTTTGATGACTTCTCTTTATCTGTAGTAGCAGCACAGGGACCACAGGAGCTATTTCGCCTCCTGCTCGAAGAACAGAAAAAATTTCGTATCGATGAGATACGACTCTGCCTGGTCGACCGTTTCCATGAGGTCGAGCGCCTGCTCACCGAAAGTTACCAGAAAAGCTACCCCGGTCTCAGCTTTATCGATACAGAAACCAGCAAACTACTGATCTCAGACATCCCCGACCGTCCCGTACTCGGCACTCGCATCATCAGTAAATATGACTGGTTGATTAACATCGAAGAGACGAGCAAGTACCAGTCAGCAGCCCTGTTACCATTAAAACGAGGTAACGAGATCATCGGCATACAGCTATTACTCAGCGAGGATAAGACTCGTTATAACCGATCAGATGGCACAACCTTTCTGCAAAAACTGGGAGCCATGATCGCGATCTCTATCGAAAACTGCATCAACCGCCAACGCACACTGGAACTTGGCTACCAGGATGGCTTGACCAATGCATACAATCGCCGTTATTTTGACGAACGCTTGAAACATGAAGTAGACCGCTGCTCACGGAAAAAATCTGACCTGGTATGCTTATTTATCGATATTGATTTTTTCAAACAGGTCAACGACAAGCATGGGCACCAGGTTGGCGATGCTGTTCTGGTCAGGCTGGTTGCACTGATGCGGGAACAGGTCCGATCCAGTGACATCGTTGCACGTTATGGCGGAGAAGAGTTTGCTATCATCTTACCTGAGACCGGGATACAACTCGCACACGAAGTTGCTGAGCGCATACGCAGCCAGGTCGAAAAGCAGAAGCTGATTTTTAATGATAAGACGCTGGGAGTGACTGTATCTATCGGACTGTCTTCACTAAGCCAGATAAAATTCCAGATGGGTAAAGATAAGATAGACCAGTTAGATGATATGACTGACAGCCTTGATCAGCTACTGTTGAGAAAAGCTGATGAAGCACTTTACCAGGCCAAACAGACGGGCAGAAACCAGGTCGTTATACAGAAGATGGCCAGCTGATTTTTGATACAAGCAAGATCACATCACAGGAGATACTAATATATACCGCTTTGTAGATTAATCACATTATCCGATCTTACGTAACTACGAGCATTCAGTTTCCAGCTTTCTTCGGCCATACCACTGTTAATCACCTCAAAATACCAGACACCTTCAGATATAGCCTTATCAAGGTAACCGATATACTGGTCGCCCATACCATGATTCAAGGTAATGCTTATATCGCTGTTTGCACGCGTAGCATGTTGAAAGTTTAACTGTAGTAAAACCGGGTAATCTGTGAGCAGGCCCTTATCGAACTGAACATTGATCACTTTACTACTACTTTCAAACTGTATTACGGCACTTAGATTAAGCTCCGAGGCTTTTTTATCCAGGGTGATCACATCGTTGATCGCAAGCCCCTGTTTGTAATAATCATCAGCGACCAGCCCATCATCTGTATCGATCGCCAGCCAGATCATGACGACACCCATAATTACCGCAGAAAACGGTATCGAAATCATCATCCACACCAGCGGGTAGCTGTGCCAGGGTTTGTTCAGTTCACTAGATTGCATAATTTCCTGCATGGTTGGATAAATCAATTATTTGAAAGCCGGACCGAGGAAACGCGCTTCTTCAACCACGCTTAATTCATCATAACCGACAGCATTCAGTGTAAATGAGATCTCGTTACTACGCTGCTTCAGGCTGTAAGAATCGACCTGTACGCGAACCGGCAACTCGATAACCTCACCACTTTTCACAACTATAGTATCAGAATCTTTCCTCAGGATTAAACCTGGTATGCCTTCTGCCGTGAGAGTATAGCTGTGATCCTGTTTATCCATGTTTAATAACTTGATGATATAGACGTTCTCTATCAATCCATCATTGGTTTCACGGTACAGGCTGTTTCGGTCTCGGATCACATCCAAACCGATAGGCATGCGGTTGAGGATAGAATAGAAAGCGCCGACAGTGATACCGATCAATATTAACCCGTAAACAATCACACGTGGCCGCAGGATATGCGTATGCTGCCCCTTCAGGCCACTTTCAGTGGTATAGCGGACCAGGCCACGCTCGTAACCCATCTTATCCATGACATCATCACAGGCATCGATACAGGCGGCACAACCGATACACTCATATTGGAGACCATCACGGATATCGATACCCGTCGGGCAGACCTGAACACAGATAGTACAGTCGATACAGTCTCCCAAGCCTGCTTCCGCTTTGTCGACAGACTTCTTCCTGGGCCCCATCGGCAGACCACGCGACGTATCAAACGAGATAATCATTGTATCATGGTCAAACATCGCACTCTGAAAACGTGCGTAAGGACACATGTAGAGACATACCTGCTCCCTCAACCAGCCGGCATTACCATACGTAGCAAAGGCGTAGAAATAGATCCAGAAAGTTTCCCATGGGCCATTATTGAAAGTGACAAAATTTACCGCCAGCTCACGAATCGATGAAAAGTATCCGACGAATGTCAGGCCGGTAAAAAGTGCGAAGGCTATCCAGATAAAATGCTTGGTCGCCTTGATACGGATCTTTCTAAATGAGTTAGATGATTTGTCCAGCTTCATCTGTTGCGGGCGAGATCCCTCTACTTTTCGCTCTATCCACAGAAATGCTTCGGTCCATACCGTTTGAGGACAGGCATAACCACACCATACACGACCTGCCAGCGCAGTAACAAAGAACAGGCTAAGTGCAGCAACGATCAGTAATAATGCAAGATAGAAAAAGTCCTGCGGCCAGAATACCATATTAAGGATGTAGAACTTACGTTCGGGCAGATCGAATAACACTGCCTGGCGTTCATCCCATTGCAACCATGGAATGATGTAATAAAGCCCTAGTAATGTAGTCACACCCATAGTACGCAGCGCAGCAAACAGACCGTGCACTTCGCGTGGATAGATCTTCTGCCGTTTTGCGTATAACGATTGCTCTACATCATCACCTGATTTGGTATCGTTAGCTTTAGTACTAACTTTTGCTTCGTTATCAATCATTATTAGTTTATTACCTAATACTGTTATATCTATACGTTTAAAAGCACATGCGGTTAACATGCGCTTCTTAAAACTAAAATTTGATTTGTACGTTTACAAGCTTAGTTATAGAAATGTTTCTTTAACTAACGCTACCTGCTTTATCAGCAGCCTTACGCTCAGCTTCCTGCATCGCTTTATTTATCGCCTGGCAAGGTTTTAAGAAGTAACAGGTCGCCGCAGCAGTTGCCGCTCCAAAGAACCAGAACACAAAAAAGCAGATTGAGTAAAAACCCAATCTGCTTATATCATAATCGATAAATATAACGGCAGGATCAAATGCGGTTGTAAACACTATAGTAGCGATACCGGCCATGATAAAGGCTGGCCATAACACCGCAACTATTCGTTGTATTAAAGGTATCGCATTCATATTTTCATCTTACTCCTGGGTAACATCTAAGTACAGATGCTACCCAGAGACATCTGCTAATCAGACTGGTGCGACAGGCTGTATACGTAAGCCGTCAGGATATGCACTTTTGCCGTACCTAAAAACTCGCCATGTGCCGGCATTCTGCCGTTACGGCCTTTGGCAAGAGTTTCCTTAATGGCACGAGGTGAACCACCATATAACCAGATATTGTTAGTCAGGTTTGGTGCGCCCAGAGCCGGATTACCAGTACCGCCAGGCATATGACAGCCAACACAGAACATATCATATTTCGCCTTACCCGCTTCTGCAGATGCCGTATCGACTTCACGCCCTGCGATACTCATTACGTAACTAGCGACCTGATCAATACCCTCTTCACCTAATGAAGTTTCCCAGGCTGGCATAACACCATTTCGTCCATGCAGCAGTGTTGCTTCTATCTGCTCTGGTGAGCCACCATATAACCAGTCGTTATCACGCAGGTTAGGGAAACCGGTAGCACCGCGTGCATCAGAACCATGACAAACAGCACAGTAGGTAACATATAAGCGTTCACCGGCTTTCATCGCTGCGTCGTCAGCAGCCAGTGCGGGGATAGGCGTCTTCTCAAACTTTGCAAAGATAGGGCCAAACTCTGCATCAGCTGCAGCGACTTCAGCCTCATACTCACCCACTTCTGTCCAGCCGAGTATACCTTTAAATGATCCCATACCAGGATAAAGGATCAGATAACCGATAGAAAAGACGATAGTGATGTAGAACATCCACAACCACCAACGCGGTAGTGGGTTGTTCAACTCTTCTAGATTCTCATCCCACACGTGACCTGTCGGTACACCTTCTTCAGTCTCTGCTTTATTAGTTCCCATCAGCAGGTAGATCAGCCAGATAATACCGCCACCTACGATTGCAATAATAAACCAACTCCAGAATTCGCTGGTAAAGTCAGACATAATAATTCCTCATAACCTAAGTTTTTATTCTTTAATTCTGTTCAAATCCAGTGTCTACACATGTCATGTAAACTTCAGAGATCACGGCGTTCATCATCAGACACCGCCTTATCATCATCAAGCGCCATTCTTGCCGCTTCATCAAAATTCTTTTTACGTTTACCGCTCCATGCCCAGAGAACTACCCCTACAAAAAACACGAAAGCGATAACGGTCCAGACAGTTTGTAGTATTGATGCATCCACTAGATTAACCAATAACCATTAACGTGTTTGTTTTACGTGCAGCCCTAATGACTGCAGGTAAGCTACAACAGCATCCAGTTCGGTCTTGCCTTCCAACGTTGCTGGAGCTGCTTCGATCTCAGCATCCGAGTAAGGATGACCGATCATGACCAGTGCAGACATCTTGTCTTTGATCGCACTGCCATCCAGTGCATTGGTCAGCCATGGATAAGCAGGCATGATTGACTCAGGCACTACATCACGCGGATTGATCAGGTGCACACGATGCCATTCATCAGAATAACGACCGCCTACACGATGCAGGTCGGGACCTGTACGCTTTGAACCCCACAGGAATGGACGATCATAGACGAACTCACTAGCGACCGAGTAATGACCATAACGTTCTGTTTCAGCACGGAACGGACGAATCATCTGTGAATGACAACCTACGCAGCCTTCACGGATATAGATATCGCGACCTTCCAGCTGCAGTGCAGTATAGGGTTTTAAACCTGCAACTGGCTCTGTAGTTGATGTTTGAAAAAACAATGGTGTGATCTGTGCCAGACCGCCCCATATAACAGCCACCAGTGATAAAACGATCAACACACCGACTTTTGTTTCAGCTTGTACTTGAAGTGACATTTTGTATTCTCCTCTAACGTCTAGTGCGCTGCTTGTGGCTCAGGAATAGCGGCTACTGCTGCTTTGCCCTGCGCAATTGTTTTAGTCAGGTTGTAAGCCATGATCAGCATACCTGTCAGGAACAACAAACCACCACCTGCTCGAACGATATAGAACGGATGCATTGCCTGTACACTTTCAACAAAACTGTATGTCAGAGTGCCGTCACTGTTGATCGCACGCCACATCAGACCTTGCATGATGCCTGAGATCCACATAGATGTGATGTACAGAACGATACCGACAGTTGCGATCCAGAAGTGTGTTTCGATCATCTTCTTGCTGTAGATTTCTGTATCAAATAATTTTGGTACCAGGAAGTACATGGCACCGATACTGACCATAGCCACCCAGCCCAATGCACCAGAATGCACGTGACCTACGGTCCAGTCAGTGTAGTGTGACAGCGCGTTCACTGTCTTGATCGCCATCATCGGTCCTTCGAAGGTAGACATACCGTAGAAAGACACAGAAACGATCAGGAACTTAAGGATCGGGTCACTGCGCAGCTTCTCCCATGCACCAGACAATGTCATGATACCGTTGATCATACCGCCCCACGAAGGTGCCAATAAGATCAGTGAGAACACCATACCCAGTGACTGTGTCCAGTCAGGTAACGCCGTGTAATGCAGATGGTGAGGACCCGCCCAGATATAAGTGAATGACAGAGCCCAGAAATGCACAACCGATAAACGGTAAGAATAAACCGGGCGTTCTGCCTGCTTCGGAATGAAGTAATACATGATACCGAGGAAACCCGCAGTCAGGAAGAAACCTACCGCGTTATGTCCATACCACCATTGCACCATGGCATCCTGCACACCGGCATAGGCAGAGTAGGATTTCATGAAGCTGACCGGAATCGCCATACTGTTAACGATATGCAGCATTGCGACGGTAATGATAAAGGCGCCGAAAAACCAGTTCGCCACATAGATATGCTTGACCCGGCGTTTGGCTATGGTACCAAAGAAAACAACGGCATAAGCTACCCAGACCACTGTGATCAGAATATCGATAGGCCACTCGAGTTCAGCATATTCTTTTGATGAAGTAAAACCGAAAGGCAAGGTCACAACCGCAGCAGCGATGACCAGCATCCAGCCGATAAAAGTGAACTGTGCCAGCGCTGGAGCAAACAAACGCACATGACAGGTACGCTGCACAACATAATAAGAAGTTGCGAATAAAGCCGAGCCACCAAACCCGAAAACGACCGCATTAGTGTGCAATGGACGCAAGCGACCAAATGACAGCCACGGTGTGTCAAAGTTAAGTACCGGCCACGCCATTTGTGATGCGATAAGCACCCCAATCAGCATACCAACAATACCGAGAAGGACAGTTGTAATAGCAAACTGTCGAACAACGGTATAATCATATGTCATTGTTTCATTGTTCATAAAAGTAGTCCGATTATTTATATTTGATTATCTATAAAATAGTTTCTGGAATTGATCAATATAAGTTTATTAGTATATTGTTATCCAATCAATGCCATAAAGTCAGTTATCACTGAACTTATCAGTAACAACTGACTCCAAATCCGCTTTTAATCCACAAACTGTGGTGCAAATCCATTGAACCAGAGAATCGCGGTTGCCACCATCATCACGATCAATGCCACCATTCCGACGGCGAGTATTGAACTTGAGAACAGGAATCCACGCTCATCATCAATCTCCATCATTATTGGAACACCGGTATATAACAGTTTTACCGAGTAAGCCAGAGCTGGTAGGCCAATGACAAAGTTAAGCCACAGGATAGGGAAGAGTTCCATGATGCCCACCAGGAATAGTGGCGTTGCGGTGAATGCTGCCAGACGAACACAACGGGACAGATTCTGCTCTGCGCCATAGGTTTTAGCCATCCAGTGAATCATTGTACCCATGGTGAATACACCGACCAACATGACAAAATAATAAGCGATAGCGATAACCAGGGCGCTATCGGGGGAAAGTTTTACCGCTTCACGCGCACCGAACTGCCAACCGAACTGGGTAGTACCGATATAACCGGATATAGGAGCAATAGCTGCCATGATGAAAACATAGCCGCAATAACACTTGCCAATTGTACATTCTACAGCAGCAATTCTTTTCCATTCTTCAGTGGGATTAAATAGGATTCCAATCAGATGTGACAACATAAATTATCTCCGGTTTTTTTAGTTATTGGTGTGAAACAATTTCCACAGATAATACACTGATATAAATCAAATTCATATCTCAAGAATATTCCGTGGCAGTTTATTTGACGATAGCAAAAAAGATATGACTTATGTCAAATCTTGTTCAATCAAAACATGAAATTTTGTCAGGTTATAGACCTGTTTCGCACTCACCAACAATCGCTTTCAGACGCTCCATATCCAGGATAGTGATATGCCTGCGGTCAACATCGATAATTTTTTCATTCTGAAACGTAGCAAACAGCCGACTGACTGTTTCAACCGCCATACCAAGATAGTTAGCGATATCCTGCCTCGGCATGCTGAGATTAAATTCATTGTCTTTCCAGTGCCGCTCTTCCATACGTGCGGATAAGCTGAGCAGAAAACTGGCTAGGCGTTCCTCGGCAGTCATCTTGCCTAATAGCAGTAACAACTTGTGATCATTATTCACTTCTTTACCCATGATCCGGCGCATCTGTCTTTGCAGGCTGGGCAGGGAATGACAGAGATTTTCCAGCTGATTCAGAGGCAGTTCGCAGACACTGGAGGTCTCCAGTGCAAGCGCATTACAGGTATGCACACCCTCGGCAAAACCATCGAGTCCGAGTAACTCACCAGGCAGATGGAAACCAACGATCTGCTCATCACCATTAGCACTTTCCGTCATGGTTTTTACACAACCGGAACGTACCGCATAAATCGCCCTGCTACTATCACCATCGCGGTACAGGAAATCGTTTTTATGCAATGGTTTAGGTTGCTCGACCACAGCCTCCATATTGGATAGCTCGGCATCATTCATCCCGTGAGGAAAACAAAGCTCCCGAAGGTTACATTCCTTGCAACTGATTTTTAAATGATCAACATCAATACGCTTTAATGAACTCATAGTTTAAGATACTGCCTTCGGTTTCATAGTTTTTGGTTCGATAGCATGACTGCAAGTAAATAGTCACATCTTCAAACCTTTATAATTTAAGTCATTTAAACAATTGATTTAACAAACAACAAGCCTTTTTCACAAATAATAATCCATGAATAAAAGTGCCGCGACCACCTATTGCTTTCATTGCGGGCTCCCCGTTGACAATGACCTTAATATATTTGTGGAATACAAGGGCGAAAACAAACCCATGTGCTGCTATGGCTGCCAGGCAGTATCACAGGCCATTATCGATAGCGGGATGGACGAGTTCTACACTTATCGCACCAGTAACCCGGAAAAACCAGAGGAGATAGTACCCGAGTTTTTACAACAGCTAAAAGCCTATGACTCGACATCGGTACAGAAGAAGTTCGTCAGCAGCACCGGTGATGAGAACATCCTCGAAGTATCCCTCATCCTCGAAGGCATCACCTGTGCAGCCTGTGTCTGGTTGAACGAAAGACACCTTAACTCACTCGATGGCGTGATCAGTGCCAACATCAACTACAGTAATCACCGCGCACGGGTGACATGGGATAACAACAGGATCCAGCTCAGCGAGATCCTTGAGTCCATCTCACGTATCGGCTACCTGGCACACCCCTACGATCCGGATCAGCACCAGCGCATCCTGGAAAAGGAACGTAAACAACAGATCAGGCGCTTAGGCCTGTCCGGACTGCTTGGCATGCAGATAATGATATTTGCCGTCGCCATGTATACCGGTGACTGGTGGGGTATCGAAGAAGGTTTCAAGCAGAGCTTCCGCTGGATCAGCCTGGTCCTGACCGTACCAATTTTGCTCTTCGCATCCAGCGTATTCTTCAAATCCGCTTATCGCGACCTCAGCAATAGACGTGTCGGCATGGACGTTCCAGTCTCTCTCGGCATAGCCATCGCCTTCAGCGCCAGCCTGCTCAATACCATACACGGCAGCGGCGAGGTATATTTTGACTCCGTCGCCATGTTCACATTCTTTTTATTGAGCGCACGTTATTTTGAACTTGGTACCCGGAAACAGACCTCGGAAGCAACCGAGGCATTGCTCAATCTAAAACCGGTGATCGCAACCCGGTTGAGTAATTACAGTGACACAGGATCCAGCTCTATCGATGACCAGGAAAACATCGCAGTCAGCGAACTCGAACTGAAGGATTACCTGCTGGTTCGCCCGGGCGAAGTTGTTCCAGCAGATGGCACCATCATCGATGGCAGCTCTGGCATCAATGAGTCGCTGATCACCGGTGAGAGCCTGCCCGTCACAAAAAGCATCGGTGATGCTGTCATCGGCGGCAGCACCAATACAGAAAACCCACTGATCATCCAGGTGTCCAAGCTGGGCGAAGACTCGGTGTTATCATCGATTCAGCGCTTGATCGATGAGGCTCAGCACACAAAACCTGCCATCGCAAAACTTGCCGACAGGATTGCCAGCTGGTTTGTCAGTATATTATTGAGTATCGCCGCGATGGTGGCGTTTTACTGGTATAACGTCGACCCGTCACAGTGGCTGGAGATAACCATCGCCACCCTCGTGGTCAGCTGCCCATGCGCACTCTCACTGGCAACCCCAACCGCCATCACAGCCGCCAGTGGACAACTGGCAAAGATCGGCCTGTTACCGAAACGGGCGCATGCACTGGAGACACTGGCACATGCCACTGATTTCGTTTTCGATAAAACAGGTACCCTGACCGAAGGCAGGATCAAACTGGAAGCAATTATTCTAAAGACCAGCGACCTTGATGAAGACACCGCGCTCACGATCGCGGCATCACTTGAGATGAGCTCGGAACACCCCATCGCCAAAGCAATACTGGCCGCAAGAAAAGCTGAGTTAAAAACTGTCAAAGACCTGGAACACACCACGGGCCGGGGAATACAGGGCACAATCGATGGCATACGGTGGTTTATCGGCAACGATGATTTCATTTCACAGCACACTAACAGCCCACTTGATGACACCGCTGACACGGCAAGCAAGATCTACCTGGCAACAGAACAACAATGTATAGCCATATTCATTTTATCTGACAGCATCAGGCGCGAGGCGAAACCGCTTATAGAACAGTTACACTCGCAACATAAAAAAACCTACCTTATGAGTGGCGACAGGATTGAAAACGCCCGCAGCATCAGCGACCGGCTCGGCATCCAGCACTGCCAGGCCAACCTGAAACCCGAAGACAAACTGAAACAGGTTAAAACATTGCAGCAACAGGGAGCGATCGTAGTGATGACCGGGGATGGCGTAAATGATGCACCCGTGCTCGCCGGTGCAGACCTGTCCATTGCGATGGGCAAAGGCACCCAGCTGGCTGCCGCCACTGCCGATATGATCCTGATCAGCAACAATATCGAACATATCTATCACGGCTACCAGATAGCCATCAAAACCCTCAGCATCATCAAGCAGAACCTGGGCTGGGCACTGCTGTATAATGTCATCGCTATACCCGCCGCTGCGATGGGGTATGTCGAACCATGGCTGGCAGCGATCGGTATGTCGGTAAGTTCGCTGGTAGTCGTATTAAACGCATTGCGGCTCAACAGGCTAAAATATTAAACCCTATGGACGTTATATACATACTGCTACCCGTTGCACTGATCATCGTCATCATCATCATCGCCATTTTTTTCTGGGCGGTTAGGTCTGATCAGTTCGATGACCTCGAAGGTCCCGCACATCGTATCCTCATGGATGACGATGACATGGAACCCCGAACAAAAAAGAACACATCAACTTCAGACGACATACCTGACTGAAACACCCCCATGAATTCCGTGCACGGCAACTGCTCACTGTACCTGCATCCCGAGCAGCCAGATTTCACCGTTACAGACACATCCTCCCTGGTAACAAGATTGCAGGAAACCGGCCTGATCTCAGACAAGATCAATACACAAGCAGGCAAACATCATTATTTCAGCGGTAACAAATTTTTAGATTACATCGCATACATGGGCTGTGCGCCGGCCATTCAATTTGAGGCCAGTGATGATAAAGAAAACTTTTGTTTCATTAAATTACATCACTACGACTCGGCAAAACTGATCCACAGCCAGATACAGTCGAGAGCACCACACTGCCCTGTCTGCAAAAAGCCGGTGCACGACTGGCAACACGATATAAGCGCAACGACGATACACTGCGCATCATGCGACAGCACGTCTAACATAGAACAATTTAACTGGCGAAAAATGGCAGGATTCGCCCGGCTGTTTATCGAAATAACCGACATATTTCCTAAAGAGGCCATTCCACAACAACTACTCCTGGACAGACTATCGAACACCACCGGAGCAGACTGGCAATATTTCTATAGCTGCCGGCAAAACGACGATGGAGAAATCGCGGAATAAATTCTGCTGCTACAGACGGGTAGTTATTTGTAGGCGCAGAATTTATTCCGCGATGTTTTGCAGGCAGGTTCATACGCTAAATAGTGTAAAATACTGTGCTTTATCTCAGTCATCTAAGAAAAAGCTATATGAAAATTCTAGTTATCGGAAGCGGCGGCCGTGAACACGCCCTCGCCTGGAAAGCAGCACAATCCCCTTTAGCCAGCCAGGTGTTCGTCGCACCCGGTAATGCCGGCACCGCCCTTGAAAACAATATCGAGAACGTTGATATCAACGGCGAAGACATTCCCGCATTACGGGATTTCGCCCTCAACAAACAGATTGACCTGACTATCGTCGGTCCGGAAGCGGCACTGGTCAAAGGTATCATCGATACCTTCACGGCAGCCGGCCTGAAGATTTTCGGCCCGTCGAAAAATGCCGCTCAACTGGAAGGCTCAAAAGCATTTACCAAGGACTTTCTCGAACGTCACGGTATCCCGACCGCATTTTATGGCAACTTCACCGAGATCGAACCAGCGATCAAATACATCGAAGAGAAAGGCGCCCCGATCGTCATCAAAGCCGATGGTCTCGCTGCCGGTAAAGGCGTCATCCTCGCACAGACCAATGATGAAGCCATTGCAGCCGTAAAAGACATGCTGGCAGGCAACAAATTTGGCGATGCCGGCGCACGCGTCGTCATCGAAGAATTTTTATATGGCGAAGAAGCCAGCTTCATCTGCATGGTAGACGGCAAGAACGTATTGCCGATGGCCAGTTCGCAGGATCACAAAGCACGCGACAATGGTGACAAAGGCCCTAATACAGGCGGCATGGGCGCCTACTCTCCCGCACCGGTGGTAACCGCACAGATGCATGACCGCATCATGAAGATGGTCATCGAACCTACGGTCAAAGGCATGGCCGACGAAGGCAACAGCTTCACAGGCTTCCTGTATGCAGGTGTCATGATCAACGACGAAGGCATTCCTAAAGTACTGGAGTACAACGTACGCTTCGGCGATCCGGAAACCCAGCCGATCATGATGCGCCTGAAGTCCGACCTGGTGCAGCACTGCCTCGATGCCATCGACGGCAAACTCGACCAGGCAGTAACCCAATGGGATGAACGTACATCACTCGGCGTGGTTCTTGCTGCAGGCGGCTACCCTGACAGTTACAATAAAGGTGATGTTATCAGTGGTCTGGAAGGTACTGAAACTGAATCGACAAAAGTATTCCATGCCGGCACCGCTGAAAAAGACGGCAATATTGTCACCAACGGCGGCCGCGTCTTATGTGCCGTCGCACTCGGTAGTTCGGTCACTGAAGCACAGCAGAAAGCTTACCGGGTAGTCGATAAGATCAGCTGGAACAATGTCTACTACCGGACTGACATAGGCCATCGTGCTATTGCCCGCGAACAGGCAATAAAGTAGAGATAATACCTGGAAAAAGTATATTACAGCCCCTGTATTGAAACAGCTTTTATCTGAACAAATACTTTTTGCTGCAGATCAAGCCCCAGTAACTGGTAGGATTTATTCGTCAGCCGCACCAGCAATATATCCTGGTTAACATTAACCTGTAAAAGAACATGTGCCTGCTGCTGTTCTATTATTTCTGTAATAACACCCTCGAGAATATTGAGTATGCTGCTATCACTCGCAGCCTTTTTACTAAGACTGATATCGCTCGCCCGCGTACGCAAACGAACATGCCGCCCGATGGGCAAGATACCCGGAACCTGTATAGCATTGCCATTCTTGGTGTGTACAGTAGAAATATGGAATTCTTTTTCCTGTTTTGAGACATTACCATCCAGTATCGCAGCGGCATTTTCAGCTGTCGCCAGTGGGGACTCAGGAGACACCAGCGAGTCCTGAATATTTCCTTTGAACCTGATACTCCCCTGCTCCATAACCAGCATGTGATCACATAGAAAAGATACCTCTTCCAAACTATGACTTACATACAACATAGGGATACTGAGTTCTTCATGCAGTTTACCGAGGAACGGTAATATCTCCTGTTTTCGTTTCCAGTCCAGGGACGACAAAGGCTCATCCAGTAATAATATTTTAGGCTTCTTCAGTAAAGCGCGCCCGATGGCCACACGCTGCGTTTCACCACCCGACAACTGCGACGGCATACGATTGAGAAGATGGCCTATGTTCAATAATTCATGCAGATAATCACGATCTAAAGAATCAATAGTGAGCCGGTTTCTGCGTATACCATACTCGAGATTTTCATTTACCGTAAGATGCGGAAACAGGCGACTGTCCTGAAAAACATAACCGACATTTCGTTGTTGGCTAGGCAGGTTACAATTTCCACCTAACCAGGCCTCATTATTGAGCTCGATACTGCCGTGTACATCTTTCTCCAGGCCTGCGATACAACGTAGTAATGTGGTCTTGCCAGAGCCCGAATGACCGAAGACACCTAGAACACCTCTTTCTGGAACGCTGAACTTTGCTTCGACACGGAACTCGGCGCGCTGCAGCTTTATGTCACACTCTGCAAAACTCACCGTTTCACCTTCAGCCTGTGGTTGGCAACATACATAAACAGCATCGCGATGAAAGCGAAGCTTAATAATATCCCGGCCATGATATGTGCCTGGCCATACTCGAGGGTCTCGACATGATCATAGATAGCAATAGAGACCACACGAGTTTCTCCCGGGATATTCCCCCCAACCATCAACACCACGCCAAACTCACCGAGCGTATGTGCAAAACCCAGCACACCACCCGTCAAAAAGCCGCGTTTTGCCAGTGGCACCGCAACAGTGAAAAAGGCATCAATCGGCTTAGCTCCCAGCGTATAAGCAGTTTCCATCATATCCCTACCCACTGATTCAAATGCATTCTGAATCGGCTGCACAACGAAAGGAAAACTATAGATTACCGAAGCAATCACCAGCCCAGAAAAACTGAAAGTCAGTGCCTGCCCCGTCAGTTCAAACCACCAACCACCGATACCGCCCTGCGGGCTGAGCAGTACCAGTAGATAGAACCCCAGGACCGTTGGCGGTAACACGATAGGAAGTGCAATTACCGCTTCGATTACCGGCTTCATCTTTATTCGCGTATTCGCCAGCCACCACGCCACCGGCGTACCAACAACCAGCAAGATCAATGTTGTTAGCGCAGCTAACTTAGCGGTTAAGATCAGCGGACCCAGTTCAATAAACATAAAAGTTATCAGTATTTGAATTCATCGATATCGTTATTTGAGAACATCATAACCTGCTGCCTTGATGATTTTTTTCGCTTGCGTTGACTTCATATAACTAAAAAATTCCTGTGCAGCAACTTTTCCTTTTGCTTTATTTAACAAGACTAATTTCTGATTAACAGGTGAATACATATATTCAGGGATATCCCAGGTGCATGCACTGCCAACCTCCTTACCCATATGCAACATCGATCTGGCAACAAACCCCGCTTGTGCATTTTTTGTTGAGACGAACTGCATCGTCTGAGCGCTGTTCTCACCCTTCACCAGGCGCGGCTCAAGTTCTGACCAGAGACCCAATCCTTCTATTACCTGTTTGGCAGCCATACCATAGGGTGCCGTTTTAGGATTTGCAATCGCCAGTCGTTTCAAAGCTGGTGAGACCAGCACCTGCTGACAGTTTCCCACAGGTTTGATGTTCGATATAAAAACAAGCCGTCCCCTGGCATAAACATAGGCTGATGACTTCTCAGCCTTATCATCAGCAACTAGTAAGTCAGGACGTTTTTCATCTGCAGCAAGGAACACATCATAAGGAGCACCATGTTGAATCTGAGCATACAGTTTCCCCGTCGACGCACTGCTAATGCGTAACTCATGGCCAGTTCGAGTATTAAAATCATCAGATAGCAATTTAAGCGCATGAGAGAAATTACTAGCAACCGCTATAATTAATTCATCCGCCTGTAAGTTATTACTCAATAAAAGTAACAAGCAAAAAAACACCCGCAAGGGCGGGTGTCTTTTTCGAACCTCTTTAAAAGAAAGCACCTATCAGCCTTTCATAGAATCGAAGAACTCATCATTGGTTTTCGTGTTCTGCAGTTTACCCATGAGGAATTCGATAGCACCGATCTCGTCCATCGGTTGCAGCAGGCGACGCAGTATCCACATCTTCTGTAACTCGTCCGGCTTGGTCAGCAACTCTTCGCGGCGCGTGCCAGAACGGTTTATATTGATCGCAGGGAAGATACGTTTTTCTGTGATACGACGATCCAGGTGTATCTCCATATTACCGGTACCCTTGAATTCTTCGTAGATCACTTCGTCCATCTTCGAACCGGTGTCGACAAGCGCAGTAGCTAATATTGTAATACTACCGCCCTCTTCGATATTACGAGCAGCGCCGAAGAAACGTTTTGGACGATGCAACGCATGCGCATCTACACCACCGGTCAGGACTTTACCTGAAGAGGGAATCACCGTGTTATAAGCACGTGCTAAACGGGTGATCGAGTCGAGCAGGATGACCACATCTTTTTTATGTTCAGCCAGACGTTTGGCTTTTTCGATGACCATCTCTGCGACCTGTACGTGACGGCTTGCTGGTTCATCAAATGTTGACGACACCACTTCCCCGCGTACGCTGCGCTCCATCTCTGTCACCTCTTCCGGGCGTTCATCGATCAGCAGCACGATAAGATAACAATCAGGATTGTTCGCAGCGATCGATTGCGCGATATGGTTCAGCATCATGGTCTTACCAGCCTTTGGCGGCGACACGATCAGACCACGCTGTCCCTTACCGATCGGTGACATCAGGTCGATGATGCGCGCCGTGATATCTTCGGTACTGCCATTACCGCGTTCCATGATCAAGCGCTCGTTCGGATGTAACGGTGTCAGGTTTTCAAACGCAACCTTGTTACGAGTATTTTCAGGTGCCTCATAGTTGATCTGATCAACTTTGAGCAGGGCAAAATAACGCTCTCCATCTTTTGGTGGTCGAATCTTTCCAGAGATGGTATCGCCTGTGCGCATGCTGAAGCGGCGGATCTGGCTCGGTGATACATATATATCATCCGGGCCGGCTAGATATGAACCGTCTGCCGAACGTAAAAAACCAAATCCATCCTGCAGGATCTCCAGTACACCTTCGCCAAAGATGTCTTCACCTTTTTTGGCATGTGCTTTCAGTATGGCAAAAATAATATCCTGCTTTTTTGAGCGCGAAACATTGTCAAGTTTCATCTCTGCTGCAATTTCGAGTAATTCGGGAACGGGTTTTAGTTTTAATTCGGAAAGATTCATAATTAGAAAGGTAACTGGATTTGAGTTTAAGATTTATTATTGATGCCTGCTGTCAGGTTTAGAGAGGCCAACAGACGGCAATGCCTCTTTAAGATTTATTCTTATCAGGTACTGGCTCCAGACCCTGGTTAAAAGCCTGGAGCCTGGAGATTATAAATTGCTATCGATAAACGCGGTCAACTGTGATTTAGACAAAGCACCTACTTTGGTCGCTTCTACATCACCGTCTTTAAAGATCATCAGGGTCGGAATACCACGAATGCCAAACTTTGGTGGTGTTGCTGAGTTTTCATCGATGTTCAGCTTTGCCACTTTTAATTTACCGGTATATTCGCCAACTATTTCCTCGAGGATGGGCGCGATCATCTTGCACGGGCCACACCATTCAGCCCAATAATCAACCAGCACAGGAATTTCTGACTTTAGAACGTCATCTTCAAATGAATCATCTGTAACGTAAACAATGTCGCTGCTCAACGTGTAACCTCATTTATATTGTTTGTTATGTATAGAATTATCGCGTTAACGATGTAAGGATTTTAATGAATAATCTTGCTTATAAATCTTATCGGGTTCGAAGTATTCGGGAATCAAGATATTGATGTTCCATATAATAGACTATTTTTTAAATTTGTACACCCCCAATTCTTCTAATTTACTGTAAGCTACGCCCCCATGAATCATCACCTTACAGAAATACGCTTTAAAGACTTCGATCTCGACCCCAGTATCATCAAAGGGCTGGACGAAGCCGGGTTTGAATTTTGCACGCCTATTCAGGCACAGAGCATCCCGATCGCTTTAACCGGAAAAGACATCGCAGGTGAAGCACAGACAGGTACAGGTAAGACTGCTGCATTCATGGTCGCCTGCCTGGACCACTTATTGAAGACCCCCGCGCACCAACAACGCCAGAAAACAGAGATCCGCACCATGATCCTGGCACCAACTCGCGAGCTGGCCATCCAGATACATAAAGATGCTTGTGTGATTGGCAAATATACCGGTCTAAGCTTTGGCCTGGCCTACGGCGGAACCGACTACGATAAACAGCGCCGCATCCTCGCAGACGGCATCGATATACTCATCGGCACACCCGGTCGTACTATCGATTTCTTTAAACAGAGAGTATTCAGCCTGAAAAAATGCGAGGTTGTAATACTCGATGAAGCTGACCGTATGTTTGACCTTGGCTTCATCGATGATATGCGCTACCTGTTGCACCGTTGCCCCGATCCGGACAAACGTTTGAGCCTGTTGTTTTCAGCAACACTGTCTCATCGTGTAGGTGAACTTGCCTATGTACACATGAATGACCCTGCAGAAATTCGCGTAAAAGCAGATACAAAGACGGCAGACAAGATCGAACAATCGATCTATTACCCGGCAAATGAAGAGAAGATACCCCTGCTGCTTGGCTTGATGGAGAAATTAAAACCAACACGCAGCATCGTATTCATCAATACCAAACGGGTAGCCGATAAAGTCTATGCCTGGCTTGAAGGCAACGGTTACAAATCAGCATTATTATCAGGCGATGTACCGCAGAAAAAACGCCAGAGCCTGCTGAAGAAATTTCAGGATGGAGAATTTAACACACTGGTCGCCACCGATGTTGCCGCTCGCGGATTACATATTCCTGCAGTCAGCCATATATTCAATTTTGACCTGCCACAATCCGGCGAGGATTATGTTCACCGTATCGGCCGTACTGCACGTGCCGGCGCCAGCGGCTTCGCTATCAGTTTTGCCTGCGAAGATTTCGCGCATTACATCATGGACATCGAAGAATATATCGATCAGAAAATTGGCAGAGAAGCGGTGACCAGTGACCTGCTCATCAAACCGAAACCGCCGATCAAGATGGAGAGACGAGAAAGACCAAAGCGGCCAAACTCAGGCAAACCCGGTGGTAACCGGAATCAGAATCATGGCCGGGATAACAGACATAAGGACCGTAGAAGATAATAGAAAGTTATATGTTGCAAGTTATATGTTTTTCAAACATATAACTTGCAACATATAAATTACAACCCACCTCTACTGACTGAGCTTTTCAAAAACCTCTTCAGCAACTACTAATGCCGAGCCAACATCGTTCGACAGAACATTAAAGTGCCCCATCTTCCGACCAGGACGCGCCTCTGTTTTACCATAGAGATGCAGCTTGATATTGTTCTGCGTGAATATAGTCAACCAGTCCGGCGTCCATAGATCACCTAGCATGTTCACCATAACAACCGGTGACATCAGACGGGTATCACCTGGCTTCAAGCCACACATCATCCGCACCTGTTGCTCAAACTGTGAGGTGACACAGGCATCCCTGGTAAAGTGGCCACTATTGTGCGGGCGAGGTGCCATCTCATTGAAATACAGCACGTTATCGTCACTGACGAAAAACTCCACCGCCAGTATCCCGACATAGGACATGGCATCAGCGAGTATCGACGCGTTCTCGATAGCAAGCTGTGTTATCTCATCGCTGACACGTGCAGGCACGATACTCATATGCAGGATGCCATTCCTGTGCTGGTTCTCTGAAACCGGGAAACTTGCTATTTCTGCATCAGCATTTCGGGCCACGATGGCAGAGACTTCACAGCGGATATTGATTTTTTTCTCCAGCACGCAATCAACTTTGCCAGCATCATCATAGGCACCGACAAGTTGTGAAAAATCATTGACCACATACTGACCCTTACCATCATAGCCCAGGGTATTGCTCTTCAGGATGGCGGGAAAACCGACATCTTCCGCTGCCTGTTGCAGGTCATTTTCCTGCATGATTGCAAAATAAGGCACAGGCTTCAGGCCGGCTTTTAGTGCGAACTGCTTCTCGAGATCACGATTCTGCGCTATTTCCAAAGATTCAGCGACCGGAAACACGGTGGTTTTATCCGCGATAAATCTTACGCTCTGCGAGGGGATATTCTCAAATTCCAGGGTGATGGCATCACACTGCTCAGCCATCTGTTGCAGCGCTGCCTGGTCGGTATAACCCGCCTCGATGTGCACATCAGCGATATGACCGGCACCGCAGTGCGGATCTGGATCCAGCACCACCACGCGATATCCCATGGTACGCGCAGCAACACAGAACATGCGACCGAGCTGGCCACCGCCCAAGACACCTAATGTTGCACCCGGTAAAATTTGCTTTGCACTCATCAGTTATTCCGTCTCAGATAAAAAGACCAGTATCACTCAGACTCAGGCGGCAGAGTCATCGCGAACACACTCTGTTGCTGCTTTTCTCTAAACTCAGATAATTTATCTGCCAGCGCGCCATCTGTGACCGCAAGGATAGATATTGCAGACAGCGCTGCATTCGCTGCACCCGCTTCACCTATGGCATAGGTTGCTACTGGTATACCTTTGGGCATCTGTACGATCGACAGCAATGAATCCATGCCTTTTAGATATCTTGAAGGCACCGGCACGCCGAGTACAGGCAATGTCGTTTTTGAAGCCAGCATACCCGGCAGATGCGCTGCCCCGCCAGCTCCGGCGATGATAGCAGCAAACCCGTTAGTGCGAGCCGTATCCGCAAACTCGAATAATAGTTCAGGTGTACGATGCGCTGAAACAACTTTAGCTTCATAAGGAACACCGAACGCTTCGAGCTGTTCGACCGCATGTTTCATAACAGGCCAGTCGCTCTGGCTACCCATTACAACGGCGATCTTGCTGGCGTTATCCCCACCCTGGTCTTGTTGCGACATTATACTGCCTCCAATATTTCCACAGAAAAACCGATAATTTTATACGAATTTGCTCACTATTAATACTGTAGCAACTGTTAACATATTTTGGGGGAAAGATGATTACATCCAGGACATCTGTGGAAAAGGCGGCTATACCGTTATCGACCATGTAGAAAAACTGCCAGAGAAATTACCGCTGTTGTTTACGGCATTAACGTCTTAAAATCTATTCACTACTGAGGAATTACAACAGCACCTCAAAATGACAGACTAGTGCTTCAGCATCCGCTTTTGTAAAAGCATTTTCTCTATTAGAATACACCTATGAGCAACTACATCACCGCATCTGTCGAGTTTTTCTTTAAGGGCAAAAAAATTACCTCATCCATCGAGCTGAGCCTCGATCAGCATATGCAGACCACTGGCAAAATCCCTGCCTTATTTCCTTTGCTCGCCAGGGCCGGTAATCTTGATCTCCATTCATACGAATACGAGATGATGCAGGCTGAAGAAATGATTTTCAGTAATGCACAAGGTCTTGTTGCTGGCTATGTCCATGATGGAAAATTTGATATGGAAGCCTTTACCGATGCATGGATAGAAAACCGGACATTCGAAGAACTACAAAAAATCGCCCATCAGAACCTGGCAGTCAATAACCTGCAAAATCAGCCAGATCTAAAACGAGCACTCCTCGAAGCTTACAGACTGGGTGAAAGCTCAGCACAAATAAAACAATAAACCATTAGTAATAATGAACATCTGGGTAGACGCAGACGCATGTCCGGTGGTAATCAAAGAAATATTATTTCGCGCCGCCGAACGCACCAGGGTAATAGTTACACTGGTCGCCAACCAGTCGATAGACATACCCGCTTCACACCACATCAAGTTCGTACAGGTAAGACAGGGCTTCGATGTCGCTGACAATGAGATAGTAAAACGCATGACGCCGGGAGACCTCGTCATCACCAGCGATATCCCTCTGGCTGCAGACGTTATCGAAAAAGACGGTATTGCGCTCAGTCCTCGGGGCGAACTCTATACCGCCAACAATATCAGGGCCCGATTGAATATGAGAGACTTCATGGAAACGCTTCGCTCCAGCGGCGTCAATACCGGTGGTCCACCCGCGTTGAATCAGAGCGATCGTAAAGCGTTTGCTAATCACCTGGATCAGATATTAACCAGGCACGTTCAAAATCTATAGTCCCTTTTAAGGTTGGCTAGTTATTAACTGTTTTATTGACAGGCCTCAATTTAACATTATCCACGTTGCTCTACAGTTATCGTGCGTATAAACTCATAGCGTATTGATAAAAAAGAGAATAATAATGAAACGCTCCGTTCTATTTATAATGCTCTGTTTTCTTTCACCACTAGTCACATCGACGGCATCATCAGCCGAAGTTGATCCGCGCGAACTGATCCAGTCTGCGATGGACCACTACCGTGGCCTGTCTTCTTATTCAGAGATGACCATGACCATCCATCGCCCGGACTGGCAACGCAGCATGTCGATGCGCTCCTGGACCAAGGGCGAAAAGACCACGCTGGTACGTGTCACCGAACCGAAGAAAGATGCCGGCAACGGCACCCTGACCAAAGACAACAACATGTGGACTTACGCACCCAAGGTCAACCGCATCATCAAGGTACCTTCTTCGATGATGAGCCAGAGCTGGATGGGCAGTGATTTTTCCAACAAGGATATCAGCAAATCTACCGACATCATCGACCAGTATGACCATAAACTTCTGGAAACGCGTGAACAGGACGGCCATAAGATATATGTCATCGAATCTGTCCCGCATGAAGATGCTGCAGTGGTCTGGGGCAAGGAAGTACTTACCGTTCGCGATGACTATGTTCTTCTCGAACAGCAGTTCTGGGATCAGGATAATATACTGGTCAAGTCCATGAAAGCACTGGAGATCAAGGAGCTGGGTGGCCGTACGGTCGCCAGCATCATCCGCATGGGAAAACAGGATGAGCCGGACGAATGGACACAGATGTCTGTGCAAGATATCAATTTTGATGTCGCACACGATGACAGCCTGTTCACACTGTCCAACCTGAGGAACCCCAGGCAGTGAGTATCACCCTGCGCATGGCATGGCGTAACCTATGGCGACACAAACGCCGCACCTGGCTCACCGTGGGCGCGATGATCTTTTCCAACCTGATCCTGGTGTTCGCCATCTCGCTGCAGTTCGGCAGCTACCAGATGATGATCGACAATACGCTGAAAGCCTATACCGGCCACCTGCAGATCCAGCACGAGGGTTACAATGACGAACCAAAGATGCGCAGCAGTATCAAAGACATCACCCCTTTAGCCGATAGAGTTCGTCAGCACCTGAAAAGTGACCATGTGGCTGCACGTGGCGTCGCCTTTGCCATGACCTCCAGTGAAGAACGCTCCTATGGCTTGCAGCTGATCGGTGTAGAACCGGAATTTGAGATCAATGTTTCCAGCCTGCCCGGCCTGATAAAACAGGGCAGATATTTCGGCGACAGCAATGCGGCTGAGATCGTCATCGGCAGCGTACTGGCACGAAACCTGAGAGTCACGATCGGCGATGAACTCACCCTGCTCGGCAGCGGCCATGACGGCTCCTTCGCTGCCGGTATCGTTATCGTTGCCGGCATCTTTGAATCGGGCACTGCAGACATCGACCGCAGCATGGCGCAGTTGCCGATCGGTTATTTTCAGGACCTGTTCGGTATGGAAGGCAGGGGGCACAATATCGTGATCAATGGCCATGACCTGTCACAGGTATCGATGCTGCAGCGTGATCTGCAGAATCTACTGAGAGACAGGAGCGAGCTGGTGGTACTCGAATGGGATGTATTACAGCCTGGCCTGAAACAGGCTATCCAGGCTGATCTTGCCAGCGCCTGGTTTATGTATGGCGTGCTGATCATCCTGGTCGCTTTCAGCGTACTCAATACCCAGCTGATGTCCGTACTGGAACGTACCCGTGAGTTCGGCGTGATGATGGCACTGGGTGTAAAACCGACACGCCTCGGTGCGCTGGTGATGACCGAAACGGCGGTCATGTCCGGACTGGGACTGGCGATAGGAGCTGTATTTGGTTTTATGCTGACCTATTACCTCAGCATCGTCGGTTTCACCTACCCCGGCATGGAAGAGATGGCAGCCCAGTTTAACCTTCCCGATCGCATGTATCCCAGCCTGTCGGTGTTGTCGATAATGCTCGGCCCGTCCATTATCTTTATCTTCAGCCTGCTGGCATCAATCTACCCGGCAGTGCGCCTGTTTTTCCTGCAGCCGGTCAGTGCCATGAGGGCGGTATGAGGCAGATATGAGCAGGCTACCGTTCAATGCGACATTTATAGTAATTGGCACCCTGGCGTGGCGCAACCTGTGGCGCAATCACAGGCGTACCACGATCATGCTGGCAGCGATCACGGTCGGTGTCTGGGCGATGATTTTCATGACCGCTTTGATGCGCGGCATGGTCGATGACATGTTATTGAACGGCATCCGCAGCCTGCCCGGTGAGGTACAGATCCACCATCCGTTATACCGTGATGACCCAAGCATCAATAACAGTATACCGGCACCATCAGCTGAGCTGCTCGATGCTTTACAGATACCTGAAGTGGTCGCCTGGACCAGCCGCGTCCGCGTATCGGCCGTCATTCAGAGTGAACGCGACAGCCGCGGCATTATTTTGCTCGGCGTCGAACCGACCAGCGAGATAGCCGTCAGTTTCGACAGTGACAGCATCATCGAGGGCCGTTTCCTGGAAGACAGCAATGACAGGGGCCTGGTCATCGGCGCCAAGATGGCCGAGCACCTGGAGACACAGCTGGGAAAACGCGTGGTAGTGATGAGCCAGGACCCGGACAATAATATCGCCGATCGTGGTTTCCGGGTGGTCGGCATCTATAAAGCAAAACTGGCCAGCCTGGAAGAGACCTATGTTTATGCTGGTCGTGACACTATTCAGAAACTGCTAAACATCAAAAACCTGGTTTCCGAGATTGCTATCACCGGTAATGATTACCGCAATACAGATAAGTGGTATCCACAGATTAATAAGGCTGCCGGTCGTGATGTCGAGACTCTGCCATGGTATGAAGTAAACACCTACCTCGGTTCCATGATGGCGATGATGGACGGTTTTGTACTGGTATGGATTATCGTTATCTTCCTCGCCCTCTCCTTTGGCCTGGTCAACACCCTGGTGATGGCAGTGTTCGAGCGCATACGCGAGATCGGCCTTATGCAGGCACTGGGTATGCGCCCCACGATGATCCTCTACCAGATCCTGCTGGAATCTTTCCTGTTACTGTTCATCGGTTTATTGCTCGGCAACATCATCGCTGTCGCGACGATCATCCCGCTGCAGAGCGGTATCGATATATCAGCTGTCGCCAAAGGTATGGAGATGATGGGGACCAGCAGCATGTTGTATCCTGCGCTGAAAATCGAAGACATGGTTTTAGCCAACGTGATCGTTATCATCCTCGGCCTGTTGACCAGCATATTACCGGCATGGCGTGCCGCCAGTTACGATCCGATCAAAGCTCTGAATACGAACTGAAATATACGAAACTTAAGCAATGTTATGAAACAGTCACTCAATACTAAATTTATCGAAGGTATCGACTCATGAGCTCTGTCATCTGCAAGGACTTGTGCAAAACGTTTCAGCAAGGTGACGAGATCATCACCGGTCTGGACAATGTTTCAATAGAGATCGATGAGGGTGATTTTGTCTGCCTATCCGGACCATCTGGCTCCGGCAAGACTACCCTGCTCAATGCCATCGGCGGACTCGACACCCCTGACAGCGGCGAGATCTACATCGGCGACAAGCGGATAGATATACTCGATAAAGGCCCACTGGCCGACATGCGCCTGAACAATATCGGTTTCGTGTTTCAGTCTTACAACCTGATTCCGGTGCTGACCGCGCGTGAGAATGTTGAATTCGTCATGCAGGTGCGCGGTGTATCGGCAGCAGAACGTTCAAAACTTTCGCATAACATCCTGAAAGAAGTTGGCCTCGAAGGTCTGGAAGACCGGCGACCGGCACAACTCTCCGGTGGACAGCAGCAGCGTGTTGCTGTCGCCCGCGCCATCGTCAGCCAGCCCAAACTGGTATTGGGCGATGAACCCACTGCCAACCTGGATTCACATACAGCGATACAGCTGATGGACCTGTTCGTTGAACTAAACGAAAAGCATAATATTACCTTTGTCATCGCTACCCATGACGCACGTGTTATGCAATACACGAAACGTCTGATCAGGATGGAGGATGGCAGGATTATCAGCGACGAAGTTCAGTCCCCTCTCCCTTCGGGAGAGGGTTAGGGAGAGCAGCGCATCATAAACTTCTTATCCATGCTAAAACTATAATCTCGCAGGACTGATTTATATAACACTAGCGTTAACATCAACTGCTATTGCTGATACAGATATCTTCAGAGGCGGCCACGCAAAATATTTTTTCCTGTTAAACACCTTTCCGGATGACAGCCTGTTTCTTGATTATATCGACAGCCCCACGGTCGATCACAAAGGTGATCTGCGCCTCAAGTTCGGCTGGCAAAAAGACAAGCTAGAGATCGCTGCCGATTACCAGCTGATCGCCGCCCATGGTGATGGATTTGAACTGGCAAACAGCCTGCCCGGCAATGTACTTATATCCGATCCTGTACCTACCGATAAGTATCGCCTGTTCGACCTGACCTCGGTTATAACAGAGAACAGTGACAGCGCACTGCTGCAACGCCTCGACCGTCTTTATGTCGGCGTTACGGGAAAAAGAGCCGTGCTCCGTATCGGCCGGCAGGCTGTCAGCTGGGGCAATGGCCTTATCTACACACCGATGGATTTTTTCAATCCGTTCGATCCGGCGGCCGTCGATAAAGAGTATAAGACCGGCGACGATATGATCTACGGCCAGTACCTGACACAGAGTGGCGACGACATGCAGGCTGTCTGGGTGTTCCGACGTGATTTAAACGGCGACGTCAGCAGTGATGTCGATTCGATCGCCGCCAAGTATCATGGCTTCGCCGGTGATAAGGAATACGACCTGCTGATCGCACAGCATTATGACGACAATGTTTTAGCTTTCGGCGGTCTTAGTGATCTTGGCACTGCACTGTGGCGAGGAGATATTACGATAACCCGCACAAGTAATATCCTGGCGCAAACCGATAATATTTTCAGCCTGGTGACCAGCCTCACCTATTCATGGGTCGGCTGGAACCGTAATATCAGCGGCGTTGCAGAATATTTCTATAACGGTTTTGGCCAGGCTGATGGTGACTACAGCCCTGCCGCACTGGCAGCAAACCCCGACCTGGTCGAACGCCTCGTCCGTGGTGAGCTTTTTACCCTTGGCAGGCACTATCTCGCGCTATCGGCGATGATCGAGATGACGCCGCTGTGGTCATTAACACCGAATGCTTTCATCAATGTCGGTGACGGTTCTTTTCTGGTGCAATTAGTTACCAGCTATGACCTGAAACAGGACCTGCAGATACTGGCCGCATTGAATGTTCCCGTTGGCGCTTCAGATACCGAATACGGCGGCATCGACTCAGGCATTGCAGGTAAACAGCTCAGTACTGGACCAGGCATATTTGCCCAGCTGGCATGGTATTTCTAAAAATATCATTATAAATGCGACGAAAGTTAAGCGAAGCAGCTCACCGCGTGGATGAGGAACCTGAAATTCACCGGCATCTCGACACTTTTTCATGTGTTGGATCTCACGGTCAGTTAAGGCCATAAAAACCACATATTTCACAATTCTATTCGACTATATTAGCGCTCTAATATATAATCGCGAGTTAATCTATCTCTGGCAAAAATACCGGATGATGCCGCTGCAAAAGTTCTGATGGAAGGGGCGATACCTGCACCTGGTAGCTAATTTCCGACTCACGGCGCTTAAAGACGATTACTCTCTAGAGCAGTCATTCTTATCCTTCTGCAGCAAAAAAATGCTTTGCCTAGTGAGCTATAAAAATCACCTGCCAATTAACGAATAAATTGAATTTAATCCAAGATATACAGGAAAGAGAGGTTGCATGAACACGCTTGCTGATGAAGAACAGACTATCGAAAAACCGGGTATTTTCTCCCGAAAGCAGATTATCGCAGCAGTAATATTTACAGCCCTGGCATTATACCTGTCTACCGTCGTGCCCTCAGTGGAAATCGCCTGGGTGAGCGCCATCCTTGTATTGACCATCTACCTGTTTGCTTTTGAAGTCGTCAGTGTCGATGTCGCCGCGGCAAGCGTCATGGTATTGCTAGGACTAACCTCCCTGTTAGCACCGATAATGGGGCTCGATCAGGGCCTGGTGGACAACAGACACCTGTTTGATGGTTTTTCATCGAACGCTGTTATGTCCATTATTGCGGTTATGATCATCGGCGCAGGCCTTGATAAGACCGGCATCATGAGCAAGGTCGCCGCTTTCATCCTTAATATCGGCGGTACTACCGAAAAACGCATCATCCCTATTATTTCTGCAACCGTCGGTTTCATCTCTTCTTTCATGCAAAATGTCGGTGCAGCCGCCCTATTCTTGCCCGTCGTTTCTCGTATCTCTGCACGTTCTGGCCTGCCCATGTCACGACTGCTCATGCCGATGGGTTTCACCGCCATCCTCGGTGGTACCATGACGATGGTTGGATCGAGCCCGTTGATCTTGTTAAATGACCTGATTCTCACCTCCAATAAAGCATTACCTGCAGACCAGCAGATGGATACCTGGGGCCTGTTTTCCGTCACCCCGGTGGGCGCTGCGTTGATTATCACAGGTATCGCCTATTTTGTTGTCGCCGGCCGTTATGTATTACCCAAGACAGTCAGCGAAAGCAGCACCAGCGGCTCTGATTCCATGCAGTATTTTCAGGATGTCTATGGCGTCAATTACTCACTTTCCGAACTAGTCGTCACTGAAGGCAGTCCACTGATCGGCAGTCTTCTCGATGATGTAGAAGGTGCCTACCGCATCCGTATCATTGCGACCAAACGCATAGCTGATGGCAAACGGATCGGCCCGGGCTCACTGGCGCGTGATCTTGAGATTGAGAAAGGTATGGTACTGGGCGTCATCGCTGACCCTCGCGATGTAGAGCATTTCGTGGAGAAATATGATCTAAAAAGACTCAAGAAACTAAACACATTTTCAGAAGACCTGTCGACTTCTAAAGCCGGTGTGGCCGAGATCGTTATTCCTCCCGGCTCAAGTCTTATAGGTAAAAGTGCGCGTGATATCTGGATGCGAAAAACTTATGGCCTGGCGCTGATCGGTTTGCATCGTGATGGCGAAACGATGCGCGAAGGTGATGATATTCGGAATATGCCATTTCATCCCGGTGATACACTGGTGGTCCACACCGCATGGATCGCACTGGAGCGGATCGAAAAAAATCGTGACTTCGTCGTAGTAACGACCGAATACCCACGTTCGGAAGAAGTACGTCCACACAAAATCGTACCTGCGGCCATATTTTTTGGCATCGCACTATTTATGGTGCTGTTCACTGATATCCGCCTTTCAGTTGCACTGCTCACAGGTGCCATGGGCATGATTTTATCCGGTGTATTAAACATCGAAGAAGCCTATAAGGCGGTAAGCTGGAAAACAGTATTCCTGCTCGCTTCACTTATTCCGCTAGGACTGGCCGTGGAAACGACCGGCACCGCGAAATGGATCGCCGACCAGGTACTATTAGTTGTCGGTGACATGGACATCTGGGTGATCCAGCTGGCTATCGCGATGCTCGCTACCTTCTTCACACTGGTGATGTCCAATGTTGGCGCAACCGTACTGCTGGTACCACTGGCAGTGAATATCGCTATCGGCGCTGGTGCAAACCCCGCCGTATTTGCGCTTACCGTAGCGATCGCAACCTCTAACTCTTTCCTCATCCCTACTCACCAGGTCAATGCTTTGATCATGGGTCCAGCGGGTTATAAGGTGTCTGACTTTATGAAAGCGGGTGGCATCATGACGATACTCTTCCTGGTGGTTATGATGGTAATGATGAACCTGGTATTTTAAGAACACACAAATATGAAAATTAAGAACTTAGTGGCGACACTCATCCCTGCGTTTCTGCTTTTAGCATTACCGGGACTGGTTATGGCATCTGAGACTGCTACTGCTGAACATATGGATATGACCAGCCACTGGGTTGGCTTTCTGTCGATCGGCATTTTCGTACTGGCATACATACTGGTGATGGCGGAAGAATTTACCCACCTGCGCAAATCAAAACCGGTCATTCTCGCCGCTGGCCTCATCTGGGGCCTCATCGGCTGGTTCTATGCAAGCAACGGTATGCCACATGAAGCAGAGTATGCGGTAAGACACAACCTGGAGGAATACGCCGAACTGATGTTGTTCCTGCTGGTGGCGATGACCTATATCAACGCCATGGAAGAACGTCGGATTTTCGATGCATTACGTGCATGGCTGGTCCGTAGTGGTTTTGGTTTCCGTGCATTATTCTGGATCACCGGTACACTGGCCTTTTTTATCTCGCCGATCGCAGACAACCTCACTACTGCACTATTGATGTGTGCTGTCGTGTTAGCCGTCGGTGGAGACAACAGCCGATTCGTTACCCTCGCCTGCGTCAATATCGTGGTCGGTGCAAATGCAGGTGGTGCATTCTCACCTTTTGGCGACATCACCACGCTGATGGTCTGGCAGAAAGGCATCGTTGAATTCTGGACGTTCTTTGCGCTATTCATCCCGTCAGCGGTTAACTACCTGGTGCCTGCTGCGATCATGCACTTTGCCGTACCCGATGTTAAACCGGAGGCATCAGGCGAACAGGTGGAGATGCAACGCGGTGCCATACGCATCATCATTTTATTTCTTGCAACCATTGCAACTGCAGTCTCGTTCCATAATTTCCTTCATCTGCCGCCGGTTATCGGTATGTTGACAGGTCTGGGTTACCTGCAGGTCTTTGGTTTCTACCTGAAGAAGACACATCCGAAACACCTGGATCAACCAGATAACGTTAATCACGACTCCGACCTGGGTACAAAAGCGTTCGACGTGTTCTCTCCTGTAGCAAGAGCGGAATGGGACACCCTGTTCTTCTTCTACGGCGTCGTGCTGTGTGTCGGTGGTCTCGGTTTCCTCGGTTACCTTAGCCTGGCATCAGAGATGATGTACACCGGCTGGGGCGCTACCAATGCTAATATCGCTGTCGGCGTATTATCAGCCGTCGTCGATAACATCCCCGTGATGTTCGCCGTCCTGACCATGAATCCAGAGATGTCTACTGGCCAGTGGCTGTTAGTTACACTGACCGCCGGTGTCGGCGGTTCATTGCTTTCTGTCGGTTCTGCCGCCGGTGTTGCGCTCATGGGACAGGCACGTGGCAAATACACCTTCTTCGGTCACCTGAAGTGGACACCGGCGATCGCCGCCGGTTATATCGCAAGCATCTATGCTCACATGTGGGTAAATAGCGCGTACTTTACGTAATTCTGGTTTCGACCTGGTACAGCGAGGTCAAACTGGAATATGCATGCGGGTATCGCCTTCAACAATGACATGATAAATCCCGTTGGTGGTGTACCGATAGAGTTTGCCCCCATGGTCAAGCAGGATCTGCCGTTGAACCGCAGCGGCAGCAGTGAGACAAAAACAATTTCAGACTTCATTATTGGTGTCACACAGATCGTTAATCGTAAAACGATCATTCAGTTAAATTATACATTTGGCTTAACCGATGGTTACCAGAACGACCCGTATAAGATCGTTACTGTTCTCGATCCTGTAACAGGGTTGCCGGCAACGGGTTCAGATTCGTCCTTTTTTGATACGCAAGTCACCGGAAATTTACCTTATGTATATGAATCCAGACCGGATACACGGCAGCGAAATGCTTTATTTTTCAACTCTGCTCATCACCTGACAGAAGATGTCATCCACTTCTCATATCGATATTTCTGGGATAACTGGGGCATCACCTCTCATACACTGGATCTGAGATATCGTTATCAGCTAGCCAGCAGTTACCTGATGCCACACGTTCGTTATTATTCACAGGACGCCGCTGATTTTTATACCCATAACCTGATACTGGGTACTGATGTCGATGCTACGACGGGGGCAGTCTCTAAGCAATATGCCAGTAATGATTATCGCCTGGCAAAGTCTGTTACCACGACGCTGGGCTTGAAGTACGGGATACCGTTTGGCCATAACAGTGAAATTGCCGTGCGTGGCGAATTTATCCAGCAGGCTATAAGTAATGATGGCATACCCGCGGGAGAGGAAACACCTGATCTTGATGCGGTAGTACTACAGGTTAACTATTCTTTAGCCTGGTAGTATCGGCTACGAAATTTTACTAATGAGGAACCGCTGCCGATTCGCACACTGGATCAAGGCCATATTCCTCGCATCAGAGTCGCGTCAGCTACTCGTTTAATCGCTATGATCAGCGCGACTGTGCGAAAATCCGGAACACCATCACCATCTACCCTGATTGCATTGCTCACCCCCGCAACAGGGTTATCGCCTACGACACAGCCCTGCCAGTAGTCGAACACAGCATCGACAGCAGCATACATCCTTTTCTGCAATTTATTGTTGATTAATTCCAGGTCCCATTGTTCGTTGGCACTGTTCTGCACCCATTCATAATAACTGACGGTAACACCACCGGCACTAGCGAGGATATCTGGAATGACGTAGATGCCTCGTTGCTGGAGGATCTCATCAGCCGCAGGCGTTGTCGGATTATTTGCGGCTTCGACGACCAGCTTTGCTTTAATATTTTTAGCGTTATCCTGGTTTATCTGTAAGGCCGTAGCTGCTGGAATCAGGATGTCACAGTCTATTTCCAGCAGCTCGTCGTTAGCTATGGTCAGTGTATCCGGCATACCGACCACTGACCCATTTTCAGCTTTAAACGCAACTACCTTTTCAGGATCCAGCCCATTTTTCGAATAAATCCCTCCTTTACTGTCACTAACAGCGACAATGGTCGCCCCCTGTCGGAAAAATTCGTCCGCCGCTATAGAACCAACATTACCAAAACCCTGTATCGCGATACGGGCACCAGCAATCTCCTGCTGCTCCGGGATCAGTGCTTTAGACAGGAAGTGCTGGGTGGCGAACATGCATCCTTTTCCCGTAGCTTCATGGCGCCCTAAAGACCCACCCAGACTTATAGGCTTCCCGGTAACTACCGGGCGATTATTTTCGTCAGGGTTCAACCTGTCATAAGTATCAAAGATCCACGCCATGGTCTGCTCGTCGGTATACATATCCGGCGCAGGAATGTCTGTCGACGGACCAATGATACTGAACAGCTCGGAAGTGAAGCGCCGGGTGATATGCCTCAGCTCATTCAAACTTAACTCTTTGGTGTTACAGACAACGCCGCCTTTAGCACCGCCAAACGGCAGATTAACCAGGGCACATTTCCAGGTCATCAGCTTGGCCAGTGAGGTTACTTCTTCGACAGTCAGGTCGGGGTGGTATCTTATGCCGCCTTTACTGGGGCCAAAAACGCGGTTATGGATCACGCGGAAGCACTGTATGGTTTTTACGGAACCATCATCCAGTTCAACCGGGAAATTGATTATATGGATACGGTTTGGCTCTTTCAGATAATCGATAAGACCGGATCTTAAATCTACGATATGTGCAGCAGCCTTATCAAATTGCTGCTCACTGATCACGATCGGGTCAAGTATCTCTTCACTCATAACTTGTTCCTTTAGATTACAGGTTCAGTCTTATTATCAGACCTGGTAATAATTCTGATGCAACATCGATAGTGACCCTGATGATATACAGTCTGTATAGAGTACCTGCATACCATGTTCATCACCACACAGCAGGAAAATCGTTTTCCTGCTTGCCAATGTATTGGTAAACTTTTTATATAGAGTCTCTGATCTTCTTATAACCTTCTCTAAGCTCTTCACCTACGAGTTTTATAGCTTCGCCTACTTCACCGGCTGAATCTTCTGTTACTTCAGTGACTGCAGAAGCTTTTGATTTAAACTTCTCAAACTTTTTCTCCAGCTCATTCCATTCTTCTTTTGCTTCCATACTCAACAGATGAAGCTGCACCTGAAGACTCCCTCTTTCTGTATCAAGTTCTTTGTATATTTTTTCTGATCTCTCAATGATCTGTTCGGTGATACCCATAATTTCAACCTCCATTAGTGTTCGATATAAAGTTACTAAATGAGATAAGGGTTAACTGACCAACCTCACTTTCGAAAGTAAAACCTTATCACTCAATAATGTATAAAAGGTTGAGGATGGACGAGTTGATATAGGTCAGGGCTTTGCCATTTAAAGTACTTCAAATATCAGCCTGGTGCGAAGCCAGGAAAGGCAGATTTCTCCACAGCTAAGATCATAGATTCGCTGGATCACCGAATCAGGAAAAAATCTACCTTTGTCATAGCTCAATGAGCGTAAGGATCCATATCTGGAGGACCCGCTATTGCTGATGCAAATCCCCTGATAATCGCCTCCTGCATTTCAAACACATGACCAGGTTCACGTCACACGGAAGCTTTAGTAGTAATTTAATGACAAGGTTACTTATGATCACTTTATTTTATCAAGTATAATAAGTTCACCATTGCGCAGATCATAATAGCAACCTATCAGGTTCAGGCTACCAGCGCCTACTCTCTCGTATCCAGGGACAGGTCATAAGATTTTTTAATGAATAGCTCACTGCGTTTTTTTCGCAGGCATCGATACGTTGTTCCGGCGTTTTAAGATCATCACGCGTCAGCACCTCTTTTTTGGCCGCAGCTGCAAGATTCGTCCAGCTGTCAATAAAACTGCCAGCCTGAACCACACCATCATTTTCCATCAAGGCACGAATACCTCCACAGTTAGCATGTCCCAACACCACGACTGGCTTACTTCCAGTCCAGTAACGGCAAATTGCATCGCTGCGCTGGTGGCTTGGTAGTAGACGGCAGTGTAAAACGTGCACCAGATAGTCTGACGGTGCAATTCGACGTCACTGATAATGAGGAGAGTATGACCGTCGAATATACTGGTATTCTGCCGGATTTATTTCGCGAAGGGCAGGGTATTGTTGCCATGGGTAGCTTTAACTCGGATGGACATTTTGTAGCGGATGAAGTGTTGGCAAAACATGATGAAAAATACATGCCACCGGAAGTGGCTGATGCACTAAAAGCGGCAGAAGAAGCGGCTAAAGAAAGGGGCATTAAAAAACAGATTGAAAATAAGATTGCACTCTAATTTGTTGAAAAAAAAAGGGGACAAACCACGTTTTTTAATTAATCGTGGTCTGTCCCCTCTTATTAATAATGTACTGTGAGATTATCGATTGAAGATGATTACTGATTACTGATTACTGGTTTCAGTGTCATCACTCTTAGGAGTGCTACTTGTGCCGTATGACGCTGTTAGTACCTTCAGTGCGGTTTGCTTATCGCTAAAGAAACGGTCTCTGCCAATTTCTTCGACCAGGCCGCTAACATCCAGCAATTTCATCACCTGATGTTTCAATCCACTAAACATCAATTTTACGCCCAGCTCTCCAAGACGCTGGTTAAGTTCTCGAATTTTCTCTTCGCCAGAAGCGTCCATCTCATTGATACCACTACCGATCATGACAATCGCTTTGGCATCGGGAAATTTACGTAGTGCTTTGAGAATGATATCTTCGAAGTAAGCCACGTTAGCAAAGGTCAAGGAACCATCGAAACGCACAGGAACAAACTGATCGCTGATCGGAACAAGGTTATGCGAACTAATGCCACCCAGGGTGCCATCGGGCTTGTAGCTAACGATTTCCGCACGTGGTTTCATAGTGCGAATCAGATAATCAATCACAGTTAAAACAACACCCAACAATATACCGTTTGCAATGGAGGGTGCCATAATCAACGTGGCAATGAATGTCACGATGCCAATTACAGCGCCAACACGATCAACTTTCCAGGCTTGAGTCAATGGCTTGATTCGAATCAAACTGAATACCGCCATCATAACAATCACGGCCAAAACAGCTTGTGGCAGATGATATAAATAAGGCGTAAAGAATAGCAGCACCAGGACCACGGCAGCGGCACTGATGATGGCAAATAATCCTGTTTTAGCACCTATCTTTGCGGCAACAGCGGACCGCGAGAACGAGCCACTTACAGTGAATGAGCCAAAGAAACTGCCTGCAATATTGGCCAGGCCCTGACCTACAAGTTCCTTACTGGCATCTACTCGCTCGCCCGTAGAGCTTGCAATAGCTTTAGAAATCGACGTCGCTTCCATAAAGCCAATTAAGGCCATCACCAAAGCAGCAGGAAGCAATGCAAGTACCAGCTCCCATTGAATGGTGGGTACTTGAAAGCTGGGCAAACCTTCTGGAATGACACCGACAACGCTTCCACCTGCTGACAATATTATTTGATGATTGTTAATACCGGCAAACCGCCAGGTATCATCTTCGCGCTGATAGTTATCTGGAATAGCGTCACCACTAAACATCGTTAATTGCTCTTTATCGTCTAATGCAGAGGTAAATATAATGGAGTGAATCTCAATACGACGCCTGGTATTTTCTTTCTTGAGGATTTTTAATTCATGATTCGCAACCGCAGCTCTTGCCAGTAATTTTGCTGCTTTTTCGAAGTCATGTTGCTCATCACGCTTCTCGAGAGCGTCTGCGTTTCTTTTTAATTCTGCAATTTCTGTTATTAAGGTCGCAATGCGTTGTTCAGTAGTGTTGTAATGTTCAAGCAGTTCAGCTGTCTCAGGCTCATGGATCTGCGATATATCTATTGTTACCTTATTCTCATAGCCCATGATTGAGCTAATCAGTGTAGTCAGCACGACCACAATTAGTACACCCGGAATTGCACTGGACACTCTACGTAACCCTGTGATTAGTACCCATGCACTGATTGCGAATAATAATGTCGCAAGATGCATTTGTGGGATTTGTTCGACAACTCGCCACAGATCAGCAAGATAAGAATTAGTCCGCGGAAAAGGTACACCAATAATTTTACTTAATTGAGAAAGACCAATAATTAATGCCGCAGCATTGGTGAAACCAACAATGACCGGGCTTGATAACATATTAACAATTGAGCCAAGTTTAAATACACCCAATGCCAATCTTAAGATTCCCACCATGAGTGCCAGCATAATCGATAACTCAATAAAACTGGCACTGCCCGGGGTTGCAAACGGAATCAATGCCGCTGCCGACATTAATGACAACATAGCGACTGGTCCGGTATGCAATTGACTGGAAGAGCCCCATAGTGATGCAATTATCACTGGCACAAACGAAGCATACAGGCCATACACGACGGGTAACCCTGCAAGCTGCGCATAAGCCATACTTTGTGGTACCAGAATAAGCGCCACTGTGATACCTGCGAGTAAATCAGCACGGATTTTATCTTGCGTGATTGGAAACCATCGTAAAAATGGTAGTAACGTATACATCAAGTTTTGCACTTCTATTTTCTCCCTGATAACCGCAATGGGGGGCTCAGTTTTCTCTGCTTGCTATATCAAAAACGCCCTATTTTAAAACAAGTTTGCACTAAAAGAATAAATGGAAGCATACGAATAAAGTATGATAATAATCTCGACCTGATTTAGCTGCAATAATATAAGCCCGCAACTACGAGATAAGAGTCCCGATTCGGCCTGATTACCCGTGTGTAAGCCTTCACAGTCGCCGAATAAGGAGTCGATGAAACGAGAGCAGGTGTTAATAAACTGAGCATCGATGGCATTGCCTAACTCCTTATATTGCTTGAAGAATGAAACGTAATAAGGACATCTGGAGCGACATTTTAGGGGAAACTGAAACGGAATAATAATTGATACTATCGATCAAAACCATAGTCTTTTGTCTATAAATAAAAAAGGAGTATATTCAGGGCCAGAGTAAAAATATCATAAACGATTAGCCTTAGAAAAAAGTGGAAAAAGAGGGTAAAGAAAAGCAGTCGCGGTTGTATGAATAAAGGGGACATGAATAAAGGGACCAGCCCCCTTTAATTTGATAATGTATATCCGTATGAACAAATTTAATTTAATTTTTTTGACTGGTTTTTATCTGATCACCGGATCAATCGCCCAGGCAGTTGATAGCTCATCTATACAGAGTGATAATAGCTATGAGCCAACGGATCCAGAGCGTGTACTTGTCCCCTATGATAATCCCATGAAAGAGCACAAGGTGATTAGCGTGCTAATAACACGTGGCTATAATGTCAAAATCGAAAAGGAGCTGGATGCAGCAATCGAGATATTAAAAAAATAGGCAGCAAGGCTAGGTACACATGCTATCGAGGAAGAAGTAGAATCACAGTATCGAGTTGCCCATATAGGTCAAATTGATGGTATGCAAGAACTTTTTTATGCTATATCTGTTGAACGCCGAATTTTACATCCTGTAGTATCCGCGATTATGGAGGTTTCTCGTGAATCATTGTTTGCCAGCAACAGCAAGTAATATAGTCGGGATGTAAAAAAGTAAAAGATCACATAACACGGATATTTTCGTGCCGACCCTATAATCAATCTGCCGCAGGATATAAACACAGTACGCAGCATTACTCGATCAATTTAGTCCGGCCCCATGATTCATCATAGATTCACGGAGTGAGTGTACGCCCAGTGGGGAATACCATGCAAGGACCACTTTCCAATGGTCCGTTGTGTGGTGAAAATAGACATAAAAATTGTTATGTTAACTAATTCACTTGAGTCAAATCAGGCGTTCGTGTAAGGCAAACCTCATGATTTTCACGCTAAGTTGCAGATATTTTTATATTGATAAATATGAATGCAGTACTGCTCCAGGTTGACCCATTCATTTAAGGTATTTTGCTAGATTTCTGTTGTGTCGTCAGAGTTGCTAAACTTAACCAAGCGCGTAACCTGTATGTCTGATATAAAAACCACGCCTGAGTGTTCGCTATAGAAAGGCGCGAACCCCTGGAGAATCGGCTCAACAAGTGCTTCTGGTACAGCAGCGATTATCATGATAAGCACATCATCCTCATTGAACATGACATGGCCATCATGAAAACCATGACTACCTTTACCGGACAGATTATTGAGTATGGTATATCCCTTAACACCTATTCGATCTAATAAGTCTGCAGCAAAAGTCTGATATTCACCTTCGAGGATGATCTCCAGCTTTTTAAGTTGATTAAATTTCTTATTATTCATAAAGCAAGAGCCTCTAGTTCTTTTGTCACATCTGGATTATCTGGTGCCTGGTATTCCTGCCACTCACCATTGGAATTGATATGCGTTATACCTGTCTGGGGATCACGGATTAATACGCGTATCCAGCCGTTATGCATTAAATTTTTCACACTCGAGACACGATAAATTGCATTTACCACATGATCAAATGGTGCCTCGATTACCGTTATCAAGCGCATCGGTTCATGATACGGTTTGCCATCAGCCATAACTGTCTGTGCAGGCAACCCGGTTCGCAAATCGCTTGAGTTTCCAGTCATTACCCCAAAACGCCCAGCAACATTATGATAAACCTTACTGCCGCTGCCATAATATTCATTGTCCACGGTAGAAAAATAGTGCTCCATATTTATCCACTGTCCAACGACTAATGGACCTGTCAGAATATTTTCCAGTAAAAGCAACTTACTATCAACACGGTAATCGTAGGAATGCAAAAAGGCGCGACCATCAAGTGAAAACGTTTCTGTTAATGAACGCCGCCCAATAATAAAGTAAACATTACGTGACAAACCCCATTCTGGTCTCACCTGCGACCAGTCCATTGCATTTCGTAAAGCTTGTTTGTCGGCATTTTCAGGCTTAGTCACGTCTGAAATAAACTCAAGCGTTGGCACACGCTCTTGTGCACACAGTCGACTGGCTGCGAAAAAATTCGCACGCAATCGATCAAGGTAAATCGGATGTGTCGATGGTAACAAATCGAGATCATGTAAATCAACTTCATCAGTGGTCGTGTTATGGTACGCAGGAACAAACCAGGAATCGTCCGGAATATTCACACCTTGTTTTTTAAGTCGTTTACGTACTGCAGGCTTATTTGCCATTTGCGCCAGGATTCGCGCATTAAATAAGCCTACATTACCACCGCAAGCACCACAATCGAGCGCAGACTCATATGGGTTATTCTCAGACTGACTACCATGGCCAACTACCA
>CAWECN010000012.1:0-398333 GCA_963807625.1 uncultured Gammaproteobacteria bacterium
CATCGACCTTGTTATATTTATTCATTTTTTCTTTTATTGCTTTAATTTTTTTCAGTTCTTCAAGTGATGTCGGGATTTTATCTTCTGTAATTTTTTCTTCTTCATCGTCATCTTTATAGGCCAGAATTGGAAGAGGATCATACCCCTTCCATAAAGGTATAGTACTGATCAGGCTCGTCATCAAAGCGCCACTACGTAAAACCCATGCAACAACGCCTGCTGTAAGCGCCACACCAGAACTCGAAACTGCTGCCGCTCTAAACTCGAGATCTGTCATATTTTTTGTAACGTTGTCATCCATCTCATGTTTCATCTGATCTATCGCTGACCACAACGCTTTAATCGACCTCACCTGAACATCTGCAATAGTTGATGCAGTACTAAAATTAATTTCAGAACGGTCATTGGTATCCAGTTTCTGATCATAATAATTAAAGGTAACCGGGTCTGCCTGCTCAAGTTCTATTCGATTTGTAGGATCAAGCGTTAAAGTAGGTTGTTGTATAGTCCTACCACTTCCCCCAGTAGATAAGCCATCAAGATCTCTGACTAGCACAGACTCTGTTGCCACTTCAGTCTGCTCTGTATCATCCGGTTCAGTAGTAATAACAGGATCAGGTTGAGGAGTAGGATCTATGATTGTTGGAGGTTCCTCAGGCTCAGGCGACGCAAGTAAAACAGCGATCTCAAAAATGTTATCTGAAATAGTGCCACCCGCGCCATCCGCTACAGTAAATACAAATTGATCGCTTATTGCTGTTCCGTCTGATTGATAACTCAGGTTATCGTTAATGATGTCTGCCTCAGTAAAACTACTGTTAATGGTTAAAGGCGAACCATTTAGCATTAACACACCATTAGAAGGCAATGCGGTCACGGTATAAACAATTCCACTATCGATATTATCGACATCATCGACATTCAATTCAGCATTTGAGATAACCGTGTTGCTCGTTCCCACCGCGTTTGCTCCAGCGTTTTCAACCAGTACTGGCGAATCGTTAACCGGTGTAATAGCAACAGTAAACATCGTATCAACAGATGCACCCGATGGATCGGTTGCGCGGATGGAAATCTGTGCAGCACCATTCATATCGGCGGCGTAATCCAACGTCAACTGACCCGTTGTATTATCAATACCTGCTACCGAGAACAGACCAACGCTGGTATTGCCAACAATCGAATATGTCAACTCGGAATCAAGGTTGTCGCTATCAGCAAAAGCTGCGTTGAGATCGATGCCTGTATTGGCTTCATCTTCGTTCACCGTGAAGCTTGCGATACCACTGGTTGTTGGCACATCGTTCACTGGTGTTACCGTGATATTAACTGTTGCCGTATTGGAAATTGCCCCGCTTATATCAGAAATGGAATAGGTAAAGCTATCACTGATGGTGTTAGAGCCGTCATGAGTATATGTCACAGTGCCGTCACCATTGACACCAAGCAACCCATTCACGGGTGAACCGATAATCGTAATGCTATTCAGATCCAGCGCATTATCAACGTCGCTGTCATTGTCGGCCAGGTCAATCACTACAATATTACCTTCCGCTACGCTCGTCACATCATCAGTCGCAACAGGTGCATCGTTTACTGGGTTGACCGTTACAGAAACCGTAGCAGTGTTCGATACTGCGCCACTGATATCAGAAATAGTATAGCTAAAGCTGTCACTTATTGTTTCACTGCCATTATGGTTATAGGTCACGGTACCATCGCCATTTACTGTAACGGTACCATTAGTAGGCAAACCGGTGATGATGACGCTGCTCAGATCAATTGCATTGTCTATATCACTGTCAGTGGTAGCAACATCGATGATCACCGAACTGCCTTCATTGACTACAGCAACATCGTTTCCAGCAACTGGTGCATCATTGGTACCCATGATAGTAATGACGATGTCATGCGTAGTACCGTCCACACTGGAAATAGTAATTGTATCTGTCAGGCTCGCACCCGCTGCCAGACTCTGAATCGCTACCTGGTTCGTGTTGGCGGCATAGTCCCAACCACCAACTGCGTCCAAAGTAATAACACCGTATGTACCACCGATGACGCCCGTATTAAAGGCAGCTTCACCGCTATCCGGGTCTATGATAGTTAATGCACCACTAACCTCCAGAAGATTATCCAGATCAGGATCGATATCCTCGGTAACTACACCAGTATCGACACCTCCGATAACTGCTACATCATTCACTGGCGTTGCAGTGATGACTTTCGTGCCGGTGATCGCCGCGGCCACGCCATCATCGACACTGGTCGCGATGCTGAAGTTGCTGCTGTAGTTCAAGGTCGGTGTAAACGTTACACCGGCTAACAGGCTGTTCACATCCGCGATGGCACCACTCGCGGTCCAGACACCACCGACGAAGGTCGAAGTCACCGCCCCTGAAGTTGCTGTATTCAATGAACCTGCAGCAACATCACTTAAAGTTAACGTCACAGTGACATTGGCACTGTCGACATCACTGACCACGATATCGGTCAGGTTGAGCGCCGTATCTTCGGTATAAGTCTCTGCGGCTGACAAGTTCGTCGCCGTGGGTGCGTCATTAACGGCACTACCCGTCATCACCTTGGTCCCAGTGATCGCAGGTGCCACACCATCATCAACACTGGTCGCGATGCTGAAGTTGCTGTTGTAGTTTAAAGTCGGGTTAAACGTAACGCCGGCCAGTAAGGTATTCACATCCGCGATGGCACCGCTCGCCGTCCAGACACCGCCAACGAAGGTCGAGGACACCAGGTTAGAAGTGGCGGTACTTAATGAGCCTGCGGCGACATCACTTAAGGTTAAAGTGACGGTCACGTTCGCACTGTCGACATCACTGACCACGATATCGGTCAGATTGAGTGCCGTATTTTCGGTATAGGTTTCCGCGGCTGACAGGTTCGTTGCCTGCGGAGCGTCGTTCACCGCGGTTGCCGTCATCGCCTTGCTTCCGGTGATCGCCGCGGCCACGCCATCATCGACACTGGTCAGAATATTGAAATTGCTGTTGTAGTTCAAGGCCGGTGTAAACGTTACACCGGCTAACAGGCTGTTTACATCCGCGATGGCACCGCTCGCCGTCCAGACACCGCCAACAAACGTCGAGGTAACCAGGTTAGAGGTTGCGGTACTTAATGTGCCTGCGGCGACATCACTTAAGGTTAAAGTGACAGTGACGTTCGCACTGTCAACATCCTGATACGACGATATCGGTTAGATTGAGTGCCGTATCTTCGGTGTAACTCTCCGCGGCCGATAAATTCGTTGCTGTTGGTGCATCATTGGCTGGTATTACCGTCATCACCTTGGTACCGGTGATCGCCGCGGCCACACCATCATCGACACTGGTTGCGATGCTGAAGTTGCTGTTGTAGTTCAAGGTCGGTGTGAACGTTACACCGGCTAACAGGCTGTTCACATCCGCGATGGCACCGCTCGCCGTCCAGACACCGCCGACAAACGTCGAGGTGACCAGGTTAGAGGTTGCCGTGCTCAATGAGCCAGCAGTTATATCAGACAGTGTTAATGTCACCGTGACGTTCGCACTATCAACATCTGATACGACGATGTCTGTTAAATCCAATGCCGTATCTTCGGTGTAACTCTCCGCGGCCGATAAATTCGTTGCTGTTGGCGCATCATTGGCTGGTGTTGCAGTGATGACTTTTGTACCGGTGATCGCCGCGGCCACACCATCATCGACACTGGTCGCGATGCTGAAGTTGCTGTTGTAGTTCAAGGTCGGGTTAAACGTAACGCCGGCCAATAAGGTATTCACATCCGCGATGGCACCGCTCGCGGTCCAGACACCGCCGACGAAGGTTGAGGACACCAGGTTAGAGGTTGCGGTACTTAATGTGCCTGCGGCGACATCACTTAAAGTTAAGGTCACGGTCACGTTGGCACTATCAACATCTGATACGACGATGTCCGTTAAACCCAATGCCGTATCTTCGGTATAAGTCTCTGCGGCCGATAAATTCGTCGCCGTTGGTGCGTCATTAACGGCACTACCCGTCATCACCTTGCTGCCGGTGATCGCCGCGGCCACACCATCATCGACACTGGTTGCGATACTGAAATTGCTGTTGTAGTTCAAGGCCGGTGTGAACGTTACACCGGCTAACAGGCTGTTCACATCCGCGATGGCACCGCTCGCCGTCCAGACACCGCCGACAAACGTCGAGGTCACCAGGTTAGAGGTTGCGGTACTTAATGTGCCAGCGGCGACATCACTTAAAGTTAAGGTCACGGTGACATTGGCGCTATCAACATCTGATACGACGATGTCCGTTAAATCCAATGCCGTATCTTCGGTATAACTCTCTGCGGCTGACAGGTTCGTCGCCGTTGGTGCGTCATTAACGGCAGCTAGCCGTCATCACCTTGGTGCCGGTGATCGCAGCGTGCCACACCATCATCGACACTGGTCGCGATGCTGAAGTTGCTGTTGTAGTTCAAGGTCGGTGTAAACGTTACACCAGCTAACAGGCTGTTCACATCCGCGATGGCACCGCTCGCGGTCCAGACACCACCAACAAAGGTCGAAGTCACCAGGTTAGAGGTTGCCGTACTCAATGTACCTGCAGCGACATCACTTAAGGTTAAGGTCACGGTGACGTTCGCACTGTCGACATCCTGATACCACGATATCGGTCAGATTGAGCGCCGTATCTTCGGTGTAAGTCTCTGCGGCTGACAGGTTCGTCGCCGTGGGTGCATCATTAACGGCAGTACCCGTCATCACCTTGGTCCCGGTGATCGCCGCTGCCACACCATCATCAACACTGGTCGCGATGCTGAAGTTGCTGTTGTAGTTCAAGGTCGGGTTAAACGTAACGCCGGCCAATAAGGTATTCACATCCGCGATGGCACCACTCGCCGTCCAGACACCGCCAACGAAGGTCGAGGTCACCAGGTTAGAGGTGGCGGTACTTAATGTGCCTGCGGCGACATCACTTAAGGTTAAAGTCACGGTCACGTTCGCACTGTCGACATCACTGACCACGATATCGGTCAGGTTGAGTGCCGTATCTTCGGTGTAACTCTCTGCGGCCGATAAATTCGTTGCTGTTGGTGCGTCATTAACGGCACTACCCGTCATCACCTTGGTCCCGGTGATCGCCGCGGCCACACCATCATCGACACTGGTTGCGATGCTGAAGTTGCTGTTGTAGTTCAAGGTCGGGTTAAACGTAACGCCGGCCAATAAGGTATTCACATCCGCGATGGCACCACTCGCCGTCCAGACACCGCCAACGAAGGTTGAGGACACCAGGTTAGAGGTTGCGGTACTTAATGTACCTGCGGCGACATCACTTAAAGTTAAAGTGACGGTCACGTTCGCACTGTCAACATCACTGACCACGATATCGGTCAGGTTGAGCGCGGTATTTTCGGTGTAGGTCTCTGCGGCTGACAGGTTCGTCGCCGTTGGAGCGTCGTTAACCGCGCGTTACCCGTCATCACCTTGCTGCCGGTGATCGCCGCGGCCACACCATCATCGACACTGGTCAGAATATTGAAGTTGCTGTTGTAGTTCAAGGCCGGTGTAAACGTTACACCGGCTAACAGGCTGTTCACATCCGCGATGGCACCGCTCGCCGTCCAGACACCACCAACAAAGGTTGAGGACACCAGGTTAGAAGTGGCGGTACTTAATGAGCCTGCGGCGACATCACTCAAGGTTAAAGTGACGGTCACGTTCGCACTGTCGACGTCGCTAACCACGATATCGGTCAGATTGAGCGCCGTATCTTCGGTGTAACTCTCCGCGGCCGATAAATTCGTCGCTGTTGGCGCATCATTGGCTGGTGTTGCAGTGATGACTTTTGTACCAGTGATCGCCGCGGCCACACCATCATCGACACTGGTTGCGATGCTGAAGTTACTGTTGTAGTTCAAGGTCGGGTTAAACGTAACGCCGGCCAACAAGGTGTTCACATCCGCAATGGCACCGCTCGCGGTCCAGACACCGCCAACGAAGGTCGAGGACACCAGGTTAGAAGTGGCGGTACTTAATGAGCCTGCGGCGACATCACTTAAGGTTAAAGTGACGATCACGTTCACACTGTCGACATCACTGACCACGATATCGGTCAGATTGAGCGCCGTATCTTCGGTGTAACTCTCCGCGGCCGATAAATTCGTCGCTGTTGGCGCATCATTGGCTGGTGTTGCAGTGATGACTTTTGTACCAGTGATCGCCGCGGCCACACCATCATCGACACTGGTTGCGATACTGAAGTTGCTGTTGTAATTCAAGGCCGGTGTGAACGTTACACCAGCTAACAGGCTGTTCACATCAGCAATGGCACCGCTCGCGGTCCAGACACCGCCAACGAAGGTCGAGGACACCAGGTTAGAAGTGGCGGTACTTAATGAGCCTGCGGCGACATCACTTAAGGTTAAAGTGACGATCACGTTCACACTGTCGACATCACTGACCACGATATCGGTCAGATTGAGCGCCGTATCTTCGGTGTAACTCTCCGCGGCCGATAAATTCGTTGCTGTTGGTGCGTCATTAACGGCACTACCCGTCATCACCTTGGTCCCGGTGATCGCTGCTGCCACACCATCATCGACACTGGTCGCGATGCTGAAGTTGCTGTTGTAATTCAAGGCCGGTGTGAACGTTACACCAGCTAACAGGCTGTTCACATCAGCAATGGCACCGCTCGCCGTCCAGACACCACCAACAAAGGTCGAAGTCACCGCCCCTGAAGTTGCCGTATTCAATGAACCAGCAGCGACATCACTTAAAGTTAAGGTCACGGTCACGTTTGCAGAGTCAACATCACTCACCACGATATCGGTCAGGTTCAGTGCAGTATCTTCAGTGTAGGTTTCCGGTGCCGATAAATTAGTTGCTGCCGGGGCGTCATTGACCGCATCTACATGGATGGTAACTGTCGCAATATTAGAATCAACACCGCCATCGTTTGCACGGTAAGTGAAAGAGTCGATACCGTTAAAATCTGCAGTCGGTGTATAAGTAAAAGAGCCATCCGGATTCAGAGTAAAGGAAGTCGCATTTGCCGGGCCACTGACCAACACAGCCGTAAGCGTATCACCATCGATATCAAAATCATTTGCCAATACACCATTTATAGCGCTGACATTCAGTGTGCCATCTTCAGTGACGACATAACCCTGCCATGCTGGCATTTCACTAACAGTGACACCATCAGCCAGAGTACCATCATGTCCTAGAGCAGATTGATCTGTTACTGTTATGCCGTTGCCTTCGTCAAGACGCCAGTTACCAATGAGGCCAGTTTCTGCACCAGATAAAAGTGAATTAATATTGGAGGTAATATCGACCTGCGTTCTTGTCGTATTCCAGATACGTACTTCGTCTATCGAACCATCAAAACGTTGAGTTACGGCATTTTCGCGACCCCCGATTTGTAACTCGTTCATCAAAGGGTATTGATCCCCCATCACACCTGAACCGTTATAACTATCTACGAGCACTCCGTCTGCATATGTATTCACTACACCGTTATTGTAGGTAACAGCAAGGTGTGTCCACTCACCCGCCTGCACAAAATACCCCGTGTTATGCCAGCTCCAGTCGGGATCGATATTGTCAAATGCCCACTTAACCTCGCCAGTGTCAGCAGTAATACCCAATTCATATTCACCTTCCTTGTTGATGATGATTTTCGAACCGGTTCCCAATCCTGTCGGCTTGATCCAGGCCTCCATTGTCAGATTGCTAGAAACGATTAAACCAGGATAATCACCGATGCGTACATAATCATCGACACCGTCAAATACGAGACCGATGCGATCATCACGAGCAACAGGGGCATCATTGACTGCGGTGATATCGATTTGAATATTATCGGTATCACTCTGCGCACCACCTGTACCGGTATTACCCAGGTCATTAGTAGCAACTGTCAGTGTATCTATAGCAATACCGTTAACATTGCTATTGCCTGTGTACTTCAAGCTCGTAAGAGTTGCATTGATATCAGTAACGTTGCCGCTAATCGTTAATGTGTTCGAACTATTTGCGCCTGCACTTATCGTTGCTGCACCTGACAGCGTCACATCCAGCACACCATTGGTAACGGTCAGTTGGGTGGTAATTACACTTGCACCCGCATCCGGATCTGCAACAGATATACCTGCAATTGCTGTCTGTGTATCTTCCAGTATGGTCTGTGTTCCGGGTACGGTATTGACCGGTGCATCATTATCGCCGGTAATCGTTATGGTAACGGTAGCAACATTTGAATTATCAATGCCATCGTTAGCCACGTAGGTAAAGGTATCCGTACCACTGAAATTAGCTGTAGGTGTGTAATTGAAGGAGCCATCTGCATTCAGCGTGAAAGCTGCCGCATTTGATGGCCCTGAAACCAGCACTGCTGTTAAGGGATCGCCGTCAACATCAGCATCATTGATCAACACGCCTTCAGCAGCACTTACATTCAAGGAGGTGTCTTCAAGGATCGTGTAATTTTGCAATGCACTTGTGTACAGATTCTGAATCTGTTCAGACGATAATGCACTGCCAAATAGCGCGACCTCATCAATTGAGCCAGAGAAAAAGTCTTGCAATGGTGAAGCGCTGCCAGTACTCACCTGTGTGCTTGCTCCAATAGCAATAGGTTCTGCATTTCCCGTTCCACCAGAAGTTATTCCCAGACCACCGGTATAAGCATCACTATCCTGAAATTGTCCATCAACATAAAGCTGCATGCCATCGTCGCCAAAGGTAAATGCAACGTGGTGCCATTGATCATTTGCCAATGGTAATGTAGAGGTTGTTGTGTAGCTCAACGCGTTACTTTGCAGTCGTACGGCAAGATCACCGGTGCCATCGAGATAGATACTTAAATGACCACCGTCAACAGTACCGAGAGCATCCTTTGAAAATAAATCAGACCTCTGGTTAACGTCTGAAGTTTTAAACCACAATTGCACCGTGCCGTTATCCAGTAGATATGATGGATCGTGTGGTATTACTGCATAATCATCGACACCGTCGAACTGCAATGCAGTATCCGAATCTGCAGAAAGCGCGCCTGGCTGTCCGGGTGTTGCACCATTAATGGTGCCGTCATTTGTTCCAGTCTGATCGACCGCAACACTGCCCGCTTCACCCAAGCGCCAATGACCGGATGGAGCCAAAGAAGTAAGGTAAGTGCTATATGCAAGCGGGTCATTGCTTGCCACCGGAGCCGTATTTGTCACCGCAATTACATTTTCTGCAAACTCAGAGGTAGAGGTAAATGTTGTATATGTCGCATCACTGATGGTTGCAGTCGCAGAGATACTGTCTCCTGCAGAAACGGATGCGGTGAATGTAACATTGAATGTCGCATTGCCGGAAACATCAGTAGCCACATTGGCATAACCAAGATATGTCTCGCCTTCACCATGTCCCGTCTCGCCACTACTGTTTGAGAAGAACTCGATACGGTAAAAGCTGTCAGCTGTAGAGTTCAGGCTACCGGTAATATTTATCTTGATACCATTTGTAGCCGCCTCGTTTAGAACAGGAAAGTTCTGCTGGTCGTTGGAGCCTGTATCCGCATCACCGCCATCGTTAAGAGTTACCACATTATCAATACCGAGCTGGATTCCCATCTGACCATTATTAAAAATGCGGTTACCAAGTATTGTGTTATTGGTTGTCGGTGCATCGCGTACTTCGACACCATGGATATCATTACCTGAAATCAGGTTGCCTGCATTTGGATCACTACCACCAATCATATTTCCTGTTGAACCTGAACCGGCAACAGCGTTCTCATTCAAGTCGATGCCATCACGAAGGTTTCCGACATCGAACGCGCCAGTATAGTCAGTACCGATATAGTTACCTTGAATTATATTGTTGTCGGCATTATCTATTTCCAGACCATCACTGCCATTACCGGAAATAATATTGCGTGCACCTGCAACGGTACCACCAATAATATTATCGCTGGCAGCATCAATTTCGATACCTTCCTGGGTATTACCACGAGCAAACGAACCGGTTATATCGGTACCGATATAATTACCAAGCACCTGGTTGCCAGTTGCGCTAGCGCCAATGATTGCAATACCATCAAAACCGCCACCTGAAATAATATTACGGTCTGCAGCGGTAAGCCCACCGATAGTATTGTTAGCAGATTCGATACGAATGTTACCGTGCATACCTGCACCGACCAGGTTGTTACCGGCAATTGTTACACCATCTGATTGCAGGCCAAGGATATTACCAGCGATTGTATTGTTATCACTCTGTACCAGAATGCCATCATTCTGGAAATTCTGGATCACCAGGCCACGTACTTCTGAACCCGTTGAACCCGCACCGAGAACGATACCATCAACGACACCGGCACTGGTACCATCTATAACAACAACAGGTCGTGGTGAACCATCTCCCGCATAACCAAAATCAGGCTCCGTTCTACCATCGATGATAATGGTATCAGTGATGGCTGGTAATGCGCCGGTAAGACTGATCACATGTGGACCACCACCTGCTATATTGAAAGTAATGGTATCAGTAATACCGCTATTTGCATTTGAATCCAAAATCGCCTGATGTAGAGAGCCAGCACCTATTGCATTGGTATTTGAAACAACAAACGTACTTAAAACATTTTGATATTCAGTTTGTGCAGCTGTACTGAGAGCTATAGATGTTTCGACAGTGCCGGTCTTGTATTCAAGTAGCCAGTCGCCACCAAGATTAATGCTGCCGGTTAGATCATCGGAGGCCGCTACATCGGCTTGCGTTATAACAGAGACTTCACTAATAAACTGTTCGCCAGATTCACTATCAGCAAGATTACACCCGTAAAACAATATATCTGCATTCTGGTCGAGTGAATCACTCCACTCAGAGAGACTTACGCTGTGGTCATCAAGATTGTTTGCATTAAGCCAGGTATTACCTAATTTGACCGCACCATCAGTACCGTGCGAAAAAATATGCAACGCACTAACATCATTATTCACCGATAACGTTTCATTAATTTGTTCGATACCGCTTCTATCAGCGTCGAGTAAGATTATTTCGAAATCTGTTGAGTTATTACTATCACTTTGCAGGTTATCAATCAACGACTGATAACCAGAGACTGACTGATCAACAAAAATAATCTCCTTGCGCTGCTCTTCCGTGATGATAGCTTGAGCCTGCTCATCTCTAACTTTTGCAGCAGCCTGTGCTTCTTCTAGTAACACGGCCTGTTCTGATTCACGCTCTAACTGCACCTGTTGTTCTTGTGTTATTGCTTGTTGTGGCTGTACTTCTACACCCGCAGGTGCTGTCGTTTTAAGTGTGCCCTGCCAGTTTTCCTGTACGTCTTCTGAGAACGCCAGTGATGATTCGATCTCACCAGTCTGGTATTCCAGATCCCAGTCACCGCCAAGGATACTGTTGCCGGTTAGGTCATCACTGGCAGCAACATCTGTCTGTGTCTGTTTTGCCAGTTCGTTAACTAGCGACTGGCCATCACTGGTGCCGGCAAGATTACAGCCGTAGAGCAATAAGTCACCGGCGTCGACAAAGGCTGCCTGCCATTGTTTTATTTCTTCTGCACGATGATTAAGGTTCTGTTTATCGAGCTGGGTAGCGCCCAGTTGTAGTTTGCCGCTTTCACCATGAGAGACGATATGAACAGCATCCAGATTATTGTATGTGGTGAGTGCTTCTGAGATCTGCTCGATGCCGTCACGCTGCACATCGAGAACGACAACCTGAATATTTCTACCCTGTTGTTGCGCATGGATAATATCGTTATGTAATTGCTGGAAGTTGGGTGCACGTGAATCGATGATAACCAGTTCACTGCCGTGGTGTTTTGCCTGGACGACAACAGACGATTGCTCAGTATGATTCTGAACAATAAATTTGTTTGTCTCGTTATCTCCGAGAACGAGTTCATGCACCGTTGCAACGCTTGATTCTGTTACTACAGCAAGTCCGTCTGCCGACAATAGTAACCTGGGCTCCAGTTCCTCGGAGACCAGTTTTGCGTTGCTGAATGTGACTTTCTTTTTCAAAAGCGATTCAGCCCTTAACTTCAGTTAAACCAGAGCACCACTCTCTGGCTAAGGAACATTTGGTACATTTAGATGGCAACGTTGAATTAGACAGCTGCCTAATAGTATATATAGTCTAAATACATCAGCATTTATACTTAATTAGTTACAACCGGTTGTTTTTAGCGGTTAAACGGACATATTTCTTTGAAATACAACGATTAACCTTGAGATATGTATAGCTATTAGCCTCGCTCATACATAATGATGAATCAGGATTTTTCTCTTCTTTCGATGCCAGATCGGCGATCTTTCTTTTTTCTTCTTTCTGGACCGTCATAGATGTGATCATGATCCGCATCTATTCGCCTTTCTGATTGCTGCCTACGATCACTTCCCCTACGCTTATTATTATCTTCAGCCATAGTTCTACTCGTTGTTTAACAAACTTAGTCTGATAGATTCGTCACATGAACTTCTAATGGCACCAGGTATCATCATAGTTACTACATCGGCTGATGCAGGCTTGTAAAGCATATCTGCCCAATAGGTTTGAATTTCTCTATGCCGTGGTTTCATCTGCACGTTATAACCTTTTGCCGTTAAATCATTGACTCTTTTTTCGGCAGTAATTTTCTGTCTATACACTCCAAGAGCAATACGATTTTTTCTATCTTTTTTCATCATGGCTATATCTTTCACGCCAGCGGCTTTCATTTCTTTCATGCCTGCTTCGGCGGCTTGCGATGTAGCAAATGCATCACTGACTATTAGATAGCTTGTTTTAGTTTCTGATTTGGTACGAAATTCTGTCTGTTTGATATCTTGACCCAGCTCGTCAATCAATTGTTTTAATTCTTGCTGTTGCTTATATGGCCCAACACTCGTACAGATTAGCTCCTCATTTCGAGAAGTCTCTTCTAACAATATACCTTCGGTATTTACAGCTGTTTCAACGGCCGCTGCTTCTAGCAAACTGTCATCTAGCGATTTTATGATTTCTTTGCTGATCATATCAGGTAAAAAATGAACTTTACATTTTAGCCCGCTCGGTATCGAATGGTCTTTATTTGCCAGCTCCAGCCTGACACCAAATGTACCGCTTGCTGCATCTATTACTTTATCTACAACGACAACTTCTGCGATAAGCTCCGGGTAATCACCAAACTCAGGTACGATTTTTGCCCGCATACCCTTGATGATCTTACCGTAGTTTGAAACTAGCGAAATCACTTCAATCTTCAATGGATCAAGTTGCGCAATCTTGATGATTGGCTTAGATTCAACGAACTCGCCCTCAGCAAAGAACCGTTTGACCACCACGCCATCGATCGGGCTTTTGATGCGCCTTAAGTCAAGGTTGGCTTCTGCGTTCTCCAGGTCCAGTTCATATAACCTTTTTTCGTTATGCAGTTTATCTTTTTCAGTAACTGTTATAACTTTTTTTCGATACAGATCAATCGAACGACCATATTCAGCCCTGCTCAACTTAAGACGTTCCTTGCTTATTCTTACATTTAGTTGTTCAACATCTGATTTTAGCGTCGCGATAACCTCGCCTTTTTTTACTTCATCGCTTCTATCAACCGCTAAGGTTTCCAGCACACCTTCAACTGGACTGCTGATTTCGACCATAAGATTGGGCTCAATCATACAGTCGATGGGCGCTATGTCTTCTGCTAATACAATCGAATTGAACAGCAGTACGAAGACAGTTACAACGTTCCTTATTTTAGGTTTACTTATCATAATTCGATATTTACTATTTATTCTGCTTCGCCGGAAAATCCCAACATTGACTCTCGTTTTTCATCAATCTTCATCATCGAGTTTCGAATTTGACGATGCTGATACTCTATTATTCTTTGCGGTAAATTAATTAACATAGAAGCCATACTCCGCGGCCTGACGATCTCACCAAAGGGTAGATTTCGCCTGTACCGGTAGTGCAACAACATTAGCGTCATGTTGCTAAAATATTTTATTACCGCGTCATCTTCAATAGAGCAGATGACCTTATAACTACCGGGGTCACCCTGTCTCGAACTACGGCCAGCCAGCTGGCGATCGATTCTCCTGGAATCGTTTCTCTCACAGCAGATCACATGTAATCCTCCAGCTCTATCAGCTGCAGCATCTAACTTGATATCAGTACCCCTGCCTGCCATGTTCGTTGCTACTGTAATATAGCCAGCTTTTCCAGCTGACGCGATAATTTCAGCTTCTTCTTCGTTATATTTCGCATTCAATACTCTATGTGTACAGTTGCTTCGTTTTAACAGCTCACTAATGTGCTCAGAATCCTTAACAGTACGTGTTCCTATCAATACTGGACGGTTTAGCGCCTGTTTGCTCAAAGCATCATTCACCACTGCCTGCCATTTCTCTTCCTTAGTATAGTAGATGGTTGTTTTTTCGTAGTTTCGGCGCGAAGGTTCATGTGTCGGCACCTGGTGAACGGCCAAACCATAAATATTCCATAACTCACCTGCCACTTCCTGCGCAGTACCTGTCATACCGGTCAATTTCAGATACCGTGAAAAGAAATGCTGATAACTGATCCTTGCTATAGTCTGATTTTGACCGGTTTGTTCGCACTCTTCTTTCTCTTCCACCATCTGATGCAGGCCGGCCTCCCACGAACGATCAGGCATTGGACGTCCTGTATTCTCGTCAATGATTATCACCGCACTTTCATCAACGATGTAATCCACATCCTTTTCATAACAATGTAAAGCTGTCAACGCCTGCTCAACTAATGCTTTTCTTCTGCGTTGACCACGCCATACCGCATGCATATTCGCAGTAAGTTCCTGTAAATAATTTTCACCTTGTTCGCTAAGTGATACCTGTTTTATCTTGTTTTCAACGGAGTAATAAATATCATTATCTAATTGCCTTGCCAGCCAGACTGCTTCTCGATGCACTTCTTCCTGCTGGCCGCTCCCAGATTTACTGGACAATATCAACGGCGTTCTGGCCTCATCGATGAATACACTATCGGCCTCGTCTACGACAGCAAAACACAAACCTCTGAGTAATAGTGTCTCCTTAACAGGTGTCGCGCTATATAAAGACGACAATTTGAAATCCAGATCGGTATTGAATTTTTTTAGCACCATACGATCACGTAGATAATCAAAAACCAGCTGGCTGCTCGTACAATATGTGATATCGCAACGATATGCCTGTTGACGTTGCTGCTCGCTCATACCATCGATAACACATCCGACACTTAAGCCCAATCTTTCATATACAGGACGCATGATTTCTGCGTCACGTCCTACAAGGTAGTCATTCACCGTCACCACGTGCACCGGCATTCCCGCCATGGCTGCACAGCTTGCAGGCAAGGTTGCTGTCAATGTTTTACCTTCACCAGTCTGCATCTCTGCGACCATGCCCTGCATCATGATCCAGCCACCCAGTAACTGGCTGTCGTAATGCGACATATTTAATTCACGCTTCGAGACCTCTTTGATTGTTGCAAAAGCACGACATAAAAGCTCATCTGTTAGACCTTTGTGATGTAACTTACGCCTGATATCTACGATCCATTTATCAAGTTGAGCATCACTCATCGATTCGATGACTTCTTGAGTTGCGCGTACTCGATCAAGCATATTCTGGTGTTCTTTACGATGTGGTTTAACACTATCAAGATAGTGTTTTTTTATACGCAGCATGGTTGTTTCCAACCAGCCTGGTGAATGTTGCTTTTTTTCCGGGTACTGGCTGTAGTAGATACCCGGATGCGGAGCTAGCAAAGCCATCTTATCGCTCAAATATTTTTTTGTTAATGCATGTGACTGTACCGACATGATATTTAGACCTTACCCAGTTCATCAAGAAACAGTTCTTTAAATGAGCGATACCACTGCATTGCAAATGTCTGATAACCATGCAAAAACTTCACATGCACACGCTGACCAACCAGTGATGCATCGAGCTCTTCAGGCATTGTTACTTCAAATTGAAAATACTGGTCTTTTGTTTTAATGCCATCAGGGTCGAAAGGGTCTGTTTTTATACTACCACCGCCCTGTTGTGCTAACGCCTTACTCGGTAACATGTATGTTGCCGCAGGTATCTCTCTTGAAATATCTGCCTGATAAGCTTTATTCATCTGATCGATAAAACGTATTTCGACATCTTTGACATTTTGTCGGACCATACCGATTGCATTCTGCGGCACAACAACACGAACACTTACATCATCATAATTGATAACATAAGCAACAGGATCACCGTGCTTGACGAAGTAACCTTCTAATTCATTTGAATCTAGCATGGTAAACTCACCATCTGTCGGGCTTTTCACTACCAGATCATCGATTTTCTCCTGTAGACGATCCATGTTTCTCTGCGCCAGGCGCAACTCTTCCATCGTTATGTCTGCCTGTACGATATCTTCATTTGCCAGTTTGTCATAAGTGAGCGCAAGCTCCCGGTATTGTGCTTTAAGTAATTTAAGCTCTGCATTAACGAGAGGATCAGATGTTACTATCAGGGGATCGCCGTTGCTGACCTGAACACCTTGCTCTACGAGGACCGAGTCTACAAAACCGTCTACAGAAGCTCTAACGTATGATTTTTCCGGCATCCAGACGACACCTTCTGTCACAGTGTTGAGCGGTGCCGGAACGATGAAGATGAATGCTGACACTATGGCAAGCGTGGCAGCTGTTATAGATATTGCGCGTTCACGTCGATGCATTAAAACGGGACTTCCAAACAAGTGTCTCGCCCATTTCACTATCGGCATTACTGCCTGCATAAATATAGCCCAGATAGCTAATGCTACACCGATAAAGAAGTACTGGTTTGCGATAAATAAAGTTATTACCACCATCAGGAACAACCGGTATACAAATGCAGCGGCAGCATATATCAAGAACCATAATGATTCACCACGTGCGTTCGCAGGTGAATCAAGTCCCTGTACGCCAAAGAAATATTTTTGAATCAGATAACCATAATACTTGTTTGCACGCGTACCCAGACCAGGAATTTCTACTGCGTCTGCCATCACAAAATAGCCATCGAACTTTAATAATGGATTACCATTGAACAACAATGTCGAAGCACCGCCGATCAACATAACATTGAATAAAATATCACTCAATACTCCTTGATGAACATTTAACCAGAGTAATAATGCTATTGATGCCAGTAGAAGCTCAACAATAATACCTGCCGCACCAACAACCATTCGCTTGTATTTTGAACGGAAAGATGAAGCAGCCGACGCGTCCACATATGGTACTGGCATGAGGACCAGTAACATTATGCCAAGCTCATGCACTTCACCTCCCCATCGTTTGACGGCGAAGCCATGCCCTAACTCATGTATTAATTTAATGACAGGATAAACCAGCCACATTAAAAACAGGTTATCGGGCGTCAGGGTATTTTCTACTGCATGATTGCTGAGTAATTCCCAGTTACGCACCATCTGCAAAGCGGCATATGAGATTATTAGTAGTGAGATTAAACCGGCGATTCCGCTATAAAATGGCGCCACATAAGGCATGAATTTTTTTAGGAAGGCATCAGGATCCCACAATGGAAAGCGTAATGCCATGGGGTTACCAAATCTGGATTTAAACGTTTGTTTACGCCCTTTATTACGTCTATCGATTAATTCTTGAATATCAGGCGTAATATCAGCCAATATATGATTAGCAAAATGCAATGTGCCAAGTAATCGAATGACTTCATCCTGCGTTGGTGCGTCGTCAGCTAGTTCTTCATGCAAATTTTCCCAGATTGCATTAACGGTACGCTGGCCATCGATAAGCCGGATAAAATTATAGGCTGCTTCGTTAAAACGATGGTGCTTACCTGTTGTGTCATCACGCAATACATACCAGATAGTATTACGATAACGATGCTGATGCACGCGCACATGACTACGAAGTGATAACTTCAGATTGGCAATACGATACCAATGCGAACTAAGAAGCTGTTCTGCCATCGTCTACCACCAGGACCATAATTTCAGCCTGATCCAGTCGACCATTTTGTGAGTCCATATCCATAAAACCTGTCGTTCACCAATACTGATCTTTCCGACACCTTGCATACCAGGTCGCAAGAATTTTGGTGGTGATATAAGTGATGCTTCGACCTGGAAATAATTGATGCTATTTTCAGCGACAGAAACCGGTGTAATCCTTACCACTTCCATATCAAAGGTTTCTTCTGCTGCTGCTGAAAGCGTCAATTCACCACGCATACCTACTGTAATATTCGAAACTTCTGACTCATCGACCTGTAAAACGATACGGTAATCTTCCAGTGGTGATACCTTATATAACACCTGGCCACGTTCGACTGGTGAACCCAATGCGCGAGTGTAATCACCACTTACGATAACACCGGAAATCGGTACGCTGATCACAGTACGGCTTAGCTTCTGATCTAATATATCTAGTTGAGCTTCCGCCTGAGATAATTGCGCACGTAAAATCCCGATCTGGGACAAGTCACGTAATGCTAATGCTTCGCGGTATTCTTTTGATACCTGCTTTTGTTTACCTAACCACTTTAGCTTTTCCAATTGTAAATCACGGTCGTCTAATGTCGCCAGCTGTACACCTGCCTCGACGATATCACCTGGTCTTGCGCTAGCTAACTTGATAAAGCCATCTTCCGGTGAGGTGACGACTCTCTCTATTGCACCTTCTAGCATGGCATCGGCCGAAACCTTGTATTCCCATTGTGTAAAAAACATCAGTACGAAAGCAGTTACGATGATTACAGTTATGAATTTTATACTCAGATAATCCGTACCAAAAGCACCTGATAAAAAGCTTCTGCTAGATTCTTTGAATTTTTCCGATATAGGCCGATCGTTTAAGCGACGGTAATGTAGTATCGGCGCGAGTAATAATGCGATCTGCTCACACAACTCTTTTGTTTTTTCGTCAAAATCATCTGCCTCACCCTGTCGCTCGAACATGATCGCACCGGTTACTTCTTCATTGACAATCAATGGTACGGTGCATATAGATCCACCAGCATGCTGTCTTACCAGTGAATCATGTTCCTGGGTAAGGTAATAACTATTAGGCTCTGGTGGGAATAACAATGTCTCATGTTGCTCTATTGCTTCCTGCATAGCCGCTTCAATACATTTGACTACATTATGTCGCGTCTCATTGTGAGCGCTATTAGAAATAGCATGGACTTGCACATCATGATTTTCGATGAAACCGATAGTCACACGTTCACATTGCAACATGCTAGCAAGTTCTGACGTTACAGCCATAGTGGCTTCTGAAGATTGCGACTGAGATAAAGCCATCGCAGTCACTTTCAGTACAGTCTCTGCATGTTGCGAACCAGTACCTACAGATAGTTGCGACAGACAACTTAACCATGCGATTGATGATTCGACCTGCGCAAGATAATCACTTGAATCAGATGTGCGCTCATGAATGAATTGAAAGCATACAGCACCAACAAGCTGTTGATTGATTATTAAAGGCGCGGAAACGAGGTAAGTTCTACTGCTGATTTCGCTAATAGATGCAGATTTAGCATTTACCACCGAAGATTGCAGCTCTGGAACCTGTTCAGCGGCAATAGTCGTAACTACTGATTTACGTCGCATGACAACTGCTTTTATATTGTCATGGACATGTCTTGATTGTGCAAAATCCTCAGATGTACTTTCAACAAGCGAAAACGATTCACCACCCTGCTCATTTATAAATAAACACGCATTAGTGATATCACTCAATTGCTGAGACGCAAATGAGAACCAGATTTTGATTATATCGATTGACACCCTTCCCTTTTCCCCAATATTTAACTTCTCGTATTCATTAATATAGATGAATAAATGATTAGCTAATATCATTGAGTATAGGCATATCTCTGTGAATTTCAGATTTCTATATTTATATTTGTAATTAGAGGTTACTCCGGACATGTCGGAACTTGAATTCCGTACTGACTAATTAGACAATTTAGCCAGGTCAAACGATATTTATAACGGCATAAATACACAACATAACAACAACTAACGACCACCTGGTGCCCAACTACACCTGATTAAATTTATTAGCGACCAAATAACTGAATAGGTTCATAACTATCTGTTTTATAAACAGATATGGCGCGCCTGGAAGGATTGCAGCCCACTTCCCTGTAGGCTGCCCTTCGGTCGTGAAAAATTGCTCCAGACGATTTATTATTCCGGGCGTCCTCGGCAATTGCTCCTGCATTGCTCTACTACCTACATCCTTGTAGGCATGCCCTACACCCTCTGGGTCGCACTTCGTGCGTTCAAATTTGCTCCTGACAAATTTGTCGAACCGGGTGACGAACAACTCCGTCCAAAACAACGTACATAAAAAAAGCCCCACCAAAAACTGGTGGAGCTTTTTTTATGTATGGCGCGCCTGGAAGGATTATTCGGGCGTCCTCGGCAATTGCTCCTGCATTGCTCTACTACCTACATCCTTGTAGGCATGCCCTACACCCTCTGGGTCGCACTTCGTGCGTTCTAATTTGCTCCTGACGATTTTTTCGAACCGGGTGACGAACAACTCCGTCCAAAACAACGTACATAAAAAAAGCCCCACCAAAAACTGGTGGAGCTTTTTTTATGTATGGCGCGCCTGGAAGGATTATTCGGGCTATCCTGCCCTCACCCCTTCGGGGCCATCCACAAAAGTCGTGGATGTTAAAAATCGTTCCTGACGATTTTTTCGAACCGGGTGACGAACAACTCCGTCCAAAACAACGTACATAAAAAAAGCCCCACCAAAAACTGGTGGAGCTTTTTTTATGTATGGCGCGCCTGGAAGGATTATTCGGGCTATCCTGCCCTCACCCCTTCGGGGCCATCCACAAAAGTCGTGGATGTTAAAAATCGTTCCTGACGATTTTTTCGAACCGGGTGACGAACAACTCCGTCCAAAACAACGTACATAAAAAAAGCCCCACCAAAAACTGGTGGAGCTTTTTTTATGTATGGCGCGCCTGGAAGGATTCGAACCTCCGACCGCTCGGTTCGTAGCCGAGTACTCTATCCAGCTGAGCTACAGGCGCATATTCTGCGAGGGACGCAATTATCTAGGTTTCTAGATGCTACGTCAATAATTATGGCGGAGAAAGAGGGATTACTCCGGGCATCCTGCCCTCCGCCCTTCGGGTCATCAGCGAAAGTCGTTGATGTTAAAAATCGTTCCAGACGATTTTTTCGAACAAGGGTTCTCACCAAATCCGCTTGCTCTTCAATATTCTTAAAAATGAACCAGAAAAAGCTGGTTCATTTTTAAGAATATGGCGGAGAAAGAGGGATTCGAACCCTCGATAGAGCTATAAACCCTATACTCCCTTAGCAGGGGAGCGCCTTCAGCCGCTCGGCCATTTCTCCGTTACTATTTCAAGTTTTACGTGTATCTTCACGACCTGGTTATCACTGTGCCAGGCGCACCCCTGTCGGGAAACGCGTTACAAAATACTTCCTGTATTTTGCCCTGCGGGTCATCTACTAAACAACAGTTGATGCTCTAAATCGTTCCTGACGATTTAGCCAGCCGCTCGGCCATTTCTCCGTTACTATTTCAAGTTTTACGTGTATCTTCACGACCTGGTTATCACTGTGCCAGGCGCACCCCTGTCGGGAAACGCGTTACAAAATACTTCCTGTATTTTGCCCTGCGGGTCATCTACTAAACAACAGTTGATGCTCTAAATCGTTCCTGACGATTTAGCCAGCCGCTCGGCCATTTCTCCGTTACTATTTCAAGTTTTACGTGTATCTTCACGACCTGGTTATCACTGTGCCAGGCGCACCCCTGTCGGGAAACGCGTTACAAAATACTTCCTGTATTTTGCCCTGCGGGTCATCTACTAAACAACAGTTGATGCTCTAAATCGTTCCTGACGATTTAGCCAGCCGCTCGGCCATTTCTCCGTTATTTTCTAGTTATTGGTCAATACAATAAAAAACAGATATGCATCGTCACAACGGCTGCGAAGCATACCTGTTCTCTGTTTACAGGTAAAGTGTTTTAAACAAACTTGTTATTCTGTGCCTTCAGTTTGCTCAGCTTTTATGCGTTCGTAAATCTCTTCACGGTGCACTGCGACTTCTTTGGGTGCGTTAATTCCAATTCTTACCTGATTACCTTTTACACCAAGCACGGTTACAGTGACTTCATCACCGATCATTAAGGTTTCGCCAACGCGACGGGTTAATATCAACATTTCCTTTATCTCCATGTTGCATAAAATAAAAAATAAGAGTTATGAACAGCGCGAGAGTTCATATTTCTTACTATTTGCCCTTCTTTTTAGACACATAAGGGCACTGTGATGTACAGATTCTAATATTACAGATTTTTTAGCTGACCGTCACTATCCAGACCAAAAGCTTCATGCAGTGAACGCACGCCCAATTCCAGGTATTTCTCATCAACGACTACAGAAATCTTGATCTCTGAGGTTGAGATCATGCGTATGTTTATGTTTTCTTTCGCTAAAGTATCAAACATGGTATTTGCTATACCCGCATGGGAACGCATACCGACACCAACCAGAGATATCTTGACGATGGCATCATCACCTTTCACATTCTTCGCACCCAGCTCTTTTGCTACTTTTTCCATCAGGGCATAACTAGCTTCATAATCATTTCGATGCACGGTAAAGGTAAAATCGGTACAGCCATCTTCAGAGATATTCTGTACGATCATATCGATTTCGATATTTGCATCAGTTACCGGGCCTAAAATCTTTGATGCAACACCCGGCTGATCAGGCACACCATTGATGGTTAGTTTAGCTTCATCGCGATTGAATGCGATACCTGAAATTAACGCCTGTTCCACGTCATCATCCTCCAGTGCAATAAGCGTACCCTCACCCTCTTCAAAGGATGACAGTACACGTAATGGGACATTATATTTACCAGCAAATTCTACGGAACGGATCTGCAATACCTTTGAACCTAAACTGGCCATTTCCAGCATCTCTTCAAACGTGATCTTATCCAGCTTTCTTGCTTTTGGTTCGATACGCGGGTCAGTGGTGTAAACACCGTCCACATCTGTATAAATCTGGCACTCATCTGCTTTTAGAGCAGCGGCAATCGCCACCGCAGTCGTATCTGAGCCGCCACGACCAAGTGTTGTGATATTGCCATCTTCATCAACACCCTGAAATCCTGCAACCACGACTACCCGACCCGCTTCCAGGTCAGACTTCATCTTGTCACTCTGTATGCTTTTGATACGCGCTTTACCGTGCACGTTATCGGTCACCATTCGAATCTGTGCGCCGGTATACGAACGTGCATCACATCCCCTGTCCAGCAAAGCCATGGTCAGCAAGGCGATTGTCACCTGCTCCCCCGTGGAGACGATGACGTCCATCTCACGAGGATGCGGTTTGGCACTCATCTCATTCGCCAGCGCGATCAAGCGGTTGGTTTCACCGCTCATCGCAGAGACAGCAACGACTACTCTATCACCGCTTTTTGCACGAGCAGCGACTTTGTCAGCAACATTGCCGATTTTTTCGATGGAACCTACCGAGGTACCGCCGTATTTTTGGACGATTAGGGACATTAGTTTTATTACTTATGTTGTGCCGATGTAAAACCGTGAAGTATATAAGTTATTGCTAATTCTGGCAATGAATCAATGGTTTAACAGTATCGACAGGTTCATTTTGCATCACCCTTATTGCTATGCTCTGGCAATCGCGGTTTACAGAACCGCTCCTACAAATTTGTAATCACCTGTAGGAGCGGAATTTATTCCGCGATAAGCTAAAGCGAGCAATACGCTGTTTTAATAAATTAAGTGCTGAGTTATTTTACAGCTGCTCTTGCAGCCAGCTCTTTGCTGCATCCAGCGCCTGCGGGATCGCTTCAGGTTTCGAGCCACCGGCCTGAGCCATATCAGGGCGACCACCACCTTTACCACCCACCTCAGCCGCTGCGATGTTAACCAGGTCACCGGCCTTGATGGTTTTGCTCAATTCTTTGGTGACACCCGCAATCAATTTCACTTTTCCACCATCTGAACTGGCCAGTACGATAGCTGCAGAACCCAGCTTATTTTTCAGCTGGTCCAGGGTATCACGTAAGGTATTGCTGTCAGCACCGTCGAGATGCGCAGTTAATATCTTTACGCCGCCGATGTCTTCAGCCTGGCTGGACAGGTCACTACCGGCCTGTGATGCCATTTTTCCTTTTAACTGAGCAAGCTGTTTATCCTGCTCCTTCAGTTTTAGTATCAGTTGCTCGACCTTCGCATTGACCTCATCACGGCTGCTTTTCAGTAACCGTGCAAGTGAATCGAGCTGACTGTCTTTTGCTTCCACCCAGTTGACGGCAGCTTCACCGGTCACTGCTTCGATACGACGAACGCCGGAAGCGATACCTGTCTCAGCAGTAATCTTGAAGAAACCGATATCGCCAACGCGTGAAACGTGAACACCGCCACAAAGTTCGGTCGAGAAATTACCATCACCAAGTGGCTCACCCATGGAAACCACACGAACGACATCATCGTATTTCTCACCAAACAGAGCCATCGCACCGGACGCTTTCGCTACTTCCAGCTCCATCTCTTTTGCTGATGCTTGACTGTTTCCACGGATCTGCGCATTAACGATCTGTTCGATCTGTTTTAACTGCTCAGGTGTTACCGGTTCAAAATGAGAGAAATCGAAGCGCAGCTTTTCTGCATCGACCAACGAACCTTTCTGCGATACATGGTCACCCAGTACCTGCTGTAGTGCTGCATGCATCAGGTGTGTGGCCGAATGATTTCGGCTGATCGCTTTACGCCCCTCAAGATCGAATTCGGCAATGAGCTGATCGCCTTTGCTGATAGACCCTTTTTGTACTTCACCGATATGCAGGACGCTGTTGCCCTGCTTCTGAGTGTCTTTCACGATAAAACTGGCAGCAGATGATGCCAGCAAACCGGTATCACCCACCTGGCCACCAGATTCACCATAAAACGGTGTTTCATCCAGCACGATGATACCCTGCTGACCTTCACTTAAAGAATCAACCGAGTCCGCACCGACAAACAACTCAAGCACGGTCGCATTCTGTTTTACCTGGTCATAACCGGTAAATACCGACTCACACTCGACCTGGACATCTTTGTTATAGTCCACGCCGAACTGGCTGGCGCTGCGGCCGCGTTCACGTTGCGCTTCCATACAGGCTTCAAAACCTGCCTCATCGATCTCAAGTTCTCGTTCACGCGCGATATCTGCAGTCAGGTCGACCGGAAAGCCGTATGTATCATAGAGTTTAAACAGCGTTTCACCGGTAATCGTTTTATCCTGTAATTGCTTAATATCTTCTTCCAGGATCTTCATACCGTGATCCAGGGTCTCGGCAAAACGTTCTTCTTCCATCTTCAAAAGACGTTCAACATTAGATTGCGCATCGGCAAGTTCAGGATAGGCATCACCCATGATCTCGACCAGCGGCTGCACCAGTTTGTAGAAGAACAGATCATCCATGCCCAGTTGATGCCCATGGCGACAGGCACGGCGGATGATACGACGCAGCACATAACCTCGGCCTTCATTCGATGGCAGGACTCCATCGACGCACAAGAATGCACAGGAGCGGATATGATCAGCGATAACGCGTAATGATTTATTTTCCAGATCGGTAGTCCTGGTTTCTTTTGCTGCGGCCCTGATCAGGTGCTGGAATATATCGATATCATAATTGTTGTGCACACCCTGAAGGATGGCGGCCAGACGTTCCAGTCCCATGCCGGTGTCCACCGACGGTGCCGGCAAGTTATCCATATTGCCTTCTGCACTGCGGTTATACTGCATGAAGACCAGGTTCCAGATTTCTATGTAGCGATCACCATCTTCTTCAGGCGTGCCCGGAGGACCACCCCAGATGTCTTCACCGTGATCATAAAAGATCTCGGTACAGGGACCACACGGACCGGTATCACCCATCGCCCAGAAGTTATCACTCTCGTACTTCTTGCCAGGCTTGTCACCGATGCGACTGAAACGATCTGCACTGACACCGATATTGTTCAACCAGATATCAGCCGCTTCATCATCATCGGCATATACGGTCACCCAAAGCTTGTCTGCCGGCAAGCCGACTACTTCGGTCAAAAATTCCCAGGCATACCTGATGGCATCTTCCTTGAAGTAGTCACCAAAGCTGAAATTACCGAGCATCTCAAAAAAGGTGTGGTGGCGCGCGGTATAACCGACATTTTCCAGGTCATTGTGTTTACCACCGGCTCGCACGCAGCGCTGACTCGATGTCGCACGTGTATATGCACGTTTATCACGGCCTAAAAAGACATCTTTGAACTGAACCATACCGGCATTGGTGAACAGTAATGTAGGATCATTCCCAGGCAGCAGCGAACTACTGGGAACCACTTCATGGCCCTTATCTTTAAAGAATGTTAGAAATGCCTGCCTTAATTCTGCGCTCGTTTTCATACTATAAATAACTTTAATTAATACTCATATCTAATTGATTTATCTAGCTAATAATTCGGTAAATGGCATCGAGTGGAAACCCGCGATACTGCAGAAAACGTATCCGTTTCGCCTTATCGTTATAATCTTCTACCGGCCTGTTTTTGTATTTTTTCAGGTATTGCCGCTCTAATATCTGCTGCCAGCTTTCTTCACTGTCAGGTATAAAAGCCTCAACAATACTCTCCTCTACGCCACGCTCATGTAATTCCATGGCGATACGTATCGGACCAAAACCTTTTTGTTGTCGCATCCGGATATAGGCTTCAGCATAACGCTCATCTGATAGCCAGCCGCCCTGCTGCAACTCACTGATGGCCTGTGCAATTTCTTCTTCTGTAAAATCGCGCTTTAGTAACTTGTCACGGATCTCGAAAGCAGAATGCTCACGTCGTGACAGTAACTTTACAGCAACAGATTTTGCACTCAAGACTATTACCTAAAAACATATTGTATATGAAATAAAAGCTCCCGCTAAGCGGGAGCTTTATACAATAGCATCAAACACTATCATTTAATCCAGCCATCCTGGTCGAATGCGAAGGATAAGGCGCATCTACGCTTCTTCTAAAATGCCTTCTTCAACCGCACCGAGTTCAGCTTCATCATGGTCAGCAACAACCGGTTTGGTCAGCAACTTATCACGTAATGTCTGCTCGATCGTATTGGCGATATCCGGGTTCTCTTTCAAAAACAGGCGAACCTTCTCTTTACCCTGTCCGATCTTGTCACCATTGTAGCTATACCAGGCACCGGCTTTTTCGATGAGTTTATGCTCGACACCAAGGTCGATCAGTTCACCTTCACGAGAGATACCTTCACCATAGAGGATTTCAAAATGCGCAAGTTTGAAAGGTGGTGCGACCTTGTTCTTGACCACCTTCACCTTGGTCTCGTTGCCGACGATCTCATCACCTTTCTTGATGGCACCGATACGCCGGATATCCAGGCGTACTGATGAATAGAATTTAAGCGCATTGCCGCCAGTGGTGGTTTCAGGGCTGCCGAACATGACACCGATCTTCATACGGATCTGGTTGATGAAGATAACCAGTGTGTTAGAACGTTTGATATTAGCGGTTAACTTACGCAATGCCTGCGACATCAGACGCGCCTGCAGACCCATGTGAGAGTCGCCCATATCGCCTTCGATCTCAGCTTTAGGAGTTAATGCTGCTACCGAGTCGACGACCACGATATCTACTGCACCGGAACGCACCAGCATGTCAGTAATCTCCAACGCCTGTTCACCGTTATCTGGCTGCGAGACCAGTAATTCATCAATATTTACGCCTAATTTTTCAGCATATTGCGGATCCAGTGCATGCTCCGCATCAACAAATGCTGCGGTACCGCCCGTTTTCTGCATCTCAGCGATAACGTGCAGAGTTAATGTTGTTTTACCTGATGACTCCGGGCCATAGATCTCAACCACGCGGCCTTTGGGTAACCCGCCTATGCCCAGTGCGATATCCAGGTTAAGTGAACCCGTGGAAACAGTCTCGATGTTTGGTATTGCGCCTTCATCACCCATGCGCATGACAGATCCTTTGCCGAATTGACGTTCAATTTGAGATAAAGCGGCAGCAAGTGCCTTTTTACGATTGTCGTCCATTAAGAACTCCTCTGATAGTTTTTTATTGGTTGAAATTTTTTAATAATTATCCGAATGATTATCACATAGATAAAAGCAGGCAGATAGCCCTCAGCGATTGAAAATGACAGAATATTTGTATGAATTTTCTAATTATTTTCCACACTAAAAAAATAGGCCCATAAATAAAATTGATGCATATATAAATTAATTGCTAATTATCTCTTGAAAATGTTATTTTTGCGGCGTATTCTTTTTCACATGGATCGCACTGAGGCGTGCGATCCATACTGTATCAATAATCAGGAAGCGTTTTGGTCAGGACAGACTGTAGTTGTTTTCATGACTCTTAAACCAGCCGAAAACACATATCGGGTTAAAAACTATTTGAGGAGCTATTGATTATGATGTTAGAAGTAAATGGCAGAAATGTCGAAACAGATGTACAGGGATTCCTGGCACATCTCGAAGAATGGAACGAAGATTTTGCCAGAGAGCAGGCAGAGAGAGACGGCGTTCAACTATATAATGACCACTGGGAGCTCATCTATTATTTTCGTGAATATTACGAAGAGAATATGACCAACCCCACCATGCATGGCCTGGTCATCGATCTGGGTAAAAAATCCGCACGTTTCCATGACCGGAAAGCCTATGAGAAACACATCTATCGACTGTTTCCCCGTGATCCTGTACATGAGGTATGCAAACTAGCAGGTCTGCCGTTACCACAGCCTGATGACTAATGCCTGACATGATGCAGACACGGTAATTAACGGCACTGCATTCCACCATTAAACAAGATAAACTGCGCATCACTCACCTGTTGCGCAGTTTTTATTTATGTCAGCTAAAACCTTATTTTCTATCATCGAGTCTTCTGCTCACCCGAACTTCAGCGCGCTGTACGATTCATTAGGCATAAAGGAAAGCAAGATCAACTCCATGCGAAAAGCCATCGCCGCATTAAAAAAGCAGCAGCCTGATTTTATCGTTGCAGAGTTTTTTTACGGTTATGGCAACAATTATGCCGGTGTCAATATCAGCAACCTGGATGTACTTCTGTACAGTCTGCAGAAATACTCGGCGCAGACTAAAGTGATCGTCCTGATAGATAAAAGTGAATTTCAGTATGTCGACAAATTAAATGAAATCATAAAGTTGCATGATATCTTTAAATTCCCAATCAACAATAAGCAGTTACAGAATTCATTGACTCGCTAAACTCAAGCACGACTCCACGATCACCGCCGCCTTAAATATTAATCACAAACCAGCAGATCCAGCAGGTTATCCAGCGCCTGTTTGATCGACTGTCTGCGCACATCTTCCCTGTCACCATCAAAATTAAATGAATTGGCAAATACTGATTTATCGCGTTTACCCCAGCTAAGCCAGACCAGACCAACAGGCTTGTCGTCACTGCCACCATCCGGGCCAGCGATACCACTGATACTCACCGCCACATCTGCGTCCGTATGCGCGAACAGACCATCACTCATCTCCAGTACGGTATCACCACTGACCGCACCAAACTCGGACAGTGTATCGGCACTGACACCTAGCAGACTCTGCTTGGCCTCGTTGCTATAGCTGACCACAGAACCGACAAACCAGGCTGAACTGCCCGGTATATCGGTGATGATCTTTGCCAGCCAGCCGCCGGTACAGGACTCTGCCGATGCCAGCTTCATACCCTTGCTCATCAAGCACTCTCCTAGCTGCTCTGCCAGATCTCTTAGTTCCTGCTCTGATGGACTCATTTACTACAACCTTTAATTTATAAAAAATAATCGGCATACTATAAATTACAGCATGCCATCACACCAGTAAATCTTGTAGACTTAGCCTCTATGACAACGGCCACTGCGAATAAAAAAAATAACAAAGAAACCGCCTCTCATACCCCGATGATGCAGCAGTACCTGCGCATTAAAGCAGACCACCCCGATACACTGCTGTTTTATCGTATGGGTGATTTTTATGAACTGTTTTATGATGATGCAAAAAAAGCAGCCAGGATCCTCGATATCACCCTGACCGCTCGCGGCCAGTCAGCCGGCAACCCGATACCGATGGCAGGTATTCCCTACCACGCTGCCGATAATTATTTATCACGCCTGATCAAACGTGGCGAATCAGTTGCCATCTGTGAACAGACCAGCAAACCGGGTGAAAATAAAGGCCCCGTTAAGCGCGAGGTCATGCGTATCGTCACACCTGGCACTGTGACCGAAGAAGCCTTACTCGATGAGCGCAAGGACAACCTCCTGATCTGTATTCATCACCATAACGAAACCTTTGGCCTGGCTGCACTTAATATCACATCCGGACGTTTTAATGTATCGGAGATAACTAACAAGGCACAGCTGTATGCCGAGCTGGAACGACTACAGGCAGTCGAGGTATTGCTGTCTGAAGACAACCCGCTGTACGGCGAACTGAGTACCACGCTGAACAATAATATCAGCCTGCGCCAGCAGCCACCCTGGTGGTTTGATCTTGACAGCGCGAACCGCTTACTCAATACCCAGTTCGGCACCAAAGACCTGTCAGGTTTTGGCTGCGAAGATCTGGACACGGCAGTAATGGCTGCGGGCTGCTTACTGCAATATGTACAGGATACGCAACGTGCGGCCTTACCGCATATATCCGGCCTGCATGTCGAAAATACCGATGACGTCATCGTGCTTGACGCTGCCAGCCGCCGCAACCTGGAAATAGAGATCAATATCTCAGGTGGTACCGAGAACACCCTGGCATCGGTCATCGATCGCACGACCACCAGCATGGGCAGCCGCTGCTTACGTCGCTGGTTACATTCACCGTTGCGTAATCATGAACTGCTCACACAACGCCACCAGTCGATCGGCGAACTGTTAAACAACCAGCTCACTACCGATATCCAGTTTTATCTCAACTCGATCGGTGACATCGAACGTATCATGAGCCGGCTGGCATTACTGTCAGCCAGGCCACGTGACCTGGAAACATTAAAAAACTCACTGGCCGTGCTGCCTGAACTACAGAAGCTGCTGGAACAATGCCATGCACCGCTGATACAGAAGTTGTCTGCAGACATCGCCACGCACCCGCAGATCGTAGGATTACTCGGCAGTGCTATCTGCGAAAACCCGCCGGTATTAGTTCGTGATGGCGGTTTTATCGCAGCAGGCTATAACAAAGAGCTGGATGAACTGCGCGCATTAAGTAAGAACGCCAATGCCTTTCTCGAAGAGCTAGAAGTACGTGAACGCGAAGAGACCGGCATCAAGACACTCAAGGTTAATTATAACCGCGTGCACGGTTTCTATATCGAGATCAGCCGGTTACACTCTGAAAACGTGCCGGTACATTACACACGAAAACAGACGCTAAAAACCACCGAACGCTTCATCACCGAAGAGTTGAAACAGTACGAAGACAAGGTACTCAGCGCAAAAGAACGTGCATTGGCATTGGAGAAATCCATCTACGATGATCTGCTGCAACAGCTACAGTTGTTTTTGCAGCCGTTAAAAACCTGTGCCTCCGGTATCGCAGAACTCGACACTATCTGTTGCCTTGCAGAACGTGCGCAATCACTGGATTACCGCTGCCCGGAGCTGACCAAAAAATCCGGAATAAACATCAAGCAGGGTCGCCACGCAGTCGTCGAACGCGTCTGTGACGAGCATTTCGTACCAAACGATACATTACTGAGTGATACCAAAAGGATGAGCATCATCACCGGTCCGAACATGGGCGGTAAATCGACCTACATGCGCCAGACAGCCTTGATCGTTCTACTCGCTTATATCGGCAGTTATGTACCTGCAGAAAGCGCAGTGATCGGTCCGATAGACCGTATCTACACACGTATCGGCGCATCAGATGATCTCGCCAGCGGCCGTTCGACCTTTATGGTCGAGATGACCGAAGCGGCAAATATCCTCAACAATGCCACCGAGAACTCGCTGGTACTGATGGATGAGATCGGTCGCGGCACCAGCACTTTTGATGGACTGTCGCTGGCATGGGCTTGTGCCCACCATTTAAGCTCAGTGAACAAATCCTACACCTTGTTCGCGACACATTACTTTGAGATAACGGCACTGCCTGATGAGATACGCGGCATCAATAACATCCATATCAATGCCGTCGAACATGGTGAAAAAATTGTTTTTCTACACAGCGTAAAACCCGGGCCGGCAAACCAGAGTTACGGGCTGCAGGTAGCACAGCTGGCAGGTGTACCTGTTGATGTCATAAAACTGGCGAAGAACAAACTTGTGGAACTGGAAAACCAGGCGATCAGCAACCATCACGAATCCGGCCAGTTCGAAATGTTCAGTGACAGGCCGCACCCGGTAATAGAAAAGTTGCGGGACCTGAATGTCGATGACCTGAGCCCGAGAGAGGCTCTCGACCTGCTTTACTCGTTAAAAAGCGATGCAAAGAACTAGCAAGCTATCCCTGTATGTAGGAGCGGTTTTCAAACCGCTCCTACAGGTTAACTATCTTTCCAATGATGAATTTCAATGTTAGTGTTAGCCTATGAAATTTAACACCATCGGCGTCATCGCTAAACCTCAGGCAGAGTCTGCAAGACAGACACTACAGGCACTTTTTGAATTCTTAAAAGACAAGAAGTGCAACGTAATCGTTGATGACCATCTACCTGACACTATCAATACCGGCAAGCTGGCAAAAGCCAGTCGTGAAGAGATCGGAAAAAGATGTGACCTCGCCATCGTCGTCGGTGGTGATGGCACGATGTTAAACGCCGTGCGCTCACTGTCTCACGCGCATGTTCCTATAGTCGGTATCAATGTTGGACGCCTCGGTTTTCTTGCTGACATCTCACCAGAAAACCTCGAACACTCACTCGATGAAATCCTCAAAGGGTCTTACCGCGAAGAACAGCGCTTTCTCCTGGAGATGCAGGTGGTAAGAGACAACAAGATTATTTTCGAGAGTGATGCCTTCAATGATGTGGTCATCCACATACGCGATGTCGCACGCATGATCGAATTTGAAACACGTATCAATGATGAATTTGTTAACCATCAACGAGCAGACGGCATCGTCATATCGACTCCTACCGGCTCGACCGCTTATGCACTTTCAGCTGGCGGGCCAATACTACATGCCACGCTCAATGCTATAACACTGGTACCGATCTCACCACATACCCTGAGCAGCAGGCCACTGGTGATTAATGCCGATTCACTGATTGACGTTTTGATCTGCAATACTAAAGAAGGCATCGCACAGGCGACCTGTGATGGCCATCTTTCGATGGATGTCCATGTCGGTGACCATATAAAAGTTAAACGCAAGGCTAACAAAATAACTTTATTACATCCTAAGAAACACAATTATTTTGAGATCTTGCGCGCCAAGCTACACTGGAGCGAACATAGCTAGTCATGCTTAAACACTTATATATAAGAAACTTCGCCATCATCGATGAGCTGGAGCTGGATTTCAATAACGGCATGACTGCACTTACCGGTGAGACCGGTGCGGGTAAATCAATCCTGCTCGGCGCACTGAACCTGGTCCTCGGTGACCGCGCGGATAACGACAGTATCAAACAGGGTGCTGAGTTTGCAGAAATAGTCGCGGAGTTTGACATCAAGCAGCTAGAAGACGTGTCCACCTGGCTGGTATCACAGGAATTGAATACAGACGAAGAATGCATCTTGCGCCGCCGCATTTCAAAAGACGGTCGCTCACGTGCCTACGTCAATAGCACTCCTGTTAATCTACAGATCATTCGCGAACTCGCGGAGATGCTCATCGACATTCACGGTCAGCACGAACACCAGTCGATCATGAAAAGCACCGTGCAGAGACAGCTACTCGATGACTTCGCCAATCATTCCCCGCTGCTGGAATCAGTCAGTAACCTGTTCGTTGAATTAAAACTGGTGGAAGACCAGCTACAACACCTGCAACAGACCAGTGATGAACAGAATGACCGCCTGGATCTATTACGCTTCCAGACCGAAGAACTCGACACCCTGGCACTGGAAGACAATGAATACCAGAAACTGAACGATCAGCACAAACGCATGGCGAATGCCGACAAACTTCGCAGCACCGTTGAACAGGCGATCTTCCTGTTAAGCGAGAATGAAAATACGAACATCCAGTCTTCTGTCTCCAGGATCATTAACTCACTGTCAGAAGTCAGTGATCTCGACGAGAAACTGTCAACGGTTTCCGAAATACTGAGCGAAGCACTGGTCCATATCGATGAGAGCGTTTCCCTGTTACAGAACTACGGTGACAATATAGAGCTTGATCCTGCTCAACTGGAAAGTGTTGAACAACGCATTCAGAGTATCCTGGACCTTGCTCGCAAACATCGTGTCGAGGCCGATGAACTTCAGCTGTTGCACGAGAAGCTGCAAAAAGAACTGGATGATATCGACCACCTCGATGAGCGACTCGAAGAACTGCATTCCCAGCAGAAAGAGCTGGAAGAAAAATATTTAAAAGCCTGTGAAAAACTTAGCAACAGCCGCACAAAAGCCGCAGCAAAATTAAATAAAAGCATCACCCAGTCTATGCAGACCCTCGGTATGAACGGCGGAAGATTTGAGATCACAGTCGAACAGACGCCATCAAAACGCTCAGCATTTGGACTCGACACTATCGACTTCACCGTTACCGCCAATGCAGGCCAGTCATGTAAACCGATCGCTCGCGTTGCATCTGGCGGTGAGCTGGCTCGTATCAGCCTGGCGATCCAGATGATCATCGCTAATAACAGTAAGATATCAACTCTTATCTTCGATGAAGTGGATAGCGGTGTTGGCGGCGGCATAGCAGAAATCGTCGGTCAGCACCTACGTATACTAGGCCAGCCCGAAACCGGCAGGAGCAGCCAGGTTATATGCATCACCCACCTGCCACAGGTAGCCTCACAGGCACACCACCACCTGCGCGTCGAGAAACAGACGCAAAAGAAACAGACGACCAGCCAGGTGATCACATTAGATGATGAGCAGCGCAGAAATGAGATCGCGCGCATGTTAAGCGGTGTAGATATCACCGAGCAGTCATTAGCACATGCGGATGAAATGCTCGAACGAGCTCAAGATATTTAAAACCATCAAATAAGCAATTATCCGATGCGTCATAAGCACACAAAAGAAATACTTAAGTGATACGAACTTAAACCTAACTGATTTATTAGATCAGCTAGGTTTTATATACAGGTACTTTGTAAGCTGGAGATTATAACCTGGCTATCAAACAAGGCAGGTTATAAAAATATTAGCAAGGTGAAACGTCTTCCGCCTGAAAGCCTTTGTCACTTTTTACAACAGTAAACTCTACAGTTTGACCATCAGCTAAAGACTTATAACCATCACCACGTATTTGATTGAAATGCACAAATACATCTTCGCCATCTTTTCTTTCAATAAATCCAAATCCTTTAGAATTATTAAACCATTTAACAGTACCAGTTTCGCGATCAGCCATTACAGCTCCATTTGTTCATTAATACAGAAATCCAATTGTATATCAGCATGATTAAAGAAAACAATATAAAACTTAGAATTTTTTTCAATTAGAATATTACTGTAAGTTAATGTTGTTTAACGAAAAATAACTGGCTTAAAAATAAAAAAAGCACTGTCAGAAGCAACTTCATAAACAGTACACATTTTATTAAACGCTCTGTTTTATATTCGGTTCACGACATTTCTTTTACGTTGAAAAAGTAACGATAACTGCTCTAGATTAGAAAACTGTTGATCATAATTATAAGAATCGTATACCGAATAATTATCAGCAAATGAGTTTTAAGTGATAGCAGGTTTTATACCCGTATCTGGTAACCGCTGATCATCGCAGTAACATCAACAATTGAACGACTTTCCATGTTCAATGTAGTAATAAAAGTTACTCGATGAATTTTTGAAGATTTTATTTTATTCAACACGCCATACTTCCAGCCGCAGCATTTTACTGGTCATAGCAAGCAGCGCTTCAGGACGTAACCACCTGACTGGCAGACACCCGCTCAAGCGTCATAATTTTTGACCTACAGTAACCGTGTTTCCTTCGGGATCAGTGATGTCGAATTCCTGCATATGATAATCGGTATTTCTGAGCTCAGACACAAGGTTATATTTTGCTTTAATATAATGATGCATATCATTGATATTATTTACAAATAAATATATATTTATATTCTTATTTTGGTCGGGACGGGTTCCTGAGGTTTCACGATCCATGCCTTGTAACATCATCGTCGTATCGCCATGCATGATATGCACCCATCGCAGTTCGTTATTATTTTCTCGTTTATTGACGATAACGAACTGTAATATCTGCTGATAAAAAGCCAGGGTTTCTTCTATTGAATGACAGTTAAGCACCGGGATGCTGCTTAGGATTGCCATAAAAATTACTCCTGATCTTTAATACTTGATCAGCGCCGAACCCCAGGTAAATCCACCACCAAAAGCTTCAAGCATCAAAATATCACCGCGTTTAATCCTGCCGTCACGCACAGCTGTATCCAGAGCAAGAGGAACTGATGCAGCCGAGGTATTACCGTGTTTGTCCACCGTAACCACCACATGGTCTGTCGACATTTTCAGTTTCTTCGCTGTTGCATTAATGATACGAATATTAGCCTGATGCGGAACCAGCCAGTCAATATCGGACTTTTTCATATTATTAAATGCCAGTGTTTCATCGACGATACGCCCTAATGTGTTGACTGCCATTTTGAAGACTTCATTGCCTTTCATCTGAATACCACCAGTACCATCAATAATTAAATCAGCGGCAGTGGACACACCATAGTCCACGTTTAGTAAATCCTCATATTCACCATCGGCATGCAGATGTGTAGATAGAATACCTGGCTCATCGCTCTGCTCTAGCACGACGGCACCAGCACCATCACCAAATAATATACAGGTGTTACGGTCAGTCCAGTCAACTATGCGCGAACATGTTTCAGCTCCTACAATGAGTGCACATTTAGCAGAGTCCGAACGAAAGAACTTGTCTGCTATACCTAGAGCATAAACAAAACCTGTGCACACTGCCTGCACATCAAAAGCTGGACAACCATGTATATCTAAGCGTTTTTGTAATAAACATGCCGTACTTGGAAACACACGATCTGCAGTCGTTGTAGCGACAATAATTAAATCAATATCATCTTTGGTTTTACCAGAAGCCTCCATCGCCTTGATTGCTGCTTTTTCTGCAAGATCTAAGGTATATTCACCATCCGCGGCAACATGGCGCTCTTGTATTCCTGTACGCGAACGGATCCACTCATCAGTGGTATCGACCATCTTTTCAATGTCAGCATTGGTCACAATTTTTTCAGGTAAATAACTACCCGTGCCTGCTATTCTTGCATAACTCACACTTCTGACTCCTAATGGACTTTATTCTGTACGGTATCTTCTAACTTGATTTCTTCCAAATTAGCTTTTGCAGAACCTGCTTGCTCTTTTATTACCTGGTTTAACAATGGTTCCATACATTCACGTATATGCTCAGGAACACGCTTCTCAACTTCCAACAGCGCTATTTCGATAGCATTGGCATAACTTAACACATCGGCACTGCCATGACTCTTTATCACTATACCGGTCAAGCCGAGCATGGAAGCACCATTATACATACGCGGATCTACACGCTTTTTGAATCTGCTTAATACCGGCCATGCGATCAATCCAGCGAGTTTAGACAGGACTGAGCGGTTAAACTCGTCACGCATCATGCTGGCGATCATCTTGGCGACACCTTCCATCGTTTTGAGCGAGACATTACCAACAAAGCCATCACATACAACGACGTCTACCCTGTCGCTATAGATGTCATTGCCTTCAACATAACCGATATAATTAAATGGTCCTTCCTGTAAGAATTTATTAGCCTCTTTTACCTGCGCGTTGCCCTTACCGGCTTCAGAACCAATATTCAACAGGCCGATTTTAGGCTCATGTGTATTGTCTATGGCTTCAGCTAATACTGAACCCATGACCGCAAACTGGAACAGGTTTTCAGCACTGCTATCGACATTTGCACCCAGATCCAGCATATGCGTATGGCCGCCATATGAAGGGATCGTCGTACAGATTGCTGGTCGGTCGATACCGGGAACGGTTTTCAGGACAAACTTTGCAGTAGCCATCAGAGCGCCGGTGTTGCCGGCACTGACTGCCGCCTGGGCACGACCCTCTTTGACCATGTTGATGGCGACACGCATCGATGAATCTTTCTTCTTGCGTACCGCATGCCGCGGGTCTTCATGCATCTCAACCACCTGGGAGGCATGCTGTATTTCAAAATGTTTATCGAGATCCATCTTGTGGTCTTTTGCGCAGTCGCGCAGGCGCGATTCATCGCCCACAAGAATAATGTGAATGTCGCTGAATTTTTTTACTATATGAATTGCTGCAGGGACAATAACTTCAGGTCCGAAGTCGCCGCCCATTGCATCTAAAGCGATGGTTGCTTTATTGATGGTCGCCATAATATGTACAAGTCAGCAGCAACAGAGCGTTCTGTTGCTGCTGACTTGCAATATTAATCTTCGAAACTGTCGCCAGTATTAACGACTTTACGACCTTTATAGTAACCGTCAGCTGTGATGTGATGACGGTGATGTGTTTCACCTGATGTAGGGTCAACTGAAAGTGTTGCACCAACCATTGCATCATGTGAACGACGCATGCCGCGTTTTGAACGTGATTTTCTGCTCTTTTGAACTGCCACGGTTATCTCCTAAAACTACTACTCTGTAATATGTTAAAAATATATAAGGACAAATAAATATGATTTATTGACCTAGTTGTTTAAATCTTCTTTTAAGGCTTTCAAAGCCGCAAAAGGGTTTCCTGCTTGTTTCTCAGCCTCAATCGCTGCCCTGACCTCTTCGTTCTGTTTTGACATAAATTCAGAACACGCTTGCTCATGAATCGTCACCATCGGCAAGCTCAATAACAGTTCATCTTCGACCAGATCGATGATTGACTGTTCCTCACCTTCGAGCATGTAAGGCTCAAACTCTTCAGGCAGTAACTCAAATTCTTCTTCACTGTGAACCAGTGCAAATTTGAAACTACCTGAAACCTCGGTTTCAACAGGTTGCAAACAGCGCTGGCACTCCACCAGCAGTTTTGCAGACACCTTACCCCTTAAACTCGAGATACCAACACTACGCGTAAACTCAAGTTTTACGGTAACATAACCCTCATCGCTCAATAACATTTCGCCTAATCGAGCAAATTTGGATATCGAGTAGACACCTTCTAAGGTTCGATTAAGCTCGACCTGACGAACAAAATTCGCCGTTTCTGGCAATTTAGTTGGCAACTGCGTCTGCATAATCCGCCCATAATACAGTAAAAAGCATATTCTGTATATATTCTCCTTACATATCAATAAGTTCTATTACCTTTGACATAGACGTTAGAAATGCTTTTTTATGTGAATTTCTATACAATATGCAGAATTATCTCCAAGACAATCAGCAACTTCCTGAGCAACTAAATAAATCCGATGAAACTAGTCCTGGGTTCGACCTCCCCCTTCAGAAAAGCCCTTCTGGAACGTTTACATGTCGATTTCGAGTGTGATTCACCGGATATCGACGAGACTCCCCTCAAAGATGAAACTGTTGAGGACATGGTGGTACGCCTTGCCATAGCAAAAGCACAGGCTATCGCAGCACGTCATCCCGAGTCCCTGGTCATCGGCTCTGATCAGAGCGCCGTATTACATGGTGAAAAACTCAGTAAACCGGGAAATTTTGAAAACGCCTTCAAACAGCTGAGCCGCGCATCCGGACAGAAGATTACCTTTCAGACAGGATTATGCCTGCTCAATACCAGCACTGGTAATATTCAGAGCAGTTGTGTGCCCTACACCGTGGTTTTCAAAGAATTAACACCGACGATGATCGAGAATTATCTGCATAAAGAGCAGCCTTATAATTGTGCAGGCAGTTTTAAATCAGAGGCTCTGGGAATCGCGTTATTTGAACGGTTTGAAGGTAGTGATCCTAATGCTCTGATCGGGTTACCGTTGATCGAACTGGTTAACTTTTTAGGTAATGAAGGGTTTTCGATTCTGGATTAAGCTTACACCTTCTTTACCTATTTTTCTTTTTCTCAATATTTACTGTTGATTTTTCGTTAGGCTTTGCGGTTCTCGCACCGCGGGCGAGGTACTCGTTCCTTATTTCTATAGTTTCTTTTATTGACGCTACTTAGGTACGTATATTGTTATCGTGAGTTTCGCCTTTTACGGCGAGTTACTTTTTTTCATCAGCTAAAAAAAGTAACCAAAAAAAGCCGTCACTACGCCTGGCGCCCCTGTAAAAGACACAGGGGTTCCCACTGAGGTATTCCCGGTATCATGCCGTGAAAAAACTCGCCCACGTTGAAAAGCACGTGCGCTCAGACAGTTTTCACAGAAGGCCCATAATACCGGGTATACCTCAATGGCTTGGCTAATGTGAGAGAAATTCAAAAACAAATAACAAGAAGCGAAAAGACCGCATAGAAGGAGCACAGTGCCAGATAAGGATACTGTTATTGACGTTGACCTTTAGCCCACCTTAGCAAGCCATTGAGGCGGTGCTATTATCATGGGCTTTCTGTGTCAGCTGTCTGAGCGTCTTCTGCGAGTTCTGGCGCAGCATGATAATGGTACTGCCTCGATGGGAACCCCTGCTTTTTAGGGGCGCGGCTGACGTGGCGGCCTTTTCTGGGTACTCTTTTGGGCTGTTGCAAAAGAGTGCCTCGCCCGCGGTGCGAGAACCGCAAAGCCTAATGAAAAATCAACTGTAAATATTAAGAAAAAGAAAAATCAGTCCCTTTGCATCAAGGTCATCGCATTGCCACTGTGCTCGACACTCAAGCGCCCAAGAAATGTCATACCAAGCAATATGGGCCCCGGGTGGTTCCCATCGATAACAAATGCTTCGACATTGGACTCGGTAATGTTCCCGACGCTTACCGACTTCAGACGCACACGGTAAGCGCTTACAAAACCTGAGGCAGTACTGACATTCGAAGGAATACCTATCTTGTCATAACGGATACCCAGTTGTTTTGCCTGCTCGGTATTCATCGAAATGGCACTTGCCCCGGTATCTACCAGGAAGCGTACCGAACGGCCATTGATGCTACCGAAAGTCACGTACATACCACCAGAGTTTACGAAGATTGTCTCTTTCTGTGATGTGCGTTTTGTGAACGAGGTACTGACGGTATTACCAAGATCGTATTGTTTCTGCTTGCCATCGACTTCAAGAACTGCACCACGACTATTTGCAGAAATCACCTTCACACCTTCAGGGCTGGTTTTTCCTACAGCCAGAATGTGACGTTTACCGTCGATCATCAAAACCGCCTTGTTCGAAAACAACCCCTGCACCTCTAATTTCTCGATTGCATACAGGCTTGATGCAAACGATATAGAAAGGCATGCCGTCAATAATGTTAGAGATTTTGCCATAGACTGCTATATGAAATGATTAAGTAATAACAAACAGGATAGACTAAAAATGCCTGCAATGACGTCATCAAACATTATTCCAAAACCACCATGCAAATTTTTATCAAGCCATGAAATAGGCCATGGTTTTACTGCATCAAAGAAACGGAAGAAGGCAAACCCTGCAAGCATCCATTGCCAACCGGGTGGTGCCAGGCACATGGTGATTAAAAATCCGGCCACCTCGTCGTAAACGATACCCGAATGATCGTGCACCTGCAGCTTCTTTGCCGCATAACCGCAGACCCAGGAGCCGGTCAAGAGTACGAATACGGTGACCGTAACGTAAATCAGAAAATCCTGCTGCTGCAGAAAATACACAAGCGGTACAGTAAGAAGGGTTCCGGCGGTACCTGGTGCAACGGGCGATAATCCACTGCCAAAGCCTACTGCAGTAAAAACCACCGGATCTTTTAATTCATTAATGAGAATTTTTCTGTTTTTGTTTGACATGTTTCGGACACTATAATTATTACTTTATAAAGTCAGGTAATTAAAGTTTAAAAATGTTTAAAGCCGGTCGCAGAAAAATTTACTACTTCACCGCTTGAGTTTATGAATTCCAGGGTTTTAGTTTCCGTAACTTCGCCGATACAGCTCACCTGTAATCCGTGTTTGCTTGCTAGTTCAGTGACAGCCGAATCATGATCCTTACTGACAGTAAAGCATAGCTCATAGTCATCACCTTGTGCTAACAGCATAGACCAGTCAGTCCTTCCTTCATTATATTGTTCGAAATAATATCTCGCGGCAGATGACACAGGGATGCCAGGCAACAATATCTTTGCGCCACAGTGACTCGCATCAAGGATGTGGCCAAGATCAGCAACCAGGCCATCTGATATATCAATCGCACATTTTGAGCATGATGTCAGTTCTTGCGCAAACAGCAGCCTTGCTTCGGGACGGTTTAATCGGGAGACACATGATTGCAGATCGTCATCATTAAGATGATCAAGTATCGCGCGCAGACCAATGGCAGCATCGCCAAGATTACCGGTTACATATATGTTATCGCCCGGCTCCGCACTATCACGTTTTAAAACATTAGCCTTATCACATAAGCCCATTGCCTGAACCGTGATCGATAGCGCACCTTTTGTAGTATCGCCACCGATAAGACTAACGTTGAAGCTTTTCAGGAGTTCAGCAAATGTTATCGAAAACCTGGACAACCAGTCTTCATCAATCTCTGGTAGCGTTATCGCAAGTGTTACCCAGGCAGGTGTTGCACCCATTGCTGCGAGATCACTTAAATTAACCATGATCGATTTATAGGCGATATCTTCAGGGCGTGTGTTTTCCGGGAAATGCGTACCTGAAATAAGCGTGTCTACCGTGATAAGTAGCTGTTTATCCTCTGATACCGTTACGCTGGCACAATCGTCGCCACCAGCAATCAACACGTCATCACGAGAATCTGAGAACGTGAAATATTTTTTTATGATATCGAACTCATTATTCATCAATCATAAACCCATGGAGAAACAGGAAGAAATTGTTGTGATAAGAAACAGTCAGGACCTGGCTGATTGCACTTCAATATGGCGGACTTCTTTTGCAACCTTGTCCAGGACGGCATTGACGAATGTATGACTATTTTCTGAGCAGTATTCTTTGGTAATGTTAACAGCCTCATTTAACACTACGCGGTAAGGTACATCAAAACGATTAACGAATTCATACACCGCAATACGTAATATAGAGCGCTCTACTGGATCAACAGATTCAGCACTTCTCGGCATGTACTTCTCAAGCAGGACGTCCAGATCACTTATCGAAGAGGCAACACCACTTACCAGTTCAGAAAAAAATGCTGAATCAAACTGTGACATATTGTTTTCATCAAAAAACTGTTGCTTGATATCCGAGATATTATCTCCCGTCATCTGCCACTGATATATAGCCTGCATAGCCAGGCGGCGTGACTTTCCTCTTGCCTTCGCCATGCCCTTCTGGGCCTGGCCTTTTATTGGTGAACTTGTAGTATCTGACATAAGGCAACAATATTTTAATTATTAAACAACTTAATCCAGCTGCTTGAAGATGTTGACCATTTCGATAGCAGCAGCTGCAGCTTCAGCCCCTTTATTACCCGCTTTCGTGCCGGCACGTTCGATGGTCTGCTCGATATTTTCTGTGGTTAAAATACCATTGATAATCGGCATACCGTGATCAAGTGCGATTGCAGATAAGCCTTTAGCTGATTCATTCGCCACGATATCAAAATGCGGGGTTGCGCCGCGGATGACCGCGCCTAGTGCGATGATCGCATTGTAATTTCCAGATTGTGCCAGGCCCTGTACAGTTACAGGCAGCTCAAATGCACCCGGTACACGCACCACTGTAATATCAGAAGCAGACACGCCATGTCTTAACAATGTATCCATTGCGCCAGCGAGCAAACTCTCGACTATGTAACCATTAAATCGTGCAACGACGATCGCAAATCGACCATCTTTATATTGCAGACTGCCTTCAATTATCTTACTTTCACTCATTGTCTTTCTCTTAAATAATAATGTTTAGTACGTATAACACTTTACTATCATCCCACTGTTTGCGGGACGACTTTAACTCTACAGAAACTACTAAGCTTCTTTACCAGATATGTAATCGACCACTTCCAGGCCAAAACCAGCCAGGCCGTGGATGACTTTTGGCGCAGTCATCAAGCGCATCTTCCTGACCCCCAGATCCATCAGTATCTGTGCGCCAACACCATCGGTTCTTAGATCTTTTGGTTTCCTGGTTTGGACGACATCGTCTTTTCTGTTACCTGAACATTCTGACATCCATTGTGAGATGACCGTATCTTCATCTGCCCAGTTGAGAACAACGACGACACCCTGCTTTACTTCTGAGATCTGTTTCAGGGCCGAATCTAAGGGCCATGATTTTGAACCCAGCAGGCCTAATGCATCTGTCAGGGTATTCTTCATATGAACACGCACCAGCACTGGTTCCGAAGAATCGATCTCATCATCAGCACTCACTAGCGCATAATGTGTGATTGAATCGAGCTTGTTACGGTAAGAGATCAACCTGAAATCACCATACTGGGACGGAAATTCACATTCTGAAATACGATCGACAGTCTTTTCGTTCTGTAGGCGATAACTGATCAGGTCTTCGATAGTACCAATTTTCAAACCATGTTCTTCGGCGAATGTCTCCAGGTCAGGACGTCGTGCCATGGTACCGTCTTCATTCAGGATCTCGACGATCATCGAACTTGGCTCCAGGCCGGCAAGCGCAGCAAGATCACATCCTGCTTCGGTATGACCAGCACGTGTTAAAACACCACCCGGTTGAGCCATCAATGGGAAGATATGTCCCGGTTGCACGATATCTTTAGGTGAAGCATCGGGCTTAACCGCTGCAGCGATGGTCACAGCCCGGTCGGCTGCAGAGATACCGGTGGTCACACCTTCAGCCGCTTCGATAGACATGGTGAAGTTCGTACTCTCAAGAAGATCCGTACCGTGTACCATCAATGGCAGGTTCAGCTGTTTGCATCGCTGCTCTGTCAACGTCATACAGATCAGGCCACGACCATATCGTGCCATAAAATTTACATCATCTGCAGTCACCGCAGATGATGCCATCAGGAGGTCACCTTCGTTTTCACGATCTTCGTCGTCCATGATGACGACCATCCTGCCCTGGCGGATATCCTCAATAATTTCTTCGGTAGTATTCAACTTCATGCTAGTTTCTTTGTTTGATTAACTTACGAATCCGGCTTTAGCCAGGCTTTCCAGTGTGATTCCATGACCGGTAGTATCATCCTGTTTCATCAATAACCTTTCCAGGTAACGGGCGATCAGATCGACTTCCAGGTTTACCCTGGTACCGGGTTTATAATTTTTTATGATCGTCTGCAGCTGCGTATGCGGAACGATGTTTATCTCGAAATCAGTATTAGTAATCTTGTTTACCGTCAGGCTGGTACCATCGATGCAGATCGATCCTTTCATCGCTATATAATGTTTGAGTTCGTCTGGCGCTCTTATGATCAACTGGATAGATCGTGACTCTTCTTTAATAGAAATAACTTCACCCAGACCATCCACGTGCCCGCTGACCAGGTGCCCACCCAGTCGCGTGGTAGGCAATAATGCCTTTTCAAGATTGACCTCACTGCCGATAGCCAGCCCTTTCAGGCTGGTCAATGCGATGGTCTCATTTGAGACATCTGCGACAAAATGTTTCTTATCGAACTCGACAGCTGTAAGGCAGACACCGTTAACCGCGATGCTGTCACCGAGCTGCACGTCATCCATATCTAACGAGCCGACATCGACGTGTAGCCGTATATCACCACCGACGGGTTCTATGCTCTTGATACGGCCAACTGCTTCAATGATTCCGGTAAACATAATCGATCTCTATTTCGCTACTGACTGTAGTTGCTGCAGGTCTACGACATAACTTGATAACGGCATCGATGAAGCGTTGTTGAATTCTGCACCGGCGGCAACGCCTGCGTGGGCCACCTCTTCTGCTGACGCAGCATTATCAAAAACAGCAAACATCGCACCTAATGCATATTCAGCACCCGAACCGATCGCCCAGAATTTTTTATATTCTGTTACTTCGCGTAAAGAGTGCACGCCGAAAATACCAGATGGATTTGCGATCAGAGCATCGATCTGAGTTGATTCATAAGGATCATCATCTTCATCTTTGGCGTTTAAAAAATACTTTTCTTTAAGGACGGGATGTAAAGCACGAAATGTTTCAAAGATCGCCAGACGAGAGGAAAAATCAATTTCGATTTTCTTATCAGATATTTTTTTACTGATTAACAGGCTTTCCAGCACGAGCTGATGCGCCGCGCTGCCCACGATGCCCAGGTAATTCTCATCGTGATGCAAGATTTTATCGTGTGCGGCATCGTACATCGAGTTCAGTTTCAGATCACCAAAACTTGTCAGACTATCCGCTGCGATACAGACTTTACCGGCTTTTTTTACAACAACAACTGTAGACATCAATAACCTCTAGTTCCCAATCTCAACCAAAATCAGATATTGGTACTACTGCACAGTTTCTGGTCGTGCAGTGATCCGAATATCACTTCCGATAGATCTCACATCCTTTATACTCAGCGAGATCCTGTCTTTCATCTTTTTTAGTTCGGGTAGATGAAACAATCCTTTTGCATCGTCACCCATAATATGTGGTGCCATATAAATAATGATTTCATCAACGAGGTCATTTTTTAAAAGAGCACCACATAAAACAGAACCTGCTTCTACATGAAGCAGATTGATTTCTTTTTTCGCCAGATCATCCATCAATAGCCGAAGATCTATTTTGCCATCTTGCGAAGCACTGGTTTCGATTATAAATGGATAGCTGTTTTTAGCATCCATATTAACTGTGGTATATACGAAACATTCCCCTTCGACAGTGAATATTTTCGCATCCGCAGGCATCCTGAGTTGGCTATCCAGCACGATACGTTTCGGTTGCCTGACTGCCTGATTCGCATCCAGACCTAATTCTTCAGCGTTTAGCCGGACGTTCATCGACGGATCATCTGCCAGCACGGTATCGATACCCGTTAAGATCGCAGAGCTCCCAGCACGCATCCGTTGTACATCATTACGCGAAGCCTCACCGCTTATCCACTGGCTCTCACCAGATGCCATCGCGGTGCGGCCGTCCAGGCTCATTGCCATCTTAACGCGTACAAATGGCCTGCCGGACTCCATACGTTTAATAAAGCCGGGATTTAACTCCCGTGCCTGCGACTCGAGTAATCCAGATTCAACTTCGATTCCTGCGTCCTGCAGTTTTTTTAAACCGTCACCTACGACCAATGGATTCGGATCTTTCATGGCAGCGATAACTTTCTTTACACCAGCATTTATCAGGGCATCTGCGCAGGGCGGCGTTTTTCCGGTATGACTGCACGGCTCCAATGTAACATATGCCGTGGCCCCCTTAGCCTTATCACCAGCCTGCTCTAATGCATTGACCTCAGCATGGGCTTTACCCGCACGTTGATGCCAGCCTTCGCCGACGATCTCTTCATCCTTTACGATGACACAGCCCACGGACGGATTTGGATCTGTCGTGTATAAGCCTTTTTTTGCAAGCCGTATTGCCTGCTGCATATATTCAACGCTGCTGATCATCTTGGCTGCCACATTTCTATAAGAAGTCAAACGAAAATATCGATAAACGTTATCGTTTCTTCTTGGTCGCTTTGGTCTTCTCTATCTTTTCTATAGCATCGCGAAATGCATTCACATCAGTAAAATCGAGATACACTGATGCGAAACGTATATAAGCGACCTGATCAAGAGCCAGCAGCTCTTCCATCACCAGGTTGCCGATCATCGCAGAACTGACTTCACGCTCGCCGGCAGCCAGCAGCTGATGCGTAATACTATTGATCGCCGCATCGATCTGCTCTGTGCTTACTGGTCTTTTCTCCAGCGCCCGCATCACCCCGGCACAAAGTTTCTCTTCCCTGAATGGCATGCGACTGCCATCCTGCTTCACAATACGAGGCATATTAAGTTCAGCACTTTCATACGTGGTGAAACGTTCGTTACATGAAACGCATTCACGACGTCGACGTACCTGATCACCTTCATTGGCTAGCCGCGAATCAATTACACGGGTATCAGGCGCTGAACAAAATGGACAATACATATTTCTTTTATTTAATCCGTTGCTGACTCACAGGCCAGGGGCAAATTATTTCTCATACACTGGCAGCCGGGCACAGATGGCACTGACCTTTTCGCGAACACTATCGATAATTGCTGAATCAGCAGCATCACCCTCGATACTATCGATGATGTCACACATCCAGGTTGCCAGATCGGTGGCGTCCTGCTCAGTAAAGCCACGTGTTGTCATCGCCGGCGTACCAACTCGAATACCGCTGGTCACAAAGGGTGATTGTGGATCATTCGGTACCGCATTTTTATTGACGGTTATGTGCGCTCTACCCAGTTCAGCCTCGACCACCTTACCGGTCAGGTTTCTTGGCGTGAGATCCCACAGGAACAGGTGGTTGTCGGTGCCACCTGAAACGACTTTGTAACCACGTTCGAGAACCACTTTTGCCATTGCCTGTGCATTGACGATGACCTGTTTCTGGTATACAGCAAATCCAGGCTCCTGCGCCTCTTTGAAGGCAACCGCTTTTGCCGCGATCACGTGCATCAGTGGGCCGCCCTGTGTGCCTGGGAAGATTGCAGAATTTAATTTTTTCGCCAGGTCTTCATTTCTCATCAATGAATCTTCACCGGCGATAATGATACCGCCACGTGGACCGCGTAAGGTTTTATGTGTAGTCGATGTGACCACATCTGCCACGCCGACAGGATTCGGGTATAGACCAGCAGCGATCAGACCCGCTACGTGTGCCATATCGACAAAAAGATAGGCACCACAGGAATCAGCGATAGCACGGAATCGATCCCAGTCCATAATCTGAGAATAAGCAGAAAAACCAGCGACGATCATCTTTGGCTTATGTTCATCCGCAAGACGTTGAACCTCGTCATAATCAACGATACCAGTCTCATTATCCAGACCATACTGTACGGCGTGATAGATCTTTCCTGAGAAGCTCACGTGTGAACCATGTGTCAGGTGGCCACCATCAGCCAGGGACATACCTAAGATGGTGTCACCTGGTTTGCACAGCGCCATATAAACGGCCGCATTTGCCTGTGAACCTGAATGCGGCTGCACATTGGCATAACCTGCACCGAAAAGTTGTTTAACCCGATCGATAGCCAGTTGCTCAGCCACATCGACGTTCTCACAACCGCCATAATAGCGACGCGCCGGATAACCCTCGGCGTATTTATTTGTTAAAACCGAACCCTGTGCCTGCATCACGCGCTGACTGGCATAGTTTTCAGAAGCGATCAGCTCAATATGCTCTTCCTGACGTTTTTCTTCATGCTGCATCGCAGCCCATAACGCTTCGTCATAACCTTCAATTTTTGTATCTTTGGAAAACATTCGAACTCCTGATCGAGACCCACCCATGTCACGGGTGCCTGTTAATATAAAATCGCGCAATCTTATCAAATTAGCGGTACAGCTGTATATCAATAACTTACTGATATAACTAATAAATGATGCGATTATTCCATTGAGAAATGGAAATTAGTGGAATCCAGTACTGCTAACAAGTAGCAAATACTGCTTAATCGATAGAAAACCGGAAGAGAAAAAGGTAATAATACAATAAAAATCATGCAGATAGATTCCCGCACAGCGTACGAGAACATCTGCAGACTCAAGAATTCAGTTAGTAACCGAATGCGCCCTTGGCTTTTTCCGTATCGACAGATTCTTTCGCTTTATCCTTGTCGACAGAGTCAGTTGCCTGCTCATAATCAACACCTTCAGTACTGACTGAAGATTTCAGTTTATCCTGATCAACAGAATCTGATACCTTTTCTTTGTCTACCGAGTCAGCGAGTTTTCCATAATCGACTGCCATGACAGGTGAACAAATAGTTATTGTCAGCGCCGCGGCCAGGGCCAAGATTTTTTCTTTCATTGCTAATTCCTGATAAATTTTTAGAAAATGCATTTTACCAAAGAACGAGAGAAACTATAACGTCTATTTCATATTTCATTTCCAATAGCATTTGAAACACATATTAAATTTTTTAGCTTATGCGTATAATTTACTTTTTTTAAATATGACTTTTCACTATGGCTCAATATGTATATACGATGAACGGCGTCGGCAAGGTCGTTCCACCCAAGAAGGTTATCCTTAAAGATATCAGTTTAAATTTTTTTCCAGGCGCCAAGATTGGCGTACTCGGTTATAACGGTGCCGGTAAATCTACCCTGCTTCGTATCATGGCTGGTGTCGATACCGACTTTATCGGTGAAGCCCGACCGGCGACGGACCTGCGTGTTGGCTATCTGCCACAGGAACCACAGCTCGACGAGAGCAAAGATGTACGCGGTAACGTAGAAGAAGGCCTAAGTACAATAATCGATGCACAGAAGAGGCTCGAAGAAGTTTATGCCGCTTATGCAGAACCCGATGCCGATTTTGATGCCCTGGCCAGCGAACAGGCAAGTCTTGAAAACATCGTCCAGGCGGCAGATGCTCACAACCTTGAAAACAAGCTTGAAGTGGCCGCAGATGCGTTACGCCTGCCACCGTGGGATGCCGATGTAAGCAAGCTCTCTGGTGGTGAACGACGCCGGGTAGCGCTGTGCCGCCTGCTGTTGTCAGCACCCGACATGTTGATCCTGGATGAGCCCACCAACCACCTGGATGCAGAATCTGTCGCCTGGCTGGAAAGATTCCTCAAGGAGTACACGGGTACCGTTGTAGCGGTAACTCACGATCGTTACTTCCTCGATAATGTCGCCGGCTGGATCCTGGAGCTTGACCGTGGCCATGGTATACCATGGGAAGGCAACTATTCGTCATGGCTGGAACAGAAAGAAGCACGTCTTGCGACCGAAGAGAAAAAAGAAGCCAGTCGACAGAAAACGATCAAGGCCGAACTGGAATGGGTACGCTCGAACCCGAAAGCGCGCCAGGCCAAAAGCAAGGCTCGAATGCAGCGTTTCGAGGAACTCTCCTCTTCGGATTTTCAGAAACGTTCTGAAACACAGTCACTGTATATTCCACCAGGTCCACGACTTGGTGAGCTGGTGATCGAAGCAAAAAACATCGGCAAAAAATTTGGCGACAAACTTCTCTACGAAGATCTCAGTTTCAACCTGCCGCGCGGTGGCATCGTCGGCATCATCGGCGCTAACGGTGCAGGTAAAACCACCCTGTTCCGTCTGATCACCGGTGAAGAAAAACCTGACTCCGGTGAATTCAAAACGGGTGAAACAGTCAAGATCGCTTATGTTGATCAATCACGTGATGACCTGGAAGGCAATAAAACAGTATGGGAAGAGATCTCGGACGGACTGGATAACATAACCATCGGTAACTATACCGTTCCGTCTCGTGGTTATGTCAGTCGATTCAATTTCAAAGGTGAAGACCAGCAGAAATTCGTCAAAGACCTTTCAGGCGGCGAGCGTAACCGTCTTCACCTTGCCAAATTGTTGAAAAGTGGTGGCAACCTGTTACTGCTCGATGAACCGACCAATGACCTCGATGTGGAAACACTGCGAGCATTAGAGGAAGCGATTCTTAACTTCCCTGGTTGTGTCGTCGTCATCTCGCATGACCGATGGTTCCTCGACCGCATAGCAACACACATCCTCGCCTTCGAAGGTGATAGCAAAGTGACCTGGTTCGAGGGTAACTTCACTGAATATGAAGCAGACCGCGTCGAGCGTCTAGGTGAAGAGGCAGCGATCAACCCGCACCGTATCAAGTTTAAAAAAATCAGTTGATACAGACACGGAGTCGGAGCATGCACCTGCCCCTTCTCTGGCAAGCGGCTAGAACAAGGTATAGATGAATGGTGCCACAGATGAACCTGGACCTAATACCAGTAGTGCGCCCAATAGTGACATAACCAGCACGATAGGAAATAGCCAGTATTTTTTTCTGGCCTTCATAAACTGCCAGAGATCAATAATAAATTCCCACATCAGAAAGGTTTCTCCAGGTCACCCGGCTCTATATCATCACTTTTCACACAATAACTATCCAGCGAATTATCCAGTTTTCGATTCAGTGGATCACTACCGAATACACGCATTAACAATCCCACAGGCGTGATTAAAGTAAAATAGATGATTGATAATATCAACGGCGTCATCATCCTGCCCATCATCAAACCAAATTGCATCCATCTTTTATAGACGGGTCTCAAAGTCTTAGGTAGAAGCAAGCCCCATAATATCCACAACGCGGAAAAAAATATCACGTCCGTATCAAGTTTTAAATCAGCGAGCCATGGAAAAAACCAGCCAAAAATCAATGAAACTCCAATACCGGTACTGACGGCAAACTGACGTAATTCTTTAGGTGTGAGCTCGATAGTGGAAGCAGGCAGTTTTCCATCAGTTTTTCTGTCATCTAATCTTTCCAGTATACTCTCTGGCTGATCATTCTTGAGCAGCACAAAAGAACCGATCGCCAGAACGTCCATACCAGTAGTCATAAAACAGGCTAGAGCGTCATCTGGTGATTCAACTATAGGCTCCCCTCTAACATTAAATGAAGTGTTGATCAGTAGCGGGCATTTCGTGAGATCATCAAATTCAGATAGCAAGCTGAAGAACATCGGGTTTGATTCGGCTGATACGGACTGAACACGAGCAGTATTGTCCACATGCGTGATCGATGGTACCTGCGATCTTATTATTTTCAACTTTTCAAGGCCCTGTTTGCTCGCATCCCGAACGACATCGAAACATTTATCTTTTTTCAGGTGCGTAACGAACAGCATATAAGGACTACTAACGCTCATCTCAAACCAGTCAGAGAGTTTATCCAGTAATACAGCAGGTGCAAATGGTCTGAAAGACTCTCGATTTTTTATTTTCAGATTGATTACTGACTGCATATCCTTGCTGCGCGGATCGCCCAGGATCGAACGGCTGCCCAGAGCCCGAGGGCCGAATTCCATCTTCCCCTGAAACCAGCCAACGACCATCTCATCATTCAGGTACCCTGAGACGACCTTGAGCAATTCCTCAGTTTCATATTTTTTATAATATGCACCAGTCGATGAAAGTATTCTTTCTATCTCGCTATCTGAGTAACTACTCCCTAACAACGCGCCCTGCATGCGGTCCTGCAGTGAAACTTCTTTCTGATTATCTAAATATTGGTGCCAGACAAGATATGCAGCGCCAAGAGCTCCGCCAGCGTCACCTGCCGCTGGTTGTACCCAGATATTTTTGAAGATACCTTCATCCAGTAAACGTCCGTTAGCCACGCAGTTCAATGCTACACCACCAGCCAGGCACAAATTTTCAACAGCCGTTTCCTGCTGCAGTTTTTTTGCCAGACCTAATACGATATTTTCGGTTACGACCTGGATCGACTTTGCGATATCCATGTCCCTTTGCGTTATATCTGACTCCGGTTCACGAGGGTCGGCGCCGAATAAATCGTGGAACTTCTTGCTGGTCATGGTCAGGCCGGAAGCAAAATTAAAGAACGACATATGCAAACGAAAGCTGCCGTCTTCTTTCAAATCTATAAGGTTATCTAGAATCAGATCAACATATTTTGCTTCACCGTATGGCGCCAGGCCCATCAGCTTATATTCACCAGAATTCACCCGGAAACCGGTGTAATAAGTGAATGCTGAATACAGTAAACCTAGAGAATGTGGGAAATTAATTTGCCATAATGGGTTTAGATGCTTACCTTCTGCCAACCACGCCGTGGTTGTCGCCCATTCACCAACACCATCCAGACATAAAACAGCGGCTTTTTCATAAGGGCTGGCATAATATGCGGATGCAGCATGTGCCTGATGATGCGAACTGAACAATAATGCAGGTAAATCTGCAAGCTCACACTCACCGAGTGCAGACAGTTCTTCACGCAGCACTCTTTTCAAATAAAGTTTTTCTTTCAGCCATACCGGCATAGCTTTGATAAATGCTGGCAGGCCGTTAGGTGCTGTTGCGAGATGTGTTTCCAGTAGCCGCTCAAATTTCAACAGAGGCTTATCATAAAAAACGATATGATCGATATCTGAGAATGAGATACCGGCTTGCCTGATGCAGAACCGGATCGAGTTTTCCGGAAATGCCGCATCATGGCGTATGCGGGTAAACCGCTCTTCCTGTGCTGCTGCCATGATCTCACCATCATACAATAGCGCTGCGGCACTATCATGGTAATAAGCGGACAGTCCTAATATATAGGTCATTACACTATCAATTTAATGGATCTGTTCGGCCAGGTAATCAGCAACATGCTGATGCCCCAAAGGTGTCAGATGACCTTCGTTTGGATAGTACAAGTCATTCACACCGTTAACATGTAGACCTCTTAGATGAACGGCCAGGTCCAGCACCTCTATCGAGGATCTTGTAGTTAATGAGGACATGATATTCTTACGAAAATATTCCTGAAATTGAGCCGACAGACTGCCTGGCTGCTCCACATAGGAACGTCCGGGCAACAGTACTATGCTTAACTGGCCAGCATTCTTATCAGTGATGTCTTTCATCTCAATAACCAGCCTATTAAAAAGTTGAAGTGACTCCTGGAAACGCGCCTGCATGCTATCATCGGACAGAAAAACATCATCATGGAAAAGACCGATACGTCTGCTTATCTCAAAGTCAGCAAGCCAGCCAGACAGATTATTGCGCTTTGGATCATCACCCAATACGATACTAGAAATACTCTCAGCTCTAACCGCTGCAGGCTTAGCTTGCAGCGGGACAGGCGTGTTCTCTAAACTTAGCATGTCACCAGTTAACTTGAAAAACGGTTTTCCATGGTCGGCTTGCAAAGGATAGCTGCGCATATTATCGAAGATATCATTACCCAGATAAACGATCAGCAGGAGATGTTGACTGATCTCATCTCTATGCCTGTTTATTAACAGCAGCTGCTGGTCAGTGCTGTAACCAGGCACACTATAATTGTAAAATTTATTATTATATTTTTTGTTAAGTAGCGCGACAAACGTTTCGTCATCATTTACACCCAGACCAAAACTGAAACTGTCACCCACTACAGAAATATCGACTTCTTTGACACGGGCATCAGTTCCGCGAAATCCGTCTGGATTGATATTATATTCAACATCATAGTCGTAGTGATGATGCTTACCTGACCAGTAAGGTTTTAATTTCCAGCCTAACTGGGCATCGTACACTATCATGCCTGGCTCCATATGCTCACTGAGTTCTATCGACTGCCGCTGATAACTTAACACCCAATCAGCTATCATAAGACTGAAGGTCAAACTTATAGCAAGGCTAAGGAATATAAAAAGAGCTTGGGATTTTACGGGTGATTGGCCATTCACGAGAGATACCCCTTCTGTTATGGACTGTCGATGACCAGGTATCTACCCATTGGATTTTAGAAGTGAATAAAAACCGTCGATTACACTGAAACCGTAGGCTATTTTACCATCATCTAGCGGCTCGCTGTAACAGATGCGTCCCAGTACTTCCTGTGAATGCTCGTCCGGAAAATGCAACAGTACCTGCACCCTGTCTTCGAGTTCAAACTCTATGTCTGATAGAAAACGGAAGCCGCCTTTACCAATATTTTCGATATAGAAGGATTTTTGTGAGAGGTGATTCTGAACTTCACCATTGATGATCAACACTAGAATACAATATCCTTCTGCTGAAGCTCTTTCCTGGTTTCGCGTCATCTTTACACATCGGTTGTTATCGTTACTAATTGATTATAGTTAAGAAAACGCAAGATATTGGCGGCATAAAAACTTTTGGATAAACGGTATATTGTGACAGCGACAACAGCTTAACAATGTGCCGCAAGATTTATTTTCCGGCTTTATTTTTACCCGTAAGATTCAGTTCTCTCAGGTGATCAAGTTTTTCCTTGATCCTGGCTTCCAGGCCTCGGTCAACCGGCTGGTAATATTCCCGCTCCCCCATAGACTCTGGGAAATAAGTCTCGCCTGCTGCAAAGCCGTCGTCTTCATCGTGTGCGTAACGGTAATCTTTACCATACCCCAGCTCTTTCATGAACTGCGTCGGTGCATTCCTGAGATGTTCAGGCACATCCAGAGAAGCTGAGTTCCTGGCATCTGACATCGCTGCCTTGTATGCCGAATACACAGCATTACTCTTGGCCGCACAGGCAAGAAATACGATTGCCTGGGCGATAGCGAGCTCACCTTCAGGGCTACCTAGACGTTCAAATGTTTGCCAGGCATCCAGTGCAAGCTGTAGACCGCGTGGATCAGCATTACCGATATCTTCAGATGCCATACGTACCACTCGACGTGCGATATATAAGGGATCACAGCCGCCATCGATCATCCTGCAAAACCAGTAAAGTGATGCATCAGGATTACTGCCACGCACAGATTTATGTAGCGCTGATATCTGCTCATAAAAAAGATCACCGCCTTTATCGAAGCGGCGCAGGCTTTGTGAGGTAACGTCCTCAACCACAGCTTTATTGATATGCCTTATACCAGTGCTATCAGCCTCCGCCAGATCACAGGCGATCTCAAGGAAGTTCAGAGCCCTGCGTGCGTCACCGTCCGATACCTGCGCCAGCAGCTGCAATGATTCATCATCGATCTCAGTGTTTGACGCTTTTAGCTGTGCATCATTACTTAATGCATTTTTGATGACAGTAACCAGCGCCTCCTGAGAAAGAGATTTCAGGACATAGGTTTTAACCCGCGACAGTAACGCATTGTTCAGCTCAAAGGACGGGTTCTCAGTAGTAGCGCCGATAAAATATATCGTGCCGTCTTCGACATAAGGTAAAAACGCATCCTGTTGTGATTTATTAAAGCGGTGTACTTCGTCGACAAACAGGATAGTGAGATCTCCCTGAACCTGCCACTGTTTCGCCTGTGCGATAGCCTCTCGTATATCCTTAACCCCTGAGAGTACGGCCGACAGGTTTATGAAGTGTGCCTGAACCGTGTTAGCAATAATTTTTGCCAACGTTGTTTTTCCCGTACCAGGCGGCCCCCAGAAAACCATCGAATGCAAGGTCTGGCTCTCTATAGCCTGCGACAGGGTCTTACCTTCTCCGATTATATGGTCCTGACCGATATAATCCGCAAGGCCTTGCGGCCGCATCCTGTCGGCTAATGGCCGATATGGCTGTGTGTCTTCAGAGAACAGTTCGGCAGTCATGTAACTTCAGACAGGCTAGCCGCCAAAGACATCGACGCCTTCGGGGGGTATGAATTCGAAGATCTCTCGAGAAAGCTTCTTATTGGTATGCATATCTGAAAATACGATGTCAGTCACCTGTTCGAACTGGTCGTGCAGCTGCATAAAACGCAATCCACTGGCATCCAGACCAATGACGATTTCGCCGAAATCTGATTCTTTTGATTTACTTAAAAGTTTTAAACGATACACGCCCTGACTTTCATCAAGTGGCGTTACATTGAAATCTTTGTGCAAGGTCGAACTGTCTTCCAGCAGTGCCATCGGTGTTGCTGGTAAACCGGCGGACTGCTTTTGAACGGTCACCTGTTGCAGCTCGACGTCGTAGATCCATATTCTTTCACCATCTGAAACGATCACCTGCTCATAAGGCGACCGGTAATTCCAGCGAAACCTGCCCGGTCTATCGAGGTAGAACTCACCCTCGGTCTGCTGCAGCACCTCACCTTCATGTGTCCGTAATGTCTGCTGAAAAGTTGCTTCCAGTGTCTGCGTATTCGCCAGGAAGTCTTCCAGGTAAGTTTCACCCTGGGAAGCCTGTTTACTCTCGGCTATTGCACCTGCAATACCAACAGTAAATAACAAAAAGATATTTAGTATGATTGGTTTCATTATCACTCAAATTTGATGACCGTCATCTCGAACGCTTATGCGAAAAATCTTTCTACAGGCAATACAGCAGCCTGAAAATTCATGATTTCTTACTCTACTCAAGATGACAATATGATTAATGTGTCTACTGCCAGTATTGCCGGCTAACTGTTATTCTGAATTATTCTGGCGGTGGCGGCGCCAGCACTTCACGCGAACCATTCGACTGCATCGCAGAAACGACGCCCGCTGCTTCCATCTCTTCGATCATCCGGGCAGCACGGTTATAGCCTATCTTCAAACGGCGCTGCACATAAGAAATCGATGCTTTACGTGTCTGCGTTACGATGGCGACAGCTTCATCATACAGCGCATCGACATCATCACCGCCGCCATTTGCCGGTTTTTCTCCGGGTAACACCGTGGTGTTTTCCTGGGTTATCTCTTCGATATAATCCGGATCATTTTGTTCCTTAAGAAAAGAAACAACTCTATGCACTTCATGATCATCAACAAAGGCGCCATGAATTCGCACCGGGTGACCACCGCCCGCTTCCATGTATAACATATCACCATGTCCGAGCAGGTTTTCTGCACCCATCTGGTCAAGGATAGTACGCGAGTCAACACGCGAAGATACCTGGAACGCGATCCTTGTCGGTATGTTCGACTTGATCAGACCGGTCACCACATCGACCGATGGCCTCTGTGTTGCCAGGATCAGGTGGATACCTGCAGCACGCGCTTTTTGCGTGATACGTGCGATCAACTCTTCGATCTTCTTACCTACGACCATAAACAGGTCAGCAAATTCATCGACCACGACGACGATATAGGGCAATGGTTGTAATTTTTGTGGCTGCGAGCCCGGCGCATGATGATCCGGGTTGAATGTTGGATCTTCCAGTGGCGTACCTTTCTCTATTGCTTCTTTCACCTTGCGGTTATAACCGGCAATGTTTCTCACACCGAGGCCAGACATCAGTTCATATCGGCTCTCCATCTCACCGACACACCAGCGCAGTGCATTCGCCGCTTCTTTCATGTCGGTGACAACAGGCGTCAGCAAGTGCGAGATACCCTCATAGACATTGAGCTCGAGCATTTTCGGATCGATCAGGATCAGCCGCACTTCATCAGGTTTACTCTTGTATAACAGGCTCATCAACAGCGCATTAACACAGACCGATTTACCGGAACCCGTGGTGCCTGCCACCAGCAGGTGAGGCATTTTGCAAAGATCCGCGACCACCGGATTACCGCCGATATCTTTACCCAGCCCCAAGGTGAGAGGCGATGATGATTTATCGTACTGCTTGGACATGAGAATTTCACTCAGTGAAACGATCTCACGATGTTCATTAGGAATCTCCAGTCCGACACAGGTTTTACCGGGAATCACCTCGACGACAAGGATACTGGGCACTGACAGTGAACGAGCCAGGTCTTTGGAAAGGGCCGTTATCTTACTGGCTTTTACGCCAGGTGCAGGCTCCATCTCAAAACGAGTGATGACAGGACCCGGATGCACGGCAACCACCTCGACCTCGACACCGAAATCTGCCAGTTTGATCTCGACCAGCCTGGACAAGGCCTCCAGCGCCTCGTTGGAGAACCCTCTCTGCTGAGGTTTTGGCGGATCTAAAAGACGTAATGCCGGCAATTCTGAATCGGTCGGCGCTTCGAATAACTGGATCTGCTTTTCCCTGTCCATGCGTTCAGAGATCTCAACTTTTTTGACGACTGGCTCGATGCGCACATCCTTGGTACCTCTGGATTCACGCACTTCCTGTTTCTTCTTGCTGGCTGCCACCACTTCCTGTCGCTGTAACTTGGCCTCTTCCCCGGCTTTTTGTGTCTGCCGGTTTTCTAATATGCCGAGAATCTTTGTCGTTACCCAGTAATAGCTGACCAGGCCGGCATAACCGATGGTATCGATCACCCGAAACCATGAGATGCCACTAAACAGTGTTATTCCAGCGAGGAATACCGCCAGCAGTATCAGTGTCGAGCCCAGTAATCCCAAGGCACTGGCCATAGAATCACCTAACCATCGGCCGAGGATGCCACCACCATCGAGCGGCAAGACGCCATCACTGCTAGCAAAATGCATACTGGTCAGTGCGCAGCCCATGGCGACGGTGACAAAAAAGCCGGCCCAGCGAATACCGAGCTCGTGATAATCGATATCTTTATCGACTTCGAGGTGATTACTGCGCAGCACCAGCCAGCCGCTATAAGCGATGATGACGGGGAAAAGATAGGACAGGTAACCGAAGAGATTGTAAAGAACATCGGCAAACCAGGCACCGACGACGCCGGCAGCATTATGGACGGACTCCCTGGAACCAGTATACGACCAGCCAGGATCAGAAGACTGGTATGTGATCAGTGCGGTGAACAGAAACAGGGCGAGTGCCATCAATACCAGCATTGCCGCTTCGCGCAGACCTCGCTGCAGCTGTGTCGCAATAACAGCACTTTTTTCCGAGTTTGTTGTTGTTTTTGTACGGCGTGCTTGAGCCAATCTTAATTCCGGTTGTTGTAGCTTAAAGATGATCCAGGACCATTCAGGGCTATCTAATAGTTTTGCGAGATTATACCCTTCATTTAACTAAATATCAGGCATTCTTAGGCATTTGCGATGGATCACTGTTTATCGATCTCATCCTGCAATACATTATCCACGATACTTCCACGTTGCACTGCCATTGCAAGATGCAATGCACGCTCCTGGACAGATTCTGAATCTGCCATGGCGTCGAGGTCAGAACCGGCAAGTTTCAAGACATAAGGCAATATTGCAGACGACAGTGACTGCGATGAAGTCCGTGCCACTGTCGCCGGCATATTGGGTACGGCAGAATGTATCACGCCATGCTCCGTGTAACAGAGATCTTCACTGGTCGTCGCATGGATGCCTTCGACACAGCCTCCCTGGTCGATCGAGATGTCAACGATGACACTGCCCTCATTCATCTGCCGGATCACCGATTGTCTCAACACCACCGGGGCACGTCTGCCGGCGAGCAGAACTGCACCGATTACCAGGTCGGCATCAATACACAATGCTTCAACGACCTCGGCAGTTGACAGGTGTGTTTCGATGCCAGGGTACTGGTCTTTCAATGACTGTAATTTTCTCTCATTAAGATCGATCACATCGACTTTTGCAGCCAACGCCACGGCAGAAGCCAGCGCATGGCTTCCTGCGACCCCGGCGCCTAATACCACCACACGACCGGCTTCAGCACCATCGATACCGCCGAGCAAGATGCCTCGCCCGCCGCGGTTTCTGAATAACAGGCTGGCGCCGCGAATGGCGGCAATACGTCCGGCCACCTGACTCATCGGTGTTAACAGTGGCAGATGGCCACTCTCATCGGCCACCGACTCAAATGGAACTGCCGTAAGACCGAGATCACATAAGGTCTGCACCAGGGCAAGGTCAGCAGCCAGGTGAAGATAGCTGAACAGGATGTGATCACTGCGAAGTGAAGCGATGTCTCGATCCAGCGGCTGTTTTACTTTCACGATCAATCGCGCAGATTCATAGAGTTTCTGTGACGAGCTTACCACCTGTACACCAGTCAGCCGGTATTCCTGATCTGAATAACCACTGTTGATACCTGCCTCTTGCTGGATAAAAACTGAATGCCCGGCATCGACCAGTACCCTGCAGGCCGCAGGCGTCAACGGCACGCGGCCTTCACCTGTCATTATTTCCTTTGGGATTCCTATCTTCATCTTGTTTCTTCTTTTCTCGAATTTGACTGTCGGACACACGCTTTTTACCGAGGTTTCTGCCCGCCATATTAAGCAGATTCAAAACTTATAACAAAAACAATTGTCACAGACCCGAATATTTCATAACAACGCTATTTATTTATAGATTACGTCAATCGTAACAGGTCAGAAATTATCCAGGACCCTTAATATTCTGAACCTTTAGACGCTATACCTGATTTTAAAAAAATCTCAGCGGTCATTTGTCTGATTTGCCTGTAACCATAGCTAAGGCTATGCATTTCGACAAATCAAACAAACTGACTCACCGATATTTCCCTAAAATCACGCATTCCTATGAATTATCCAGGTCAAGATTTGCTAATATATGCGCCCTTAGCAATATAGCCCTAAAAATATATAACATATCAGTTGGAGAAAAACATGAGTGAATCACGTCATGAACGCCTAATCATCCTGGGTTCAGGCCCTGCAGGTTACACTGCTGCCGTTTACGCTGCACGCGCCAACCTCAAACCTGTTGTTATTACCGGCATGGAGATGGGTGGCCAATTGACAACCACGACTGATGTCGACAACTGGCCTGGAGATAACGAAGGCGTCCAGGGCCCGGAACTGATGCAGCGCATGCAGGCTCATGCTGAGCGTTTCGGTACCGATGTGATCTTTGATTACATCAATGAAGTCAACCTGGAAAACCGTCCTTTCACACTGTATGGCGATTCAAAAACGTATACCTGTGATGCATTGATCATCGCTACCGGTGCCAGTGCGATGTATCTCGGACTCGATTCTGAAGAGGCCTTCAAAGGTAAAGGCGTCTCTGCCTGCGCGACCTGCGACGGTTTCTTTTATAAAGGGCAGAAAGTGGCCGTCATCGGCGGTGGCAATACCGCGGTTGAAGAGGCTCTCTATCTGTCAAACATCGCGGCTGAAGTGACACTGGTACATCGTCGTGATTCTCTGCGCTCGGAGAAGATATTACAGGACAAGTTACTGGATAAAGCTAAAAATGGTAACGTCAATATCATATGGGACAGCGTACTGGACGAAGTGCTCGGTGATGACAGCGGTGTCACTGGTATGCGAATCAGGAATGTCGACGATGACAGCACAAAAGACATCGATCTGCAGGGTGTATTCATCGCTATCGGGCACAAACCGAACACTAAAATTTTTGAAGATCAGCTCGATATCCACAACGGATACCTGTGCGTAAAAAGTGGTACCGATGGTAATGCCACTGCATGCAGCATCCAAGGTGTATTCGCCGCCGGTGATGTCACCGACCACATCTACCGTCAGGCAATAACCTCGGCTGGAACCGGCTGCATGGCAGCACTGGATGCAGAACGCTATCTCGATGACATCATCTGTAAAGATCTGGGTAATTGCTAAACCTGGTCAGCATCTGGGGACAGACCTGAGGTCCGTCCCCTCTTTATCTTACGATGAAAATTGTTTTCACCGACAATATCGCCAGTGTAGACGAACAGCACTGGAACGCGCTGGCGGGTGATACAAACCCGTTCATACAGCACGACTTCCTGAATGCACTTGAACAGAACGACTGTCTGCAACGGTGGGGCTGGTACCCGCAACACTGCCTGCTCTACGATGCAGAGACACTCATCGGTGCCTGTCCTGCCTATATTAAAGATAATTCTTATGGCGAGTTCGTTTTTGACTGGGCGTGGGCTGACGCTTATCAGAGAAACGGTTTAGAGTACTACCCAAAACTGGTCACAGCCATTCCTTTTACGCCCGCCCAGGGTCCACGTTTACTTGCGAGCACAGCGCACAGAGACGCTAGCGGCAAACTAGTTGATGCCGGCACTATCAAAAGAGGCCTGATCGATGCCCTGCTCGCTTTTTCTGATAACAATGATTTATCTTCAGCGCATTTCCTGTTCTGCGAAAGCGATGATATCAGGCAGCTGTCAGCTGCAGGCTTGATGCTACGCTACGATTACCAGTATCACTGGTCGAACGACAACTATCAATCTTTTGACGACTTCCTCTCCAGGCTAACCTCCAAACGCCGAAAGAATATCAAACGCGAACGCAGAAAAGTCACCGACAGCGATGTCTGGATAGAAAACATCCGTGGCGACAGGCTCGATGAAGAACAATGGGAGTTACTGTACGCCTATTATCGCGTCACCTTTATGAAAAAGTCGGGCGCGCCGACGTTGACACTCGATTTTTTTAAAGCCGTCGCACATAAGATTCGCGCCATCTTCGCATACCATGGAGGCCGCACAGTCGCCGCCGCAATCTGCTTCGAAGGAAGTGAAAAGCTTTATGGCAGACACTGGGGCTGTAGTGATAATTATGACAGCCTGCATTTTGAAGTCTGCTATTACACAGGCATCGAATACTGCATCGACAAAAAACTAAAGATATTCGAACCCGGTGCACAGGGTGAGCACAAGATCTGGCGTGGCTTTCTGCCGACTAAAACACGATCAGCACACTGGATAGCAGATGCCAGCTTCGAACATGCGATACAGGATTTTTTACAGAGAGAATCTACCGCGATGGAACATCATGGCAAGTTATTGCTAGAATCATCGCCATACAAGATAACTGACACAAAACCGTAACCACTGAAGTTTTCTCACTTCGCTCGAAATGGCATAAGATAAAACCCGGACCATAAATCACAACACCTTCTTTATACCTGTCATCTCTACCGACGGGATCGATACAAGGATGTATCTTAGTAGGTAATGCATGGAGCATTTACCGAGAGATACTAAAAATAAATGTCACAGATAACCTGGCTAGAAGACAACAACTTCAGATTCCCCGATGTCGGTAACGCACTTACAGAACCTGACGGTCTGTTAGCTGCCAGTGAACTACTGACACCCGAGCTCGTCATCCATGCTTACCAGCAAGGTATCTTCCCCTGGTATTCTGACGGCCAGCCGGTCTTATGGTGGTCCCCCGATCCACGTTGTGTGTTGTTTCCAGAAAAGTTCCATATCTCGAGAAGCTTCAAACGAACGCTCAATAGTAACCAGTTTGAAATAACAACCGATACATCATTCAGACAGGTTATGCTCGCCTGCGCACAGCCTCGCATCGACAAGGACGGCATCAGCGAAAGCGGCACCTGGATAACAGATACCATGTTGAAGGTCTACTGTGATCTACACGATCAAGGTATAGCGCACTCTATCGAATGCTGGCACGCGGATAAACTGGTTGGCGGGATGTACGGACTGGTCCTTGGTGACATATTTTTTGGTGAATCGATGTTCAGCAAGATGAAAGACGCCTCGAAAGCAGCCATGCACCACCTCTGCACGGTGATCAAACCGCACATGGTAGATGCCCAGGTATACTCGGAACACCTGGAGTCACTCGGTGCCGAAGAGATCGACAGGCAGGATTTTGTTGCACTTATTAGCGCACGGTCAAATTTATCCCTAAATATCTAAGGAAGCACAGGCGCTAATTCGTTATAATTCGCCATCATTAATTTGCGACACCCTCTGGATTAACAATGCAATTTATCGAAACACGCGGCAATGATGGCCAGCATCCTGAAAAAGTCAGCTTTTCTGAAGCGATCCTTGCACCGATCTCATCTTATGGTGGTATCTACTCACCCGAATCACTCCCCGAACTGGGTGCAGCATTTTTAAATGCACACATATCATCAGACTATAAAACGCTGGCACGTGCAGTCTTGACTGCTTTCGACATCGATATCGAGGCAGACATTATCGACAAGGCACTCGCGCTGTATGATGCTTTCGATGATGCCAGCAATCCTGTACCTGTAGTAAAAGTCAAAGATGACCTGTTTGTCAGTGAGTTATGGCACGGTCCAACGCGCGCCTTCAAAGACATGGCACTGCAGCCATTTGGCATCGTTTTGTCTTCCATCGCGCAGAACCGTAATGAACACTACCTGATACTTGCCGCCACGTCCGGCGATACCGGGCCAGCGGCACTTGAGACATTCAAAAACAAGGCAAATGTAAAGGTCGCCTGCATGTATCCGGATGGTGGCACCTCGGACGTACAACGATTACAGATGGTCACCGAGGACGCAGTAAACCTGAAAGTCATCGGGGTAAGAGGTGATTTCGATGACACACAGAGTGCGCTCAAACACCTGCTGGCATCAAAGCCGTTTAAAAAAACGTTGAAAGAAAAGAATATTCTTTTGTCTGCAGCCAACTCGGTTAACTTCGGACGAATCATTTTCCAGACTATTTATCACATCCATTCATACCTTGAACTGGTCCGCCAAAACGAGATCCAGCTAGGCGAAAAGGTCTACCTCAATGTACCCAGCGGGAATTTCGGTAACGCTCTTGGGGGTTACTACGCGATGAAGATGGGCTTGCCTGTCGAAAAGATACTGATCGCATCAAATAATAATAATATATTGACCCAGTTCATCAACACCGGCGCTTATGACCTGAGAGAGTCTTCGGTGATACCGACCACATCTCCCGCGATGGACATCTTGAAGTCGTCGAATATCGAACGCATCCTGTTTGATATGTTTGGAAAAGAGCGCACTAAAGCCTTAATGCTTCAGTTAGACAATGATAAGTGTTACCAGTTAAACGACGATGAACTGAAACAGATACAGTCTATATTCTCAGCTGATTTTTGTGGTGACGATGAAGGCATGGAATATATCAAGGAAGCTTTTTCAGGTGGCTACCTGATGGACCCCCATACTGCGACCTGTTTTAAAGCCTATGATACCTGTCGCGACAAACCACTAAAAACCATCGTCTATTCGACCGCTGAGTGGACCAAGTTTTCACCGGTGATCGCTAATGCACTGACCGGTGAAAAAGATGCACATGATATCGATGCATTAAAATCGGTTGCCGCTGAAGCAGGGATTGAGATTCCGGCGATCATCAGTGGCTTGTTTGATAAAGAGATAACGCAGAAGACGATCATCGAGAAAGACAAAATCGAATCGGAGATTCTTTCGTTTTTGTAGTTTTCGTTTTGTTAGGTGTTCTTGATATTTACTGTTGGTTTTTATATTAGGCCTTGCGGGTCTCGCCCCGCGGCCGAGGTACTCTTTTCTGACTTCATGTTTTCTCTTTTTGACGCTGCCTAGGTACGTGAATTTTTCTCGCGAGTTTCGCCTTTTACGGCGAGTTACTTTTTTTCATCAGCTAAAAAAAGTAACCAAAAAAAGCCGTCACTACGCTGGGCGCCCCTGTGAAAAGCACAGGGGTTCCCATTGAGCCAGCACAGCTGTCATGCTGTGAAAAAACTCGCAGAAAACGCTCAGACAGTTTTCACAGAAAGCCCATGACACCTGTACTGACTCAACGGCTTGGCTGATGTGAGATAAATTCAACAACGAAAAACCTAAAGCAAAACAGCAATAACCAAAGAACACAGCACTTAACACTGATTCCGCTTTTGACTTTGACCTTCAGTCCACCTCAGCAAGCCAGCGAAATGGTGTTGTTAGCATGGGCCTTCTGAGCCAGCTGTCTGAGCGTCTTTTGCGAGTTCTGGCACAGCATGATAACAATGCCATTACGCTGGGAACCCCGTGCCTTTTACGGGGCGTAGCTGACGTGGCGGCCTTTTCTGGGTACTCTTTTGGGCTGTAGCAAAAGAGTACCTCGCCCGCCGTGCGACTACGGCAATGCCTGACAGAGAACCAACAGTAAATGCCATTAAAAAAGAATCAACTCAACTCAATATCAACTAACCACCCACTCTCACCAGGATCAACCGAATACCTTTTACAGACCCAAAGCCCACCCACAGCAATCAACTCATCACCAAAATACAATAACGGCATAACATCCCTCTCCCACGGTGGAATATTTGCTTCCTGCAGCAACTTCTTCAAACTCTGCGAATGTCTGCGCCCTGCAGGATGAAATTTCTCCCCTCCCTCACGTGAGCGAATAGTTAAGGTCTCATTCAAAAGATCTCGATGTAATCCGACATCGATTGAGTCGACAGCTTTAATCTGTATATTTAATTCTGATATGGGTATAGCTGACGACGGAGACCAGTCAGGATGATCCTGAAGTCCCTGCGTATCAGTTATTCTTAGCAGGTAGATGTTTCCCTGAAACTTCCTGAATGAATAATCACAAAATATGATCTCAGGATTGGCATCCTGCTGAGAATTAATAAGCGTCTTTTCGATCTCTTCGAGAAGGTTTCTTGTAGGTTGTTGATTGAGCGTTGTCATTACCCAATAACGCAGCAGGTTCAATAACCGTGCCGATGACAACTGTTGCAGCCTGTTGATAGATAGCTTAGATACGACCTCATAAACACAAGCTTTTAACGGACTCTCCTGTGTTGATATGGCGTTTGCCAGATCGATCGCAGCCATATCCTGCAGCACTTGCAGGTTACTCGATTGCATATCAGCAACTTTTGCAAGCCGCGCACTGACTTCGGGCCAGCGTTTTTCCAACAATGGCAGGATCTCTTTCCTTAAATAGTTTCTGTCGAAAGCAGTGTCCTGATTACTGGGATCCTCGACCCACTGTAGATGGTTTTCTTTGGCATATTTTTCGATCTCACCCCGGCTAAAAGATAATAGCGGACGGATATGAACATGATCACCAAATTGTTTATACGCAGGCATCGCCGATAAACCGGCCGAACTTGCAGCACGAAAAAGTTGCAGTAACAGGGTTTCAGCCTGGTCATCAAGATGCTGCGCCGTTACCAGGCATTCATCTTTTACCAGGTTATCGTGCAGTGCTTGATAACGGGCATCTCTTGCAGCCTCTTCAGGACTGGTACCCGGCTTCTGCTTCGCATCGACATACAGTATATCGAGCTGGATCCCTAGTTGAGCACAGCTTTGCAGGCAGTGGTTTACCCAGTCGTCAGCGACTGCCTGCAGGCCATGGTGTACATGCACGGCACGCACTGCTACATCTAGTTGTTTAAAACAATGGAGCAGGACATGTGAATCGAGACCACCGCTATAAGCGATGACGTATTTAGAATTTTTGGGAGGCACATACAACGATCCCAGAGAATTTTGGAACCGTTTAACAAAGGACATGATTATATTAAATAAATGTCATAAACCTTATCAGGCTGAGCAATTTTAGCCTTCTGACTCTTCGAGAAACTCACCGTATGAGGTTAGACGTCTGTAACGTTCCTCAAGCAGTTTTTCCAGACCCATGGTTTCAAATTTCTGCAAGCTGTCGATAAGCGCCTGTTTGATATTGCGCGCAGTTTCATCAACATCTCGATGCGCACTACCAAGGGGCTCACGGATGATCTGGTCGATCAAACCAGCATCTTTTAACTTGGCCGCAGTGATGCCCATCGCTTCAGCAGCATCTGCTGCCTTATCGGCACTCTTCCATAGTATAGAAGCACAGCCTTCTGGTGAGATCACTGAGTAGGTACTGTATTCGAGCATCATCACGCGATCACCAACACCGATCGCCAGTGCGCCACCTGAACCACCTTCGCCGATAACTGTACAGATGATCGGTGTCTTTAGATCAGACATCTCGAACAGGTTACGCGCGATAGCTTCAGACTGGTTACGCTCTTCTGCACCGATACCAGGATATGCTCCCGGGGTATCGATAAACGTGATCAGCGGAATACGAAAACGTTCTGCCAACTTCATCAGACGTAACGCCTTACGATAACCTTCCGGTCTTGGCATGCCAAAATTACGACGGATATTTTCTGTCGTATCACGACCCTTCTGCTGACCTAGTACCATGACTGGCATGCCATCAAGTCTTGCCAGACCACCGACCAGAGCTGCATCATCTGCAAAAGCACGATCACCATGTAATTCCTGGAAATCGGTAAAAATGCGATCGATATAATCTAGTGTGTAAGGTCGCATCGGGTGACGTGCAAGCTTGGAAGTCTGCCACGCATCAAGCTTGTTAAAGATAGTCTTGGTCAACGATCGAGATTTCTCTTCAAGTTTACTTATCTCATCACCGATATTGACCTCGGTATCGTCACCAACGTAACGGAGTTCTTCAATTTTAGCTTCGAGTTCGGCGATGGGTTGTTCAAAATCGAGATAATTAGGATTCATGCGGTAAACCTGATTTTATTTATTTGTTTTATATAGATTTTTTTATGTTAAATATGACAACAATTTTAGCATATTTTGTCATAATTTTGCCCTGACAGAATTATTAAAATCTGCTTCCTGTATCTCAGAAAAAACCTCAGCCAGCACCATGGTAGCGTAACTGCCCGCCGGCAAGGTGAATGATATGACGAAATCCTTCCCGAGTTGAGAACATCCCAGCTGTTCAGGAATTAGCCGGCATGACCGCCGTTGTGCCTGCAGCCTGGCGGCGACCAAGCCGTCACGAAAGACCGGAAACCGGTCAATCACTGCTGATTCCAGTTCTGCCGCCTGAGAGGTAACCATAACATCCCCCTCGCCCCACAATATGGCAGTCGGGTTGATTTCGTTACGGGACAACCGCTGGTTTAATTCATCAACAATGTTTGCGTCATCTTTGAAACAGGCAGATTTACCATTCAGCATAAAAACATCACCTGGTAACCTTCTGTTCCAGACTTCGCGTTTTATACGATCAGACAGGATATGGTTAAACAGCCATGAACGGGCTGCCGACAGATATAAACTGCGTTTATGCTTTGCCACCTTGTACCGCGGCCTGGCGAACAGTTTCTCTGCCTGTTCCAGGTTGTTATAGTTTCTGCCGAAGCGTTGCGCGCCAAAGTAATTAGGAACACCGTGCTGAGCTATCTCACCACAGCGTTGCTTCAAAGATTCAAACATACTCTCACTGCTGTCACTCAGCTCACGCAAGATGATCTTGAATGTATTGCTTTTCAGCGCGCCGCGTTGTAATTTCCGATTATGGCGAAAGCTCTGCAATACCTGTACGTTTTCATCTGATCCAGAACTGATGAACGATGATTCAAATTCCTGCCAGTCAGGCGTTGGTTTTCCTGGTAACTGCACACTGAACCATTGTGAAGTAACCGCATGTCGGTCTTTTAAACCAGCGTAAGCAACAGCCATCTTTTTGACATTGCAGTACTGTGCCAGTTGCTGCGCTATCCAGTCCGTATTACAGCCACGTTTTTTAATATATAACCAGCAATGTTCACCATCGCCGCTAAATTCTACCGGGATGTTTTCTTCAACGACAAAATCGTCAGCATGTAACTTTAATTTAGCGGTAATATTTAGTGATTGATAAACTCGTTGAAAAGAATATTCTTTATCCATTAATGTGCCACTGCCTGGTTTAAATCCGAACTATGATTCGTCATGCTATAAAAATATTCTTTATCGTCATTATTGCCGGTTCATCGGCGAGCTGTAGCGATGATGTAAAGTTACCCGCACTCACTACCGATGCCACGATACTCGCATTTGGCGATAGTTTAACGTATGGCACCGGAACCAGTAAAAATAATGCCTACCCTGCAGTCCTCGAAAGACTGATTGATCGCAGAGTAATCAATGCAGGCATACCCGGTGAGATCAGCTCAGAAGGCCTGGTACGTTTACCTGGACTGATCGAAAAGCATCGGCCTGATCTGGTCATTATCTGTCATGGCGGAAACGATATATTACGAAAGCTGGATCTATCTAAAACCCGTAACAATATCCAGCAGATGATCGATCTCGCAAAGAAGAAGAATAGTCTTATTGTCCTGGTCGGTGTTCCACAGTTCGGCCTGTTTTTGAATACAGCCCCTTTATACAGAGAACTTGCTGAAAAAAATAATATCCCGATATCGAATGATATTCTTGGCGATATCATCGGGAATAACGCACTGAAATCTGACCACATACACCCAAATAACAAAGGGTATCAGTTGCTTGCAGAAGATATTACTTTACTCCTGCAGCGCTATGGCGCCATCCCGGTAATATAAGGAATTTATGACGGCCGTCCAAATAATAAACATGTTGACATTTTTTGACGCTTCGTCATATTATGGCTCGCCATGCCACCCCTTACACGAAAACAACGCGAGATTAACGAGCGAGAGCAGCTCATTCTTTCCGCAGCGCAGACGATGCTTCACCAGCACGGCTACAATCACCTGACCATGGATCGGGTCGCCGAGACTGTCGAGTACTCCAAAGGCACGATCTATAACCATTTTGCCAGTAAAGAAGACCTGGTCTGCTCCCTGTGCTGCCGCTGCGTAAGCAACCTGATCGAAGTGTTCGAACGCGCATACCATTTCCCGGGCACCACACGTGAACGTTATTCAGCTATCGGTATAGGTTACTCTATCTACCACCAGCTGCATCCTTTAGATACACAGATACTTCAGGTTGTTAAAAATAATGCCGTCAGAGAAAAGATAAGTGAATTCAAACTGGCCGAGATGGAATTACTGGAACAGAAGATCACAAATATAACCAGCAGTATCGTGCAGGAAGCGATCGATTGCGGTGATCTGGACAGACGGTATCAGGACAGTGTGAGCACTATCGTATTCGGTTGCTGGTCTATGCACTATGGTGCTGTGATGCTGGACCAGTCAGATATTCCATTATATGAACTGGGCTTTAACCCGGTAGTTAAGATGTTATGGAAAAATGCCAATATTTATCTCGACGGTTACCAGTGGCAACCACTCAGTACGTCTATCGATACGGACAATCTTTTTGAAATAATTTCAACCGCGCTGTTTGACGGTGAAATCAATTTGCTGAAACAGGCCGTATAGGCAGCGACCTGTTTTTGTAGATAGAAAAAAAATAACTAACAATAACAATTGGGGAAAAACTATGATCGAGTCATATACGCGCTGGATAATACGCTGGAGATATGTCGTAGTACTCGTGACGATCGCGCTGACCTTCGCGGCTGCTTCCGGCGGACGATTCCTGGGATTCAGCAATGATTACAGGATGTTCTTCGGCGACGAGAATCCTCAGTTACTGGCATTTGAAAAAATGCAGGCGACATTCAATAAAAATGACAATGTCTTATTTGTCGTAACACCTAAATCAGGCAAGGTATTCACCAGGGAGACCCTGGCTGTGATAAAAGACATTACGGAAGAAGCCTGGCAGACACCCTACTCTACACGTGTCGATTCGATTACCAATCACCAGCACACCACCGCTGAAGAAGATGACCTGATCGTTGACGATCTCGTTGTAGACCCTGACAGCTTAAGCGACAGTGACATGCTGAAGATCCAGTCCATCGCAATTAACGAACCGATGCTAGTACACCGTTTGATATCACCGGACAGCAAATTTGCCGGTATTAATGTCACGGTTCAACTACCGGGTAAAGCACTGGATGAAGTGCCAAAAACCATCGCTTTTGCACGTGATCTGAAACAGAAGATGCTGGAGAAATACCCCGATATAGAGATACGCCTGGTCGGTATGGCGGTGATGAACAATGCTTTCCCTGAAGCCAGCCAGGATGATGTTGCAACCCTGTATCCGTTAGCATTGGGTTTTATCGTTCTTACCTTATTTATCCTGCTGAGAGGGTTAAGCGGTACCATAGCGACGTTTATAATGATCATCATGTCTATCATGACAGCGATGGGACTTGCCGGCTGGTCAGGCATCCTGCTGTCACCACCGGTCATGTCAGCACCTATAATGATATTGACCATGGCGGTCGCAGATGCTGTCCACCTGCTGGTGACCATGCGACATGAACTCGCAATCGGCATGGATAAAAATAAAGCCATCATCGAGAGTATGCGTATCAACTTTCGCCCGATTTTCGTAACGACACTGACTACTGTCCTCGGTTTTTTAAGCCTTAATTTCAGTGATGCTCCACCATTTCATGATCTCGGCAATATCGCTTCAATGGGTGTAGCGGCGGCTTTCATCTTCACTATCACCTTCCTGCCGGCTATCGTGAGCATCCTGCCAGCAACCGGTAAACATGAAGTTGCCGGAAAACAGATGATGACGAAATTTGGTGAGTTCGTGATAGCCAAACAGAAACCTTTGCTTTACGGCAACGCCATCATAATACTGTTGCTGGCGACAATGGTTCCTTTGAACGAGCTAAACGATGAATTCATTAGTTATTTTGATGAGTCTATAGAGTTTCGCCGTGACTCGGATTACTCGGCCAAGAACCTGACTGGAGTGTATTACATCGATTACGCTCTGGGTACAGAAGAATCTGGTGGTATCAGCGATCCAGATTATCTCGCCAATGTAGCAAAGTTTTCGCAATACCTGCGGTCACAACCTGAAGTCATCCACGTTCAGACCATCTCGGACACCTTCAAACGTCTGAATAAAAACATGCATGGTGATGACCCGGCCTGGCAGCGGCTGCCGGAAGAACGTAACCTCGCTGCACAATATCTGCTGCTTTACGAGATGTCACTGCCATATGGCCTGGATCTGAACAACCAGATCGATGTAGACAAGTCTGCGACCAAGGTTTCTGTGACCTTGAAAACACTGTCATCGAACGAAGTGATCGCATTCGATGATGCTGCCATTAAATGGTTAAATGAGAACATGCCGTCTATCAAACCATATAACGGCAGCCCTACTATCATGTTTGCACATCTTGGCAAACGCAACATAAACAGCATGCTCACCGGCACCACGATCGCTCTCGTGCTGATATCAGCCGTATTGATATTTTTCCTGGGTTCACTCAAATACGGCATTATCAGCTTATTACCCAACCTGACACCTGCCCTGGCAGCCTTTGGCCTCTGGGGCATCACGGTCGGTGAAGTCGGTATCGGCTTGTCCATCGTTACCGGTATGACATTGGGAATCGTGGTTGATGATACAGTGCACTTCCTGAGCAAGTATCTACGAGCACGCCGAGAGAAAGGCCTTAATGCGGAGGATGCGGTACGTTATGCATTCAACAATGTCGGTCTTGCCCTGTTAGTGACTTCTGTAGTGTTGGTTGCCGGCTTCATGATCATGGCGCAATCGCATTTTTACCTGAATTCAAGCATGGGTCTATTGACCAGCGTAGTTATCATGCTCGCACTTATTATCGACCTGACATTATTACCAGCACTGCTGATGAAATTTTCCAGCAGCAATAAAAGAGAGAAACTATGAACCACAAACAAATCAGCAGTATCTTATTCCTTAGTTCATTAATTTTAACGCCAATTCTGGTTAATGCAGAAACACCAGAAGAAAAGGGTATGGCGATCGCGGTGGAAGCCGATAAAAGAGATACAGGTTTTGAAGACTTCACCTCGAACATGGTCATGGAACTGCGCAATAAACAGGGAGATGTCAGTACACGCACCATCCGTTTAAAAACGCTTGAGGTGACAGGTGACGGCGATAAATCGATGTCGATCTTTGATAAACCGGCGGATGTAAAAGGCACAGCTTTTCTGACCTTTTCCCACGCGATAAAACCCGATGAGCAGTGGCTATACCTGCCTGCCTTGAAGCGTGTAAAACGCATTAACTCGAAAAATAAATCCGGTCCGTTCATGGGCAGTGAGTTCGCCTACGAAGACCTGGCCTCTCAGGAAGTCGAGAAGTATTCCTACAAATATATCCGCGATGAGAAGATCAAAACTACTGAATTTCCCGATGGTGTCGATACCTTCGTTATGGAACGTTATCCTGCTTATGAACATTCGGGTTACACCCGTCAGCTGGCGTGGATAAACAAAGACCGCTATGTCGCAGAGAAGATCGAGTTCTATGACAGGAAAAATGACCTGTTAAAGACCTTAATAAGCAGTGGTTACAAACAGTATCTCAGCCAGTACTGGCGTCCGAATGAAATGCTGATGGAAAACCACCAGACCGGAAAAAGCACCGTGCTAACCTGGGAAGACTACAAGTTTAAAACTGGCTTATCTGATAAAGACTTCAGCCGTAACAGTCTTAAACGCGCCAGATAAATACATAACTATTATATACACAGCAATCACTCCAAGTTAATAGATCATGAAGCAATGCTTCCACTCAACACTCGTGGTGACGGTTATTACTACATCTGTTTTAACAACTGTCGTAGCAAGTGATATACATGCTGGTGAATTCTCTGGTTATATCGGTGGCCAGGCACGCGTGTTTTTTGAAGACCCACTAAGCCCGGTGCAGCACAACAGCTACCTGTCCGCGGTTACCGAACCTGAGTATACCCATGAGTGGGATGACGGCACACAGAGCTTCAATGCCAAACTGTTCTATCGTGTCGACCAATATGATGAACAGCGAACGCATGGTGATATCCGTGAGCTGTCGTGGACTGGCGTCTATGATAACTGGGAACTACTCGCCGGCATCAGCAAGGTTTTCTGGGGCGTCGCCGAAACACAGCACCTGGTGGATATCGTCAACCAGACAGACCTGGTCGAAAACCTTGACGGTGAAGACAAGCTAGGTCAACCGATGATCAAAGCGAGTACCGAACGCGAATGGGGAACCATTGACCTCTTCATCCTGCCCGGCTTCCGGGAGCGTACATTTCCTGGGCCAGAAGGCCGCCCTCGTCCGAATGTCGTTATTGATACCGAGCAGGACGCCATCTATGATTTTAGTAGCGGCAATGACCATATCGACCTCGCTGCGCGCTACTTTCATTATATCGACGAGTTGGAATTCGGCCTGTCATTTTTCAGCGGCACCAGTCGTGAACCGACTGGCTTTAGCCCGGTCGGTACCAGCCCTTCTGGAGAGCCTATCGTTCTTCCAGTTTATTCACTTATCAACCAGTTCGGCATCGATGGCCAGGCATTTTTCGGTGACTGGACCTGGAAACTCGAAGCCATCAATACCGAAGCCCGCAGCGGAGTTAAAAAAGGTATCAACAGTATTCAGGCTGTTGCTGGTTTTGAATACACCCTGGTCGGCATTGCTGGCAGTGATATGGATCTTGGCTTCGTCGTCGAATATCACTTCAGCGACAAACGTATCTACGAGAACACGATATTTGATAACGACCTTGCCACGGCATTACGTTTTGTATTCAATGACGCACAGTCTACAGAGATACTGGCAGGTCTAACCACAGACGCTGACACCCAGTCTGTCGGTAGCTTTATCGAAGCCAGCCGTCGCCTGGGTGAAAGCTGGACGTTAGACGCACAGGTAAGGACGTTTCATGGCACGAAAGAAAATCGGCCACTGTACAGTTTCAGATTTGATAACTACGCACAGCTCGATCTGAATTATCATTTCTAACTGATAATTATAACAATGTCATCCCGACCAACAGGACGACAGTTATATTCAACCAATCATCGCCAGCTGCTTGATACGTTCGATATCATCACGCACTTTTGCCGCTTCTTCAAACTCCAGGTTACGTGAATGCTGATACATCTGTTTTTCTAGCTGTTCTAATTTTTTACTTAACTGCTTAGGCGTCATCGACTGGTAGACCGCCTTTTCTTCAGCCACTTTCTGCAGCTCGACAGTCTTCCTCGAATGTTTATCACCGTAACCAGATTCGAGTACATCATGTATATTTTTTATGATGCCCTGCGGTGTGATACCGTGTTCTTCATTATAGGCAATCTGTACCTCACGGCGCTGCTCCGTTACATCGATCGCTTTCTGCATCGAACCGGTAATCCTGTCAGCATAGAGTATCGCCTTGCCGTTAATATTACGTGCCGCACGCCCGATACTCTGGATCATCGAACGTTCCGAACGCAGGAAGCCTTCCTTGTCGGCATCCAGGATCGCGATCAAAGACACCTCAGGCATATCCAGGCCTTCACGTAACAGGTTGATACCGACCAGCACATCGAATTCACCCAGACGTAGATCACGGATGATCTCGACACGTTCGACAGTATCGATATCCGAATGCAGGTAACGAACACGTACACCATGCTCACTCAGGTACTCTGTCAGGTCTTCAGACATGCGCTTGGTCAGGGTGAGGATGATGACACGTTCGTTTTTCGGCACACGCAGGTTGATCTCAGACAGCACATCATCGACCTGGGTTGTTACCGGCCGCACTTCGATCACCGGGTCCAGTAGACCTGTGGGCCGAACCAACTGCCGTGCTATCGCATCAGAATGCTCTTCTTCATAGGGACCCGGTGTGGCAGACACAAATAAAGTCTGCGGTGACATTTTTTCGAATTCATCCCAGCGTAATGGACGGTTATCCAGTGCTGATGGCAGGCGAAAACCAAAGTTCACCAGGTTTTCTTTGCGTGAGCGGTCACCTTTATACATGGCACCTATCTGCGGCACCGAGACATGGCTTTCATCGATCACCAGCAAGGCGTCATTAGGCAGGTAATCGAACAGACATGGTGGTGGTTCGCCGGGAGCACGGTTTGACAGGTAACGCGAATAGTTTTCGATGCCGCTGCAGTAACCCAGTTCACGCATCATCTCGATATCGAACTGTGTGCGCTGTTCCAGCCGTTGTGCTTCCACCAGTTTGTTGTTGTCGCGTAATTCTTCCAGTCGTTCACGTAACTCTACTTTGATGTGTTCTATCGCGCCCAGGATTACCTCACGCGGGGTGGCATAATGCGTTTTAGGATATACAGTGATACGTGCGACTTTCTTTATGATCTCACCGGTCAGAGGATCGAAGATACTGATATTTTCGATCTCCTCATCGAACAGTTCGACACGGATGGCTTCACGTTCAGAGTCTGCCGGATGGATATCGATCACCTCGCCTCGTACCCGGTAGGTACCGCGACGTAACTCGAGATCATTTCTCAGGTACTGTAACTCTGCCAGCCGCCTTAATATATGGCGCTGGTCTACTATGTCACCACGCACCAGGTGCAGGATCATGGAGAAGTAGGATTCTGGATCTCCCAGGCCATAGATCGCAGAAACCGTGGCCACGATGATGGTATCTTCCCGCTCCATCAGTGCCTTGGTCGCTGATAGCCGCATCTGCTCGATGTGCTCATTGACCGATGCGTCTTTTTCGATAAAGGTATCACTAGCCGGTACATAGGCCTCTGGCTGGTAATAGTCGTAGTAGGAAACAAAATACTCCACCGCGTTATTTGGGAAGAACTCCTTCATCTCGCCATACAGCTGGGCTGCGAGTGTTTTATTGGGCGCCATGATTATGGTCGGGCGTTGAAGCTGCTGGATCACATTCGCCACAGTAAAAGTTTTACCGGAACCGGTTACACCCAGCAGTGTCTGCCTGGCAAGGCCGCTTTCAAATCCTTCGATCAGTGTCTCGATGGCAACAGGCTGGTCACCCGTTGGTTTATATTCGGTTTGAAGTTCAAATTTTTTCGACATAGTTACTCTGGCTACTACTTTCCGATGTAAAAATAAATTAAACTCGGATTGAAATAAATCCTTAAAAAAATTGGCTGAATTCTTGGTGGACACTGCATTGAAAATATCACTTTCAAATCGTATACAAAGAGTAAAACCTTCACCTACTCTGGCAGTCTCGGCTTTAGCCAGCCAACTGCGCTCAGAAGGCCGGGATATCATTGGTCTGGCTACCGGTGAACCTGATTTTGATACCCCTGATTTTATTAAACAGGCCGCTATCGATGCCATCAATAAGGGTTATACAAAGTATACTGCTGTTGACGGCACAGCCGGTCTCAAACAGGCCATTATAAACAAGTTCAAACGGGAAAATGATTTTGATTTTAACGCTGACCAGATCCTGGTATCTGTCGGTGGCAAGCAGGCATTTTATAACCTGTGCCAGACCTTGTTAGATGAGGGTGATGAGGTAATAATCCCGGCACCTTACTGGGTTTCCTACCCAGATATCGTGAAACTGGCAGATGCAACACCGGTTATCATCGATGGCGACATTTCACAATCGTTCAAGATAACCCCGGAACAGCTGAAGCGAGCGATCACTGATAAAACAAAACTATTCGTCATCAACAGTCCATCAAATCCTTCGGGTAAGGTCTATAGCCGGGCTGAACTCGAGGCACTGGGTGAAGTGCTACTAGAGCACCCGAATATCGTGGTGATGACCGATGACATCTATGAGCACATCCTATGGTCAGATGAAGGCTTCGTCAATATATTAAACGCCTGTCCTGAGCTGTATGATCAGACCGTAGTGATTAACGGTGTATCAAAAGCCTACTCCATGACCGGCTGGCGCATCGGCTACAGTGGCGGCCCGGCAGATATCATCAAGGGCATGAAAAAGATACAGTCACAGAGCACCTCGAACCCATGCTCGATCGCACAGTACGCTGCCCAGGCAGCCCTGGAAGGCGACCAGAGTTTTCTCAAAGATATGTGCGATGCCTTCAAACAACGCCATGACTTCGTCTATCAAGCACTTAATACGATAGAAGGCGTCGAGTGTCCACCAAGTGATGGTACGTTTTACAGCTTCCCGTCTTTCCATGCCGTTATCGAGCGTATGGATGGTATAGAGGATGACGTACAGCTGGCACAGTTGCTTCTTGAAAAGGCCGAAGTCGCACTGGTACCAGGCTCTGCATTTGGTCTGGCCGGTCATTTAAGGCTGTCATATGCCACAGATATGAGCAGTCTTGAAAAAGCGCTGGCAAGAATCAAACAAATAATTGAATAAACATCAATTTTTGCTGTTGTGACGACCATTTGGTATTGACCGATGCTAGCCAAATCGGTAGCATACCGCCTTCCGATTTTGATGTTCTTCTGGAGACTTCAGTCCGGAACTATTCCCCGATAGCTCAGTTGGTAGAGCAACGGACTGTTAATCCGTTTGTCGCTGGTTCGAGCCCAGCTCGGGGAGCCAAAAACTAAAAAAGATCAGTATTTTACTGATCTTTTTTTTCGCCCTGAAGAAACTAGTAAGCTCTATATTCGATGCGGACATGAGGGCTGTCACTCAGACTCGTCACCGGTGATGCAGTTATTATAGTGCACCGGCTATGACGGCTTTTTCTTAGTTTGAGATAAAGTCGGCAAACGGATACCGGATAGTAATGATATGCCATTCAGACTCACCAGTATCATATGAAAGAAACGACTCGCATCGATGTCTCTGGCAATATTTTAAAAATTTATGTGCATGTGCTTTATCAAACACCCGCATAGTGCATGACAAGCTTCACAACACCGATAACGATAACGATAAACAATACAGCAAATATGATACCGCCAATGATGAAATGGTGGAACTTGCCGTGTTCAAAATCGCGCTCTCTATTTTTATTCGATTGCACGCCAAATGCCGCAGCAAAGATACTGCTCATGAATGAAAATGGTGTGATCTTTTTAGGTTTGTCCTGTTTTTCAGATGTCATTTGGTAAATACCGGATTTAAATAATATAGAATTAATCCACATTATTATGCCCGAATACATCAATCCAGTTTCAGGTTTCTCAGATAATTTTTAAATTCTTCAGCCATTTCATCATGCTGAAGCGCTATCTCTACATTGGCTTCCAGGTATCCGTTTTTACTACCGCAGTCATAACGGCGACCTTCGAAGCTATAGGCATAAATATCTTCTGATTTTCTTAATTCCGCTATCGCGTCTGTCAGTTGAATCTCGTTACCCGCACCGCGTTGTGTCTTTCTGAGCTTTTCCAGAATCGCTGGTGTCAGGATATAACGACCAACAACCGCCTGGTCTGATGGTGTTTCTTCAGCTGACGGCTTTTCAATGATGTCATCAACACGGGCCAGCCTGTCCTCGAGTTTAGGGCCTGCTACCATGCCGTACTTGTGGCTTTCCGAGACAGGCACAGTTTGCGTACCGATCACACTGCCCTGCTTTCTCTCAAAAACATCTACCATCTGCTGGATACAGCTAGGGCCATCTTTGTTATAGATCAGGTCATCGGGCAACAAAACAGCAAATGGCTTGTTGCCGATCGCAGGCTCAGCACACAGTACCGCGTGACCGAGTCCCAACGCTTCAGACTGGCGTATAAATACACAGTGGATATTAGGCGGAACCACCTCCTGGACAACTTTCAGCAGCGCGTCTTTGTTTCTCAGGGCCAGTTCGGTTTCGAGCTCATAAGCCTTGTCGTAATGATCGATGATAGCGTTTTTTGTACGACCGACAACAAATATCAGGTTTTCCATACCCGCGGCTACAGCCTCTTCAGACGCGTACTGTATCAGTGGTTTATCCACCACCGTCAGCATTTCTTTGGCTATGGCTTTAGTTGCCGGCAGAAAGCGTGTACCCAGGCCAGCAACGGGGAAAACAGCCGTACGAATTGAACTCATGCGAAGATCCTTAAATTGTTTCAAATAAACATCAATTTTAGACTATGTTGGCATGCATGTTGGGGTGACTATGGTAAAATTTCACAGTTTTTTCGAATTATGCAGATTTATTATGACTTATGTAGTTGTTGAAGATTGTATCAAGTGCAAACACACAGATTGTGTCGATGTGTGTCCTGTAGACTGTTTCCATGAAGGACCTAACTTCCTGGTAATCGATCCGGAAGAATGCATCGACTGCACCTTATGTGAGCCTGAGTGCCCTATCGGCGCCATTTTTGCCGATGATGACGTTCCCGAAGGACAGGAAAACTTTATCGAACTCAATGCAGAATTAAGCCTGGAATGGCCGGTGATCAATGTCAGCAAAGATTCTCCACCGGATGCAACTGAATGGGAAGGCGTACCGGACAAATTAAAATTACTGGAAAGATAATCCCGGTAATCAAGCTCTGTGACACTGCCCAACACTATTGAAGTCCCTGCGCATAAAAACATACTTCGATACAGCGCTGAGTTCATCTTTGACAAGTTTGGTGATCAGGCACCTGATTTTTCTAACCTCTATGTCTTATTACCGCACAAACAGGTAATAAAACCGTTTAGCGAAACCCTGTGCCGCGCACTTCCCGAAGACCTGCCAGCCATCATCCCGCCCTGGTCAGGCACATTAAGCGACTGGATGCGCGAATACGCCAGCAGCCAGCAACCCAGTTACCAGATCATCAGCGAGCATGCCCGTCAGCTGCTGTTTATCGAGGCACTGCAACAGCACCCCGACCTGTTCAAAGAAGAAAACAAGTGGCAGGTCACCCAGGCACTACTGAGCCTGTTTGACGAGCTCAACCTGAACCAGGCAGATATTTTCACTTCAGCAGAAGGCTGGCATGAGCAACTACAACAGGCTTATGGCATAGCAGAGCAGGATTTTGAACACCTGCAATATGAGAGCAAACTGGTTTATACGTTATGGCATGCCTGGCAAACGCAGCTCAGCGAAAACGAGTTATACGATGAGACTGCAGCATATCTATCCCGCCTGGTAAATGCACCCGCAGCCATCGAGAAAAAATATTTTATCTGTCTTGGCTTTTCAAATTATTCTAAGACCGAACAGGAATTCATCAATCTCCTGATCAGCAAGCAGCAATGCCAGGTCATAGAATATAGCGACACCGTCGTTGCAACTGAAAGCACTGACCATGACCATGCATTCTCAGCACTAATCAATGACGCCTTCCTGCAGTCATCAGTAACGATAAAAAAACGTGCACAGAGATATGCCAGCAACTACAGCCAGGCCTTTTCTGATAGCTCACCATTCAGCACTTACATGGCGAGTGACGAAGAACAACAGATTCGGGCGATAGATTATTTCATTCGCAGCAACATCATCAAAGGCAGTGAAAATATTGCCGTTATCAGTGAAGACCGGAAACTATCACGCCGCCTGCGTGCCCTGCTCGAACGTGCAGATGTACAACTGCAGGATAGAGCTGGCTGGTCGCTAGCGACGACCCAGGCAGCGACCATCATCGAACGCTGGCTAGAATGTATCGAGGAAGATTTCAGCGCCTACCCTTTGCTCGACTGTCTAAAATCACCATTTTTAGAAATCGCAGCACCCGGGACAGATTTTAAACAGAACATCTACCGCTTTGAGCATGACCTGATCTTCCATGAAAATGTCAGCAGTAATATCTCGGAGTATAAAAAGAAGCTTAGAGAGAGGTTGAAGCGATTAACCCACTGGCCACAGGATTCCTACAAATCACTGACTGAAACACTGGACTATATTGCTGACAGCGCGAAAACATTATCGGCCTTGTATGCCAGGAAGAAAACGATCCGCCTGTCCAGCTTTCTCGATGACCTGCTAGGCAGTCTTGAACAACTCGGTGTACTGAAGAATTATCAAAATGATGAAGCCGGACTGGTCTTATTAAAGACCTTTGATTCACTTAAACAGAGCATCGCCTATTCAGACCCTGAACTCAGCTGGCAGGACTGCCGTCAGTGGCTAGGTATGGCACTGGAATCACAACACTTCACGCCACCGACCAGTGACTCCAGGGTACAGCTGATGACACTCGAACAGGCTGCCTACCAGCATTTCGATTGCGTCATAATTGCCGCGGCAGAATCACAGCACTTTCCCGGCACTGCCAAAACCTCGCCATTCTTCAACCAGGCAGTGCGTGATTCTCTTGGATTAGATACATGGGAGAACCTGCGTACGCGACGCCATGAACTTTTCAATCGTGCACTGTTATCTTCCCCAGAGATATTATTAACCGCATGCAATGAAGACCATGGTGAAGACAAACCAGTCTCACCATGGCTGGAATTACTGACAAGTTTTTACCTGCTTGCGTTTGGCAGAGTACTCGATAACCAGCAGCTGCAAGACCTGGTCTTATCGAACAGTGAGATCTTTAATTGTGATGATTCATCCCTGCCGGAACAATCTCGCCAGCCCTTACCTGCTATTCCAGTAGACCTGATACCTGAAAGATTATCAGCCAGCTCCTATCAACGTATCATCAACTGTCCATACCAGTATTTCAGTGCTGATGGCCTTGGCCTCAAACCACTCGAAGAACTCAGCGAAGAGTTGAAAAAATCTGACTATGGCAAACGCATCCATTTGATCCTGCAGGTTTTCCATAGTGGTCATGATAGATACGGTAAAGCGTTCGATAAACCTCTAACAGAAGAGAACCGGAATGCGGCAGAAGCGTTCCTTAGTGTGCTAGCAGAAAAAATATTTCTGCAAGATCTTGATAATAATGTTTTGCACAGAAGCTGGTTATATCGCTGGAAAAAACATATACCGTCCTATATCGACTGGCAACTTCGCCACCAGGCAGACTGGGCGATCTTTCAGAGTGAAAAGATGCTCGAAACTGAGCTAGAAGGATCTGTGAGAATCTATGGATTCCTCGACCGCGTTGACCGCAACAGAGAAAACAACACTCACGCAATCATCGATTACAAGACAGGAATGACCGCCAGTCAGGAAGATGTCGATGCCGGTGAGAATGTCCAGCTATCCACCTATGCACTGCTCGACGACGAGACCAGTGAAGTGAGTTACCTGTCGGTAGATTCGTCTTATCAGAAAGTTGAGACGAAATCCTGTTTATCTGGTGAAGACCTGGAAGTTAATCGCGATCAGAACCAGTCGCGTCTTCTGGAAATATTTGAGCAGATGAAAAACAGCACGCCACTCACCGCCTGGGGCGATGAACACGTGTGCCGATACTGTAATTTTTCCGGTTTATGTCGAAAAGATGAATGGACTGCCTGATACCCTGTCAACGCTCATCTCGGCCAATGGCAAGGCGCTTTGCAAACCTGCTAACATGAAGTAACAATAATGCTGCCGCGCATGACGGACTACTCGATATCAGCAGGCATTTACTTCACTGCAAACAGTGAACCATTCACGCTGTTAAAGTAGACATGCCCATCATCAATCACCGCTGATGAATAGATATGACCATCGACTTTATATTTCCAGCGCAAGGTGCCCTCATCTGCGTCCAGAGCATACAGGTGGCCATCGGTACTGCCGACATAGACCGTATTTGATGCGATGCTGACCGGTGCGAACACGCCACCTTCAGTGCGGTATTCCCATTCACGGGTACCATCTTCGGTATCGTATGAATAGATATAACCATCTTTGCTGCCGATATAGACGTTATCATTATAGATTGCTGGTGATGACAGTACCGGACCCGCTGTTTTCTTCACCCATGTTTGCTGACCGGTATGTATGTTAACGGCATAAACACGTTTGTCATCGCTGCCGAAATAGACATTGTTATCATCGACTGCGGGTGATGAATGTATTTTTCCTATGGCCTTGAAACGCCAGTATTCCTGTCCGGTATTTTTATTGACCGCGAACAAATCACCATCCAGGGTTCCAAAAAAGACATAGTTACCAGAGATCGCCGGTGAACTATAGATGGCTGCACCTGCATTAAAGCTCCACTTTCGATAACCGTTGCCGGCATCAGCCGCGTAGAGATTGCCGTCTTCACTGGCGAAATAGATGATGCCATCAGAGATGATTGGTGATGAAGAGATCGGTCCATCTGTTTTCTGCTTCCACACTAATGCCTGTGTATCGTCTTTAATGGCATAAAGGTTCTTATCCCAACTCGCGATGTAAACCATGCCGTCGGAAACTGCGGGTGTAGCCTCTATGTTGCCACCTGTTTTAAACCGCCATTTCAGCTGCCCTGTCTTTTGATCGATGGCATACATATGCTTGTCATTGCTGCCAAGATAGACCTTGCCATTCGCAACGACCGGCGAAGAATAAGTTTTATCAGGTGCGCTGTATTTCCAGTCCAGTGTATCCAGCCTGGTAGGGCCATCTGCAGGATAGACTGCAGAGTGGCTGGAATCTGAGCGGAACATGCTCGTTTTACCAGTACCACATGCTGACAACGTCACGGTCAATGCCGTAATACCTGCGAGTAAAAATTTATTATGTAAGATTTTATTATCGATCATGAATTACTCCATCATTCCCCATATTTTCTTATTATGTTTAGTCTGCTGATCTCATGCGCTATCAGCAGACTGTCAAACATTAACTCTTTTATATTTACTTTAGCGCTAATTTATCTCATAAGAAGAATAGACCAATTTGGCTATAAATCGCGTAATACGGCTATTCTCTAAGCGAAAAACATGCGGCCCCTGCATTACACAGCAGCTCGTATGAAATACTTTCACTTGCCGCAGCGATCTCATCGACACACAATTCTCTACCCCAGAGAACCACCCTGTCGCCCGCAGCCGCTTCGACACCCGTCAGATCGATACTGATGCTATCCATCGAAACACGGCCGAGCAGCTCGCAACGTTGGCCGTTAATCCATACCGGCGTGCCATTTTTAGCGTGCCTGGGATAACCGTCACCATAGCCCGCTGCAACGATGCCCATGGTCATATCTCTGTTAGCCACATAGGTACTTCCGTATCCTACCGCATCACCCGCCTTAAGCTGTTTGACTGCGACCAGTTCTGTCTCAAATTGCATGGCAGCCTGCAAGCCAAGTTCCTCAGCAGTAACACCAGAAATCGGTGAAGAGCCGTACAGCATGATACCCGGACGCACCACCTCGAAATGACTCTTAGGCATACCTATGATGGCAGCGGAATTAGCCATACTACAATCGACATCAACATCATTAGTTACTTTAAGTAAACATTCTAACTGACTGTTATTTAAATTATTATTAACATCATCAGCATTTGCAAAGTGACTCATGATATAAACTTTCGCGACATTGGAGGAATTTCGTAAGCGGCCAAAATAATCCTCGGTTTCATCGGCAGATATACCCAGCCGGTGCATACCAGTATCCACTTTCAACCACGCATCTACGGGCGTGGCAAGATCACTTTCTAACAGCTCATCGAGCTGTTGTGGATGATGGATGACCGTGGAAATCTTTAACGCTGAAAACTTCTGAAGCTCATCGACATGACCGAAACCATGTAATACCAGCAGTGGTTTTGTACAACCGGAAGCACGTAAGGCAAAAGCCTCTTCTGGCATCGCTACAGCAAACATATCAGCAGAATCTAGCACACCTGCAACAGCCAGCATGCCATGCCCATAGGCATTAGCTTTTATCACCGCCATCACCTGGCTTTTAGGTGAATAATCTCGAACCCGTTTCAGGTTATTTAACAGCGCGTCTGTATTGATGAGCACCCTGGCCCGTCGCCAGAGGTGTGAGGAGCTCTCTGCACTCATTCAAAGCCGTCAGTGTTGTACATTTCAGGAATATAATTTTCGAACTTGGTGTATTTGCCCAGGAACGTGAGCAGTGATTTACCGATCGGACCATTACGCTGTTTAGCGATGATGATCTCAGCAACACCTTTTTGCGGGCTATCCTCGTTGTAGACTTCGTCCCGGTAGATAAAGACGATGATGTCGGCATCCTGCTCGATCGCACCTGATTCACGAAGATCTGACATTACCGGGCGTTTGTCTGGACGCTGCTCCAGGCTACGGTTGAGCTGAGATAACGCGATGACCGGTACTTTGAGTTCTTTTGCCATGGCCTTTAAGCTGCGAGATATCTCGGAGATCTCCGTCGCACGGTTCTCACTACCACCATGCACCTGCATCAGCTGCAAGTAATCGATCACGATTAGGCCCAGACCATGCTGGCGTTTTAAGCGACGCGCTCTCGCCCTCACCTCGTTAGGCGACATCGCAGGCGTGTCATCGATATAGATATTGGCTTCAGACAGGATATGAATCGCTGAAGTGATCCGCGCCCAATCCTCGTCGGTCAGGTTGCCCGTCCTGATATGGTGCTGATCAACACGCCCCAGTGAAGAGATCATGCGCATCGCCAGCGCATCACCCGGCATCTCCATACTAAATACTGCGACCGGTACTTTATCGCCGATAGCCGCATTTTCAGCGATGTTCATGGCGAAGGTTGTTTTACCCATCGATGGACGACCGGCAACGATGACCAGGTCGGCTTCCTGAAGTCCCGTTGTCATCTCATCAAATTTATCAAAGCCGGTAGACACACCGGTAATACCGCCATCGCTGTTAAACAGGTGATCGATCTTATCGACGGTTTTTGACAGTAGTGACTTCATGTCCTGAAAACCACCCTGACCACGGGCGCCCTGCTCGGCTATCTGAAAAACTTTTTTCTCGGCACTATCCAGCAATTCCTTACTGTCACGGCCTTCTGGTTGAAAGCCGCTGCCGCTGATATCTGTACCAACCGCGATCAGCTGCCGTAGCACCGATTTCTCACGCACGATATTGGCATATGCCACGATATTGGAGGCACTGGGTGTATCTTTTGCCAGGCGGCCGAGATATAACAGACCACCCGCCTGGTCAAGCTGACCATTCTTATCCAGGCATTGCGACAGGGTCACCGCATCAAACGGCTCATTTCGCGACTCCAGTTCTCGGATTGCAGAGAACAGTAAACGGTGATCATTACGGTAAAAGTCTTCATCAACCAGTTTGTCCGCAATCTGTTCCCATGCGCGGTTGTCCAGCAACAGACCACCGATCACCGCCTGCTCTGCCTCTACCGAATGCGGTGGCACACGCAGATTACTGGTCTGCTCATCGGGCATGTGATCGGACGTTGGGAATGTTACTGTTTCTGACATAGCTTAACCTTCAAAATATGACATCGATTATAAAGACTGGCGACGGCAATCGGAAGGTATTTCTATAAAAGATTTTTTACTGGCGAGATATCCAGTAAAACGTCACACGCACATCCATGGTTCCTTGTGACATACGACCGCCACGGAAGGCGGAAGTGACGATATTGCAGGAGCAAATATCTTTCCGTACATCCTGAAATAATCGTCACACCGCCATCCATGGCTCCTTGTGACATACCGTACATCCTGTACATAAAAAAGGCCCGCGCGATGCGGGCCTTCGAGAACCATCTGGCAGAAAATTTCTTAGTCTTCTTCTTCACCAATGATTGTAACCTTTGCTACTGCATCAACGTCTGTGTGCAGATGCAGGGTAATTTCGTACTCACCTGCCTGGCGGATAGGACCCTCAGGAAGACGCACATCACGCTTTTCAAGCTCGATGCCTGCTTCTGTGATAGCCGCTGCGATATCCATGTTGCCGATCGAACCGAATAATTTACCTTCGGTACCAGACTTGGCAGTAATGCTTATGCTCAAAGCTTCGATCTGGTCACGTCGCTGTTCAGCATTCGCTAAAGCCTCAGTTGCCATTTTTTCAAATTCAGCACGGCGTGATTCAATCTCAGCCTTATTAGCGTCTGTAGCAGCTTTAGCTTTGCCCTGAGGTAACAGATAGTTACGTGCAAAACCGGCTTTTACATTAACCAGATCACCAATATTGCCTAGACGATCAATTTTTTCAAATAAGATGACTTCCATCTTTCTAACCTCAGTTTAAATTCGTTATGTTTAATTTAAATATATATAAAATCTAATATCGCAAACTTATCAGCCAGCGCGACTGATACGTTGTCGTATATCCAGCCACGGATCAGCAAAACTTGCCAGCATCAGTAACAACAATACATGCGGTACAAAAAACATGATCATGTAAATCACAAATAACCATGCCGCATTAACTTGCCGTATTTTTATCGCCGCATGTAATAACGACAATGACTGCATTCCATACAGAACAAATACAACTGTAACCATCGCAAAAGCAAATACGCTGTCAACGATCGCCGCGATCAGTATTATCGCCATGGCGCACAGTGCAGAAACCCTTCCCAGGTCCAGGCTGCGAAACTCTTTGCCAAATCCGCCTGGATTATAAAAAACCGCCTGCCACCAACGACCTAAAAACAGGCTCAGCATCGTGCCGAACATCAGGCTACTGACGAACAGGCCAGGCAAAAACGCTATTATCCAGTCTTCAGTCTGTTTTAATTCAGCCAGACTAAAATCTGCAGACTGCTGGGCCAGCTGCTCTACCATGATATCCAGCGGTTCCCGCCAGAGCTCCCCGATATTCGGGTACAACACATAGAGCATCACCACCGCTAGCAGGCTCATCAGTGTCAGTACCTGCAGGCTATAAGCCAGAGATACTGTCTGTCGCAATAGCGTCGCGATCAACCATGCCGGCAACCAGGCAAGCAGCACAAATATCACGGCCACCTGAGGTGCTGAAAAGATCAGATACGCAAATATTGCGGCTCCGACCAGTGATAAAGCCGTAGTGAGCAGACCACTCCTGGGTCCATTCACCAACGTAACCAGCACTATCGCAGCGGCACTAATCCATGCTGCCGGTGGTACAGCAAGGCCTAAAATCGCCATAGACGCTGCTACCAGCGCTGCCTGACTTTGGCCTTTTAATATAAATCTTGCCAGAAATAACACTCACGCACCTCGATACAGTGTCAGTTCTTTTTCACCTGTCTTATGAGACATAATCAGGTAAAAAAAGACAACCTTACAATTACCTGTAAACAGGCTTATTGATGGCTGTCTGTATAAGGCATAAGCGCAAGATAACGCGATACTTTAATCGCTTTTGTTAACTTACGCTGGTATTTAGCCTTGGTGCCAGTAATACGTGCTGGCACGATCTTGCCACTTTCTGATACGAAAGATTTAAGCAATTCGATATCTTTGTAATCTACGTCAGTAATACCTTCTGCAGTAAAACGACAATAACGTTTACGTCTAAAATTAGCTGCCATTATCTTCTCCTACTCTGCAGGTGCTGATTCTTCAGCATCGGTTTTTTCATTAGTTTCTTCGACGACGGCTTCTGGAGCTGGCGCTGGCGTTGGAGCCGGTGCTTGCGCTTGACGTGCAGCACGTTCCGCTGCTGATTTTTTCTCAGCGGCATCTTCTTCATTCTTCGCTTTAGCCAGTACAGACATATCTGTAATCGCTTCGTCACGCTTGATGATCAGGTTACGGATGACAGCATCATTGAATCGGAACGCTGTTTCGATCTCGTCACGAACACTCTCACCACACTCAACATTCATCAGAACGTAATGTGCTTTGTGTATTTTGTTTATCGGGTAAGCAAGCTGACGACGACCCCAGTCTTCCAGACGGTGTACTTTTCCGCCATTAGTTTCGACTGATGATTTATAACGCTCAATCATCGCTGGCACTTGTTCGCTCTGGTCTGGATGCACCAGAAAAACGATTTCGTAGTGACGCATAGTGTTCCTCTCGGTTAAAGCCCCCCATCTCCCATAAAACTATTTTGGGGTGGTGGAGCAAGGGATATTCAAATTGTAGGGCGCGAAGTATACGGGAAAAAACCGGCAAAACAAACCATGAAAAGCAAAAAATGTTTAAAAACAAGCCGATACATCGTATAAAGCCTGTTTTCGGGTATCAAAGACATGGAAAAGCGCCAATCTCTACTTAATGTGGGCTCATATTGGTCACGAAATATGCTCCCTTGCTGGCGACTGCCTTATGATCGACGCCAGACGGTTTTACCGTCTTTATCTTCGAGCACGATACCCATGGCATCCAGTTCATCACGAATACGATCCGCTTCAGCCCAGTCCTTATTCTCTCTAGCCGCGTTTCTGGCATCGATAAGAGCATCGATATCAGCCCCGTCATCACTTTCAGCGGCACCAGATTGCAGAAACTTGACGGGGTCCTGCTCCAGCAAACCAAGCACATTGGCCAGTTTTTTAAGCACTGCTGCCTTCTGTACAGCCGCACCAATATCAGATTCACGTAATTTATTGACCTGGTTTGCCAGATCAAATATCACGGCTAAGGCTTCTGGCGTATTGAAATCATCATCCATCGCCTGTTTGAATTTTTCGACAGCGACATCGTTTTCATCATATTCTTCAGGCACATCAAGATCACGCAGCGTGTTGTATAGACGTGATAAGGCGGTACGTGCTGTATCAAGAAGCTGGTCAGAGTAATTTAACGGGCTGCGGTACTGGCTGGCCAGAACGAAATAACGGATTTCTTCACCTTTGTATAACTTCAGTATCTCTCTCACGGTAAAGAAGTTACCAAGGGACTTGGACATCTTTTCGTTATCGATTCGAACGAAGCCATTGTGCATCCACAGGTTTACAAAAGTTTCACCGGTAGCGGCTTCTGACTGTGCGATCTCATTTTCATGGTGCGGAAACTGCAGGTCCTGGCCACCGCCATGGATATCAAAATGGTTACCAAGGCAACAGGTCGACATCGCTGAACACTCGATATGCCAGCCTGGCCGCCCCTTACCCCAGGGAGAATCCCACGAAGGCTCACCGGGTTTAGCCGCCTTCCACAGCACGAAGTCCAGAGGGTCATCCTTACGTTCATCGACGGCAACACGTTCACCGGCACGCAGGTCTTCCAGCTTCTTGCCAGATAATTTACCGTAATTTTCAAAAGTGCTTACGTCGTAATAAACATCGCCCGGCGCATCATCACCGCCTGTTTTTGCAGTATAAGCGTGACCCTTATCGATCAGGGTCTGCACCATCTTGATAATATCCTGCATAGAGGTTGTCGCACACGGCTCTTCGTCAGGCGGTAATACACCCAGCTCAGAGGCATCTTCATGCATCGCCTGGATAAAACGTTTCGTTAAAGCTGAGAAATCCTCGCCGTTTTCATTAGCACGGGCAATAATCTTGTCATCGATATCAGTAATATTACGCACATAGGTGACGTCGTAACCACTGAAGCGCATATAACGCGTCACTGCATCAAATACCACGAGCACACGAGCATGTCCAAGATGACACAGGTCATAAACGGTCATGCCGCAGACATACATCTTTACTTTTCCGGGCTCGATCGGCTGGAAAACTTCTTTCTTCCGAGTCTGACTGTTGTGAATCTTTAACATATGTTTATTAATTTAAAAAAAGATGCGGAATATTAACGGATATGAGGCTGAAGCGCTAACCCATCAGTACAAGTAGGGCTAACTAAATTTTATCAAGGTCTTGTTTTAACTCTCTCAACGTTAACCTTTAAAAAACCAAGGTACTGCGTTCAAATTTTATACTGCAGGAATAAACGACATAACGCGTTGTATCACCCAGAATGCAGCGACACTACCTATAGTGTATGGCATTACACGCCACGCACCCTGCGGTATGGTTACGGGCAAGCGCCTCAATAAAACAATCAGGCTGAGGACAACTGCGATGAACATCAACTGTCCGGTCTCCACACCGACATTGAACATCAGCAAGGCCAGTGGAATCTCCTGCTGAGGCAAACCAATTTCAGACAGTGCACCGGCAAAACCCAGGCCATGAAACAGACCGAAGATAAACGCTACTACCCAGGGGTGTTGCTCGGTCAAACTGAACTTCCCCTGTCGACTGTGAATAATCTCGACCGCCAGAAACAGGATACTTAAAGCAATGATGGCTTCGGTGGGTGCGGACGGTACTTGTATGACATCCAGCGTCGCCAGTGCCAGAGTGATACTGTGCGCAACGGTAAAGGCTGTCACCGCTTTCACCAGCGGTGTAAAGCCCGAAACGATGAGCATCAGAGCCAGTACAAACAACAGGTGATCGGCACCTTCGAGAATGTGGATAGTACCCATGAGCCAGTAGTCACCGGCTACCTTCAGTTTTGAAGCCTGCAACGGAATAGTAAACCCGGGTGAGGCCGGTCGCAGGATAGCAGAATGAGAAGTACCGTCCTGCAACTGGACTAGCAATAATACATCGGTCTGCAGAGCAGACAGTCCATCAATCACGATGGTATGGCCAGTCAATGACTCACTATTATTTTTGTACGTTGCATGTTCGACACGTGCGCCCGGAACGTTCTGAATAGTCGGCGTACCCAATAACTCCAGGCTGGAGGGTAATTGTGCATTTAGTGCCAGCACCCGGTCACCACGCATGGGTACCTTCCAGGTCACAGAAAATAGACCAGTAGTTTGCTCTTTTATATCTAGCAGTGCAGGACGGATCTCATCAGCATTCACTGTATATACAGGGATACAGATCAGTACAACAGTCATAGTGACTAACCACTGTGCTTTTAAAAACCGAATCAAGGTTTTTTCCCCTGCGTGGTGGCTATCGTGTCATCTACTGCAGGTTCTTCAATGACGATCGTGTACTGCTCTCTCAAACTTTTGAAGAACTGCTCGTTTAGCTCGATCCCCTTCTCCGTATCCCAGTCCAGCGTCACACGCTGGCGCACATCATCATAGACTATAGCTTGAGGTTCGACGATACTGTGCACGTATACAAGATGAACACCATAACCAGATAGTACCGGTCCGTGCCATTGCCCGGTAGATAGCTCGATCAGCGATTCAGCAAAACCACTGCCAAACTGTTTCTGTATTTCGGCCTGATCTTTTTCGGGGTAGTAATTCTGCAACATGATGTCATCACCAGTCCCGCTGACATCGTCGCTGTTTTCACCCCTGGCGATCAATGTCGCTTTGATCTTTTCAGCATCATCCAGTGTCGCATCGCCACGTTTGTCCGGATCGATAAAAACCTGGGTAAAGGTATAACGAGTCGGCTCGCTATAATATTCCTGGTGTTCTATGAAATAAGCCTGCAGCTCTTCCTCTGTGGGCGGCGTCAATGCGACGAGATCTTTAGCGAGGAATTCCAGCTTTTGCGCCAGGCGTCGGCGGATCACCTGGTCGTGTTTGTTCAGCCCCATGGTCAGCGCTTCACGATACAGCACGGTCTCTTTTATATACTGCTTGATCAGGCCATCTAACTCTTCCCTCGTCGGTGCCCGACTCCAGCGTTTCTGCCAGGCCGTGTTCATCCACTCGATTTCGCCTGCACTGACCACGATGGTCTTGTCGGTTTCTTCAGCTGCCGGTTCGGCAAACACGGCGTACAACAGGTAAATAGCAGCGCCGATGAACATAAAGTGCAGCAGCGGTTCACGCAAAAACTTCATTTCCAGAATAACTCTTCAATTTAAAAGCAGGTAACGTATGATATTTTATCATTACGTGCAAATTATATATTTCTTACAGTAAGATGAAACTAAACATTACAGCATCACCAGTATTCTTATAACATTCGTATCATCATTACTGAGAATAATATTTGTCAGTTTCATTAAATGGAGACCTTTTTATCCCTGTTAGAAACAGGCTGCAGTATATATCTCAAAATACCAGTGATAATAACTCAAAAATAGTACAGCTAATTTATGACGTTACCAATAAAAATCAGCACAAATCGAGTAAACTACGGCTTTTTTTAAAATGTAGATAGAGTTTTAAAATGGTAAAAGTTTTATTCGTATGTATGGGCAATATCTGCCGTTCACCGACAGCGGAAGGTGTATTCCGTCATATGGCCGAACAGATGGATGCTGAACATCAGATCTCAATCGATTCTGCCGGCACCCACGCGTACCATGTCGGCAATCCGCCAGATACGCGAGCACAGGCTGCTGCGCTCAAACGCAACATCGACCTCAGCAGTCAGCGTGCCAGGCGCGTCAGCTCCGATGACTTTACAGTATTCGATTATGTGATCGCCATGGATGAGAGCAATAAATACGATCTGCTCTCGATCTGCCCTTCCGGTTACGAGGATCGTGTCCACCTGTTTCTTGATTTCGCCGATGTTGATGAATCAGAAGTACCCGACCCCTACTACGGCCAGGGTCGTGGTTTTGAAATTGTATTAGACCTGGTAGAAAACGCTTCTCAAGGATTACTGAAACATATCCATAAGAATCATTGAGCTGTCACTCATATCAAAGTAACTACTGATTAAAGTGCCACGTCATGTTTGATTTTATTGAGGCATTAGAAAGCACCTGCCACAGGTGAAGCACGTTATTTAGTAAAAGTATCTGCTAAATAACGAGTCCCCTGTAACTGATGGCTCAAAACGATATCCCTAGTCTTCGATAACTGATGTCGCAGGCCTGTTATCATTCGATGACGGCTGCTTATCAACATTACTATCTGTCGCTTTGCTCTGAACTTCCTTTGCTTTATTTTCTGTCGCGGGCTTCGCAGGGGCCGCTTTGTCAACCACAGGCTTATCTGCGACCGGCTTATCAGTGGTCTGTTTGTCAGTAGCTGGTTTACTCTGACTTGAAGCATTCGGTGCAGAAGGTTTCTTTTCCTGCGCGCCAGTATTCTGACGAGTGTCAGCCTGTGGAGCTTCAGTTGAAGTCGATTTTGTTTCTTTAGCCGGCTGCTGCTTCACAGGTGCAGATGCCTCACCTGCATTTTGTTTATTTACGTCATTACTCTTTACTTCAGTCGCTTTCGATTCGGTATTTTTCGAGCGATTACTCGGTCGGCGACGGCGGTTGCGACTCGATTTCTTTGCCGGCTGACCACTTGACTGCGCTGAATCTTTCGACTGATCTGTAGCCTCTTTTGACTGTTTGGCTCCAGCAGGTTTCTTAGCACCCTGTTTACCAGTCTGTTTTTTAGCCTGACCGGCAGCAGCCTGACCTGAAGCACCCTGCCCAGAAGCACGGTTCGCATCCGGCTTACGATTACGACTACGTCCACGTCCACGATTAGTACGGCTTCGGTTCTGACCGCCGCCACTACGCTGATTTCGATTTTGGCTAGATCTTGCCTGGCTCTCGGTTTTCTTCGGCTCTTCTTTTTCTTCCTTGTCTCCACTGAAGATTGAAACGATTTTTCCTAGTAACCCCGTACTGGCGGGTTTAGTTTCAGCAACGGGAACAGGTGCAGTGGCCGCAGGACGCTTACCAGGTGAAATCGAAGAAACCGCTGCCTTCTCTAGTTGTATCGGTTTTTCCTGAGTAACATCAACACTGTACTGATCATCTTTTTCAGCACGTTGATAACTTGCGGTGTCATCACTCTCATCATGATCACTTTTTCGCACACGCTCCACTTTATATTGTGGTGTTTCCAGTGTTGGATTAGCCACGATAAGGACATGCACGCCGGTCTGTTTTTCAGTATCAAGGATGACCTGACGCTTCTCATTGAGAATATAGGTAGCCACATCGACAGGCACCTGTATATCGACACGTGCCGTACCCGCTTTCAGTGCCTCTTCTTCGATGATACGAACCAGCGATAAAGACAATGATTCAACCGTACGGATGGTACCCTGGCCTGTACATCGTGGACAAACGATCTGTGTCGATTCACCCAGAGAAGGTTTCAGTCGTTGGCGTGACATCTCCAGCAGACCAAAACGTGAGATACGGCCTATCTGGACACGCGCACGATCCACCTGAACCGCTGCATTTAGCCTGTTTTCAACTGCGCGCTGGTTTTTATTATTCATCATATCGATGAAATCGATCACCACCAGACCACCCAGATCACGTAGACGAAACTGCCTTGCGATCTCATCAGCGGCTTCTAGATTGGTATTGGTCGCAGTCTCTTCTATATCACCACCCTTGGTAGCGCGTGCAGAGTTTATATCGATAGAGATCAGTGCCTCGGTATGGTCGATCACGATGGCACCACCTGAAGGTAGCGTCACTTCACGGCGGTAAGCCGATTCGATCTGGTTCTCGACCTGGAAACGGTTGAACAATGGCACCGTATCTTCATAGAATTTGATCTTATTGACGCTGTTTGGCATCACCTGTTCGACAAAGTCCATTGCCTGGTCATAGACCTCTTTCGAGTCGATCAGCACCTCAGAGATATCACTCCTGAAATAATCCCGCAGGGCACGTGTAGTAACATCGCTTTCCTGGTAGATCAGGAATGGTGATGGTCTCTCGGCAGCTGCTTTCTCAAATGCTGTCCATAGCTGTAACAGGTAATCGAGGTCCCATTGCAGCTCTTCTGAATTTCGGCCGACACCCGCGGTACGTACGATCAAACCCATGCCATTAGGCACTTCGAGCTGGCTCAACGCTTCGCGGATAAGGTTGCGGTCCTCTCCTTCTATGCGACGAGATACACCACCGGCACGAGGATTATTTGGCATCAACACGAGGTAACGTCCGGCCAGGCTGATAAAGGTCGTTAGCGCAGCACCTTTATTGCCACGCTCTTCTTTTTCCACCTGGATGACTATTTCCTGGCCTTCTTTTATGGCAGTGCGGATATCAGGCCGGCCGGAAGACTTCTGCGCTTCCTCGGTGAAATACATGCGTGATACTTCCTTGAACGGCAGGAAGCCATGGCGCTCGGCACCATAATCTACAAAACAAGCCTCTAGACTGGGCTCGACGCGGGTAATTTTACCTTTGTAAACGTTGGATTTTTTCTGTTCTCGTGATGGGACTTCGACGTCCAGATCGTAAAGTTGCTGACCATCGACCATGGCCACACGTACTTCCTCTTTCTGGACTGCATTGATAAGTATTCGTTTCATGTGCAGTTAAACCTGTTATTGGTCCCGCTTTCATAACACCTTCAACACTTCGAGACAGGAAGTCTTGTAACAAGCGACCTGTGTACTGCAATGCACAGAAAGAAACCAGTATCAGCCACATCATTAAGATAGGGGCAAATAATACTGACTCTGGCAGAGTAATGGCGTTAGAAGTATAGGAAATCGGGAAAATCATTAATCGTATTTAGTTTTTACTAGTTAGTCTGTATCTGCCATCTGTATTAAATGAAGACAATTAATAGTGTTGGCAAATACATAAAATCAGTTTTTTACCGTTAGCAGCCTCTTTTATAAAATCGCACTCCTGTTAAGAAATGCTTCGAACTTGCTGCTATCATCGGTATTTTGTAGCCTTTTAGCCACCTTGACGACCTTTCGCCAAGTCTCTATTCCGTTAGTTTGTGCCTTTTATTTTTAGTTTCTGGCAAAATTCCTTGCAAATGCAACAGCTTATATAAATAACATCTTTGCTGGCATCTGACCCTCCAAGTCTGTCAAAATGCGAGGCTCCGGTCAACTATAATTAGTCATTCGTCAAAATCGCTGTCTGCAGACACTAAAAGATCTGAAATACGCACCCTGATAATAAATTATGGAAATAAATAAAAAAGGTGTCAGCCAGATCAGCATCAGCGATGCCCAGGCTGGACAGCGCATCGATAATTTTTTAGTGAAACACCTGAAAGGAGTACCGAAAAGTCATATCTATCGTTTATTGCGCAGTGGCCAGGTGCGGGTAAACAGCGGTAGAAAAAAAGCACATTATAAACTTCAGCCTGGCGATACATTAAGGTTACCACCGGTTCGCATCAGTGAAAGTCAGGATAACCCGGTTCCAGATGCCGTCATAAATCTACTGAAAGAATCAGTCATTTTTGAAAATGACGACATCATCGCGATCAATAAACCATCTGGCATAGCCGTCCACAAAGGCAGCGGCTTAAACTTTGGCGTGATCGAAGCATTCAGGCAGATCGATCCGGAGCAACCACTTGAACTGGTGCATCGCCTCGATCGTGAAACCAGCGGCTGTTTACTGCTGGCAAAAAATCGGCTGATCCTGGCGCTGCTTCATGAGTTGCTACGCCATGAAAAAACCGTTCATATCGAAAAAAGCTATCTTGCACTACTCGATGGCCGTTGGCCGAACGGTAAAAAAACCATCGATACAGGTATCAGTAAGGTTAAACGCAGTGGTGAGCATATGATGCAGGCGGATGACCTGGGTGATAGAGCTATCAGCCACTTCGAACCTCTAGAAATATTCGATACTGGCATTTCGCGACCATGCAGCCTGATGAAAGTGACCATCGAGACCGGCCGTACACACCAGATACGTGTACATGCACAGTATAGCGGTCATGCGATTATCGGTGACAGTAAATATGGCGACAAAGAGGCCAACAGATATTTTCGTGAACTGGGCTTAAAAAGGCTGTTTCTGCATGCACAGCAGTTGTATTTACCGCTGGCAGACCCTATTAAGATAAGTGCGCCGCTGAGTGATGAGCTCGAAAGTTTTTTACAACAATTACGTAACCATAACCAGAAATAATAAACACAATGAATCACTTCCCTCTTTTAGTCTTTGACTGGGACGGCACCCTGGTCGATTCCATCGAGCGCATCGTCACCAGTTTACAGTTCGCCAGTAAACAGACCGTTGATATCGACCTCAGTGAAAAACAGGCGAGAGATGTTATCGGACTCGGGCTGATGGAAGCCATAACAAAACTGCACCCAGAGCTTGATACGCCACAGCACGCTGATAGATTGAAAGATATCGCCAATGCTTACCGCCAGCATTACCTGTATGACAACACAGTACCCGCCCCCCTGTTTAGCGGCGTTTACGAACTACTTAACGAACTGCGTGATGATGGCTACACAATGGCGATCTCAACCGGTAAGAGTCGCGCGGGTCTCGATCAGTCTATCAATGAACACCAGGTGGCAGATTTTTTTGCGACCACCCGCTGTGCTGGAGAAAATAAATCTAAACCGCACCCCGAAATGCTGCATGAGATCATGGATGAACTTAATTTTTCAGCTTCACAGACACTGATGATTGGTGATAGCGAACATGATTTAAAGATGGCAAATAATGCCAGTATGCAATCTATTGGTGTCACCCACGGTGTACATGATGCTGCGACGTTGAGCCAGCACAACCCATTAACCTGTTTGGCGGAGATCACGGATTTATATATCTACTTGAGCCATAATCACGCAACGTCATAGAAACTTTTATTAAGAATCGTATTCTTAAGATCGCAAGAAGAAACAAACTGTAAGGAAATAATTATGAATGACAATAAACCTTCCTGGGAAAGAGAGGTCGTTACTCAACTGGCCGAGTCCAGTTTACGAGAGCAGCGTCGAGCACGACGCTGGGGAATATTTTTTAAATCGCTGACCTTTGTATACATCGCTGCGATCATATTCATGTATAGCGACGCCGATATTTCAAGCGTTAACCTCAATGAAAAGCACACTGCACTGGTGGAGTTAAATGGCATCATCTCTGATAAAGATGAAGCCAATGCCGACAGTGTCGTTACCGCCCTGCGTGATGCTTTCGAAAACGACAACAGTGCCGGTGTAATCCTGAGGATAAACAGCCCCGGTGGCTCACCCGTGCAATCAGGTTACATCTATGATGAGATGCGCCGCTTACGTGAAAAGTATCCCGACACACCTCTATACGCAGTAATCACTGATATCTGCGCATCAGGTGGTTACTACATCGCTTCTGCTGCCGACAAGATCTATGCAGATAAGGCCAGTATCGTCGGTTCTATCGGGGTACGTATGGACAACTTTGGTTTTGTCGAGGCCATCGACAAACTTGGCATCGAACGCCGCACCTTGACTGCCGGTGAAAACAAGGCCTTGCTTGATCCGTTCCTTCCAGAAAATGAAAAAACAAAAGCACACATGCAGACCATGTTGACCGAGATACACCAGCAATTTATCGACTCAGTCAAACAGGGACGCGGTGATCGTCTCGATACTACTGTAGAAGGTATATTCTCCGGGCTGATATGGACCGGTGAAGCTGCTGTAGGTATCGGCCTGGTCGATGAACTTGGCAGTTCCAGCCATGTGGCACGCGAAGTGATCGGTGAAGAGACTATCGTCAACTATACCGTTAAGCAAGATATCTTCGAACGATTCGCCGAGCGCCTTGGCTCATCTGTCGCGCAGGTGCTTAGCACACAGTTTATTACCCCCTCTTTAAGGTAAAAACCTTCTTATGATCATACCACCTGATCCAGTTCCGGTGGTTTGATCATTACTGTTTCAAGCTGCTCGAAAATGAATACGTAAAAGATGAATTTTCGTGTTCATTATCGATAAATCTCATCTTCTCTTAGGTTTCATTGATCTGCTATAGATTGATAGTGATTGAACAGCACTATCTTATTCTCCTGAACAGCTTGTTTTTGTTATTATTTTTGCCTGCATTTATAAGAATTATGATTTTTATGTCTAAAATCATCGTATCTAAGGTTTAAGAAACTAAATCTATAATAAAAATAATAATTAACCACGAGTAGCTGGCGGGACGTTTTTTGCTTTTGGCGAATATAAAAATAAAACCAAAGGGGCATAACCATGAAAAACGGAGTTTTTAAAAGTGACTGGTTTACCGGTCTCATCATTGTTATTGTCTTCCTGATTTTTGCCGGCTCTGATTTTATCGCCAGTATCGAACGTAGCGCTTACGATTTTGGTGTTCGCTCATCATCACGCATCCCCAGCGATAAGATAGCCATCATAGCGATCGATGACCAGAGTATCGATAACATTGGCCGCTGGCCATGGCCTCGCGACATCCATGCACAGTTGCACGACATACTCGCCGAAGGCGGCGCAAAAGCCGTCGGACAGACCGTGTTCTTTTCTGAACCGCAGCTCGACCCAGGTCTACAGTTTATCCGTGAGCTGAAACAGGCATTTGAAGAAAGCAGTATTTCAGCGGTACCGGTGTTTGTCGAAGAACTCGCACTGACCATCGAAGACAGTCGTGAACTGGTGAAAAACAAGCGTGATGCCAATGGCCGGACTGCAGTTCAAAAAATTTCTGATTCACTCGAGCAGTCACCTCTGCGAAGCCAGGTAGCGGAAGAACTCGCCGCCTACATGGAGTATATCAACACAGCCGAAGTAGTCCTGGACACTGACAAAGCCCTCGCACAGAGCATGAAGGATGCCGGCAATGTTATCTTCTATATGCCGGTAGTACAGGGGCAGCCATACGGTCAACCAGATGAAGCACTGCCTGATTATGTCGCAAAGAACAGGCTACCTGAAGACAACATCATCGACAGCGCTGTAACGAACCCTGACGGCTTTACGCCGCTACCAGTTATCGATGCTTACCCACCGATCGCGATACTGGGTGAACAGAGTTATGCAATCGGTGCATCAGTGCCCTTACCCGATGTCGATGGTGGCATCCGTACCGAGCCACTAGTGATCAACTACTACGGCGAATTCTACCCATCGATAGCTTTGATGCTTGCTGCCAAGAGCCTGAACCTTGGTATCGAAGATATTCAGATTACCGTTGGCAGTGATGTACAGCTTGGCCGCTTGAACATCAAGACCGATGGCTATTCGCTGATGAACACTTTCTTCTATCATGACGAAGACTACAATGCGGCCTTCCCGGTTGATTCTTTTTATGATGTATTAAAGGGCAAGATACCGGCAGAAAAATACAAGGACAAGATCGTATTGATAGGCGCCACGGCCCTCGGTGTCGGTGACACCTTCGTGACTCCTATCAATCCAACCATGTCGCCGGTAGTCACCCTGGCTCACTCGGTTTCGAGCATCCTGAACGAAGACTTCTTCATCGAACCAGAATGGGGATTATATGCACGCGTGGGCGCATTGCTGCTGGTTGCTTTATACATCATGCTAGTGCTACCTAAACTGGGTGCTGTCGTCGGATTCATCATCACCGGTATATTGCTGCTGGCACTTTTCATCACTCACTACATCATGATGACAACCCAGGGCATGTGGCTGCAGCTGATGATGCCTTCCCTGCTGCTCATCGGCGGGCATGTCCTGCTGACAACAAAACGCTTCTTCCTGTCCGAGAAAGGCAAAGCCCGTCTCGATATCGAGTCTGCAGAGAGTAACCGCATGCTCGGCCTGTCGCTGCAGGGCCAGGGACAGCTGGACATGGCATTCGAAAAATTCCGCAAGATGCCACTGAATAAATCAGCACTCGAAGTGCTATACAACCTGGCCCTCGACTACGAGCGTAAACGCCAGTTTAATAAAGCCAAGTCTGTCTATGATTACATGGCTGATTATGATGCCAAGTTCCGCGATATAAAAGACCGCTCTAACCGTGCACGATCACTGGATGAGACCGTCATCCTCGGTGGTGGTAACACATCACCCGGCGGCACCCTGATGCTCGACGGCGGTGGCGTAGAGAAGCCTATGCTGGGTCGTTACGAGATCGAACGTGAGCTCGGCAAAGGCGCCATGGGAGCAGTCTACCTCGGCAAAGATCCAAAGATCTCCCGTACCGTCGCGATCAAAACAATGGCCCTGTCACAGGAATTTGAAGATGACGAACTAGAAGAAGTTAAAGAACGTTTCTTCCGTGAAGCTGAAACTGCCGGCCGTCTCACACATCCAAACATCGTCACTATTTTTGATGCTGGCGACGAACATGACCTGGCATACATCGCCATGGAGTTCCTCAAAGGCGACGACCTGAGTAAATATGTTAAAAAGGATTCACTGCTTCCGCTAAAACAGGTGCTTTCTTTGATCCAGCGATCTGCTGACGGCCTCGATTACGCCCATCAGCATAATGTCGTTCACCGTGATATCAAACCAGCTAATCTCATGTGGGACCCGGACAGTGACACGGTAAAGATTACCGATTTCGGCATCGCACGCATCACCGACTCCAGCAAGACCAAGACCGGCATGGTGCTGGGCACACCGTCATACATGTCACCGGAACAGCTGGCGGGTAAAAAAGTAACCGGTCAATCTGACATCTTCTCTCTCGGTGTCATGTTGTTCCAGATGGTTACGGGCAAGTTACCGTTTACCGGTGACTCGATGGCTTCCCTGATGTACAAGATCGCCAATGAAGCTCATCCTAGCCCGGAATCGATTAATCCCGATGTACCCCGTTGTGTGACCGTGATCATCAATCGCGCCATGGCGAAAGATGTCGAAAAACGTTACCAGCGTGGCAGCGAGATGGTAACCGACATCAATAAATGCCTGAAGATTTTAGAAGTCGAGAAAAAGGTTTGATCGATGAGTCTTAAAGGAAAAGTATTAATGTATGGCAAGACTGACGTTGGCTCAGTGCGTGATAATAATGAAGACGCCATCGGTTGTGATGAGAATATCGGGCTAGCGGTACTTGCCGACGGTATGGGTGGACACCGCGGTGGTGAGATGGCAAGTGCTATTACCGTCAGCACGATTCTCGATACTTTCAGCGAGAAAATCAAAAAGATAAAAGCCGGTGAGACCGACGAAGAAACCGGTTACAGCCTTGAGAGCCTTGCCCTGCATGAGGCCGTAGCGCTGGCAAACAAAAACGTACATGACTCTTCAGAAGCAAATGCACAATACCGTGGCATGGGTACCACCGTTGTTGTCACCCTGTTCTATGATGATCGTTTCACTGTCGCACATGTTGGTGATTCACGCCTCTATCGCCTGCGTGACATGGAACTCGAACAGATTACGCGTGACCACAGCCTGATGCAGGAACTCATCGACCGCGGTTTCTACACGCCTGGACAGGCCAGGAACTCGTTGAATAAAAACCTGGTGACTCGTGCCATCGGTATCGATGAGAATGTACAGATCGATATCCAGGAAGATATCGCGATGACCGGTGATATCTATCTGCTATGCTCAGATGGGGTCACCGATATGATCGAAGACCATCTGATCAAGTCTGCAATGCTGGATAACGAGAATGATCTGGAAAAAGCAACAACGGAAATCATCCGACTGGCTAATGAACATGGTGGAAAAGATAATATCTCTGCCCTGCTGGTAAAACCAATTAAATCGTTTCCTGCTAAAAATAGCTTGTTTTCTCGATTTTTTGACTTATTCTCTTAGTATATATACATAAAAAATATAAAAATGCATATAAATGTATTGTAAGGAATCCCCATGGCTAAACTAGTACTCCGCTTCAATGGCGAATTTGTAAAAGAATATGAACTCGATAAAGAGATTTTAACTATCGGACGCAAACCTGATAACGATATCCATATCGATAATCTCGCTGTCAGCGGTAACCATGCAAAGATACTTACCATCCTCAACGACTCGTTCATAGAGGATCTCGGTAGTACCAATGGCACCTATGTCAATGGTGAAAAGATCAGCAAGCATGGTCTTCAAGGTGGCGAGACTATCGTCATCGGAAAACATGAACTCAAATATGAGCGTGCCGGTGGTGAAAGTGGCGAAAGCGAATTTGAGAAAACCATGATCATCCGCCCGGATACCGAAGGTATGCCGGAGACCCAGGAATCCGACAAGGGCATCGAAAAATCAATCGGCAAGATTGCCGCTGACCTTGCATCGGCAGGCACCACCACCAGTGGGCCTGGACCGGCAAAACTTCAGCTGATGTCTGGCGCGAATTCGGGTAAAGAACTTCAGCTTACCAAGATACTGACCACATTGGGCAGACCCGGTGTTCAGGTAGCGGCTATCACACGTCGTCCCAAAGGTTATTTCCTCATCGTAGTCGATGCTGGCAAAGACAAGAAGATGCCACTGGTGAATGACAGCGAAATAGGCAAACAGCATCCTCTAGCTGATGGCGATGTGATCGAGGTAGCTGGCATCAAGATGGGCTTCTACCTGGCCTGATCGATTTATAAGCAGGCCAGCACTGCTTCAGGTGGCACTCACCGCTCTACTTTTCAAATACGGCAATAGATTCAACATGCCCCGTATGCGGGAACATGTTCATGATACCAGCACTTTTAAGCTTATAACCTAATGCATTGACCAGTACGGCGGCATCACGGGCAAGTGTTGCCGGATGGCAGGAAACATAGACAATTTTCGATGCCTGCATTTTTTTCAGTACAGACAATACCTCTGCCGCACCGGACCGTGGCGGGTCCAGTAATATCTTGTCGTATTTCTGTTTCGTCCAGTTCTCGGTTAAAGCATCATCGCTGTATAGATCCGCAAAGATGAATTCTGCATTACTGATATTATTGATCTCAGCATTGTGCCGTGCTTTTTTTACCATCACCAGTGAGCCTTCAACAGCAGTGACCTGCCGACAGTGTTTTGCCATCGCCAGAGAAAAGTTCCCCAGGCCACTGAACAGATCAAGTACCGTGTCGGTTTCTTTCAGGTCAAGGTAATCGACCGCATCAAGAACCATACGTTTATTGATATCAGGATTTACCTGTGTGAAGTCAGATGGCTGAAACTCGATCTTGATCGATGACTCACCATCACCGACAGGTAACCGGTAAAAGAGTGTTTCGGCCTGCGCAGGCACCAGTAATTCAAGATCATCAGGTTTACCCGCCTGCAGGTAACATACCAGTGATCTCGAAGTACAGAAATCGGCCAGGATCGCTCTATCATCGTCAGATAATTCTTCCAGGTGCCTGAATACCAGCACCGTCTGATTCTCACCAACAGCAACTTCAATCTGGGGTATATTGCGTTTTGCTTGCAGTTGATTGATGCAGCTGGCGAGCTCATCAATAATTTCCCCAACAGAAGGATGCAGCACTTCACAACGCGTGGTCTCGGTTATATAAGAAGAATTTCTCTCACGGAAACCAACCAGCACCTTTTCTTTCTTATGGACATAGCGAACACCGAGGCGCGCTTTGTGGCGATAACCGTACTCTGGCCCCAACAATGGATCGAGCACCTGCTCAGGCGTTACGCCATTATGCTTTAACTGATCGAGCAGCATAGACTGCTTCAGCGCTATCTGTGTAGCTGACGACATGTGCTGCAGGCTACAGCCGCCGCACATCTCAAATGCACTGCATTTGGGGTCGACACGCTGCTCAGAAGGTTGCAGGATCTCGACTGCACGGCCTTCAGCAATCTTCTTGCTCAGACGAGTGTATCTGAATAATACGCGCTCACCCTGCAGAGCCTGGTCGATGAACACGGTACGATCCTCGACATGTGCGATACCCCTGCCCTCACTGGACATGGCGGTAATTTCAGCTTCGACAGCTTCTTCAGGCAAGCGCTGTTTACGCCGCCTTCTCTTATTCGTAGACATAATAGAATTTAAGCGGGGAAAACACCGGTAGAAAGATAACGATCACCACGATCGCATACGATAGAAACGATAACAGCATCTTCGACCTGCTGGCTGAGTTTCAACGCAGCCGCACAGGCGCCACCAGAGGAAACACCACAGAACAGACCTTCTTTTGAGGCCAGCAGCCGGGTCGTTTCTTCCGCCTCCTGCTGACTGACATCGAGCGTAAGATCAACACTGGCTGCATCGAAGATGCCGGGCAGATATTCTTCAGGCCATCGCCTGATACCCGGTATACGGGAACCCTCTTCTGGCTGCACGCCGACGATCTGGATAGCAGGGTTCTTCTCTTTCAGATACCGTGACACACCCATGATAGTGCCCGTGGTTCCCATCGCGCTGACAAAATGCGTCACTCTACCTTCGGTCTGTTGCCAGATCTCAGGGCCGGTACTGATATAGTGAGCCTGTGGGTTGTCCGGATTATTAAACTGATCGAGCACGATGCCTTTACCTTCATCCTGCATCTGCAGCGCCAGGTCACGCGCACCTTCCATGCTCTGTTCCTTGCTGACCGAAATCAGTTCAGCGCCATAGGCTTTCATCGCTGCCCTACGCTCTTCGCTCATATTATCAGGCATGATCAAGATCATCCGGTAACCCATTACCGCCGCAGCCATTGCGAGTGCGATACCGGTATTACCACTGGTTGCTTCGATCAGTGTATCACCAGGTTTTATCTCACCACGCTTTTGCGCCTGGGTAATCATATTCAGTGCAGGACGATCTTTAACTGAACCGGCCGGATTATTACCCTCCAGTTTCAGCAATATTGTATTTGAGCTATCTGTCAGCAGGCGTTGTAGACGCACTAATGGGGTATTTCCGATAGTGTCAGCGAGAGTTAAGAACTTCATTTCATTCATTATTTGTTATAATTTTTGATAATCAACCAGGTGATTATGTTACTGTAATGCCAAGCAAACATTTTACATTAAAAACCTGTCTTCCCCTTTAATAAAATAATAATTATTGTGAAATTCAAAATATTCGACGATTACAGAACTCTCGCTTACCGACTCAGTTTCCTTTTATTAATTAACTCTGCACCCCTATCTGCTGCCATTGAAGATGAGCTGTTTTTCGATATGCCCATCGTATTGTCTGCCAATCGACTGGAACAGCCGATATCAGATGCCGCTGTAAGCATATCGGTCATAGACCGTCAGACCATCGAAGCTTCAGGTGCAAGAACCATCCCGGAAGTATTAAGACTGATACCCGGGATGCAGGTCGGTTATAGTGGCAATGAATTTGGCGATGAGCCGAGATATGTCGTCGCTTATCATGGCCAAAGCGACCAGTATTCCAAACAGATGCAGGTACTGGTCGATGGACGATCAATATACGAACCGTTCTTTGGCGGCATCAACTGGAAATCGGTACCCGTCAATATCGATGATATAGAACGCATCGAGGTTTCTCGCGGTCCGAACCTGGCGACCTATGGTTCCAATACATTCCAGGCAGCGATAAACATCATCACACGCACTGCCGCTGAAGATCAGGGCTCATATCTGCGGGCTAACGCTGGTAATCACGATATAACTGACCTGACATACAGGTACGGTAACAGTAACGGTAACCTGGATTATAGAATTACTGCATCGACTCTCAACGATGACGGACTAGACAGTGCAAATCAATTTGATCATCCCGATGACACGCAAAGCAACAATATCGATTACCGGCTCGACTACCAGATCGATAATAAGAACAGTGTCAGTTATCAGGGCGGTTTCGGTACTAACAGCCAGCAAGCAGACAGGAATCATGAAGATGTAATACCAACTGCGAGGATGATCGATAACACGCAGCTTTTCCAGTTCATCAAATGGGAAAATGTGATCAACAGCGAAAACACCTTAAAGCTACAATATTATTACAACCTGTCCGATAAAGAAGACAGGTACTCAGCTTATGACCTACCAGCTGGTCCTTTTGACCCAATAGATATCGATGTCAATGCCGACATAAAAACGGAAAGGCAAAACCTGGAGCTGACACATTTCATCAACCCGAATGAAAGCCTCAAACTGGTATGGGGATTAAGTGCACAAGCTGACCAGGTACAATCAGCACTGTACCTTGTTACTGATGAGAAGATAACGCATGAGCAATACCGTGTTTTTGCGAATATTGAATGGTATCTAAATGAAAACAATATAATCAACATAGGCGGTCTACTGGAAAAGAATGACTTCAGCAAAACTGAATTCTCACCCCGGATTTCCTTAACCCATGCTTTTACCAGGCAACACAAAGTCAGACTAGGCGTCAGCCAGGCAATTCGCAGCCCATTTGTATTCGAAGCTCTGGCTGAACAAAGTTACTCACAGGAACTAACCGCAGGAGGCACACCCACCGGATTAACACTGCTCGAGAATGTCATCAGAGGAAACACGGACCTGGAGAATGAAAAGATAACAAGCCATGAAATCGCTTATTTCGGTGAATTTATGAACGCCTCATTATTATTTAATGCCAGGTTGTTTTATGACGAGGTGAGCAACTATATCGATACGCTAAAAGAGACGGATCCCCCACCCACAGACCCGTCAATCATTTTATACGATGATGTAGTGCTTGTTTTCAGAAACCCGATCGACAATACCACTCAAGGCCTGGAACTGGAGCTTGACTATCATATCGACCGCACTTTAAGACTTATCGCAAGTGGCGCAATAATTAACATAAACAGTAATTCACTGGCAATGTCGCTTTCCGCACCGCAACATAGCCTCTCCCTGTTCCTCACTAAAAGCTTTAATGAAAAATACAACGGCAGCCTCGGATATTACTATGTAGAAGATTTCACCTGGACCGATTCGAGTGGAACTGGTGATTACAATATACTGGATATGCGATTATCCAGGAGCTTCAGAATTGAGCAGACACGCGGCAGTCTTTCTATCGTGCTTAAGAATCTGCTGGATGACTACAGCGATTATAAGGAAAACCCGAGAAATAGCACATCGCCACAAGTCATTCAAAATACCGTGGCATATATTGACTTTAGATTGAGTTTTTAACTCCCTATCGAAAGTATGAACAGGAAAGAACAAGGATCCGTACGACCAGGCAGCTTACTTCCCCTGCTGCTCTGCATGCTATTGACCTTTGCATTCCTTTCCGTAGTCATCGAAGCATCGCCGGCAGAATCGGCATCACCTATAGAAAGCTTAAAACCACGTCACGTTTATATCGTTTTTTCGCCGGATAATGAACTGCATTCAAACATCGCCCAGAAAATTTCAGAAGATTTAAAACTGAGACGCCCCGCTATAGTTGTTTCAACAATCTCTCCCGATAAAAAGATAAAAACAGTCGAGAGTAAAACTGACATCATCATCGGCATCGGCCATGAAGGCATGAAGAGTGCCGACAAATACTACCCTGGAATTAAAAAATTATTTATCTCTACCGACCCCAACAAATACAAACTGAACAAAGACAGAAACAGGAATGATGCGATCCTGTATATGACCCAGTCTTATTGTCGGCAGATCCGGTTTATAAGACAGCTCAACAGGCAATGGAAAACCATAAGTGTCCTGAATAGCCGAGAAAAGCCTGTAGAGAGCAAACAGCTAAAACAATGTGCCAACGAACATGACATCACGGTATATATAGTTAGCACCACCGACGAAAAAAATATTTCTGAAAAGATAAAACATGCCCTCCATCATTCTGATGTATTACTCGCGCTGCCAGACAGCAATATATATAACAGCAGAACTGTGAAGAACATCCTGCTGACTAGTTATCGATACAGGAAACCGGTCATTGCTTTCTCTAAAAACTTTGTCAATGCTGGTGCCCTCGCCGCGATCTACAGTGATACAGAAAAGATCGCCCTGAGTGCCAGCAAGCTCATAGAGCAACACTTTTATTCAGCGACACCTCTGGTATCGATCAATTACCCTGATGATTTTGATATAGACATCAACAAACAGGTATTCAGGGCGCTGGATATACCGATACCCGATATTGATACCATTGAAATGACTCTTAAGCAGAAACAGTCAAACGCTTCAGGTGCCATGAGATGAAACAACTAGGCATAAACAAACAGATTCTCGTCATTGCAATTTTACCTGCGCTGGCAGTTGCCGCTATCCTGTCCACGCACTACATATGGGACCAGTTCGATTACATATCAGAATCACTCAACAGGGACGGTAACCTCATCGTAAAACAGCTGGCACCAGCTGCTGAGTATGCCGTTTATTCCGGCAACATCGAACTCATCGAGCCATTAGTGAACAGCACGATAAATAATTACTCCGTAGTTCGCATACAGATTTTTGATAAATATGAAAACAGCATCCTTGTTGTAGACGTCCCAGAGAAAGCAACCGAAAAAACCAACTTATTCGAAAAACTATTCGGAGATGAAAGGCTGTTTGTATTCAGTGAACCTATATATTCTCAACAGATATCGATCGAAGACTATGACAGGAAACCAGGCGAGACGGAACAGAACGTCAACAAAAATATAATTGGTAAAGTAATAGTAACTATAACTAACAAATTTGCCATCCAGGAAAAGATAAAACAGATCACGCATGGAACACTGATCACCCTGGCGATTCTCCTATTAACGACACTGCTGATTATCAGGGCCAGCATATTGATAACAAAGCCGATCAAATCACTAACGCGAACAGTGAGGAATATAAGCGCCGGTGACCTCGATACGCCGATTGAGCTGAGCTCTACAGGAGAGCTTGGTATACTCGAATCATGCATCAACCACATGAAGAACGAACTCAAGGATTCACGGACAGACCTGGAAATACAGCTCAATGTCTACACGGATGAACTGCAACAGACATTGGAGGAACTGGAGATAAGAAACGCTGAACTGGACATAACTCGCTCTAAAGCGATTTATGCGAATAATGCTAAATCAGAATTTCTTGCCAACATGAGCCATGAGATAAGAACGCCGTTGAGTGGCATCATCGGCTTTACAGAATTGTTAAAGGGTACTCAGCTAAGCGCCCAGCAGAAAGACTATTCGAATACGATATACAAATCATCAAAACATTTACTGGAGATAATCAATGACGTTCTTGATCTATCAAAGATAGAGTCCGGTAAAGCAGAGATCAATACCAGTGAATTTAACCTCGTCGATATCATTGAGGACATAATAAACCTGTTGAGCACGAGTGCGCTGGAAAAGAATGTCGAACTGATATACCGGATCGAAAATAATGTGCCACCTATCATTCACTCTGACCCGTTCAGGATACACCAGATACTGACCAACCTGATAGGTAATGCGATCAAGTTCACAGATAAGGGATATGTCTACCTGCAGGTCACACAGGGTGAGTTAAAAGATACTGAGACCAGCATTAAATTTACCGTTTCTGACACTGGCATCGGGATGAACAGTGAGGATAAGAAAAAACTGTTCAAAGCATTCACCCAGGCAGATACCAGCATCACGCGACGATTCGGCGGGACCGGCCTGGGGCTCGTAATATCACGCAAACTCACCATGTTGATGAAAGGTGAGATCGACTTCGACAGCACAGAGGGTGAAGGATCTACGTTCTGGTTCAGTGTTCCAGTGATACCTGTCGCTGTTGAATCCAGGCCGTCCGAGTTAAACAATATAAAAATTGCTTTCTTCTGCAGTCATTTCATTGCTAAGCAGGCATATAAGACGATATTTGAAAACTGGCAATGCCAGGTCAGCGATCATTCACTCGACAGCCTCGACAGGCTTGCTGAAATCGAAAAAACGAACGATGTGATTATTTTCTTCCTCAGCAGAAAAGAGATCATCAATAACACTATCGCAGAAAATCAAAGTAAACTCGTTTTTTCCAAACCGTCGTTCTTGATTGCCAGCACACTCTCTCATACTGACCTCAGAAATCTGCAACAACACATCTTTGATAATGCGGTTTTCACATCAGAAAAAATTGAGATTATAAAACAGAAGTTGATGACGACCATCAACAAGAAGACCCAGGAAGCAGCTATCGACACGGTCGATCATGCAACCAGATCCAGGATAGACTGGTCAAACATAAACATCATGGTGGTCGATGACAATGAAGTTAATTTGCGCCTTGCCGAAATCATCCTTCACAAACACAAAGCACGCGTCACCACTGCTCGATCAGGCGCCCAGGCTATCGACTATGCATCTATGAACTCATACGACATCATATTCATGGACCTGCATATGCCAGGCCTGGATGGTTATGAGACAACGCAGAAGATCCGCGAGATAACGCCAGGCAGTCAACCTGTGATCATTGCGCTTACGGCAAACGCGATGCCACGGGAAAAAGAAAAAGTTTTGCAGGCTGGCATGAACGGCATATTGATCAAACCTGTCAGCAATAGCATCTTGCAGAAAGTGGTCAACCAGTGGGTCCTGAAAGAACCGATAAAAACCGCCGACATCATAGACTCAGATGATACCAACACGAATGATGACATCGGTAACAACCCGGTATTCTCAATCCAGCTAGCTAAAGAATTTACCGGCGACAATGAAGAGCTGGCCTACGAACTATTCGATATGCTGCGAGCAGAACTGGGCAGTTATAAAGAAGCCATCTCACTTGCGGCGGAGAATAACGACCTTGATAAATTACGTGAGACCGTACACAAATTACATGGCGCCAGTCGCTGTTGTGGCACGACCGAACTAAAACAGAGCAGCAGCCATATAGAAACCCTGATCACCCAAAACATTGATTTCGATATCGAGAAAGAAACAGCCGTATTATTAGACGCGATTAAAAATGTGGCCGACTACAGGATAAACAAAAACACATAAGTTTCTGTGATCACTATCTCCTTGCCTCTCGCATCAATCGCTTGTACTCGCATATCGCTTTATCAAGTCCCATAAAAAGACTGTCGGCGATGATCGCATGTCCGATATTCAGCTCTCTGACCTGCGGTAAACTGGCGATATCATGTATATTCTGCCGGTTTAAACCATGACCGGCATTGACCTGTAGACCAATATTTTCGGCATGTTCACAGGCAATCTTTATTTCATTGAGTAAGCTTTGTTGCTCAACCTTGTCTTCCGCATCAGCATAATGCCCGGTATGTATCTCTATAACCGGCGCACCAGTCCTTTTTGCGGCATCTATCTGCTGTATATCAGCATCGATAAAAAGGGAAACTTTCGTACCCGCGTCTGCCAATTTCGCGCAGGCGTCTGTAATAGCTGCTTCGTATCTGATCACATCAAGACCACCTTCCGTTGTAAGCTCTTCTCTCTTTTCTGGAACCAGGCAACAATCCTCGGGTTTGACATCACAGGCGATAGTGACCATCTCATCAGTTACAGCCATCTCCAGGTTCATCCTGGTAAGCATGCGCTCCTTTAGCAGGTAGACGTCTCTGTCCTGGATATGGCGCCGGTCCTCACGTAGATGCAGGGTAATACTGTCTGCGCCTGCCTGTTCGACCTGTAATGCGGCATGTACAGGGTCCGGGTAACGCGTCCCTCTCGCCTGTCTCAAGGTAGCCACGTGATCGATGTTTACTCCCAGGAGTAATTGACTCGTATTCACTTAATTTCTTCTCCAGTACTTATATTTCACTTAAGATATCGTTTTCATGATTTTACAGAAAATAACCGACATATACCTTATTCGTAGCTTTAACCTACATTATTTGCTATTTTCCTATGCATTCTTACAACAATAAAAATTGGGATACTTCTTGGATATTCAACGTATTATACGTTATGCATTAAGTCTGTTACTTACACTGCTATTCCTGCTCCACGTCGGCGAGGTGATCAACATCCCGATTCTGACCAGCCTGGAAAATCAGGCCTATGATGCCCGCCTGAAAATCACCCTACCAAAGGATGTCGACAAGCAGGTTGTCATCGTAGACATCGATGAAAAAAGCCTCGAAGAGATCGGACAATGGCCCTGGAACCGTAACACACTTGCAAAGATCAATGATGTACTGTTTGACCATTATCAGATCAAAGCTATCGGATACGATATTGTCTTCGCCGAGGAAGATGTCGATGAAGGTGCGAAACTGTTAGACAGTATGGCTCGTGGATCATTACAGGATGATCCTGCTTTCATCAAAGAGTATCACCGTGTAATGCCTTCGTTGCAGCATGATCAGCGTTTCGCCGAAGCGCTGAAAGACAGGAAGACCGTGATGGGTTTTGTCATGGATACCGATACCATCAAGGGAGAACTTCCCAAAGCCATCACCAAACTTGATAAGAACACTTTAAAAAAGTTAGCCATTCATAAAGCGAAAGGCTATACCGCAAACCTGAAGTCACTACAGACAAGTGCCTTCAGCGGTGGTTTTTTTAACAATCCCCTGCTTGATGATGATGGCGTGTTCCGTCGCGTACCATTGCTGCAAACTTATGAGAACGAACTTCATGAGTCATTGGCACTCGCACTCACCAGAGCTGCTAAGGGATTGCCCGCTATCGAGATGGTCGTTGAGACCAACCAGGATAGTGACGACCTGTTTCTTGAATGGATCACCATCGGCGAGATTGCTATCCCGGTAGATCACCTCTCAGGAGTACTGGTACCTTATATAGGCAAACAAAAAAGTTTCGAATATATTCCAGCAACCGATGTACTCAATAAACGTGTTGATAAAAGTATCCTCGTTGGAAAAATCACATTATTCGGTACCTCGGCGCCCGGCCTGCTAGACCTGAGGACGATCCCGCTGGAACCGGCTTATCCCGGAGTGGAAGTACACGCCAACATCATTCAGGGTATCCTCGATGGCCGCATCCTGCATGCACCGGGTTATACCAAGGGGTTTGAATTTATCCTTATCACCTTCATCGGCATCGTGCTGACCTTCTCATTACCGATGTTATCCGCCCTGTATTCAACCCTGATCATTCTCGCTAGTCTCGTTTTGTTGATCGCAACGAACTTTTACGCATGGACAAATGCACAGCTGGTACTGCCAATCGCCGCACCGGTACTGCTCGTGGTGTTGTTATTTGCCCTGCAGATGACCTACGGCTTCTTCGTCGAATCCCGTGGCAAACGCCAGCTTGCACATCTATTCGGTCAGTATGTTCCCCCCGAACTTGTCGAAGAGATGAGCCTGAAAATGGAAGAGATTAACCTCGATGGAGAGATGCGAGAGATGTCCGTATTATTTTCTGACGTTCGTGGTTTCACAACCATTTCAGAAAACCTGGAACCAAAAGAACTGACTGATTACATCAATGCTTTCCTGACTCCGATCACCAAGGTGATACACGATGAGCGCGGCACCATCGACAAATACATGGGTGATGCAGTGATGGCGTTCTGGGGAGCTCCACTGGAAGATGATCAGCACGCCCTACACGCGTTAAATGCTGCCATCGGCATCGTCGAACGTATGAAAACATTACGACAAGAGTTTGCTGAAAAACACTGGCCCGAGATCTATGTCGGCGTCGGTGTCAATACAGGGCATATGAACGTAGGCAATAAAGGTTCAGAATTCAGAGTCGACTACACGATCCTTGGCGATGCGGTAAATCTCGGCTCACGCCTCGAAGGGCTGACTAAAGTTTACGGCGTAGACATCATCACCAGTGAATTCACCAGACATGCGGTCCCTGAATTTGAGTACCGCGAACTCGACCGGGTGCGCGTCAAAGGTAAAGACAAACCAGTATCGATCTACGAACCACTGGGCTTGCTGGAGAATATCAGCAAAACTGATCGAAAACTGCTCAAGCAGTTCCATATAGGTGTCAAACAGTTTCGTGCACAGAACTGGGATGCAGCTGAACGTGAGATCTTCGCACTAAGTCAGCTGGAACCTGATCGCCAGATATATAAAATATATCTCGATCGCATCATGTATTATCGTGAGCACCCGCCAGGTGAAGACTGGGACGGCAGCTTCACTCATACGTCAAAATAGATTTCATGTAAGTCACTGAGATTTAGTCTGATTTTTAATGGACAAGGGATTAACTGATATCGAGATTCAAACATGAACCAGTTCACAAAAACCGTTGATAAGACTGTGCAATTCTGACTTTTTCATCTATAACTATAAAAAACCAGAAAAAATCTATTGAAGACTGCAGCGGTCATTCTGTATGCGAGAGAGAAGATCAACCTATGACATCACGGATGACGTTCAACTAACATACACGGACAGTGTATTCGAAGCCGTATGCACCGTTTTTCGAAGTGCCTTTACACAGTTCAACGAAAACGCACTAAAACAGGCGTTTGATGATTGTGAGCGCCTGTTTGAGGGTGACTACTCCACTTACTTACCCTGCGACACCTTATATCACGACAAACAGCACTCTATGGACATGACGCTTGCGTTAGCGCGACTGATCAACGGTCACGAACGCAGCGCTGCCAAAGATGAACGCCTCGGGCCAGAACGCGCGGTCATCGCTATCATCACCGCGCTGTACCATGACTCGGGTTATATCCGCCATGAACATGATCACCATCGTTTCAACGGGGCTGAATATACACCGATCCATGTCTCACGTAGCGCCGACTTCCTGAAAAGGTATCTGCACAAGATCAACCTCGGTGAATATGCACAGCTTGCAGCCAATATGGTGCATTACACTGGGTATGAAATCGCTCCTGCCCATATCCGGCTACCCGATGAGAAATGGCATACAGTTGGCTACATGCTGGGTACTGCTGACCTGATCGCGCAGATGTCAGACCGCTGCTACCTGGAGAAATGCCGTGACCGCTTATATCCTGAGTTCGTACTCGGCGGAATGACCGTCAAAGTCGATGAACAAGGAAACGAAACCGTGATCTATGAATCCGGTGAAGACCTGCTCAGAAAAACCCCTGCCTTTTATGAGAATGAAGTTGAAACCCGATTGAATGTTCTATTCAAAAAAGTCTATACCTATGAGATAGCACATTTCGAAGGCGAAAATCACTACATTAAGGGTCTGGGCAGGAATCAGGCTCGGCTGAAAAATGTGTTAGCTGCAGATGACTTCAGCATGTTACGGCGTCGCCCCCCCGAAAACTATGGCACCAAACATTTTCCCGGTCTCGAAGCATACCTGAACCAACATCCACAAAAAAAACTAAACGCGGCTGATTTAGACTAAGTATCCGAAGCTAATAGCGATAGCATCGCCATCTCATCGATTACCTGTATACCCAGCTTTTCTGCTTTAGCCAGCTTTGAACCTGCCTTGTCACCGGCGAGTAGATAGTCCGTTTTTGCTGATACACTACCCGTAACTTTTGCTCCTGCAGCGAGTAACTTTTCTTTGGCTTCGCCACGTGACATCGTCGGCAATGTTCCGGTAATGACGAAAGTCTTGCCATAAAAGACACTATCTGAACGTTCATCTGCCGCTGTTCGTTTAACATCCTGCACCTTGATACCTGCTGACAGCAACTGATCGATCACATCCAGGTTATGCTGCTGCTGAAAAAAGTTCACGATGTGTTGCGCAACCACTGGCCCGATGTCCTGTACTTCGAGCAGCTGGTCATAATCAGCCTGCTCTATCGCGGGCAGCGTTTTGAACTCGTTAGCCAGGTTCATCGCCGTAGCCTCACCCACCTCTCGGATACCGAGAGCATAGATAAACCGTGATAACGGTGGCCGTTTACTCTTTTCTAATGCGGCGACCAGGTTTGAGGCAGACTTTTCCGCCATGCGTTCTAATGAGGCCAGAGTTTCGATCGAAAGCTGGTACAGATCAGCCGGGGTATGTATCAGGTCTTCATCGACGAGCTGTTCCACCAGCTTGTCACCCAGGCCATCTATATCCATCGCCTTGCGTGAAGCAAAATGTTTGATCGCTTCAGATCGCTGTGCCTGGCAATATAAACCACCCGTACAACGGGCGATTGCCTCGCCTTCGATCTGTTCGATGGCGGACTCACAGACAGGACACTTCGTCAGCATCTTTATCTCTGGTAACGCTTCTTTTCGGGAACCGGGAACGACACGTGCCACTTCAGGAATGACATCACCCGCACGGCGTACGATAACCTGATCTCCGACGCGAATATCCTTACGGCGTACCTCATCCATATTATGCAGGGTTGCATTACTGACAGTGACACCGCCGACGAACACCGGTTCAAGCCTGGCCACCGGGGTCACTGCACCGGTTCGTCCGACCTGGAAATCAACTTCGATTATTCTGCTTATCTCTTCCTGTGCTGGAAACTTATGTGCTATCGCCCAACGAGGTGCGCGCGCCACAAAACCCAGTCTTTTCTGCAACTCGATCGAATTGACTTTATAGACGATACCGTCGATGTCATAAGGCAGGTCATCACGCCGATTAGAGATATCCTCATAGTACTCGAGGCAGGCACTGACCCCGTGAAGCCGTTTGATCTCCTTACACACGGGTAGACCAAAACTTCTTAACTGACGAAGGATCTCATAATGCGTATCAGCTAACACACCACCTTCGACGACACCCGTAGAATAACAATAGATGTTAAGAGGGCGTTTGGCCGTAACCTCTGGATCCAGCTGGCGCAGGCTGCCTGCTGCAGCATTACGCGGATTCGCGAACTCCTTCTCGCCCTTTTCTTTTGCCAGTCGGTTGAGACGGTCAAAACCGGCTTTTGGCATAAATACTTCGCCGCGCACTTCCAGCACCGTCGGAAAGTCTGTTCCAAGTAATCGTAATGGCACTGATTGCATGGTGCGCACATTCTGTGTGACATTTTCCCCGGTAGAACCATCACCGCGGGTAGCGGCATAGATCAGTTGACCATCTTCGTAGCGCAGGCTGATGGCCAGACCATCGAGTTTAGGTTCTGCGGTATACTCGATTTCTTCATCAATTTTCAGCCGGTCCTTGATGCGCTGGTTAAATGCCTGTAGATCATCTTCATTGAAAACATTGTCCAGTGACAACATCGGCATCTGGTGCTGTATCTGGTCAAACGCTGCAAGTGGCGTCGAACCGACACGCTGTGTCGGTGAATCCGTAGTGATCAGGTGGGGATTGGTTTTTTCAAGTGCGAGCAGCTGGTTGTACAGTCGGTCATATTCCGCATCGGGGATATCCGGATCATCTAATACATAATATTGATACGAGTGATATCGAAGTTGCTCACGCAACTTCTCGATCTGTTTTTCAACTGGTATAGGCATCTGCTCAATTTTTTTTGAACCACAGAGACGCTGGGTACGGAGAATTTTTATTAGACCTTTGTACCCTCTGTAATTCAGTGGTTTAAATTAAACTTTCTCAGGTTTCACTGCTAAGTTCAGGCGTCATATTATTCGTCAATCGTCTTACCTGGGTACGATAATTTTCAGCATCCTGTTCGGTCAACGGCTCACGTCTGTGGTTACATAAGCGCGCATCCAGTAATCCGGCCAACTGGTAACTTCTTTGTAGCATTTCGGTAAGATCATCGAGTGGATCATCACCCTGGATCTGCATAAAAACAGTCAATCCCGTAGTCTTTATGTCATGGATGGTATTGGCATCAAAGGAACCCGGCTCTAACATATTGGCCAGGCTGAACACGTTACGACCGTCTTTCCTGTAATGAAAGATATTCATCTCACCAAAACTTAAACCCATGGCCTGAGCAGAACTGTTGACCTGTGAACCAGCAAGCTGTTTATTGGGTTTGGCAAGAATATATAAAACGACGATGTCATTCGGTAATGTCGAATCCGCCTCTTTTATACCAGATGTATTTTCTTCCTGCTCCGGTGTTCCATCATCAGCAGCGAAAGTGGAAAGATCTCCATCACTGATCTCCTCGGCACCACTCGATACGATCCTGACTTCACCAACACCTTCATCTAAATCATCCAGGCTGCGTGCGGTAAATTCCGGAAGATCCTCTTCCATGTCGTCAACCATGGAATGATTGCGACGGCGACGGCGACGTCCAAGGAGATAGATAACTATTACGAAGGCAGCGCCTGCAGCAAGTAATATCCAGCGTAATGATTCCACCTGCTTAAGCTCCCACGCCCGCCATCGTTGCAGCTTCGGCGACATCAACAGAGACCAGGCGAGAGACGCCTGATTCACGCATGGTGACACCACTCAGGTGCTCTGACATCTCCATGGTGGTCTTGTTATGTGTGATAAAGATGAACTGTACACGCGAGGACATCTCTTTGACCAGCTGACAGAATCGGCCGACGTTCGCTTCATCGAGTGGCGCATCGACCTCATCGAGCATACAGAATGGTGCCGGGTTAAGTTCGAATATCGCGAACACCAGCGCAACGGCAGTCAGTGCTTTCTCACCACCGGACATCAGGTGGATGTTAGAAATACGTTTACCCGGCGGCCTTGCCATGATCGCCACACCGGTACTAAGCAGGTCATCTCCGGTCATCTCAAGATAAGCGGTTCCGCCGCCGAACAGGCGCGGGAACATCTCTTTTATGCGGGAATTCACATGATCGTAGGTATCTTTGAAACGGGTACGCGTCTCTTTATCAATCTTGGCGATAGCCTGCTCTAAGATCTCCAGCGCCGCGTTAACGTCTCGATCCTGTTCATCCAGGTACTCTTTACGCTGTAACTGCTCTTTATATTCGTCGATAGCAGCCAGGTTTATCGGCCCGAGACGTGAGATTTTCTGCGCCACCTCAGCCAGTTTTCTCTCCCAATGTTTGCTGGTTGCCGGGTTCTCATCCGTCTCTAATTGCTTCAGTGTCTCGAGCACCGTTTCCAGTTCGAAACCGGTCTCTTCCAGCTGTTCCAGCGTGGTCTTGCTGCGAACACGCGTTTCCTGGCTATCGAGACGTAATTTTTCCAGTTTGCTACGGACAGCTTGTGACCTCTGCTCAAACTCACTACGCTGTTGCTCGAGTGTACGCAAGGTATGGTTGATACTTTCTACTTTACGTCGCGCTTCGGTCAGCGCTTCTTCCGAACTCAGACGTTGATCAAGCAGGACCTTGAGCTCGGCTTCTAACTGCTCGGTAGGCTCGTTAGACTGTGATAATAATGCCTCGAGCTCCTGTTTACGTTGCAGCTGAGCTGTCTGTGCCTGCTCCATCCGTTGAATGTTGTGTTGCAGACCACTGAGCCGGGTCTTCAGCCCTTCTACACGTATCGCTAGCTGATGCGCCTGTTCGCGGTGCTGCTGCAGGCTGCTCCGGTACTGCTGCAGTTCCTGCTGCAGCACTTCCCGCTGCTCCTGTAAGGCTCGTCTGTCAGTCTCCATCTTCTCAGCATTTTCCAGTGCTTCATTTCGATTTTTAGTTGCCGAATCAATATCTGCTTCAGCACTGTTGATCAGGTTCTGTATATCTTCCAGCTCTACATCCAGATCTTTTCCACGACTGGTTATATGTTCATGTCGTGACTCACGTGCTGTTATCTGTGCCTTGATCTCGTTCAAACGTGAATGGATGCTATTTAATACCGTCTGAAACTCTTCACGCTGCTGCTCTTTATCCTGTAAGTTTCTGCGCAGTGCAGTTAACTCTTCATTAATCTTTTCAGCCTTAGCTTCCATCTCTGCCAGTTGTTGCTGTAACTCGCGGATACTGTTCTCACGTGCCAGAACACCTGTGCTGGCATCATTATCGCGACTGATACGCAACCAGTTTGAGCCCAGCCAGATGCCGTCTTTGGTAATGATACTTTCATCACGTGCCAGTGAATGGCGTATTTGCATTGCCTCATCAAGAGTCTCGGTACAACGAATGCCATTTAAGAATGGACTTAACTCAACGGCAGATGAAACCTGTTCGAGCAGCATACCGGTCGTTGATTCAGTTGTACTGCCCGACTTACCTGTCTCGATCAATGAGATATTACTTTTTTCCAGGGTGTTAAGCGTGGATGAAAATTGCTCGATGTCATCGACACAGACTGCTTCCAGGGTATCGCCAAGGACTGTTTCAACAGCCAGTTCCCAGCCGTCTTTAACCTCTAACTGCTCTGCGAAGCGTGCATTTTTATTGATACCACTTTTTTCCAGCCATTGCTGAGCTGCTTTATCGGTCTTACCGAGAGCAGCTTCCTGCAGCGCTTCCAAAGAGGACAGGCTGCCCTGATACTGGTGGATATTACGGCGCACTTCTGCGGACTGCTGTTCGACGGTTGAGATCTTTTCGCGTGTTTCTCTTATCTGACTGATGGCATCAGTCAGCTGCTGTTCGTTGTTCTCTTTTTCTTCGGTAGATTTATTCAGCAGGATATTTAGATCAGAGATCTGTTCTTCCATGTTCTCACCGCGCAACGCCTGTTTCTCCACGTCGATTTTCTGCAGACGCTGCTTTAGCTGTTCGACATTACGTTCCAGCTGTTCCATTCGTGAACGTTCGATCTGGGCTTTCTGGCTCTCAGCCGAATAGCGCTGATTGATCTCATCCCATTGCTGCTGCCAGGCCTGCATCGCCTGCTCAGATTGTTGAAACGAAGCAGTGCTCTCTTCTTCCTGTGTTTTCAGAACGTTCAGCTGCGGCTCTTCATCAGCCAGGTTTCTCTGAAATTCCTCGATGTCCTTTTTATCTGACTGTATTGCCTGAGTCGCATCTGCAAGTGCAATCTCGACCTGCTCCAGATCCGTCTGCTGACGCTGTAAAAGATCCTGCTGGTGTTTGATATTCTGTTCTTTTGCCGAGATCTCAGCGCCCAGACGATAATACTCAGCCTGTACGTTGTTCAGCACTTCATTGGACTCTTCACCCTGCTGACGGTTCGACTCGATGTCCGACTCGGTCGAGCGTTGCTCGGCGATAACCTGCTCAAGCGATGTCTCGGTACTCTGTATCTGTGTATCACGAGTATCCAGTTCAGACTTTAACTCTCGCCAGTGCAATGTCAGGTGTTCAGCTTTGAGCTCACGCTCATCCTGTTTTAACTCTTTATAACGTTCTGCACTGCGGCTCTGGCGCTGCAGTCGCGCCAGTTGTTTTTCGATCTCTTCGCGCAGGTCCGAGAGCCTTTCAAGGTTTTCTCGGGTATGCCTGATACGGGTTTCCGTTTCACGGCGACGTTCTTTATATTTTGATATTCCAGCAGCTTCTTCGAGGAAATTACGCAACTCCTCTGGTTTCGCTTCGATCAGCCTGGAGATCATGCCCTGCTCGATAATTGCGTAACTTCTTGGTCCCAGACCGGTACCGAGAAAAAGGTCCGCAACATCACGGCGGCGGCAACGGGCGCCATTTAAACTGTATTTCGAACCGCCATCTCGTGTCACCTGGCGTTTGACAGAAATCTCAGCGTAATTTGCGTATTGACCGCCTAATTTTCCTTCACTGTTATCAAAAGTCAGCTCAACCGATGCCATATCAACCGGTTTTCTGGCTGACGAACCATTAAAGATAACGTCATCCATCGACGCACCACGCAGGTGTTTAGCTGAAGACTCACCCATCACCCAGCGTACCGCATCGATGGTATTAGACTTGCCACAGCCATTGGGACCGACGATACCGGTCAGATTACTGGGGAAATTGATGGCGGTCGGATCGACGAAGGACTTAAAACCAGCGAGCTTAATCTTGCTTAAACGCATTATACTTATATTCTTTTAGCTATTCGGTTGTGAAAATCGGTTGGTATTTTTGTAATTAATTTTGGCGTAGTTTACATGACTGGCAGCGCTTTTTAAGAGCCAATTGAGCTTCTTTTTTAGTTAATTTTTTCAACATTTACCGGCTGTCGAAATAGCTGTTGTAAGCTGCTGAATTCATTACTAGAGGCAACATTAACCAACCATAATATTAGTTACTAATAATATAAATCATCCGGTGTTTTTCTGTATAATGCCGATTTGTTTTTTTAAGCATTTATGACGAGATTAGCCATGGCAACCAAGCCTTCAAAAGAACTGGAAATATTTGATAATCCAACGCCAGAACGTGATTACACCATCCGTATTCACCTGCCTGAATTCACCTGCCTGTGCCCGAAGACCGGTCAGCCTGACTTTGCTACGCTGGACCTGGAATACGTAGCGGAAAAAAGCTGTATCGAGCTTAAATCACTGAAACTCTATATCTGGTCATTTCGTGATGAAGGCGCTTTCCATGAAGCGGTCACCAATGAGATCCTGTCAGATCTGGTGAAAGCCTGTAATCCTCGTTTCATGCGCCTGACGGCAGAATTCAATGTTCGGGGTGGGGTTTACACGACGGTAGTTGCTGAACATAAAGACCCTGCCTGGACCGCGCCTGCAGTTGTTTCTCTACCCTAGATAAGTACCTGGTATTGATATCGTGGTCAGCCCGGTCTTTCTCGGTATCGATATCGGTACCTCAGGAATACGGGCAAGCTGCATTGATACTGATGAGACAGAACTCGCCAGCCATCACATAAGCTTTCAAGGCAGTCCTGCTGATAATGGTAAAAATGAACAGGACCCTGACAGCTGGCGAAAACTACTCGATATGCTGCTTTGTGAAGTCAGCGAAACATTAAAAAGACTGAAAAAAGATCGCTGCATTAGTGCCATATCGATCGATGGCACCTCCAGCACACTATTAGCCTGCAGGAAAGATGGCCCCCCCCTGTCTCCTGCACTGATGTATAACGACCAGCAAAGTCAAAAGCAGGCAGCAGCTATCAGTCGTTTTGCACCAGCTGAAAGTGCTGTCCATGGAGCCAGTTCTTCACTGGCAAAAGCTCTCTATCTTTTAGATAAGTTCCCGGAAACAGAGCTGCTCTGTCACCAGGCTGACTGGCTCTCATCTTCACTCACGGGTAACTACGGCATCAGCGATGAAAACAACTGCCTGAAACTGGGTTATGACAGTACAACACAGGCCTGGCCTGGCTGGCTGATGGAAAATAGCGAGAACACCGTAATTCCCGAGGCGGTGTTACCAGATGTCGTCACACCAGGTACCAAAATCGGTAGCGTATTACCTGGTCTGGTAGAAAAATATCAACTTGCAGAAAATTGTATCGTCGTTGCCGGCACCACGGACAGCAATGCTGCAGTTCTGGCGACGGGAGCCAATCAGCTTGGTGATGCAGTGACTTCTCTGGGCAGCACACTGGTGATCAAGCTATTTTCGGATAAACCGATATTCGATCCGGTATACGGTATATACAGCCACCGACTGAACAATCACTGGCTGGTCGGCGGTGCGTCAAACTCAGGGGGCGCAGTTCTATTACAACATTTCACACAGGCACAGCTCGACGAGATGACACCACGGCTCAGACCTGAACAGCAAACCGGATTAGATTATTACCCGCTGCCAGCTGATGGTGAGCGCTTTCCTGTCAATGACAGCCACAAACAATGTAAAATCACCCCCCGCCCTGAGTCTGATATCGTTTTTTTTCAGGGCTTGCTAGAAGGTATAGCAAATATCGAAGCTGATGGTTACGACAAACTGGTCGCACTCGGCGCGACACCTGTAAAAAGAATCTTTACCGCTGGTGGTGGCAGCAAGAACGAAGCATGGAAAAAAATCCGGGAGCGAATCACCGGTACTAAAATACTGTCTGCTGATAATAGCGAAGCCTGTTATGGTAGCGCCCTATTAGCTAGACAAGGTTTCTTAGGAATTTAACTTTTAATCTATTACTGTTATTCATTATGATCTCATTTATCAAAGGCTTTTTTGACTGTATCAGCGGCTTTGGCTTACTGTTCAGACCAGGCATCAAACGTTTTGTACTCATCCCTTTTATCATCAACTTCGGACTGTTCGTTCTCGCGACAAAGCTGCTGAGTGATCAACTCGATATCTGGCTGGAGCAACTGCTACCCACCTGGTTAAACTGGCTGCAGTGGCTGATTTGGCCATTATTCGCTATCGCCATGTTTCTTATCGTGTTCTACACCTTTACCGTACTGGCCAACTTGATCGCCGCACCGTTTAACAGCCTGCTGTCTGCAAAGATCGAAGCCATGCTTACCGGGCAGAGACCACAGGATATTAATGCTGACAAGTTCATCAAGTTAATGTTGCGCACGATGAAATCTGAAATCCAGAAGATCCTTTATGCCATCAAGTGGTTCATACCATTGATCATCATAACCGTCATCCCTGGTATAAACATTATCTCGCCTTTTCTCTGGATACTGTTCGCAGTATGGTTCTTCGCCCTGGAGTACAACGATTACCCACTGGCAAACCGTGGCCAGTTTTTTGAAGATGTCAAATCATATAATCGCCAGAACAGGATGCGTGCACTGGGCCTGGGGAGCGCAGTTTTCGTGCTGACCAGTATTCCTGTCGTCAACTTTTTTGCCATGCCGGTTGCAGTCGCCGGTTCGACCAGGCTGACGGTCAATATTAAAAATAGTTCGACGGTATAGCTCAATGGAGAACCGAGTCACAGAACTGGAGATACGTTTAACTCATCTCGAAGACACCATAGAAGTCCTGAACGAGACCATTATCAAGCAGCATAGTGAGATAGATATACTGCAATTACAGGTCTCAAACCTGGAGAAAAAAATTAAAGCTTCGCAATCATCTCAGGTTGCTCTCGAGAGCGAAGAAACGCCGCCGCCACATTATTGAACGCCTGAATTACTCCACACAAGTCACATATGTGGATAGCAAATAATTATTATTTACTAGAATTTGTGCAGCATGAATGAAATATTATCAAAATACTCAAAGACAGCTGCCATCGTTGTATTTATAATGCTGCTACTTATCGCTGCACTCTGGGCATATAAATATCTGTACTACACCCTGCCGCCACAACTGGTCAGTATCACGCTCAAATACCAGCCCGAATCGCCCTGTAGAAAAGACAGTCCGCTGTATATGCAGATTTTGAATGATAGTTACCGGGATGTACTCGGAACATCTTTTTCACTCTCGGTAAAGGTGAACGAGAACAGCGAGAACATCGCTCAACTGTTATCAAATACGTATTCGACAGACACTATCATCAAGGCGGGTGACTCCCATGAAGGTTGCTGGTCTTTTCCAAAGTTGTACACCAACAAACATGACCCGTATGAACTAATCTACGAAGTCGAACGTCAGGTCGTAAGGTTTAGCGATTGAGTAACCGCGCTGCTTGCATTTGAGAAGTAAATTGTGATCTACAACGCGCCTCGGCGCTTATCACTCTCCAGCTCATCATCCGGCAGGATACGCTCCTGCCCGACACGCCACTGGCCATCGTCTTCTTTCTGGACAATAAATTCGATACCGCTGGTATTGATGCTGCCATCGCTACCTTCCACGGTCTCCAGCGATTTGAACATGACCCTGTCTGGTGTTTCGGCCAGGATATTCAGGCCTTCGTAACTGACCTTCTTCAACATCTTGTTTTCAAACTCATGCTGACACTGCTTGAACCAGTCATCATAAGTGATGACTTCAAAGCCGGGAACTCCGTATACACTAACCTCCTTTGATATCAGGTTCATGTGTGCGTCGAAATCAAGATTGTTCGCAGTCTCTGCCATAACGGCTAAAAATTCCAGTGGGTTCATATCTTCTAATGCGCCTGTTGGTCGATTAATTTTTGACGGTATTCTACGACGATCGGGTTATCTTTACCCAGCATGATGAACAGGCCTCTCAAACACAGACTGGCGATACCATCACGCCATGTGTAATCCAGCTTGATTATCTTTAACAGTATGTCCATGGCCTCAGCAAACTTGCTCTGCATCATCTGCTGACTGCATATACTGAACAGTATGTCTTTATCATCAGGATTATCTTTTAGCTGCTTTTCAAGCTCATCCGGTTCGGCTGACTGTTGCACGGTTGACAGGAATAACGCGTTAGTCATCAACACGACCGCTTCTTCATTCTCATTCTTTAATGGCGTTTTTTCCAGCAAGGCATAAGCCTGATCATACGATTCTTCTTTCATCAACAACTTTGCCAGAGTCAGCAGGATACGGTTATTTTCCGGATCGATGAACACCAGTTTGCCCAGTTGCTCGAACGCGATCTCTTTATTGCCGTTCTGATACTCAGACACAGCGGCAGCCAGAGCTTTATCTGATTCACGAGCAAGATATTTATCCAGCATCTTTTTGAAGCTGTCTGGTGAGTCATAACCATGTATCTGATCGATCACTTCGCCGTTGATAAACAGTTTCACCGTCGGCACGCTGTTGACGCCGTAATCCTGTGCCAGCCGCTTTTCTTTATTGGTATCTATGTTCACCAGCAGGAACTGGCCGTTATAGTCATTAGCAAGTTTTTCCAGGACCGGCCAAAGACGTAGACAGGGTCCGGCATTCTCGGTCCAGTAATTCACCATAACCGGACCTTTATGCGAGTTACTCAGTACCGCATCATTAAAGTTTTCACTTGTCACATCAATAATATAAGAACTCATTTACATATCCCGATGGAGCTGGCGCGGCATCGTTTGTAGTCTGACCAGGTGGTATCTTTCAAAATAGCATCGTTGAAGATAGATTCTTCTATCTCCGCTTCCCTGAACGAAGCCTTGGTGAGATCTGCTTCGGTAAAATCCGCTCCTCGGCAATCCGATTTATCAAAGACGGCTTTAGTCAAATCTGCCTTGATGAAAGTCGTACCATGTGATTTCGTAGAACGCAGTACCGATTCTTTCAGGATCGAACCGTTAAAATTTGCTCGGCTCAGATCACTGCGCTCGAGGTTGGCTTTTGCCAGCCTGGCATCGGTAAATATTGCAGAATCGAGATCTGCATCATAAAAATTGGCACCGTTAGCCCTGGCCCCGGTAAAATCCGCATTTTTCAGCTGGGCCCGGCTCAAACGGCTCCTGTCTAATACTGCATTCTTGAAACTTGCACCCTGGGCTTTCACCGAAACCAGTTTGCTATTAGACATCCTGGCGCCATCGAAGCGAACATTAACCAGGCTGGCAAAATTCAAGTCTGCATTTTCCAGTACCGCACCGCTGAAGTCCGCGTTATCAAAAATTGCGCTAGTCAAAACAGCATTTGATATGTCTTTGTTTTTAAAGTCTTTACCTGAAAGGTCACAGTTAGCCCAGTTTACCTCAGGCTTTGCCTCATCTTCACAGGCAGAATATGCTGGACTCGCTCCAGAAAAAGAAAAAAGCAGCAAAAATAGGCTTTTTAGCAGTGTTTTTGACATGCTTTTTCTCATAATTTAACTAGAATTCAGGGTGGTTGTTTTATACTTAACGAATCAGGGATTTTACAGCGATTTAAAGCAGAATGTTATCATCACACAACAATTCAACGATCATTTCATCATATAACTCATTTCTGGCACTCATACTACTCTGCTCGCTGCAGTCAGTCAGTGCCAATGCAGAAGTTGATGAAAAAATTCGGCAGGAACCGATATTCCCTATTCCCCTGCTGAGTGAGGCAGATCTCAACAAAGCCGATCTAGGCGAGAGGTTATTCTTCGACCTGCGTTTGTCGAGTAATAGCCAGCTTGCTTGTTCCAGCTGTCATCAGCTAGATGCCGGCGGTGATGATAATGTTGCCAAAGGTATATCTAATGCTGCCAGCCAGAACATTATCAATACTCCCAGCATATTTAATGCGAAGTTCAACTTTCGACAGAACTGGGATGGCTCAGTAAAAACACTGGAAGAACAGATAGATCTGGCCGTAAGAAATCATCATGTATTCAAAAGTAGCTGGGACGACATCGTCGCGACACTCTCACAAGATCATGAGCTCAATAATGACTTTCACGAGATTTATCTAGAAGGCATCACCAGGGAGAACATCATCGATGTCCTGGTAGAATTTGAAAAAACATTGATCACACCGAATTCACGATTTGATAGATACCTCAGAAATGAAGACAATGCACTCAGCGAAGAAGAAATCCGGGGTTACGAGGTCTTCAAAGAGCTAGGCTGTATCTCCTGCCACCAGGGGATCAACGTAGGGGGTAACCTGTATCAGAAATTCGGTGTATTTTATAATTATATCGCCGAGAGAGGTGAGATAAAAAAAACTGACTATGGCAGGATGAACATTACCAATCGTCAGACGGATGCTTTCGTATTCAAGGTACCATCGCTAAGAAACATTGCCGTTACCGCACCCTACCTGCATGATGGCAGTGCCGAGACACTAGAAGAAGCCATCACCATCATGGGCAGGACACAATTGGGAAGAACCTTGACCGCAGAAGAGACTCAATCGATCGAAGCTTTCCTCAAGACCCTGACCGGTGAATATAAAAACATATCACTGGACGACCCGTCATGATTAAAGGAAATATAAATTACTGGATAGGCATCACGCTACTACTCTCAGTAATCAGTTTCTTTTTCTACAAGAGCATCTTTAGTGAACTGCCACTCAACGAGACACTCTCCACCATCGAAGAGATACAGGACCTCCAGGTGCAGCTGCATCGCGACCTGTTGCGTTACAGAAGTAACCAGATTCAGCAGTACGACACGCTCAACCGGACGCTAGACGAACTTGACTGGAACATTTTCAATCTGAGCAACAATAGTATCGCGCAACAGGAGATCGGCATCGAAACAGTAGCCGGTATCGAAAAAACCATCACTCAGCAGTCGGCGCTGGTTGAAGACTTTAAGACACATCACTCGATATTACAGAACTCGTTATACTATATTTACAAGTCCAGTACCGACCTGTACTCCAAGAAGCCCAAGACAGCATCCAAAGAACAGCTGCGCATTACAGCTGAGCTCATAACATTGTTGCTGGAATACAATGAAAATCCTGAGAATAATATCGCCAACAAAATATATCCGTTGATCGATGTATTAAACCTCGACCCGGATACCGACACCAAAGCATTGATCAATCATAGTTTGATGATCATAGAACGACTGCCTGAAATCGATGACATCCTCGCCCAGTTCAATTCCTTGAATATCGAGAATCAGATCATAACGCTGAAGAACACGGTAAGTGAACTAAGAAACAAGCAAAACAACAATGCTCAGACCTTCAATATTTTATTGTTCATATGCACCATCTATCTCATCTTTTATATCTTATATATCTTTATTTCACTACGAAAAAATGAGGCAGAGCTATCGAACACCAATGCTAAATTAAACCAGGAGATCAATCACAGGGCAAAAACTGAAAAAGCGCTCTACCAATTAGTATCTATCGATAATAACAGCAGCAATAACAACGATGAAGACCGAATATTATTCCTGTTGAATGCGTTGTGCACAGCACTGGATGTCGAATACGCCTACCTAACAAAGATCAACCAATCCAACAGGAGCGCCGAGATAATTGGCAAGCTCGATCATGGCATATTCAGTAGAGGCATCACCTATCCTATTGCTGATACGCCATGTGAAGAAGTCATCAAGAATGGACGCCTGGTGCATAACCGTGATTTCTCAAACTATTTCCCTGACTGCAGTGACGAACTGTTAAGAGACGCGGCAAGCTATATAGGGATAAGCCTGAAAGACAATAACGAAAATGTTATGGGTATGATTGCCATCGCAAGTAGCTCACCGATCAGTGACACAAACCTGGCTGAGAACATATTAACCATCGCGACATCGCGCGCCATCATCGAACTGGAGCGCCAGATAGAACACGATAAAGACAAACGATACCAGCAGGGCCTGACACTCATTGATGACTGGGTCGCTCGTCTAATCACCGAGGGTTATGACAGCGACGCGTTCTTCAAAAACATATGCCAGGCTGCACAGGAGATCACCAGCTCTCAATTGGCTGCTTTCCCGGTCATCAACAATAATAAGGAAACCTACCATTTTCTCGCGGCATGCGGCTCACAATCTGAAAAACTTGAAGACACCACGCTAGATATTGCAGATGGCGGTCTATGCGCATGGACGATACTAAAAAACAAGAACCTGCTCATTAACGATGTTACTTCAGATACCCGTGCACAGAAAGAACTGTCCAGACAGTTCAATATCAAATCCGCACTGTTAACACCCGTCACCATAAAAGATAAACCATATGGCGCTATCGCGGTGTTCCGTGCATACGAGGAATTTGACGAGATCGATGAACAACTGATAACACAGTTCAGCCAAAGCGTTCAGATGGCCATCATCAATATGCAACTTGTCAGTGACATGAGATCAGAGCGAGAACGTGCCGAGGTCACGCTACACTCGATCGGTGACGCTGTCATCACCACTAATGTAAACGGTAAGATAGAATACATGAACCATGTCGCCGAAACACTTACGGCATGGACACTCAATGAAGCCAGGAACAAAGCGGTACAGGATGTATTCAGGATAGAAGACCTTGACACTGGCGAGCCGATACATGATGTCGTTAAGTCCTGCCTGTACGATAGTGTCACCATCAACAAGAGCATACTCAGCCTGGTCAGCAGGAATGGAAACAGTAAAGATATCGAAAGTTCGATATCACCTATCCTGAAAACTTCTGGAAAAGCGGAAGGTGTAGTCATCGTATTCCATGACGAGACCCAACGACGTCAACTGGAAAACACCATCAAACACCAGGCTGCACATGACCCGTTAACCAACCTGCTTAACCGAGATGCTTTTGATATCGAGTTGTCCGATCATGTCTACGATGCAAAAAATAACGATCATCACCACGCACTCTGCTACCTGGACCTTAACAGGTTCAAGCTGATCAACGATACTGCAGGCCATAGCGCGGGTGATCAGTGCCTGATTCAGGTTACGACATTAATCGAATCCTTCATAAGGAGTGACGATGTGCTGAGCAGACTCGGTGGCGATGAGTTCGGTTTGATACTCAAGAGCTGCTCGCAGGATGGGGCATTAAAAATAACAAATAAGATATCTAATGCCATATCTGACATGAAGTTTTGCTGGGAAGGATGCGACTACAGCCTGGGTGTCAGCATAGGCATCAACCTGCTCGATAAAAATTCACAGGATGCTGCTGATGCGATAAGAAAAGCCGATCTGGCATGCTACACAGCAAAGGATCAGGGAAAGAGCCTGATCTATATCTATGAAGAAGAAGACAGTGAACTGATACGGCGCCAGGAAGAATCATACTGGGCAACACGCATAACAGAAGCCATAGACAATGATCGCCTGCAGCTCTTCGCTCAGCCGATAATCGCATTGAAGAATAAGGATTCACAGCTGAAACATGTGGAGATACTGGTTCGCCTGCTCGACGAAGATAATCAGCTCATAACACCAGACGCGTTTATCCCTGCAGCAGAAAGATACAACCTGATGCACCTGGTCGACAGAAAGGTTATCCTGGAAACATTTTCTTTCATACATAAATACATAGATAGAGATGAAGACCTCACCCACTACTCCATCAACCTTTCAGGCAACACAGTTGGTGATAAGGGCATCGTCGAATACATAAATGATATTGCAGACAGGTTTGATATCGACAGGAGAACCATCTGTTTCGAGATCACCGAGACCGCCGCAATAAAAAATCTCAACAAGGCAAAGAGGCTTATAAAGAAACTGAAAGCCAGTGGTTTTAAATTTGCGCTTGATGATTTTGGCAGCGGTCTGTCATCGTTCCAGTATCTAAAGAACCTGCCCGTCGACTTCCTCAAGATCGATGGCAGCTTCGTATCAGATATGGTCAATAATAATATCGATCATGCCATGGTCGCAGCGATCAATGAGGTTGGTCACGTCATGGGCATCAAGACGATCGCAGAGTATGTCGAAAACGAACAGATCATCAAAAAACTACGAGACATCAATGTTGATTACGGCCAGGGCTACGGTATTGAACAGCCTAAACCAATAAAAGAAATTCTTACGTTCAGCAAAGATAAAAAATCACCGTCGCTTAAGGTCATTCACAACAAACCTTGATGGGCTTAGATAGTCCAGAACCCTCTTACTGACTGGCATCGGCGTGCCATCTATCAATGATGCGACTATTTCTGCAGACAGGAAGCTACTGGTAAACCCTCGTGAGCCATGTGCAGCCGAGATGTACAGACCATCAAGGTAAGCTGCTCCACGATATATCCTGGTATTACTGCCATGCCTGATATCCGCATACTCTTCATCATAAAAAGAAACATCAGGAATAGCACCAACTATCGGCACCCTGTCTTTTGATATCGTACGGAAACCGACCCATGCATCACAACAATCATCGTCACTGAACATTTCAGGATATATATTATTCAATGACTGCAGCAGCACCTTACTGTCTTCCTGAGTGGCGGTAGTAATATTGCTACCCCTGTCATATGTAGCACCAAGGTAATGTTTACCGTCTATTGCAGGCGTGATGTGAACAGCAGCGTTTCGCGTTTTTTTAATCTGGGAAGATGCTTGATTCTCACTCAACACTGCCACCTGTCCACGCACTGCCTCGACAGGAAACTCTAGCGGCAATCCAAGCTCATTTATTTCAGTACCATTAGCCACTATCAGAACTTCATCATCCAGGATTGACTCAGCATCACTAAAGCAACACCATTTCTTACCACATAATCTGACTTCATCGATATCAGCTTTTATGATCTTCAAGTTAGCTGCGCATTCATCTTTTAATACATCGCACAAGATAGCCGGCAATACGACTCCCGCTGTAACATAATCAACTGTCACTTCACCGTCTGGGGTAACACCTGTTTTAGAGATATAGTCTTCATTGAAATGAAACTCGTCTAATATCTTATTAAGCCTTTTCTCATCAACTGACTGCAACAGTCCACCTCCAAACCAGAATTGTTGCTTGCTTGTTTTCTGCAGTTTGTTCAAGACATGAAGCGCATGACAATAAGAAGATGTATAAAACATCATATCGATATCATTATTGACAGATAAACGTGGATAGACGATCGGTGCAGGATTAGAAGATGCACCTTTTGCTAAGCCACCATGTTTATCAACAACAGTAACTGACCAGCCTCGTTGCACCAACGAATACGCAAGGCTTAGACCGGCTATGCCTGCACCGATGATCGTCGCTGTTCTTATTGATACATCTAACCTGGCCGGTCGTTGAAACCAGGGCTTGTCTCTATATCTAAAAGGCTGCGTTTCTTTATTCCCTGTTACTGCATCGGCAAGCCTGGCTACGAGCATTTCACGTTTTTTTCCAAAACCTTTTACTTTATCTGTTTTCAAGCCGGCTTTCTGCATGTTGCGTTTTACAAATCCAGCGGCCGTATAAGTACTACATGTGGCGCCATTACGGCTATTGCTTACAATAAGCGCGAACAATTTTTCAGACCACATTGCCGGGTTCTTCGCAGGCGAAAAACCATCGAGGTACCACGCATCCACTTCGAGTCCATCATCATCAAGTGCATCAGCAACGTCCATAAATTTAAAATGGATGACAACCCTATTATCAAACAGGCTTCTTCTGTGTGTTGCTTCGACTGCTGGCGGATAATTTTCGACTAGTTCATCACTGTATCCTCTCAGCTCAGGATAGCGAGACATTAATTCGGTTATGGTCTCGGCTGATAACGGGTGCTTTTCTATTGCAATGTAATGCAGTGTTTTGTTGCTGTTACTGACCTCGCAATGCTTCAACCATTCGCGGATAGTTAACACACAGTTTAAACCGCTGCCAAAACCAAGTTCTGCGATAACAAAATCTTTGCCCGAGTCCCAGCGTTCTGGCAGGCCGTTATTTTTAAAGAAGACGTGTTTGAACTCGCTCTCGCCAGAAACCGATTCATTTTCATCTGAAGAGTAATAGATATCATCGAACAGGCTGCTATAAGGCTGCCCATCTCGCCAGATTATTTTTGTGAACTGCATGTAGCCTACAGAGGTTGGGAGAAGTAAAATAGGCAACCAATTTTAAGGGTGTTACCAGATAATGCAATCAACAGACGAAATGACCAATAAAATAATACTTATCACTGGCGCCAGCGACGGTATAGGGAAAGCTACAGCGATAGAGTGTGCCAGACAGGGTGCAACGGTAATCATCCATGGAAAAACCGTACCAAAGCTCGAACTACTGTACGATGAGATCATGCAGGCCGGCTACACCGAGCCAGTCATCTATCCTCTAGACCTTGAGAAGATCACAGCTGAAGACTGCGAAACCTTGAATGATGTGATCAGCGATGAGTTTGGTAAACTCGATGGTCTGTTCAACAATGCTGGCTGGCTGGGTGCAGCGACCCCTATCCAGCAATACGATCTAAAACTCTGGTTTCAGGTCATGCAGATCAATCTAAACGCAAGCTTCATGCTAACCCAGGCCTGTCTGCCACTGCTCAACCAGGAAGATCCCAGCTCAATCGTATTCACCCTCGATGAAAAGAATACCGCCTACTGGGGAGCATATGGTGTCTCTAAAGCTGGTTTACGTTCATTGATGGAGATCCTTGCAGATGAAGTCGAAAACACATCGATAAATGTAAAAGGACTGATCCCGGGCAATGTTAAGACCAAACTCAGGACACGCGCATTTCCAGCGGAAGACCCTGCAACGCTTACCAGCCCGGAAGAAGTCGCCAGGGCTGCGGCTTTCCTGTTGAGCGATAAAAGCAATAATATCAATGGAAAGTCATCACACGGCAAGATTTTTAGACTCGAAGAACTGCTGTCAGAACTGAGCTAACATCTCTTGTTTAAGCAAACAGGAACAGTCTCACTCGCTCAGGCTTGCCAGTTTCTTTTCGAAAGCGGGCTTCACCAGCACAAGGAAATAAGCTGAAGCTATACCAGACGCACCGAACACCATGCACATCACCATGATCTGGTACCTGGCAGCAATAAGTGGTGACACGCCAGACAGTATCTGACCGGTCATCATACCCGGTAATGACACCAGGCCAACAGCAAACAGAGAATTCGTCACAGGAATTAGCGAAGACTGCAATGCGATCTTTCGGGCTTCATCAAATGGCACATGCCTGCCTATCTCGGCACTCAATCGCTCAGCAGAAAGGCTGACACTGTTCATCGCATTTGCAAAGATCATCCCTGCAATAGGAATTATCGACTCAGGAGAATACCAGGGATCGAGGACTAAAACACCCTGAGTGATTATGACAAGGGTAACACCTCCACCGACTGTAATCGCCATCAGCGCATATTTATAAAGCTGTAACCGTAGATCAGAAATCGTACCCAGTGCTATCCAGCTAGAAACAAGCACCATAACGGCCAGGATAACGATGATGATACCAGCACTTTCTGAGTCGAAGATATAAGTCAGGACATAACCGATCAACAGTAACTGAACCAGCATTCGCGAGATCGCGTACAGCGCATTACTTGCGTTTAATGACCACTTGAAGAGAATAGCGATCGTCAGTAATACTGGAATAAAGGCGAATGACAGGTTGATTAACGGTATCGTATCGATTGAACTATTCATTATTCACTTCATGCATCACTGCATTAATTTATTCACATTTAAACATCGTCATCATATAGCCGTATGAGATTTGAGTTACAACCATGTTGAGGAGAAAGTCTTGACTCCTGGCGGTGATAAAAATATATAGTTTTTACTATTCCATCAGGTTGACTTCGATACCCTGTTCACGCAGATGATCTGCCCGCTGGTCGACATAACGCTGAAAGTTGCTCTGTGTTTTATAGGCGCCGCTGGAAACATAGTCCATAACAGTCTGGGTATGAAATGCTTTAAGATAAGCATCAGACCTGAACACTTCGTTACCTGTATTATCAAAGAACAGCAGGCTGGGAGCATATTTCACATCAAGCTTTTTTGCCCAGTCACGTATTTTCATCTTAGTGCCGGATGGCGTTTTAATCACCTGATCCGACCACATATCAAGCACCGCGACATCAAACCGGGATAATAATTCGACGCTCTCCTTACGCTTTACTATATCGAGGTGAAGTTCATCACAGGTACTGCATTTTTTCTGTTCGAACATCACCAGCAGGGGCTTATCTGTTTTTGTCAGGTCAGTGATAGACGCAACGCTGTTGATATCATCATGCAGGCGGCCAGTCGATGGTTGGGGATTCACTTTTTCCATGTAATCCTGATAGCTGGTCGATGTTTCCTGTTTATTACCGATATAATCCAGCAGCGCGCTGAATTTTTCCGGCGGGTAATACCCATTCGCGCGGAAGATTATTTTATTATTCTCATCGAAGAACAGTATGGTCGGTGTATATTGAACCTTTAGTGCCTCCGCAAACTCTTTTTCGGTGTACTGCTTATCACCGACGGAAACTTCTTTATCTCCCCACAGGTTGATCGCGACCACATCGAAATACTTCTGTGTTTTTTCGGCGATCTCGCGCTGTGAGAAGTTTTCTTCGAGTAGTATTTTGCAATAGGGGCAACCGTCCTGAAAATAGTAAACCATCAGGCGTTTATTATTGTTCGCGGCATCTTCGATATCTTCGAACAGATCCAGAAAAGACACCTTGAACCAGGCCGGGTGTTCTTCGTGTCCTGGATTGACCATCCCGGGGCTTAGCTCACCTTCCGATTTGGAATACGCAGGCGAAATATGAAAGGTTAGTACGACTAACAGTAAAGAAAGGATATTTTTCATAGCGACCTCACACTTTATTGTATGTATCGACCATTATAGATCAGGTACATCAGCGTCGAAAATCAGCGCTTCTTGTTAACTTTCGATTGCAATGACTTTGTATCCTTTCTCAAGCCAGCCTTATATTTCTGACCGCTTTGCGAGCGAGAAGTTTTGGCAGCATGACCACTTCCATACTTCTGATTTTTTATCGATAGTTTTTTCGCCCTGGCAGTCCTTTCTCTTGATGCATCATCGTGTGATTCTGGCCAATCAAGATTGATAAACTCGAACAGCGCTTTTATCTCGTCCAGTGACAACTCAACTTTTTTACCCGGTTTCAAAGAACGAGGCAAAACCTGGTTCGCGTAACGTACACGCATCAATCGACTGACCCGCACATCCTGTGACTGCCAGAGCCGACGAACTTCCCGGTTCTTTCCTTCCTTCAAGATCACATGATACCAGTGGTTTGCACCCTGACCGCCGCCATCAATTATTTGATCAAATTTCATGAACCCATCTTCAAGTTCGACGCCTTTCAGCAAACGTTTGATGGTGTCTGTATTAACCTCACCGTTCACTCTTACCGCATACTCACGCTCGATCTCGTTCGAGGGATGCATCAGGTGATTGGCCAGCTCACCATAGTTGGTGAACAGCAAAAGACCGCTGGTATTGATATCCAGCCGACCGACACTTATCCAACGGCCCTTGCTTAACCTGCCGATGTTCTCGAAAACGGTTTTACGGCCTTCTTCATCTTTCTGGGTACAGACTTCACCTTCAGGTTTGTGATACAGCAATACACGGATACGACCGACATCTGAACTGATGACTGCTCGCCGATTTCCTATATTGATCTTGTCACCGGCTTTTACGTGGTCGCCAAGTTTTGCCAGCTGGCCATTGATACGAATTTTTTCTTCGCCGATCAGGCGCTCGATCTCGCGGCGTGAACCATAACCCATACGTGCCAGTGCCTTCTGCACCCGTTCCTGTTTCTCGTGCTCGGGTGTTATGCGCTGTTCCGCCATTATGAATAGTTACTTAAGAGATGTAGAGTTAAGTCTGATTGAGTCATCAAACATTAAAAGCTGATCTAACCGATTCGGAGTCTTCTTCATCAGACTCGCCTTCTTCACTAGCCTCCGCCACTGTCTCCAGCTCCTGAACCTCATCTTCGATTTCACTAGCGGTTTCATTAGCGGTGCCGGCCAGATCAGGATCTATGTCGATATCTGCTGACTGGGCGTCAACCGATTCATCTGCCAGGGCTTTAGCAGCTTCATCATCACCCTCAGAGCCTTCTCCTGTTGATTCACCCCTGGCATCTTCATCAAGCTCAAGCTCCGGATGGATAGTATCCAGGTCTCTTATTTCAGCCAGCGTAGGCAGCTCATCGAGTTTTTTCAGGTTGAAGTAATCGAGGAACTCTTTGGTGGTGCCGTATAAGGTTGGTTTACCAGGCACATCTTTATGACCGAGAACTTTGATCCAGTCACGCTCCAGCAGGGTCTTGATGATATTTGAACTAACACTTACACCACGTACTTCCTCGATCTCACCACGTGTGATCGGCTGGCGATAAGCGATCAGTGCCATGGTTTCCAGCAGTGCCCGTGTATAACGTGCGGGCTTCTCTTCCCATAGACGACCGACCCAGGTAGAGAATTCCTGTTTAACCTGCAACCGGTAGCCGCTGGCCACCTGCTTCAGCTCATAACCTCGTGTCTGATAGTCCCCTTCCATCTCGTGTAGCGCCTGTCGAATCTCGTCACGTGTCGGACGCTCTTCATCGAGTTCGAACAAGGCTTCCAGCTGAACTACTGTCAGCGTTCGCTCTGAAGCCAGCAGTACTGCCTCAAGAATACTTTTAAGTTTACTTATTTCCATGCTTCACCTTTTATCTTTATTATTCTGCTGCAACGGTTACAGGCCGGTATTGTTATCTGCCTGTTTAGCGTTAGAAAACGCGGTATCAGAACCAGCAGCTTTTAAATGGATCGGTGCAAATGCTTCAGACTGCACCAGGTCGATGAGTTGTTCTTTAACCAGTTCGAGGATGGCCAGCAAGGTCACGACGACACCACGACGACCTTCTTCGATAGTGAATAAACTCGTGTAATCGGTAAAACCTTCAGCACTGAGCGCACTGAGTACCGTGCTCATACGTTCCCGTACTGACAGTGCTTCACGCTGAATGTGGTGATGGCTATACATCTCTGCACGTGCCATGGCATCTTTGAAGGCAAATAAGATATCTCGAAGATCTACTTCAGGCAGCGGTTTATCCTGATGGATTTCCGGCAATTCGACATCAGTGAGGTGTATCTCACGGCTAACTCGCGGCAGTTCGTCGATATTCTGTGCCGCCACTTTGAAGCGTTCATATTCCTGCAGACGACGGATCAGTTCAGCACGCGGATCATCCTCCTCCTCACTCTCTGCAGGCCGCGGTAGTAACATGCGGGATTTGATCTCGGCAAGCATCGCTGCCATCAGCAGATACTCTGACGCCAGCTCGATTTTTAAATTCTGCATCAACTCGATGTAATGCATGTACTGACGCGTGGTCTCTTCCAGTGGGATCTCGAGGATATCGATATTCTGGCGCTTGATAAGGTACAGCAGCAGGTCCAGTGGTCCTTCGAATGCTTCCAGGATCACTTCCAGCGCATTAGGCGGTATATACAAATCCTGAGGGATAACCGTTAGTGGTTCTCCCTGGACAAGGGCAAATGGCAACTCTCCCTGGCCGGTTACCTGTGCTGCGATCTCATCTTTCTTGTCCGATTGCCCTCGCTCAGACTTCCCTGGCACACGTTGTCCAGACTGCTCTGTTTCTTTCTCAAGCTGTTCCTGTCGCTGTGTTTCCTGGATGTCTGGATTTATCATAGTTTACCGTTATCTGGTGCTCACAAACCTGCAACGCGGGTCTAGTTTACAGGCCTGCTCAAAGGCCCGGGTTTCTCTCTTATAAATACGCGATGCCCATCGCTTTTCTGACGTCTTCCAGTGTATCACGAGCGACCTCTCGTGCGGCCTCATTTCCTTCTTCTATAATCGCTTTCACCGTAGAAAAATCTCTTTCATACTCTTTTGCCCTCTCCTGTATCGGCTTTAATTCAGCCAGCACTGAATCGATGATGGGCTGCTTACACTCTACACAACCGATGGAGGCATTTCTACAGCCTGCCTGCACCCAGTCGCGGGTAGCGTCATCAGAATACACTTCATGGAACTGCCAGACCGGACATTTTGCCGGGTCACCTGGATCTGTACGCCGCACCCTGGCCGGATCTGTCGGCATCGTGCGCAATTTATTCGCTATCGTGTCGGTATCATCTCGCAATGCAATCGTATTGCCGTATGACTTGGACATCTTCTGGCCATCTAGTCCCGGCATTTTCGATGCCGGCGTCAACAATGCCTGTGGCTCCGGCAGAATAATCTTACCTGAGCCTTCAAGGTAACCGAACAGGCGTTCTTTATCTCCGATCGAGATGTTCTGCTGCGAATCGAGCAGAGCCTGCGCCACGTTCAGTGCCTCGGAATCACCCTTTTCCTGGTATTCCTTGCGGTACTGGAAGAACATGCGGGCATTTTTCTTACCCATCTTTGATGCGGCCTGTTTCGCTTTTTCTTCGAAATCTGTCTCGCGACCATAGAGGTGATTGAAGCGTCGCGCGACTTCACGGGTCAGTTCGACATGAGCCACCTGGTCTTCACCGACAGGTACTATGCCAGCCTTGTAGACCAGGATATCAGCACTCTGTAGCAATGGATAACCGAGAAAACCGTAAGTTGCCAGATCCTTCTCTTTCAGCTGTTCCTGCTGATCTTTATAAGTAGGCACCCTCTCCAGCCAGCTCAGCGGAGTAATCATCGATAACAGGGTGTGCAGTTCAGCGTGCTCAGGCACTTTAGACTGGATGAACAGCTTGGCTGAGCCGGGGCTGATTCCTGCCGCCAGCCAGTCGACTACCATCTCCCAGGTGCTCTGTTCGATGAGAGATGGATCTTCGTAATGCGTGGTTAATGCATGCCAGTCGGCAACAAAAAAGAAACATTCATACTCATGCTGCAACTGTACCCAGTTCTTCAGAACGCCGTGATAATGCCCCAGGTGCAGACTGCCTGTCGGTCGCATACCAGATAAAACGCGTTTATGTTGTGTCACTACTGTATTCAAGTTGCTGTTACCTTTCTGTTAATAATTTTTGTTTTAGCTATTGACTGGCTAGAGGCCAAATATAACGCCTACGATGCTGACAAAATGCATCACGATCGGCCACAAGATTTTACCGAGTATTCCGCTGACAAGTAATAACAATATGATGATCATGCCAAACCGCTCCAGCTGCATGAACGGTATCGCAATCCTGGGAGGCAGGACCCCCGTCAGGACACGACCTCCATCTAATGGTGGTATAGGCAATAAATTCAGCACCATCAGCACGATATTGATAATGATGCCGTTTTTGCCCATCTCTGCCAGAAACACCAGCACCTGAGACTGATCCATAGACAGGTAAACCAGCTTGATGAACATTGCCCAGATGCATGCCATGATAAAGTTCGATACCGGGCCCGCAACGGCGACCAGCGCCATATCCACTAGCGGGGATTTAAAATAGCGTGGCTCTACCGGCACAGGTTTAGCCCAGCCCATGACAAAGGGACTGATCATCGCCAGGAAAAGCGGCACTACCACCGTCCCCATCGGGTCGATATGTTTTATCGGGTTGATCGTAATCCTGCCGAGCTGCTTCGCTGTAGGATCGCCCAGTTTATTTGCTACCCAACCGTGTGCTGCTTCGTGCAGGGTGATAGCAAACAGCACGGGCGCTAACCAGACTGCAACGGTATAAGCAATATCAGGAATTGATGACATCTGAAGTGGTTATTGTTCTAATGATTTGTGTAGACGAAGTTTACACGAAACGTTCTGCCGCATGAAATTTTAGTCAAGACCATATTAATCAAGGCCATGATCCTTACCTTTGCCATGGCGTTGTATCTCCGGCGCAGCATCAGTCATACGAATGACCGTTGTCGGTTCTATACCGCAATGCCCACCATCGATAATCAGGTCGACATGTTTTTCCAGCTGCGAGCGAATATCTTCGGCGTCTGTCACCGGAAATTCTTCACCGGGTAAAATCAGAGTACAACTCATCAGTGGCTGACCGAGCTCTTCCAGCAAATCATTGACCACTGGCAGGTCCATAATACGCAACCCTATACGACGGCGTTTTGGATGCATCAGGCGGCGCGGCACTTCGCTGGTGCCGGGAAGGATAAATGTGTATGGACCAGGCGTTAATGATTTCAGCAGGCGATAGTCTGAATTATTGATCTTTGCATAGGTCGAGATCTCAGACAGGTCACGGCATACCAGTGTCAGATTGTGCTTATCATCCATCTGCCTGATACGGCGCAGACGCTCCATCGCGTTCTTGTCGCCGATAAGACAACCGAGCGCATAACTGGAATCCGTTGGATACACGATCAAACCACCATTGTGAATGATATCGACCGCCTGCTTGATCAACCGCTTCTGAGGATTCTCAGGATGAATTTCGAAATATTGACTCATGAAACCAGTGAAAACTTAATAACAAAATCTACAGTGCGCCAGCAATATACCGCATGATGCACATACTAAAATAAAACATTGATTTTACACTGTCTCAAAAATAAATACTGTCATCTCGACCAACAGGAGAGATTTTTTCCTGCCAGATAAAACCGTGAGTTCCGTTTTAGTCATTGATGCGATAGACAAAGAGACGACAGGTATCATTTCACAATTTTTAGCTACATTAGAGACATGTGTATGCTAAAAATTATGTGAATAGATTTCAGTACATTTTCGTTCCCGAAGTTCTGTATAATGCCAAACTTCGACAAACAGGAAGGCTGCATATAGCCGATAAATTACATTAAAACAATGAAGTTACTATTTGATTTTTTTCCAATTATTCTATTTTTTGTAAGTTACTATCAGGCCAGTTTTCTGGTAGAGAATACATTCATCGGCCAACTGATCGACCCCGCAAAGCCTGACTTTATTACCGCTACGATTGTCGCCACCGGTATCGCCATCATCGCCAGTTTTGTCCAGGTTGCCATACACTGGTTCAATACCCACAAGTTTGAACGTATGCACCTGTTCTCTCTTACACTGATCACCGTACTGGGCACGATCACCATCGTCCTCGGCAACCCGGCATTCATCCAGTGGAAACCCACCGTATTAAACTGGCTGTTCGCAGCGGTGTTCCTTGGCAGCATGTTCGTCGGAGAGAAACCCATCATCCAGCGCATGATGAGCGAACACATCTCGCTGCCTGAAAGTGTCTGGACAACACTGAACCTTTCGTGGGTCGCCTTCTTTTTCATCAGTGGTGCAGCTAACCTGTATGTTGCTTTTTACTACAACCTTGGCGCATCAGACGAAGCGAGGATGGATAGCTGGGTCAACTTCAAACTGTTCGGTTTAATGGGACTGACCATCGCCTTTGTGATCCTGCAGGCTCTCTATCTTTCTCGTCATATCACGGAAGACGACCTGGAAAAAGATACAGAAAATAACGGAGAGAATCAGTAATGTTATATGCCATCATTGCCGAAGACGTAGACAACAGCCTGCAGGGCCGTCTTGCCGCCAGGCCGAAACACCTGGAACGCCTGACCGCGTTGCAGGAACAGGGCCGATTGATACTGGCTGGCCCGCATCCGGCGATCGACACTGAAGATCCCGGGGAAGCGGGATTTAGCGGCAGCCTGGTGGTTGCGGAGTTTGACAGCCTGGAAGATGCAAAAACATGGGCAGATGATGATCCCTACGTAACAGCGGGCGTTTACGCCAACGTTACGATCAAGCCGTTTAAAAAAGTCTTCCCAAATTAATTAACAACAACTATTAACCAGCCGTTATTTCCGATACAATGCGCGCTGCACGCCGGAGTGGTGGAATTGGTAGACACGTCGGATTCAAAATCCGATGCTAGCAATAGCGTGCCGGTTCAAGTCCGGCCTCCGGTACCAATTATTTCAAAAAGTCACTCCTACCCGTCAATTTAATACATCCCTTCTGTCAATCTCGTGTAGACGTAGTGTAAACACTTGGTTTTTCTATAGTAAGACATGTGCTAACGATAACCAACGTCTGCTTTCGGCCATGAGCGCCCGAACAGATAAAAATAATTTTTCTCGCAAAGGCGCAAAGGTGCAGAGAAATGATTATCATGTCAGTATTTTTCTTCGCGCCTTTGCGCCTTTGCGCCTTTGCGTCTTTGCGTCTTTGCGTCTTTGCGTCTTTGCGCCTTTGCGCCTTTGCGAGAATTATTTTTATTATTACTGACCGAGGAAAAAAGGGTCGGTTACTGACATTCCCCCTCATGATTTAGCTGTCAAACTATTGGCGCAACTCGTCAATTTAATTACACCGATGTTCACTAATATCTCATCCAGGACTTCGATAAATCACCTGTCGTATTGGTAGGTAATTATATGTAGTCATAACGAATGAGTATCACTTAGCAGGAACTCCCCCCAATATAAGAATTCCTGCTTGTTGTGGTGTGCTCTAGCCTGCCCTGTTAATTCAGGGTGGGTTTTTTATTGTCTGGAGGGTTTTGTGTATTATAAAATTGATGCTTATCAATGTTAATTCTGTATAAACGCCCTAACCTGAAAATCAGGAATATGTACATCAACAATATTTCAATGGATTATGACTGACTGTAATCTCCTTTAACCTTTATGAAAAAAACAAGTAAATCAAAACTGAGACTGAGAGCTATCAGGGAATGGAGTGCGCGGATAGTAATACCAAAGAAAAGAGCGAAAAAGGCCTTCGATGACTCAGTAAAAATAGATAACACCGATGTATCAAATACGACCAGAAAAGAGACTAATCAAAGATTACAGGACACTGTCAGCTCAAGTAATCTAAATCGGAAATTGAATCTGGATCGCAGGGCTGTAAAGAGTGATCGCCGAGTCAATTCAAACCCTAGCTATAAGGGCCCGGTGCGCAGATATACCATCGATAGAAGGTTGAATCTAAACGACCGTAGAACTAAGAGCTAGGCTTTATATAGCACTTCCACTCGACAATTATATTTTATGTCCAGTTCTAAACCGCGACTTTGTGTTCGATATTGCCACAAGCCCGTTTCTTGTAACGCTCGCATTCATTCAGGAAGTTTTCGGTACTCACCGGCATCGGTGTTCGGGCCCTGGTAATAAAAGCAATCAGCCTGACACCGATTTTAAGCATATGCTTGACGTCCAGTACATCTACAAGTGATTCCTGGTAATCCGTCGGCACAGCCACTGCTTCAAAATCAGTGACCGATTCGCCGGCCACCACGAAATCTGACCACACATCATAAATATCATCGTCGGTACGCAATGTTTCACATTTCCGCCTGGCAGTTCTCGCGTATTCCAGGAGCAGCTGATCGAGACCAGGGAATCGCGGATCGTTCTTGATACAGCTGGCCATATAATCAGCCGCCTGATCGATGTTTTTCATCGTCATCGCGATCTTGACGTATCGGCTTTCGTAGAAATCATCTATTGGCATAATGAATGCCTTGAATGGCTCTCCCCAGAGTTCATCGATACCTTCGTCACCATTACGGTGTTTAACGAGTTTGCCAAATTCAAGCGCCTCACGAAGACACAGGCCACAGGTATGCATCAGGTCATTATCAGGCAAGATCTCTACACCGCTAGCCTCCAGGTCAACGAGATGGGTAAAGATATCAGCAGCCCGGTTAAATAATGCACCGGCGAGCATGGCGCCCTTCACCCGTTTTTTCTTGGGATCCTGCTCGGCATCATATGCTGCCCTGACATCGTCGAGTAATCGACCAGGTATATTGATGCCGTGTTCCATATGGTTAAACAGGCGACGCGTCAGCGACTGGATCAGTTGTTTCTTTGCCGAGAGATTGTCTACCGGGGGCTCATAACATTTTATCCAGTAGCCATCATAAAAAACGTTCGTAACGCCATTGATTTCTTTGTGTACGCCATTTATGACAGTCTTATTCATTTTCGGATCGGTACTCACTTTTTTACGCTTCCAAATAGTAAATATCTTGATGGGAATTTCATTCTGATAATACTTACAGACCCCAGTATCCTTATTCTAACGATTTTTACAAGGGTATTGGATGTTCACATTTGGTATTTTTATATCGTCCTTTTCGTATACACATAGAAGATGAACAGGTAGATGATGACGGCACTCTCAAATAAGACCGCCCTGCTTGAAACTTTTCCCGACAGCCGCAGTCACAACACACGTTATCAGAACCAGGTCATATTATGAAAAAAGTAATCATTTTACTCGTAGGCATTAGCTCTGTTTTAGCAATATCATCAACTGTGATAAGCGGTGACAGTCCACAACCAGCCACTAACTCCAGCTACAGCAAACCAGCTGATGCTGAATTAAAACAGCGCCTGACGCCACTACAGTATTCAGTTACCCAGCATGATGATACCGAGCGTCCATTCGATAATGAGTTCTGGGATGAAAAACGCGATGGCATCTATGTCGACGTGGTTAGTGGTGAACCTTTGTTCTCGTCCACTCACAAGTATAAATCCGGAACCGGCTGGCCCAGCTTCTCCCAGCCACTCGAATCTTCAAATATTATGGAAAAGACCGACTATGTTCTAATTTTTCCACGCACTGAAGTCCGCAGTAAAAACGCAGATTCTCATCTGGGGCATGTATTTGAGGATGGACCGGAACCGACAGGGCTTCGCTACTGCATCAATTCAGCATCATTGAGGTTCATTCCGAAAGATGAGCTAGCAAAAGAAGGTTATGAAAAATACGCTGAGCTATTCGAGTAACACTGACAGAAAATACTGATCACCCGCCTGATAACTATTTAAAGCCACATTTCGCATACGCTTCTATGCCCATCTTTATGTGCTTTCCTCGGTTGCAGGAAAACACTATATACTGCGCTTTCATAGGCGAAACTCTGGATTAGCAGGAAAAGTTCTCTATACTTCATAGAGTTATCTTTGCTTTCAGGCACCATATAAATTGATAAATCAGCATATAAATACACTGGAGTTAATCACTCTTCAGAACCAGTTACTGTTATCTATTGGTGCCAGCCTGAATGCACGTGAGTGTGCCTATAAATTCATTCAGTCCACTTACAAGTCACTGGGCCTGAAGAGCATACATCTGTATATCATCGAAGAGTCTTCAGATGGCGAACGCTCGTTAGAAAATTATTTTTCATTGCCTGATAATAAACTTAAAGATCAGCAACAGCCGGTTGTAGACAATATCCGGGATCGATTCGAAACGGACAAGAACAAGATTCATATAACTGAAGTACAGGAACAGAATGAGGTCCTTGCTTTTAGATATGGCACTGCCGGCGTCTTGTTTCTCGAAAATCGCCAGGGTAAATTTCAGGAATCTCTCAAGGACGCACTGGTACCCGTGATCAACAAATCAGCGGAATATTTCCAGTTATGTGAAACACAGAAACGCCTGAACACAGAAGCTAAAGTCAGTAGGGATGCACAACGCACCTATGAGTTACAGGCAAAACGTGATCCTCTGACGAATCTACCTAATCGACGTGAGTTTCGCTATTCGCTTTCCCGGGAGATCTCAAACGCACAGCGCTATGATTACCACGGCGCATTGATGTATATCGATCTTGATAACTTTAAAAACGTCAATGACTCACTGGGGCATTCGATCGGTGACATACTATTGACCCAGGTCGCACAGAGATTGATGGAACAGGCTCGCAGCGGTGACACCGTGTTCAGGATAGGCGGCGACGAGTTTGTTTACATCCTCGGCAATATCGGCAAGACAGAAGCCGATGCGATACACACCTCTCAGACCGTTGCTAACCGGGTCATCGAAACCTTGGCCATGCCCATCGATATCGGTGAGTTCAGTCTGCACATAACACCGAGCATCGGTATCGCGGTTTTCCCCGATGCATTCGATGAGGCAACAGATAGTGAAAACGTGCTCAGACATGCCGATACAGCCATGTACCGGGCCAAGAAACAGGGGCGTAATTGTTACGCGTTCTTCAACCCTGAGATGCACGTAGAAGCCAGCCAGCGCCTGATCATCGAAGACCACCTGCGAAAGGCGATCAAGAACAATGAGCTGAACCTGGTCTACCAGCCAATCGTCAATACCAATGAAGATATCATCGGTGCTGAAACACTCATCAGGTGGAAAAGCCCCGTGCTGGGCAATATCCCTCCAGATAACTTCATCGGCATTGCTGAAGAGAGCAACCTGATACTAATCTTGAGCGAATGGATCATGAAGCGTACCGGTGAATATGCTGAAGAGCTATATAAACAACTCGAGAAAGACTCTATTTTCAGTTACATCAGTATCAACATCAGTCCGCGTCAGTTCATCCAGAACGATTTTGTCGATACCATCATATCTTTCGTCAATTCCTGCGAAGTTCCAAATAGTTTCATCAAGCTGGAATTCACCGAAAATGTGCTGCTCGACAATATCGAGCAGACCATTGAGAAGATGGAAAAACTTCATGAGAACGATATCGATTTCCTACTGGATGATTTTGGTACCGGGTACTCATCACTCTCATATCTGCACAAATTACCGATCTCGATCCTCAAGATTGATAAATCATTCATCACTTCCTTCCATTCAAAAAATAATGATACCCAGGCCATCGTAAACGCTATCCTGGTGATGACGGAACAGCTAGGGATCAAGTGTATCGTGGAAGGTGTCGAAATCAAGGAGCATGCCGATTTCTTCAAAGAGAAAGGCGTACATGGCATGCAGGGCTTCTATTACCACAAACCCATGCCTGGCGAAGCGCTACAGGAACTGCTCAGTAGAGCTCAGCTGGAAGTATCGTAAAACCGGGATTAATTCATCATATCCCTATTAAATTTACTGGTACTCGGTTCGGGCGCAATGCATAAAAAATAGGCTATATTCATCATATGGGTTCAATGTGACAAAACATTTCTAATGCAAACCCGGAGCTGATGATGAGAACACTATTGATGCCGTTGATGCTACTCGTATTATCTAACCCCGTCCTGGCCAAACAGAACGGCACCCCGTCCGAATGCCTGCAGATGTATCGTAATTACCTGAATGATCAAAGTACCAGCCGCTCACAGGTGATGAACTTTGTAGATAGCTGTATGCCTTCGAGACAGCCAGCAGCTGACGAACCGCTACACCGCAAACTGCTGCAGGTAATCTATGGCGAGAAAAAAATCGTAACCGTCAAAATCTAACTGGCAAAATCCAACTTATTAACTGGTTTTCCACTACCACCATCACTTCTCGACCAGCTCGATCGCATTTCCGTCTAAGTCACGACAGAATAACGCCGCACGCCCCGATTTACTTTTGCTGTAACCGATGCCTGCCACCTGAAGGCGACGAATTAGCTCTTCAAGATCTGAAACCTGTAAAGCCACATGATTATCTCGTCCACCATGTTCTGGCCTGACAGCTTGAGCGTAAGGATCAGGTACTTCGAGCAGATGGATCTGGCTACTGCCGACCTGCAGCCATGCCCCGGGATAACCGATATCAGGGCGAGATTCATCCACGTCCAGACCCAGAATTCCCTTATAAAATTCAAGTGCTTTACTTGTATCTGCCACAATGAGGCTACAATGATCGAGTGACTTGACCAGCTGATCATCCTGAGACATAGATTACTCCTGAAGCTATTTCATAAATCGCTTATAATAGCGCCCCTGCACAATACGGCAACATACAATTTCTAACAAATAAATCGATCAATGAATCCAGATCTGAAAAAACTTCAGCCATACCCTTTTGAAAAACTCAAGGCACTAAAGGCCCTGGGGCTATCAAAAACCGGGCAGCCCGCTGTCAAGGGCCATATTGCCCTGTCGATCGGTGAACCTAAGCATGAATCACCGAAATTCGTACTGGATTCGATCAAAGAAAATCTCGATCAGATCAGCCTTTACCCAATGACCAAAGGCGGTATCGAATTACGTACAGCTATCGCGAACTGGTTGACGCGTCGCTTTAAATTATCTGACAATATCATCGATCCTGAACGACACATCCTGCCGGTGACCGGCACACGTGAGGCACTGTTTTCTTTTGCACAGTGTTTTATCGACAGGACTGATGATGCCGTCATCATGATGCCTAACCCGTTCTACCAGATCTATGAAGGTGCAGCCTTCTTATCCGGCGCGCAGCCTTACTTTTACAATACGGTAAAAGAGAATAATTACCTGCCCGATTTTGACGCCATCGATGAATCCATCTGGCGACGTTGCCAGATAATCTATATCTGTACACCCGGCAATCCAACCGGCAGTGTCATCAGCAAACAGCAGCTGATCAAACTGATAGCACTGGCAGAAAAGTATGATTTCATCATCGCCTCAGACGAATGTTATTCAGAGATATATTTCGACACTAACAATCCGCCTACCGGTCTTTTGGAAGCCGCTGAAGCATGTGGAAATGACAGTTTCGAAAACTGCATCGTATTCCATAGCCTGTCGAAGCGCTCCAACCTGCCCGGCATGCGCTCTGGTTTTGTCGCCGGTGATGCCAAACTAATAAAGTCTTACCTGCTGTATCGCACGTATCACGGTTGTGCCATGCCGCCCGTACACCAGGTCGCCAGCATAGAAGCCTGGAATGATGAAACTCATGTCGAACAGAACAGAGACCTGTACATTAAAAAGTTTGACGCTGTTATCGATATATTGAGTTCTGTGATTAACGTCACGCCACCAGATGCTGGGTTTTATCTATGGTTGAACACACCCATCAATGATGAGACTTTTGCCAGGGATTTATACGCACAGCAGAATGTCACCGTGCTGCCCGGCAGTTACCTTTCACGAGAGAGCGACGGCACAAACCCGGGTAAAGATCATGTTCGCATGGCTCTGGTTGCACCATTCGATGAATGCGTCACTGCCGCGAAGCGAATTAAAGAGTACATAAAAACATTAAACTGATAACCAATTTTTGGAGAAGATAAACATGTCTGAATTACAGAGCATCATCGAAGAAGCCTTCGAACGCCGTGCTGACATCACACCACGTAACGTGGAAACACATATCTCTGACGCTGTCACAGAAGCCGTAAACCTGCTCGATTCAGGTGAAGCACGTGTTGCAGAAAAGATCGATGGCGACTGGGTCGTTAACGAGTGGCTGAAGAAAGCTGTACTGCTGTCTTTCCGTATCAACGATAACGAGTTCATCAAAGGCGGCTTCACAAACTATTACGATAAAGTAAATTCTAAATTCGCCGACATGAATACACGCGAATTTCGTGATTCAGGTGTACGCGTAGTGCCGCCTGCGACTGCACGTTTTGGTTCATACATCGCTCCAAGCGTGGTATTGATGCCGTCTTACGTTAACATCGGTGCATATGTTGATACCGGTACTATGGTTGATACCTGGGCGACCGTTGGCTCTTGTGCACAGATCGGTAAAAACGTACACCTCTCTGGTGGTGTTGGTATCGGTGGTGTATTAGAACCGCTTCAGGCAGCACCGACCATTATCGAAGATAACTGTTTTATCGGCGCACGCTCTGAAGTCGTTGAAGGTGTCATCGTCGAAGAAGGCTCCGTTATCTCGATGGGTGTATACCTCGGACAGAGCACCAAGATATTTAACCGCATGACAGGTGAAATAACATATGGCCGCATCCCTGCTGGATCCGTGGTCGTATCAGGCAATCTGCCTTCAAAAGACGGCAGCTACAGCCTTTACTGCGCTGTCATCGTTAAACAGGTTGACGAAAAAACACGTGGGAAAGTCGGCCTGAACGAACTTTTACGTGACATCGATTAAAGAAAGGACTGAACCGCAGAAGCGCGAAGGCGAAGAGAAAAACTTTACTATTTTTTAATAGCGCCACAGGCGCGATTAAAAAAATAAAACTCTGCGCCTCCGCGCTTCTGCGGTCCAAGTTTGTAATCTTTAAAAAAGACAACACATGATAAAAATCTACGGCATCCCAAACTGCGACACCATGAAAAAAGCCCGCAAGTGGCTGGAGAACAATAATCTGGATTATGAATTCCATGATTATAAAAAACTGGGTGTGCCGGAAAAAAATCTTAAGCAATGGGTCAAAAAAGCCGGCTGGGAAGTCGTATTAAACAAACGCGGTACCTCCTGGCGTAAACTTGATGATGATATAAAAAATAATATCGATGCAGCATCATCCATCCAGGTCATGCTAGATAACCCTAGCTCGATAAAGAGACCGGTACTCGAAAGCGACAACATACTTCTGATTGGGTTCAAAGAGGACGAATATGAAACATTGCTTTAGATACAAATCTTTTCAAATAGTCACGTAACAATCATTCCATTTTCGGTATTCATATTCATTCGCGGAACAAGATTCCGCTCCTACACCCCTCCTGTAGGAGCGGAATCTTGTTCCGCGATCTGCCACGCGAAGCCGACAGGATGAGCAGTCTTTAAATCGCTTTTGAATTGGTCACCTCGACAGATTCAAATTCTGACTCCAGCCAGCGGAACATCATCTTCCTTGCATAGGGTTCAGCACGTCCATCTTCAGCCTCGCTGTCGCGACGCATCATGGTAAGCACTAACTCTATCTTCACCGCGTCAGGCGTGTAATGCTCAGCGAGTCGGTCGACGGCATCAGCCTGGTTGGGACGGATCTTTGGTAGAGAAAATGCTGTCGTCTGGATCGACTGAAAGTGTACCGATGAAAATATTGGACGCAGTTTTGACTGTATGGTCTCGCGCGCGAGTTTTGACACCAACCATGCTACCTGCTCTGCAGACGCGATCAGATCCTGATCAACATTATCCAGTGTTTTAAAAAAATTGATCGCCGGGTAATATCCCGTTCTATTTTTCTTCTCATATTCGTCGGCGATCGCGGCCAGTGTCTGACCGATGATATCAGCCGAACAGGGTAAGTATTGTTTCAGGGTTTCAGCTTTCAGTTGAACGGTGACTGATACCAGCACTTTATCAAAACGCATGATGCTTGCCGTTATCAGTTACGTAAAATCTGTAACTGTTGAACGATTGGGTCCGTCACTGGCTTTATTTTTTTGCGCATAACCGTGCCAATAGCATCGCTGCGGGCAAATATCGGGTTGACCAATTTCACACTCAGGCAGGCTAATACGATCATGGCGCGCAGGTATTTCTGTACATCTTCAACGCTACCCTCTAACGAAGCAACAACCTTATTCAGCGCTTCGTTGTCTCTACAACACAAGGCTTGCGCTTCAGAACAGATAGCCTCGATATCATCATCAATAAAATTATCTGGCAGGATAGTTTCAAAATATTTAGATACTGCTTCAAGTAAAGAGACGACGACGTCCTGGTTGCCCGGTTTCTTCAGTGCGTCCTCGACTGTTTTAACGAAGGCCTGACCTTTTGCGCTAAATATTTTTTCCAGCATAATCGCATAAGGATTAGCTTGCTGCAGCAGTGGCTCCAGCTGCTGTTTGACTTTTTCGTAGTTCTCATGCGCATCGACTTCGATCGGCAGGTCGTCGGCACATGCATGTAAAAAACCGACATAAAAACTACGTTTGGTCTTGGTTTTCGACCAGAGCTTTTCTTTTTCCTGCTGACTGATAAGCCCTGGCTGCAACACCAGCCGAACTGATTCGATCATGTCACTCTGCTCTTCTTCGAAGGGCAGAAACTCGACCAGAAATTCTGCCAGCACTTTACCGGTCTCGCCTTCGACAACCGCCTGTTTCTCCAGCATGCGCCGAGCATTTTCTGAAGTTGGCATCGCCCACCAGGCACGTGCTGCAAGCTCATCGGTAAGTCCGGGAGCATGTACTGCCGCTACCACTGCTTCCGGCTCACCCAGTAACAGCAGTTGCGCCAGGCTATCATCGCGGGCCTGCCCCATACGTGTCCAGCGCTTGAGATAGACAGGGTATCCGCCCGGCGAACCCATGACATGGGTGCTGAATAACGCTTTGATCTCCTTGATGTAAGGCTCATCTTTTCCTATGGCATTCAACGGGACTTTTGCTTCGCCTTTCGCTGTCAGTGCGAAAACCATCATCTTTGATTCATCGATACGCACGGCATGAAGTTCCTGCGCGAGCAGGACATTCAGACGTAGATTATCTTCAGCGGAGAGTTCCATTAATAACTTCTTTTACCGCTGAGGTGCTGAGACAAAACAATTTATAAATTGTAAAATAAACAATATCTTCCTCTGCGGTGAATAAAAATTTTAGTTTAGCTGTACCCGGACACCGAATGGCACCGTCGCTTTACCTTTAACCAGCCATGTCACTGGATAATTCGGCTCGACCTCCGGAAACAGACCTTCAGCATCGGTAAAATACACTACCAGGTCCGGCGCCCTGTCCTGTTCATCGACCCAGTCAAACACCGGCCTGAAGTTTGTACCACCACCTCCGCGTATTTCGACATCAAACTGGAAAGCGTCCCATGCCTCGAACCGCCAGGGGCAACCATAGTTTAACTTCGAATCACAGGTCAGCAGCGTCACACTGGCGCGCACCAGGCTCTTGATGGCGTCGATCTCGGAGATAAACTCCTGGATCTCTTCCTGGTCTATCGAGCCGCTGGTATCGATTGCTACGACGATATTGGTTTCATTGCTACGCATGCTCGGGTAGACCGCAGGGTCACCTCGACGAGATGATGGCCGCGTGTAACTGTAATCTTCACGCGCTGTGGCTGACATATATCTTGCCAGTAACATTCGCCAGGGTAATTTTGGCTGCAGCAGGTGATCGACCATTCGCGCCATCTCACCTTCCAGCTTGCCTGACTGCAGTGCCTGCTGTGCGGCACCGGCGAGACGCTGCTCCCACTGCAGGCTTAACTCATCTTCTTCCTGTGGCGACATACCGGCGGGTTGTTGCGCCATGCCTCCCATGCCAGCATCATCCTGATCTTTATCCTGCTCGCCCTGTCCTTCACTTTGTTCGTCGTTTTCTTTTTCCTTCTGCTTACCACCACCGCCGCTATCCTGACGTGATTGCTGCTCATCATTATCAGCTTCATCAGATTTATTTTCATCTTCCAGATCACGCTCGCCGTCATTGTCATTATCTTCGAGACAGGGATAGATCTCTTCTGCCGTCATGCCTTCATATTCACGAAGGTGCATGGCATCAGGTGTCGGTTTCAAACCATCGTTGATCAGCAAGGGATTGACCGCGTAATCGCAGGCCAGATCCCAGCGCAGTTTTACCCGGTGGCCGCGGCGGTGAAAGTGTGAGAGTGCGCAGTGTAAAGCTTCATGAGATAACGCAAACTGGGTTTGCTCCTGATCTAGAGCATCGATGTAATCGTTGTTGTAATAAAACGTCTTGCCGTCACTGAAAGTAGTCTCACACCATTTGGGGTCGCCTGCTACCATCGGCAACCTTAAAACAAGCGCGCCAAGAAATGGCTTATCCAGAATCAGGCGCGTTCTGGCTGTAGCAAGTTTTTTTTCAACGTCAGGAAAATCACTCATACATGCCACAACAACAAAGAAAAGATAAAGGACCATTATCTTCCGCAAATGGACGCAAATGAACGCAAATAAAAACTATTTTTTGTTTATTAAATTTGCGTTCATTTGCGTTCATTTGCGAAAAGTATTTCTTGTTTTAATACAGCATAAGGTCTGCAATTTTATCTGCCCAGTTGGCAAACTCGGGCACGCTGAATATATCCTGGCCGATTGCGCGGTGCATATCCGACACCATCATCACCCCCATCTCACGTTGCGGGAAACGATTGGCGTAACTCAGAATATTACCGTGCACCTGCATCGCTTCATCGGTGTCTTTGGCACGGATAGCACGCCCGACCAGCGCGGTAGCGACGGCATACTGCAGATCGATCTCTTTGGGCGTATCAACTTCTTCACCTTTGATAATGGCATCGAGATCAGGCATCTGATCCAGGCTCGCGATAAATGCAGCTAACTCGATACCGGCAGCTTTACCAACACAGGCCTGGAGCGCGCCAGAGAATAATTCCGGGTGATCTTCGAATTTGTGCAAAGCACGATGCGCAAACTCCCATGAACGCGGTGAAGGAAATGCGACCGGGTTTTGTGATGCATCAAACTCGAACAACAGGTCCTGACGGAATCGTAAAAAAGCGATAACACGTTCATCGATACCATTGGCATAAGCCCAGGCGACCCAGTCATCCAGGTTGATATCAACTTCATAATGCGAAAACCGGTTCGCTAGAGGTGCTGGCATGCTGTAGGTGACACCACGGTCACCCTGACGGTTTCCGGCAGCGATGATCGCCCAGCCATCCGGAACTTCATACTCACCAAGTTTTCTATCAAGGATCAGCTGGTAGGCCGCTGCTGAAACACTCGGTGGCGCCGAAGTGATCTCATCAAGAAACAGGATACCTTTTTCACCGTGACGCTTTGCGTCCGGCAGCATCGCAGGGACTGCCCATTCGACCGTATTCTCGACTTTGAATGGGATACCACGCAGATCGCTTGGCTCCATCTGCGACAGGCGGATGTCGATCAATGGCGTGTCCTGCTTTGCAGCGACCTGCGCTACCATCTGTGATTTACCGACACCGGGGGCACCCCAGAGCATGACGGGGGTATGGTGACCGCTCTGAGTGCTTATATATTCTTTTTCAACAACGGTTAACAAGTGGGCTGGACGCATAGCTTTTTATATCTTCTTATTATTTCTTTAAAGTAACAAAGGAAACTGTCATTTCGACAAAGGGGAGAAATCCTATATCGTTAATCTCTCTCACCCGTACTAGATGACAATCTTTAAAATTGCATGTCATCAAATCCAGCGAGTTTATACAGCCTTTTAGCTTCTTCCGGATTTTTTTCGACACCATTACCTTCCTGGTACATCATGGCCAGTGTTGTCAGTGAACCCACAAGTCCCTGTTCACCCGCCTGGGTAAACCACTTGATGGCTTCCTGGGCATTTTTCTCAACACATTCCCCTTCCATGTACATGAAACCAAGACCATGCTGAGCAATCGCATGTCCCTGTTCTGCAGCAGCTCGCATAAATTCAACCGCTTTGGCTTCATTTGCGACCACACCGAGGCCATTTTGATACATGATGGCACAGCGGTGTTGTGATTCTGCATCACCATTTTCAGCTAGCGGCCCTAAAAATTGCAGCGACTGTTTGAAGTTTTTTGCTTCAAAAGCGGCAATACCACTGGAAAAACTGGCATCGATATCATTGATTTCGATATCACCATTCTGGTTTTCGTTCGATGTTTCTTCTGTCATGACCGTATTCGCTAGCAAAAGGTTGAGTTTATCATGGCTGTAATTGACGCATATACCAACAAATACCTATAAAGTGACTTTATTCAACCTGATAAATTTTATGGGTTTTTCAGTTAAATTTTATGTCATTGCGATATCAAGCTGGATTATCATGCATTGCCTGCTCCGAATTTCTCTTATCCGGATTAAATCTTTTCAGCAAGTGGTAACAACTTAACGGCAAGCATATCCATCCCTTAAAAATTATTTATAATCAATAGTTTATGATTACATTGCTAGCTCAAAGACAGCATAAGTTATGCAAAATTATGGACACTACTCCCTCTAAAGGGATATTAACTGCGCATTCCAAAATCGGCTCACACTAGGTATAATTTGCGCCCATTAATCGGTTGAACCTATTAAAGTTCAGTCAGGTGAAATTCGAAGTTGTTGCCGTTGTGGTTTCAACGATACATTTAATTATTTAGAAGCCCTAGAGGATACTAAGATGAATCAAGATTACTACAATGCAGTAACCAAAATGGAAGAAGCTGGCGTTGATCCAGAATATATCGTTGGATGGGAAGGCGGTTACGTTTTAAACCCACCTCGTGAAGAGCAACGTGTTACCGAAGCTTATGAAGCTGGTTACGAAGACGGTAAAGAAAAAAATGCTGATAACTTCAGCAACTGGGTTAAATAAGTAATTATTTTGCTCAAGTAAAAAGCCGGTACGGGTGAAAAAACCGTACCGGCTTTTTTATGTCCGACCATAAAACGTCATTGCGAGCGAAGCGTGGCAATCTTCCGTCGGCAACTCGGTCGCTTATAGAGATTGCCACGCTCCGCTCGCAATGACGTGTTTACTAATTCAAAGCATACCCCGTGTCACACGCTTAAAGGCCTTCATCGCATCAGGAATCTCGATATCGATCACCTGGTCCGGCACCCATTTATTGTCCTTCTCGCCCATCACGTCACGGACGTGTTCGCCGACACAGCGACGTACCTGAAAACCAGGCTGATTATCTTCCTCAAAAGTGAAGTTACTGTATTCGCTCATGCGTTCGTTCATCAGGCTGATATATTCATTACGAAAATCTGTTTCCTTATCATCAGAGACATCCCGGCGATTATCATGCATGGTTTTCGCCAGGTTTAGTGCCAGACCGGTGATCAGCGCCTGGCGATCTTCTGCAGAATAATCTTTAGAGGAGATTAGACGGTCGACGACGTGGACTAAAAAAGCGGTAAATTCAGCGATTACATCAAGGCGCTGAAAATGGGTATCAGTCTGAAAACCTTCATTTTCCATGTGCATGACATTGGCGCTAGCGATCTTCCAGAAGTTGAAACTCAGAACACTGCCGGTTTCTTCGGGCGTTCGTTCTTTATTCTTGTCATTCCACTTGTTTTTAACTCTAATCTTCATAATAACCTCAATCGATACATAGGTACTGTCATGCGTGGAATAGTATACTGATACAGGTATTTATAAACTATGTTCCCAGAATGGATATAAAACAGTTAGCCTACAATGTTCAGTTAAATTGCCACATATCCGATGCCAGGCATGCGGGTAACTACACCCTCTGTATCTACCTGTTAAAGATGCGTGAATTCTACCGCTGGGAGCAACAACACGCGTTTAGTGACAATCTATCCAAAGATGATATCGGCAAATGGCTGAGCAAGCGCGAGTCCTTATGGGATGAGCTGGAAAATGAAGACTATAGTCCAATCCATATCAATGGCGAACAACATGACCCTTTCGACTCACACATCATCAACAAGGCACTGGAAGAAAAAGACCTGGTCTACAGCGGCGGTTACGGTATAAAAGACAAACCACATTTCTTTCTCGCTGAACTCGAGAGCCGGCAGCATATCAATCACTACAGCATCTATATAAGCGGTAAAGAATTTGCACGCGACCTGACTTCGCCGCCTGCTATGAGCCACAACAATGTCATCTACATCCGCCGTGAATCATTCAAACGCCTGATATGGGAACGTACCGATGAATGGCGCTGGAACAAACCGGAAAACGCCATGGCCCGAGCCATCCGCTGTTATGATTTTGATGGTGACCTGGAAGGTGCATTATCCAGTATGACGGATAATGAGCTTAATGCAGCCGTATTACACGAGATCGGTGAGATACAGGCAGGCAAAAATCTTATCGGCTGGCACCAGATGATGTCTGATATCACCTTCACCCAGGCTGAGATCATGGCTCGAGCCGTGCGAGACCATTATGCCGATACCTTGCATACACTACCTACGCTGATCGAGAATGATAACCACGCATCGATACATTTTTACTTTGCCAACCTGACCAGTATGCGCAAGCATATCTTTCCATCATTGATGGGCGCCTATAACAGCTGGTGTGAAAACCACGATATAGCGACTATCGAGCAGATCGTTAGCTCATCACTGGGACACTGGCGAAGTATCGCCGAGCAGATGCTTGCTTTACATCAACAAGATACAGAACAATGCAGTGTTAAAATCGAGGCGCTGGTAAATGACAGTCACTTATAATCTTTGTTTACTTAATGTTGGCTAATCGCGGCTTACATACCGCGATCACACACTCATTTTATATACTAAACACAAACTAACACGACGATATGAACAATCAACAAACAACAATCCAGGAAATAAAACCCGGCACTTTCATCTTTGAAAAAGAAGGTGCACTGCCATTAGATATCTGCCAGGAAATGATCCGTCGTTTCGAAGATGACACCGAAAACCAGTACCAGGGAAGGATCGGCCAGACTTTTACCGAAGACCAGAACATGAAACGTTCGACTGACCTGGTCACCAGCGGCAAAGAAAACTGGAAGGATCTCGACCAGGAACTGTTCCGCTCTCTAGGCAAGGCAATAATTGAGTTTCGTGAGGCCTACCCGTTCTTCAAAGGTGCATTCAAAGATAATGGTTATGCCATACAACGCACGAATCCAGGTGAGTATTATCACTGGCATATCGATGGAGGAAGTCATGAGTTTGCCGACCGCCAGCTGGTCGCCGTCTGGTATCTGAACGATGTCGAAGGCCCGGGCGGTGAAACCGAGTTTTCATACCAGCAGGTCAAGATTAAACCACAAGCCGGTAAATTATGCCTGTTCCCCCCCTTCTGGACCCATGAGCACCGCGGCGTGACCCTGGAAAAAGGCGTGAAGTATATTGCGACTACCTGGGTTGTTTTTGCCTAAAGGCTTTTTTAGTACGCAAAAACGCAGTGCCTTTCAAAATTATACAGCCGAAAACCGAAGAAGAGTTTAAGGCTTATTTTAAGTTGCGCTGGAAATTACTCCGGGCTCCATGGAACCAGCCAGAAGGGTCAGAAATTGATGAGATAGAAGAGCAGTGTTTTCATCTCATAGCTGTCGATGAAAGCGGCGATATCATTGGTGTTGCCCGCCTGCAGTTTAATTCGGAAACCGAAGCACAGATTCGTTACATGGCCGTCGCCAGAAGCCATGAAAGACAGGGCGTTGGCCGTGAATTGATCAATTCCTTAGAAAAACATGCAGCGACTACCGCCCACAGCATGATCGTACTGGATGCGAGAGAACCTGCAGTCCGCTTCTATCAGAAGTCGGGTTATCAAATACTTGAAAAAAGTTACCTGCTGTTCGACGAGATACAGCATTTTCGGATGTCAAAAACACTGTAACAGTCCGGCACATAACTTCTTCGTAATACTTGCTCTCTGTCAATATTTCCGGGTATCAAATGGGTAAGATATTATATGGTCAGCACGAGGTAACCATTATGAAGATTCTCAGGCACGGCCTTTCCATCGGCATCGAAAGAGTTAATAACGAATTTTTCCTGTCTTTGAAAGCGGTCGGAAAACTCACTCATGAAGATTATGAAAAGATAAATCCGATGATCGACTCTGCCCTGGAAGGCGTTAAAGACCCCCAGGTAAAAGTATTTATAGACGGCTCAGAATTTGAAGGCTGGGAGTTAAGAGCAGCGTGGGATGACCTTAAGCTGGGTTTAAAACATGGCAACAACTTTGACAAGATTGCGATCTTCGGTAATAAAAAATGGCAGGAGTATGCAGCTAAAATTGCTACCTGGTTTGTTTCTGGCGATGCAAGATTTTTTGAAGACACAGATGAAGCGTGGACCTGGTTGCAGGAAAACGATGAATGACATATCAGGTCTGATTTGGTTCTGGTTATGAGAATAAAAACCGACAGGAAAGGTAATAACTAAATCACAAACTCATCATAGAGGTTGCCCGCGAAAAAATTATGATTAAAAAAGAAGCAGTTAAGACATTTAATAATCTATTTCCCTGTGTTTTGTGAACATTTCACGTGAATACAAACTGTACACGTACTGCAACAATAACCGGAACCTCCAGTTCCGACAAGCAACAGATTTTTAGATAAAAGCTATATTATCATCCACTTAATTAAAGATAGGCCCCAGCGGTTTGACCGATTCATGCTCCATGATGAGATCAGTTTCATTAATATCGCCAGTTATATCGATATTGACAGATTTTATACCCGGCATGGTGTGCAGGATGTAGGCAGCCATAAGCATTAGCATCTTTTCGTTATCGGTTTCGATGGCTGTCAAAATTCTGTCTGCGGCGATCTGGCAGCGCTGCTCTGGATTCGGGTATTCCACCCAGTCACGGCTCATCTGCCAGCCTTTATTCATGTCCGCATCCAGCTTGTCGAAATAATCTTTAGCTTCGAGCAGGATCTCATCTGGTACTTCAAATGCGTTTGTACGTCCATCGACGATGATATTCAGTTTCATGACCTACTCTCTCTTTTAAACCTGTACTCTGTTAAAATTAGTTGTTTATTATACTTGAACTCAGCGTGTGAGATTATGCTTGTTACTATCCCTGAAGTACTAAACAAAGAAGACATCAGTGTTATTCATGACCTGATGGCGACGGCCAACTTCCGTGAAGGCACCGCCTCTGCTGGCAGCGAAGCCAGGCGCGTAAAGAATAATCACGAGATGTTTATTTCTGAGGTTGAAGTTCAACGTCTGAACAACCTGGTGATGGGTAAGCTGGTGCAGAACCCGACATATATAGCCGCCGCTTTTGCGAAAAAGATTGCTGCACCTTTCTACGCAAAATACACCGAGGGCATGTTTTACGGTAACCATGTCGACGACCCGGTGATGGGGCCACCTAACCAGCGCTATCGTACCGACATCTCCATCACGATCTTTCTCAATGAACCTGAAGACTACGATGGCGGCGAACTGGTCATCAGTACTGCGTTTGGTCATCAGAAAGTTAAACTTAATGCGGGTGATGTAGTAATGTACCCCTCATCCAGCACACACCAGGTCGCTGAGGTAACACGTGGTGAGCGACTGGTTGCCGTTACCTGGTTACAGAGCACTGTACGTGACCCTGCCAAACGCGAGATCCTGTACAACCTGAGCCAGGCACGTGAGACCATGATTGAAACAGTGCCTGAATCAGCAGAGCTGGAACAGGTTAGCAACAGTTACGTCAACCTGCTGAGGATGTGGTCGGATATTTAGTAACAATTTTTCTAAAGAATGTTTAAAAACTAAAATCAAAATCTTTTTACCGCAGAGGCGCTGAGACGCAGAGTTTTATTTTGTTAACAGCGCCGCAGCCACTGTTAACAATATTATTGTTTACTCTGCGTCTCAGCGCCTCTGCGGTAAATCGCTTTTTAAGTTTTTGACTATGATTAAATCCCACACATAAAAAAAGCAAGACCGAAGTCTTGCCTTTTTAAAACCTGCAACATCAAATGCAGGCATCATTGTTATCTGTAATTACAGTGCAACGATGTTTTCAGCTTGAGGACCTTTCTGACCCTGTGTCACTGTGAATTCAACTTTCTGACCTTCAGTCAGTGTTTTGAAACCCGAACCAGTGATAGCACTGAAGTGTGCAAAAACGTCTGGACCAGATTCTTGCTCGATAAAGCCAAAACCTTTAGATTCGTTGAACCATTTAACAGTTCCTGTAGTAGTAGACATATTTCTTTTACCTATTCATATCAAGAGTAATTAAAGCCTCTGTACTAATTTGTACGCGGGCGGTTGTGCTGGAAGTATTGCTATTACTTATGTAAAACAGGACGAAATGTCTATAACCGTGTTAAGGAACATTACATCGATTTTTGTGCATAAATATTAAAACGTACTTTCAATCAAGGTCGATTATATACTCCTCTCGATTGTAGTCAACGAAATTTTCCCTTTTAATTCATGCGTATAAATTCAGCAAAAGACTTCAGAGTTTATTAGTGTAGCCATCTTTTATTAAGATATTATTACAGCAGGCTTACATTGTATGGATGCAAGGACACTTTGATACCAGAAATAATCTGCAGACATAAAAAAAGCCGTGATAAATCACGGCTTCTTTATAACACGATCTAACGTTAAAACTAACGTTCAGAACCTGCTTCTTCGTGAGCCATATCAACAACTTTCATCGCCATTTCCATGTACTTCTGGCGATAGCCGTCTAATTCAGAACCAGCTTCTGGTGTGAAGTATTCCTGTGGGTCGACACCGTTTGCCTGTTCATAAGCTGTAAATTTCTTCTGCATTTCCAGCATTTCTTTAATTAATTCTTGCTTACTGCTCATATCTCTCACCTTTTATATGTGCCAACTCATACGATATCGGCTGATATGGACCACAACCGGCCCGTGATAATTTATTACGTTAATTTTATCGTGCGTTGCACTTTACCTGTATACCTACAATTGGGAAGGCCAAATGAAACAGGCATGCCGCAACAATTGATAAATAAATACCTTAATAGCCGCCTTTACGAGTACTTTGTGGACAACCACCGATTTTCAGGCCCTGCTTGGATGGCATACCAGGAAACATCTCATACATTTCTTTAGAAGAAACTTTACGACCCCAAAGTTTACCCATGGCTTTCATGATGCTACGCTCATTAGGCTCATTGCCGTCCAGAACTTCCTGACGTACGTATTTAACTGTATCCCAGTGCTCACTGGAAGGATCAATGCCTTCTTCAACGAAAATTTCTGCTGCTATTTCTTCGTTCCAGTCAGCTGTATTTTCCAGGTAACCGTTTGCTGTTCTATCGACTGAGTCAAGTGCTGCCATGATTAATTAACCTCATACTGTATTGTAAATGTGGCGCGAATATTAGCCGAATGAACGGTCTTTTTCCAGTATTTCTAATGGGGTAGTTTTTGTTTTTAGTGAGCAAATTCAGCAATAAAACAACGTCCAGAAACTTATCAATGATCTTTAATAAAAATATCTAACTACCTGAAAAATGTGCTTTATCCTCTGTTTCTCCGACAGCTTTAATACCCTTGTGCGGAACAAAGATACCGCAACCAAAATGCCGGTGCGGGCCGATACCAGTCTCCTGTAATGACACGGATGACGCCTTATCCAGGTCGGCAACCATCAGGCTCCTGGTTTCAATTTTTTCACCATTGAGCTCGAACGTATGCCCTATTCCGCATAACAATTTACGCACCGAAAGTTCACGTGAATTCAGTTCATCGACAACCAGCTGCAGGAATTCATCTTCCGTAGTACCTTCCGGCACCACGATATATCGCGCAAAAATGGTAGAGAACGGATCGATAGATTTGGTTGTCATCTTGCCCACCGTGACGAGGTGGCCGGCAATATCCAGCGTCTTGCCCACCAGCTCATTTGCCTCATCGATTCGAGATGTCGGCACACGCAGTTGCATACGCGTACGTTTTGAAAGATGGATCAGTTCACCATCAGCTGGCCGTTCCCAGCCATTACCCGAAGTCGCGCCATGTATCTGATGAATTCCGGCTTCCGGCTCTTCTTTCATCCAGGGTAAAACCTGATACAGGGCCTGAGACAGTTCCCACGCATGACGGGTAGGAATCTGCTTGCAGTCGATCTTGAAACTAAGATCAACCACCTTCTCCGATGTGGTGACATCATTTTTTTTGTCGTCTTCTTGCCAGAACATCTATCTATATACCTGCTTAATGTAACTCAAGGCTACCATTTTGATGTAAACGCCGCTTCCAGCTTATCTTCCCAGTCAGCAGGGGTGTCTGCAAACTGCGGTTTAACATCCATTCGAAAAAACAACTCACCTGCTGCTGCACGTTTTTTGAGCTCCTCTTTTAACTGCTCAAAATTCTCCATCTCCGGATTCTGTATCATTACTTCACTTAACCACAACATTACTAAAACCTCTGTTATATATTCGTCTGCTTTACAGCATCATAGTATCTTGCACGGTACACCAGTCGTTTTTGCTGCTCGCTATCGGTAAAAGCACTGCGATTATGCAGCACGTTATTACATATAATACCCTGACCCGCTTTAAGCTTAACTTTCAACACATTGTTATCATCGGCCAACAGGTGATTGATCATTCCTACCGCTTTATGTGTATCTTCGGTATCTCGCCAGATAATATTTCTTTTTCTGGCGGAAAATCGCATATGAAGCCGTCCGTTGGGCTTTACCATAAAAACCGGACCATCCTGAGCTGCGCGAATAACCTTACCAGCTTCGACATTGTCGGGAATTATCATCGCTTGCGGGTGCATCAATGCCTCTATATATGCGGGATTTTCATCTCTTAGAGCGATGTAAACATTTTCCGGGTTTATCAGCGAATTCACACCACCTTCAATTGCCGGCCTCACACAATGCATAATGATGCCAAAAATCTGTTTATCAAGATGGTTATAATAACCGTCCGTGTGCCAGCTTAATGCTTTGTTTGTGTAGGGAATATACATATTACCGACCTGTTCACGCACCTGCAGGCTGCTCACACTATCTTCATCTGCCCGTAAATTTGCATCCAGATGCTGCATAGCCAGCTGATTGCCCAGCTCATGCACCAGCGATTTATCCTGCATATCAATATCATTTATCTGGTAAATAGCCATATTGTATTTTTCACAGCACTGAATAACGGCAGTTTTTTCGTCATCGCTTAAACGATAAGGATCTTTTAGTTGAACCAGGATATCGCTTATCGCAGGATCCATATAACCAAGCCGACCTGAACGCCACTGTTGGTAAGCAGTGTTATTATTCAAGTTGAATGGTGAATCTGCTGATATGGACTGATTCGCTTGCTGTGACATGTAAAACTATCCCAAACGATACTGATATATGATGCGTGAAAGCTTGCCTAATAAACCTTTGATTCACAATACCACTATCGGCTGTAAATATTTATTGTTTTATTCATTATATATATGTCTGAACTCACAAAAGAATTAGCAAGTCCTTATTTATACTTAAGTGATTGTTTTTATTGCATATAAATCAACTTACTTAGACCGATAATAAATACCCGTATCTCTTAGGGGATAAAGCATATTTTTCAAACCCTCCCATGCGTAGGATTCTACAGTTTGACGTCGCCACATAAACTGCGCCCCACAAATAGAAAAGCTCATTTGGCGTACCCCCAAATACGTTGAAAGAGATATTGTTTAAAAAATAGATTGGTACTAGAATCTGCACCCCTAGTACTAAATCAATCAGTACCTTACTGACTTAACCATAGCGGCAGACAGGAGAGATTCCATGGCCAAGAAGATTTATGAAACACCGATGCTCGACGAGCTTGAAAATGGCCCTTGGCCGAGTTTTATTTCAGGCATCAAGAAATTACGAGATGACCACCCTGATTCACGCATCCAGGAAGTAACCAGCAGCTTACTTGGCCAGCTGGAGCATTCTTACGAAACACGTAAAGGTTACTGGAAAGGCGGTACCGTATCTGTATTTGGCTACGGCGGCGGTATTATTCCACGTTTCTCTGAAGTTGGTTCTGCTTTCCCTGAATCAAAAGAATTCCACACTATCCGTGTACAGCCACCTGCTGGTAACCACTACACCACTGCCATGCTTCGCCAACTGGGTGACAGCTGGGAGAAATTCGGTTCAGGCCTGCAAACTTTCCACGGTCAGACCGGTAACATCATGTTCATCGGTACAACTACTGAAAACACTCAGCACTTCTTTGATGATATCAATGAATACGGTTGGGACTTAGGTGGTGCTGGTCCATGTGTACGTACTGCTATGTCTTGTGTAGGTGCATCACGTTGTGAGATGTCCTGTGCAAACGAACACGGTATTCACCGTCACCTGGTAAACAACTTTACTGATGACGTTCACCGTCCTGCACTTCCATACAAGTTCAAATTCAAGGTATCTGGTTGTCCTAACGACTGTCAGAATGCTATCGAGCGTGCTGACATGGCAATCATCGGTACATGGCGCGATGACATGAAGGTCGACCAGGAAGAGTTCAAGAACTACCTGGCGGCTAAAGGTGAAAACGGTCGTCAGTACTACATTGACAACATGGTTTCACGCTGCCCAACCAATGCACTGGCAATCAACGATGACGACACATTAGCTGTTGATAACCGTAACTGCGTACGTTGCATGCACTGCCTGAACGTAATGCCAAAAGCACTGCACCCGGGTGATGATCACGGTGTAACCGTACTGGTTGGTGGTAAGCGTACACTGAAAATTGGTGACCTGATGGGTACTGTTGTTATCCCATTCAAGAAAATGGAAACTGAAGACGATTACGAAGAGCTGGTAGAACTGGCTGAAGAAATGATCGACTTCTGGGCTGAAAATGGCCTGGAGCACGAGCGTACAGGTGAGATGATCGAGCGTATCGGTCTGGTTAACTACCTGGAAGGCATCGGTCTTGAAGTTGATCCAAACATGGTTGGTAGCCCTCGCCAGAGTTCTTACATCCGTATGGATGGCTGGGACGAAGAAGCTGAGAAATGGTTCGAGCGTAAAGCAGAAGCTAACGCATAACCAACCCGTAATCTGCTGATTTTAAGTAATTAGCTAAGGGGGGCGCTACTAGCCCCCTTCTAACAAACATTGAATATTTTTGAGGAATAGAAAATGAGTGATGATAACAAACCTCGTTCTCCAATTGAGTCTGGATGCCCAGATGGCTTTCAGTACATGCATCCTGTTATGCGTAAAAATTACGGCGCATGGAAATTCCATGAGCATCCAAAACCAGGTGTACTTCGCCACGTAGGTTTTAGTGGTGACGAGATCTGGACTGTACGTGTTGGTACACAGCGTATTTTAGATATTTTCACACTGCGTGAACTGTGTGACATCGGTGATGAATATGCTGATGGTTACATCCACTTCACTATCCGTAGTAACGTTGAATACATGGTTGCTGATCCAGCGAAAGTAGAGCCATTAATAAAAGCTGTTACTGATGCTGGTTACATCGTTGGTGGTACTAAGAACTCTGTAACAATGCTTTCTCACACACAGGGCTGGTTGCACTGTGACATCCCAGGTACAGATGCATCTGGTGTTGTGAAGTCTATGATGGATGAGCTGATCGACGAGTTCCGTGAATGTAACATGCCTAACCGCGTACATATCACTACATCTTGTTGTCAGATCAACTGTGGTGGTCAGGGCGATATCGCTATTAACGTTCAGCATACTAAGCCACCTAAGATCAACCATGACCTGGTATCTAACGTCTGTGAGCGTCCATCTGTTGTTGCTCGTTGTCCTGTTGCTGCGATTCGTCCTGCAATGGTAAACGGCAAGCCATCTCTTGAAGTTGATGAGAAGAAATGCATCTGTTGTGGTGCATGTTTCCCACCTTGTCCTCCTATGCAGATCAACGATGCTGAGCACTCTAAACTGGCTGTTTGGGTTGGTGGTAACCACTCTAATGCACGTAGCAAGCCTACTTTCCAGAAACTGGTTGCTGCTGGCATACCTAACAACCCACCGCGCTGGCCTGAAGCTACAGCTATCGTGAAGAACATCCTGAAAGCATATAAAGAAGATGCTAAAGACTGGGAACGTATCAATGACTGGATTGAGCGTATCGGCTGGCCTCGTTTCTTCGAAGTTACTAACCTGCCTTTTACCAAGTATCACATCGATAACTGGCGCGGTGCTCGTAACAGCCTGAATGCTTCAACTCACATCCGTTTCTAACGATTATTGAATCCGAGGTATCACTGTGAAATTTAGTATTCAAGTTAACGAAGGTCCATACCAGCATCAATCTGCTGATACAGCATATCAGTTTGCTAAAGCTGCTATCGCTGCCGGACATGAAATATTTCGTGTTTTCTTCTATCACGATGGTGTAAATAATGCGACCAAACTTGCGGTTCCACCGCAAGATGATCGTGATATTCCTAAACTGTGGTCTGAGCTATCAAAAGAAAATAACCTGGATCTGGTTGTTTGTATTGCTGCAGCTCAACGTCGCGGCATGATGGATGTCGATGAAGCAAAACGTCAAGGTTTTGAAGATAACAACCTGAAAGAAGGTTTCCGTATCTCTGGTCTTGGCCAGTTGATCGAAGCTGGTATCGAATCTGATCGCTTAGTTGTGTTCGGTGCATAGGAGATATAGAGATGGCAGTTAAAAAATTCATGTACGTCAACCGCAAAGCTCCTTATGGCACAGTTTATGCCCTGGAATCTTTAGAGGTTGTATTAATTGGTGCAGCATTCGATCAGGACGTTAGCCTTGCATTCATCGGTGACGGTGTATACGAACTAACCAAAGGTCAGAACACAGAAGCGATTGGTCAGAAAAACTTCTCGCCGACCTATGCTGCTTTAGGTGATTACGATGTAACTAAAATTTATGTCGAAAAAGAATCACTTGAAGAACGCGGTTTAACATTGGACGATCTTCAACACCTGGTCTGGGAAGATGAAGACGAAGACTGGGCTGAAAAAGACTCTATACGCCTGGTAAGTCGTACCGAGTTAGCTGATGTTATGGCTGAACAAGAAATAATACTAAGTTTCTAGCCAGGATAATTATAGAGGTAATCATGGGACTATTACACACAGTAAACAAATCTCCGTTCGAATCTAATACATTCGACACTTGCTTAGGTTATGCAAAAGACGGCTCTACCGTTCTGCTGATCGAAGACGGTGTTTATGCTGCAACCACCGGTACCAGTGCTGCAGACAAAATCAAAAATGCCAGCGGAGTTTCTTTCGCTGTACTCGGCCCTGATCTTCAGGCTCGTGGCCTGGATGGTAAGCTGGCTGATGGTATAAAAGTCGTCGATTATGAAGGCTTTGTAAATTTAGTTGCTGAGCACGACTCTGTTCAATCTTGGCTTTAAATATATTCTTTAATATTACGCTCTCTACGAGGAAATCAACATGTCATCAATCGAAGTAAACGGCAAGCAATTTGAAGTCGATGAAGAAGGTTACTTAGCTAACTTAAATGAATGGGAACCAGCAGTTGGTGAAGCTATGGCCAATGCAGAAGACCAGGAACTGACTCAGGATCACTGGGACATCATCAACTTCTTACGTGAATACTACGAAGAATACCAAATCGCTCCTGCAGTACGTGTACTGACTAAAGCTGTTGGTAAACGTCTTGGTAAAGAAAAAGGAAACAGCAAGTACCTGTACGAACTGTTCCCATACGGTCCGGGCAAGCAAGCATGTAAATATGCTGGCCTGCCAAAACCAACTGGTTGTGTATAACACCAGTATATAACCCTTAACTTTTTACAAGTTAAACGTTATTAAGTTCGGGGGCCGCAGTTTCGCCCCCGTAACTTTAAATAAGACACATTTTTCAGTGTCACACATCCAGTCTGATGTGTCTTATTTAAAGTTTATTAAATAATTACTATTAGAGAACTTTCAATGAGCGCACTTAGTATTTTGTATGTCATACTTTTTTATGTGGCGATGATCACATTAGTAGCCGGCATCACTAACAAGATATTGCAATACAAACGTGTACCAGCACCATTGAAAATTGCTGTCACTCCTGCACCTCTTACCAGAAAAGGAGTTGCTTATAGATTCTTTACAGAGGTTGTTCTTCTCAATAGCCTGTTCCGCGCAACAAAATGGACCTGGATCTTCAGTTTCCTGTTCCACGCATCCTTGTTACTCGCGTTTTTCCGCCACTTACGTTACGTGATCTCACCTGATTCTTTTCTCTGGCCACTAGTAAACAACCTGGTCGTACAGAGTTTTGGTCATTACGCCGGATTCGCAATGGTTGTTGGGCTACTGGGATTATTAGCACGCCGTATATTTGTTGACCGTGTCCGTTATATATCATCACCGTCGGACTATTTGATGCTGATCCTGATTCTGGGCATCGCAGGTACTGGTTTATCGATCGTTTACGTTGCACATACTGACATCGTACAGCTTAAACAATTCATCATGGGTCTATTCTTGTTCGACTGGCAGAACCTACCAGCAGATCCTGTTTTATTAGCGCATCTAACAATGGTACTGCTGTTAGCATTCATCTTCCCTATCAGCAAACTGATACATGCGCCGGGGCTATTCATGGCACCAACGCGTTACCAGATAGACAATCCACGTGAACAGCGTCACCTGTCTCCATGGGGTGCTGAACTAGAAGCCAAAGATGGCCGTAACGCTTAAAGAGCTGGAAATATAATAATGGCTGATTACGAAATACCAGAAACGCACGAATTCCCCATCATTCCTTCGGTCATGGAAGGTGCGATGGCGCACAGCAAGCCTTTTGTTGCCGGTGAAGAATTCCAGTCTGATATGGGTTTCCCATTCACTGAAGAGACCGGTCAACTGATCGATGGCTGGAAAGAGCGGTTCATCGAACTGATGGAAGAGAAACTCAGTAAATACCGCTCTTTGCAGGTATTTATGGACATCTGCGTCAAGTGTGGCGCATGTACCGACAAGTGTCACTACTTCATCGGTACTGCTGACCCTAAGAACATGCCTGTGGCACGCCAGGATCTATTACGACAAGTCTATCGTCGTTATTTCACATTCGCGGGTAAATATTTCCCCAAACTTGTCGGTGCCGTTGACTTAACTGAAGACGTCATCAAAGACATGTACAGTTACTTCCATCAGTGTTCTGAGTGTCGCCGTTGTGCTGTGTTCTGCCCTTTCGGTATCGATACTGCTGAAGTGACCATGGCTGCACGTGACATGCTTGCTCAGATCGGCATGGGTCAAAAATACTCTAACCAGATTATTCCTAAAGTACACAAGATCGGTAATAACCTGGGTCTGCCTGAGCCCGCCCTGGTCGACACACTGGAAGGCCTGGAAGAAGAAGTCGAAGAAGATATCGAAGTAAAAGTACGCTTCCCGCTCGATGAAAAAGGTGCAGAAATATTACTGGTTACGCCTTCAGCCGATTTCTTCGCTGAACCGCATATCGATGGCCTGATCGGTTACGCAAAAGTATTCCACGCTGCCGGCGTTACCTGGACAATGAGTTCGAAGGCATCTGAAGCGGCCAACTTTGGCCTGTTCATCGGTAGCTATGAGCACATGCGCCAGATCTCTCTGCGTATCCGTGATGCTGCAAAAGAGCTTGGCGTAAAACGAATTATATTTGGCGAGTGTGGCCATGCGTGGCGTGTTGCTTACAACCACTTAAATACACTTGCAGGTCCATGGGATTTCCTTGATCAGAATTACCCTATTCCACAGCATATTCTTGAATTCACCAAAGATTGCCTGGATCGCGACATATTAAATATCGATAAGTCTGAAAACGATCACATGACGCTGACTTTCCATGACTCATGTAACATCGCGCGTGCTTCACGTATCGGTGATACACCTGGAAGCCAGTTCACCACGCCACGCCAGGTGATACAGGCAGTATGTAACAACTATCACGATATGTCTGCGGACACTATCCATGATCAGACATTCTGCTGCGGCGGAGGTGGCGGTCTATTGACTGACGACCTGATGGAACTGCGTATCAAAGGTGCACAACCACGTATGGAAGCACTGAAAAACGTTAGTAAAGATCACGGCGTCACACATATGGCAGCAATTTGCGCCATCTGTAAGTCACAGTTTACAAAAGTCCTGCCTTATTACGGCATGACCATGGATCAGATAGTGAGTGTTCACCAGTTAGTGAGCAACGCTATCATTCTTGAAGGACAAGGTGAAGAAGCTGCAGACAGTGATGACACGGAAGCAGCTGCTTAAATTAAAAGCTTTAAATTACTCTTTAGAATAAGGTTTAGTAAAAAATTTAGTAACAAAACTTAATAACTCATAATTATTGATATATACCGGGGCAACGTCCTTAGGTTAGCAACAGGAGAGCTGGCATGGCCACTTCGAAACAAGATATGCAAGACAATAAGTTAACTTTTAGAAAATTTGAAGACGGCGATTTCGTTACTAAAGATTTCGGCAAACAAATTTTTAATGAAGATACGACATACAAATGTCCTACTTATGTACACCGTACGCCACCATGTCAGGGTAGCTGCCCATCAGGCGAAGATATTCGTGGTTGGTTAGATATCGTTCGCGGTATCGAACGTCCTCCTGAAGGTGTTTCTATGCAGGAATATGCATTCCGTCGTTCTACTGATGCTAACCCTTTCCCATCTATGATGGGTCGTGTATGTCCAGCGCCTTGTGAAACTGGCTGTAACCGCAACAACGTTGAAGACTTCGTCGGTATTAACTCTGTTGAGCAATACATCGGTGACACTGCTTTTAAAGAAGGCTTTAAATTTGATAATAGCGCTGAGATGACCGACAAGAAAGTTGCAATCATCGGTGGTGGTCCTGCTGGTATGGCCGCAGCTTACCAACTGCGTCGTAAAGGCATCGCTTCTACGATCTTTGATGATCATGCAGAGCTTGGTGGCATGATGCGTTACGGCATCCCTGGTTACCGTACACCTCGCGATTTTCTGGATAACGAATGTCAACGTATTTTAAATATGGGCAACATCGAAACACGTATGAACACTCGTGTTGGTCGTGATGTAAGCCTGGAAGACGTCGAAAAAGAATTTGATGCTGTTTTATGGGCATTAGGTTGCTGGACTGGACGTGGTGTTCCTGTCGAAGGCTGGGATGAAACGCCTAACTGTGTATCAGCGGTTAAATTCCTTGAGCAGTTCAACAAGGGTGAGATGAAATACACTGGTAAGAAAGTACTGTGTATCGGTGGTGGTGATACCTCTATCGACGTGGTATCTGTTTCTCGTCGTATCGGTACATTAGCTGACTACAACGAACTGCCAGAAACAGTAATTAACGGTGATTCTTCACACGCTGATTTTGATTCTTCTAAGAACGTTCCTTGTGACCTGGTTACACTGACTGCACTGTTCAAGAAAGAAGAGATGACTGCCGCAGAGCACGAAGTTGAAGACGCCACTATCGAGGGCGTTAACATCATGAACGAAGTAATGCCTGTTGCTCTCATCCGTGATGACAACGGCCGCGCTACCGGCATGAAATTCGCTGACTGCAAGTGGGAAAACAATGCACCAGTAGCAGTCGAAGGCGGTAAGGAATACACCGTTGAAGCAGACATCATCGTTGCTGCGATTGGTCAGGGCGGTGATTTAACCGGCGTTGAAGATTTCAACAACGGCCGTAACCTGATGGATGCTGATAACCTGTACCGTGTACCAGGTAAAGCGAATCACTATGTGTGTGGCGATATCGTTCGCCCTCACCTGCTGACTACCGCAATCGGACAGGCATACATCGTTTCTGAAACCATCGAAAATGATTTCAACAACGTTGCAGCTAAAAAACGTCCTAAAGTTGACGTTCACCACTTTGACCTGACTGACAAATTAGTTGAGTCTGGATTAAATGTTGAACCTTACAATGCTAAAGAGCACAAAGATGATGGTCAACGTGGCACTGATAGTAACAACTATGCGATCCATAACTACGAAGATCGATCAGAGCAGGAAATCATCACAGCAGATGAATTATTCCTTGGTCACTTCGATTATGAAGAGCGAAACCACCGTGACACTGACGTACCATCATCTGATGAAGTATTAGGTCATTTTGCAGAGCGCCAGATAAGCCTTGAAGAAGAAAAAGCCGTAGCAGAAGCAGGACGCTGTATGAGCTGTGGTATGTGTTTCGAGTGTGACAACTGTGTTATCTACTGTCCACAGGATGCAGTTTTCCGCGTTAAGAAAGACAAGCAAACACTAGGTCGTTATGTAGACACTGATTACACTAAATGTATCGGTTGTCATATATGCTCTGATGTATGTCCAACTGGCTACATTGATATGGCGTTAGGTGTCGCTTAATTCAGCTCGTCAACGCTAGCGTCGACGTTGCAACTATGTAAGGCATAAACACCAGAAATAGTTGCTTCGTTGCACGCTAAAGCGGAATGAGTTCAAAGGTATAGAAAACAGGTAATCTGATGATAAGATTTTTACGACAAGTTGCAGTTCTGGTTTATGCATTGATTGGTTTTTCACTGCTGTCAACTTCGGCACTGGCGGATTCGCCATTCCCTACCGTCCATGAGTCGGCTGAAGAAAGTGAAAAATGTATACATCCTGAAGATGAGATGCGTAGAAATCACATGAATTACATCCTGCATGAACGTGATGAAACCATGCATGAAGGCATCCGCAACGAACCTGAAAGCCTGGCAAACTGCATCGACTGTCACGTTAAGCCTGATGATAAAGGCGAGATTGCAAACATCGAGAGTAAGGAGCACTTCTGTAACGGATGCCATCAGTATGCTTCTGTTCAGATCGACTGTTTCCAGTGCCATGCTGACCGCCCGCAGAAATATATCAAACGCAATAAACGGACATCGTCGCTTACACATGATCTACAACAAGCGCTTGCTAACAATGCAGGAGTTAACAAGTAATGACTGACTCTACGAATAAATCAGCCGTCGATAATTCAAGACGCGATTTTTTATCTAAAGCAGCTGTAGCTGGCACTATCACTATCGCACCCGGTGTACTGTTACATCAGACTGCACAAGCTGCATCAGTATCAAGCAAAGCGAATGATGAGCCCGTCAGCAGCAAAAACCGCTGGGGCATGCTTATCGATACCAATAAGTGCGCAGATGGCTGTACCGCTTGTGTCGATGCCTGTAATGAAGAGAATGGACTGATCGGTCACGATCGTCCAACGACAGATGTTCAATACATTCGCAAGGTTACTTTAAAAGATAAAGCGACCGGTCATAAAACATCATTACCATTGATGTGCCAGCACTGTGAGACAGCACCCTGTGTAGATGTATGCCCTACCGGTGCATCCTTCGTACGTGCAGATGGTATCGCACTGGTTGATAAACATATCTGTATCGGTTGCCGGTACTGCATGATGGCATGCCCCTATAAAGCCCGTTCTTTTGTGCATGAGTCAGTAGAAAATCAGAAGCTTACTGCGCCACGTGGTAAAGGTACTGTTGAATCATGCACCATGTGTGTGACACGCGTCGATAACGGCGGTATTCCTGCCTGTGTCGAAGCCTGCACTGCTGAAAATCACAACGCGATGATCTTCGGTGACCTCAACGATGCGAATAGCGATATTTCGATCGCACTGAAAGAACGTGGCGGCAAACAACTTCGCCCTGACCTGGCATTGAATACTGGCGTTCGTTACCAGGGTTTGAATGAGTAATTAAGAGAGTAATAATGAGTAAAATAGAATACACCTCTTTAGAAGGAAAAAGCCCTGCCTACTTCGGTTTACTTGGCGGCCTGGCTTTTATCATGTTACTGGCACTGGCTTCAGTGTTTTACATGGAGCATGAAGGTCACTACGTCACAGGTATGACCAACCAGATCGTCTGGGGTATGCCGCATGTGTTCGCTATTTTCCTTATCGTTGCAGCTTCGGGGGCATTAAATGTCGCTTCTATCGCATCGGTCTTCCGCAAGAAGATCTACGAGCCCATGGCGCGGCTGTCTGCACTGTTAGCTATAGCCCTGCTGACCGGTGGCCTGATCGTGTTATTGCTCGACCTGGGACGTCCTGATCGTCTGATCATTGCTATGACCTACTACAACTTCAAATCGATCTTTGCCTGGAACATCATCCTGTATACCGGCTTCTTTGCATTTGTTGGCGTTTACCTGTGGACCATGATGGACCACAACGTATACAAATTTAAACCCTATGCCGGTTTCTCTGCTTTCGTATGGCGTCTGATACTTACTACTGGTACTGGCTCAATCTTTGGCTTCCTGGTAGCACGCTCAGCTTATGACGCTGCGCTGATGGCGCCGATGTTTATCATCATGTCATTCTCCTTTGGTCTGGCTATTTTCCTGCTGGTACTTATGGCGACTTACAAATGGACAGGCATGGAATTAGGTGATGCCGTCGTTAACCGTCTGAGAAACCTGCTGGGTGTGTTCGTGGCATCTGTACTGTATTTCACAGCCGTTTATCACGTGACTAACCTGTATGCGACACAGCACCATGGTGTCGAAAAATTCCTGCTGATGGAAGGTGGTATCTACACGACTATCTTCTGGGTTGGCGAAGTAATAATAGGCGGATTGATTCCATTAGCCCTGATTTATGCACCTGGCGTTAAAAATTGCCGTACGACTCTGGGACTGATCTGCACCATGATCATCATCGGTGGCATGGCCAAGATATACACCATACTGATCGCTGGTCAGGCATACCCTCTGGAGATATTCCCAGGTTACGAAGTCAGCAGTTCATTCTATGATGGCGTAGTCAACAGCTATACTCCTAGCCTGCCCGAAATACTGTTAGGTCTAGGTGGCATGGCGATGACCCTGTTTATCGTAGCTTTTGCACTGAAGGTCCTGAGGTTCCTGCCTGTTTCATTAGCCGACTCTGCTGTAGACCCTCACGCTAAATAAACATATTCTTCATGAACGATCGCAAATATTAAAATTATATATGCGGTCGTTCATGGACAAATAACTTTTCTCTCAAACCTGAATCGCGGAATAAATTCTGCTCCTACCAGTTAAGACAGAGCCGTAGGAGCGATTTATAAATCGCGATGCAACACTTTACAGGTATCACCCGATGCTGTTTGCCTGACAGCATGAATACCCCGTGCCAGTTAAGTTATAATCCGTATCTATGTCTAGAATCTTCATCTCAGCAGCGCACAAATCTTCCGGCAAGACCACTGTCAGCATCGGCCTGTGCGCTGCATTAAAGCAGCGTGGTCTGGTCGTACAGAGCTTCAAAAAAGGGCCTGATTACATCGACCCCTACTGGCTGTCGCAGGCTACAGCCAGAGATTGTTACAATCTGGACTTCTACACGATGGAACGTGACGAGATATTATCGTTGATGCAGAACAGATCACGTGATGCTGACATCACCCTGATTGAAGGCAACAAGGGCCTGTATGATGGCCTGGACCTGGACGGCAGCAATAGCAATGCCGCCCTGGCGACACTCACAGAAACACCCGTCATCCTGGTATTGAATGCCCGCGGCATGACCCGTGGCATAGCGCCCCTGATACTCGGTTACCAGGCCTTCGATAAAGATGTTTCGATCAAGGGTGTCATCCTCAATCAACTTGGCGGCTCACGCCATGAGAGCAAACTGCGTAGTGTCATCGAACATTACACCGATGTCGAAGTGGTCGGTGCCATACATACCGATAAACGTTTCGACATCGATGAACGCCACCTTGGCCTGGTACCCGGTCATGAAGACCCCTTCTGTGAGCAGAAGATCGAATTGCTGGCCGATGCGGTCAATGATCAGGTCAACCTGGACTCCGTACTCTCTATCGCAAAGACCGCTCCCGAATTTAATTTAGATATGCCACCACCGGAAATCCAGGCGAAACCCGTGGATAAAGACATAAAACTGGGTCTGGTTCGCTGCTCTGCTTTTGGTTTCTATTACCCGGATGACCTTCAGGCCTTACAGGATGCAGGGGCCGATATTATAGAAATAGATCCCTGTCACGAGAGTGAACTGCCTGAGCTCGATGCCCTGTTTATCGGTGGCGGCTTTCCAGAAACTCACATGAAAGAACTGGAAGCCAATAAAAAGTTACGTACAGCCATAAAAACAGCGATCGACAACGGTCTGCCGGCTTATGCAGAGTGTGGAGGGCTGATGTACCTCGCTCGTTCGATTCAATGGAACGATGAGAGCCGTGACATGGTAGGCTGTATCGATACCGATATCATCATGGAAAAACGCCCACAGGGCCGAGGATACGTACAACTACAGGAAACCGAGAACAGCCTTTGGCCCAAACCGGCTTCCTGGGAAGAAGGTAATATAATCAATGCTCACGAGTTTCACTATTCACGCTTTAATAAAGTTGGGAATAATGTACAATTTGCCTTTGACGTAAAACGCGGTATGGGCATCAATGGTGAATCTGATGGTTATGTGTATAAGAACCTGCTGGCAAACTACACACATCAGCGAAACACCTGGAAAAACCCTTGGGCACAACGGTTTATAGACTTCGCGAGAAGCCACAAGAACCTTAACCAGTAACAATATTTAAAAACTATGATTACAGTAACTCCAACTGCTGCTGCACAGATAAAACTATCTGCCGATCAGGGAAAAGCCGAGGGCATGTCTCTGCGTATCGCGGCATCACTCAATGAAGACAACAGTATCCACTACGGCATGGGTTTTGACGACAGTAAAGAAGATGATGTCACCGTCACCACTCAAGACATAGAGATCATCTTATCTGTTTCCAGCGCTGAATTATTGAAGGACACGACTATCGATTTCGTTGAACTTGAGCCGGAAAAGTTTCAGTTTATCTTCCTGAACCCAAACGATCCGAACTACGTACCACCAACTGAATAACCCGGTAAGATCAATCATATTCAATGGCTGAGTCGTCGACATTCGAGTGGAGTCCTTCATCACTTACTCTGCTCTATCGAATAACCAGCGCATTAAGCTCAGCCCATGAAGAAAAGCAGGTGCTTCATGACTTTCTCGTTTTATTAAAACAGCACTTCAATGCTAAAGCCGGATCCATACAGCTGATCACTGATGAAGGCCTGATGGACCTTATCGCCTATTTTGGTATCACAGAAAATCAGGCCAACAGTATCCAGCATGCTCCCATCGACGGCCACCTCTTCAGTTTCGAGACCGACGTCATCGACGAGATACAGATACGCCAGAACGAACTGAATATCGATACCTTGCCACCCAAGCAGCTATGCATCCCGATACGTTTCAAAATCAGAACCCTGGGTGTAATCAACCTGTTCGTTGAGAACGAGATTGATATCAATGAGGAGCTGGCATACCTGTTACTGTCTCTAGGCGCCCACCTGGGTGAGTTTTTTGAACGTACATTCATCGAGAAGAAGAACCGCCTGCAAGTGGTAAAAGATGAGCGCAACATCATCGCTAATGAATTACATGATTCACTGGCACAGTCGCTGGCATCACTGCGTTTTCAGGTCCGGATCCTCGATCAGAGCCTGCAGCCAGTCGGCGATTTCATGGCCTTCAAAACCATCAACTCTGTCGAACATGCACTCGATGAAGCGACTACCGACCTGCGAGAGCTGATCGCACACTGCAGAGTCCCTATCGAGCAGCAGGGGCTGGTACCAGCAGTAAAACGTGCGGTCGAAAAATTTAGAAAAGAAACCGGCATACACATCCTGTTGCAGTGCGAAGAACAGACCCTTGCATTACCTTCCAATATGGAGCTGAACGCCTACCGTATCGTTCAGGAAGCACTCACCAATATCAAGAAACACGCCAATGCCTATATCGTACGTGTATTATTAAACCGCGATAATGACGGTAATATCCGCATCCTGATAGAAAATGACGGTAAAGGTTTCGACCAGGAAAAGATTCAAAGCTCTGAAGGCGACCACCTGGGCCTGACCATCATGAAGGAAAGAGCGAAACATCTTGGTGGAAATTTAAAGATCGAGAGCGAGCCGGATGAAGGTACCCGTGTCGAGCTTCGCTTCAGATATCAGGACACTGAAAGTGATTCGTGATAAATTCAGCATACAGAAAAAAATAACCCACAATACTGAATAATAAATATGCGCGTAATAATCATTGACGACCATGCACTATTCCGGGATGGCCTTAAAGGCCTGCTGGAACAACGAAGTATCGATGTTGCCGGTGTTGCCGCCGACGGCAAAGAAGGCATAGAACTGGCCAAACAGATTCAGCCCGACATCATCCTGCTTGATCTGCGCATGCCCAACTTGGGTGGCCTGGACACCCTGCCAATATTACGCAAAGAACTGCCGACGACACCGGTGGTGATGCTGACCACCAGTAATGACGAGAGTGACCTGATCAAAGCGTTACGCACAGGCGCCCAGGGCTACCTGCTGAAAGACATGGAACCGGAAGAACTGGTCGGCGCATTACGCGACATCGAAAACGGCAAAAATGTGGTTGCTGCAGACCTGACCGATGCGCTAGCCCGAATGGTACAGGGTGAGACCAGCATCGATGACGATGACGGCCCCTTCTCTGAACTCACACCACGTGAAACAGAGATCTTATGCCTGCTTGCTGAAGGCCAGAGCAATAAACTCATCGCGAGAAACCTCGGTATATCTGACGGCACCGTCAAGCTGCACGTAAAAGCCATCCTCAGAAAATTGAATATCCATTCACGGGTAGAAGCTGCTGTCATGGCTGTTGAACACGGACTTCGTAAAAAAGAAAACAGCTAAAACTTTCTCAAAACAGAGGCACAGAGGCCACAGAGGTTTTCGATGTTTAAACATTAATAATCTTTTCTCAGTGATCTCTGTATCTCTGTGGTTTATAGTTTTAGACATATCACTCACTACGACTGTATTTTTTCACACTTACTAAATATTTGAATTTAACGATGAAAACTTTTGCACAAATTGCTGCTGAAATCGCCCCGAAAATCAAGGAAATGATGCCCTGGGATGCAGAAGAATATCTCGAATCACACCCTGAAACGCTGATAGTCGATATCAGGGAAACACACGAATATGACACCATGCACATTCCTAATTCGCTCCATGTACCCAGGGGCATCCTGGAGAATGCCTGTGAATGGGACTTCGAGGAAACAGAACCGGAACTGGTAACAGCCCGGGACAAACCGGTTCTGCTGGTCTGCCGGTCAGGGAACCGCACAACACTGGCGGCCTATACATTGCAGATGATGGGATATGAAAATGTCATATCTCTGAAGACCGGTTTGCGTGGCTGGAGTGACTATGAGCTGCCCATGGTAGATATCGAAGAAAAACCGGTTGATCTGGAAGACGCAGACAAATATTTCGCTAACAAGATTCTCCCTGATCAGCATAAACCGGCAGATGAAGATTAGCTAGTCCCCTGCTCCTGTTCATATTTCCATCTACCCTGCCGGGCGTTTGAGATTTGCGGTTCTTGAACTACGGGCGAGTTGCTCGCTCCATATTTCAATAGCTTTATTACGCTGCTTAGGTACGTGGTTGACGCTACCTAGGTAAGTGGATTTGTATCGTGAGTTTCGCCTTTTACGGCGAGGCACTTTTTTTCTACAGCCAAAAAAAGTACCCAAAAAAGGCCGTCGCTAAGCCGGGCGCCCCGTAAAAAGCACGGGGTTCCCATTGGCATGTAGCCGGAATCATGCTGTAAAAAAACTCGCAAAGAACGCTCAGACAGTTTTCACAGAAAGCTCATGATACCGGCTACATACCAATGGCTTGGCTAATGCGAGAGAAAGTCAAAAAAACAACAACCAGAAACAAAAAACCACAAAGAAGTAGCACGTTGCTAAATGCAGACACTGTTTTTGCCCTTGACCTTCAATCCACCTTAGCAAGCCAGCGCAAGGGGGTGGTTAGCATGGGCTTTCTACGCCAGCATGTCTGAGCGTCTTCTGCGAGTTCTGGCGCAGCATGCTAACCACCCCCTTTCGTTGGGAACCCCGTGTCTTTTACGGGGCGACGCTGACGTGGCGGCCTTTTCTGGGTACTCTTTTGGGCTGTTGCAAAAGAGTACCTCGCCAGTGGTGCGAGAACCACAATGCCTGAACAATAATCAGTGGTAAATATTAAGAATAAATAAAGTATCAACGAAACTCACGGTACAGATACACGTACCAAAGTTACGTTATAAAAAGGAAGTAAGTAAAAACAGAAAAAAACAAGGAATCAATCTTTACCGTAATGTTTATGATCCTTACGATACTTCCCTGCCTTCTGCGTGATCACACCTTGTATCACCTCCTGACCACTGATCTCGACCGTATCGTACAGATCGTTCAACGGTTGCAGGTAGTATCGATCATCGACGATACGTAACTGCCTGAAAATATACTCATTTTCATATTCAGCCATGACGTAACAACCATCACGGATAGCCCCTGCCGGATCAATAATAATAACAGCACCCTCGGCAAACTCGGGCAACATGCTGTCACCTAATACACGCAATGCAAACGGTTCACTGGCTGCGCAACCGGTACCTGAATTCATAAAACCACCCTATAAAATACCATGCGAAATCATTTTCATATTATACCTTTCTACCACCGGCAGAGCACGTAGATAATGTAGGAGTATAATAAATAGAATCATCCGTTTACCAGTCTGCAAACAATCGAAGAAGCGTGTAAAATACGCGCTTTGATTATCAGCAGAATAGCGAACACATGTCAGATAAAATCAGCAAAAACAAATTTGTTTCTCTCACTTACACCATTACTGATGAAAACGATAACATCCTGGAACGCATCGATATGCCTATCCAGTATATACAGGGCGTAAAAAGCCAGGTGATCGAAAAGGTCGAAGATGCACTCGATGGTCACCAGGTAGGCGATCTGGTTCATGTTTCACTCAGCCCGGAAGAAGGTTTCGGTGCTCACCAGCCAGAGCTCACCTTTTCTGATGATATCGACAATGTGCCACCACAATTTCATTCCATCGGTGCCGAAGTCGAATTTCAGAATGACCATGGTGAGAGTAAAATATTTCGTGTCACGAAAATCGAAGACGGTAAGTTAACCGTTGATGGTAACCACCCCTTCGCTGGTAAAACTGTTACCTACAACATCACCGTCGTGGATGTTCGTGATGCGACAACCGACGAGCTCAAAAACGGCGTCGAAAACATGAACGCATTACACTAAGTCTTGGTAATAAATCACTATTTAGGGATAGTAACGTCTATATATGACTTCTTGGGGGCTGAAATTTATCTCAATTTGAGGTATCCTCGCCTCCCTGAAAAAATTCTAATAACAGCCTGATGTCATCGATTAAAGATATAACTGATACAGAACAGTGGGCCGTCAGCACGACATTGAAAGAACGCTGGCCAGGTCAGGATGTCGACTTACAACTGGCTGATGTTGAAATAAAGCTGATGCCGCATGACCGTGAATTAACCACATGCCCGGCACTGTTCTGGCAGGTCGGCGAAACCAGTTTCATCCTGATCAAGGTTGGCGAAAGTACATATCGCAGCCAGTTTTACTACAAGGGCTTTCAGCAATACGGCACTGGCAAAGCGGAGTTTGATGACCTCGCTGACTGCGTAACAACCTTATTACAGGTTCATGCTGACAAAGAAACCGATCTGCGAAAAGAAAAAGAAAACAGCGAAACATAAAATCCAAATTGAAAATATCTATTTATAAATTATACCGAGGAACATTATGAAAAAAATGAACGCATTCTATGCGCAATCAGGTGGTGTAACTGCAGTAATCAATGCATCAGCATCTGGCGTAATCGAAACAGCACGCAACCACAAAGACAAAATTGGTAAAGTTTATGCCGGCAACAATGGCATCATAGGCGCATTGACTGAAGAGTTAATCGACACTAGCAAAGAGACCAAAGCAACTATCGCTGGTCTGCGAAGCACACCATCAGGTGCATTCGGTTCATGCCGTTTCAAACTGAAGAGCCTGGAAGACAATAAAGCAGAATACGAACGTCTGATCGAGATCTTCAAAGCGCATAACATCGGTTACTTCTTCTACAACGGTGGCGGTGATTCTGCTGACACATGTCTAAAAGTATCTCAGATCGGCAAGAAGATGGGCTACCCTATTACAGCCGTACACGTTCCAAAAACTGTAGACAACGATCTACCTATCACTGACAACTGCCCTGGTTTCGGTTCTGTTGCAAAATACATCGCCGTTTCTACCATGGAAGCAAGCTATGACGTAGCTTCAATGTGTAAGACTTCTACTAAAGTATTCGTACTTGAAGTAATGGGTCGTCACGCTGGCTGGATTGCAGCAGCAGGTGCAATGGCTTCAACAGATGAGCACGAAATACCAATCGTTGTTCTGTTCCCTGAAGTTAAATTCAACCAGAAGAAATTCCTCAAGGCTGTAAACGATAAAGTCAAGAAGTTTGGCTACTGTTCAGTTGTCGTTTCTGAAGGTGTTGCATGGCCTGATGGTCGTTTCCTTGCTGAAACAGGTCTGAAAGACGCATTCGGTCACAGCCAGTTAGGTGGCGCGGCACCAGTCGTTGCTGAAATGATCCAGGCTAAACTTGGTCATAAATACCACTGGGCAGTTGCTGACTACCTGCAGCGTGCTGCACGTCACATCGCTTCTAAATCAGACGTTGAGCAGGCTTACGCAACTGGTAAAGCAGCTGTTGAATACGCAATCAAAGGTCATAACTCAGTTATGCCTGCAATCAAGCGTACCAGCAACAAACCTTACCGCTGGAAGATCGAGATGGCTCCACTGAGCAAAGTTGCTAACGTCGAGAAGATGATGCCTAAGAGCTACATCTCTAAAGATGGTTTCGGTATCACTAAACGTTGCCGCGATTACCTCGAGCCACTTATCCGTGGTGAAGAGTATCCTGCTTACAACAAGAACGGTTTACCAAAATACGTTCAGCTGAAGAAAGTAATGGTCGCTAAAAAGTGCCCAGATTTCAAACTAAAATAAAAGCTGGAAGTAATATTCCCGATGACTCTCGAAAAAGCACATGAATTGATCGCCATGCACTCCAGCCTTGGCAGTGGCTATAACCGAAATGCTGCGAGGATGGTTTTGGGAGAAGTCATGCGCGACCATGGACAGGCAGCTGTTGATTCGCTGATTCGAGAATATGATCTGGAAAAACAGTGGGAAATAAAACCAGGCACGAAATTCGAAAGTGCCTTTAAAAGTTAACAAGAATGCCTGTTCTACTTAATAGCGACAGGCATTTTTTTTGCTAACGATAATAAAAGAGAAGAGATATGAAACTAATATTATTAGGTGGCCCTGGTGCTGGTAAAGGCACGCAGGCAGGCTACATAACAAAAAAATATAACATCCCTCAGATATCTACCGGTGACATGTTACGTGCCGCAGTAAAAGCTGGTACCCCGATGGGTCTTGAAGCCAAAAAAGTAATGGATGCCGGTGGCCTCGTTACCGACGAGATTATTCTTGGCCTGGTAAAAGATCGTATTGCAGAAGATGACTGTAAAAATGGCTTTCTGTTTGACGGCTTTCCACGCACATTACCCCAGGCTGATGCATTAAAAGCTCAGGGTCTTGAGATCGATGCAGTGGTAGAGATCGACGTCGATGATGCTGAAATCGTCAAACGTATGTCAGGCCGCCGCGTTCATGTTGCATCCGGCCGTACTTATCACATCGTTTTCAATCCGCCTAAAGTTGAAGGCAAAGATGACGAGACCGGTGAAGACCTGATTCAGCGTGACGATGACAAGGAAGAAACAGTGAAGAAAAGACTTGATATATATCATGATCAGACTGAACCACTTATCGCATACTACACAGATTGGGCAAATTCAGGCGAAGCTAATGCACCGAAATATCACCACATTGCCGGAATCGGCGGTGTCGAAGATATCCGGGACGCAATCTTCAAGGCCCTTAACAGCTAATATTAATAACCCGGAAGCCCTGTTCGTCAGGGCTTCTTATTATAAAACTTGAACCTTTAAATCGAAGGGAGACTTAAAGAATGTCTACTGAATTACTATTTGCCCTGGCCTGTTCGCTACTCGGCGTCGGTTACGGTGTTTTCACAATTTTTAATGTACTTTCAAAACCCATGGGTAATGAAGAAATGGTACGTATACAGAGTGCCATCCAGGAAGGTGCTCAGGCTTACCTGAAACGTCAGTACACAGCGATCGCTGCAGTCGGTGTCGTTGTATACCTGGTCATCATGTTTGCACTGGATACGACTACAGCGATGGGATTTGCCATCGGTGCGATCTTCTCTGGTCTGGCCGGCTTCATCGGTATGAACGTTTCTGTTCGTGCCAACTCACGTACGGCAGAAGCTGCACGTGTCGGTATCGCACCCGCATTAGACATCGCCTTCAAAGGTGGCGCTATCACCGGTATGCTTGTCGTTGGCCTTGCTCTTTTAGGTGTTGCTGGTTATTACGGCATACTAATGGCTATGGGTTTTGAAATGAATGAAGCCCTGCACGCTATGGTTGGCCTGGCATTCGGTGGCTCACTCATCTCTATCTTCGCTCGTCTAGGTGGCGGTATCTTCACCAAGGGTGCGGATGTTGGTGCCGACATCGTCGGTAAAGTCGAAGCCGGTATTCCGGAAGATGACCCACGTAACCCCGCCGTTATCGCTGATAACGTTGGCGATAACGTGGGCGATTGTGCAGGTATGGCTGCTGACCTTTTTGAAACTTATGCAGTAACACTGATCGCTACCATGTTGTTAGGAGGCCTGCTACTGAAAGATGCTGGTGAACTGGCTGTTACCTACCCGTTAATGCTGGGCGGTATCTCGATCATCACTTCGATCATCGGTACCTTCTTTGTAAAAACAAAAGATGGCGCCAAGATCATGAATGCTCTTTACAAGGGCACATTGATCTCGGCAATACTCTCTGCCATAGCTTTCTATTTTGTCACCGAAAGCATGATGTCAGGTATCGAGGGTTACGCATCGATCAACCTGTTTTATTCAGCCCTCATCGGCCTGGGTTTAACCGTCGCCATGATCGGAATCACTGAATATTACACAGCGACAGAATTTGGCCCTGTCAGACGTATCGCTGCAGCATCAACCACCGGTGACGGTACCAATGTCATCGCCGGTCTTGGTATTTCGATGAAATCAACGGCTGCACCTGTACTGGTTATCTGCGCATCTATCTGGGGAGCTTACGAACTTGCTGGTTTATATGGTATCGCCATTGCTGCAACTTCAATGTTATCTATGACAGGTATTATTGTTGCACTAGATGCATATGGTCCAATTACCGATAACGCAGGTGGCATTGCAGAGATGGCTGAGCTTCCTGAAGATGTACGTAAAACTACTGATGCCCTTGATGCGGTTGGTAATACAACGAAAGCGGTAACCAAAGGTTATGCCATCGGTTCTGCCGGCCTGGCAACACTGGTACTGTTTGCCGATTACACCAACACGCTGAGTGCTGCCGGAAAGGCGATGTCTTTTGACTTATCAAACCACATGGTCATCATCGGCCTGTTCATCGGCGGCCTGATCCCTTACCTGTTCGGTGCGATGGCGATGGAAGCTGTTGGTCGTGCTGCGGGCGGTATCGTTAACGAGGTTCGTCGCCAGTTCAAAGAGATGCCAGGGATCATGGATAAAACAGAGAAACCTGATTACTCTAAAGCGGTAGACATGCTGACCAAAGCTGCGATCAAAGAGATGATGATCCCATCATTATTACCGATCGCCGCGCCAATCGTGGTTGGTCTGACACTGGGTGCACAGGCTCTTGGTGGCATGCTGATCGGCACCATCGTTACCGGCCTGTTCGTCGCTATCTCGATGACCACCGGTGGTGGTGCATGGGACAACGCCAAGAAGTACATCGAAGATGGTAATCATGGTGGTAAAGGTTCCGATGCCCATAAAGCAGCGGTTACTGGTGATACCGTAGGCGATCCGTACAAAGATACTGCGGGCCCTGCGATCAACCCTTTGATCAAGATCATCAACATCGTTGCGCTGATGATGGTGCCATTGCTGTAAAAGTAACCGGCTTCAATTAATACTAGCCGACGTTACACACTAAAAAAGCCGAGTCACGAATGACTCGGCTTTTTTATTCCTTAGATTAATGCACGTTTCTCCTTCCCTGTCAGACATGACTGCTTCTTCTCCGCCTGGGAAAAATAACCATGTCTCGTTAACGATGCATCAGTTGGTTAAACGGTTCAGGTAGCTTCACCTTTATTTTTAAAACGCAGCTCTTTGTAGTAGTTGATCAGACCATTGGTCGAACTATCATGGCTGGCCGTTGGTTCATTATCATCCAGTTCCTGCAATATGCCAGAAGCCAGTTTTTTACCCAGTTCGACACCCCACTGATCGAATGAATTGATGTTCCAGATGATACCCTGAACAAAGATCTTATGTTCATAAAGGGCTATCAGTGAACCCAGTGTCGCAGGGCTCAGGCTATTGAACACGAAAGTACTGGTTGGCCGGTTACCCGTGAATATTTTATTTGGCAGTAGTGCTTTGATCGCATCCTCATCCATTCCTGTTGCTTTCAGTTCAGCATAGGCTTCCTGTTCTGTCCTGCCCTTCATCAATGCTTCGGCCTGGGCAAAAACGTTAGACATCAGTGCCCTGTGATGCCTGGCGATACAGTTGATATTCGACACCGGTGCCAGGATATCTGCCGGTACCAGTTTTGTACCCTGGTGCAGCAATTGAAAGAAAGCATGTTGACCGGCGATGCCGATCTCGCCGAACAACACAGGTCCTGTTGTGTAATCGACCACCTGTCCCTGACGGTCTGCACTCTTGCCGTTGCTTTCCATATCCGCCTGCTGCATGTAAGCAGGAAATTTATGCAGATGCTGATCATAAGGCAGCACGGCCGTGGCCTGTGCGCCAAAAAAATTGTTATACCAGATGCCCAGCATCGCCATGGTGATCGGGATATTTTCATTTAACGGTGCGTTCTTAAAATGCTGATCAGTTTCATAAGCCCCGCGTAGAAGCTCATCAAAATTTTCCTGGCCGATAGCGATGACGATGGGCAGACTGATGGCTGACCACAGTGAATAACGTCCGCCGACCCAGTCCCACATCTGAAAAACATTTTTTTCATCGATACCAAATGCTTTGGCCGCTTCAACATTCGAACTGACCGCTGAAAAATGTTTATCGATCTGGCTGTCATCACCTACCGCATTGATGTGCCACTGGCGGGCGGTCTCGGCATTGACCATGGTGTCCTGCGTGGTAAAACTTTTCGATGCGATGATAAAAAAGGTCGTGCCCGGATTCAGTTTCTCCAGGGTGTCATTGATATGGTTCTCATCGATGTTTGAGACATAGTGAATATTCAGATCATGCAGCGAGTACGGTCTTAATGCCTCGGTGACCATGAGCGGCCCGAGATTTGACCCGCCTATGCCTATATTCACCACATCCGTGATCGGCTGATTATAGTAACCACGCCATGAACGTGTGCGGATCGCCTCTGCCAGGTTTTTCACACGCTCCTGTTCCGCACGCACAGCGGGCATCACGTCTTCACCATCGACCATGACTGCCTGTCCGCTCTTATTTCTTAATGCCGTGTGTAATACAGCCCTGTTTTCAGTCTGGTTTATCGGTTCACCGTCGAACATCCGTTCGATCCAGCGACCGATATCACAATCATCGGCAAGACGATAAAGTTGTTCCATGGTCTCACTATTGATAATATTTTTTGAATAATCGAACAGGATATCGTTTAATTTGAGAGAGAATTTTTCGAATCGCTCAGTATCTGCAACGAACATGTCACGCATGTGTGACTGGCTTATCTCCGCGTGGTGTTTTTCTAGATTTTTCCAGGTAGTTGATTGCGTTAGTTTTGACATAGTTGATTCGGACATATATTAGTTTCAAATGATCATTTTGATTAAGATGCAACAAGTTTGATTCAAGCTGCGGTATTATGGCCTAATAGTACCAGACATTGAGAGAATCGTATCGCTTTGCCGCGCTCCACAGGCTCTATCATTGACCTGCGTCAACATCGCTCTGCTCAATATGGTTAACATCATCACTAGAATTCTGTGATGTAAAAAAACACCCCGAGAGGAAGAATAAATGACAGCTAAGGCCACTACCCATTCTTACGTATTTTCATTTAAAGACGGTGACGGCAAGAACAAAAAGCTGCTGGGAGGAAAAGGTGCCAACCTTTGCGAGATGACCCAGATCGGCATCAATGTGCCCCCCGGTTTTGTCATCAGCACTGATGCCTGCCTGAGTTACCTGGACACCGAAAAACGTGAACTGCCAGAAGACCTGATGCAACAGGTACGTGAACAGGTCAAGATGCTGGAAAAAGACACCGGCAGAGGTTTTGGCGACACAGACAATATGCTGCTGCTGTCTGTGCGTTCGGGTTCAGCACTGTCTATGCCCGGCATGATGGATACTATCCTTAACCTCGGACTAAACTCAAAAACCCTCCCCGGCCTGATCAAACAGACCGGCAACGAACGTTTTGCCTGGGACGCCTACCGCCGTTTCATCCAGCTGTTCGGCAAAGTCGCTCTCGGCATCGCCGATGTTGAATTCGACAAACCGTTCGATGCGATCAAAAAACGCGAAGGTATCACCGAGGACACCGATCTTACTGCCGATAACTGTCGTGAGATAAGTGACGTTTTTCTGGACGTAGTGCATGGTGAAACCGGCAAACCATTTCCTGAAGATGTCTATGAGCAGCTGCAGCTTTCCATCAAGGCCGTATTCAATTCATGGACGGGGAAACGTGCGATCGATTATCGCCGAGAATTCAAGATCACTCCGGACATGGCCAATGGTACCGCGGTGAATATCCAGACTATGGTGTTCGGCAACATGGGTGATAACTGTGCTACCGGCGTCGGTTTTACCCGTAACCCTGGCACCGGTGAAAACGTCATGTTTGGCGAGTTCCTGATCAATGCACAGGGCGAAGACGTGGTTGCCGGTATCCGTACCCCCAAGCCGGTACACGAACTGGCTGATGAGATGCCACAGATGTACAAAGAGCTGGTAGCCCTGCGCGACCGTCTGGAAGATCATTATAAAGAAGTACAGGATTACGAGTACACCATCGAAAATGGCGTCCTCTACTGCCTGCAGACCCGTGATGGCAAGATGAATGCTACTGCTCGTGTACGAACTTCGCTGGAGATGAGCAAAGAAGGCCTGATCACACGCGACCAGGCATTATTACGCATCAATCCCGAGGAGCTGGAACAGCTGCTGCATCCGCGCCTGGATCCTGATTCAAAACAGATGCCGATCGCCCATGGTCTGCCCGCTTCTCCGGGCGCCGCTTCAGGGCACATCGTTTTCGATGCAGACAGTGCTGAGCTGGCGCGCGATGAAGGTGAAAAAGTAATCCTGGTCCGTGAAGAGACCAAACCGGAAGACATCCATGGCTTTTTTGCCGCGGAAGGTGTACTGACCAGCCGCGGTGGTAAAACGTCTCATGCTGCAGTGGTCGCACGTGGCATGGGTAAACCCTGTGTAGCTGGTGCTGAAGGCATCGAGGTCGACGTCGAAAAACACATCGCAAAAGTTGGTGATACGGTGCTGCATGAGGGTGACGTCATCACCATCGATGGTGCTAACGGCAATGTTTATCTCGGTGAGATAGACACCGTACCACCGACCTTTTCCGATGAACTGCGCACCCTGCTGGGCTGGGCCGATGAGATTGCCGATCTAAAGATCATGTGCAATGCGGACACCATCGACGCTGCCACCCAGGCCTCCGATTACGGCGCCATGGGCATCGGATTGTGCCGCACAGAACGCATGTTTAACGCCCAGGACCGTCTGCCGCTGGTGATCGACATGATCCTGGCAAAAGACAAAACGGCCCGCCAGGAAGCGCTGGATGTGTTACGTCCGATCCAGCGCGGCGATTTCAAAGACCTGTTCAAAGTCATGGCACCCCGGCCAGTGACCATACGGCTGCTGGACCCCCCTATTCACGAATTCTTACCGAATGAAAAACAGCTGGAACAGGAGATCGAGCATCTCACTTCATTGCGAGATACCGTCAATGGTGTCAATGATCTGATGAATACCATGCACCTGCTGAAACGCAAGGCAGATGTCAAAGCGCTGCCGAAACCTTTTGCCCCCGGCGGTCGCGAACTGGTGGAATCCGCCATCGCTAAAAAACAGCAGATGCTGTTGAAAGTGCGCGAGCTGTTCGAGGTCAACCCGATGCTAGGTCATCGCGGTGTTCGTCTCGGTATAACCTACCCTGAGATCTATGAGATGCAGGTACGGGCGATACTCGAAGCCGCTGCTGAATGTAACAAGGAAGGTTTTGATGTGTGTCCTGAAATCATGGTACCGCAGGTCTGTACCGGTAAGGAACTGTCATGGGTCAGGGACATCGTCGACACGGTTCACACAGATGTTCAGGCAGCAATATGACATCAAGCTGAAGTTTAAATTCGGCTCCATGATCGAAGTAGTACGTGCCTGCATGCGTGCTGGCAGACTGGCAGAAATCGCCGAGTTTTTCTCCTTCGGTACCAACGACCTGACACAGTCAAGTTTCTCATTCTCTCGCGAAGATGCCGAGAACAAGTTCCTGCCGTTGTATGAAGAGAACAACATCCTGCAGGACAATCCGTTTGAAACACTCGATGTTAAAGGCGTGGGAAGATTGATGGAGATCACGGTGCAGTGGGGACGCAAGACCAACCCTGACCTGAAAGTCGGTATCTGCGGCGAGCAGGGCGGCCATCCAGAATCTATCCGCTTCTGTAACTGCGTCGGTCTGAATTATGTTTCCTGTTCGGCGCCACGTGTACCGATCGCCCGGCTGGCAGCGGCACAGGCCAAGCTGACCGAAAAAGATTATTCGATTGAGTAGCAAACATTAAGGCAACCTCTATAATAATTAAACATATATTATCAATAGGTTATAATAACCTATTAATGCATTGACTTATTATAAATCTGGCTCAGATGCGCTCAGGATACGACGTTTTTCTGACAAAGCGCGATACGCATTGATGATGAAACCGCGGTTAGCAACAGCCGCGTGTGTTACACCGTAATAAAAAAACTTAAGCATTATATTTGGCTATCTCATTTAGACAAAAGAGATTAATCGGAAACTAAAACCATGAACAAAGTCGAGAGTTTAGAAAATACTCAGGTCGAGTCTACCGCAGATACCGGGAAAACATTGAAAACACCGGGCAATAAAAAATCGAAAAAGGCCTGTAAATATCCCGGCATCGGAACTGTCATTCACGGTAATGGCGCGGTCGCCCATGTCATGGGACATGTATGCGGCGGCGTCATCGGATATCCGATTACACCTTCAACCGAGATCTCAGAGATGTTCGAGGCATACCGAGCCAAGGGCGGTATAAACGTCTGGGGTAAACATCCTTTCTTCTTTGAGCCCGAGGGTGAACACTCGGCCCAGAGCGGTGCCATGGGTGCCACCTTAACCGGTGGACGCTTCATCTCAAATGCCTCGTCCAGCCAGGGCATTCTCTATGGACTGGAATCTCATTACGTTACCGTCGGTAAAAAGGTCGGCGGTTTTGTTTTACAGGTCGCTGCGCGTGCGGTTTCGAAACACTCTCTAAATGTCATGGCGGGACATGATGATGTCTATGCCCTGCTGCCTTCTGGTTACACTATTCTGTTTGGCAGCAATCCTCAGGAAGCGGCGGATCTAGCAGCTATTTCCTACCGGGTGAGTTCACTATCGATGATACCCGTGACCAATGCCATGGACGGTTTTGCTACCAGCCATATGCAGTGCGAAACACTGTTACCAGAACCTGAACTGTTAAAAGAATTTCTCGGTGATCCGGCAGGACGAATCAAATCACCCACCGTTGCGCAGGAAATGCTATACGGTGCAAAAGGCCGGGTTTTTCAATTACAGCAATATCTGAGCAGGCATGATGGCGACATCCAGCCAGATAAGCTGACTGCACTAGCTGATTTCTTTGCGAGCCATGCAGCAGAAGTCGAAGCGGACAACACTGGAGCAATGCTGCCAGACACCATGGCATGGATCCCGGAAGAACTACATGGTCAATGGAAAAGACAGTGGCTCAATGCTTTTGAAAAAGGAACAAGACAGCTGGTCCCTGCCATGGTTGATGTCAACAACCCGGGCCTCACCGGCGGGGTACAGAACCAGCCTGATTTCCAGGCCGGACTGGTCGATCATAAGACCCACTTCGCCAATGAGATCCCGAATTTCGTCAGACAGGCGATGGATGAATACGGCGATACTTACAGGCCGGCACTATAATCCTGTAAAAACTTTCATGACTGATGATGCCGAGCATGTCATCGTCGGCCTGGGGTCGGTGACGGATGATGCTGAAGCCGTGACCAGTTACCTGCGCTCTCAGGGCAAAAAGGTCGGTGTGGTTTCGATCAAACTATTACAGCCTTTTCCAGAAGGTGAACTCGTTGCCGCTCTGGAAGGTAAAAAAGCCGTCACCATCCTGGAACGTTCAGAGGTCACCTCGCTTACCAACCTGGTGACCCAGTCCCTGTTCAAAGCAAGGGAGAATAACGACCTGATCCGCCATCGGGGCATCCCCCCTATCGACAGCCTGCCCAAGATCAGCACCGGTATATTCGGTATCGGCGGTCATGATCTGCAACCCCGCCACCTGATCGCCGCCTACAGAAACATGGAAAGTACGCTCAACGTGCCTTTCTTCTATCTCGGCTCGCAGTTCTTTGAGAGTAACCCGACGCCACGTAATGCCGAATTACAAAACAGACTGAAACAGGCTTATCCGGAAACAGAATTTATGGCATTAGACACTGAGGAAAATCCCTCGCTATTGCCTGCTGATGCTTTTCGTATCCGTTTTCATTCCGTCGGTGGTTATGGCACCATCGCCAGCGGTAAATTGCTCACCGATATCCTTGCCGGTGTTATGCAGATGCACTCCAAGTCAGCACCAAAATATGGTTCGGAAAAAAGTGGCGCGCCAACGAATTTCTACATCTCATTAAGTCCTGAGCCAATCAAGATAACCAATGCGGAACTGGAAGATGTCGAGATCGTCATCTCCCCTGATCACAAAGTATTCAGTCATACCAACCCGCTGTTAGGACTGGTTGAAGGTGGCACCCTGATCATGCAGTCACATCACACGCCACTTGAAGTATGGAAGGAACTGCCTGCCTTTGCGCGTAAGACTATCCGTGAAAAAGATATCCGCTTTTACGTGGTTGATGCCTTCGGTGTTGCGAAAAAACATGCGCCGGTACCGGAGTTGGAAATCCGCATGATGGGTATCGCGTTCATCGGTGCGATATGCGGCCATGTGGACCGCATCTCTGCAGGAAAATCGGAAGATTCTATCCTGCAAAAAGTCGAGCAGCAGGTAACCAAAAAATTCGGCGCCAAAGGCAAGGCGGTGGTCGAAGGCAACATGAAAGTTGTCAGAGATGGATTACTGGCGACAAATAAAATCGATTACAGCACCACAGAATTCAGTGAAGCCGAGAAGCTCGCGGTGGTCGTCAGCGGTCCCGACGGGAAAAAACCGGGCGTCGAAGTCTCTGCAGCGATGTCCAGGGCAACAGGAAGCACGGTATCAAACGGTATATTCGACAAGACGTATTACGATGACACACTGGCCGACCGAATCAAGGATGGCAGTATCGGAGAAGCACCGGTCATTCCAGGCACCGGCCTGTTCATGCCGGTAGCAACCGCAGCCTGGAAAGATAAGGGTATGTTCCGCCTGGATGTGCCCAAATATACTGCTCATCTGTGCACCGGCTGTATGGAATGTGCCGTGGTCTGTCCGGATGCCGCCATCCCCAACACGGTCAATGATATCCATGACCTGCTGCTGACGGCCATCGGTAAACTTGATATTACCGAACAGCACAAAGCACAGATGTCGAGCCAGGTATTTCCGCTGACCAAGGCTGTCCGCGACACCTACCGTAACCTGATCGGTAAAGATGAGAGCACATTCAGTGATATCGTGAAACGGTCGCTAGCCAGCCTGGACACAGCCTCGATATCGTCATGGGCCAGTCTGCAAAAGGATTTCGAGAAAATGGTCGAGGTCCTCGAATGCTTTCCAGTGGCCAGGACCCGTCCGTTCTTCGACGCCATGGAAAAAAACGAGCCCGGCTCAGGCGGCCTCTATTCGGTCAATATCGACCCATGGAAATGCACCGGTTGCCTGGAATGTGTCGATGTCTGTGGACCAGGCGCACTGAGTGCAGCAAAGCAGAGCAGTCTGCTGCAGACACAGATGAGTCAGAACTTCGAGTTCCTCAGCAAGATGCCGAACACCCCTGCCCGCTTTACTGAAAGCGCTATCCTGCCGGGTGGCGAAAGCAAACGTCTCATCCTCGATCACGACAATTACTACGCGATGACCGGTGGCCATGGTGCCTGTCGCGGCTGTGGTGAAGTGACCGCTATCCGTATGCTGACCGCTACCAACAAGGCGATCCACGAGAAAAAACGCAAAACACATGTCAATGAACTGGAAGCATTGATTACAAAACTGAACACAAAACTCGAAAATATACCGACGGATGAAAATGATCCGGATCGAGTGCAGCGCATGCAGAAAACGATCGAGATCCTTGAGAAGCGTCTCTACCTGTTTGAGAGTGGACCCACCGGTAACGGCCCTTCCTTTGCAGCATTTGCCAATGCGACCGGCTGCAGCAGCGTGTATGCCTCAACCTTCCCTGCCAATCCCTATAAAGATCCATGGGTGAACAGCCTGTTTCAGGATACCCCGGCAGTCGCAAAGGGCATCTTTGAAGGTATCTGCGCAACCGCAGTCGAAGACTTCACTGCCTTGCGCACCGCTAAACTTGATCTGGAAGACCTGTACGACCCGGAAGTACACGACACGCTTTTCAGGTGCTTTAACTGGCATCATTTTTCAAAAGATGAATTCTCGATGCTGCCTGCCATCATCAGCATGGGTGGCGATGGCGCGACTTATGACATCGGTTTCGGTGCGTTGTCGCGTCTGCTGGTCTCTGAAACGCCGATAAAAGTCGTGGTACTCAACACCGGTGCTTATTCAAATACCGGCGGCCAGACCTCGACGGCCAGCTATACCGCCCAGGATTCAGATCTGACCCGTTTCGGTGTCGCCCACAGGGGCAAACATGAAGACCGTAAAGAGCTTGGACTTATCGCCGCTTTTCATCCAAAAGTACTGGTGATTCAGACCAATGCGGCACTGCAGAGCCATTTCATGAAAAATGTCATGGACTTCCTTACCTACAACGAATCACCGGCGGTATTCGACACCTACACCACCTGTCAGCCTGAACATGGCATCGCCGACGATGCTGGCAACAGACGTGCGATACTTGCCGTAGAAAGCCGTATGAGCCCTGTCTTCGTTCACGACCCGCGTCGTGGGGATACCCTTGCCGAACGTTTTTCATTAGAAGGTAATCCGGATATCGGCAAAGACTGGACGATGACAACCCTGGAATACACCGATGACGAAGGTAATGCCAAACTGCTGGAGATCGCATTCACCGCCGCTGATTTTGCACAGCACGAAGGTCGATTCAAAAAACATTTCCATCCTGTCACTCAAGATGATGATCCGCTGCCTATCGCTGAATACATCGATCTAAACGAGAATGACCGTTATGGTAAAGTGCCCTTTATCTGGTCAACGACAGCAGAAGGAAAACTGATCAAACTCACCATGTCATCCGCGATGGTCGAACTGACCGTAGAGCGCCGCAGAAACTGGCGTATGCTGGAATACCTTGGCGGCCTGCATGTCGAACAGATGCAGGCAGAACATCGTCAGCAACTCGATGACTGGCAGCAGAAATATCAACAGACAAGCATTGCACGTGAAGCCTCCATCGATTCTATCGCCAGGGGGATGGCAGAGCTTGCAAGCATCTCCGGCGCACCAGCGACAGCTGTCGATAAGCTTATCCCGGTCTCCGTCGAAACAGTAGCAGCGCCTGCACAGACAGCAACGGCCGGCTCCGAAGCTGGCGATCTGGTCGAGATCGCCGAGACTGATATAGCCAAATGCAGTAACTGCAAGACCTGTTATCAGGATCTGAGCGAACTGTTCGAGAAAACAAAGATCATGGTCGACGGTTCACCCAAAGAGGTCAGCCGGGTGATACCGGGAATCTTTGATAAGATAGAGATCACCCCGGAACTGGTACAGCGTGCATCCAGGGTAGCCGATGATTGTGATGTTGAGATCATCCGATTCCATGCACCGGCTTAAGTGAGGCTCACTATGTCACAGCGTAATGAAGAACAGACCAATAGTCATGAAAGCTATAACGCTCAGGACATCGAGCGCTACCTGCAGGCTAATCTCGAGATCGAAAGTAACCGGCATCATATAGAAAACAACAGGGAGAAAGTCGCTGAGCTGGAACACAGTGACGCTGTCGAACTGTTCCAGAAACAGGTAGGGCTGCTGCAGAAACACCTGGTCAATGACCCGAAGTTTTTTCAGCAGATGTTCATTAACGATGGCAGCAGTGCGATCACCTGGGAATTTCAGCAGGATGAGCTGAGTGAAAAATTCACCCATACCTTCTGGAACCTCCTGCTCAGAAACGATGATTTCAGCAGCCTGTTACTGCGATTCGTCTGGAACCTGCCGCTTAAGCAAAAACGTAAATTCATCCGTGCTATCGACAGGCACCTCTCTGAACGTTACCCCATGTTCAAAGGACTTTCCGAAGGCTGGCCAGGTGAGAACAACATCCCTCCCTACGTTCGCCCGCCCACGGAACGCAATCAGGACTTCGACCTGGTCAATCAGGGTTACATCGGATACATGGGACTGGGTTACAGCTTTCGTGAAGTCGAAATGCTGGTCTGGCTGGAAGTCCTGCGCGACAAACAGTGCGACGACAGACCCTGTGAGATCGGCATCCCGCAAGAGGATGGTAGCGAAGCTGATGGCGGCTGTCCGGTCAAGATACACATACCGGAGATGTTGCACCTGATAGGTGAAGGTAAATTCAGGCAGGCGTTTGACCTGATCAAGGAATCCAACCCACTGCCTAATGTAACGGGACGGGTCTGTCCCCAGGAGATCCAGTGTCAGGGAGTCTGCACGCTGAATCAACAACCGATAGAGATCGGACAGGTTGAGTGGTATCTGCCGCAGAGTGAAAAAGTACTCAACCCGGATGCCAATTACAGGATAGATGGTTTTGAAAACCCATGGGCAAAAGCTGAGAAACCGCCCATCGCCATCGTCGGTTCCGGCCCTGCCGGAATGATCAATGCTTACCTGCTAGCAAAAGAAGGCTACCCGGTAACCGTGTTCGAAGCATTCCATGAACTCGGCGGTGTATTGCGCTACGGTATCCCCGAATTCCGTCTGCCTAACGAATTGATCGATGATGTAGAGAAGAAAATAACCAACCTAGGCGGTAAGTTTGTTACCAACTTTATCGTCGGTAAAACGACGACACTCGAAGCCTTGAAACGCGCAGGCTTCTGGAAAATATTCATCGGTACCGGTGCCGGTCTGCCCCGCTTCATGAACGTGCCGGGTGAACACATGAACGGCATCCTTTCAGCCAATGAATTCCTTACCCGAGTCAACCTGATGAAGGCCCACCTCGAAGACTACGAAACACCGCTGCCGAAAGTCAAAGGTAAACAGATCATCGTCATCGGCGGCGGCAATACGGCAATGGATGCAGCGCGTACCGCGCGGCGGCTTGGCGGTAATGTCACTATCGTCTATCGCCGCACCCAGGACGAGATGCCTGTGCGTGTCGAAGAACTTCATCATGCTACCGAAGAAGACATCAACCTGAAAGTGCTGCGTGCACCACGTGAGTTCATCGGCAATGACAAGACCCATTTTGTCACTCATACCGTTCTCGATGTGATGCAGCTGGGTGAACCGGATGCCTCAGGACGACGCCGCCCGGTCGTCACTGGTGAGACCGAGGAGATGAAAGTTGACCTGGTCATCATGGCACTGGGTAATGCTTCTAACCCCATCGTCAAAGATGCAGAGCCTGAACTCAAGACCAGTAAATGGGGAACCATCGAGGTGCGCTCCGGTTCACAGGAAACGTCGATGGATAATGTCTATACTGGCGGTGATGCTAACCGCGGCGGCTCTACCGCCATCAAGGCTGCAGGTGACGGCATGCAGGCCGCGAAACAGATTGCCGGTGAACCGCCATTCACTGCCGGCGAGATCAGATCGCTGGTAGCAACCGCCGAATCTTATACTAAGAAAGGCCAGGCACCGCAGAGGATCCTGGAGAGAATCGAGCTGGCCGAAGCCGTGGTCGAACTCGTCGTCTACTCACCACTGATCGCAAAAGCAGCCCGCGCCGGACAGTTCATACGCGTACTGGCCTGGGATAAAGGCGAACTGGTGCCGATGACACTGGCAGACTGGGATGTGAAAAATGGCACCATAACACTCGTCGTCCAGGGGCTGGGAAGCACCTCGATGAAGATCAACCAGATGCAGGTGGGCGATGCATTTACCGGTATCGCCGGTCCACTCGGACTGCCTAGCAAACTGCACCGTTATGAAAACGGTGAGACCGTTGTCTTCACTGCTGGCGGTGTCGGCCTGCCGCCGGTGTATCCGATCATGCGCGAACATCTGCGCATGGGTAACCATGTCACCCTGATCGCAGGCTTCCGAAACAGGGACATGATGTTCTGGGACGAAGAAGATAAACGCATCGGTTCGTTACAGGCTGAATACCCTGATCTGCTTGATGTGATCTATACCACCAATGACGGCAGTTTCGGCATCAAGGATTTTGTTACCGGTCCATTAAAAGAGATGCTTGATAAGATGAAAGACGGCAGTGGACGCAGTGTCGGCGAAGTAGTAACTATCGGTCCACCGATGATGATGCGCGCAGTCAGCGACCTCACCAAACCATATGGTGTAAGAACTGTAGCAAGCCTTAACTCTATCATGGTGGATGCTACCGGCATGTGCGGTGCCTGCATGGTGCCAGTAACTATCGATGGTAAGATGGTGCGCAAACATGCCTGTATCGATGGCCCGGAGCTGGACTCCCACATCATCGACTGGGACAAATTCCTGCCAAGATTTTTGCAGTTCAGAGAACAGGAAGAGAATAACAAACTACGGCATGGCTTTACCTGAGGTAAAGGCGTCCTCGACAACAGATCACATAGCTATCTAAACAGTTTTAACATTGGAGAACTCATTTTCATTTTTTGACATAAGACAAGTTTTCTAGTCGGCTATGTTTTACAATTAACCAAATTTTTATTTTTCACAGAGCATTAATACGGGGAACCTTCATGGCAACAGCAAAAAAGAAAGCAGTCACAAAAAAAGTAGTTAAGAAAAAGGCGGTAAAGAAAAAGGCAGTTAAAAAAGCAACAGTAAAAAAAGCAGCCGTTAAAAAAACCACGGCAAAAAAATCAGCCGTCAGCAACGCAAAAATCAAAGTTACAAATGAACAACATCACAAGATGATTTGCGAGGCTGCTTATTACATCTCACTCGACCGCACATCAGAAACCGTCAACCCAACTGAAGACTGGTTACAGGCGGAAGCGGCAATCAACAAGATCTGCATCATCGCCGATTAGATAAGACGAACTCATCTGGCTGGTGTGCTCGACGCATGCCAGCCAGAGATGCGGCTAAAAACCCTTCACCCACAGTACTAATCAGGCAGATATATCCAGGCTAACTGGGTATATATCTTAATACTGCTGAGCATCATATCAATCAAGACTAATTCTATTGATTGCCGGACAAGTTGTGCTAATGTTATAACACGACTTACAACTTTCGATGAGTGGTGCAAATGAAGAGAAGTGCAGTAATAAAAAGCCTGCAGATAGCAGGATGTTTAGCGACAGGTTTATATACAGGCTTTGCTCACGCTGACTGGTCTCAGAAGCAGCCCTATGGTGGCTTTAATCGGGGTTATGGCGATTTCCCACCAGTAGATATCGACCAGCAACTGTCAGGCAATGTCGATGAAAACGCCTCAGTACAAAGCCAGTCCCAGCCAGTTCAAAACACTACCGAAAGCGTCAATCCACATCCAGCGACGGCGAATACAGCTCAAAACTCTGCAGGACAAGCACAGCAACAAGCTGTTCAACAACCGGCATATGGCGGTTATTACCAGAACTATCAGATGCCGCCGGGTGCGCAACCATACTACCGCGGCACAAATTTTAGTGGGCCAAGGAACAACAACCGCTCTAGTTTTAGCGGGCCCTGGAACAACCGGGGGTCCAGTTTTAGTGGCCCCTGGAATAATCGTGGTTCAAGTTTCGGCGGGCCCTGGAATGGTGGTAATAACGGCCCCAGTTTTAGCGGCCCCTGGAATAACAATGGATCAAACTTCAGTGCACCCTGGAACAACAATCGATCAGGTTTCAGCCCATGGGGTAATGGTGGTGGCTGGAACTGGTAAAGCCCGGCAACACAGAAAATCATAACGAAGCGCCCATATGATATGGGCGCTTTTTGTTTACTGCATCAATACTTCTCAGCTTGCAGCGATAATGCCATTTCTCTTCAGGTAACTGACAATCTCTTCAGCAAGTATATCCGGCGTCTTTTCAGCTGCCTGCAGGATCAGCTCTGCGGCGACTGGTTCTTCATACGGATCGTCGATACCGGTAAAACCTTTAATCTCACCAGCCCTTGCTTTTTTATATAATCCCTTAGGGTCACGCTGTTCACATACTTCGATAGGCGCATCGACGAAGACCTCTATAAACTCACCTTGTTGCAATGTATTGCGTACCTTATCTCGATCGATACGGTAAGGGCTGATGAAAGCGGTCAGTGCGATGATGCCTGTCTGTGCAAAAATTTCGGCAACAGCTCCAATACGACGGATATTCTCTTCTCGATCTATCGCAGAAAAGCCTAATCCGAATCGCTCTGAGAACTCGTCACCATGCGTATCACGCAACATCCCGGGCCCGGCATTAAGACCATGACGGACATTATCTCCGTCGAGTACAACACTCCGTAGACCTTTCTGGTGGAGGATGTGGTCCAGTGTATTAGCCACGGTACTTTTACCTGAACCGCTCAACCCGGTAAACCAGATCACACAACCTTTATGGTCATTGTTCTTTTCCCGCATCTCCCGGGAAACTCTTTGTTCATGCCAGGTAACATTCGTATCATTATTCATTATTACTTCTCTACAGGGTTAATTATTCTATATGGCGACTTGTGAACTGCAGCGATAACGGCTCATCTATATTATTCTATCACCCTCTACTCCATGCTCGTCATCTTTCGGTTCTTCGACAATGGCAATATGGGCATCATCGCAGAACGGTTTGTGCCGTGACTGTTTGCAGCCGCAGAATGCGACCATCACTTTCTCTTCCGCTACAAACTTGACTGGCTCGAAGTCTGAGTCTTTGTGTGAGCCATCACAGAAGGGTTGAGACTTGCTGAGACCACAGGCACACCACCAGTAAGTTTTGCCTTTCTCAACGACGACACCGAATGGTCCCTTTCTGGCAACGACTGCTTCTTGACTCATAACCACTCCGCTCTTAGTAAAAAATTATTAAACATTATCCGTATCGAAATATACAACACCTTGAGTATTGATGGGAAGTCAAACCGATATAGAAGTAATATTACTATTGCTCAGTTGCCTGCTCATCGAGATGTCCCACTTTCACCAGTATCAGCGTCTCCTCCTCGACGCGGGGAAAATGCTTGCTCATGTGCGGACTGCGAATCCAGCTGCCTGCAGGGTATTCACCATGCTCATCGATAAACCTGCCACTGATAACCACGATCTCTTCACCGCCCCAGTGAGTATGCGGCTGGAACACTTCATTCTCCGGCCATAAGACCAGTGCTGTACTTTCGGTATGATGCGCATGCAACGGTAGCACTTTCAGGTTACCGATACCCGGGCGCCACTGCTGGTCTTCCGGCCGCAATACGACAAGCGAGGTATCATCAGGTTGAAACTGCTCTAGTTTGACGAAAAGCGTACAACCGGTCTCAGTGAATGGCTTGTGTACAGATCCCGGCGGATTACGCAGATAACTGCCCGCAGGATATTCGCCGTTCTCATCAGAAAACACGCCTTCCAGCACATAGATCTCTTCACCTTGTGGGTGGCCATGCTGCGGAAAATATGAGCCCGGTTGAAACCTGACAAAACTGGTCGTGTGTCCAGATTCTTCTGCCTCGCGTTCCAGGTGTAAGCGGGAAACACCATCGGCCGGGCTTTTAACCCATTGCTTTTCATCCGGGCGTACACATGCGATTTTTGAGAGATCCATATTTAAGAGGTAATCGTTTTTCATAAGTATTCGTTTAGCGTTTGATTTTTTTGTAACACATAACACTCAATCTCATCGATGTGCGAGTTTAAATACGACCACATCACGGACGATAGATTCACTCATGCGATGTGCCGCTGTAAATGCCAGCGCCTCAAAACCGGCCTGCTCGAATGTATCGATAAGTGCCGCGCGTTTTGGAATATAGCTATTAAACGCCAGAACGATCGCTCCCCTGGTTTTCAGACAGCGCTTCCAGGCTTCGACGCTTTCGCCGATAACCGCCAGAGGGTTTCGTGTTTTGTCCGTAGTGAAATGCTGCACGCCATAAGGCAGGTCGCTAACCAGCAGATCAAACTTATCTTTTTTAAAGATCTGGTCTGCCTGTCGGGCATCACCCACAACAACACGCATCGTGGCATCTTCGGCGCCGAAATCGAGAAACTTACCGAGGTCTTTTTTATTCGGCTTACCGACAAACCCTTCCGTCAACTTGTGCTTCTGCCGGTGAAGCTTGGTCCATTTTTTCAGACTCTGACGTACATCTGCGATAGCTTTGGCATCCTGCTCGACTCCCCTGGCGGTGATGCCATAACGCATTGCCCATAACAAAGTGGTCGCGCGGCCGCACATGGGGTCTAGTAACTTAACGCCCTTACACGAATTAACAGCAATGGCAGACAGGCCCACGTTGATCAGCATCTGGGTAAGGCGTTCATTGGTTTTTCCTCTGTACTTAGAACCAAATACAAAATCTTCATGCAGCCGAAAATCAGCAAGCTGGGCTATCGGAACCAGCCGGGCACCATCAATCGCATAAAGTCCCTGTACGAATGACAAGCGTAATAGTCGAGGTATCTCTTCCTCTTCGCATTCAAACTCGAAGAATTCCAGCGCACCTGCCTGGCGATATTCCAGATCCAGCTCACCTATCACCTGCTGGAGTTCCTGCCTGGCAACCTGGAGATAATCTTTAAAGTAGGCGGACTTCGCCTCGGGAGATATTTGAACAGCTATTTTTTTCATTACCTGGTAATCACTGATATTAATCGGTCTTTCATGACTTCATGACCGAACACGTCGCTAGCCATTCTTTGTATTGAGCCAGTCAATCGCTTTTTCTTTATCCGTGAAATGTTTGACAATAAATTCAGCATCATATGTGTATAAACTTAGCAAGTTTGAATCATAGCCAACAAGGTGAGGCTGACATAAAAACGCAATAGAGACTTTATTGAGTTTGTTTTTTTCAAAATCAAACGCTAACTTTTCGATCTCTTTTGGATGAACCTCTCGTCTTTCAACAGACATCTCATCTAAAAGAACTTTCTTATAATTCAAGTTAGCGCATTCCTCACCGATCTGAGCGAGTATCTCATGAGCTCGCTCAACAGTTATGACCTCGTCTGTGATACTAACAAGTAAATAATTATCGTTTTTCGCAAATGTGATATTTCGATTCATATGCTTATTATTACAGTTTAGAGAGGCTGATGTTTAAGTTAAAATGTTGCTAGTTTATTCCTCGTCAACTTTGAACGGTTTGTCAACCGCCTGCCTTGTCATCATATGGGAACCTGGTATGACCATACCGAATAGCGAGAATAGATATAGCAAGAACCAACACTGCGCCAGCAACTCCGAGCATTCTTAATGTATCCAGGTTCTTCATATCAAGAATCATGTAGCGTGCCAGTGCTACTATAGCAATATAGAGCGGCATACGAACAGGTAACTTTCCTGACTTAAGGTATATCCCAACCATCGCTAGTACTTCGAGATATATAAATAGTAACAAAAGATCAGCCAGTGTTACATTCATAGCACTAAACATCGCACTAATTTCAAAACCCATTGCTACGACAGTTGGTACAGCAATAACTAATAATCCAATATCTTCAACGATTGCTAAAGCTTTATACCCTGAATTCTTTAATTTGCTCATTTATATATCCCTGGTGTTGACCAGCTAAAACTTGAAATTAACTGGCCGGCAATATAGTGAGTAGCGTAGCGAAACGGTATATTGACTATACCGCCACAGTGACCTGCTTGTGTATTTTACTATTACAGCATAATTTAATTTGTTAAACATGAGCGTCATAAAGAATAGTTATTATAATCCTCGGGTAATGCCTCAAATTCCTTTTTCTTATTTTCGAACCAGTCTTTCATCGCTTCTGGCTTTTGCATGAGTTCCTGCATTTCATTCATTGCTTTAAGATGTGCCTCATCATTATTTTGAAACATTTCCATAGCATGTTGTTTGCTCATTTCTGCAATCTCTTCAAAAGAAGTAGCATGAAATTCTTTATCACATGCCCCTCCAAGTTGCTTGCATGTCATAGTCTTCATATTTACCTCTATTGGCATGATAAGCACACCTAAACAACCGTTTAGAGTGCATAGTAATAAAATATTAAATAAACAAACTCATCACCAGGAGCTATGTTTCCCAGGTACCGAAACTAAAACCGAACAGCGTCTTCGTCAACAAACCAGACATCAGGTTCTATTAACCCGACAGGAAACATCTCACCCTCACCTAGCTTTTTCAGTGCTTCACGCTTGCCTTCACCGGTAGCTATAACAATAGATTCACCGGCATTTTTTAACATATTTAACCCTATCGAAACACGTTCATCCGGTGGTTTTGGTGAATCGTAAACTGGCACCGCGCTGCTCTTCTTCTCTAGCGCGATATTATTAGGGAACAGGCTTGCGGTATGTCCATCCTCACCCATACCCAGCACGACGATATCCATACTGCCTGTTACATCAAGTATCGCGGCATAGTTTTCTGCGCCTTGCTCTGGTCCGAGTTCTGCGGGAATCGGGTGAAAGTTTTTTTCCGCCTCTGAATGTCTGGAAAATAACTTATCGATAATCATGGTGTCATTACGTTCAGCATGTCCGACTGGATAACAGCGTTCATCACCCGGGTACCAGTGGATAGCTGCCCAGGGCAACGACATATCTGCGAGTAGTTCAAGACAGCGTGCCGGCGTGGTGCCACCGGGTAACACGACATGGCACTGCCCTTTTTCTGAAATACAGTTTTTTATCTTGTCAAAGACATAATCTGCTGCAGCCTGTGCGACTGCTTCTGAATCTTTAAATATCCGGGTATTTTCAGGGGTAAAGCATCCCGCTCTGGATTTACCAGTTTCTAATCTATCCATGGTAGTTACTCCTGAGAGTTATTTTTGAAGTGACGGTTTATGCCAGCCGCCGACACAGTCTTTTGTCAGTTCATCCATCGCCGGAATATCCCAGGTGCCTGCATGGTAGCGCTCGATAGAGACGCGATTTTCCCATGCATCAAGGATCGGTTCGACGATCTCCCAGGATGTTTCTACTTCATCGGCACGTGAGAACAGTGTGCCATCACCGGTGAGTACGTCATGCATCAGAATCTCGTAGGCATCTGCTACTTCTTCGGCATCATCAGCATAAGGTGCGCGCATGATCATCTCTTCGTTGTCGGTAGTAAGCCCCGGTTTCTTGGCGTTCAAGCGCAAGACGACGCCGCCCTCTGGCTGTAGACGAAATACCAGGGCATTGGCTGCCGGTACTGATGCGTGGCTATCGAAAAGATTGAAAGGCGGTTTGCGGAAGCGGATCATCACCTCTGCAGCTTTCGACTTCAGGCGCTTGCCTGACCAGAGGATGAATGGAACCCCCTGCCAGCGCCAGTTATCGATATAGAAACGCACCGCGGCAAATGTTTCCGTTGTCGAGTCCGGTGAAACATTCTCTTCGGACACGTAAGCCTTTACGTCTTCACCATCGATGTTGCCAGATGCATATTGTGCTGAGACTGTGTGTAATTTTATCTGTTCCGGTTCGATGCTGCGTATGGCATGCAGCACTTTTATCTTTTCATCGCGAACGGCATCTGCGGTATATTCGACCGGCGGCTCCATGGCGACCAGTGTCATCATCTGCATCAGGTGACTCTGGATCATGTCGCGCAATGCACCGGACTTATCGTAATAGTTTGCGCGGTACTCGATACCGAGTGTCTCTGACGTCGATATCTGGATGTGGTCGATATAGTTGCGGTTCCACAATGGCTCCATGATGCTGTTGGCAAAACGGTAGACCAGCAGGTTCTGCACACTCTCTTTACCGAGGTAATGATCGATACGGTAGATCTGCTTCTCATCGAACACTGATTGCAGTTCCTTGTTCAGTACGGAAGCTGTTTCAAGATCTTTACCGAAAGGTTTTTCGATGACCAGGCGGCGGTAGCCCTGCTCTTCGTTTGCCAGCCCGGCATTGTGCAGGCCCTGTGCGACTACACCATACCAGCCTGGCGGAACCGCACAGTAGAACATAGCATTTTTTTTACCGCCGAGTGTCTGCAGCGCTTCATCAAGACGCTGGTAGGTAGCAGCATCATCGAGCGTACCTTCGACTATATCGAGATGTGATGCAAAGTGCTGCCACTTTTCTTCGTTGATTTCGATATCCGGAGAGTATTTTTCAAATCCTTCACGCAGCTGTGCTACCCACTCTTCTTTACTACGATTTCTGAGTACACCGAGTATGCGGCTTTCATCGTGGACTAACCCGCAGCAGAGCATACGCATAAGCGCCGGCATGAGCTTGCGCTTAGACAGGTCACCCGCAGCACCAAATATGACGATATTGGTCGGGTCAGCGGTATCGATATCCAGATCGGCGGTTAACATTCGGGTACTCCTCTGCTTTCAGTTTTTGTTTCCTGCAAAACGGCTAATGCAAATATCATATTTGTTCTCATAGTTTTTGTTCGCAAGTTTAAAAACTGCAATGTTCAGCTTTAAAGCTTCCAGATATCCTCATTATATTCCTGCATGGTACGGTCGGTCGAAAAGTATCCGCTGCTGGCTGTATTGAGTATGCTCTTACGTACCCAGGTTTCCCGGTCACGATAACATGCTGCTGCCTGTTCCTGGGCATCGACAAAACTACGGAAATCAGCAAGCGTCAACCAGTGGTCATGCGGGCTGCGAATCGATGCGATGATATCGTGGAATATATCGGGCTCGAACAGGTTGAAATGCCCGCTGTCCAGCAGCGACATTACCGCCTGAAGATCCGAGTCGTTATCGATGAAACTCTGCGGGTTGTAGTGCTTCTGCATCTCGGCGACTTCGTCGGCGTTGAGGCCGAACAGGAAGAAGTTATCTTCACCGACATGTTCGAGTATTTCGATATTGGCGCCGTCATAAGTACCGATGGTCAAGGCACCGTTCATCATGAACTTCATATTACCGGTACCTGATGCTTCTTTACCTGCTGTCGAAATCTGCTCTGACAGGTCTGTGCCGGGGGCGATAATTTCCATCGCAGAGACATTATAATTTGGCAGGAATGCAAGTTTTAGTTTCGAGTTCACATCCGGATCACTATTGATGATATCTGCCACGTTATTGACCAGTTTTATCAGCAGTTTTGCCATATGGTATCCCGGTGCCGCCTTGCCGCCGATCAGCACGTTACGCGGTGTCCAGTCTTTCTTATCGCCATTCTTTATGCGGATGTAGAGATGGATAACATGTAAAACGTTGAGCAACTGGCGTTTGTATTCGTGGATACGTTTCACCTGTACATCGAACATCGCCTGTGGATCAAACTCGACTCCACTGGCATCCAGTACCAGCTCGGCCAACCGGACTTTGTTTGCCTGTTTTACGTCGAACCACTTCTGCTGGAACTCAGGGTTTTCAGGCTGTGCACAATCTTTCAGATAACTGATATGGCTGAGGTCAGATACCCATTCATAACCGATCTGTTCGGTTATCAGCTGTGTCATCCCGGGGTTCGCACGCGCTATCCAGCGACGCGGTGTAACACCGTTAGTCTTGTTGTTAAATTTCTCCGGCCAAAACTCATAAAAATCCTTGAACAGACCTTCACACAGAAGTTCGGAGTGCAGCTTGGCCACACCGTTTACAGAAAAACTGCCGACTATGGCGAGGTATGCCATACGCACCTGCTTGTTATCACTCTCTTCGATGATCGACATCCTGGCCTGTCGATCCCTGTCTCCCGGCCACTTGAGCGCAACATCGTGCAGGAACAATTTATTGATCTGGTAGATTATCTCCATCAGGCGTGGCAGTAGTCGCTCCATAAGAGAAACGGACCAGCGCTCCAGTGCTTCCGGCAATAAGGTGTGGTTGGTGTAGGCCATCGTCTTCGTGGTTATGTCCCAGGCCTGATTCCATTCCAGGTGTTTTTCATCCAGCAGTATACGCATCAGTTCGGCAACGGCGATGGTCGGATGGGTATCATTCATCTGGAACACGTTAAACTCTGCAAAACGCGAGTAATCGGGAATATCATTCTCCTCCCATAACCTGATCACATCCTTGATGCTCGCGGAAGCGAGAAAATATTGTTGCCGCAGTCGCAGCTCCTTACCGTTCTCACTGGCATCGTTCGGATATAACACCATGGAAATATGTTCTGCATCAGTCTTTGCTTCTACCGCGTCCGAGTAACTGCCGGCATTAAACTCATCGAGGTTAAATACATTGGTCGCCGTTGCTTTCCACAGGCGCAGGGTATTGATGGTCTCGTTGCAGTAGCCGGAAATCGGCATATCATATGGAATCGCGATGACGTCATTGGTACCGACCCAGCGTACCCGGTGGATACCGTTCTGATCTCTGAAATGTTCGGTGCGACCGCCGAAGTGTATGGTCTGCTCGTATTCAGGACGAGACACTTCCCAGGGATTGCCGTCACGTAACCAGTGGTCGGGTTCTTCGACCTGGTAACCTTCTTCGATATTCTGGCGGAACATTCCATACTCATAGCGGATACCGTAACCAATCACCGGCAGTTCCAGTGTAGCGCAGCTATCCATAAAACAGGCAGCAAGCCTGCCGAGGCCACCGTTACCCAGACCGGCATCGGGTTCTTCTTCCATCAGGTCCTCGAGATCGACCGAAAAGTTATTCAGGGCTTCACGTGTTTCTTTTTCGATATCCAGGTTCAACAGGTGGTTACCCAGTGCCCGGCCGATGAGAAACTCCAGCGACATGTAATACGCTTTGCGGACACCCGGCTGCTTATGGCGCTGCCAGGTACTGCTCCAGCGAGCCATGATACGATCACGGATGGTCAGTGACATGGCCTCGTAGATATAGAAAGGCACGCAGCTTAAAAAATGACCTAGGTGGTTTCTGAGATAGCGATGGAAGCCTTCTGACAGTGAACGACTGTCAGCCTGTAGGGGTTCCATTTCAGGAATTTTACTTGTATCGACCCAGTTCTTCTTTGGCATGTTTAATCTCTTTGCGTATTATTTATAGGTGCGACTGAATCGCACGATTGATTGCAGGTTAAGTTTTTACCCAGGCCTTCGCTGGCGTATAGAATCACAGCCACATTACTGCAATGCGAAATTTATTAATAGTACCCGGTGCTCCAGTCACACTTCACCCCATCAACGGGATGCGTATATTACCGGTTATACAATTCCTGATATTTTTTTGCACTGGACTCCCAGCCCAGTTCCTGCTGCATGGCGGTCTCACAGACCTGTTTCCACTTTTCAGGTTTTTTATATATCACCAGCGCATGGTTGACCGCTGATAACAGGGCGTCAGCATTGACGTTATGAAACACGAAACCATTGGCAGTCTTGTCTTTCATTGCCATATCAGTTGCATCGGTCACCGTATCAGCCAGGCCACCGGTGAAATTTACCACAGGTGGCGTACCATATCTCAGGCTATACATCTGGTTAAGGCCACAGGGTTCGAAACGTGATGGCATCAGGAAGAGATCACAGCCCGCTTCGATCTGGTGCGCGAGGCTTTCAGAGTAACCGATATGAACATGCAGCCTGGATGGATATTGCTCGGCCAGTGATAATAATTCAGCCTCATACGACATGTGACCGGAACCCAGTATCACCACCATCGCATCCGTGGTGCCGAACAATTCAGGCAACATCGATGTTATCAGGTCGACACCCTTCTGCTCTACCAGCCTGCTGATAAAACCGAGCACAGGAGTCTTACCCTCTGCCAGATCATCATACGGTAAACCCACATTTTTCAACAATGCCTGTTTATTTGCCAGTTTACCAGCGATCCATTGCATCTTCATTTTAGGGTTTGTGGCGCTATAGTTTTTCACCAGGTAGCTGTCCGTTTCCGGATTCCATGTCTCTAGATCGATACCATTGAGGATGCCACTGAGCTTATCACCAAGATTCTGTAACACGCCTTCGAATCGGTAACCATATTCGGGCGTGCATATCTCCCTGGCATAGGTCGGACTGACGGTTGTGACCTGATCAGAAAAAACCATACCTGCCTTCAGCATCGAAAAACCACCATAGAATTCGACATGATCAGCAGACCACCATTCAGGTGGCATCGCAAGTGAAGTAAAATCACTGTGTGAAAAATGTCCGTCGTAAGCCATGTTGTGGATAGTGAAGACCGTCTTTGGCCGTGGATGAAACATGCTAATGAAAGCAGAGACCAGCCCGGTCTGCCAGTCATGGCTATGCACCACATCGGGAATCCAGTCTGTTCCAGGTATACCTTTTGCCAGCTGTGCCACAGCTCGACTGAATACGGTAAACCGTTCTGCATTATCAGGCCAGTTAAAACCATCTGAATGCACGTAAGGATTACCGGCCCTGTCGAACAGCGATGGCACATCGATCAGGTACAGGTAGTCGCCGAGACCTTCATGATGAGCCTGTAGCACACGCACGCGATGGGTAACACCGGCACCGGGCAGGTCCCAGTATCCGAGTTCTTTCAATGAGTCTACAGAGGCCAGCACATCACGATATGCCGGCAGTACCAGTCGTACATCTTCTCCCAGCTCATTCAGTGCGATAGGCAGACTGTGCACTACGTCACCCAGGCCACCGGTTTTTATAAAAGGGAATGCCTCACTCGCGGCAAACAGAATATTCACACTTTCTCCTTCTGTATAAAGATCCCCGCTAATGGCGGAATGGTAATCGTCAGGGCATGATCAAAGCCATGTTCTTTGTGTTCGATGCTTTCCATCTTGCCACTGTTACTGACATCCGAACCGCCATACCAGGCAGTATCTGAATTAAATATCTCTTTATATGTTCCTGCTTCCGGTACACCGATAGTGTAATTCTGCAGTGTGTTCGGCGTGAAATTAAATACGCAGATAACCGCTTCATAATCTGAGCGGCGGATGAACGCCAGCACCGAATTATTTACATCGTCACAGCTTACCCAATGGAAGCCCTGGACATCAAAATCGTAGGCATGCAGAGCAAGATTATCACGATAATGCGCGTTGAGATCACAGATCATATTGAACATACCGGCATGTTTGTCCATGCCTGATATCTCCCAATCCAGCTGTCGGCCTTCACTCCATTCTTCCCATTGGCCAAATTCACCGCCCATGAACAGCAACTTCTTACCAGGGTGTGCATAGTGATAAGCATACAGCACACGCAGATTGGCAAATTTCTGCCAGACATCACCCGGCATCTTGTCCAGCATGCTGCGTTTCATATGTACGACTTCATCGTGCGACAATGGCAGGACGAAGTTCTCACTGTAGGCATAGAGCTGGCTGAAGGTCAGCTGGTTCTGGTGAAAACGCCGGTACAGCGGGTCGGTCTGTGCATAGTTCAGGGTGTCGTGCATCCAGCCCATGTTCCATTTCATGGAGAAACCGAGACCGCCGCCATCGGTCGGACGTGACACCATCGGCCAGTCGGTACTCTCTTCTGCCAGCGTGACCACGCCGGGGAATTCTGCATGTACCACGTTGTTCAGGTTCTTCAGGAAATCGATGGCTTCGAGATGTTCACGACCGCCATAAGCGTTCGGTGACCACTGGCCATGTTCACGTGAATAGTCGAGGTACAGCATGGATGCGACGGCATCGACACGCAGGCCATCGATATGAAATTCTTCTATCCAGTACACCGCATTGGCGACCAGGAAATTTCGTACTTCGTTACGGCTGTAATTGAATATCAGGGTACCCCAGTCGAGGTGTTCACCTTTGTTCGGGTCACCGTATTCGTAACAGGCTTCACCGGTAAATCTTGCCAGTGCAAACTCATCACGCGGAAAATGCGCAGGTACCCAGTCGAGTATGATACCTATGCCGTTCTGGTGTGCGGCATCTATCAGGTAACGTAACTCATCCGCACTGCCATGTCTCGCAGTCGGTGAGTAATATCCGCTGACCTGGTAACCCCAGGATTCGTCCAGCGGATGCTCGGTGAATGGTAGAAACTCGATATGTGTATAACCCAGCTTTTTGACATAGGGAATGAGCTGCTCGGCGAGCTCCGTATAACTCAGGAATGTGCCATCTTCATGGCGCCGCCAGGAGCCGGAATGCACCTCATAGATCGACATCGGTTCATTCAGCCACTTCCACTGCTGGCGTCGTTTCAGCCATTCACCGTCTTTCCATTCGTAGTCGTCGCTACTGGCGATCTTGCTGGTGGTATCCGGGCGCACACCCATAGAGCGTGCATACGGATCTGTTTTTTGCAGGATCTCATCGCTATGGGTGCGGATCTCAAACTTGTAGTTGTCCGATGCCTGCAACCCCGGTATGAAGAGTTCCCATACGCCGGAACCGCCACGGTTTCGCATCGGATGACGCAGGCCATGCCAGCCATTGAAATCACCGACCACGCTGACCCGTTTAACGTTTGGCGCCCAGACCGCAAACAGGCAACCTTCTATGCCATCGATAACCTTCAGACGTGCACCGAGGAAACGGTAGACATGCAGGTGTGTTCCTGCGGAGAAAAGGCCGAGATCGAAGTCACTGAGTATCGGTTGAAAGCTGTAAGGTGAAACCACCGTGTGTTTTTCATTACTGCCTTTTTCGATCCAGTTAAGACTGTAATGCTGCGGCAGGTTTTCCCTCTGTGCTTTACTGATGTTTATCTCGAACGTATCTGTTCCTTCATAGCGAGACATCGGACCGACACCATCGAGTTCGACACTCTCTGCTGAGGGCATGAAAGCTCGCACCACGTAACCCGGACGGCCGGGATGTACACCCAGCCATTCGAAAGGATCATGATGCCAGCCATGTTGTATTCTTGTTAATGCTTCAACCATTTTATATTTTTTTCAAGTCTGATTATGCAGGCAGCAATGAACTTGCACCTGCTGTTATTTTAACTGTCCGGTTCGATGAACCTCTGTGTATGCTCATTACGCAACCGCATCTTATTTATCCTTACGCTGTCATGACCAAGTTCGATCTGTGGCCATTGAAACTGCCACTGCCAGTTGCCATTAATGGTCCCTGGCGTATTCATCCGTGCATCCGAACCGAGGTGCAGACAATCCTGTAACGGTATTATGCAGATGATCGCATTCGAGTGCATGGCATTATCGATCATCCTTTCGACCACGATATCTGCAATGTCGATATTGTCATACCAGCAACTGAGTCGGTCTATATCTTCATCATTCTCAACCGGTTCGCCTATGATAGCGTTATCGGCCATATATTCGTCAACCACCGGCAAGTTGAGTGTACGTAACACGTGGTTTTTCGTATCATCATCGAGGCTATCAAACCAGCCTTTCGTGGTATCGTTATCGTGTGTACCGGTGTAGACGATGGTATCTTCTGTGATATTTTGCGGTTTGTGCGGGTTGTCTTCAAAGGCATCGAATCCAAACTGCAGTATCGACATACCCGGCAGATGGTACTTCTTGCGCAACGCGGTAACTTCGGGCGTAATGACACCAAGGTCTTCAGCAATAAATGGCAGCTGACCACCACACTCTTCTATGCTCGCCGCAAACAAAGATAATAACTCATCACCCGGCGTATCCTGCCAGTGACCATCCACCGCTGTTTCGCATGAGGCATCGATAACCCATGCTGACACCATGCCCCTGAAATGATCGATGCGGACCAGGTCAAACAGTTCGAGATGATGATTGATCCTTGCTTTCCACCATGAGAAGTCATCCTCACGCATGTTGTCCCAGTGATAATGTGGATTGCCCCAACGCTGCCCCGTCTCTGAAAAATAATCAGGTGGCACACCGGTCACGACCGTCATGTGACCATCTTCGTCCAGCACGAACCATTCCGGATGCGCCCAGACATCAGCACTGTCATGAGCGACAAAAATAGGCATATCACCGAACAGCAAAATATCCATGTCGGACGTTTTGTTTCTGATCTCATGCCAGCGATTATGTAACTGGTACTGCTGCCATTTAAGTGCAGTTATATCATCAGCATGTTCTTCACATGACTTCTGCAGTGTTTTGCTGTCTCGTTTTTTCCATCGTTCAGGCCACTCGATCCAGGGCTTGTCTTCAAAATGCTGTTTTAATACTTTGAACAGCGCGTAGTCATCCAGCCAGTATTGCTGCTTTAAACAGAACTCGTGGTAGCCTTTTTCGCTCTCTTCGATGGCGGGGATGTCAGACAGCAATAATGGGTTGAACGCAAATGCAGACGTGCACTGATAAGGCGATAAACCGTCGTGCGGCTCACCCAGGGGCAATACCTGCCAGACACTGAAGCCGGTATCCGCCATCATCTGCAACCAGCGTTCGACATCACTGTTCAGTTCGCCTGAAGGCAATGATGTTGGATGCAGCACGATCCCTGCACGTCTTTTCTGAAGGTATGGTGAAGCCATTAATTATCCGATGTTTCTTACCATGGTGCCGGCATTTTCAGCATTGCCGCCACCTTTGGAAAGCGCTTCTTCCAGGTTAGCAGGTACTTCGAGTTTGAGCAGCTTGTAAAGGTTTTTCAGCTGGGCACGGAACAGCTCATCAAAATCGTTTACGCTCTCCGATGAATTCTTTTCACCGAACCACCAGAACCAGTCGGAACCTTCACATACAGCCAGCTGGCGCGTAGCCTTCTCGCGCTCTTCTTCGTTCAGCACACCTGCAGACATAGCATTATCGTAAGCCATCTTTGCTTCGATCAGGCGGTCCCATGCACGGTTCTTATCCTTCTCTCCGATCCAGGTCGATAGTGAACCATAGACCCAGCTACCTGCACATAACTTTTCGAGTTTATGGGTTTTGATTTTCTTTTTCAGTTTTGAAAAAGTGGTCGCATTCACCAGCTTGTGATCAGACAGGCGTTTGTATAGATGGTTTAAGAAATAGTAACCATTATGCGGGTAGTACTCCCAGGCATTCTCACCATCGAGGATGACTGGCACTACATGTCTATCTGCGCTGCTACCGAGGAAGTCAGCGATGTTTTCCAGGTTATGTACCAGGTCATTCGCGGCATCAACCGAGTTCATCTTACTGTACTCGAAGCCGACCATATCTGACAGACCATCATCGCGGAAATACAGTTTTGTCTTATGCTCGCTCAACACGTAGGGATGGAACAGCGCCCGTTTACTGTGAACTTTTTCATGATCATGATCACTGAGGTTCATGCTGTTACGCCAAACACCTTCGCCGGAAGCGGTCCATTTAAAATCGAACTCTTCGACCAACGTCACCGCGTCTTCCGAGATCGCGCCTTCAGACAACCAGATACCTTTTGGTCGCATTCCGAAATAATGTTCAAAACAATCGATACCACGCTGGATATGCCAGCGAGAGCGTTCTTCTCCGCCAGGATAAACATCATACGAAGGTGCAGGTGCTTCGGGCTGAGCACAACGCATGTTCTCCATATCATTCAACAGCGGGACGATAGGATGCCCGTACGGTGTCATGGAAAGTTCTATCTGCCCGTCTTCCGCGAGTTTGCGGTAACGGGGAATCAGACTTGAGATACAGTCGTACATGAGTTGCAATAGTGCCCGACGATCATCTATATCAAACAGCTGCGCTTTCTTGATCAGCATCTCGGAGGTCCTGGTCTGTTTCAGGGCATGGCCGAGCCAGGCGATGTGATACCAGACCAGTACATCGATGAAATACTGTGAGTTCAGATACTGCATGCAGACGGTATCCTTCTCTCCGCAAACGCCATCAGGGAACATAAATTTGAATGGTTTAAGCAGGTTTTTGAATGCCGGATATGGGTCGATCATCTTCTCCGCATTCGCTCGCTGACAGTCACATAACAGGTGATAGCGCTCAAGTGGCGACTTGGGAACCGATGTTGCGCCTGACAACAGGTTGAGCATCGGGTCTTTCATGACCTTACCATCATCCAGCCAGGCTTTAAGCTGCTGCGCATAGTCATCAAGTTGCTCGAGTAGCACCGGGGCAAAATTCACCACCACATGCATCTTCGGGTGCGCTTCGAGGTGCGCCACCATGTCTTCATAATCTTTTATCGCGTGCAGGTAAACCCACGGCAATTTGTAATCACCATCGATCCCCTCCTGGTACCAGGGCTGGTGCATATGCCAGCACAATACAAAATTTAGGCCCTTGCTCATCTTAAGATCCGTAGTTGGTTACAACAGAAAAATACGTTTATGCCAATTCTCTCAGCATTTCTTTATCGACGACATAGAGGTGCTGATCCAGCATCTCTGGAGTGACCAGGACGATACCCGTCTCAGTCACGTGAAAACGCTTCCTGTCTTCTTCGATGTCTTCACCGATTATCGTACCATCGTCTATCATGCATGCCTTGTCTATTATCGCACGGGTTATGCGGCAGTTTTTACCGATAGATACTTTTGGCAGGATCACGCTGTCTTTGATAACGGTACCGCGCTCGATCTCAGTCGCGAAGAAGATGACAGAACGTTTGACCCGCGCGCCGGACAATATGCACCCGCCTGAGACCAGTGAATCGATGGCCATACCGCGCACATTCTCATCATCGAAGATGAACTTTGCTGGTGGATGCTGTGTCTGGTATGTCCAGATAGGCCAGTCGCGTGAATACAGGTTAAGCTCTGGTTCAACCTCACACAGTTCCATATTGGCTCTCCAGTATGAGTCGATGGTGCCGACATCTCGCCAGTAGGCTGAATTACCTCCCGCATCCTGGAACGGGTACGCATGCGCATTACAGGTCGAGATACTCTTGGGGACGATGTCCTTACCAAAGTCGTGCGCTGAATTCTCTTCTTCTGCATCTGCGATCAGGCTGGCATAGAGATAAGCCGTAGTAAAAATATAGATGCCCATCGACGCCAGTGACTTGTCTGCTTTGCCGGGCATCGGATCTGGATCCTCCGGCTTTTCGGTAAACTTGGTAATACGATAATCACTATCGATAGACATGACACCAAATTCTGTGGCTTCTTCTCGCGGCACTTCGATACAGCCGACAGTAAGATCAGAACCTGAACTCACGTGCTGATACAACATCTTCGAATAGTCCATGGTATAGATATGGTCGCCACCCAGCACGATGACGTTTTCCGGTGCATGGCGGCGGATGATATCGATGTTCTGATATAGTGCATCTGCGGTGCCGCGGTACCACTCATTATCGACACGCTGCTGCGCCGGGATAACCTCGACAAACTCTCCTATCTCTGCTCGCATAAATCCCCAGGCACGCTGCAGATGCCTGATCAAAGAATGCGATTTATATTGCGTTAACACACCGATACGGCGTAATCCTGAATTCACGCAATTCGATAGTGCAAAATCGATGATACGGTATTTACCACCGAACGGTACCGCCGGCTTGGCACGCCATTTGGTCAGACCTTTGAGCCTGGAACCTGCACCACCTGCCAACACCAGCACTAACGTATTACGCGTCAGTTCGGTACCCGTGTTTGCATCGGTATAATAGCGATAGTGTTTAGACTGTGTTTTGCTGCTGCTCATTTCATTACCCGTTGTGTTTTTACTGCTTCTGACATGGCGCCGAGCACCCCTATTCGTTCATCGGTGACTAGATAAACAGCGATCTGTTCGACCAGGGTACGCATTCTTCCTTTGTTCAGGTAAGCATTGATAAATTCTTCTGACTGCATCTTCTCTACTATCTTTGCCGCGATACCGCCGGCGATGAAGATACCGCCAAATGGTTTAAATAACATTGCGATGTTGCCGATATACGCTCCGTAGATCTGTACGAACAGGATCAATGCTTTGTCGGCCACTTCATTTTTCTGCGACTGTTTATTCACCCACTCAGCAGTTATCGCGTCACGCCGCACGTCGTTGCCCAGTTCACCGGCACAGAACTCGTATAGTGACACCATGCCATCACCAGACAGGATCCTTTCATATGACACATGGCCATGGCGCTTCTGTAAAAACTGCAGTAGCCTGATCTGGGTGTCGTCGACCGGTGCAAAGTCGATATGGCCGCCTTCGGTATCATAGGCATGTGTGACATCTTCATCATCCTGCGCCCATGCAACACCGAGCCCGGTTCCGGCACCTACTGCCACCCGAGTAGCATTATCGTTCAAATCACCGGCATTTGATATGCCTGCGTTCAAAACAATCTGATCTTTTTCCAGCAGCAGACCGGTACCAAAAGCAGATGCCTGAAAATCATTCATAAAAGACACGTTTTTGATTCCAAAGGTATCCTTTAATGACTGTTTTTCGATCACCCAGGGCAAGTTGGTCAGGCGTGCAGAGTTACCACTGACCAGACCAGGCAGAGCAAGAGTTAGTGAATCTATCTGGCTGGCTGTCGATCCACTATCATGGATAAACGTCTCCAGTAGTGGCTCAAAACTATCAAATTCGCCACTGATGTAGCGCGCTTCATATAATACCTTGCCCGGCTCGCCCACATCGGCATAGATCAACCGCGTTTTCGTACCGCCAACATCTGCAGCAATGATCTTCATCAAATACGCTCAGCTTTATTGAAAGATTTAAACCGCATCAATCCTGTTTACTTATGGTCACGTTAATCATAGATGCCAGCATCACGTAAGATCTGCATTGTTTTTTTAGAGTTCCAGCCCTCGGCGAGGTCAACGGTGGCAAACATTCTGGCTATCGAATATAAAATCTGTGGGACAACAACGCAAGGCATGAATATGCTGTTCTTGACTTATGTCTTGAAAAAAAAGGGCTCTACCTGAAAGTGACGACCGCTATCTGCGAGATAGATCAAATTCAACGTGAGACCTGCGTCCCAGCTATCTCCCGCAGACAGTCAAAATCATAGATCTGGATCTTACGCCGGGTGACAACCAGCATGCCGCTGTCCTGAAATCTTCTCAGTGTACGGCTGACGGTTTCGATAGCAAGCCCCAGGTAATTTGCGATGTCCTGGCGTGTCATCGTCAGGTCAAATACATCGGCTGACTGACCAAGCTTTTTGAAGTGTTTTGAAATATTTACCAGGAAACTGGCCATACGACCATCAGCATCTTTCCTGGCCAGCATCAGCATCAGGTTATGATCACGTATCAGGCAGTCTGAGATAAGGTGAAGAAATCCTCTGCCAAGGTCTACGTCCGGCATGTCGAGAAGTGGCAGCTTGCAGATCGTCGTCGTCTCTAGCGCTACGGCAGAAGAGATATAGGACTCTGCACCCAAACCATCGAGGCCAACTACGTCGCCGTCAAGGTAAAAGCTGAGCACCTGCTCCTCACCATCCTCCATGATCACATAAGATTTTACCGAGCCGCTACTGACTACATACAACGCATCAGAATCATCTTCTGCGCGGAATATATGTTCGCCACGAAGATAGACTTTCCTGTTCTTCATCAGCTGGTATGAGTGCCCATGGCTTATGCTCATCTGTTCGACGAGACAGTTACCACAGGCATTACAGTTCTTACATGATAAGACTTCTAATGAAGGCTGAGCATACCCGACCCCACCGGCTGTGCTCTCCCCATTTGTTGCAGGTATAATTGTTTCATCCGATACTGCTTTCTGTAACTGCATTACATTTTCCTCTCATTTCAGCCTTTCGATGACATCTGCCGTTAGCATGGCCTGTAAATTGCAGGTAGACTATCGGGGATTACCTGATACCTGTATAAGGCGTTCTTCGAATAATATTGCAACACTATCATCAGATTGTTAACAAAACGTGAAAACGACTTACACATTCATACTGCTCGCAACGATCATGCTCACAGCAACCCTGCTGGTGATTGGCGTTTCGATGCTCTCTTTATATTACGGGCTCATCGAAACGGCAGGTTTCAATACAACAGGCAGCTTTGACCTGAACCAGCTGGAAGCAATGTTCATGCGCACGGGTGCTATAGCTATCACCTTGACCCTGCTCGTAGCCATGCTGGCGAGTGCTACCTTCTTCCGTATAACCCGGCCGTTCGCTCGTAAGGTCGTACAACAGGCTGAAACTTTTCATACGCTAGCAAAGACCGCACACGAAGCGATTTTCCTGATCGATACACACGGTATTATCCAGTTTATAAACCCGGCAGCAGAAGCACTGTTCGGTTACACCTCCAGGGAACTGCTGGGAGAGAATATCAAGAGACTGATGCCCTCACCGCATCGCGAAAAACATGATAGCTATATCGCTGATTACCTGAAAACCGGCATCAAACATATCATTGGAACCGGTCGACAACTGATAGGTCAACGAAAAGACGGCAGCCAGTTCCCGATGTATCTTTCTATTGGTGAGATTTCTCTGACACATACGCACCTCTTCGCCGGCCTGATCATGGACCTGAGCACCCAGCAGAAACTGCAGCGTGAAGTGCTAGCCATCCCGGCACGTGAACAGCAGCGTATAGGTGAAGAACTGCACGATGGCCTCGGACAGCAACTCACCGGGCTGAGTATGCTTGCACAGAGCCTGCTGAATAAAGCCACTAAACCGGAACATGAACTGGCCAGCCAGCTGGCCAGCGGACTGAATGAAGCGATGAGCCAGGTCCGGGCATTGTCTCGTGGCATGATGCCGATACAGATCTATGCTGATGGATTCATGATCTCACTACAGGAGATAACTGAGACCATCCAGCAACAGAGCCAGATACCGATAAAACTGCAGATCGATGATGTCGTACTTTTATTCGATGATGCCACCGCCACCCACCTATACCGCATCGTGCAGGAATCACTGAACAATGCCATCAAACATGCCGATGCCAGCCAGATAGATGTTTCCCTGAAGCTGGAGGAAGACCATGGCTTGCTGGAGATAATCGATAATGGCATTGGTATACCAACCGATATCGCGGGCACATCAGGCCTTGGTTTGAACATCATGAAACATCGCTGCGGCCTGTTCGACGGTGAGATAACCATCAACCCGGCCGGCAATCGCGGTACAAAAGTTTGCTGCCGCTTTCCACTTACCCCGCAACAGGAAACCGACTGATGGCGCAGATACTGATCGTCGATGACCACCCACTGGTGCGTACCGGTTTCGCCCAGCTGATCGGGGACACACCAGACCTCAAAGTCTGTGGTGAAGCGGCAGACATGGCGACAGCACTAAAACTGATGGAGTCGATTACCCCTGACCTTGCCATTATCGACCTGTCACTGGCGGGCGGCAGCGGTCTTGACCTTATCGAACACATCAAAGCAAGGGACAGCGACATGCTTATGCTGGTCGCCTCGATGCATGAAGAATCACTGTATGCAGAGCGTGTACTGGCTGCTGGTGCCAGGGGGTATATCAACAAGCAGGAAGCACAGGATAAGATCATCCAGGCTATCCGCCAGGTACTAAATGGCAAGGTCTACCTGAGTGAACAGATGACCGAGCGCATATTGAACAACATGGTCAGCAGTAACGAAGACAAACGTGATATCGATGCCTTATCGAACCGGGAACTGCAGGTATTTGAGATGATCGGTCAGGGCCTTGCCACCAGTAAAATGGCAGTCCAGCTGAACTTGAGTGTAAAGACGATAGAGACCCATCAGGCCCATATCAAGAAGAAACTTAACCTGTCATCCGCTCACGAACTGACGCATCGCGCCATCCGCTGGGTACTCGAACAGGGCAGAGATAAAAACCTGGAAGCTAACGGCAATAAGATTAATGACCGGCTATTACAGCGGACATTAGTGGCGAACATTAGCGCTGTTCATTTTCCAGCGCTTCGTCACAGATCTCTTTGTAGAGATGCGACATCGATAAACAGAAGCTCCCGCAGTTCCGGGTAGTTAACCGTCATATGCATGGCGAGCCCTGCATCTTTGATCTCCTTGCATAGATATTCAAAATCAACATCACTGATAGTTTCCCCTCTATCAAGTTTGTCTTTAATCCTGAACAGTCTCGGCAGGCGATGCTGCTCGAACTCCTGCACCAATGACTGGATGATGCCTATATGCTGTTGTTTTATATCTATCACAACTGCTTTTCTCATGTTGCACTCCAGCTCCTCTTCTATTTTGATGCCGGTAAAAATGCAGAGTAAAAGCAGGTTGATAATTCAACCTGCTTTTTACAATAATCTAAACGATGCTTATCGTGCTGCAGGAGCTGCAGGGTCTGCAGGTGGTGGTGCATAATAACCAGGACCTGGACCATAATAAGGGCGGTTATAATTACCGTTATTACCATAGTAACCACTATTGTTATCCCAACGATTGTCCCAGTTATTATAACCGTTACCATAATACTGATTACGTGCATCACCACGGCCGCTGCCGCGTGCATTACCACTCATATTAAAGTTGAAGCTCCCGTCGACATCACCGTCCACATCACCAGAGCCATCACCGTAACCGGATCCAGAACCATCGTTATTCCATCTGTTGCTATTGTTATTGCTCCAGTTACTGTTGTTACTGCCGTTGTCGTTCCACCATGCACTTGCTGATGTCGAAACAACCAGGATCGCTGCAGCTGTCGCAGTCAGTATTAATTTCATTGTATATCCTCCACGGAACGTTAATTGAAAAACATCACAGAATCATCAATGTTCCTGTGAACTACTGGCTAAAAAACCAGTTTTCAAAGCTGGATAGTACAAGAGTTATAATGCTTAACATTGATGTATGTCAACTAATTCCTGCCGTGCCACTTTTATTTTTTAACCATTTCTCATCATATTATCAACCCTGACAGCTGGTATAACTGTTAATTTACAAGGCTTTTTGATAACTAAATTTAATTTTGATAACAAAAACAACTTATATCGACGGCTTACTACGATAAAGAAGTGACCCGCAACCAGGTATGGTGACACTATAGATACCATGGTTGGATGGCGATTGAATTTGAAAGTTTCTGCGAAAAAGATTTACAGCCACTGCTGCCGTATGCGCTCACGGTTGATCCTGAACCACTGCATGGAGATGATCGGCATGGCAGAATCGATACGTCCGCTATCCAGCCAGTCAAAGGCCTGCTGACTGCTGACGACATGAACCCTGATATCCTCGCCTTCTTCATCCAGACCATGAATGCCGCCGACATTCGTACTGTCAGTACGCGCAAAGAATAAAGAGATCCGTTCATTAGAACCACCCGGGCTGGAGTAACACTTGTGCATCGGCTCGACATCACACAGCAGACACCCTGCTTCTTCGAGTGCCTCACGATGCACGACCTCCTCTGCTGATTCACCGGGTTCCTGGTAACCGGCGATAACTTCGATGAGCCATGGGCCATCACTATCTTCACCTGCACCTACCCTGAACTGTTCTACCAGTACCACCTCATCGCGAACCGGATCGTAAGGCAGTACAGCAACAGCATGTCCCCTGTCTATTATCTCCCGAACGAGAACGGGGCTTTTGCCTCCGGCGAACAGGTCATGCTGCAGCTCGACCTCAGTCAGTTTGAAGAAACCTTTATAGCGTATATTTTTCTTGATGATCGACCATTTCATATTGGCAGGCATCTTGCACAATATTTACAAGATTAACAAACGATTAGTCATGACCATCGGGAGAGTACCAACGTGATTTTCGATAACTTCACAATAATATCTATAATATCAGTTATTTGCTTCATGTTTTTAATATTAATTCTAGCTGATTGCTGCAGGATAAGAAAAGGCATCCAAAAACTGTTCACAGATAAATGAGGACCAAATAAGTGCGCCTATAACCCTGCGTGCATCGTAACGGTGCCTGCTTGGAGAAGACACAGGCAGACTGAAAAAAAGGCCGGGCGTTCTATGCCGTCTCTTTTCCAGCCGGTTCACCATAATACAGCGCCGGTGAAACTTCCTTGCCTTCAAAATATGATGAAGTCAGTTCCGCATTGATATCGATAAAGGCGAGTTGTAGCTGATTGATATAATCATTCAGGCTATCTTTGACTATTTTTTCGACCTTCGCGTTTCGCACCATGCGTTGTGCCTTCACCAGCGCATATTGAGGTGCTTCATTCAATGGCAGGTTACGCAGGCATAACTCCACCTGGTTCAGACAATGACTGATCGCACGAGGAAAGTACCTGTCCTGCAACAGGTAACGCAGTACTTCTACACCGCGAACACGAACGTGCACATAACGCCTGTACATCTGGTAACCGGCAAGTGAGTCGAGTACGCTCTTCCACTGAATATCATCGAACGGCTTTAGTTCCTCATCATTCTTTGGCAAAAGGTTTTCTGCGCGCACATCGATGACACGGGTGGTCATATCTGCACGTTCGATATTTCGACCCATGCGGACAAATTCGTATATCTGGTCGTGACTCATGGAGGCGGACAGCTTGCCGGAAATCAGGTGACAGGAATCGATCACATGTCGCAGGAAATCATAACGGCTGCGCCGGGTCATAACCGCTGATTTGTTTTCCCTGGCGTAGTTGTAGAGATCGTTCAGCGTCTCCCAGACTGCTCTCGGGAAGATCGCTCTCGAGGTACGTAAGTTCTCTCGCGCATGGGTGATAGAACTGAGCATGCAGCTCGGATTCTTTGGATCCATGATGATGAAGACTCATCACATTGCGTTCTGTCGCTTCTTTATGGTTCTCGTAGAATGTATCCGGTATCCCGGTGATAGAGATGATCGGTTCCCAGCCCAGGGTCGAGTTACGCGGCATATCCAGCAGCAGGTTATTATTCACCAGCAGGATCCGCGCCGTGTTCTCCACACGTTCGACATATCGAGCAAACCAGTAGACGCGTTCAGCAACACTTGATAACAACATGATCACTTACCTCCGGTTTCGACGATCCAGGTATCTTTACTGCCACCACCCTGTGATGAGTTAACCACCAGAGAACCTTTCTTCAAAGCTACCCGGGTGAGACCTCCACGGGTCACATGCCTGATTCTCTCCTGACAGTATAAAAGGCCGCAGGTCGACATGCCTGGGCTCGACATTACCATCACATAATGTCGGAACGGTAGATAGGGACAATGTCGGCTGTGCGATATAGTTACGAGGGTCTTTCTTGATCAGTTCGGCAAACTCTTTATGCATTTTCTTGCTGGCCGCAGGACCGACCATCATGCCATAACCACCGGATTCATTCGCCGGTTTCACTACCATGTTCGCGATGTTTGATAATACGTACTCACGTTGCTTGTCATCCATACAAAGATAGGTGGGAACATTTGGCAATATCGGTTCCTGGTCAAGGTAGTAGCGGATCATCTCAGGCACGTAGGCATAGACCACTTTGTCATCAGCAACACCGGCACCGGGGGCATTAGCTATGGCGACATTACCCTTGCTCCACGCACGCATGATACCGGGCACGCCCAGTTTCGAATCAGGATTAAACACCTCGGGATCCATAAACAGATCATCCACCCTGCGATAGATTACATCCACCCGCTCGCGGCCATTGATAGTACGCATATAGACACAGTCATCATCACCGACAAAGAGGTCGCTACCACTGACAAGCTCTACACCCAACTGCTGTGCGAGGTAGGAATGTTCGAAATACGCCGAGTTATATATTCCCGGGGTGAGTACCACGATGGTCGGAAAATCAGCCGGCCGCGGCGATAAGGATGCAAGCATGTCGAACAGCCGTGTCGAATAACCATCGAGCGGCAGGATACTGCAGTCTTCGAACAACTCCGGGAAAACACGTTTCATGACGAGCCGGTTCTCCAGCATATACGATACACCGGAAGGTACCCTGAGATTATCTTCCAGCACGTACATCGTGCCGCTAGCATCGCGCACCAGGTCACTGCCGCAGATGTGCGCCCATACACCGTGCGCGGGTTTGATTCCCATGCATTGCTCACGGAAGTTAACCGATTGCGCTAGAACCTCTTTCGGGAAGACACCGTCTTTAATGATCTGTTGTTTATCGTATAGATCACCAATAAACATATTGAGTGCCTGCACGCGTTGTTTCAAACCGGCATCTGCCTTATGCCATTCGCGCGCAGGTATGATACGAGGAATAATATCGAATGGCCAGACGCGGTCGATGCCACCCTCACCTTCTTCGTTATAGACAGTAAAGGTGATACCCATGACACGCATAGCCAGCTCAGCAGCATCACGACGTTCACGTAGATCTTCATCACTTAAGCGCCGCATGTACTGCAAGATCTTTCCGGAACCGGCCCTTGCTCTGCCGCCAGGGGTAATCAGTTCATCAAAACAGTCTGCGCTTGAATAGTTTTCCCAGCTGATAGTCATTTCATATAGACGCCGTTGTCGAAGTCGGCTATCGAGATAGCCATAGTAATATTTTAATTATGGTTATATATGAATTTATAAAAGCAAAGTACGTGCCAATATGGAGCAAGTCTCAAAAGCCCGCTATAAGCCCCCTGCATTATTTTCTATTAGTCAAATCATCAGGATTTGCACCAAAATGGATACTTCCACCTGATGGACCGCTAAATAGTGGTGCAAATTCACTGCTGACCGACGACATGCTTCGGCGACGATTTCGCATAAGCATAAGTAGATTAAGGCTTTTTTCTGATTAAAGGATAAAACACAAATTTGGCGCGGTATTTGCTTTGTAGACAATCAATAACAATATTAATTGACCGACAACACGACTAAAAAAATGGCCAACTCTTTATCTTTCGCCCGCCAGGGGGACAAATCAAACTCGAACTTTTTTGAAGAATACCTGGTACGCCTGCTCGAAGAACGCGATGCTTGCGGACTGACCGACATGGTACACGAGATCGATGCGATCATGATCACCGTCGATCCCGGACACTCGATCCGTTACATCGGTGAGCTCTCGCTGATGACGCCGTATCATTACCTGGTAACACTGGAGAGTGAGGACCACTGGACACATATATTGCGTGTCGACATGAACTCACCGGATATCCTGCTACGCGAGGTCAAAGATCCCACCATCAAGGGTATCTTCCGCAGCCTTAATGAAGTTTACCCGATCGGTATGCGCAAACCTAACAGCCGTTATATGGGTGAAGTCCTACGGGTAACTAACCTGCATGATGTAGTTGAATGCCAGAAGCAGCGCGAATTCCGTTTCTTTTCCCAGGATCAGATACGTAAACTGCAATTACCGGGCAATATGGCAGTGAGCAAACCATCGCCCTATACCCACAACATCGTGGCATACATGGAACGGCCGGTTGACCAGATCCGCACCTATGCTCTAGGGGTCAGTGCTATCCGGAATGATGTTCAGGATGTCTACCTGGCAGCAAAAGCCAAACAGGAAGAGCTCGAGATCAATGACCTGATCATGCCGATCGATCACCTTGCAACCCGGGTATACAGTCAGAACCGTGAAGTCGCCCTGCTCGAGTGGCTGTCATTATCCAGTTACTACTACTGGGGTTCTTACGACATACAGAACCAGAACTCATCGACCAATGTCACCAAGAGCACACATTACTCGAGCGAGATGTTCAGCCCGGCAAAAGTTTTCACAGCGAATAATACGCCATACTTCGTCAACCACCTGGAGAAATTGCCCTCACCGACGGAGACCTTCGTACGTAACTATGGTCCTCGCCTGCATCACATCGCACTGGCGGTATGTGATGGTGACCGCCACGAGATGGAAAATATCGACTTCGTCGTCAAGCAGATCGCTTCACAGGGTCGTGACTTCCTGCTGGACGTGATCGGCTCTAAAGATGACGGCCTGAAACAGATATTCTCAAGTGCCTCTGAACATTCATCACTGATCATCGAGTATGTGCAGCGCTTCGGTGATTTCAACGGTTTCTTCACCAAACATAACGTGGCAGAACTGACACGCGCTGCCGGTGTCGAAGAGGAACTGCTGGAGATGCAAGCTGAATCACGGCTGACAGAAAGCGCACCTGTGTAAACTCGAAAAAAACTGGAACTTAAAATAACCAACTGCAGAAAAACCAGGGATGATAGAAGCTATGTAAATGCTGAGAAAAAGACGTCATTAAAAAATAACCAGGGGAAGTCACTATGAAATCAATGATAATGTTACTAACACTTTCATTCTATAACACGGCAACACTCGCGGAACAGGCAGACGATCAAAACATATACCACCAGCAATTAAATGACATACATCTGAACGCTATCTCAAACGTACATCCACTTCCTGGCCCGACATTCGATGAAGAACCGCACTATATAAAACTTATAGCACCCATCGAAAATGAGCGAGATTTAAGAACGTTTAAAGCTGGCCTGAGCAAAACAGGATATTCGAAAATGATTGCATAAGACTTCATGGTTTGAAGCTGACACCTAATTATCAGAAAATTATTGGTCAACTCTGTTGTAACCGACATTGCACCCTTGCCGCTTTAACTTTCTTTTCATCGACGATATCAGGGTACAGATGCCAGTGATGTTCTATCGAAACAGCCTGTACATTCAGATAACTCTCCAGAAGATCACGATCAGCTTCACCAAGATGTTGCAGTGATAATAACGATGGTGCTATCCATGCTATGTAATCATTCACCAGGGTAAGCGCTTCAGCGTTCGACCAGTTTTCACTGAGCAGAAATCTGGGGAAATTATTTAGCTTGATGGACTCCCCGTTTCGTTGCAGGCTACCGCTGCCGTCGTCTTCACGATTGACCCAGTATTTACATATGTTGGTACTTGCAGTACGCTCCACGAGTTTTTCAAGCTCAGTTGCTCCTGGGTAGCGGTACTGGCTGGCGACACCGTTAGCACCCAGGCATGACTTCCAGTATTTTGGTTCCGGGGATAAGGCATTATCGCCTTGCTTCTGCGACGCCAAAAGTGCAAGAGGTTGTTGCTGATCTTTATCAAAAAGCCATAACTCACGATTATCGATAAGTTTGAACGGCATGTACTGCAGGCGCTGTTCTATGCATTTGATGAGGATATCACACTGGATAGTTAACGGGTCTCTGTCGAGATGCGGCGCCAGCGGCCGATTAACCAGACCTTCTTCTGCCGACCACAGACCAAAGCGATAATATACCGCTTCTTTGATATGCTGGTTGAGACTGCCCCACATGCCTGAACGTTCGGTACGCAGCTCTATCTCCCAGACCACACCATTACTGCTGACCGCTCGTCCGCCCTCCGTTTCTATCACCTGCAAAACACCCAGGAACGGATTAACCCGGCGTATCGCATAAGCCCTGATATCCCCGGTCTCCAGATACAGATTTTCTGTCGTCACTATTATGCTGCGTCGGCGAGTTTTTTTCGTAGCATGCTGATCAGCTTTTCAGCGTTGTCCTGCATCTCGGGTGGAATCACTTCGAACAGGTATTCCAGTTCATCGAGCACTGTCTCGATCTCATCCCTCGCCGTGAGCTCATCCATCTTGATAGCGACTTGTTGCATATATGCATATGGATCAATTCCGTTCATCATTGCACCTCGTACTAAAATTTTGTCAATGTTTAACTGGTTGCGTTAGCTGATGATATGAGTAGATCCATCATCAGATCTGATGCGCCAAGATGTTGCGCGATCTTGATATCGACACCTGGATAGTGAGGCCGTGTCTGTTCGACGATGTTCGGAATATCTTCCACCACATGTCGGCCCGAGTTAAGAAAATATGGCAATACGATGATCGAAGTTGCGCCATCATCAACACATTGTTTTATGCCATCAGGAATCAGGGTCTCTGCCAGCTCGAGAAATCCGGCATGGATAATACTGTACTGCTCTGAGCAATTCTTTTTCAGCTTGTCCGCGAGTACCACGACCTCATCATTAGACTGTTTACGTCTGCTGCCATGTGCGATAAGTAATAATGCTTTCATAGTTAGTCTCCTAAGAACTTATATTCTGTTTGTATCGGTTTAGTGCCTGTTCACGACTACTGGCCAGGTCGATCATCGGTTGTGGGTAATCCAGTTCGTTATGTTCAGGCAACCACGTATTTATATATTTGAACCTCGTGTCAAAACGCTTGGTCTGCGTATTCGGATTAAACACTCTGTAATAAGGTGCGGCATCGACACCACATCCCGCCACCCATTGCCAGCCCAGGCTATTATTGGCCAGATCTGCATCGACCAACGTATCCCAGAACCAGTTGGCACCCTGCTGCCAGTTGATACCAAGGTTTTTAGTGAGGAATGAACTCACGATCATGCGTACGCGGTTATGCATCCAGCCTGTTTGCCAAAGCTGCTTCATACCTGCATCGATGATAGGTATCCCGGTCTCGCCTTTCGTCCAGGCGATATAGTCAGCTTTACTGGTCCGCCAGAATGATTTTTTGTAACGTTTATCCATCGGCTGCGTAGCCGTTTCAGGAAAGTGCCATAGCACGTTATGGGCGAACTCTCGCCATACCAGCTGCTTCAGGAAGACTTCTGCCGACTGCGATGTTTTTGCATCACGCTGTCCCTCGAGCAGCGGCCATATCATGCGGCATATCTGCCGCGGCGTGATCTCGCCAAAATGCAGATGAGGTGATAAGCGCGAAGTTGCCTCGTCTGAGGGTATGTCACGCCCAGTATCATAATATGAAATCGCATCGTCCATGAAAACATCGAGCAGATGAAATGCCTGGTCTTCACCCGGCCGCCAGTGTGAAATTAATTTCTCATGCCAGTTATGCTCATCCAGCAGATCCAGTGACATCAGAGGTTGCCCTGAACTCACTGACACGTTCTTCAGTGCTTTTAATCCTGAGTCCATGTTTAATTGAGAACCGCTTGATGCGGCAGGATAATCTTCATATCCCGGTATTAGCAGTGGCCTTATCTTTTTGTAAAACGGTGTAAAGACACGGTAAGGTAGCTGCTGGTTATTTAAAACGGTGCCCGGCGCAAAAAACAGACCGCTGTCAAAAGACACCACTTTTATTTTTGCCCCCAGTTTTTTCTCGATGCTGAGATCACGCTTCAGTAGATGCTGCTCGTATAAACGGTTATAAACAAGACTGCTGGCATTACTTTCATCGATGATATTCGAGATCACAGCCTCACTGTCGCCGGAGAAATACTGTAGCTTCAAACCATGATCTGCCAGTTTCTTTTCCAGGGGCAACAGGCTGTTATGCAACCACCAGCGCGATGCCGCACCTGGCTGCCACGGTTTTTCCTCTTCGAGTGAATGGATATAGATCGGAATAACTTCAGTACTGTTGTCACATACCCACTGAAGAGCAGCATTGTCATGTATACGCAGGTCACGCCTGAACCACAATATGGAGACTGTCATGATAACCGTTACCTCCTGGAGAATGCGGGTATGATCGATTCCATGTTCTCGATCGCCTTGACGTGATCAGAACCCAGAACATGAGCACCTAGTGATTCAAGTTTCTCTCTGTGCACTTCAGACAACTCGCCACCGAACATGAACGGAATTTTCATCGACTTGATGTTCTTTTTAAGCTCCACCTCGATATCATCCTGCCATAATTCGGTTTTGGTCCCGGACAGTAAAACTGCGGAGACATCGGTACGCTCTACCACTTTCGACAGTTGCGAGGGCGGCAGGTTAGTTCCCAGGTAAAGTATCTGGTAACCGTGTCCGATAGCCGCTATACAGAACAACAGGATGCCTAATTCGTGGAACTCACCCGGTAGACATGACACCAGTATCTTATTACCGCGACTACGATGAGACTCATGATGTAAACGCGCACCGAGCTTGTTACGCAGGAACGCAGAGAAGAAGTGCTCTTCAGCGATACCGGCGTCCCTGTCCTGCCAACGTTCTCCAAGCTCGTGTAACACAGGGATAATGACCTCCTGTGTGACCATATCGATGGGGTATATGGATAACGCTTCGTTATACGTGCTGTCCAGGTTTTGTTCATTAAAATTTTCAATCGATTTCAGCATACGTTGCTGGTAGACCGCCCAGTGGCCTTCGACTTCAGAGTTAGCCTCCGCGTTCAGCTCTGGATTCTTAATAATCCTGATCGCTTCACTGATGGTATGGTTTGATTTGAGAAGCTTTACAATTTCTTTAATTAAATCAATATCTTCTCCACTATATAATCGATGCCCCTTTGCCGTTCGACTTGGCTTTAACAGGCCATATCGGCGCTCCCAGGCACGTAATGTGGTGGTTGGCACACCGGTTAATTCAGATATTGCTCTAATCGGGTAATGGTTCATTTTTAGCTACATTCCTATAAACTTGTACACATTGTATAACAATTTACTTGTACATTACAGGTTTTTTTGTATAATTGATGTACAACTTTTCAACCGAGGTACAAAACGATGTCAAATTTAACGAATCACATAGAAGGCAAACCACAGGTAGGTGTAAGCGCATGCCTCGCTCGTCAACCTGTACGCTTCGATGGCTGCTTTATAGCCAATCCCTTTGTCAATAATGAATGCTCAGAATTTTTCGATCTGCACACCATCTGCCCAGAGGTGGAAATGGGTCTTGGCATACCACGGCCGGTCATCCAGCTACGTGATTTCGAAGGTGAGATAAGACTTGTTTACTCAAAAAACCCTGAAAAAGACATCACCAATGAAATGCGTGAGTATTCTGAGCACAAACTAGATGCCCTGCCGCCACTTGATGGTTATATCTTTAAAAAAGACTCACCCAGCTGCGGCGTCTTTGGTGTAGCAGTGAAGAATAATAAGTCAGGCATGAGAAAACGTAATGGTATCGGTATATTTGCCCAGGCATTCAAAGAAAGGTTCCCTGAGGTACCAACCGAAGATGAAGGCCGCTTGAATGATAAAGGCATACGTGAAAATTTTCTGGAACGTGTATATGCACATTATCGCTGGCGCCAGATAGATATCGCACACAACCCACTGCAGTCTTTCAGAAATTTTCATAAAAATTACAAGCTGATGTTGATGGCTAAAGATAACAGCGCCTACCGTCAACTTGGCCGCATCGCAGCCAGTGTGAATAAAAATAATTTCGCAGAAATTAAACGGGAGTATTTCCGTCTGTTCATGCAGGCCATGATAAAAATTCCGTCTCACGGCCACCATGTCAACGTGATGATGCATATACTCGGTTACCTGAAAGATCATCTCAACAAAAAAGACAAGGTCGAACTGCTGCAATGGTTTGAAACCTATAGAGAGAACCGGGTAACACGTATTACTCCATTGATGCTGCTGCAGCATCATTTCAACCGTCATGAAAATCAATATATCGCTGAGCAGTATTACTTCTCGCCTTTTCCGGGTAAGTTAATGCTACCGCTGTAACCACCCAGAAAAAAATCAGATGACAACATCAACTGCTGATACCCAGGCTGGCAAGCTGGCTGTCAACCTGGGCAAGACCTGTTCTTACCGCCTGTCTATTAACTATGAGAGCGACTATGGCAATCATAGCGATTACCTGTTCGTGCAGGAGAATAATCTGGCGGCACTAATCGAAACGCTACCAGCCGCTATAAGTAATGATCTAAAGACTTTTACAGAACAGACCTCTGAAGCAGATGACGGGGTTTATGCCAGAACATATGATTATATAAAAGGAAAATTATTCAATAATGATAACCAGGTACAGACGGTGCCGGTAGCACTGGACGATTTCATCAGGCACCCTGGCCATAATATAGATATCGAGCCACGGATCGGGCGTTTCTACCCGGCGACCCTGTTCAACTCGGAAAGGTTGAAAACAAATAAGCTTATGGTGCCGCTTCGTGTCGTCGAGCTCATGTACGAGGAATTACTGGTTAATACCAGTCACGCATTATGTAACTACAATACGAGTGTGACCCTGGAGAGATATCAGTCGGATCATGAAACACAGACACTGCTTAGCAAACATATACCTGACTTTCTGACCGGGCCCGGCATGCAGTTACGCTATGCTGACAGAGCCACAGACTTCTTCAGTGATGCCCCATACTCGCGTGCCGATGATACCATCGACAGTGAGTTTTATTCACGACCCAGGCACATCAATCACCTGGATGAAACTGCGCAGGCGCAACTGAAGTCTGTTTATAATGACCTCATACCCACTGCAGGTGAGATATTAGACCTGATGTCAAGCATCAACTCTCATATTGATGAACGACACGATATAAAAAAAATAACCGGACTGGGATTAAATAAAGAAGAGCTGGAAGCGAATCCTCTGCTCGACGAGATAGTCATCCATGATATCAATCAAGATCAGCGACTGCCTTTCGATGATGCCAGCTTTGACAGCGTCGTCTGCAGCCTGTCTATCGAATACATCACGCAGCCATCTATTTTATTTGATGAAGTCGCCCGAATATTGCGGCCGGGCGGTCGATTCATCATCAGTTTTTCTAATCGCTGGTTCCCTACCAAAGCGGTACAGGTATGGAACAACCTGCATGATTTTGAACGTATAGGACTGGTGATGGAACACTTTATAGAGTCTGCTCATTTCGGCGACATTAACACCTATTCACTTCGCGGTTTACCACGACCTGTCGATGACAAACACAACATACCGCTCTCAGATCCGATATACGTCGTCTGGGCCAATAGAGAATAAACCTGGGATTAAATCATGAACATATTACTGACCGGCTCAACAGGATTGATCGGTACTGCCCTGACCCGGCACCTGCAAACACTGGGACACACTATATACCCGTTATATAGAAACCCATCGACCGCGAAATCACATTACTGGAATCCAGATAAAGATCAGATCCATCTCGATGAAGAGATAAAACTTGACGCTGTCATTCATCTCGCCGGTGAGAATATCGCAGATTCCCGCTGGAGCCAGAAGAAGAAAGACAGTATCCTAAACAGCCGGGTCCACGGTACCCGCTTACTTGCAGAAACCATCTCGCAGCTAGAACACAAACCTGAACTGCTCATCTCTGGATCAGCGATCGGTTATTATGGTGATACCGGCGATAAGATAGTTGACGAAGATTCGCCCAGGGGTACAGGTTTTCTCAGTGACATAGCAACACAGTGGGAAGCCGCAACACAGGCAGCTGAAGATGCCGGCATCAGAACTATCCACATACGCACAGGTATCGTTTTAAGTCCTGATGGCGGCGTATTACAAAAGATGCTATTTCCATTTAGCATGGGACTCGGCGGTGTGGTAGGTAATGGACAGCAGTATATGAGCTGGATCAGTATCGATGATGTTGTCGGTATTATCACGGCCATGCTCGACAATAATGAGATGACGGGGCCATTCAACCTGGTCGCACCCAATCCGGAAACAAACTACAGCTTCACTAAGAGTCTGGGTAAGGTCCTGCGCCGCCCGACAGTGTCGCCATTACCGGCATTCATGGCACGTATGATGTTTGGCGAGATGGCGGACGCCCTGTTATTATCAAGCAGCAGAGTAGCTACGACCAGATTGAAATCAACTGGATACACATTCGCCGATATAGACCTTACAGAAACACTCAGGCATTTATTGGACAAGAAATAATTAAATCACTGAAATTGAGAAACAATGATCAAAATAAAGACACCACTGCTGTTAGCACTGCTATTTATCCTGACTGCCTGCACCGGAAAACCCGAAGGCGTGGTTGCGGTAAAAGACTTTGAACTCGACAGATACCTGGGCAAATGGTACGAGATCGCACGGCTTGACCATTCTTTCGAGCGCGGCCTGAGCAACATCAGCGCTGAATATTCATTACGCGATGATGGCGGCGTAAAAGTCATCAACAGCGGGTTTTCAAAAGAAGACAATAAATGGAAACAGGCAGAAGGCAAAGCTTTCTTCGTAGACGAGACTGATAACGGACATCTTAAAGTATCATTCTTCGGCCCGTTTTATGGCTCCTATATCGTCTTTGAATTAGAGAAGAAAGACTACCAGTACGCTTTTGTTTCCGGCCCCGATACTTCTTACCTCTGGCTGTTAGCCAGAACACCTAAGGTTGACGAGAAAGTCATAGCGCAGTTTGTAAAACGTTCACAGGAACTTGGTTTTGATACCAGCAAGTTAATATATGTAGAACACGATAAAACAGGTCTTCAATAGTAATTTTAAGAGCACATAAAAGACAATATTATTAAAGCAAGACTAGCTACGCTCGACAAACCGTGTACGATAGCGACTTCAATGTATATTGCTAAAACACATAATTAACAGCCGCAAAGCCCTTGATGACATAGTCTTCGCTCACTATCGGGCTTGCAGTCACGTCATTACTTAACGACTCAGCCGCAACGTTGATTATGATCAGCCAGTCCCTGGTGATCTCGATAAAAACACCAAGACCTGCTTCGACACTATAGATATCATCGAGATAATAAGCGGGTCTTTCAGCTGTTGCCTGGCTGTCTGATACACCAAAATCATGATTGCTCAACTCAGAGCTGGTCCAGTTAAAAGCGATGGCCGGGAAAAATCTCAATACGCCCAGCTGCAGCGATTTACCCAATTCGAAACGCGCTTCTCCGCCACCGATCCGGTCCAGCACGTCATGCTCATAACTTGCTGACATATCGATACCACCGGGTAACTCTGCCTGTATAGCCAGTCCTGCCATAAAAGTGTCATCACGATCACCCATGCCTTGTAGAAAGTCACTATCATCCTCATCGTAAACTCCTATGCGATAACGTCCGGTTGCGGCAAGCCTAAGCTTGCCACTACCTGCAAGACCCAACTGAATCTTTGGACCAAAGATCTGCAGACGATCGCCGTTATAAGTAATCGCCGGGATAACCTGGGACACAGCACCGTTGTAATTACGATAGGGACTGCTTCTGAAGATGACACCGACACCCACACCGATGCGGCCAAATTTACCCAGTGGCCGATAAAGCTCTACATCAAAAGAGCGGGACTCCCCCTGCCCTAATGTAAAAGCAGCACGTTTGTATGCTGGCGGCGCTTTGGGTCGGTAGCGGTTAGAAAAGCCGAGAGGCTCTTTTGGTATACCGATAAAATTTTTATCCATTCGCCCATTACCATTCTCATCGTAGTAAACCATTAGCGCATACTCGCCAGCTTCAACATCTTCGATGAGATATTCGTCGCGACCGTCCAGCGGGTGTATATCAACACGGAATGGATCACGCAGGTCACCAAAAGTATTGGCTGAATCAAACAGTACCAGTGCAACCGAACCTGATTCTGGCGGATTATCTATGCGCACTGTTATATCGGCAGCAAAGAGGTAAGAGCTATGCAGAAAGAAAAGCCCGCTGACAAATACCATTTTTAAGATATTCATATTTATCTTGCCTGTATCATTAGGTCTCTCAAAGATCCGATGCCACATCGTTGTATTATCGCCACGATCACTTTTCAGATGTAGTGTCGATAGTCCGCCATGGCCGACCATCGCATCGATCATAGTTACTGCATGAGCGGGTACATCCTCTGCAGGGCAATCTTTCGCTTTTCATTTTAATTTTCTTCTCTATATCAGAGTTACTCTTACTCATAACTTTCCTCATTAGGCTTTCATCAATTCAAGATGCGCAGGGTTTATACACAGACGGTTACCGCAACGTTGTTTCACCAGGCAACCCTCGGGGATCGGATCGATAAATGCCCGATAGCTTGCCGACTGGGCGCTGACCATCTGCACTGTCTTATCAACCTGCACCTGCTTCAGGCGACCATAGCCGCTGTTAGACACCTGTCCCTGCCATACCCAGCAAGCGCTATCATCTAGCACTATAACTGTGTCAAACAGCTGTTTCTGCTGTGACGTCATATCCTGTTTCATCAATTACCTCCGGGCGTTTAAGCCTCGATTAAATCTTCACAAAAATTTCACTGGTTTTTGACATCCCTTTCACACCACCAGGTCCAGAATCATCCTTGTACAAGTTTATGTACAACTAGATCAACTGTACAAAAAACGATAAACAACTTATTTTCAACACTTAACATATTGTTTTATATGAATATATATATTATTAATCATGTATCACACAAAAACTCTATTGACATAACTAGAAACAATTGTAGAATTATTGTACACCTTTTGTATAATTCATGTATAATTAATTTCACATCACAGATATCGAGGTAATAATGCCAATCTCAGCACAAACAGCACTGCAATGGAGCGAACAGGGTTACGTACCGGACAGAGTCATACGACTTGGTATACAGCGTCTGCTTGCAGAACGTCTTATCGAGATTCAGCACAATGACTGTGAAGCCATTGCCGAAGACGAATACTCTTTCATACAGAGTATGAAGGAATCCCCGATAGCACTTGTTCCTGACAAAGCAAATGACCAGCACTACGAAGTACCTGCTGAATTCTTTGATCTCGTACTTGGCAAATATAGAAAGTACAGCTGCTGCTACTGGTCAGAAGATACGTCTTCACTCGACGATGCAGAAAAGAACTCATTAATCGAGACATGCCAGCATGCAAGAATTGAAAATGGCCAGGACATTCTGGAATTGGGTTGCGGCTGGGGATCCCTCAGTTTGTGGATGGCTGAAAACTATCCTGAGAGCAATATCACTGCTGTATCCAATTCAAACTCACAACGGGAACATATCGAAGCTGCAGCGTCTGAACGTGGCATTAAAAACCTGAGAATCATAACCTGCGATATGAATGATTTTGATATCGACGGAAAATACGATCGCATCGTTTCTATCGAGATGTTTGAACACATGCGTAACTGGCAAACCCTCTACAAGAACATAAACCGCTGGCTCAAACAGGACGGACTGTTTTTCAAACATATATTCGTCAACCGCGCTGTGCCTTACCTGTTCCTGGAGCTCGATGAGAGTGACTGGATGAGCCGCCACTTCTTTAGCGGCGGCATGATGCCAAGCGACGACCTGCCCCTGCACTTTCAGCAGGAACTTACACTGCAAAGACAATGGCGCTGGCAGGGTGAACACTATGAAAAAACTTCAAACGCGTGGCTTTCTAACATGGATAAGAACAAGGAAACAGTGTGGCCGATATTAGAGAAGACATACGGTGTCGATCAGGCTCAGAAATGGTGGATGAGATGGCGTATGTTTTTCATGGCCTGTGCCGAACTTTTTGCATATAACAATGGGCAGGAATGGTACGTATCACACTACCTGTTCTCCAAGAGATAGACAGGAAGTAGCGATGAACAAATCTATCATTATTAACTTTCTCCTGTTTCAGCTCGGCTGGTTCGCCTGCGTGCTTGGCGGGGCATATGATCAGGCCCTGCTCGGCAGCCTGATAGCACTGGCCATTATTGCCTACCATTGCTACCGAGCCCCCGATGTAATACAGGAAGGCCGCCTGTTATTACTGGCGTTGATAATCGGTTTGATCTTTGAATCCATCATCACATCACAGGGCATCGCTCGATATAGTAATGGTCAGTTACTCGATTTCATGGCACCGCTGTGGATGATCTTGATGTGGCCATTGTTCGCGACCACCTTGAACCTGTCGATGCGCTGGATGAAGGGTCTTTCCCCGGTAGTGGTAGCGATTATCGGCGCCCTGTTTGCGCCTCTTGCCTACTACGCCGGTAACCAGCTCGGCGCTGTTAGCTATGACGATATAACTATCTCACTGGTCATCATCGCAATGGCATGGGCAGTATTGCTTCCTGCGCTGGTCGTCATGTCATTGAAGCTGAATGGCTACAAAACATCACCGATAAAAAGTGATCTTAACGAGAACCCTCAGCATGTTTGATATAAACACTTTTTTATATACCCTGGCAGTACTGTTCATCTTTGCCTTAGCGTTATGGATAGTCAGCCGGATAAAACATGACGTAGGGATAGTAGACAGTTTCTGGTCTCTGCTGATACTTGCCGCCGGTTTGTGTTTCCTGTTTTTTGCGGACACCACGATAACTGAGAGACATACAGTTATTGCCATACTGCTTGCAGTATGGGCTATACGGTTATCAGCGCATATCACGTGGCGAAACTGGGGTCAGGAAGAAGATAGCCGTTACCAGGAAATAAGAAAGAACAACCAGCCTAACTTCGAGTTTAAGAGTCTGTACATCGTCTTCCTGTTACAGGCCTTCCTGGCTTTGATCGTTGCGCTGCCACTGATGAGCATCTTCTCCAGTGAGTCCGCTATCAACAGACTTGACTACCTTGCATTCGCTCTCTGGATTTTCGGTATGTTTTTTGAAACCGTCAGCGACATGCAACTTGCCCGTTTTAAGGCATCTGACAATAACCGGGGAAAAGTACTGAATACCGGCCTCTGGCGATACAGCCGTCACCCCAACTACTTCGGCGAATTCTGTATCTGGTGGGCATTCTTCCTGTTTGCAGTCGCTTCTGGTTACTGGTGGAGCATCGTATCACCACTATTGATGTCGATACTGTTATTAAAAGTATCCGGTGTAAGCATGCTGGAGAGCACCATCTCAGAGAGGCGCCCGGAGTATGCCAACTATCGCAAAACGACCAACGCATTTTTTCCATGGTTACCCAAAAAATTCCTTGAATTATGAGTATCGGTGAATCGTCATGAACAACAAATATCGAAAACTCAGTACTGGTATCAGCAGACTAAGACATGAGCTTTATAAAGCTGCCTTACTTATGCTGTTAAGCATTTTTAATACCGCTTACGCCACTAACAGCATAGATAAAAGCTGGGACTTCAAAGTCTACCTGGATGGAGATGAGATAGGTTTCCATAACTTCTCGATGGTGCAAAAAGAGAATCATCAGCAGATCTACAGCAGTGCGCGTTTCGATGTCAAGTTCCTGTTTTTCAATGCATACAGCTACGAACACGACAACGTCGAACACTGGCGCGGCCAGTGCCTGGAAAGCATCAACGCCGTAACCAATGATAACGGTGAAAGATATAACGTTTCCGGAAAAGTCGATAACGACGAATTCGTCGTCAGCACCCTGGAGAAAAAGAGTGCCTATCTACCCTGTGTGAAGACCTTTGCCTACTGGGACCCTGATTTCCTCAACGAGACCACGCTGCTGAATTCACAGACCGGTGAAATGATCGAAGTAGAAAGCCAGTTTATCGGCAACGAGACCCTTACCCATCAGGGCAAAGAGATCGAATCCAGACGTTACCGTCTACTTGGAGAAAATTTACAGATCGATCTCTGGTACTCAATAATGATAACTGGTTAGCGCTGGAATCACTCACAGAAGGTGGACGTATCGTCAGATACGCGATGCCATAAAAAGGATTATACAAAAATGAAAAACATAATACTGCTATCACTGACCATGTTACTGAGCGCATGCGGGAGCCAGAACTGTGAAACCGATAAATACTGTCGATTTTGTCGACCTCGATAGATTCATGGGCGACTGGTATGTCATTGCCAACATACCGACGTTTATCGAAACTGATGCCTATAACGCCATAGAGACATATGCGATGAACGATGATGGCACTATCGCAACGACGTTCACTTTCCATGACAGTTCACCTGATGGCGAACTGAAAAAGTATGAACCAACCGGTTTCATCGTCGATGAACAGTCAAACGCTTTATGGGATATGCAGTTCATCTGGCCTTTTAAAGCTGAGTATCGTGTTATTTATCTGGATGAAGATTATGAGACCACCATCATCGGACGCACAAAACGTGACTATGTCTGGCTGATGTCACGGCAATCCAGCATCGATGAAGACAGTTACGCATCACTGCTTGCATATATCGAAGCCCAGGGTTACGACATAAGCAAAGTACAGAAAGTACCCCAGGTATGGACACAAGAAACAGCTACTGGTAACGGTCAATACGAGGAGAACAAGCAATGAAGATCGCGATCATCGGCAGCGGCATCGCGGGTAATGTTGCCGCCTATCACCTGAACAAAGAACATGATATCACGTTATTCGAACAGAACAGTCATATCGGTGGACACACGCATACCCATTCGATCGATGATGCGGCAGGAAACTTGAATATAGACACCGGCTTTATCGTGTTGAACGACAGGACCTACCCCAACTTCATCAAACTGCTTGAAGAACTCGACGTCGATATACAGAAGACCGAGATGAGCTTCAGCGTCAAATGCGAAAACACCGGGCTCGAATATAATGGCAACAACCTGAATACGCTGTTTGCCCAGCGAAGAAACTTATTCAGCCCCGTGTTCTACAAGATGATCACTGACATCTTACGTTTTAACCGCGAAGCAACTGAAGCTATCAACGACATACACAACGATCAGAGCCTCGGGTACTTCCTGCATAACGGTAAGTACAGTGAGATTTTCATCAACAAATATATCGTTCCCATGGGCGCTGCGATCTGGTCGACAAACCCGCAAGACATGTTCAGCTTCCCTGCCCGGTTCTTCTTCAGATTTTTCCTGAACCATGGCCTGCTCAGTGTTAATGACCGACCACAGTGGTATGTGATCAAGGGCGGTTCTAACAGTTATGTGAAAAAACTTATCGAAGGCTTCAAAAACAGGATACGCACCGATTGCCCTGTCGAGAAGATCGTTCGCCATGATGACCATGTTGAGATACATACACAGAGCCATGGTGTGGAGCGATTTGATTATGTCTTTATCGCTTCTCACAGCGACCAGGCATTGAACATGCTGCAGCACCCTTCCACCCTGGAGACGTGATACATTATCAGCTATCGAGTATCAGAAAAATGAAGCCGTACTGCATACCGATAGATCGCTATTACCGATCAGAAAAAAAGCCTGGGCATCATGGAACTATCACATACCGACAGATGCGAGGTCTAACGTTGCGTTAACCTACAACATGAATATCCTGCAGGGTCTAAAAACGGATAATACTTATTGCGTAACACTCAACTATACCGACCAGATCGATGAGGGGAAAATATTAAAGACTATCCAGTACGATCATCCGATATTCACACCGAAGAGTATTATCGCACAGGAAAACCACCGCCTGATCAATGGCACCAGCAGGACTTATTACTGTGGTGCATACTGGCGCAACGGTTTTCATGAGGATGGCGTCGTCAGTGCATTGAATGCCACTATCACACTTTCAAACAGGATATCAGTAATGAAGAAAAGCTGTCTCTACGTTGGGCAAGTTAGGCACCGCCGCTTCACCCCGAAGTCACACCAGTTCAGTTACAAGCTGTTCCTGGTGTACCTTGATCTCTCAGAGCTGCCATCTGTTTTTGATCGCTTCTGGTTATGGTCTATCGAAAAAGCAAATATTGCGACGTTTCGCCGAAGAGACCATCTCGGCGATAAAAGCATAGTCACTGGATAGTAGTGTGCGAGATCACATAGAAGACGAAACAGGTCGCCGCCCCCAGGGACCTATCCGTTTACTGACACATCTGAGTTATTTTGGATTCAGGTTTAACCCGGTAAGTTTTTATTACTGTTACGACATAAACGATGACAAGCTGGAATTCATTGTTGCCGAAGTCAACAATACACCATGGGGTGAACAGTACTGTTACGTAATAGACGCCGAGAACAACCAGTCCAAAAACGATCAGGCTGACAACAGACTGCATCGTTATTTTGAAAACAAACGTTTTCATGTCTCGCCATTTATGCCCATGGATATGCAATATGACTGGCGCTTTTCAACACCAGGTGAGGCATTGTCGGTGCACATGGAGAACTACCAGCATGATAAAAAAGTTTTTGATGCAACACTAAAACTCAAGCAACGTCAGATCACGGGGAAAAACCTGGCGATGGCTTTAATACAGTTCCCGTTCATCACCATGAAAATCGTGATAGCCATCTATTACCAGGCACTATTGATATGGCTAAAAAGAATACCCTTTGTTAACCACCCAAAAGTCGAGGCACCAGAGTCGGTGAAATCAGCATGAAGTCGAATACAATCGCACTTACCAGGTCACAGGATCAAACATCAACTTATCGCTGGATCGATCAGTTTGCAAAAAAGATACTGCTGTCAAAGTTCAGTGAAATAACGCATGGTCGGATCACGCTGAAAGAAGGCCATAACGAATATGTATTCGGTCAAAACGATACTGATTTTACTGCACATGCCACAGTCATCGTCCACGAAGCCAGCTTTTACAGTGATATCATTTTTGGTGGCACGGTCGGATCGGGTGAAGCCTATATGGCAAGAAGCTGGGACTGTCATGAACTAACCGACCTGGTACGCATCATCCTGAGGAATGAGCATGTATTAAATTCTATCGATGGTGGTTTCGGTAAACTCATGCTGCCATTACACAAGGCCTTTCACTTCCTGCATCGCAATTCCCTGTCAGGAAGCAGAAAAAACATAGGGGCTCACTACGACCTCGGTAACGATATGTTCGAACAATTCCTGGATCCGACCATGATGTATTCCAGCGGCATATTTGAACATCATGCCATGACCATGGAACAGGCCAGCATAGCCAAGCTGGACAGGATCTGTCAGAAGTTACAGCTGGATGAAAACGATCATCTTCTGGAGATCGGTACTGGCTGGGGCGGCTTCGCGATCTATGCAGCCAGGAACTATGGCTGCAAGGTAACCACGACAACTATCTCACAGCAGCAGTTTGATTACGCCGAACAGAGAATAAAGGATGAGGGACTTGAAGACAGGATCACCCTGCTCTGTGAAGATTATCGAAATCTGACTGGGCAATACGACAAACTGGTTTCTATCGAGATGATCGAAGCCGTTGGTCACGCTTACTACAAGAACTATTTCCAGCACTGCAGCAACCTGCTTAAGCCCGAAGGCATGATGTTACTGCAATCGATAACCATCGCAGACCAACGTTACCAGGCGGCCAGCAAGGAAGTCGACTTCATTCAGCGTTATATATTTCCCGGCGGCTCGTTACCTTCCGTTAATGTGATCGCTAAAAATGTTAGCGATCACACCGATATGCGTTTCTATCATCTGGAAGACATCGGCGCTCATTACGCCACCACCCTCGCCAACTGGCGCGAATGTTTCTTCAGCAATATCGAAACCATACAGAAACTGGGTTACTCTGAAACATTTGTTCGCATGTGGGATTTTTACCTTTGTTACTGCGAAGGCGGCTTCAGAGAAAATTCGATCGGCACAATACAGTTACTATTAACGAAACCGCTATGTCGACGCGAACCCGCATTAAATTTTAAAAATAATGTGTAAATTCACATTATTATTTTTATCAGGTAAATATTTTCTATACAGGTAAGCAATGAATCCAGGCGAATCAAAGAGCGTATTACTCATCGAAGATCATGCAGATATTGCAGAGATGGTCGGCGCTTACCTGGAAAACAGGGATTACATCATCGACTACGCCGCTGATGGTATCACCGGTCTGCATCTCGCGGTTAGCAACCAGTACGATGCCATCATCCTGGACCTGATGCTTCCGGGCATGGACGGTCTCGAGGTATGTAAGAAGATTCGAGATGACGCTAAAAGTGACGTGCCGATCATCATGTTAACCGCAAGAGATACATTAGAAGATAAGATCAGTGGTCTCTATAGAGGCGCAGATGATTACCTGATCAAACCATTTGCCATCCAGGAACTCGAAGCACGGCTAAGATCGCTGATCAGGCGATATTCCGGTGATATCAAAAAAGAGATACTCAGTGTCGGTGAATTATCCATAGACACCTCGACGCTCAAAGTACAGCGCGGTGATAAAGAACTCGCGATAACACCCATAGGCCTCAAGATACTGTCTGTGTTGATGCGTGCATCACCCGCAGTGGTCAGCCGTCGGGAGCTGGAACGACAGGTATGGGGTGATATCCTGCCCGATAGTGACACCTTGCGCAGCCATCTATACAACCTGCGAAAGATCGTCGATAAACCGTTCGAGAAGAAAATCTTATTGACGGTACAGGGCAATGGCTTCAAGATCATCGATTCAAATGAAACCGCATAGAGGCCTTATACACAAGATAAATCGTGCCTTTATCTTTCAAGGTTTGTTTATCAGCATCGCGGCATTACTCAGCGTGTTCTTCGCTAAAGTTGTTCTCGAAGAAACACTTATCAAAGAGGCTATACAACAGGAGGCTGAATATTTCTGGAAACGATATCAATCCGACGACTCTTTTCCGCTTCCTGACACGCAGAACCTGACTGGTTATTTTGATATAGAACAATTACCTGAGGATATAAAAACAAGATTACCGCTGGCTCAGGGATTCTATGAGAGTACCGAGCAACATATAGTGGTGTACAAGACCAGGCAAGGTGACAATGATCTTTACCTGCTGTACTACCGTGACCAGGTGGATTCCCTGGCGATGTATTACGGCCTGTTCCCGTTAACCCTGATACTGATATTCCTGTATGCGACCTTATGGTTCTCCTATCGCTTCAGCCGTCGCATGGTCTCTCCGGTCAGCTGGCTGGCCAACCAGGTAAACAGGATCGACTTTAGCGCAAAGCAGATATCCCCGATCAATCTCGATGAGATACCATTTGAGACCGATGATGAGATTCAGCTGTTGGCCAACTCGATCGTGCACCTCGGTGAACGAGTGGATAGTTTTATCGAACGGGAGAGAAACTTTACCCGTGATGCCAGCCATGAGTTAAGAAGCCCGCTGACCGTCATCCGTATCGCAACCGATATGTTACAGAGCGAACAGTCTTTATCCGCACCTGCGTCGAACAGCCTGCAGAAGATAAAACGTGCAGCAGATGATATGGAAGATCTCACCGAGGCCTTCTTACTGCTGGCAAGAGAGTCAGATGATGCCCTGACGTTAGAAGCAGTGAATGTAAACGATATCATTTACCAGGAAATCGAAAGGGCCGAGCCATTCAACCGGCTTAAAAACCTGCCCATTTCTGTTAGCGAACAAAACCAGCTGCAGATAAACGCCTCAGATAAAGTACTGTCAGTGTTACTTGGCAACCTGATCAGAAATGCCATCCTGTATACAGAGTCAGGTACCATTCAGATCAGCATAACAGAACACAGCGTCATCATCGAAGATAGCGGTGTCGGTATGAGCAAGGAAGAAATCGATAACATATTTATGCCTTACTACCGGGCAAAAAACGGTAGCAATATCGGGCATGGTGTCGGACTGACGATCGTTAAACGCCTGTCTGAGCGGTTTCACTGGCCACTAAAGATAAAAAGTTTCCCCGGTGAAGGCACACGCATCGAAGTAATTTTTAAAGATAGCTGATCTGTAAAAAGCTATTTCAGAGTTTACTAGAGCCGTTCGACATCAACTGACACTTCCAGTTTATTCTTGTCACCACCACCAAAGATCACCCCTTTGAGTGGCGCCACGTCAGCATAGTCCCTGCCCCAGGCAGCGGTGATGTGTTGCTCATCCGGGATCTTGGCATTGGTCGGGTCAAAATCGACCCAGCCGAGATGCGGCACGAATACACTGAACCAGGCGTGTGATGCATCGGCACCGACCAGTCGCTTTTTGCCTTTGGGAGGTATGGTTTCGAGATAGCCGCTAACATACCTTGCTGCTAACCCCTGCATGCGCAGGCAGGCTATCGCCAGGTGCGCAAAATCCTGGCACACACCCTTGCGATGTTTGAGCACTTCTTCTAACGGCGTTGCGATTGTGCTGAAGCCTGGATCATATTTAAACTCTTTGAAGATCCGGTGCATAAGGTCTTCGACGGTTTCGAGCAATCCACGTCCCGGGGTAAATGATTTCTGGCTATAGATCTTTATGTCATCACTAAACTCGATAAATTCAGACTCGAGCACATACATACGTGTTTCGATCGTCTCTGGATCTGTCGATGTTTTCAGATGCTCGACGGCACGCTCCCATGAGATCGGAAAAGCCGCGTCTATCAATGAACTGGCTGTCACCACTTCTACTTCGCTGGTCGCCGTCACCACCAGTTCTGTATGCGGTTTCTCGATACTGAAGCTGGCCTGCCGGTTACCAAAGATATCTGACCATTCACTGGTGTTCGACGGCATCGGTGAGATATTGAGCTCACTGATAGAACATGTCTGTTGTGGTGTAGTTCGCGGTAACAGGTGTGCCACGTTATGGCACAGAGACACGTTCTTGCTGTAATGATATTTTGTTATGTGCGTGACCCGATACTTCATTGCTCTACCCTGCTGCGTAACGATACCAGCTGATGCGGTGTCTCTGCGGTACGGAAATAGGTGCTGGTCAGTGCGTTAGACAATGCCGGCAAGCGCGTATTGAGCACATTGAGGAAATTCTCCAGCGTCTCTCTACGACCAGAATCTTCATTGACCTGGGCAAGGCGATTCACATCAGCCAGGCGGACCAGCGTCGCCGTCTCAAGCGTGAGGCGTTCGAGTTCGGTACGGCTGCCGGTCTCATTTTCCTGTGGCAGGCTGGCGATATGACGCTCAAGTTTCGAAAGCTGGAATGCCAGCGAGCGCGGATTATTCTCATCGTAGATGACAAGATCGAGCAATTCAGGAATCTTGATACCATAACGATAACGACGACGATAGGACATCAGGCTATCGACGATCGTCAACATGGAATCGGATAACAGTACCTGGTCTTCCTCACTGGACTCCTGAGCCAGCGTGGTCTGCAGAAGACGGGTGATCTGTAGTGTCCTTTCGATACGTCGACCGATATCGAGGAAACGCCAGCTGCGGCCTCGCGTCATGTTCTCCAGCGTTAGACCGGTGAAAGCAGTCAGCGCTGTGATCAGGTTATCCTGTTCATCCATCGCATTGACCAGGTTCTGTGTAGTAATGCCACGCAATGATCCTACTTCTCCATCGATGATATTGATGATACGCCAGGTATCAGATGACAGGCGATCACGTACGGAGCGCACTGAACGCAGCAACGAGAGCAGTGTCTGGATAAGGCTTACCTGATTCAACCGGCCTGAGATCACGTTTAGCAACTCTGATTCCAGTGCACTGAAATCTTGCGCACTGGTATCACACGGGTACGGTATTAACTGGTTGGTCAGTGTTGACAGCAACTGCCTGAATACCTGTGTTTCTTCGCTCTCACCGGTTTCGATAAACTGTAATACCAGGCGCAATATACGACTGATGAACTCGGCCCGCTCTGCATAACGCCCGGCCCAGAACATGTTGTCTGCCACTCGCCCGGGGACTTCACCGCCGCGGTCGGGGGCAAGGCGTGCCTGCCTTCTTTCCGATAACAGGCTGATATATTTCTCTGGTTCCGTGGCCAGTACCCAGGTATCTTTATTGATACCACCGGCCTGGTTGGAGACCACCAGTTTGTTATCTTCCGAGGATACCCGGGTCAGCCCACCCGGCATCGCCATGTAGTCATGTTCATCCGCGACCAGGAAACTTCTCAATACGGTATGCCTTGGTTTGAGGCCATCACTCGCCAGTATCGGTACTGTCGACATGGTCATCGCCTCCTGGCCGACGTACAGGTGCGGTTTCGCTTTGATCTGTAGACGAAGTGTTTCCAGCTTGCTCTTGCTCAACTCTGAACCAAAGATGAAACGTAAACCGAAAGATGGATGTACCGGTTTGATCACCAGGCGGTGCAGGTTCTCCAGGACATAATCACATTGTGCCTGGCTGCCACACCACCAGGCGGGCACCGAAGGAAGCCGCAGTTCTTCACCTAGTAACACTTTTGAAAGTTCTGGCAGCAACGAGATCAGCGCCGGATTTTCCAGCACGCCACTGCCCAGTGGATTGGCAATTGCAACATTGCCCGAACGCAACACGTTAGTAAGCCCGGGTACGCCGAGGTAAGAATCACCGCGTAGCTCAACCGGGTCACAATAAGCACCATCCATGCGCCGCAGGATGACATCGACAGGACGCCGGCCTTCGAGCGTTGTCAGCCACACCCTGTTGTTGCGCACCGTAAGGTCTGCACCTTCCACCAGTGTGTAGCCCAGGTAGTTAGCAAGGTAAGCATGTTCGAAATAAGCTTCGTTGGCCGGTCCCGGACTCAATAACACGATGTTCGGTTCTTCGCCTTCACGCGGAGACATGCGATTCAAGGCATGCCGGGATGTTCGGAAAAAATTTGCCAGCCGGTGCGTGTGCGAATCACGGAACAGGCTGGGTAATACCCGTGAGATGACCAGCCGGTTTTCCAGTGCATAGCCGGAGCCCGAAGGTGATTGTGCGCGGTCACTCAATACATTGATCTGGCCACTCGCATCTCTTACCAGGTCCGCCGCATAAAATGTCAGTGCACGCGAATCCTGCATCGGCATATTGATACAGGGATTGAGAAAGCCGGGATGCGAGAATACGAGTTCAGGCGGGATCACGCCTTTCTTGATCAGGTTACGCGGACCGTAGAGATCGAGTAGTACCAGGTTGAGCAACTCTGCCCGTTGCATCAGCCCTGCTTCGATACCCTGCCATTCTTCGCTCTCGATGAGCAGTGGAACAAGATCCAGCTTCCATGGCCTGCTGGTACTGTCTACGTCGCCGTAGATATTATAGGTAACATCATTATCTCTGATCAGCCGCCAGGCTTCTTCTCGTCGGCGCTGCAACTCGCCGCTGCCCATGCCATTGAGTGACTGCATGAGATAGTGCCAGTGAGAGCGTATATCACCATCGGCGGTACACATCTCGTCATGGCCGGCCACAGAGCTATACCCCCGGCAGAGCTGGGAAAGTTCTGGTGTTACGGATTCTGTGATGGCCTTGGACACTGTTTACTTCTAATCTGGATAATCAATCATTAGAACTTTACGCATGCTCTGCCAGACAGGCAAGCCTTAAACTAACATGGTGACTGCTTTCGCAGGTCCAGCGTATACGGATAGTCGCGACTGGTCTCTTCTACCGGCACTTCAAACTTACCCGCGGTATGTCCGATATCCTTGAAACGTGCGATGCGGCGTGATTCTGCTTCATTGGCATTGACCGGAAACGTTTCTTCATGACGGCCGCCAGGATGACCGGAATAATAGGTACAACCACCAATGGAACGATGGTTCCAGGTATCCAGGATATCGAAAACCAGCGGTGTATGTACACCCATCATCGGGTGCAGGCCTGATGGCGGCTGCCAGGCTTTGAAACGCACGGCACCGACAAACTCTCCGCGACGCCCTGTCGGCCGTAACGGTACTCGCCGGCCATTACACACCACGACATAACGTTCATCGGTGGCACCGCTGACCTTAACCTGAAGACGCTCGACTGCCGAATCGACAAAACGTGATGTACCCTGGGCAGTTACCTCTTCACCCAGAACATGCCAGGGTTCGATGGCGGTACGTATTTCCAGGTGGATATCCTGGTGTGTGATATCACCGATGTGGGGAAAACGAAATTCCTGGAACGGTGCCAGCCATTCCAGTTGCAAAGGAAACCCTGAGGACTGCAGGTCACAGACGACGTCACGGATGTCCTGCCACACATAATGCGGCAACATGAAACGATCATGCAGTTCGGTACCCCAGTGTACAGGCTTTCTTCGGTAGGGCTGCTTCCAGAACTTGGCGATCAGCGCCCTCAGCAGCAATAGCTGTACCATACTCATCTGCACGTGCGGCGGCATCTCGAAGGCACGAAACTCAACCAGTCCGAGTCGACCAGTGACGCTGTCCGGCGAGTAGAGTTTGTCGATACAGAATTCCGAGCGGTGGGTATTACCACTGACATCGACCAGCAGGTTGCGTAATAACCGGTCTACGATCCATGGAGACGGCGTTTCACCTTCCGGCATCTGCTGGAAAGCGATCTCCAGCTCATAAAGGCTGTCGTCACGTGCTTCATCGACGCGTGGCGCCTGGCTGGTAGGGCCGATAAATAACCCTGAAAAAAGATATGACAGACCTGGATGGTGCTGCCAGTAAGTCACCAGGCTCTGCAGCACGTCCGGACGGCGCAGCATGGGACTGTCCGCGGGTGTGGCACCGCCGATAGTGACATGGTTACCGCCGCCGGTACCGGTGTGGCGTCCATCAAGCATAAATTTTTCAGTTGCCAGCCTGGCCAGCCGGGCTTCTTCATAAACTGCCTGAGTATTCGTCAACAGCTCATTCCAACTGTGCGCGGGATGAATATTCACCTCGATGACACCGGGGTCCGGGGTAACCGCAAAACGTTTCAGGCGATGATCATGCGGCGGTTCATAGCCTTCCATACGTACCGGCATATTCAGTTCAGCTGCCGTTTTTTCGATCGAGTGCACCAGATCAAGATAATGTTCCAGGTGGGTCAACGGTGGCAGGAATACGTACAGATGACCATCACGCGGCTCGACACATATCGCGGTGTGTATCAGCTCTGAAACCTCATCATCGCTTTCATCGAGCCTCTGCTCATTGTATCCTTCGGGGTGTAGCGGCGTTTTTTCTGTACTCGCATATCGCCTGGCAACCTCACCGTAGATATCTCCCAGGGCCGGTCGTGGTTCAAATGTACAACGTGCAGGATCATCCGTTCGTTTTTTCTTTTCGACCCACGGCAAGGAATCCAGCGGCAGGCGATAGCCCATCGGTGAGTCGCCCGGCAGCAGGAACATCTTGCCGCGTCTGAACGCCCATTTACTGGATGTCCAGCCAGGCCGCTCAGCAACACTGTCCCACTTAAGCGGCAATGCAAAACCTGCAATCTCATCGATACCTTTCTCGAACAGGCGGCGTACACGTGCGCGTTCTACCTCCTCTTCCAGCCTGTTATCGAAGACATCGACATTGTTCGGCAATGTGCCTTCTTTCCAGAGGTAATAATAGACATCCTCGAAAGCGGTCTGGACGATCTCATCATCGATATTCAGATAACGGCACAGGCCCTGCATGAACTGCCTGGCGTCTGCTGCATTGAATTTGTCATCGGGTCCACTGATATCAGAATCATCCGCTATCAGCTTCGGATCATGCCATACCGGCTCATTGTCGGCCCGCCAGAAACAACCCAGCGCCCAGCGCGGCAAGACTTCACCCGGATACCATTTACCCTGGCCAAAATGCAGCGCGGCCCCTGGTGCAAAACGCTGCTTCAGTCGTAACAGCAAGTCACCTGCAAGCTTACGTTTATGATCACCAAGCGCTCCGGTATTCCACTGGACACTCTCCATGTCATCGATGGAGACGAATGTTGGCTCACCGCCCATGGTCAGGCGCACATCATGTTCCACCAGTTCTTCATCAACCTTTTCACCGAGCGCGTTTATCTGATGCCATTGCTGCTCGGAATAAGGCAGGGTTACTCGTGGGTCTTCATGGATACGGCTGACTTCATTATGAAAATAAAATTCGACTTCTGCCTTATCACTGGCGCCGCTAATCGCTGCCGCAGTAATCGGGCTAGGTGTACATGCCAGCGGAATATGGCCTTCACCGGCGAACAGTCCGGAGGTTGGATCGAGACCGACCCAGCCGGCGCCCGGCAGATAGACTTCCGTCCAGGCATGCAGATCAGTGAAATCTTTTTCAGTGCCTGATGGCCCATCCAGCGATTTTTCGTCCGCCTTAAGCTGTATCAGGTAACCCGAAACAAAACGTGATGCGAGACCGAGATGGCGCAAGATCTGAACCAGCAGCCAGGCCGTGTCCCGGCAAGAACCGCGTTTTAATGTCAGTGTCTCATCGCATCTCTGCACACCCGGTTCCATCCGGATGTTATAATCGATATCTTTTTGCAGTTTCTGATTTAGCTCAACGAGAAAATCATTAGTCATCCTCCTGCTGCGGTCGACGCCAGCGACCCATTTCTGCAGTAATGGCCCGTTGGCATTGATCACTCTATACGGTGCCAGCTGAGCCATGAGCTGTTTATCGTAAACGAAGGGATAATGATCAGCGCTCTCATCGAGAAAGAAATCAAAAGGATTGATCACCACCATCTCGGCAACCAGATCGACTTCGACCGAAAGTTTCCTGGTCTTCTCCGGAAATGACAGGCGTGCTAAAAAGTTTCCATAGGGGTCCTGCTGCCAGTTAATGAAGTGCTGTTCCGGTGTCACTTTTAACGAGTAACTGTGGATGGGCGTACGGGTATGCACTGCCGGACGTAATCGAACAATGTGTGGCGACAGGTTAACCAACCGGTCATAGTGATATTCTGTTTTATGGTTTATTGCAACGCGAATAGCCATGGGGTGTCCTGGTAAATACGTTTTTATCTATTACTAATACTTATTACCTACCTCATAGCAATAAACGTTCCAGTTCTATTCGAACGCTAAATTTTTATAAAAACCCTTATTTTTAATGCACTAACATAGAACGAAGAAATAGAAAATCATATTTATGAGAATATTTACGCACCAAAATAATGCATCCATGTGATGTTGTGACCTAAAAAGAAACATGATCAGAATTATCTTAATGCGAGTATTGCAACAGGTCTGCTACTAAGGATATGATTCTTTGCATATGTGGATAAAAGCGACCTGTAAGCTCGACTTTCAAATGCAGGCACTAACGCCACTGGTGTTGATGCTGAGGCCGCGCAGTGGTGCCCAGCAATGGGTGGCTAAAGAGTCTTACACTCTGACACCCTATGTCCCGGTAGTGGAATACACCGATACCTATGGCAACCTCTGCCAGCGCCTGGTAGCTCCGGTCGGAGACTTTTCCATTGCGACATCAGCTGAAGTAATGACCTCGGAAGTGGTAGACGTAGACCCGGGTGCTTACTTCGTCGAAGTTCAAAACCTTCCTGAATCTGTATTGGTCTATCTGCTACCGAGTCGATATTGCGAATCAGACAGACTGGGTTTTTTAGCAGGCGATATCGTATCTGATACCCTGCTCGGTTATGACCAGGTGGCATGCATCGATCGATGGGTAAACAAAACGATACGTTACACACCCGGATCGAGCAACTACCCGATAACTGCCGAAGGTGTTTACGCTCGAGGCGAAGGTGTCTGCCGAGATCTGGCTCACCTGGGTATAGCACTATGCAGAAGCATCAGCATCCCGGCCAGGCTGGTCGTCGGTTATCTGTATGGCCTTAACCCGATGGACCTTCACGCATGGTTCGAAGCTTATGTCGGTGGTCGCTGGTACACTTTTGATCCCACACAAGATGAAGTCCACGGCAGAAGAATCGCTATCGCCTATGGCCGAGACGCAGCAGATGTATCAATTTTTCACCAGTTCGGCGCGGGAGATATTTTGACTAATATGGATGTTCGCGTCGAATTGACCGGTAATGATCCAATTGAGTGAATACTATCTAGAGTAAAGCATGTGATGTTGAACTGATAGCAGACATATTTGATAATCATGCCAGCTCATCAAAGTACAAATATCACCAGTACGCAGACCTCTGATCGAAACACCTGAGTGAGAAAGACCGACCTGTTGCGATCATTCGATTTTCCTGAAAATGACAGACGATAGCCAGCGGGTTATATAATTCTGCAAGAACACCGCCAATCCACCGCTTACCTTTTCTGATATCGGTCGCTCACCTGGCCATACATGATGCATTCATTCACGCACTATTAAACGGCAAAACCAGAGTCTTCTGTAACAAGCTGGTGCATAAAATACTTAAAAGCCAGGTTCGATCAAGGCCATTAAAAATGACTACACTTATTTATCAGTATGTTATGATATTCTAATAAACATGGCATGAATTATGCTGTGATTACAGCAGCTACACGTAAAACATTAGTGTATCTCTCAAATGATAAAAAAAATAATTAAACAATTAATAGAGGTAACGTCATGTTCGTGCGCATACTATTTATAATCAGTGTCTTATTCATAACGCAACAGTTCGCATACGCTGAACCGACCGTGGAACAGAAACGTAATGATCTGGATCACGCTATAATAAAGCTGGACAAGATTAATTTCCTGCCTAACCTGCTCCCGATAATAATCGATAACAAGGATTTCATCGGGCTCACACAGAAACAGGTCGATGACCTTGATCAGTGGCGAAAAACAAACAGGGCGCCGATGCTAAGCACGATGCATAAGGTTGCTGATAAACGTATCGAGATGAAACAGGCCGCACTAACACCGACTGTTTCATCGTCTCGCCTGATACAGATGCAGAACGAGATATTCAGACTTCAACGCGAGGTCATCGAACACAAGCTATCCTGCCGTGAGCATATAATCCAAACCTTCAACGATGAAAACTGGATCAGTTTCTTTATGGTACTGGCCGATGAAGACGTTGGTATCACAGTACCGCTAAACTACGCAGATGCGCAGCGGCTACAAGATGAGAATGAGTTCTAAATGAGTTCCACGGCGCCATACTAATGCCGCCAGGACGAGACGATATAGCGCAATAACATAGAGCAATTAATGTACGCGGAAAAAGGCGACAGTCGCTTTTCTAATTCTCTTGACTGGGCATTACTCGCCGAAGCGTCGCATTCTTTTCGATCAGCTCAAGGCCTGACACTTAATCTGACAGACAGGCCGATTTTTGAAATAGCCCACGTTCGCTGATTATGCTTGCCACTTGCTCAGGAACCATGGCGGTCCAGGAAGAATCATTACAGCGGATCTTACTCATGACATCCTGTGGTTTTATCAACAGGTGATCATGATCGATCGAATCCAGCGGCCGGATGTACTCATTCTCGATAAGATGGCGGTACAGGTGACGCAGATGATTTTCGATCTTCACATTTTCGACGGTAATAAGTTCGCCAGTAACAGGATCTATCTTCGGACACACGAACAGCCGCATATCATTTCTAAACAACCGGCCAAAGGCTTCGAGGATACCCCCATCGAGGTTCTCATAATATTTTTCAGTGAAAATATTAAGCAGGTTCGGTATACCCAGCGCGATCGCGATAGGTTTATTTGTCTGGCTGAAGAGGTACTGCGCCAGTTTGTAGAATTCCCCATAGTTTGAGATCAAAACGTTCTTGCCTAGTGCGCTCAGTATCTCAGCACGTTGCAGGAAATCTTCGACATCGACATCTAAATCGAGGCAATCGCCATCGCGGTCACGCAGGTTATGCAGCGTCATCTCACTCAACACGACGACTGACTCGGGATCGACATCCGGCTCCTCGATAAAGGCCTCGTATGCACTATCAAGTATATTCATGGTCAGTTTTGTCGGCGGGCGAAACAGGCTGCGTTCCACCAGTACCGATTTCTTGTATAAAGCATCAGAAGGCTGCACCAGTTTGCCACTGGCATTAAACATCGCTGCATGCGTTAGTCCGTATTTGACGAGGTACAGGGCCATCAGGCGATTGTCGACAGATGAAAAGGCAGGACCTTCGAAGTCGATCATATCGATCTCCAGCAACTCAGAACTGAGGTCATCCATCAGCGAGGTGAGCAGAGTGATCGGATCATCGTAAAAATAATGCGCGCCATAGATCAGGTTAACCCCGAGGATGCCGAGTACATCCTGATCCCGTGTGTTCGACTTACCTTTTAGCACGACGTGTAGATCGATCTGTGAAGCAGGTTCCTGTGAATGTGTCTGAAAGCGGATGCCTAACCAGCCATTACCGGCTCGTTTCTGCGTGTAGCTGTAGGTAGAGACTGTATTGGCGAATGCAAAGAAAGTACATTCTGAACCACGCAAAGAATCGAGTCGATCGATGACCAGTTTATATTCCTTATCCAGCATGGCCTGCAGGCGTTCACGACTGACATATCGCTGGCAGGGCCCATAGATAGAATCACTGAATTTCATGTCGTAAGCCGACATGGTCTTGGCTATGGAGGCGGCCGCGCCACCAACTTTAAAGAACCATCGAGAGGTTTCCTGTCCGGCACCAATTTCAGCAATCGTGCCATACGGCGCCTTGTCCATGTTGAAGGCCAGCGCTTTTTGGTATGTATCCAGTGCGTTTTTTTCCATTGGTTGGTCTAGCCTGATCGAAGTATGAGCGTCTCGTGAAGTCAGTTACTTATAACAGAAAAAATTTGCCAGGGTAAAAATATTTCTCAATTATGTTGATTCAAATCAAAGCATATATTTCATGCACCAGTAATGTGCAACGTGCACCAAAATAGTTCAGATATAACGTATTATTGCACCACAATTCGTCCAGTCAGATGAAACCATTATTGATTGAGCTCCATACGATAGTGTTTTTGCAGTTATTGCATGCAATCACGGAGGATAGTATATGTTGGTATGGTTATTGCTTTATACAACTTCAATATGTCATCCAATTTAAAGACGATGCTATGTCAGTCAGGAAAGTGATCAAGAGATGTCACCTGTCGATAGAGATAACGACTTGATTTGAACGATTACATTTCCAGAAATTAATTTTATAAACCTTTGTTGAGGAAGAAGAAAATGAGTAACAAATCTCGCTTACAAGCGATATCTCAAATAACAAACCGTGAGCCAATGAAACTGAAAATGACCGACAGGTTAGGAAAGATCTGGGCCGACGACGTTTTCAACCTATCCCGGATGGAATGGGCGCTGTCTAAAAATGCATTCAAAGCAGTCAAGAAAACGGTACAGACCGGTGCCCCACTGGACCCTGCGACAGCTGACGTGGTTGCTGCGGCGATGAAAGAATGGGCGGTTTCCAAAGGCTGTAAATTCTTCTCTCATATCTTCTACCCGATGACCAATATCACCGCTGAGAAACATGATGGTTTTATTATCACCACCTCTGATGGAAATGCGATTACCGAATTTACCGGCAGCCTGTTGATCAAGGGCGAGCCAGATGGTTCCTCTTTCCCTAACGGCAGTATCCGTATGACTAACGCAGCACGCGGTTACACCGCGTGGGATCCAACCAGCCCTGCTTATGTCATGCATACAGATAATGGCGCTACCCTGATGATCCCATGTGTCTTCATGTCATGGACCGGTGAAGCGCTGGATAAGAAGATCCCGCTGTTACGCTCTAACGATGCCATGAACAAGGCAGGACAAAAAGTACTTTCTCTGATGGGTGAAACCGAGATCGCACCGCTGAACTCAAGCTGTGGTGCTGAGCAGGAATACTTCCTGGTCGATGCTGCCTTCGCTAATGCTCGCCCTGACCTGCTGTTAGCCGGCCGCACCCTGTTCGGTGCACCATCAGCAAAAGGACAGGAGTTTGATGACCACTATTTCGGTGCTATTCCTGCTCGTGTCCAGGTTTTCATGCAGGACTTTGAGGACAAATTATACAGGTTAGGCATCCCTGCCAAGACACATCACAATGAAGTTGCTCCTGGCCAGTTCGAGATCGCACCTTATTTCGAAGCGGCCAACGTTGCTGCCGATCATCAGCAGCTGATGATGACATTATTGAAGAGCACAGCGAAAAGCCACGGCTTTGTCTGCCTGCTCCACGAAAAACCATTTGCCGGCATTAACGGCTCTGGTAAACACGTTAACTGGTCAGTCGGTAATGCCACGCAGGGCAACCTGCTGGATCCAGGCAGCACACCTCATGATAACCTGAACTTCCTGTTGTTCTGTGGTGCAGTAATCCGTGGTGTACATAAATTTGGTCCTCTGCTGCGTGCGGTTATCGCCTCTGCTGGCAATGACCACCGCCTCGGTGCAAACGAAGCACCACCGGCCATCCTGTCAGTTTACCTTGGCGACCAGCTGGAAAAAGTTTTCCAGGACATCAAAGATGGCAAAGTCGCTGCAAGTGAACACGGCGGCGAGATGGATCTTGGCCTTGACCAGATTCTTAACTTTGATCGTGACCCGGGGGATCGTAACAGGACTTCACCGTTCGCCTTTACCGGCAACCGCTTCGAATTCCGTGCGGTAGGTTCGGCGCAGTCTGTCTCAGGCCCATTGGTAGCGATGAATACCATGCTGGCTGATTCACTAAACTGGATCGCAGAGAAACTGGAAGCTGAAATCAAAGGTGGTACTGATAAGGCAGACGCAGTTGTTAATGTACTTAAAGAATTAATGACTGAACATGGCAATGCAGTCTTCGGTGGTGATGGATATTCTACAGATTGGCACGAGATGGCTGTTAAAGAGCGCGGCCTGAAAAACATCCCAACCACAGCTGACGCCCTGCCTGCTCTTCGCGAAGAGTCGGTTCAGAAACTGTTTGCTGAGACCGGTGTACTATCTCCTTTAGAACTGGAAAGCCGTTTCGAAGTTTATGCAGAGCAATATGTTCTGTCTATCGAAGTCGAAGCCAAACTCGTTATCGACATGGCGAAAACATCGATCTACCCGGCTGCTATGAGCTACCTGTCTGGTCTGGCCAAAACAGGCAAACGCATGGCCAAGCTGAAGATCGACCTGGATAACTCAACTGCTGAAACGGTTGCTGCTGAGGTTAATGCAATGATGTCTGCCGTTGGCAAACTGAGCGAAGCAATGGAGAAAGAAGACTTTGCTAATACTGAAGAACACATGCAGTTCTGCGCCAACGACATCCGCGGTCTGATGGATGAAGTACGTGCACATGCTGACACACTGGAAACAGAAGTATCAGATGAGCTATGGCCTCTTCCCAAGTACCAGGAAATGCTGTTTATGAAATAATCTTCTTATTTAATAAACTACTATAAAGAGGCCGCTAATTTAGCGGCCTTTTTTTTTCGAATTTAAAACGCCCTGTTTAAATATGTAAGTCTGCTAACGACTGCGGTTTCAACCGGTCGATGCAACACACTGATTAAATCGTTCTGCTGGTGTTTCATAGTTTAGCGTCTTTCTAGGTCGCTCGTTTAGTCTCCTCGCTACAGCATTCAACTTTGCTTGTGAATGAACGGACAAGCCTGTTCCTTTAGGTAAGTATTGCCTCAATAGTCCATTGGTATTTTCATTGGAGCCACGTTGCCAGGGATTCTGTGGATCACAAAAAAAGACTTTGATATCTGTCGCTAAGGTGAATCGTTTGTGTTCTGCCAACTCTGAACCACGATCCCATGTCAGTGATTTATATAATTGGAATTAAAGGGGTCGGAAGGCGTGAAGTTGCAAGCGGTAGTAAGGCTTTTACCACCTCTTTATTTTTGGCCAGTCCGGCTAATTTCAAGCATTAAATCCAATAGTGCGTTGCAAGCAGAAAAACATGATGAAAAAAAAGCAGGCCACGAAGGGCCTGCTTTGGGTTGAGCTATGTAATTAAAGTCTATGGGTCGAGTGCAATGACCGCATCGATTACATGAATGACACCGTTGGTTGTGACTATGTCGAAGGTCGTAACCTGCGCATCATCAACTTTAAATACACCTGAGTCGATGGCGATTGCAACAGTTTCACCATTGACAGTTTCAACTTCCATGCCGTTAAGAGTAAATGCAGTTACCGAGTCAACTGACCCTGCAACAACGTGCTTCAACAGTATGTCCCTCAGAGTGCCATCAGGGGTTGCCAACAGAGTGGTGAGTAATCCAGCAGGCAGGGCGGCAAATGCAGCGTCGGTCGGTGCAAATACTGTAAAATCTCCATTCGGATTAGAGAGGATAGACACCAGGTCTGATGTCGCTGAGAGTGCTGTAACCAGAGTTGAAAAATCTGGATTTCCCTGGGCGGTTTCTACGATGTTCAAGGTTGGTGCAGCGGCGTCAGCTGGTGGTAGCAACACAGTGTCAATCACATGAATAATACCGTTGCTGGCATCCACATTCGGCATGCTGATACCCGACAGGTTGGCAAACAGATCTGTATTGCTCAACGACAGTGCTATGTTATCACCGTTACCCATCGCGACGGTGTTGCCGGCAATCGCAGTTGCCGCGGCGGCATTTACTTCTCTACCCGAAATCACATGGTATAACAGGATATCTTCCAGATCCGGCGATGCCAGCAATTCTCCAGCACTTATTCCCAAATCAGCCAGCAAAGCTGTAAATGCCGCATCTGTTGGAGCAAACACGGTAAATTTACCTGACGCGTCAGACAGCGTTGCATCCAGCCCGGTCATAGCCAAAGCACTAAGAAGTGTGGTGAAGCTGCCATTCGCCGTGGCCACGGCCGCTATCGTGCCAGATGATGGATCGTCTTCAGTCGGTACCAGTACCGCGTCGATGACATGGATTACGCCGTTGCTCGCGTCAACGTCAGGGGTCTCGACTCGTGATGCATTGATAAACAGATCTATGCCTTGCAGTTTGACGCCAATATCATCACCGTTAGCTGTGGTTACAGTGGTCCCGGCAGCGGCGATTGCTGCAGTAGAGTTGATCTCTGCTCCAGACACAACATGGTAGAGCAGGATGTCTGACAGGTTCGGCGAAGCCAGCAGCTCTGCCGCGCTGATTCCCAAATCTGACAGCAAAGCTGCAAACGCTGTATCGGTTGGAGCAAAAACGGTGAAGTCTTGCGTCTCGTCAGCGAGTACAGCGTCTAGACCAGAAGCTTGTAGCGCAGCGACCAGTGTTGTAAATGAACCGTTAGCTTCAGCAACCTCGACGATATTGCCGGCCGCTTTATTGTCGTCATCATTACTACAGGCGATTAGGGTGGTCGCAAATAACGCGACCGAAAATGTTTTAAATAAAGTTCTCATGTTTGTCTCCAGTATTATTAAAAAAAATTAAGCTACATCAAGCCGATACGCTGAGCTTGGATAAATAGTAAATCTGGAGATGTGAAGAAATCGTAAAGTTAACGTGAAAAAAATGTGAAAATCAGCCGGGTTTTGAAGTTTGAGTCGTTAAATACCGATAACTTTGCAGATATCAATCAAATTAGCTGATGGCAAATACCAGGGCAGCTATGCCCGTAAACTACTATAAGGCTGTGTAAGATATTGAAATAATAATATTTATAACTTGAGTATTGATGGCCGGTCCTGGAAATTTGGTTCAACCAAGCCGTTCTTATGCATGGCTACTCTGGCCATAATTTCTTTCTTGGCTAAGCGAATTAAAGGGGGCGATGACAAATAGAGCTATTAACATTTTTTACATTTCGAACGTCCGTATATGGACTCCTCCTCGTTTGCAAGTAATCAGTTAATGGCTGTTGGCTCGACTGCATACGTATATCCGGCCTCTTAAGTTGGCATACGTTGATGCCGGGCCATAATGGGTTGTTCGCGCGCAGATTCCCTATTGCTATTACGTGTTTTTACACACTCGGACGTTCTCGGGTTTTATCCGCGCCGGTTCGACCTATTTGCCATCACACAGCTTACTTCGCAATCATCAATGGATTGTTTTTACTTGTAACATTTTTTAACTTGCCATTACTGGACTAAAGTCTGGATCATACTCAACCCCTTTGCTCATTATTACCCAGGCCATTCTCGCCATCTTGTTTGCCATTGCACAAGCTGCAACATTGGCATGTCGCCGGTCTTGCAGGTTTGTTATCCAGCGACTCAGGCGGTCATCTTTATCTTTTGCCGTGCGCATCGCAGAACGCGCACCGTGAACCAATAAGCACCGTAGATAGGCATCACCTCGTTTGCTTATGCCAAGTAGCCGGTCTTTACCGCCAGAGCTATGTTGCCTTGGGGTTAAACCGATGGCCGCTGCCATATCTCGGCCTTTACGGTATTGTTTCGCATCACCCATGGTGGCAACAAGGGCTGTCGCGATTAATGGGCCTACACCGCGCAGTTGCTGTAAACGTTTAGCCACTGGATTTTCTTGCGCGATAACCGCTACCTGCTTATCAAGTTCAGACATGCGTTTATCCAATGAAAGTAGGTCTTCCCACAATCCGTGTAATAGCTGCCTGAAAAACATCGTTAGACCATTGTCCGCATCTTCTAACCACTCAGGTATGGCTTTGCGCAATGACAATAATTCTTTTGGCGCCACTAAACCGTATTCAGTTACCAGGCCTCGTATCTGATTTGCTTTGGCAATACGATGACTCTTTATTTCGTGTCTGATACGGTGAACAGCCTGCAGATCTTGTTGCTCAATCGTTTTTACTTTGACGGGATGCATGTTAGGGCGAACCATTGCCTCACAGATTGCCTGTGCGTCATTAGCGTCGTTCTTGTTACTTTTACGAAGGGCTTTACGAATTGAGGGGGGATGATTTTTACCTCGTAGCCTTTTTCAAGCAGAAGCCTTGACCAGTGATGGGCGCCAGCACATGCTTCCATACCAATTACCGTGCCTGGCTCTGCTGTTTCAAATAACTCCTTTAACCATTTATCTCTGGATAACTTCCGCTTCCAGACAGTTTTACCTTTATGATCAGCGCCATGTAATTGAAAAACATTTTTTGCTAAATCAACACCAATTCGATTAATCTTCATCTCGGGCTCCTCTTTATCGTTAACTGAAAACTCAATCTCAGTTTGGCACATTGATGCCGATAGGTGAGGAGGAGTCCATCCCATTGCTATTGGCTGATAACCGTCATCAAGAGCATAAAAGTTTGATGCTTGGTATAGTAGTGGCTAGAAACTTTACCAATAACATATTTTATACATCACAAAAGAGGATTAACTAATGAGTTTAGATCGAATGATCAATGCAATGGCGGGATTTTTTATTTTACTTTCCCTTGGTTTGGGTGTCGAAGCTAGCCCAATATTCCACAGTGTATACTGGTTGTGGTTTACCGCGTTTGTTGGGGCCAATCTTCTTCAGTCTTCATTTACTGGTTTTTGCCCAGCGGCCCTAATCTTTAAAAAGCTCGGTGCAAAACCCGGCGCGGCATTTAATTAAAATAGTATTGTAAGCAAAACAGCGGCTCCTTCGGGAGCCGTTTTTTATTGTCTTTAACGTCCATTATCGGCCGGAAACCTAGATTACGCAAATAGATCATACTTCATAAGTTGTAGAGGCAACCTTGCCACCGTGGCCAGTCCAGTCGGTATGGAAAAATTCGCCACGCGGCTTATCGAGGCGTTCATAGGTATGTGCACCAAAGTAGTCGCGCTGCGCCTGCAGCAAGTTTGCCGGCAGGCGTTCACTGCGGTAGCCATCGAAGTAAGACAACGCCGATGAAAATGCCGGAGCTGGAATACCGCTCTCGACAGCAAGTACCACAGCTTTGCGCCAGCCCGTCTCTGCAGTTTTCAGTGCATCGCTAAAGAAGGAGTCAAGCGCCAGGTTTTCCAGTTCAGGATTCTTGTCGTAGGCATCTTTTATATTGCCGAGGAAAGTACTGCGGATAATACAGCCACCTCGCCACATCAATGCGATCTCACCATAGTTAAGATCCCAGCCCATCTCTCTTGCTGCTTCAGACATGAGCATAAAACCCTGTGCATAAGAGATGATCTTGGATGCGTACAGAGCATCGCGAAGTGCATCTATTATTGCTTTCTTGTCTGCTACTGGAGAAATCTCAGGGCCCGGACCAAGTATTGCAGAAGCACGAACACGCTCATCTTTCAATGACGACAGGATTCGGGCAAACACCGACTCACCGATCAAGGTCAGTGGCACGCCGAACTCTAATGCGCTGATACCGGTCCATTTACCCGTGCCTTTCTGGCCAGCAGTATCGAGTATCTTGTCTAACAGTGGTTCACCATCTTCATCTTTGACCGCGAGGATATCCTTGGTGATATCGATCAGGTATGAATCGAGTACCCCGGTGTTCCATTCTTTGAACACTTCATGCATCTCGTCACAGCTCATGCCGAGCGCATTCTCCATCAATGAATAGGCCTCACAGATCAGCTGCATATCACCGTATTCGATGCCGTTGTGCACCATCTTCACGAAGTGGCCGGCACCGTCCTGTCCTACCCACTGGCAACATGGCTCACCGTCGACTTTCGCCGACACCGCCTGGAAGATATCTTTAACCAGCGGCCATGCTTCGGGATCGCCACCTGGCATGATGGATGGACCAAAACGGGCACCCTCTTCGCCGCCTGAAACCCCGGTACCGATAAAGCGCAGACCTTTTTCTCTCAGGTAAGCGGTACGTCGTGTCGAATCAGGATAATGAGAATTACCACCATCGATGATGACATCACCCGGTTCGAGCAAAGGTATCAGCATATCGATGAAACTGTCGACCACCTCACCGGCTTTAACCATCAGCATGACCTTTCGCGGCGTCGCCAGTGATGCGACCAGTTCTTCCATACTGTAGGTACCGATGATACTGGTACCTTTTGCTGGCCCCTCGATAAAGTCATCGACCTTGCTGGTGGTACGATTGAAGACAGCGACACGGTAACCGTGATCCGCCATATTCAGAACCAGGTTCTGCCCCATTACTGCAAGTCCGATAAGCCCGATATCTGCCTTTTCCATAGTTTTAGTTTCTCTTAGAGTCATTTTTATTAAGAATTATTTCATATCTATATTACATACAAGCAAGGATTAAGCCACGTGTTATTTACAATATTTTAATAACCGCTTTATCATCCGAAGCTATTATTTTTTAAAGCAGAAAAAACTGGCACAAGATTTGATAGGTATAATTCATGTGCATTTTTTGTCACAAAATTGTAAATTTCTGCACAATACAGGAACATCGTGATTGATCGTGGTGCATTTTTCTTACAATTTGAATCTAATAGATGCGATTATGGGTGACGTGACAACTAGTGATTTGATTCAGGTCAATAACATATTTGTAATCATCTATAAGCTTCACATGCAGCCGTTTATACAGTAACCAGACAATTCTGACTTAATTTTTGATCTATCACTAAGGGATAAACAAGCTAATAATGCCAGGTACTACAAACATACCATTGCAGTTTCTCAACCTGTGGTTGACATTACTGCTCATCTGGCTGATAGCCAACGGCAACCTGGCATCTGACACGGTTATCGCCGGCGTCGTTGTCTCTGCGGTTATCGCACTGGCATTTTCTACCTTCGCGCGGGTCTACAGCGTCATCCGCTGGTCACCGAGGGTTATCTACTATTACCTGATGTATCTCGGCGTATTCTGTATCGAACTGTTCAAAGCCAATATCAATGTCATGCGGCTGGTATTCTCGCCACATATCGATATCAAACCCGGTATCGTCGAGATCAAGACCGAGCTAAAGTCACCGATCGGCCGGCTGGCACTGGCAAACAGCATTACCTTGACACCCGGTACGCTGGTCGTTGATATAAAGGATGATTCACTGTTTATCCACTGGATCAATATCGGTGCGACTGATCCGGTTGCTGCCAGCGAAGCGATCTCGGGACGTTTCGAAAAATACCTGAAGGTGATCTACGGATGATGCTCGATGACTGATTTTGGCATGACAGAAATTACCATCGTCATCTCCTCTGTACTGATCTTTTTCAGTATCGTGTTCGGCATCGTACGCCTGGTGATCGGACCGGAGACGGTTGATCGCGTGGTCGCCATCGACCTGCTGACCATCGTGACTATCGCGCTGATCGCCCTGCTCGCACACCAGGCCGAGCGATACATCTATCTCGATGTCGCACTGGTCTATGGTCTGCTCAGTTTCCTCGGTGTGCTCGCCGTTGCCCGTTTCCTGGAAAAAGGTATCTGATCTGCGTATGTCTACTCTCGTCATCACATTATTAACTGTCGTACTATGTGCAGGTATCCTGATCGGGGGCCTGCTTGCAGTCATACTCAATAATATGGTCAGCGCGGTAATCAGCGCCGGCCTTGCCAGCCTGTTCGCTTCCGTGGTCTACGTGGTGCTGGCCGCACCCGATGTGGCGATGACCGAGGCGTCTATCGGCTCCGGCCTGACCACCATGATCTTTCTCTATGCTATCCGTAAAACACAGAGCGCAGAGTCAGATAGCGAGGAGGACAAATGACGTTTCTCGGTGATATCGTTGGCAACCTGTTCCTGATCATCGGTTCGCTGTTCCTGTTTTCAGCAGGACTCGGTGTGTTGCGCATGCCTGACACCTACAACCGTATCCAGACCGGCACCAAAGCGACCACGCTGGGTACCATCATGGTGCTGATCGGGCTGGCTTTTCTGCATCCGGCCTGGACCTTGAAACTCATCATCCTGATCTTCTTCGTCATGCTGACCAACCCGGTTTCATCACATGCACTGGCACGTGCCTCACACGCCACAGGCATACATGGAACTGAGGAAACAGTGATCGACCAGCTCACTGACGCTACCGAAAAAGATAATGTCGAGGTTAAACCGGAATGATCAAACGAATCTTCATCTTTTTGATGCTCGTTCTGATGGCGATGATCTTTTTCAACCTTGCCGCGAACTATACCGAGAATACTTCGCTGTCCAAACTCGGCCACTACTATGCTGACAGAGGCCCCGAGGAACTGGGTGCACCCAATCTTGTTACCGCCGTGGTGGTGACCTATCGCGGCCTGGATACACTGGGTGAAGTCACTGTGCTGTTCATCTCTGCCGCCGGTGTCGGCCTGCTGCTGCGCCGTACCCGACGCAACCAGGATGATGATGAAGGTCTCGAAAAAGGTGACCGTGCGGAAGAGACAGCGGGCATACATAAACCTGCCAGTGAGATCGTCGAAACCGCCACCGAACTGTTGCTGCCGATGGTGATCCTTTTCGGTGTCTATGTCTTCATGAATGGTCACCTCTCGCCCGGTGGCGGATTCCAGGGCGGTGCGATCATCGCCTCTGGCACCATGTTCCTGCTGCTGGCATTACCGGAGTCACACATCAGCCGATTGATGATCGCAGTCACAGAATCGCTGTCTGGCTTCAGCTACGTCGTGGTCGGTGTGCTCGGCGTTACTCTGGCAGGCGGCTTTCTCGACAACCGTATCATGGATCTTGGCACCTATGGCCACCTGTTCAGTGCCGGCGCGATACCGCTGATCTACACCTTCGTCGGCCTCAAGGTCGGTTTTGAACTGAGCGCAGTACTCGACCGCTTCCGCAAGGAGGACACCGGCCCGGTATGAACATGCTAACCGACATCCCGATTTCACTCATCGTTCTGTGCAGCGGCCTGGCCCTGATACTGATCGGCATGTGGGGCATGCTGACACAGCGTAACATGATCCGCATGATCATCGGCTTCTCGCTGACCGATACCGGTATCCACATGGTCATGGTATCGATAGGTTATGTCACCGGCGGCACGGCGCCGATCATCAACGATGCGGTACCCATAGCCGATGCCGTTAACATGGTGGTTGATCCGGTACCCTCTGCACTGGTTCTCACCGCCATCGTGATCGGTCTCGGTGTTACCGCGGTGATGCTGGCCTTTGCAGTTCGTATCTATAAAGCGCGCAACACTTTAAACATCGATGAATGTACGGAGTCGAAATGGTAACGGCAAGTCTGTTAGATACATTGCTGCAGCCATTGAGCATCTACGTACTCGCACTCGGTGCGGGTTTCCTGATTCCGCTGTTCGACCGTGCCCACCGCGGCTCGGCGATAATGGTTTTCATGCTCGCCCTGGCGGGCCTGGTAGTAATCGCCGGCTTTAACCTGCTGGCCATCATCAACGGTGCACCGGCCATCGATATCGAAACCGCCGGCATAAAACCGCCGTTTTCCATCAATTTACGATTTGGCCTGTTCGAAGGCGGCTTCGTGCTCGCCGTCAATACCGCCGCATTACTGGGCGCCTGGCATTACCTGCCGAAACTGAAAGAACACGCCTCTGCGCTGCTGCTCTACCTGATCCTGGTGATGGGCATCAACGGCATGGTGATGACCCGCGACCTGTTTAACCTGTTTATCTTCATCGAGATCACATCGATCGCCACCTACGCGCTGATCGGCATGGAGCGCACCGGCAGTGTGCTGGCCGCCGGTTTTAAATACATCATCGCGACTTCGATCGCATCGGCATTTTTCCTGCTAGGCACCATCTTTATCTATTACCAGACGGGCACGCTGAACATCGATGACATCATCGCGCACAGTGCGGCGATCCAGGGCCCTATCGGCTTTATCGCCACCCTGTTCGTACTTACCGGCCTGCTCATCGAACTCAAACCCTACCCGGCTAACGGCTGGGGGCTGGATGTTTATGAAACCGCTCCCAGCGGCATCGCCTCATTGATTTCTGTGGGTGTTTCTGCCGGTGTATTTTTTGCGGTATATAAGGTGCTACCGCTGGCGGGTGACTTCTTGCAGAGCATCGCGATAATCGGCGGATTCACCTTCCTGTTTTCAAACGTTATCGGCCTGAAGCAGGAAAACGCCAAACGTCTGCTCGGGTATTCATCTATCGGCCAGATGGGACTGCTAACCATGGCACTGGCATTACTGGCACAGATGGATAGCGGTACCCAGGCACCGATTATTATCGGCGGCCTGTTTGTTAATCACCTGCTGGCCAAGGCAGGACTGTTCTGGCTCGCTGGTTTAGTCGATCGAAAAAGTATCCGTGACTGGTCAGTGATTACCAAAAATCGTGGCATGTTACTACTGCTCGGCATCATGATAGTTGCATTGGTCGGCCTGCCGCCTTTCCCCGGGTTCTGGGCGAAATGGGAACTGGTCATGCTGCTGGCCAGCAATGAACTGTTTGGCTGGATCGCACTGGTATTGCTCGGCTCACTGCTGGAAGCCGCCTATTTGTTCCGCTGGTTCAGTTACGCACAACAGACTGACGAATCACAAACAGAATCTACCGCTAGTTACTCACCTGCCACATACTGGCAGCAGGCACCCATCGCCATCGCTGCACTGCTACTGTTTGCAACTGGCTATATCATGGCGATGGTCATGCAGGTCGTTACCCCCGAATTATTCCTGCCGCTGGTGGCCGGCCTGGTGCTCTGGTTGATCGACGGTGTACCCGGACGCTTCAAAAATCTACCGATGCTGGTTGCTGTTGGTGTCTGTGGCTACCTGCTTACCAATGAACTCGAAGGCATCAACCGCCTGTTCAGTTACCTGCTGATTGGCGGCGGCCTGCTGGTAAGCATCGCTGCGATGTACCGCAATGATGCACGCAGGGGTTTCTACCCGCTGCTCGCAGTCCTGTTACTGTCGCTGGCCACCCTGTTACGCGCACAGACCACGCTGGAATTTTTCTTTGGCTGGGAACTGATGACGCTGAGCTCCTACCTGCTGGTAACACTGGGACGAGACAGCCTGCATAACGGCATCAAACCTGCGTTGACTTACCTGCTGTTCTCACTCGGTTCAGCCTATTTCATACTCACTGGTTTCGCCGTCGCTTATGGCGTTAGCGGCAGCCTGCTATTAAGCAGCCTTGGCAATAGCGGCGACTCGACAGGCATCATCTTCAGCCTGCTGGCACTCGGCTTCCTCATCAAGATGGGCGGTTTCGGCGTACACATCTGGTTGCCTGGCGCCTATGCTGAATCGGATGATGACTTCACCGCTATCCTCTCTGCCGTGGTCAGCAAGGCCGGCGTCTTCGGCCTGATCATCGTCGCTGCCCAGCTGGGAATACGCTCCGATATCGGGCTCGAGCCGGCTTATGTGCTCGGCTGGATCGGTATCCTCACCGCCACGTTCGGTGCCTTGATGGCCGTGTTCCAGGAAGACATCAAAAAACTGGTGGCCTATTCCAGTATGGGTCAGCTGGGTTACATCGTCACAGGTGTCGCCCTGATGAGCCACCTAGGCTGGGTATCAGCCATGTATATGACGGTCAATCACTTCCTGTTCAAAGGCATCCTGTTCCTGTCGGTCGCCGGCATCATCCTGCGCACCAACCAGCGCATGATGTACAAGATGGGCGGCCTGATCAAGAACATGCCATTTACTTTCACCTTCACCATGATCGCGATCATCGCCATGTCCGGGGTGCCGCCGCTGACCGGTTTTGGCGGCAAGTGGATGCTGTTCAACGCACTGATGGAGAAAGGCTGGTACTGGATCGCAGCGCTGGCGTTCTTCTCCAGCGCTGTTGCATTCCTCTATATGTTCCGCCTGCTGCAGACCGTGTTTCTCGGCCAGCGCAAGCTCGAACATCACAAGTTACGCGAAGCCCCGGCTATCCTGCTGATCCCGCAGGGTGTAATGATCGCCTGCATCATGGTGGTCTCGGCGTATCCGAAACTGCTGCTTGATCCTGTATCCGCAGCCATCGATCCGTGGATCGCCAATACCCTGGTGTGGGAAGGCACCGCGATGGTGGCACACTTCGGTTACTGGAATGCACCGATGATCATGGCCGTGGTCGCCGGTGTCTGGATGGTGCCGCTGATACTGCTGCTGCTGATCTCACTGACCTTAAAGATCCAGAAAGTCGAGCAGTTCAATATCGTATTTGCAGCTGAACGTCCTCGCCGTCCGGAAGAGACACATTTTGCCTATAACTTTTTTGCGCATTACGACCGCGCCATCGGCTTCCTGGTAAGACCGCGGGCGACCGCATTCTGGAACACCGTGGCCGAGTGGAGCCACACCATGGCATCATCACTACGCATTTTCTATAGCGGTAACGGCCAGACCTATGCACTATTCGTCATCATGTATTTTGTTGCCATGTTCCTGCTTAATGGAGGACTCGCCCTGTGATCTTCGATAGTATGAGCGAATGGCTGTCCAAAGCCGGTTATTTTTCACTTACTTTATTGATAGTAACGTTCTACGGATTGTTCGTCGGCGCATGTATCGAACGTATCATCGCCAAGGTACAGGGCCGTATCGGTATCCCCTACTCACAGCCGTTCATAAATATCCTGAAGAACTTCTTTAAACGTACCGCCATCAGCCACGGCATCATGTTCTACCTCGGCCCGGTATTCCGTATCGCCGGCGGTATCGGTACCCTGGCTTTCATACCGGTTATCTACGGCAGTGAAATGTTCTCTAATTTCAGCGCGGCCGGTGACCTGTTCCTGGTAATCTATTTCATGTTTTTCGGCCAGCTGGGTATGGCGCTGGGCGCCGGTGAAAGCGGACATCCTTACGCTGCCATCGGCATCGCCCGCGGCCTGTCGCAGATGACCGCCTATGAAGTACCGTTTGCACTGGCGGTTATCTCCATCGTCATCCAGTACGACACCCTGTCTATCAACGAGATCGTCGCTGCCCAGCAAGGCGGCTGGCAGAACTGGACGATGGTCACCAACTGGGTGGCGACGCTGGCTGCGATGCTGGCATTCCTCGGCATGACCGGTTACTCGCCGTTTGATATCTTCCTGGCACCACAGGAGATCCCGATCGGCCCACCCACCGAATTTCACAGCTCCTATCTTTCCCTGCTGCAGATCAACCGTGCGCTGTTCGGTGCCACCAAGCTGGTACTGTTCATGAACCTGTTTTTCGGCGGTGCCACCGGCTGGGTCGAACTGATGATCAAGACCTTCCTGATCTATATGGTCGCCATCGTCGTCGGCGTCGCCTTCCCGCGCTTCAGGGTCGACCAGGCGATTCGTTTCTTCTTTAAAATCCCGACCCTTATTGGGATAATGTCAATCGTATACGTGCAGATGGTACTGACTGCCTAATAGGACATAACTATGATTAAAAGTCTGAACACAGAAGATACCCTGGAAAATGCCGGGCTAACCGAAGAAGAGCAGCTGCTGTTCAGTAATGCCCGGCCTAAAGCTTACGAACCTTATCCGATCAAGGCGGTCGAAGACTTTGCTAACTGGGCGCGTGCGAATTCATTATGGATACTGGCATTCGGTACAGGCTGTGGCGCCATCGAACTGCGCCCGCTGATGACGGCACGATTCGATGCCAACCGTTTCGGTGTCGCCGGCCGTCCGACACCGAGACAGTCATCGGTATTCATCATCGGCGGCTATGCCTCGGTAAAAACACTGAAACGTATCGTTCGCAGCTATGAGCAGATGCAGGGGCCCAAGTTCGTGATCTGTCTCGGCATCTGCCCGGTCAACGGCGGCATGTATTTCGACAGTTACAACACGATCAACCAGTTCGACCAGTACATACCGGTCGACCTGTATATCACCGGCTGTATGCCGCGCCCTGAAGTACTGGTCGCCGGCATCATGGAACTGCAGAAAAAGATCAAGGCCGGTGAATGTGACGGCGCCAACCGTTATGTAGAAAACTTCGACTGGTATAAAGCCAACCAGAAAAAAGTCATCAAGAACTGGGATATGCCGGATTATAACTGGTAACAGAATTTGGCTGGTAGCCAATATTAGCTAATAGATAAGTGAAACTATGAATGAATTGATGGAAAGACTGCAGCGTGACTTTGGTGTCAATGACATCATCGTGCGTAAACCTGCGCTGACGACACTCAAGGTCAGTAAAGACAGTACTGAAACACTGATCCGTGAACTGCGCGATCGTGAAGGTTACACGCATCTCAATTTCATGACCTGCATCGACTATATCGAGGACGGCATTTTCACCCTGGTCTACATGCTGCACAACTTCGAAAAAACACACTCAATAGGCGTACACGTCGATATCAGCCGTGACAATGAAGACATGGTCTCCATCCATACACTGTGGGCACAGGCATGGACCTACCAGCGGGAGCTGCGTGAGATGTACGGCATCAATTTCCCCGGCAGCCCGCGTCTCGAGGAAGACTTCTGCCTGGAAGGCTGGGACGATATACCACCGATGCGCCGCGAGTTCGATACCAAAAAATTCAGCCAGGAACGTTTCGGCCACCGTGAAGGCCGGCACAGCGAAGTGCCGCGTGAGCACATGAAAGTAGAAATCTACCCGAACCGCGGGGGTGACGAGAAATGAAACTGCCATTTGGACGTGCCTCTAGCGGCCCCATATCAACAGGCCACTCCGCCTCACTGGATTTTGCCCAGCCGGAACCTGTCGACCTGGCTTCAGGCAAATACGTCAAACTGTGGCAGGGCCCGCAGCACCCGGGGATTACCGGTAACATGTCACTGGAGCTGACGCTCGACGGTGACACCATCATCGATTGCAAGACCCACGTCGGCTACCTGCACCGCGGTTTCGAAAAGCTGATGGAACGCCGCAGCTTCATCCAGAACTTTACTGTGGTGTGCCGTATCGCAGTACCCGAACCGACATTCAACGAATACCTTTATTCTCATGCGGTCGAGGAACTCAGCGGCATCGAGATACCAGAGCGTGCCACCTGGCTACGCACCATGAACCTCGAAATGATGCGCCTCGCCAGTTTCCTGATGTGGATTGGCGGCCAGGGCGGCGCCTTCGGCCAGTACACCGTAGCTAACTGGACACTGGCCTATCGTGACTATGTACTCGACCTGTTCGAAGAGATGACCGGCGCCCGTATTTACCACATGTATATCGTGCCCGGCGGCGTACGTGCCGGCCTGCCCGATGGTTTCGAGAAACGCGCACGCGAGATCATGGACGGTGCTGAAAAGCTACTCGATCAGATCGAACGCGTGATGTTTAACAATACTGTTTTCAAAGCACGCTCGAAAGGCCTCGCCATTATCCCGCCTGAAATGATCGACCCCTACGGTGTCGTCGGCCCTAATGCACGCGCCTGCGGTGTTAAACGCGACCTGCGTAAAGACGAGCCTTACCTGGCCTACGATCAGCTCGATTTCGAAGTCATCACTGGCACAGATTCAGATGCTTACGAACGTGCTTATCTGCGTCTGCAGGAAACCCGTCAATGCATCAGCCTGATCCGCCAGTGCCTGGATCGTATGCCGATGGATGGACCTTTCCAGGCAGATATGCCCAACGTATTACACTGGAAAGTGCCTGCCGGTGAAACCTATGTGAAAGCGGAGTGTACCCGCGGAGAATACGGTTACTACATGGTGACCGATGGATCAGAATTCGTGCGCCGTGTCCATGTACGCGGTCCGAGCTACACGCATGCCATCGCCGTGATGGAGCGCCTCGCCGTCGGCAACAATATCGCTGATATCGCCGGCATGATGGTTTCGCTGCACACATATCCACCCGAGATAGAGCGATGATGGGAGAGATAATGTCATGAGCTTAAAAGACCTGCTCTCACCTTTTTTCGTCTGGCAGCGTGCCTTCGAAAAACCTTATACCTCGATTCGACCAACAATCGATCGTCCAGGCGCACCGGCTTACCGCGGCTTTCATATCAACATCACCGAAACCTGCGTCGGCTGCGGCAGCTGCCACGAGATCTGCCAGAACCAGGCCATCGATATGGTCGCGGTCGAGGAATTCCAGGGCCGTGACGGCGACAGCGGACTGCGCCCGCGTTTTGATTACGGCCGCTGCTGCTGGTGCGGTCTCTGTGTCGATATCTGTACCGCCGCCTCGCTTCGCATGAGCAACGAATACGCCTGGATCAGTGAAGATCCGAACTCATTTCACTTCACTGCCGGTGTCGATGACAAGCCATGGCAGGACAACGAACACGGTTACCGCCGCGCTGAAGGTTATCACCTGTATCCGCCCAAACGCATCGAGATGGATATGCTGTCGCCGGAAGAAAGTGTTAAGTCGTTCGATGAAGTCGCCAAAGGTTATGACGAACAGCAGGCGAAAAAAGAAGCCGACCGCTGTGTTGAGTGCGGCATCTGTGTTGCTACCTGTCCGGCGCACATGGATGTCCCTGATTATATTCACAGCATCCGCGACGGTGACTACGAAAAAGGCCTGCAGCTGATGTACCGTACCAACCCGTTCCCGGCGACCTGCGGCCGCATCTGTACACGAAACTGCGAATCAGTATGTCCCGTAGGTATCCTCGGTGAACCGGTCGCAATCCGCTGGCTGAAACGTTTCATCGTCGACCAGGTCGATAAAAAAGATTACAAACGTATATTGAATGAGCAGATAACTGAAAGCGGACGCAAGGTTGCCATCATCGGTGCCGGACCGGGCGGGCTCAGTGCAGCTTATTACCTGCGCCAGCAGGGGCATGCCGTTACCGTATTCGAAGCACAGGAATCAGGTGGTGGTATGCTGCGCTACGGTGTACCGAGTTATCGACTGCCGGACGATGATCTGGATAAGGATATCGATTACATCGTCTCACTCGGCGTCGATATCAGGTACAACACCCGAGTTGGTAAAGACGTCACATTTGAAAAACTGCTGGAAGATTATGATGCATTGTTTATGTCTACCGGACTTTCTGTGCCTTCCAATATGCGCATCCAGGGTGAAGACCATCCGCGCGTCTTATCCGGCCTGCAGGTACTGGCCGATGTGGCCAACGGACGCGACCCGGGTATCGGCAAGAAAGTCGCTGTCATCGGTGGTGGTAATGTGGCAATGGACGCGGCACGTGTCTCCCGACGCTTCGGTGCGGATGTCACCATACTCTACCGCCGCCGTATCAGCGAGATGCCGGCAGATGAAGAAGAGATTCACGAATCTCAGGAAGAAGGCTGCACCATCGTACAGCAGGCGATCCCGGTCGAAGTCATCAATGCCGAGAGCGCCGAGCAGGTTTCAATCAGATGGGGTGAAGCCGAAATGGTCGATGACCCCAAAGGCGGTCGTCCCCGTCCTGTACTGCAGGAAGACCGCATGCATACCGAGACCTATGACTGCATCATCTCAGCCATCGGTCAGGGCAGCAACCTGGACTACATCCCGAAAGAGGTTCAGGAGCAAATGGAAGTTGAATGGGGCAAATTCACACCCGGTGAATATCAGCATACGATACTTGAAAAAGTCTTTGTCGGCGGTGATTTTGCCAACCGTACGGCCGATGCCATCAGCGCTATCGAAGACGGTCATCACGCTGCCCGCGGTATTAACCGTTTCCTCAACCCGGATGCTTACATCGATACAGAACAACAGGTAAATTAAAGCAGGTAAATTAATATGAATACAGTTGATGAGATACTGGATTACGCCATTGATCAGGAACAGCAGGCAGCTGATTTTTATGCAGATGTCGCACAACGCGCCGAGTCAGCCGGCATGAAAAAACTGCTGCTGGACTTTTCCGAAGAAGAAAAACGCCATAAAGAGATCCTGCTGGCAGTGAAAACCGGCGAGCATGAACTGACACCGGAACAGGAAGTACTGGATCTGAAGATTTCTGATTACCTGGTCGAAGTCGAAGCCAGTGAAAACATCTCCTATCAGGACGCGTTGATCATCGCGATGAAACGTGAACGCGCCGCCTATGAACTCTACACCGACATGGCGGCAAAAGTACCCGAAAGCCACCTCAAGGAAGTGCTCGAGGGCCTCGCCAAAGAAGAGGCGAAGCATAAACTGTTCTTCGAAGCAGAATATGATGAACGGGTGCTGATGGACAACTAAAAAGCAGCGAAAAGTGAAAAATAGATTGTCATCTCGACTAAAGGGAGAGATCTTTACCACCAGCATATCAGATCTCTCCCTTTAGTCGAGATGACATATAATTCCACGCCATAAATTCTTCCTGTAATTAATTCTTAAACCATATAGCCACATGAAAATAAATACCGTTACCACCACCCCGTTCGACGATCAGCGTCCCGGCACTTCCGGATTGCGTAAAAAAGTTAAAGTATTCCAGCAGCCGCATTACCTTGAGAACTTCGTGCAATCGATCTTTAATGCTCTCGAAGGTTTTCAGGGCCAGACCCTGGTGGTCGGCGGTGACGGTCGTTATTACAACCGTGAAGCGATACAGACCATCGTGAAGATGGCAGCAGCAAACGGCTTCGGTAAGGTCATCGTCGGCCGTGGCGCCCTGCTGTCGACACCGGCCGCATCCTGCGTCATCCGTAAATACCAGGCTTTTGGCGGCATCATCCTCTCGGCCAGCCACAATCCGGGTGGACCGAATGCTGACTTCGGCATCAAGTACAATGCATCCAACGGCGGACCGGCCGCAGAAAATATCACCGAGGCCATCTACAAGCTGAGTCTCGATATAAACGAATATCGCATCATCGAAGCGCCGGACATCGATCTCGATACCATCGGTATGCAGACGATCGCCGAGATGGATATCGAGATCATAGACCCGGTATCTGATTATGCTGACATGATGGAACAGCTGTTTGATTTTGAAGCCATGCGCAGCCTGCTCGGCTCTGGCACATTTTCCATGGCTTTTGACGCGATGAATGCTATCACCGGCCCTTATGCCAAAGAGATCCTGGAAAACCGCCTCGGTGCAGCTGCAGGCACCGTGTTACGCGGTGAACCACTGGTTGATTTCGGTGGCACCCACCCAGATCCTAACCTGGCACATGCAAAAGAGCTGGTTGAGATGATGAGTGGTGATAATGCACCAGACTTCGGTGCTGCATCCGACGGTGATGGCGACCGTAACATGATCCTCGGTCGTGACTTTTATGTCACCCCCAGTGACAGCCTGGCAATACTTTCCGCTAATGCCACGCTGGTACCTGGCTATAAACAGGGACTCGCTGGTGTTGCCCGCTCCATGCCCACCAGCCAGGCTGTCGACCGTGTGGCTGATGCACTCGATATCGACTGTTATGAAACACCGACCGGCTGGAAGTTTTTTGGCAACCTGCTCGATGCCGGCAGGATAACGCTTTGCGGTGAAGAATCTTTCGGTACCGGCTCAGACCACGTCCGTGAAAAAGACGGCCTCTGGGCTGTATTGTTCTGGCTGAATGTACTTGCCGTTCGCAAGCAATCTGTCGCCGACATCGTGAGCGACCACTGGCAGAAATATGGCCGTGATGTCTATACTCGTCACGATTACGAAGGCGTACCCGCAGAGGGTGCGAATGAGCTCATGCAGGGCCTGCGCGATGCTATCGAGCAACTCAAGGGACAACACTTCGATGCATACGAAGTCGAGAATAGTGACGACTTCAGTTATACCGATATCGTCGACAACAGCACCAGCAGTAACCAGGGAATACGCATCCTGTTCACTAACGGTGCCCGTATCGTCTACCGTCTGTCCGGCACCGGTACCGAAGGGGCTACCTTGCGTGTCTACATAGAACAGCCTGAGAAAGACCCGGAAAAACTCGAAGCAGATCCGCAGGATTTACTGTCCGAGCTGATCGACCTGTCGATGTCTATCGCCAGCATAGAGCACTACACCGGTCGTAAAGCACCCGATGTAATCACCTGATAAGATAACGATACAGGGGAGTTAAAACATAAGTTGATACTAATCAAGGCAGGACCTAGGTAACTGTTGTTAACTGATACAATGTCAAATAGAGAGAGCCTTATATGCCGATAGCACACCACCCATTAATCGAAGAATTCCCTGAATATAAAGATGCCATTCATGATCTTAAAATGAGTAATGCACATTTCTCACGACTAGCACATGAATACGAAGGCATCGATAAATCAATATTCCGTGCTGAACAGGGAATTGAAATCGTTAATGACGATTACCTGGAAAGAATAAAAAAAGAACGTCTTCATCTAAAAGACCTTATTTACAGCATGTTAAGGAACTGAACGTTAATCATTTGCATGGATATTACAGGAAACAGACTATGACATCATATCAGTCAACCGCAAAGCAGCTCGAAGCGCTCCGTGAAGAACTAACTCAAAGGATCGATGCAATAGAAAAGGATGTTCATCATAAAACAGAACCTGTCGAAAAAGACTTTGCCGAACAGGTAACGCAGAGGGAAAATGACGATGTGTTGTCAGCGATCGATAACGAAGCACAACACACCGTGCAACTCATCGACGCTGCCCTTGTCCGTATCAAAAATGGCGACTATGGCATATGCGCAAAATGTGGCGAAGCGATCCCCGAAAAGAGACTCGCCGCGCTGCCTTATGTAACGACCTGTGTAAACTGCGCTGAATAACATTTTCAGAATCTGATATCGACATAAAAAGCCGCTTTTTGCGGTTTTTTTATTCTCGTATTCCAGCTTAATACATCTATTTTTTACTTATAGAATCAGTAAAATACAAGCGAACCGGTAACCGACTATAGGCAATATCATGCTCAACACCAAAAATACTAAACCTGTAACATTAATCTTTCTCCTGGTATCTTTAACCAGCATGAACGCACAGGCAGCGTTTAATGATTCGCGTGTTAAAAAGTGGGAGTTCTACCTGGCACCGCAGGTTACCAACTCGAAAGTTTTGCAGTTTGAAAATGGCGCGGAAGCAGATATAAACAAACGCTCGAGCTTAGGTTTTGGACTTGGTTACAACCTGAACGCACATATCGAACTCAACCTGGAATTCTCATCCAGCAACGGTAACTATACATCTACAGTTGTTCCCGAAGACCCAGGTGATTCGCCAGTGACCAGCACTCAATCATTATATACAAGCACTATCGACTTTGGCTTCACCTTCAATTTCCTGAGCTCACCATTTACGCCTTACGTCACAGCCAATATAGGTTCAACCTATATAGACTCAGGAATCTTTACCGGAAACGTGGGCACCGGCTGCTGGTATTATCCTTACTGGGGGTATGTCTGCGGCCCGGTAGCACAGACCTACACTTCGACCGAAATAAATTATGGTGCAGCCCTGGGCCTGCGTTATGACTTTAATCGCAAACTCTATATCAAAGGCGACGTCGGCAAAAACTATATTGATTTTGGCAATAGCAACACCCCGGACTTCACTACCTATCGCTTCATCTTCGGTTTCATGTTCTAAAGACCCAGCCAATGACAGGGCTACTACCTGATTGATTCAGCAAGTCATTTATCATAGACGACGTGCTCGACAGGAAGATACACCATGGATATTTGAATACGGCAGAAACTTACAGGGATTTCCATAGTCCTACTGTCAATTATTTCAAATGGAACCACGATGAAAACATTATCCCTGTTGTTACTGAGCCTGTTTATCACGCCCGTTATCGCTTCTAACCAGGAAGCGACCACCTCACCCGTTCAAAAAAGTGAGACCGCGATATTTGCCGGCGGCTGTTTCTGGTGCATGGAACCGCCGTTCGACAAACTAGACGGCGTCATCTCGACCACCTCAGGCTATACCGCTGGCCATAAAGAGAACCCAACTTATAGAGAGGTTTCAGCAGGCAGCACCGGCCACACCGAAGCCATACAGATCAAATATGATCCAGTAAAAATCACCTACCCCGAATTACTGAATGTCTTCTGGAAGAATATCGACCCTGTCGCAGTCGACCGACAATTCTGTGATGCCGGCTCTCAGTACCGTGCAGGCATCTATTATCTCGACGCAACACAGGAAGCTGAAGCAAGGCGGTCACTCCAGGCACTGAAAGACAACAAACCTTTTGCAGGAAAGATCACCACGGAGATCCTGCCAGCCACGAAGTTTTACCCGGCTGAAGACTATCATCAGGACTATTATCAGAAAAATCCACTACGCTATAAATATTATCGATTCGCATGCGGACGTGATCAACGTTTAGAGGAAATATGGGGCAGCAAGAAATAATAATACAGCTTACTCTGTCATCCTGAACGCTAGTGAAGACTCTAAAAGTACTGTCGTAAAAGAGCCCTCACTAACGTTCAGGAATGCATAGTATTTGTGACCGCCGTTTTTATTATCGATCAGCGTTGTGGTTCTGTATAACGTCCACCATAACCAGGTCCGTAATAAGGGGCATAATTTGGCTGACGAGCATTACGATCAACACCGCCATAGTTAGAACCATCATAATTATTGTAATAACGGTCAAAGTAGATGTTTTCTGAACCATTACGCAGGTTGCCGTAGACATAACCATCAGCATCACCACGCAGTTTCATATTGAACTGGACATTCCCCTGAAGTGAACCATCACCTGAGGTATCGCCAGAACCACCATGGTGTCCCTGGTAATAACTATTGTTACGCCAGTTATTATTCCCGTTATTCCTACTATAGTTATTATCCCACCAGGCATTGGCCGAAGCTGAGATCATTAACGACATCATCGTTGAAACACATAGCAGATATTTCATATAGCACCTCATATGGATACATCGATTACTATACCCTGTGGACAACTATATAAAATCCATCTATCAAATACAATAAGTGTTATAAAACCAAAAAGAGACCATCGCCGTTTTTGGCGATGATCTCATAATAATAGAGCCATCCGTGGCAAGCAGGAGTCCTTTCTGTCAGCTATGACAAGTTTTAGAAGACAAATTGTGTTTGCAGGAACACTTCATCTTCATCAGCGTTTTCGACACCGTTAAGGTTTTCACCCATCCTGTAAGTCAACTGAACTTTGGTATCATGTTTATTTATGAACCAGTTCGCACCGACGGAGGTACGGTTCCAGGCTGTCGCGTAAGCATCGGCATCCTGTGTCTGGTAACCAGCTACGATTTCGATGGTGTTATTAATCATATAACCACCTTCGACAGCCGCATTAGTTAATGTAGTTGTACCATTTTGATACAGGCCTCCGGTAAATCCTGATTCAACGGTATCCGCATCGAATGAGTTGTACTGTGCATCGACCGAAAAACCAGCCGCACGGAATGCGCCACTGACCTCAAGTCCAGTTACTGAGTCAATATCTGCTTTTGAGGTGCTCGGAAAATTTTCACCGCCGGTTGAATATGTGTCATTGTCACCATCGTTGCTCCAGCCATATGCAGCCACACCGATAGTCGCTTTGGTTTTTCCTGAGAAGTCACCCTGGGCAAATTTCAACTTTCCAAAGGGATGGAAATCAACACGTCCACCGATCATGAAACCATCATTGAAATCATCATTCCTGTTGACTGGTGTATCAAAATCCAGTTTTTTAGCATCTGGATCTATCGAAGCGATCGTACCTGAAGCACCCCACGTAACTTTTTTGCTCTCTGTATTACCGGTCATGTGGATACCTACATTACGGTCTGGTGTACCGTAATTATGGTCACCGACAAATGTACGTTCGACTAATTGCTGATATTTAGATGAGGTTAAAAACTCTCGTGAAAATGGAAAATTAGCATTACCGATCGTCAGCTTTGCGTTTGACATTCCCTTGTACTGAAAATAGGCATCTTTAATCGCAATTTCATTTTCTCCTTCAGCCTTACCCATGTCCCACTGGATCTTCGCTTTCCAGTCTTTATGCGTACTGCCTTCTATATAAGGCCTTAATCTTCTGAAGAATATCTCGTCGGTTGTGTCGCCACCATCTGGTTGCACCTGGTGGTACTGAAGCTGGATTCGACCGCCAACTTTTAGATAATCATCACCATCTTTATAAGTAATGCCACCTGCAAAGGCAGATAAAGGTGTAGCTAATGCTGTGATTACAGCAACGTGAATAATCTTGTTCGTGGTTAATTGCATTTATAAACTCCCGTTTGAAAAATTAACGAAGGGAAGCTTATTAGTGATTTGTTACTATATTGCTACAGAGTTGAGACGTTATTGTTACAACCGGAACATAACTCCTTTCAGGCAGGAAATATCCCCCGCCTGGCTTATACTCTATATAGAGGATGTAACTTTATACACATTACATCAATGTTGTTGCTGTTACTTATTAGAGAGAAATGTCTATGAACAATCTGAAAGGACTGCTTGAAACAATACAGGATGATAAGGAAAAATTTATGAAAGGGTTAAGAGAACAGGATCAAGACAGAAATTATAAGACACCTGAAGTCATCGCGATACTGGAGCTTAGTTTTGCGTTAGTCCAAGCGTCAATAATGACCTTGATGGAAGCAGAGAGAGCAAATAAAATGCAAAAGGATTCACCTATGCCTCGTTATCATGAAGAATAATTTTCACATATTCATCATCATGCAATGTAAACAACTTAATTAATACTAGCCGTACAAAATATTTTGTGTCTGCTTGCATCGCATCATAAGAATGCGACAGTTAAAGATATCTTAAATATTTGAATAGCTGTACAAGCGCTCACACTGATAAGATTTGCGATAGGTCTGAAAGTCAATCCATCATATGCATGAACCGGACATGTCCGCAAATGATCCGGTAGATACAACATCCTTTTCGGTCTGGTTGCGCCAATGTATCAAAATACAACCACATTCTTTAATCTAGAGGGTCACTGTTGCCCATTAACAGTCATTCAAACAGGACTACGATGGCGATGATAAATATCGCTATCGCCAGTATAGATACACCCATCGCGATCGATTCCCGCCTCCAGACAGGCGCTTCGTTTTTCTCCATCTCTTGTTCCATGGCAGCGACTCTTCTCATCGATTCCTGAATACCTGCCACATATTCTTTGCTCCCCTGCTTCTGTAGTGCGATCCAGTTATGTAGTTCAGCATTAGATTTATCTTTTAATTCATACTGGTCATCTAAGTACGACATCTCTATAACCACCCTCAACTCGTTTATATGTAACCATGCATATATCTTTTTTGCTATCGAACGATTATTGATTAAATGCTCGACACTTCAAACTAACAGTAGTGATTGCTCAAGCATATGACTTAAGTCAACTGCTTATAAGATGAGAGAATGCTTAAGTATTAATGTCAACAAGTGTTTGAAATCGATTGTTAGAGCCCTGGCCATATGGCTAATCACTGACCCAGATACCAGTGAGCACGCCCTCATAACTCGTCAATGAAATGTAACTAAAGATTGACCATATTTGATAATTTCAGCACAAAGCAGACCTCCTACTAATTTGACTGACAAAGAAAAGACGGCCCATTAAAGTCATTTAGAGAACTCTAATATTACTGTTGCTAGAGGACTACATCCGGCCCTAAAAGGACAGCCCACAATTAAGTATTATCCTTTCGGACAGCACTCGTCGTAGCTTTGAATACCTTCGCCTTTCTCATACCAGCCAATGGTTGAATTAACGACGCGAACAGCAAGCAGCATAACGGGCACTTCGATTAAGACGCCAACTACTGTAGCCAGCGCAGCCCCTGATTCAAAACCGAACAAGGCGATCGCGGTAGCGACTGCAAGCTCAAAAAAGTTACTGGCACCGATCAAAGCGGAAGGTCCCGCAACACAGTGCGGTGATTTTACTGCGCGATTAAGTAGATAAGCCAAACCTGAATTGAATAACACCTGAATCAGGATAGGTACGGCTAGCAGCAATATGATAAGTGGCTGCTTCATTATTTGTTCGCCCTGAAATCCGAACAGTAATACCAGCGTTGAAAGCAATGCGCCTAAAGACCATGGGTGAAGTGTCTTCAGTGTACGATCCAGTCTTTGTTGTCCATTGTTGCCGCTGAGTAATAATCTACGCAATATGTTGGCGATTATCAGTGGTACAACAATGTATAGCAACACCGACAGGAACAGGGTGTCCCAGGGAACTGAGATAGACGATATACCAAGTAATAGAGCCACAATTGGCGCAAATGCGAATACCATGATGACATCGTTTAATGCTACCTGTGTCAGCGTGAAATGAGGCTCACCTCGTGACAGGTTGCTCCACACAAACACCATCGCTGTGCAGGGCGCAGCGGCTAAAAGGATCAGGCCGGCAATATAGCTGTCAATCTGGTCTTCCGGCAACCAGCCCCGAAACAGGTAGCCGATAAACAGCCAGCCCAGCAGCGCCATCGAAAAAGGTTTTATTGCCCAGTTAACAAACAATGTGACGCCAATACCTCGCCAGTATTTACTGACGTCCTTCAGCGCTCTGAGGTCAATTTTAAGTAACATTGGAATAATCATTAACCAGATCAGGAACGCAACAGGCATGTTGATCTGTGCGACTTCAAGTTGGCCTATCCCTTGAAAAAACTGCGGTACCCAGTGACCCAACCCAATGCCTGTTACGATGCAAAGCATTACCCACAACGTAAGATAACGTTCGAAAAATCCCATGTCAGCATTCGCTGATTTTTTTGCAGTGGTTTCACATTGTACAGACATAGCTGTTACTCACTTTTACTTCCATTAAGATGCTGTAATAGCTTCTTAACACGCTCTTTTATGTCATCACGACTTGCACGGAACTGATTCATGATTTCTTCTTCGCTGCCTTGTGCTTTGGCGGGGTCATTCAGTGGCCAGTGTTCTTTATTGGTGCCGGCAGGTAAAACCGGGCAGTGCTCATCAGCATGGCCGCACACGGTCACTACCAGGTCAGCATCTTGCAGCATCTTATCGGTGACTTTGGTGGATTCCTGTTGGGAAATATCTACGCCAGCTTCTTTCATCACGGCAATGGCACGCGGGTTCTTACCATGCCTTTCAATCCCGGCAGACTGGATTTCAAACAATGGCCTGCCATACCATTTCGCCCAGCCTTCAGCCATCTGTGAGCGACAGGAATTACCTGTACATAAGAATAAAATGTTAAATATTTTTTTCATGATTTAATCTTAGGCACAGCAGGCCTTGCCAGGCCTGTCGGCCATTTTATCGAGTATTTTTCTGTCTGAGATAAACGGTTCAGTATTACGCACACCATCAAGCGTTGTTTGCAGAATATCCAACGCCCAGCCCTGTAGATCAGGATTGATACGGTAGTTCATCCAGGTGCCGTTTCGGCTAGCAACAAGTACACCAGCTTCGCGTAAATGTGCCAGATGACGTGATATTTTGGGTTGCGAAAGATTCAGTGCATGAGTGAGCTCACAGACACATAACTCACCTTCAGCTTGCATTAACAATAGACAGCGTAACCGGGTGCTGTCTGCCAACATTTTAAAAAAGGTATCGGTTTCATTTAACATGGAACAAAATATACGCCCTGACATATATATGGTCAAGCATATATTATGTCGTCCTTAATATTTAGGCCCGTTGTTGATTAGTTGCATACATATGGCGAAGATATACTTCCACTGAAGTCATAAGCTAGCTAAAACGTAATAATATAGCTTCGTATACACTCGGAAAATCGCATTTCCTGCAATGTTCATCAAATTGTCACATCCTGTAACATCCTTGTAACAATTCAACGCTAGAATTCGCGCATGAAAGATCAGACCTTACAGATGCGGTACAATCGGCGGGCCCTGAAAGACCGCCTGGCACGATACTTTGTAGCTTTAGGTGGAATCAGCGTTATCATCGCTATCCTGTTGATTTTCTTCTATTTGCTTTATGTTGTTATACCGATGTTCGGTTCAGCTGAAATTCATGAAAGCGTAACATACACTGCCCCAGCAGAAGGCAAAACTCTGCATCTCGGATTGGAAGAGCAAGGCACCATCGGTGTAAGATTCACAGACAAAGGCCATGCAATCTTTTTCGATACCGCTTCCGGCGATATTATTCAGGATGAAAATTTTGATCTGCCGGCACCCATCAGCAGTGTCGCTGCCAATCTGGACCTCGTGGTACTTGGCCTAACTAACGGTTCAGTAATAGCGGTGCGTTACAAGTTCGACCTAAGTTATCCAGACGATATCCGCACCCTGACGCCAAGGCTAGAATATCCATTGGGTAAAGATCCACTGACACTCGATGAGTCTGGTGAATCACTATCACATATAGCCATTCAACTCAGTGATGACATCGTCGGCCTGGCGGCCACGACTAGTGATAACCGCCTGGTGTTTACCCGTTACCTGCGTGAACAGTCTTTCATCAGCGAAGACATCACTATCGAACTTGAATCAAGGTCTGAACAGGCATTCGAGTATGATATCTCTTCGATCGCACTGACACCCGGGCTGGATCATCTATATGCTGCGATTGCGGGCGGTAAGCTGGAAGACTTTTCACTGGATGATGAAGGCTTCGATGGCAACAGGACAGAATATCACTTCGACCATGATATCACCCGGCTCAAACTTCTGCTCGGCGGCTCGTCTTTAATGGTCGGCATGAAGAACGGCGAAGTACAGCAATGGATGTCAGTTCGAAAAGATGGCGGCAGAGAATTAACCTTCATACGTAACTTCCATGAGAATACAGAAGCTGTTACCACTATCGCCACCGAGCAGCAAAGAAAAGGTTTTGCCGTCGCTGATACACAAGGTGACATCACGATTTATTATTCAACATCACAAAGAACACTGGCAAACATTAACACGGCAGATGCGCAGATAGAGCAGATGGCATGGTCGGCACGTGCCCAAAACCTGATAGCGGCAGACAGTAGTAACCAGATACGACTGTACCAGGTACATAACGAGTATCCAGAAGTATCCTGGGACGTGTTATGGGGCAAGATCTGGTACGAAGGCTATGACGAAGCAGATTATATCTGGCAGTCGTCTGCTTCGACCAACGAGTTCGAACCCAAGTTCAGCTTGATGCCGCTATCATTCGGCACCATCAAGGCTGCATTTTATGCCATGTTGTTCGCCGTGCCGATCGCCATATTAGGTGCGATATTTACCGCACAGTTCATGGCGCCACGCATGCGCCAGACGGTAAAACCATCGATCGAGATCATGGAAGCACTGCCTACTGTTATCCTCGGTTTCCTGGCTGGTTTATGGCTCGCGCCTTATGTAGAAACGCATCTTGCAGGAATATTTACCCTGCTATTGATAATGCCCGTTGGCTTTATAGTATGCGCATGGCTCTGGGGCTACATGCCAAACAAATCTGCCTACGAAGGCTGGGAAGCAGCATTGCTTATACCCGTGGTTCTGCTTTTGATCTGGGTTTCTATGTCCTTAAGTTCACCGATCGAGACACTCTTTTTCGATGGTGACATGCGAACCTACATGAGCAACGAATGGGGCCTGAACTATGACCAGCGAAATGCACTGGTCGTCGGTCTGATCATGGGTTTTGCTGTTATCCCGACAATATTCTCGATTGCAGAAGATGCTTTATTCAGTGTGCCACAGCACCTGGTGCGTGGTTCACTGGCACTGGGCGCAACACGCTGGCAGACGATGACAAGCGTGGTACTGCCGGCCGCTAGTCCAGGCATATTCTCAGCTGTGATGATGGGTTTTGGTCGTGCCGTTGGTGAGACTATGATCGTCTTGATGGCAACGGGTAATACGCCATTGATGGACATGAGCATATTCCAGGGTATGCGCACACTGGCAGCAAACCTGGCGGTAGAGGTTCCTGAAGCAGAAGTCTTCAGTACACACTATCGTGTCCTGTTCCTCGCTGCATTAATACTGTTTCTGTTCACCTTCGTATTTAATACACTCGCAGAAATAATTCGTCAACGTTTACGCCAGAGGTACAGCGGCCTATGATTCAGCAACAAGGGATGAGCCAAAAAACAAAAGCGTGGTTTAAGAGCGGCACTCCCTGGATATGGATGAATGCCGGTGCGATCGCTATCTCACTGGTCGCCGTATTTGGTTTATTGCTGCTTATCCTGTTTCGCGGCATGAGCCATTTCTGGCCGGCGAACGTAGAGACATTTTATTATGAAAACGGCAGTAATTCGCTAACGGTCATTGCAGAGGTCGTCGAATCAGAAATAGTACCTGCTGAATCACTTCACGGTATAGACAATGCTGGAGGCGATGCGGAAGGCAATATCGAACGTTACCTGGTGAAGACAGGCAACCGCGACATACTCGGTAGCGATTTTAGATGGTTATACGACATCGACCTTGTAAAACGTGAACAACCAGAAGAACTGATGGTCCTCGAACGAATCGAGTGGGGAAACTTCTACGGTTACCTTAATTCAGTTTATGAGAACGATGAACTGGTTGCCAGTGGTAACCAAGCATGGCCTGAATTTAAGCAACGTCTTCGCAGAACCATCGAAATACGTGAAAATATACTGCATCTCGAGCAGGTCGAGATCGGTGCCATCAACTACAAGCTGGAACGGTTACGCTTAAAAGAGCGAAGCTTGCAGCTTGATGACGAATTAACCGAGGATGCAGCCAAAGAGTTAGCAGAAGTGCGCGCTGAGCTGAATCTCGAATACGAGGACCTGCTAAAAGAGACAAAGATACTTTACCAGGATATCAACCGCGACTCGATTCGTGCGACTGTAATGGATGGCAGTGAAGTAACTGTTCCGCTAGAGAAGATCGTCAAAGCCTGGCAGCCAAACAATATGTCCATACCGAATAAACTTGGCTTCTACGTTTACACGTTATGGAGCTTTATTACAGAAGACCCGCGTGAGGCCAATACGGAAGGTGGCATCTTCCCGGCAATATTTGGTACCGTGATGATGGTAATGCTGATGGCAGTACTGGTCACACCACTCGGCGTTATCGCCGCAGTTTACCTTCGGGAATACGCAAGACAGGGTGTATTGATCCGGGTTATCCGTATCGCTGTAAACAATCTTGCCGGTGTACCTTCCATCGTATATGGTGTATTTGGCCTGGGCTTCTTTATTTATTTCCTGGGTGGGAATATCGATGCATTGTTTTTCCCTGAAGCACTACCCTCTCCCACTTTTGGCACACCAGGATTGATGTGGTCGTCGCTTACCCTGGCATTGCTGACATTACCGGTGGTGATCGTCGCCACAGAAGAAGGACTATCACGTATACCAAGAAGTTTACGCGAAGGCAGCCTTGGTCTTGGCGCAACGAAAGCTGAGACGCTGTGGCGCGTCGTCCTACCGATGGCAAGCCCCGCCATCATGACCGGATTAATCCTGGCTGTCGCCAGGGCTGCCGGTGAAGTTGCACCCCTGATGCTGGTCGGTGTTGTCAAACTGGCCCCCAGTCTGCCGCTTGATGGCAATTTCCCGTTCTTGCATCTTGACCGTAAATTCATGCACCTCGGCTTTCACATCTATGATGTAGGTTTCCAGAGCCCAAATGTCGAAGCTGCACGCCCACTGGTTTATGCGACATCATTCCTGCTCGTTGTTGTTATCGTCACTCTGAACCTGACGGCCATTAACTTAAGGAACAGGCTGCGTGAAAAATACCGTGCGCTTGATAATTAATACAGATAACTAACACATAGATGCGATCATGACTGACACTATCACGACAACAATCGATGAATCACTGCTTAAAGGCTCAACCGCTACTGACGCAGACGAAATATGCATGCAGGTAAATAATCTAAGCCTGTTTTATGGTGAAGCACAGGCATTAACTGATATCAGCTTTGAGATGAAGAAAAACCGTGTCACAGCATTTATCGGCCCCAGTGGCTGTGGCAAGTCCACCCTGTTACGCTGCTTTAACCGCATGAACGACCTGGTCGACAGTGTTCGCGTGGAAGGTGCGATAATGCTTGATGGCGACAACATCTACGCGCCCGATGTTGATGTCACATCACTGCGCCAGCGAGTCGGCATGGTGTTCCAGAAACCCAACCCCTTCCCGATGAGTATTTTTGAAAACGTGGCTTATGGTCTACGTTTACAGGGCATAAACAAACGCCGCCACCTTGAAGAAAAAATTGAATGGGCACTTAAAGGTGCTGCTTTATGGGAAGAAGTGAAAGACCGGCTCGATGAAAGCGCACTGGGATTATCCGGTGGTCAACAGCAACGTCTTGTTATCGCCCGTGCGATTGCTATCGAACCTGAAATTCTGTTGCTGGACGAACCCGCATCTGCACTTGACCCTATTTCCACATTGAAGATCGAAGAACTGATATACGAGTTAAAATCGCAGTACACTATCCTTATCGTTACTCATAACATGCAACAGGCAGCCCGCGTATCTGACGAGACCGCCTTCATGTACATGGGTGAGATGATCGAGTTTGGTGAAACCAACAAGATATTCACCAATCCTGCAAGAAAACAGACTGAAGATTATATTACTGGCCGTTACGGCTAACTATACAAGCAGTAATATTAGATTAAAGCAACGAGGCACATTTATGGACACCAATAACACAAGCCAGCACATATCCCAGCAGTTTGACGAAGAGATGGAAGGTCTTCGCAACCAGGTATTGAAGATGGGCGGCCTGGTTGAACAGCAGATCAGCGGCGCGATCGAGGCACTGCAGAGTACCGATGCGGCAGGGGCAGAAAAGATCATCCTCAGAGACCATAAAGTTAATGCGCTCGAAGTAAATATCGATGAGGCATGTACACAGATACTGGCCAGACGCCAACCAGCCGCTTCTGATTTAAGGATGGTGATCGCAGTCATCAAAACCATCACCGATCTGGAACGCATCGGTGACGAAGCCGAAAAAATAGCGAAGATGGCTCTAAACCTTGCTGAAGAAGATGCGGGTTTTCATACCCGCTACGCTGGCATGCGCCACCTCGGTGACCAGGTGAAACGCATGGTTCATGATGTGCTCGATGCATACGCACGCCTGGATGTCGACGCTGCGATCAAAGTTGTACGTGATGATGACGATGCTGATAAAGAATACCAGGACCTCATCCGCATGCTGATCACCTACATGATGGAAGATCCGAGGACGATATCAGAAGTACTCGATGTGATCTGGGCGGCACGTGCACTGGAGCGTATCGGCGATCACGCAAAAAATATCGGCGAATATGTTATCTACCTGGTAAAGGGTAAAGATGTACGCCATCTCGATATCGAAGAAGTCGAGAAAAAGATCCTTTCATAATAGACGCTGATTATGAAACACGCGAACATCCTGGTTGTTGAAGATGATCCTGGCATACAGGACATGCTCAAATATTCTTTATCTGCGGAAGGTTACAACCTGCACCATGCTTACACGGTAAAAGAAGGCTGGGAGACCATCGAGAATAAAGCGATAGACCTTGTCCTGCTCGACTGGATGCTGCCAGACAACAGCGGCATCGATCTGCTGCACCGCATACGTAAATATCATTCCATGTTGCCTGTGATCATGGTGACGGCAAAAACAGAAGAAGAGGACAGGATCCTGGGGCTGGACGTCGGTGCCGATGATTATGTAACTAAACCATTTTCTGTTCGAGAATTAAGCTCTCGGATACAGGCACTGTTACGACGCGCGATGCCCGATGAACAACCGATACAGATCGGCGAACTGTACCTCGACCCGACCAGTCACCGGGTAAAAGTTTCTGAGAAAGCATTAGACCTGTCCCCTACCGAGTTCCGCCTGCTGCACTATTTCATGTCACATACCGACCGCGTTTTCACACGCTCACAGTTACTGGACCAGGTATGGGGATCTCAGGTCTATGTCGAAGAACGCACCGTCGATGTACATATAAGACGATTACGCAAACAGATGGCGCCATTCGGATTAGACTCATTGCTACAGACAGTTCATGGAAGTGGATACCGCTTCTCCAGGCATGGCTAAATATAACACGATGAACTCCAGCTCCATAACTCCTAGTCTAAAGCGTGAGCTTGCTTCATTAGCAGTATGGATTTTTTTCATGCTGGTGGTCGGTACGATTACTGACTCGGTGTTTGCATTCCTGTTTATAGCTTTAGCCGTCTATGTAGTTTGGCATCTATATAATCTGAACAAGTTATACAGGTGGTTAGTCAACCCATCCAAAAAAACACCCGAAGTATTCGGTATCTGGGATGACGTATATTACCAGCTGTATCACCTGTTCAAACGACAGCGCAAAGCCCGACGTAGACTGACATCCATACTCAATCGATTCCAGAAGTCCACACAGGCATTGCCCTATGCAACGATCGTTCTTAATGAAGCAAATGAAATAGAGTGGTTTAATCCCGCAGCCAGCCAGATGTTCAATTTACATTCAGGCATCGACGTTGGGCAGCGTATCGACAACCTGATCCGTCAACCCAGGTTCGTTAGTTACCTGATAAAAAAAGACTTTGTAAAACCGCTTAAATTCCTGAACAACCACAAAAAAATCATTTTGAGTATCACTCCTTATGGCAGCGGACAGTTTCTGATCAGCGCACGTGATATCACCTCACTGAGCCAGCTCGATGATATGCGACGCGATTTCATCTCGAATGCATCACACGAATTACGCACACCACTCACGGTCATGTCCGGTTACATCGAATTTTTACAGCATAATGCCGATGACAAGATCAAAGCTCCGCTAGAAAAGATACAGCAGCAGACCGTGAGGATGAACCAGATCATCACTGAACTGATCGACCTGGCAAAACTTGAATCAGCCGCCGCTGTCGATTACACGAATATGATTGATATAAAAGCGCTGTTAAACGATATATATAACGAAGCGATAGCGCTCGATCAGGACAGGCATCATATTGAATTAGTTATCGAGTCCGAAACACCGGTTAATGTTCCAGCATATAATTTGTATGGAAGTTATGAAGAATTACGCATGGCTTTTTCAAACCTGCTGACCAATGCCATCCGTTACACACCCGAAGGTGAAGATATAAAATTATTTTCCAGTGCACACGACACAGGCATCTCCGTCGGTGTAAAGGATAGTGGTGTTGGCATCAATTATGAACACATTCCCAGGCTGACTGAGCGTTTTTATCGCGTCGATGAAGGCCGTTCCAGGGAACAGGGCGGCACCGGCCTGGGGCTTGCGATCGTAAAGCATGTACTCGATCGCCATAATGCATCTCTGCATATCCTGAGTGAGCCGGGTAAAGGCAGTACTTTCTGCTGTGAATTTCCGCTGTCTCATATCGAGCAATAAGAACACTTCATCGATCTTAAATTAAATGACTTTGCTCTCTACCTGGGAGACAGCTGTAACAAAATTGTAACAACTCTGTCATTTCGCCTTCATATTTAACGCACAAAATATTCACACTTAATTAATCTGGAGTTATAAAGTAATGAAACGCAACAAAGTCACATCCGTAATCAATGCGGCATTAACAGGCACTATTCTAAGCATCGGCTTATTGACTGCCGGCAGCGCAACTGCCGTGTCGGTGGATGAAGGTGTTCCTGAATATAAAGCTATCAGCGGCATTTCTGGTAACCTGTCTAGCGTAGGTTCCGACACACTGGCCAACCTTATGACTTTATGGGCGGAAACATTCAAGCGCTCATACCCTAACGTAAACATTCAGATTCAGGCTGCCGGATCGTCAACTGCGCCACCTGCACTGACTGAAGCAACATCAAACTTTGGCCCGATGAGTCGTAAGATGAAATCGAAAGAGATCGCTGCATTCGAAGATCGCTACGGTTACAAACCAACAGCTATTCCAGTCGCTATCGACGCCTTGGCCGTCTACGTAAACAAGGACAACCCTGTCAAAGGCATGGCCATCCCAGACGTTGACGCTGTATTCTCTTCGACCAGAAAGTGTGGCGGTGACAAAGACATCACAAAATGGGGCGACCTGGGATTGACTGGCAACTGGAAGAACCGCGACATCCAGATCTATGGCCGTAACTCGGTATCTGGTACTTATGGATACTTCAAGAAAAAAGCACTGTGTAAAGGCGACTATAAGAACAACGTAAACGAACAGCCTGGCTCTGCTTCTGTCGTACAATCTGTATCAAGCTCGATGAACGGAATCGGTTACTCAGGTATCGGTTATAAAACGTCTGGTGTACGTGCCGTACCCCTTACCAAGAAAGCAGGTGGAGAGTTTATCGATGCGACTCCAGATAATGCGGTATCTGGTAAGTATCCGCTGTCTCGTTTCCTGTATGTTTATGTAAACAAAAAACCAAATGCAGAACTGGCCCCACTGGACAAAGAGTTCATCAAGTTGATTCTTTCAAAACAGGGTCAGGAAGTGGTAATCAAGGATGGTTATATCCCTCTACCAGCTAACGTGGTTGAGAAATATTTAAATCAGATCTAAATATTTGACTTCATCCATAAAAAAAGCCGGGATTACCCGGCTTTTTTTTGGACCATCATTAAGTAACGTAGATTACTGGGCTGGAGCCGCTGGCGCAGCTGGAGCTGGTGCAGGTGGTGGAGCATAGTAACCAGGACCCGGACCATAGGCACGGCCATAATATGGGCGGTTGTAATAACCATTATAGCTGTCATAACGGTTGTCCCAACGATTATCCCAACTGTTGTCCCAGCGGTTATTGCCGTAATACTCGTTGCGTGCATTACCACGACCGCTGCCGCGCGCATTACCGCTCATGCCAAAGTTAAAACTACCGTCGACATCACCAGAACCGTCGCCATAACCGTCGCCATAGCCGTAACCGTCATTACGCATGTCATTGCGCCAGTCGTTACGCCAGTCATTGTTCCAGTTGTTGTCATCCCACGCATTCGCTGATGCTGATACGACTAACAATGCAGCTGTTGCTGCTGTAAGTAAAAGTTTCATAATTCATCCCTCCTTCAGGATATATTTTCACATTTAACGCAGTTCTCACCACTCGGTAATAATACTGCTAATTCTCGATAAAATACAAACTTCATCTGTAATGTTACAAAATATCCCTACTAACACATTGATATAAATCAATAAACAACAAACCAGTCCCTTTATGAGAAACGCCTGTATGGGCTAGATAAAAATCCTGAATCTACCCCTATCGACTGACTACGAAAACCTTGCACTTTGAGGTAGAATACGCGCGCATTTTGGTGGTTGATGATAATCGTTGTCATAAACGCGGCAATCCTCTTCAACGTTTTATAAACGCGAAACGCCACGAAATAACAGATTTTTAATACAGAGCTGGTCATGCCTTGATTAAGGCCAGCATGATAATAACTACTGGAGAAAATACATGATTAAACCTCATGGTTCAGACGAACTAAATCCACTGTTCGTATACGATCCCGCTGCAAACGAAGCATTACAAAAAGAAGCTGAAGGCCTGGCTTCTATCCTTGTAAGTTCTGCTACAGCCGCTAACGCAGTCATGCTGGGTGCCGGTTACTTCAACCCGCTGACGGGTTACATGAATAAAGCTGATGCATTATCAGTTGCAACAGACCTGAAAACTACATCTGGCCTGTTCTGGCCTACTCCAGTGTTAAACCTGGTAAAAGATGCGGGTGGCATCAAAACCGGTGATCGTATCGCGCTTAAAGATCCAAACGTTGAAGGTAACCCTGTTATCGCAGTCATGGATGTTGAAGCAGTCGAAGAATTTTCCGACGACGACATCAAGTTGATCACCGAGAAAGTCTATGCGCCTGCAGCTGGTGAAGACCACCCGGGTGTTGACGCTTTTGTTGAGCAGGGTAAAGTATGCCTGTCAGGCCCTATCCAGGTACTGAACTTCTCTTACTTCCAGACTGAATTCCCTGATACTTTCCGTACTGCTGTTGAGATCCGCAACGAGATCGCAGAACGCGGCTGGAAAAAAGTTGTTGCCTTCCAGACCCGTAACCCGATGCACCTCGCACACGAAGAACTTTGCCACATGGCGATGGATCGTTTAGGTTGTGATGGCCTGGTCATCCACATGCTGTTAGGCAAACTGAAACCAGGTGATATCCCTGCGCCTGTTCGTGATGCTGCTATCCGTAAGATGGTTGAACTGTACTTCCCTGCTAACAGCGCAATGGTTACCGGTTACGGTTTCGATATGCTGTACGCTGGACCACGTGAAGGTGTATTACACGCTGTGTTCCGTCAGAACATGGGGGCGACTCACTTCATCATCGGTCGTGACCATGCTGGCGTTGGTGATCACTACGGTGCGTTTGATGCACAAACAATATTTGATGACAAGGTACCAGCCGGTGCATTGGAGATCGAGATATTCAAAGCCGACCACACCGCCTACTCTAAGAAATTAGACAAAGTTGTAATGATGTGTGAAGCACCAGATCATGAGAAAGAAGATTTCGTTCTTCTTTCAGGTACTAAAGTTCGCGAGATGTTAGGTAACGGTATCGCACCACCTAAAGAATTCTCACGTCCCGAAGTTGCTCAGATCCTGATGGATTACTACTCAAGCCTAAAATAAAAATCGTTATTGATTTTTTATGAAAAACGGCGCTATTTATTAGCGCCGTTTTTTTGTTACAAAAAAAAGATTAAAAGTCTTTCACCGCCGAGGCGCGGAGACGCAGAGTTAAGTATTGTTAAAAACGCCGGAAGCACTTATGATGATAATAAAATAATTATTCTCTGCGTCTCTGCGGTTCAATCTTATTAGTTTTGAATCTTTTTCGCTTTTAATCAATCCAGTACTCAACTTCCTGCAACTTCAAAAACTCTTCTGCCCTGCTACCCTGCAACATGGCAAGTGTCGACATCATACCGGCTTCTATACAGGTCGGCGCTGCGACACTCACCGTGTGCGGCGCATCGCTAACAGACCAGCCGGTTAGCGGATTTAAAATGTGACTATAACGAACACCATCTTTTAGCAGGTAACGATGAGCATCACCGCTGGTTGCGATCGCACCGCTGTATAACTGAAACAGACCATAAGCTTTGTCGGAACCTGTGATAAGACGGCCGACCGACCAGAATTTTTTATCTTTACGCGGCGTCGTCACCGAGAGGTCTCCGCCGAAATTTACCAGTACACTGTCACCTGTTTTTTGCATCGCAACCTGAACACAGCGATCGACTGCGTATTCTTTGCCAATGCCGCCGAGATCAATCTCCATACCCCCTGGCAAGGTTACGCTACCCTGTTGGCGTATGACTTTCTGCCAACCGATTTTTTTTAATATTTTTTTTACGTCCTTTTTTTCAGGCAGGTTATCACTGCCATCAAACGTCCAGACCTGTCGTAACACACCTGAGGTAACATCAAACAGACCTTCACTTATTTCGAATAGTTCGTTAGAAAAATCCAGTAACCGTGATGTCTCATCATCGACGGGAACAGCTTCATCATCTGAATGGTTTATCGCATAGATGATATTGTCTTTTTTATAACGGCTAAACTTGTCTTCGATGCGCCATGCTTCGTTAGCGACAGCGTTCAGGATATCCTCCGCCATTGACTGATCTTCGACGTCCATAAGCACATCACATGGGCAGGCCATCGCCATGAATGTGCCTTTCCAGAAATCAGTTTCTTTTTTAAGTTCTGTTTTTCGCATATTTAAGATAAAAGCTAACTTCAAAAAATAATTTACCGCAGAGGCGCGGAGACGCAGAGAATATACTTTTTTTCTTTACTGCGCCGCAGGCGCAACAAACAATATTAAAACTCTGCGTCTCCGCGCCTCTGCGGTTCAAGCTTTTTTATTTTAGCCTGGGAACAAACGCCACTTCATCTCCGTGCTCGATGAGTGTAAATGGCTCGGAGAACTGCTTATTTACCGTTACCTGCAGGCGATTATCTGTAAACGGCTCCTGCCAGCGATCGCCACGTTTTCGCATCCATGCCAGCAATGTTTCCACGTTGGTGACAGATTCAGGGATGATGACCTCCTCTTCATCCCTGCCGGATACTCTTGCCAGGTCTATAAAATAAAGCAGTTTGATGACGACCTTGCCCTCGGTATCCGTTATCCTGGCATCACCACGGCTTAAACCATGTTTATCCAGTCGTTCCAGGTAGCCCTGCCAATTGGCCTCATAGTTCTTTCCTAACTCGTGCAACGTGCTCCATGAAAAGATACCCGTGTCGTGGCCATCATCGAAGGTGATCTTTAATGCGTAGGAGCCCTGGGGATCCAGCATCGATATGTTGACCATCTGTTTGCCATGAACAGGCTTGTTCATTACTTTGACTTCAGCAGCGGTTGAAAACACGCGTAGATATTCACACGGGAAGTTAAATCGAAAGCCATCGGAAAAGGCGATTTCCAGTAACCGTGACTTTTGATGAAGATTGATTTCGGTCGGGCTGACATGAGCATTATCTTGCTCGGTATTGGTTTCTGACATACTAAAAACTACTTGTACTCTATTTGAGTGACTATTCGGGGTAATTAAAACAGCGCTTATTCTACCTTTATTTTGACAGTTACAAGATTAATTCCCGTAAGGATAATGATTCTCACTTAATATTTTATATGAGACTTTATAAGCCATTGATTTAACTAGATATAAACAAACGTAATTAGTCATAAATAAAACTTATCGTAACCACAGTATTATTGTTTGGTGTTTCACCTCTTAGGGTCTATTCTGCACGCCTGCTAAAGACTGCAATAAACACTATTCACTTGTGGGTAATGCTTTCACAGGTGCATTGGGCATACAATATGTGCCCCAACTTTAGTGCCTTGGGCTCGTGGTAATGATTTATCGTACCAGAAGGTGTACCGGGGATACTGAAAGAACATTTAGATTAGCAGCCGATTTCAATGCTGCTGTAACGAATTTTGATTCTTACAGACTGCCATACGACTAGGAATGGCAGCCAGAAAGATGAAAATAAGGTAGTAGATAGAGATGAAATACTGTCTCTTTCAATAAAACTATCGCAATTGCAATTGCATAAACTTTAAAACTCTAGGAGTTAATAATAATGCCTACTTTTGTACGTACTGAAAAGTGTGATGGATGTAAAGGCCAAGACCGTACAGCTTGCATGTACATCTGCCCACACGATCTAATGAAATTAGACAAAGACGGTTCTGAAACAGGACACGCCATGAAGTCTTACAACCAGGAACCAGAGCAATGCTGGGAATGTTATTCTTGCGTTAAAATCTGTCCTCAGAATGCTATCGAATGTCGTCACTATGCTGACGTTGTACCTTTGGGCGGTTCTGTACAGCCTTTACGTGGTACTGATTCTATTATGTGGACTATCAAGTTCCGTAACGGAAACATGAAACGCTTCAAATTCCCTATTCGTACTACTGCAGAAGGTTCTATCGATCCTTATGCTGGTAAACCAGAAGCTGACATGGCGAAGATCTCTGATCCAGGTTTCTTCAACCACATGGAACAGAACGGTTACCGTGCTGGCGATCCAAGCGAATTAATCAATAAATAATATAGAGGTTTAGAAAAATGGCCGAATTTGGTAATCCTGATGTTGTCGAAGAAGAAGTAGACATTCTTCTTATTGGTGGCGGTATGGCTTGTTGCGGAACAGCGTTCGAAATTCCACGCTGGATCGAAGCTTCAGGCAAAGACATTTCTGTTAAATTAGTTGATAAAGCTGCTATGGACCGTTCTGGTGCTGTTGCTCAAGGTTTGTCTGCTATTAACACTTACATTGGATCTGAACAAGATCCAGCTGACTATGCTCGTATGGTTTCTAACGACCTTATGGGTATTACTCGTGATGACCTTGCGTACGACTTAGGTCGCCACGTAGATGAGTCTGTTCACCTGTTCGAAGAATGGGGTCTGCCTATTTGGAAAACGGATGAGAATGGCGAGCGTTTTGACGGTTCTAAAGGTATGACATCATTGAAAGATGGTGGTAAGCCTGTACGTTCTGGTAAATGGCAGATCATGATCAATGGTGAATCTTACAAATGGATCGTCGCTGAAGCTGCTAAGAAAGCTTTAGGTGTTGATCGTATTGATGAGCGTATCTTCATCGTTAAATTAATCAACGACAAAAACGACCCTAGCAAAATTGCTGGTGCTGTTGGTTTCTCTACTCGTGATGACAAGATCGTTGTATACAAAGCTAAGGCAATCCTTCTGGCTGCTGGTGGTTGTGTAAACATCTTCCGTCCACGTTCTGTTGGTGAAGGTACTGGTCGTGCATGGTACCCAGTATGGAACGCAGGCTCTACATACTCAATGGCTGCTGAAGCAGGCGCTGAGTTAACACTGATGGAAAATCGTTTCGTACCGACTCGTTTCAAAGACGGTTACGGTCCTGTTGGCGCATGGTTCCTGCTGTTTAAAGCACAGGCTACTAACGCATACGGCGAAGCTTACATGCAGAAAAACAAAGACATGCTAGACGACTACCCTCCTTACGGTGCGGCTGCTGTCCCTGCTTCTTGTCTGCGTAACCACTTAATGCTTAAAGAGATGAAAGACGGTAACGGTCCTATCTGGATGGATACTGTAACTGCTCTTGGCAACCTGCGCGAAACTCTGTCTCCTCGCGAAGTTAAGCATCTGGAAGCTGAAGCATGGGAAGATTTCCTTGACATGTGTGTTGGTCAATGTGGTATCTGGGTTGGTGAGAACATTGAGCCAGAGAAGAAAAACTCTGAGTTAATGCCTACCGAACCATACCTGTTAGGTTCACACTCTGGTTGTTGTGGTATATGGACTTCTGGTCCTGATGATGTTGGCGCGCCTACTACTGAGACAGAGCCTGGTGTACCTGATCACCTTCCACAAGGTTGGAACTGGGGCTACCGCGGCATGACTACTGTAAACGGTCTGTTCACAGCAGGTGACGGTGTTGGTGCTTCTGGCCACAAATTCTCTTCAGGCTCTCATGCTGAAGGTCGTCTGTGTGCCAAGTCTATGGTTAAATATGTACTGGATAACGCTGATTACCAGCCTGAATTAGATACTTCCGTTGAAGATCTGGTTGCTGAAATCTACCGTCCAGTTCGCACATTCCTTGAGCATAAAGACTACACAACAGCAATCGACGTTAACCCTAACTACATCACTCCTAAGATGCTGCAGTTCCGTCTGCAGAAGATTATGGACGAGTATGTAGCTGGTGTTGCAACTTATTACAACACTAACGCCGAAATGATGAAAGTTGCTGGCGAAAAGATCGACATGCTTAAAGAAGACGCTATGAAGATGCGTGCTAAAGACCTTCACGAATTACTTCGTGCCTGGGAAAATTATCACCGCATAATCACTGCTGAAGCTCATCTGAAACACATCGAGTTCCGTCAGGAATCACGTTACCCAGGTTTCTACTATCGTACAGACAAGAACTTTGTCGACGAAGAAAACTGGCATTGTTTCGTGAATTCAATTTACGACAAGAAAACTCAAAAGTTCACATGCTTCAAGCGTGCGCACGTTGATTTGGTAGACAAGTCTAAACTGTTCAAGTAAGTCCCAGCCCGGGGCAACCTGGAAAGACTTACTCAACAGTTGAGTTACAGGAATCCGGGCATCATCTGATGCCCGGATTTTTTCATTTATAACTAAACATAGTTATAAGTTTTAAATTATAAGTTTGATGTTAAAAAGCTTATAACTTAAAACTTGTAGGCGTGGAATCTTTTTCCGCGATCTGCCTCTAAATATCAACGAATTGCGGAACGTCAGTTAGTAACTCTGCTCCGCTCCTACAAAACGATAGATATATTTAAATTAGGTAATACTATGAGCCAAGACGACACTTTCAAATTCGACCTACCGCACTCAAGCCCTGTGGCACCGACACGACTTGAACTGGAAGATAAATTAAAATTCCGTTGCCACCGCGGTGTCTCCTGCTGGAACAGGTGCTGTTCTAAAGCCGATGTAACCCTGGCGCCCTATGACATCATCCGCATGAAAAACGCACTGGGCATAGACTCTACCGAGTTCCTGAAAGAACATACGGTGCCTTTTGAACTTGATTCTCATAACGTACCCGGCCTGAAACTTCGCACAGATGAAAGCGGGGCCTGCCTGTTCGTGAAAGAAGAAGGTTGTTCTATCTACGAAGACCGCCCTACTGCCTGCCGTTATTATCCATCCGGTCTGCTGTCGATGAAGTCGATCAGCGAATCGGCTGATGAACGTCACTTTCTACTGATCCAGGAAGATCACTGCAAAGGTCACGATGAAGATCAGATCCAGACTATCGGTGAATACCGTAAAGAACAGGGCGTAGAAATTTATGATGACCTTAACCACGAATGGTACCAGATCATCCTGAAGAAAAAATCGACTGGCCCTACCATCGGTAAACCGTCCGAGATGAGCCTGCAGATGTTCTTCATGGCCAGTTACGATGTCGATCGTTTCCGCCGCTTCGTGATGAGCGACGCCTTCATCAAGATGTATGATCTGACCGATGAAGAGTATGCTGAACTTGAAAAAGATGACATCGCCCTGATGCAGTTCGGTTTCAAACTGATGAAGCAGGTATTCTTTGGCGAGATGACGATCAAAGAACGCGAGGGTGCCTGGGAGAAACGTGTTGAAGAACGCAAAGAGATTCTTGAATTTCGTAAGCAGGCTGAGATCGCCGAGCATCAAAGAAAACAGGAAGAAGCACGGGCTGCAGCTATAGACTCTGGTAAAGACGACTAGCAATTCAGTTGCACAAAAAATCCGATATACACATGATGATTAACAATAGTACCGTTACCGTTGGCATTCTCTCCGATTCACACGGTTTTTTAGACCCGCGGATTGCCGAGACAGTCAACCAGTGTGACCATATCGTGCATGCTGGTGACATCTTTAACGCCCATGTATTATCACAGCTAAAGCCTAAAGAAAAGCTGGTCGCCGTTGCAGGAAATAATGACTTTTCTGATTTCTGGAGAGAAGAAGAGGCCGAAGTTGTCAATGACCTTCCGAGTACTGACCAGCTCGAATTACCCGGTGGTATGCTGGTCGTGGAACATGGCCACCGATTTGGTAACCACCCCGCTCATGAACAGCTACGCACAAGCCATACAGCAGCCCGTATCATCGTTTATGGTCATACCCATCACAGGATCATCGACCAGGACGCGGAGCCCTGGGTGGTCAATCCTGGTGCTTCAGGAAAGGTTCGTACGCATGGTGGACCATCATGCCTGGTACTGCATGCCAATCAAGATGAATGGAAGATTGATACTGTATTATTTGCCGATACTGCTGCTTAGATCAACTCTGTAGGAGCGGAAAAATCTGTTTGGAACAGTCTCTTCCGCTCCTACGAACTAATATTAAGCTTTAATATAAACCCAGCCTTTCTCCAGACGATCTGGTATCAGATCTCTCGCCGACTTATCCGAGTCCACACCCGGTAAAAGTTTGATTTCGATACCTTCTCTCTTTTGTGCTTTCGCGACGGACCTCTCACAGGCAAAGAAAGAGACATCATCATCTTCGATCATTTTCTGAATACGTTCGACATAGGGTGACACACCCGGTCTTAACATATTGATGCCACCTTTATTAGTGATGACATCCAGCTTCATCGGTACGTTGGCTTTTTTATAGGTTGCTAGCAGATGGTCTACTTCATTCAATGCCGCATTTACAACCTGCAGATCACCGGAATCGATATGCAGGATAATCTTACGATTACCATGATCCACAGCTACGTGATTTGCCACATACTGAAAAGTATTTTCAGCAGACACCTCACCGATTGATTGAGGACTGTAATGATATGTCTCCCAACCGAGGAATACACCGATAACAAGTGTCACTGATGCCGCTATCGCCCTGCCAAACATAGAGTATGATTTTTTTGCCTGCTGGTTTTCATAATCAGGTCCAGGTACGTCACTATAGGCATAGCCGATCAGTTCACGAACGGCTTTTAACTGGCAGACACGTTCACGCAACTCCTTATCTTCCATTACCGCCTGGCGTATTTCATTCAGCTCATCTGTATCGAGCTCTTCGTCGATGAACAGGTTTAATTGATCATCAGAGAGATCTTTGATCGTCATTATTTTACCCTTCGTAATTTAAATTCAGATATTTCATCTGAACCAAACTCCAGTAACTGTTGCTTTAAATTCTTTCGTGCTCTAAAGAGGCGGCTCATCACTGTTCCGATGGGGACCTTGGTAATCTCTGCAATTTCTGCATAACTAAAACCTGCAAAATCTGCCAGTGTAACTACTTCACGTAATGCCATGGGTAACTGCTCGACAGACTCCCTCACCCGTTTGACTATCTCCGACTGCTGGTAGTTGTCCGAATGTCCCGCCTGTTGTTCATCATGCATCTCGACAAACTCGACATTCCTGCCTTTGACACGCAAATAATCCTGCCAGCTGTTATAAAGGATGCGATACAGCCAGCTGTCTAATGTGTTTACATCACGCAGTTTAGAAGCGTTCTTTATGGCCTTGTATATGGTTTCCTGTACCAGGTCATCGGCCAGAGCTGGATCATGGCACCAGGAATACGCGATTCTATATAACTTGTTACGCCGTGCAGCAAACTCAGATTTTAGTGTGATTGCTGCTACCAGATTTTTAACAACTTTCATATAAACTCCCAATATCTCAATAATAGACGCAACACCCGCAAAAATATTCCAATACTTTTATGTGAATAATTAACCAGCCACGTGCGTCTCTATAGCTACCAATATATCAAATGAGAGCAAATGAAACCGAATTTTTACAATTTTATTAGATCATGTCTAGTTATTTCAACGTTGCTGTCTATTACCAGTAGCAACGTATATGCAGCATTCGATATAACACTTAAAAGTACAGATGATAGCGAGCATAAACTCTCGGACTATATCGGCCAGGGAAAATGGGTCGTTTTGAACATATGGGGCACTCGCTGCCCACCCTGTCGTGAAGAGATGCCAGAACTTGTCAGATTTCATGATGAACACAACAGTGTTGACGCCATCGTCGTTGGTATAGCCATAGATTTCCCCAGTTATGGCTACGCAAAAAAAGGCGAAGTAATAGCTTTTGCTGATGATTATCTCATCGATTTTCCGTTGCTGCTAAGTGACGCAGACATTACCGAAAAAACAGGATTAGGACGATTAGAAGGACTGCCTACCACGTATGTTTTTAACCCCGGCGGTAAAGTAGTCGGCGTACAGGTAGGCGGTATCACAAAAAAGATTATTGAAGACTTTATCAACAAATTGAAGCTGCAATCCCTGAACAGCTCAATTAACTAAAAAAACAAGGGCACAAACCACACCAAACCAGAAGAGGATATAAGATGAACACATTAAAAACAAAGTTACTGACCGCCTTTATGATGAGTATATGCCTGTTGATGATGACCACGGCACATGCAAACGAACGTTATGGCAAACAGAAAGTGGTTTACCACATCAACTATGACAACCCTAAGAAACAGGCTGGTGCATTACGTAACATACAGAATCATATCAATGCTGTCGGTGCTGAAAACCTGGATTTGAAAGTAGTACTACACGGCAATGGACTGGCGCTTTTGTTAGACCCGGACTCATTAGAAAAATTAACAAAATTCAAGAATGCCAATGCTAATGAAACCATGACAGCAAAGATTGACGGTCTCAAAAGTCAGGGTGTCGAGTTCAATGTATGCGAAAACACTGTGCGTGGTCGGAAAGTAAACGTTGATTCTGATCTTTACAATGTCGACAAGAAAGATATCGTTCCGAGTGGTGTCGCTGAAGTCGCCAGGCTGCAGGCGATGGGTTATTCATACATAAAACCATAATCGCTTATTACTCATAGATAGTCGCAGTTATAGATTCAGTACAGGTTTATTTTCAGATCAACGTGAATAATTATCTTACTGAGCCGTCTAACAAAACGAACTATGTTTTTTTATAAACCAAAACAATAACATGAAATTTGGAGACATTAATGAAAAACCTATTATCAGTATTTCTTCTTTTGATGGCAGTCAGCACCAGCTATCAGATCCAGGCAGCAGAAGAAGACAAACCTTTTGCGGAAGAAAGAATCGTATTACAGATAAGCGACAACGACCCTTCGAAACAGACATTAGTGCTTAATGTTGCATCAAACCTGGTCAAACATTACGGCCAGGATAAAGTTGACGTGGAAATTGTTGCCTTCGGCCCGGGATTACGTCTGATGTTTAAAGACAATGTTAATAAAGGTCGTATTAGGGACTGACATCGCAGTGGTGTCAAGTTCGCCGCCTGCAAAAACACGATTACCGAGCATGACTAAAATTTTAGGTCATGCACCAGAGATGAATAGTAATGCAGCACCCGTTTCAGCCGGAGTGGTACGCATTATCGACTTAGAAAACCAGGGATTTAAACTGCTTAAACCCTAAAATAAATCGTACCTATAAAAATAATATTTCCTTTCGGGAGGATGAAGAATGAATTACAAGAATAAATTATTAATGAAAGCAATTGGAGTCGCGCTATTGAGCAGCACTTCGACTGTACAGGCCGCAAACTGGTTGATGCTGCAAGGCACAGAACCAGCGGGAGCAGCTGCACGTGCCAAAGTGTGGGGTTTCATTCAGGCGCAGTATCAAAAAGACAACAAGTGACGCAAATATTGCAGACGGTTACATTCCACCCAAACTCATTGGGCCAAACCTTGATACACAGAGCTCTTTCAATGTTAATCGCGCACGTATTGGTGTTCGTGGCACTGGAATGCCAATAGATTCAGCAAAGTGAACTACTTCATACTTGCTGAATTTGGTAATAACGGTATTACTGCACCTGGCGGTTACAGCCCAGCGCTAACAGATGCCAGTGTTACATTAAACCATATACCAGGTGCCGAATACGTGCCGGTTTGTTTAAAACCCCGGTGCTGAGGAGGGGCTACAGGCTATCCACGTTTTTGATTACATTAATTTCACCACCGTAACAAACCAGATGATGTTGGAAAGATTCCCAAACACTACTTACACACCTAATACTCCAGCGCAAACACTACCAACAGATACGCCATTGACAGAGGTTGGATATACCCAATCTGTCAGCGCTTTTCGTGATGTAGGTATCCAGGTATTTGATACCTTTAAAGTAGGCACATGGGAACACAGTTACGCTGCCATGATCGGCAATGGTAATGGCCTGAGCCGTGGTAATTACAATGGTAGTTATGATAAGTACCTTTACTGGTCTTCTGAAAATGTATATGGTGGTAAAGGCGGACGAAGAGAAGGCTTAAAGATGTTTGCATGGGGACAGACCGGCAAGCGTACGTTAGATAACACTAACAACTTTACTGCTACAACTACAAGCACACCTGTACTTGATTCTACTGGAACACCCACCGGCGATACTATCGAGACCACTGTCAATACACCGATCCATGATCCCAAAGAATATGATCGCGATCGATACGGCCTGGGTTTCAAATACCTGCAAAGACCTTTCCGTGTTTCTGCCGAGTACCTGATAGGCAAAGGCATGATCTTTGTCGGCCCGGATAAACCATCAATGTGGGTAAACGATGCAGCCGGAGCAGTTGCCCAGGGTGTTGGCGATGGTGCAGACGGCGAAGCTAATGGCTACTACCTCGAAGGTGGCTGGTATATCCCGGACACGAACTGGGAAATCGACTTGCGTTACGATGTCTATAATCGTCTAACGGATGATAAACAGGGCACTGCAGGTCCTCTCGCCGGAAAATCACTTGAAGTGCAGTTCAATACTGTAACGTTAGGTACTCAGTATCACTTCAACAAGAAAACTCGTGTCAATGCTGAAGTAGCATTTAGGGACTTTGAAGCCCCTGACTGGGCATCAGGTGCAGGTCCGAACTCTAACCTCGATAACATGGGCGAACGTTATGCGATACAGCTAACCCACATCTTCTAACTTGATAACAGAAAAATAAATGTTTGACTCCTGCCTTGTTAAGTTTATCCAAGGCACACTCCAAAGGGCCCGCAAGGGCCCTGTTTTTTTTAAACCTTCAAATAACAACGAGGTATACTCAGGTCATGAATTCTGTCAATAAAATTTCTGTCCAGGCACTCGTCATCACGATACTGTTGAGCACACAGGCCTATGCGGACAACTCGAATGGAATGATAATTATTAAAAGCAACAATAGTGTTACAGCTACAATCGATAAACTTGAAAATGTCCTTAAAACAAAGGGCATGACAATTTTTAAACGAGTAAATCATGCAGCGGGGGCAGAAAAAGCAGGTCTACAGTTACGTCCCACAGAGCTGCTTATCTTCGGTAATCCAAAAGTCGGCACACCCTTGATGTTATGTTCACAGACAGCCGCTTTAGACCTGCCACAAAAAGCACTGGCTTATGAAGATGAGGATGGCAAGGTGTGGCTGGCATATAACGATCCTGCTTACATGGCGAAAAGACACGGTATACAGGGCTGTGAGAAACCGCTTCAAAAAGTTACTAATGCACTCGCTAAATTCACCAGGATAGCAACTGAATAAACGACAACACCTGTAGGAGCGGATTGCAATCCGCGATGCCATAGCGTTACATGTTTAACCATGCGTTTAATTGCATACACATATGTATCAGGTACGGATCGCAGAATACATACCGTATCCTACAAATGATCAATCCAGGGTCTTTAAATAATCAAACAGTACCTGGCGGTTATCTTTTGTTATCATTGCATTACTGTGGTCACTATCGATCAGCTTGAACGACTTCGGCTCTTTCGCTGCCTCGAACAGCCGCTCCGCATGAGACATTCCAATCATCTCATCTGTCTTACTATGAATGATCAAAACAGGTATTGGTGAGATCAGTCCGATGGAATCAAGCGGACGATATGAATTATCAACCGTGAATGACAGTGGCCATTGGAACAGCCAGAACAGCCAGCTTTTTGCTAAAACATCCTGGGTGATATCATGATAATCACTGAATGCAGCTATGGTGATCAGTGCTTCGATCCTGTCACGATACGCACTGTGCGCGACGGAATAGATGGCCATAGCCCCCCCCAGACTGTGGCCCATCACGATCAGCTTTTCGTTATCGGGTAATCCACGGGCAACATATGAGATCATCAGCTCCATATCGCTGATAACAGTATCCAGCTCTGCTTCACCCTGTGACAAACCGTAGCCACGATAGTCAAAGACATACAGGTCATACCCCTCCTTCGCCAGCCAGAAGGTATTCGGTAACTGGGTACTGACGTTATCCCCATTGCCATGGAAGAAAAGGATAGTTCCTGCCTTCTTCTTTTCAGCGTGTAGTCTCCAGCCATGCAGCTTTATCCCGTCAGCCGTATCTATATAGATATCTTCATAAATTAATTCTGCCGAATCAGGTGTGACCGGAAATGATTTTTTTGGAAAAAACAGATAGTTACTGCATGCTGACAGAAAGATCACACAAGAAAGAATCCAGTACCGAGACATTATTGTAAGTTATATTTTGCAGAAAACATGTAGTGCAAAAATTAACACAAAACGATTAACGACACAGAATAATTATTTATTAGAATTTCATAATATACTGGCAAAAAATCCAGCTGTGCGCATAAACACATATTTCCCGCCATAACCATGGCTGGCAGAGCGACGAAATGGTATGTAATATCAAGCATATAGTAGCGATATAAAATATCACTTCATTCAGCTTGCACGTCACCACATTTTTCGCTTATTATCTTGTCTCTTTATAAAGATAATCTATACAAAATCGGAGTTTGAGAATGAAAAAAATAATTGCAGGTTTAGCTCTATTAAGTGCATCTTCAGTAGCAATGGCTGAAGCACCAGGCGGCCCGAACTGTGGTTGGGGAAACATGTTGTTTGAAGGGCAGTCAGGCCTGGGTGCACATTTCATCGCATCGATCACAAACGGTACTTCTGGTAACAACACATTTGGTATGACAACCGGCACTAATGGCTGCTCAACATCTGGCACATTGACTTATGGTGGTAGATCAATGGTTAGCTCTATCATGGGTGAGTTCTCCGAAGACGTTGCTGCCGGTGAAGGCGATGCAATGGATACAGTTGCTGTAATCTATGGTGTAGAAAAGCAGGATCGTGCAACATTTGCAAAAGTGATGCATGAAAACTTTGCTGTTATCTTTCCAAATGAAGATGTAACAGCTGATGAGATGATTGCTTCTATCGAGGAAGTAATGAAAACTGATAAAACTTTAGCTAAATACATCGCTTAATAATTCTAGCCTTTAAAAGAAGCCCTGCATTCCAGGATTATATATCCTGGATACAGGGCTTTTTTATGTCACATCTCTAGCAGTATCCCCTATGTTTAACTTCGTCTACCTATCTCTGCAACGGGTACTTAACTGCCTGCCCGGTATCGCATTGTTACTGCCGGCCACTGCTTTTGCCAGCAATGATATCCATCTAAGAGATTCGCTTATCAATAGAGCAAAAGACGATGTCTTATGGGAAAAGATCGAATGGATGAACCTGCTACATTACAATAAGGAAAATGATGGTTACGTCAGCCAGGTAGATGACGTACGCTTTTTTTACGCATCAGACGGCAGTGATAATCCTCGATCCGAACTGTTCGAAACGATAAAAAATCTGTTCATCGAAAAAGATGACCATAACCAGCAAACACAATGCAGGTTTGTCGCCAGGACAAGATGGCTGGTTGACCAGCTCGATATCGACACCAATACCCTCCCTGTCGTGCGCTGTGATGAATATCTTGAATGGCGGCAACTGGTACAGGCAGATAGTGTCACCATGGTATTTCCGGCATACCATCTCAACAGCCCCTCATCCATGTTCGGGCACACCCTGTTACGGCTGGACAACTCGGAAGACGCTCGGACAGACTGGCTGTCATACGCGGTCAATTTCGGTGCCGACATAGACAGCAGCGATAACTCGTTAATTTATGCCTATCGCGGCCTCGCTGGCGGTTACCCGGGAATCTTTATTTCTGAACCCTACTTTAAAAAGATCCAGGAATACAACCGTATTGAACACCGTGATATATGGGAATACAAATTAAACCTGACCGCGGAAGAGACCGAGAGATTGATCCAGCATCTATGGGAACTGAAAACCATAAATTTTGATTATTACTTTTTTGATGAAAACTGTTCCTACCGCCTGCTCGAACTAATAGAGGTCGCGCGTCCGGAAGTGGAGCTGACTGATGAATTCATTGTAACAGCGATACCTGTGGATACAGTCAGGGCAATAGAACATGCCCAGCTGATCGAGTCTGCCAGTTATCGGCCGGCCATGGCAACCGAGTTGCAGTTTATATTGGAGGGCTTATCTAAACAGCAGCGCGACATCGTGTTGAAGCTATCTGAAGATATCAAAACTTTAGATTCAGATAACTTTTTAAGACTGAGCCAAAAACAGCAAAAGACTACTGTCGATCTCGCCTATAAATACCTGCGTTACCTGAATACCGAAACATCTCGCGATCCGGTGACAGCGAAACGCAGCTATCAATTGTTACAAAAGCTTAATAGTTATCCTGTAGATATTGATATAAGCAGGACGGTGCCAACACCTCTGCCACCGGAAAAAGGCCATAACAGTAAACGCACGACTCTAGGCCTAGGCCAGCGCCTGAACAATAATTATGCAGAGCTCGGTTTCAAGATGTCATTCCACGACCTGGAAGATAACAAAGACGGCTTCTTACAGGGAGCACAGATCAATATCGGCAGCATCAAAATCCGTGCAGAGGATAACGTCGGGCTGCGTTTATATCAGCTCGACTTCGTAGATATATTCTCATTGACACCGAGAAGCAGCTTTTTCGATCCGCTATCATGGAAGGTTTACACCGGTTTTGAAAGACAGTTCACATCGAATAAAGATCAACTGGTCTACCATCTCAGCGGCGGTGCCGGAGGTACATGGGAAATAATAAAAAATCACCAGTTTTACGCGCTGGCGATCGGCCGCCTCGAGATCAACAAACAGTTAAAAAACCTCATCGAACCTGCTATCGGCTTCAATACGGGCTTTCTATCGCATTTCAAACATACCACGGCACACCTCCAGTTCAGCGGCGAACAGTTCGAGGATGACGTCTATCGCCTTCGCGTGCAGTACATACAAAATTTTGCCATATCGATGAACCATTCGATCAAATTATCCGCAAAGCACCAGTGGCAGGATAAAGATACCGATTTTTCAGATATAAACCTCAACTACCAGTATTATTTCTGATCATCTCATCAGGGATAAATCATCAAAATCGCTATGAATTATTATAAAATAGCGGGATGGAACTGCCGCAAATCGAAGATTATCACTCTATTTTATTAAACGATACCCCGTTACTGGATGTCCGTGCCCCCGTTGAATTTGACCAGGGAGCTTTCCCCTTCGCAAAAAACTTTCCTTTGATCAACGACCAGGAGCGGGAAGCGATAGGCATCCGCTACAAGAACCTGGGACAGGATGAAGCCATAAAGCTAGGTCACGAGCTGGTTCAGAGTGAAGCTAAATCACAGCGTGTACAACACTGGCAGGACTTCTTCGAGCAGAACCCACAAGGTGTACTCTATTGCTTTCGTGGCGGCATGCGTTCGAAGATATCGCAGCAATGGATATATGAAAAAACCGGAACAATCTATCCAAGGATCAAAGGTGGTTACAAAGCCATGCGTCGTTTTCTGATCGACGAATTAGAGATATCCGCTCAACAGCTCAATCCGGTAATGATCGGTGGCCGAACCGGTATCGGGAAAACAGTCTTACTACAGCAACTAGATCAACAGGTCGACCTCGAAGGCATTTATCACCACCGTGGTTCGGTATTTGGAAAACATGTCACACCACAGCCATCACAGATCGATATCGAGAACAGGTTATCTATCGAATTACTCAAGATCCGAAACAGACAATACTCTCAGATTGTTTTAGAAGATGAAGGCACGAACATTGGCTCCAGAGCGATACCGGATATACTGTTTGCCAGGATGAAACAGTCACCTTTAATCCTGCTGGAAGCCAGTATCGATGAACGCGTCGATATCACATTTCAGGAATATATCAGCGAATCCCTGGCCGAACACCAACGATATAATGGTGATGAAGCAGGCTTTGAATCATGGGCTGATCAGCTACAGACATCTATCGACAAGATACAACGTCGACTTGGTGGCGTTCGTCACAAAGAACTTAAAACACTGCTCACTGATGCTATCCAGAGGCAATTATCTACAGGCGATGCAGAACGGCACAAAGACTGGATAAGATTATTACTCGTTGACTATTATGACCCGATGTATGATTTTCAAACAGAAAAAAAACTGGACAGGGTCATCTTCAGAGGTCAGAAAAACGAAGTCCTCAGTTACCTGAAAGAACATCATAAGATAACATAAATTTTTCTGTCAGTAGCGTACCTGTTTCTTTCCTTCTATCTTCTATAATGGATCCTGTTTCATCAGTAACTGAAACCCTTGATAGTATTTTTCTGTGAGCTGTGATGGCGTATAGACATCAGTCTCGCTTTCATATAGCAGATAAAACCGGCTCTTTCTCATCATCCATAACTAGCGATGGTTTAGTAGGAGGTTGAACTTTCGCCTGTTGTTATGAAGGGGGACATGCCAGTAACACAGATGTGATTATAGATGCAGTAAACGCGGAGGATCGCGATACTAGCCTCTCCTAATTACTCCAGATTACGCTACCTTCCGGATCAGTAACTTTAACCATGAAGTAATCAGCCGACACTCGCGCGGCATGAAGAATCGCACTGGCTTTGTTATCGTATGATTCCAGTAATGTCCATGGTTGAGAATCATTGTTCGGTTTGTATTCCACTTTCCACATATTTCTTCTTCCGATTTTGAAATATCACTAAATAATTCTATTTACATACAATATTTATTTATGGTTTCGTTTTAGTGTTAAAAAATAGCTCCGGTAAAAATACAGACAAGGACAAACACAGATAACAACGTGCCTATCTCTATTACTACTTTATCTTGCTGATTGAGTGTCCTGTATTTCATCGTTCCATCTCACGCTTTTTTTATTGACAACCTAAGTGTTGCAATGTGCATGCCAGAAAACATGGTCGTACAATAAATTCGGAAGATCTTAAGAAATAGAGTAATAAGGCGTAACAAAGCCCATGGTAACGACATTTCGAATCGTTCCAGAATCCCCCCATTGCTTAGTTTGATTTCAACTGTTTTGAAATCAGCACGTCACATTAATGAAAAGTGTCATATTTCTGTCACAAGGCGTTATGGATATGTCATTTTATCGTTATTAAGGTGATTGAAATATATAAGAGAGAAAACTGCGAGGCTGATAGACAAACAATCAAAGTGACGACATCAATCCAGGCATAAGTGATGCTCGCATGAGTATGCTGCCTCAACTATTCGCTTCATCGTATAGTTGAGCGTTATCCTATGAAAATTAGATTATTAGTACAGGCCTTCGAATGACAGGTAATCGATGATATCGCCTTTTTTAATCTCTCTACCGACGATCACTTCGACCAGGCCATCCGCCCAGCTTGCAGAAGACAGTACACCCGAACCCTGCTGTGGATACAGTTGCGCCATTACCTTGTGATCTTTGTATACCAGGCGTGCACGCAGATACTCCTGGCGTTTTATAGTCGGCCAGTCAAAATCCGCGATTACAGGCACCCGTTTCACATGATAATCTTCCGCACCCTGTAGTTTTAAGATGAGTCCACGTGTAAAGATCAGGAATGTAACAAATACTGAAACCGGATTACCCGGTAATCCCATAAATAGAGCATCACCGACCTTACCGAACGCTACCGGCTTACCCGGTTTCATGGCAATACGCCACATCGAAAGTTCACCAAGTTCTTCCAGGGCAATACGAACATAATCTTCTTCGCCGACAGAAACACCACCACTGGTAATGACCAGGTCAGCGCCCGCTGCGGCCTGTTTTAAAACATCGACAGTTGCATCCAGCGTGTCTGGCACTATGCCAAGGTCAATGACATCACAGTCCATGGCCTGTAACAGACCACGGAGGGTATAGCGATTTGAATTATAGATCTGTCCAGCTGCAAGAGGCTGACCTGGTGTTACGATCTCATCACCGGTAAAAAATGTCGCGACTTTTAACCTGCGTTTAACGTTGAACTTCGCCAGACCGACTGATGCCAGCAGACCCAGTTCCTGGGCACGTAGTCTTTTTCCAGCGCGTAAAACCGCACCACCTTTTGCGATATCTTCACCAGCACGCCGAACATTGCTGCCGGCTTTGACAACGATATTAACCGTTACCATATTACCCTGCGTCTCGTCATCGATCTGTTGACACATCTCCTGCATGACAATCGCATCAGCTCCCTCGGGCACAGGGGCACCGGTAAAGATGCGAGCTGCACTGCCAGCTTCAAGCGCTGTGCCGACCTGCCCCGCAGGTATACGCTGCGTTACCGGTAACACACTACCTGAAACCTGGCAGTCTTCACTACGGACCGCGAAACCATCCATCGCGCTGTTATCGTATCCGGGTACATCGATGGTTGAATGCAGATCTTCAGCCAACACCCTGTTCAATGCGTCGAGGATATCGACCTGTTCGACCTGTTCCACCGGTATGGCTTGTGCCAGAATTTTTTCTATGGCCTGCTCGACCGAGATCAGTCCCGGCGATGCACAGCAATCAGCAGCACTTGTTTTTATCGTTTTCATTTTTATCTCCATGGAGGGAGTGTATGCTGAGAATCGTCAGGAACGATTCCAGTACTCTTTATTATTTCCCGTCATTGCGAGCGCGGCAATCTCCTGCAGACGACTCAGCCGCTAACAGAAATTGTCGCGCTCGCAATGACGTTTGAATTAACTACTTACTTTTCTAATAGCCGCGGCATCAAAGCGACGATATTACAGGGCCTGGTATTACAGTCTAGCTGAGGAGCAATAACCTTGTCCCAGCCGGTACGACAGGCACCTGTTGAACCTGGCAGACAGAAAATAAATGTGCCATTGGCCAAACCGCCTATACAGCGTGATGCGATAGTCGATGTTCCTATCTCCTGGTAAGAGACCCAGCGGAACAATTCACCAACGCCTTCGATCTCTTTATCGAATAATGGTTGTACAGCTTCTGGTGTTATATCGCGTCCGGTCAGACCGGTGCCACCGGTACTGATGACCACGTCCACATCTTTGTCTGCGATCCAGCGAGATACTGCTGCACGGATTACATATTTATCATCGGGCAGGATAAGTTTTTCGACCAGTGTGTGCCCCGCTGACGTCAATCGATCGACCAGTGCATCACCTGAAGTATCATCAGCTTCGGTGCGGCTATCTGAAACCGTTAAAATTGCAATCCTGATTGGTACTATCTGTTTTTCGCTCATCGCTACACCGTTATTGTTAGATCATCTATTTTTGACTGTGGGCAATACTAATACAACTTCTACGCCTTGTTTATCCCTACGATTAGCTATATTTAGCTGCCCCTGGTGGAATTGTGCAATCTTATGAGCCACATATAAACCAATACCCAGGTGAGGCACGCCTGTTTTAACTGATCGGTGTGAAACCATCCCCTGGAAAAGAATATCCAGCTGTTGCTGCGGGATGCTCTCACCCTCGTTTTTTATATAGATAACGGCACAGTCGCCTTGACTGACATCAAGCTCGAACATTATCCCGGTTTCGGGAAATGCGAAATCTAGTGCATTGTCCTTGATCTTGTCGAGCAGTTGAACAATACGCAGATCATTACCTTTCACAAAAACGTCTTGCGTGACTCCATGATATTGTAATTGTACGTTGTCGTGTTTGCGCTGCGAGTTACTGACATATTCATTCAGTAACGCCGCAATGTCGAAAGTTTCCGTCTCATCCTGTATCAAGGCATCGTCGATACTGGCCGCTTCCGTCAGGCTCGACACGATGAGCTGTAACTGTTGTATCGCGTTACTCGCAGTTGTTATATCGCTTGTTTCATCGTTTTCAGTCTGACCACTCTTGCCTTGCAGGCTTTGCAATGACATGCTGATGGTGTTGACCGGATTGAGTATCTCGTGGCGCAACATCCTCGGTACGGTTTCCAGAAAGCAGGTGTAATTGTTTAATCTATCAAGTAGTGCAGAGAAACTGCGAGACAGTTCACCTATCTCATCATGATGGCGACTATCTGGTAGATCGATATTATTTATAAATCGGCCGCTTTCGTCGACCAGCGAAGCCGCCTGTTTTTTTAGCCGGTTGATACGAAATGTCAGCCACGAGCTGAATACCAGCAGGCTGATGAAAACCAGTGCGAACATGCCTGCTGTTGCCAGCACGACTTCGTTCAATGTGATACGTTGCCTGGACAGGATCTGCTTGCTGCTACTGCTGACTAACACTGCGCCGATGGTTTCACTGCCATTGAATACGGGGTGTGCAGCAACGATCAAGGTCTCATCTCCTTTATCTATTTTTTCCAGTTGCTCACTTCCCATCAAGACTTTTTCTACCAGGTCTTTACTCACCTTGTCAGTTGCCCGGCAGAGTGAATCATTCATCTGCAAACCACCGATAACAGCACGCACACGTCGGTATTTATCGATGACACATATCTGTGAGCTGGAATCTTTCAGATCGGCGATAGCATCACCTATCTTCTTCGAATGAAACAATAACGGGTTCAAGATATCATTCCCTAGTAACTGCGTCGATACCTTGGTATCAGGGTATCGTTCATTCTCTCCAAATACATCGACAACACTGATAGATAGCCGTCGTCCTGGCTCCAGCCAGATCGAGGGGAAACGCATCTCGATATCATACCCGCTGCCGGTTTCTTGCCAGATGCCGTAGACAGCACTCACATGGCGACCGGTCTTCCATACCTTCCAGTCTTCACCGACCTCATAGACACTGATATTACCCTGCCCTTCGGTAAGCATCACCAGGCGTTGACGAACATTATTTTTATCGAGATACTCCAGCCTGATGTGATCACTGGAATCCAGCGAACTATAACGAGGATTTCGATAGATAATATCCCGGTCTTGTACTTTGAGGTAGGCATAGATGTACTTGTTATTCTCGATAAATAACAGTGAGAGATAGCCATCCTCATAAGATGTAAACTTTTTCTTAAGTCGATACCAGTCCTCATCTTCACTGATATAACCATCGATCGCTACACTCTGTTTCTTTGGGTAGACATAGATAGCATCTTCATCGACGTCGAACAGATCGGTATAACTTTTCACTACTGTCGCAATTGCTGAGGCTGTCATCGACTGGACTTCTTCCTGCCCCTGCAACAGTGATCTTTCTATCTTCTCGATGAAGTAATAACCCAACAGTGGTAGCGTCACCAGGAAGATGGAACTGAATACCAATAATCGCGTACCTAGTCTCATTCACACAACCATTGATAACCAAAACCATAACGTGTTTTTATACACGAGAAATCAGCATCGACCTTTTTGAATTTTTTCCTGATGTGCAGGATGTGCGTATTGATGGTGTTATCTTCGACTAAACCCTGATGTGTCGCTTTTATCAGTTGGTCTATGCTGACCGCCTCATCGGTTTCGACCATTGCTGCTAATATCGAAAACTCGGTTGGTGTCAGATTTATTTCATGTTCCTTCCAGAAGCACTGCATCGATCTCGTATTAATCTTCAGAGCTCTCGAAGCAGGATTGTCTCGCCCCCTCATCGTGCTGTCTGCGTCGGCGGCAGACTTCTTTATCTGAAAGAAAGATTCGATGCGCACCAGCAGGTAGTCAAGTGATACCGGTTTCGTCTGGTAATCCCAGGCACCGAGTTGCAGGCCATAGATCTTATCCAGCTCATCACCGCGACTGGTCAGAAAGATGACAGGTAGACTGGCATCACGTTGTTTCAGGTAGCGGCAAACTTCGTAGCCGCCACCTACTTCGGACTTCAGTGCGATATCAAGGATCGCCAGATCAGGCAAAGCTGACTCGAAGGCATACAGTGCCTGCTCACGATCTTCATACTCCATCACATCGTAATCATTTGATCTTAGTGCTTCAGCATAATAACTGCGCTGTTCTGCATCATCTTCAACGATGGCTACGCTCTGTCTCACGTCTATCTACCTCTGAACATTCTTCTGCTTCTTATTTTAAATGAATTTTTTGCACCAGCGCTTCATCTCCATTATTTCTCCATATTTCCTCCACCCACTGCCAAAGATTGAAGCCTGGTCGATTGCTTTAATAGCAGCGTGGAAACAAGAAACATGTTCGACAGAAACTATTAATCAATCACCCGGAGATAACAATGAAAAAATCACTTTTAAATATCGCAGTATCCATGGCACTTACCAGTGCTGTATTTTCAGGATCGGTGCTGTCGACCCAGGCTTATGCTGATGCGGCTTATGCTGATGAACCAGTGACCGCTGACAATATTAACAGTAACGAAGACACATCTGAAACCTATATGTATCCCGGTATGGGTGTCGGTGCTGCCACAGGAACACTGATCGCCGGTCCTGTAGGCCTCGTCGTTGGCGGCATTATCGGCGCACTGGTCGGTTCGAATCAGGAAGTCTCGTCAGACACCGCTAGCGACACACAAGATCATAGCCTTGCCAGTACCACTCAGGATGAAGTCATAGTGACGAGACGATATCGCGCTCTCAGCTGCCAGTACCGAATCGACGGACCCTACCGCTGAAAACAGTATCCAGCTCGCACAGTTAGGCCCTGTTAATTCCGTCATCACAGACAACGAAAACACACCGCACGAGGAACTTATGAATATCCTGGTTACAGACCTGAGTCTTGATGTTTATTTCCGATCTGGAAGTACCGACATCGAAAAATTTTACCCTGCTCGACTGGCAGCCATCGCTGACCTGGTAAACACCATGGGCGATCTTGAACTGCATCTTGACGGATACACAGACCGTCGTGGCAACAAGGAACAGAATATTGCCCTGGCTAACGAACGTATCCAGAAAGTACGTGAACAACTGATCAGTGCCGGGGTCGATGAAAACCGTATCGTCAGCAAAGCGTTTGGTGAGGCAAAGATGAAGTCCAGCGCCGGCAACCTGGAGGCTTACACCTTCGATCGTCGCGTAGTGATACGTTTTGAACGAGCCAGTAAATCTATAGCCGATTCGATGGCAGAAGTTTTTTCGACGAGCGAGGAACAGCCCTCAACATCGACGCTCACCGATGAAAGTATCAGCCCGGTAGTAGCTGACGCAACAACGCGGTTTTGAAGGCTGAGCCACAACCGACGTTAGACAACGGATCAATCACAGATGATATCAGTGGCATGCATATGACGGAGACTATCGCAAACGGTTTTCATATGACCAGCCATGCAATACAACGGTCACAGCAGCGCTGTATCCCGCCACTGATCATCCACTGGTTATGCCAGTACGGCTCACGCAAGCGAAACAGGAACGGCACGATGCTGTGTTACTTCGACCGTAAGAGCCTGCGCCTGATCGCGTCAGATGTCGGAAGAATCGTGATCCGGAGACTGTCAGTTCTGATGAATGCTTACCTGGTTATCGCCGGCAACCAGATCATCACCGTTGGACATCGTTACAAGCGAATAAAGAATCTTTAAACATTCAACACCGGTGGCACACAAAGAGTGTGCCACCTACAGGGGTAGAACTAATGATCACCATGAATAGCAACTACTTTCAGCGAACAGATAAAAAACAGAAAGCTTTATTACTAACACTAAAAATCATCCATAAAACCCTGGTGGTTATCAGCATGTACCTTGTTTTCGGTCTGATGTTTCAATATGTTTATGCGAATACCGTTGAGACCTCAGTTCCATACCAGAGCCAGCATGGTTCTGTCTGGTTGCTGCCTGATAACGGTATCTACATCGAGGCCTTACAGGTGCAGACAGATGTTGATTTTGTGGTTACCGGTGCCATCGCCAGGGCAAAGGTAAAACAGCAGTTTAAAAATTCCAGTTCATTATGGGCTGAAGGCATCTATGTCTTCCCACTGCCTGAAAAGGCAGCCGTTGATCACTTCCGCATGGTCGTGGGTGAACGCGTCATCGAAGGACAGGTAAAAGAACGTATAACGGCAAAAAGAACCTATGAACTGGCCAAGGCTGCGGGCAAGAAAGCAAGCCTGATCGAACAACAGCGGCCTAATGTTTTCACTACAGCACTAGCAAACATAGCGCCTGGTGAAGAGATCACCGTCGAGTTTGAGTTCCAGCAGGTACTCGATTATAAAGATGACAGCTATCGCTTACGCTTTCCCATGGTCGTTGCTCCCCGCTATCACGCTGGCAGGACTCATGACGCAAACATCTTCGTCAGAAGGACGGCCTGGCGATCTGAACGACGACACCAGTGTCCATACCGAGACAGACCCGGTAAACCATAACAATAATCCTACACGTATACATGTACTGCTCGATGCGGGCGTTAGCCTCTACGATCTGCACAGTTCTTATCATCGCATCGACATCAACCAGACCAGTGAAAATCGCTACAGCATATCCACCATCGGTGAAAATATTATTGCTGATCGTGACTTTGAGCTGGTATGGAAACCACAGCTCAATAACCAGCCTCAGATATCAGCCTTCACTCAATTAAATGGTAAGTCAGATGGCGACTCCAGCATATATACGATGGTAACGCTGTTACCACCAGACCTGAGCCACCTGCAGCAGAGAGTACAGGCGCGTGATGTGGTCTTTGTCATCGATGTTTCCGGCTCGATGGCGGGCACATCGATCGAACAGGCCAAGGCATCATTGATTACTGCACTGGACGGGCTTAGCTCTATCGATCGTTTTAATATCATCTGGTTTAATAATGATACAGGCAGCCTGTTCCCCGGGACTATCGACGCTTCAGCCGAATACAAGAGCTATGCAAAGCGCTTTATAAATAACCTGGACGCCGATGGCGGCACCGAGATGAAACCGGCATTGCAGCTGGCATTATCGGGACAGGAGACGTTCTCCCGCTTCCGCCAGGTCATATTCATCACCGATGGCAATATCGATAATGAGATCGAACTGTTCGACATCATCGACCGGCAGCTCGGTAACAGCCGCCTGTTTACTATCGGTATCGGTTCTGCACCAAACTCCTACTTCATGCGCAAGGCGGCACAGAAAGGCCGCGGTTCGTTCACCTACATCGGCGATATCAACGAGGTAAATAAAAAAACCACAGCGCTGTTCAAAAAGATCGAGACGCCAGCATTGATAAATATCCAGCTGACACTCGATGCTAACAATGATGAGGATAAGTATGAGGTCTTCCCGAAATCCATCGCCGACATGTACGCTGGTGAGACAGCTACGTTCTTGATCAAAGGTAAGGACATACCCGAAAGCATCGCTATCAGGGGTGACTACGGCAACACCGAGTGGCAGGCCAGCGCCGAATCTGAATACCACATCAAAAGAAGGCATCAGCATTGCCTGGGCACGTGAAAAAATCGCCTCGTTGATGGATAAACTACATGAAGTAAACAGCCGCGCAGTTAATGAGACAGAAGCCCAGTCGATCAGGCAACAGGTAACTGATACGGCATTGCAACACCACCTGGTCAGCCGCTATACCAGCATGGTTGCTGTCGATGTAACCCCGGTCAATAGCGATGGCATGTTATACCGCGAACATTTAAAAAATAACCTGCCACATGGCTGGAAGAATCCATCGTCGGCTGACGGTCTGATGCTGGCACAGGCGGCAACCAGTTCGCGGTTTAATCTGCTGCTGGCGATTGTCCTGTTCATCACTGCTACTTTTCTGTATCGGTGGAGATACAGGTAAATGAAAACCGTCATTGCGAGCGAAGCGTGGCAATCTCTCTCAGGCGACTGTATCGTTTACATGAGATTGCTTCGTGCCTCGGCAACTGCTCCCGCGTTGCTCTACTTCCTACATCCATGTAGGCATCGCGATGACATTTTTTTGAGGATTGACACCATGTGTAATAACTTTCATAAATACATGAGAAATATATTTACCATCATCATCGGGGCATTATTCGCTCTCTGCCTGTGGCAGCTTTCCGCAGCGGGCTGGATACAGGGTAAAGCAATCATCGCACAACAGCTGCTCAATGCCTCCTGGAACGCAACCCTGTTAGATACCGTAGATTCTGCACACAAACCCTGGCCATGGGCCGACACCTGGCCGGTGGCAAAACTGATCGTGCCACAGCATGATATCGAACAGATAATCCTCGCGGGTGATAGCGGCAGCAGCCTTGCTTTTGGTCCCGGACTTTCACTGGCAGCTGCCGCTCCGAATACGCCAGGCACCATGCTAATCAGCGGTCACCGTGATACACATTTCCAGTTTTTAAAGGATATACAGCTAAACGATACGCTCTATTTACAGACGAGCCGAGCAAACTGAACGCTACCAGGTATACGATCTACAGATCGTCGATAGCAAGAACTATAAGGTACAGTCGTCCGTAGATGAGCAAATACTTGTCTTAGCTACCTGCTATCCGTTTGATGCCGTTACATCAGGTGGCACATTGCGCTACCTGGTCTTCGCTAATAAACAGCCGACTTAAGTATTAAAGTACAGCAACCCGGTTATAGATTCCCCAGGCAATTAAATTATAGCCAGAATATATTCGTTACGATCTTGTGATCATTCCGATATAGAATATTATGTTACATGTCGTGCATATCAGTTCAAATATGCATGACATGGATCAAGGTTCCTCCATTGTGATATTTAACCTTTCAATTACTAGTAGTATATTTAATACACTACTAGTAACTAATCAGGTTTCAGGACGGCATGAACAACAAGAGATCAGCTACCGGATTCTTCTCACGTAAATTATTGTTTGGCGCTTCACTTGGCGCTGCACTCTTCTTCATCATCACAGGTGTCATACTGTGGGCCGGATTTAACTGGACACTGGAAGTGACAAACACGGAAGAATTTTGTATCTCCTGCCACGAGATGAGAGAAAACGTATATGAGGAATACACGAAGACAATCCATTACAGCAATCGCAGCGGTGTGCGTGCCACCTGCCCCGACTGTCACGTACCAAAAGAATATCATCACAAGATCATGCGTAAGATACATGCCAGTAACGAGCTGTACCACAAGATACTTGGCACCATCGATACCGCTGATAAATATGAAGCCAAGCGACACCAGTTAGCCCAGCATGTATGGCAAGGGATGGAACAGACCGACTCGCGAGAGTGCCGTAACTGCCACGACTTCGGCCAGATGGATCCGAGTAAACAGAAAGATCATGCAGCGAAACAGCATGCACAGGCTCGTTCACAGGGACAGACCTGTATACATTGTCACAAAGGCATCGCCCACAAACTGTCGGATGAATTTATGGAAATTGAACACGAAAAATACCTGACTGAAGAAGCCGACTGTAAGCAGTGTCATGTTGACATAGAACTGGAATAGTTATTAAATCAAGCTATTGATTCATATAACTATATTTTTATAAATAAAGGATACATCAAGGATTGATGTAACCAGCTGCTGCCTGGAATGCCCATTCGAGGGTATTCCGTTTGATTTCTAATGGGAATTCTATCTACTAAATGTGTTTTAATCAGTACACATTGACGAAATATTATGAATACCTCACATCATGACAAGCAGACTTCGCTGGTCGACCCCTTCGGTCGACGCATCGAATATGTACGCCTGTCTGTCACGGATAAATGCAATCTTCGCTGCTTCTACTGCATGCCGAAAGGTTTTAAGGATTTCGAGCAACCCGAACACTGGCTGACCTTTGATGAGATCGAACAGGTAATCAGGGCTTTTACTGAGCTTGGTGTGGCACGTGTAAGGCTTACTGGCGGTGAACCCCTGGTAAGAAAAAATATCGCAGGACTGGCGCAACGCCTTACCGCGCTGCCAGGACTTGATGACCTGTCACTGAGCACAAATGCTGTGTTACTCGAAAAACAGTCAAATGAACTGAGCAGAGCAGGAATTTCTAGAATCAACATCAGCCTGGATACTTTAAACGCGGATAGATTCAGGGAGATAACCGGTAGTGAGCTACAACCAGTACTCGATGGTCTGATGGCAGCGAAACAGGCTGGTTTCTCCCCTGTTAAGATCAATATGGTCGCCATGAAAGGCATCAACGACGATGAGTTTGAAGACATGGTCGAATTCTGCCTGGAACACGGATTCACCCTTCGTTTCATCGAAACCATGCCGATGGGAGCAACAGGTGAAGATGCAACAGATCACTACCTTGACCTGCAGATAGTCAAACGACAGCTCGCTGAACGGTATGAACTGATACCGGGTGTTATGCCTGGCGGCGGACCTGCCAGATATGTCCAGGTCAAAAATACCGAGCTTCGTATCGGCTTCATCACCCCGATCTCACAGCATTTCTGCGAGAGCTGTAACCGGGTCCGACTTTCTACCGACGGCACGCTGTACCTGTGCCTGGGACAGAATGACAAGGTTGAGTTGCGGCCATTACTGCGTCAGGGTATCAGTGATGATGCGTTGAAAGCAGTCCTGATCGATGCGATTCGACTCAAACCTCAAAAACATGAGTTCAAGGACAAACCCGAACAGGTCGTCCGCCTGATGAGCATGACCGGCGGTTAACAAAAGCCGGTTTTACCTACCTGAAAAACACACTGCTCCCCATACAGCAGATCACCATCCAGTGATTTGATGTCAGCCAATCCTTCCTAGTCTTTAACAAGGTTTCAGCAGTATCAACAGTGATACATACGCCATTTCAAGAGCTCTAGTACAGTAAATTTGTTGATGTGAATCAACTAATACTAATCCATTTGATATCACCAAATTGAATTGATGTATATCAGGTACACGATAGCCAATAGAGAATATTGTCAATCCTGCATGAAATCCAATCCTTATATAATCTATAACCACAAAAATATTTATTGCTAAACAGAGTAGGAGTCAATTGATGAATCTAAAACACACCTCTAAATACTGAGCAGTCTTACTTGCTGTCTGCGTAGGCATGACAGCGTCGACGGGCGTTGCTTATGCTAAAAAGAAATTCGAACCGCTGAACGAAGCGGAATTCGAACAGGCAAAGAGCATGTACTTCCAGCGATGCGCGGGTTGTCACGGCGTTTTGCGTAAGGGCGCGACAGGTAAGAACCTGGAGCCAAAACCAAACAAAGCCAAGAAGAGTAAAGGTACTCTGAAACTTGGCACAAAACGTCTAGAAAAAATTATCGCCAGTAGTGATGTATTTTTAACTATTCCTGTTCTGGATAATATTTTTCGCATAATTAATATATATCACCCATATCAATCATCTTGCCCGCTGCACATCGAAGTACCTCATCGAATTATTGCAGCTAACTCATCGGCAAGTACATCCGGAGATATACCATGAGCAAACTTTGTGATAAAGCTTCCATCCGGCGCCATCAGATACAAGCTGGCAGTATGATCCATGATATACAATAACGGATCCTGCCCTTTTTCGATCTCTTCTTTCTGGTATTTAGCCTTAAACTGATCAACCACACGCTTAATCATTTGTTCCGAACCGGTAAGGCCCACCAGCCTTTTATCAAAATACTTTACATAATCGTTTATAACTTTTGCTGTATCTCGTTGCGGGTCTACCGTTATAAAGTATGGCACGATTTTATCGGCCTGATCTTTATCAGTCTGTTCAGCAAGTCGCTTTAATGCCTGTGTTAATACCGCTAAACTGGTGGGGCAGACATCCGGGCAATGGGTGTAACCAAAAAAGATCAAGGCATATTTTCCCTGCATATCCTGTTCGGTAAATATCTTGCCGTTATGATCGGTTAAAATAAAACGCCCTCTAAGTCCGTCCGGCATATTGTTCTGTTCACTGGACGCAGCTAACCTTGCTGTTGCTGCATCATCCATATCTGCATTCAAACACTGCTTGATAACATCTGTGTTGTATTGCATCATTTTCAGATATAAATCAGCCCCGGCTGAAAGGTTCCTGCCAAGTACGTCTAGCTTACCGATGTTTATCTGCTGATCTTTTACTATCAGTTGCAGATTTCCTGCGTGCATACTTGCATCAACAAACAGGCAAACCGCTTCATGTTGCTGAATACGACTTCTTACTTTAAGCATATTAGCCGCTGTTTCGCTATCCCAGGGTGTGCCGGTCACTCTATCCAGGATAGCCAATGCATAAGCCTGTTCAAAATATTGCAGAGTATCAAAATACGTTACGCCGATGCCGGCTTTTAGACCACGATAGCCATATTCGTACTCTTTATCGATACGACGAAGTGGCACCAGCATCTCCCGACGATTACGTGCATAAATATGTGATCTTGCAGGATCTATCTGTATCAGCAGTTCAGTTAATTCATCCACTAGTATTATGATATTTCGATCATCCATCCAGAAGAACGGGTCACGCAATGTAGGATCTGACCTCGACGGAAGAATTTTTAAACGGGAGTTTGACAGCAGTTCAGCGACAGTGGCAGATGATGGCAATCTCGCGATTACCGGCTCCAGGTTTTTTTCTAATTCAGGACCTACCCAGATAACCAGTTTGGCAGCATCTAACTGCCCAGTTTCAGCTGCTGTTACAGTAAAGTCATATGGCGTTTGTGATCCCTTGAACAATAACCCGGGGGTTCCGATATCTTTCATCAAACCCGTAACGATAGAGTGTATTGGTTTTATACTAACAACGACTTCAGACGGACTGATGTCAGCCGACGAAACCGAACTGATCAGCAGTAATAATAATGCAACGAGAAATTTCATATGACAGTACACTGGTGCCGGTAGCCACAATGGTAGCGTTCATGGATACTCATTTCTTAAATTCAGCTTCCATGACAATAATCGCTGCATTTACTTCTTGCATAAAATCAACGGGCGACGGGCAACTGGCATTTGTCTTCATGAATGTCATAAAAGAATCATTGGTTTTATTCTCAAACCATTCTCCCAGGGCACGTTGTTTTGGCAGGTTTAATACCAGCGCCTGTTTAATTTGCTGCATCTGTGTCGTATAACTGCATTGCAAAGCCACGCCATTCAATCTGCCCAGATCGGCAATTGAATTTAACTGTGATTCAGATGCGGCCTGCGCATGAGCGTTAGAAACAATAGATACTAAAATAACAAACGGTAATAAAATTGATTTTTTATAATTCATAGTTGTATCACACTGTATATATAATTATGTTGAGAACATTGCATGATGCAATTTTTTTGTTATGGCAAATCACTTCTTCGGAAAAAAAAGTAACCTAAACCTGCACACAGGGTACCAAAGACCATGGGATATATAATTGCATAAGCGATATATCCTGCCTGAGAAAAATTATCCAGAATGACATAAGCTGTCGGTCCCAGTAATACCAGTTGCGGATCAAATAACATCATGGTTGCAGTACGAAAGACCTGCATAGGGTTTGCCAGTGCAATAGCGACTGCGGTTTCCGGTGGCAGATGTTCCTGGATCATGATGCCCAATAGGATCAGATCAAGAAACAATAATAATACTAACCAGATAATAAACGCCGCACCCTGGGCCACATCCGATGATCTGGCCAGCGTAGAAATTAACATACCTATACCGAGGAAACACCAGGCTAAGGCCATCAACAGCCCGGTATAGAAAATGAACAGATCCCAAGGAATCTCAGAACCTTTTATTACTCCCCATATTACTGCGCCCAGCATGGCGAAAAATACAGGCAAAAACACGACGATAAATCGCCCGAAGAACCTGCCCCAAAACCATGCAGCTAAGGACACAGGCAAAGACAACATATATTCAAAAACACCTGCTTCCCTGTCCCCAGCTACCGAGCGTACGGTCGTAATCAATACAAATATCGGTAATATCGCCATGGAGAGCTGGATATAAGTTACCAGCAGGCGTGATAAGCCGGTAAACCCCATGATCCTTGATTCAGAGAGACCAAAAGCAAACAGGATGACAACAATGCCGCCAAATACCATCGAATACACCATAAACCAGCGTGCACGCAATGATTCGATGATATCGCTATAGGCGGTTAACCAGAGATGATTCATTGCTGCTTGCTCTCACTGCCCAGGTTCACATCATCCTGGGATTCTCGTGCCAGGCCCTGTTGTTTTAAATCCTGCGACTGATCTTGCATGGGCTCATCATGCATATGCTGATGCTGCATGCCATGAACATTGAATTCATTTTCAATCTGTTCGATATGTTCGATGGCCTTGGCAAAATTTAAACCCTCTGCGTCAGCTTCTGACTGCGCGCCCAGATCATAGCCCATAGGTGAATTATTTTTACGGATATAAGTGGCTTTTCTGGCATCTATCCACTCGCCACTGCGGTGATCTGTCACCCATACCTGTGTTTTAGGGTCATCTTTCCATTGCTGATCTTTTAACCATAAGACCGCGCAGCCGATGTCATCAAATTTCACAGCTTTTGATCTTTTGCCTTCGGGAAAATAACGTATCTGCGCGGCAAAGTTCCGATCACTTAACATCATTCGGCAACGCTCACAGTTGTTCTGATCCCACTTCACTTCCACTGGACCGGTTTCTGGTTCGCCTGAACAGGCGGATAGAAGCAGGGTAAGTGTTGCCAGAATAAATACATAATAAGGTCTAGGCAACATGGTTGGTCTCGTCTTTTGTCTGGGCATCTTTTGTATGGCCGTCTGTTACATATGAGTCCACCCGAAGTGTTTCAGCTTCATGCATTTCGATACTGGCTAATAATGCTGCATAACGTGACAACATGCCTAAAAACCGTAACCTGTCTGGCCCTGCAATAATACCGTTCCAGCTGACATCATCTACCTGCTGGCTAAAACCCCACTCTGTCAAAGCTTTAGCAAACGCCGGTTCCGGTTTTATCATGCGAACACTGCAGCTTAACTGGCTGGACATATCGACCAGGTCTGCGACTTCATCATCCAGTACGATTTTACCCATATCCATTTCTACAACCCGGTTAACCAGGGAGGCCACTTCATCAAGTCGATGACTGGAGATCAGCATGGCTGAAGACTCCTGCTTCTCCGCCAGTAACTTGAACAGTATATGCCTGGCTTCAGGATCAAGATTGGCTGCCGGTTCATCCATTACCAGTAATTCACAGTCTCGCCCCAGGGCCACAGCGATCAACAGTTTTTGTTTTTGTCCACCGGATAACTTTACAAAAGGCTGGTGCCGGAAATGACGCGCATCAAACCCCAGCATATCAGCCACGTCATGCATTTTTTCTGGATCGGAATCACAAAGGCTGGCGGCAAACTGGATTAACTGCCCCACGGGCATTCTAAGAGGCGGGGGTAATTGTGGTACAAAACCAACCTTTAATAATACCTGCTGGCGATGTTCCCTGGGATCCATGTCATCGATGGTGACCGTTCCCTTGCAATTGTATTCGCCTAACAGGCATCTTATCAATGTGGTTTTGCCAGCACCATTCGATCCTACCAGCGCGACACGCTGACCTCGCTCAATTTTCAGGTTTATATCTTTAAGCACAGCGTTGCGCTTAAAGTTTTTTCCTACATTTGAAAAGTTAATCATTACCCGATCCGGAAGCACGATACAAAAAATTAAAGACCATAAAAATCAAAGACCATGAAATCAAAGGAAGGTATCCAGCCCTTTGATTTTAAAATTTAATGAATCTGTCGGGCAAACGTCGACACACATTCCACAACGGGTACAATCCGCGGTGACATCCTGATCCAGTGTTTGCGCGCGTCCCCTGATCGTCAGATCAAGCACATGCGGCACCATGCATATTTTGCGGCAATCACCTTCATGATGACAAGCTTCAGCATTATATACCACACGTAACGGCGACAGGGTGCCCACCGCTGCATAGGTAACACCGATCGGGCAAACATAACGGCACCATGCACGGCGCGAATAAAACACTTCAAACAACAACAATGCGCCGACCCATAACAGGGCGACACCCGGCCCGTAAATAATGGCACGGCTTACTATGCCTGTCGGAGAGATGGTCTCAAAAACCGTATAACCGGAAAGTAAAGCCAGCAGGGCAAAAATCACGTAAAACACGCTACGGGTTTTACGGTGAAAGGTGTGGTTCTTTATTATTTTTTTCTTAACTAACCAGAGATGCAGGTACTCCGCCCATTCAGATAATAAATGGTATGGGCACGCCCAGGAACAAAATGTTCTGCCACCCAGTAACAACCACATTATAAAGACGGTAGTGGTGCCGATGACCAGGTTGAGTACAACATGTTTATAGGCCAACATGACCTGTAGCGCAGAATTCAGATCAGCAAAGTGAAAGCCGACAAAACGTGATGCAGTCATGGCACCTTCAAGTAACTGCACATCAAATTTATAAGATACCAGGAACAGTACGTTCACCAGGATCAATGTAAGCCAGCGGCGTCTTTGCCACTTTCTGAAAAAGTGGCTATGGTGCTCTAAGTGTGCAGCCTCAAGATCTGCTTTACTAAGTTTCCCTCTCTTGTCCTGATAGATCTTTTTTAATTCATCAGACTGTTTTTCTTTATCCGGACGAGTTGAGTCATTGCCATAGACCTGGGATAAAGACTCTAAAATATATTTCATATCAGCTACCTATCATGTCCCGTTACTATGCCCAGTCCGTAATTTTATCAATATCAACCACAATAGAAGGACTTTCTTCGACCGGGCAAATCATTTCACAGACACCACAGCCAACGCAGCCGTCCAGTATCACCGGCAACATTCTCTTCAGGCCACCATCAGATTCAATTGCCTGCAATTCAATTGCATGTTTTGGCGGACATTCGTTACCATGTTGTTCAGCTACCCTGGCGACTTTTCCGGCTAGTTTTCCAGCTTCAATCGCGGCAGCACGCTCCGCCTCCTGAGCAGCACACTGGCTTATGCGAATCTCGATAGGACACTGGCGTACACATAAATCACACAGTTCAAGATCATAAGGGTGATCAGCAACAGGAATCGGGGCCCAGCGATCCACTTCATCGTACCTCAGCAAACCTTTGAAGTCCGGTCCTCTAACCTGCCCCTTAAAGCCCTGCCCCCTGGCTGCAAGACAGGTTTTCGGGTTATCCAGGCGGGCAAAACCCATACGCGTATCTGCGGGGTAATCAAGGTCGTGTGTTAATGCACCGGTTGGACATGCCAATACACATTGCAGTCCGTCACAGGAAAAGTCACAGGCTTGTTCGCGTGCATCAATATAGGGCACGCCAATACCGACACCTTCATCAAGATCGGCTAGTTTTATCGCATTGACCGGGCACACCTGCACACATTGACCACATTTTATACATGCAGCAAAAAATTTCTGTTCATCGAGTGTAGTTTTTAATGCTCCCGGTGGCCGCAACCTGGCTGAACTGCCACGAACAACAGGCAGTAGACCTGTCAAAGATAATGATACAAAGCCAACAGCCAACAGGGATGAGCGAATAAAATCGCGTCTTTGGCTCTGGCGTTTTTTCATGCTTAACACCGGCTTGTTTTTTTTCGTAAAAATTTTTTTCAAATCACTCATATAACAACCCTCATAACTCAACCATGGCATTGAGTTCTGGACTGGCGCCGGGTTCTCGACCAGCCACTGGCTCTGGACTGTCAGTATATTGCGGTGCTGCCATCAGAGGCGATTTATCTCTTACCAGCATATCAGGTGTACTGAAAGGCGCCAGGCGTTCAAGAAAATCCAGTACTGCCATTACCGGTGTCCCCTGCAAAAACCTGGCAGCAGGCACATCCATCCAGATCCGGTCAGCATAACCGTAAAGCTCATAGGGTTTGTCACCAATACCATCGTTGTCTAAATCAAAGCCTTCATAATCATCCCAATAATTTCCCTGCCAGACATTTCTATTGGCAGTATCGCCACCTGCTACTGATATCTGAGTTTGGTTGCCCTTAAATGAATTGCGCTCAAAAGTATTTCCTGTCCAGTCGTTGAGAAAATCAATAGCGATGCTGGTAAAAGCAATGACATTATCGTGGATGCTATTCGTCATGTCCGGTTGAAATGGCGAGACATCAATATACATGCCAGTGGAACAATAAAGAATCTGGTTATTTGCTATTTCAACACCTGATGTTTCTTTAAAACCTATGCCCATACCCGTAGGTCCATTAGCATAAGCAATGTAATTATTTTTCACTACAACACTATCACTGTACATCAAAAAGATGCCAACAGAATTATGTTCATAATGATTTGAGTCAACTTCATTAAAACGTGAATACATGAAGTGTAATGAGTATCGGCCATTACGCGAGTCATTCCTGGCAATAGTATTATTCGCCGAATACCAGACGACCATATCACGGCTATCACGAATTATATTGTCGGTAATCTTATTGTGAAAACTATACCAGAGACGTACCGAGTCTCCCCTAACCCCTAGCTCTACCGGTTTTGATGAGATGTGATTGCGGCGTACAATATTGTGCTCGGATTGCTGCAAGTCGATGCCAAACAGGCAGTTATCGATCACATTATCCTTGATGACATTAAAATTACCCCGTACCTGAATAGCGGAATCAATATCATTATGAGAGCTTCCAGAATTGGTTAGATGCAGATTTTTTATAACCGTGCCATCGGTATCAACATAGATAACCGAGCCTTCTCCGCCCGCATCGATGGTTACCTCACCCCTGCCATCTATAGTAATAGCAGAATCAAGAATAACCGGGCCAGAATAAATACCAGGAGGCGGTACTAAAGTACCGTTTGGCTCTGTCGCATCAACCAGCGCCTGAAAAGACGGGTAGTTAGCTGCATATACATTTTGGCTAACAAGTAAAAGGATCCAGACGCGTATTAATACCCATGTTGCTCCAACAATGTGGTTTTGTTGGAGTACTCTCATTACTGGTTTTTAAATTGTTTACGACGTATCAATGCGGCGGCGGCCAGCGAGAAGAATACCAGCATCATCAGGCCAAAGCCGGTATCCGGATATGAGTGTGTAGTAAACTGCGCCACCTTGCCATCACCAAAGACCGTTGGCATAAATGGTTTTACTGAGAATGCACCCATATCATTCAAGGTATGCCCATACCACCATAGCCATGCAGAGTAGTCGATGATAAAGAACAATGGCAGCGCCATCGGCACTAACACTAACAGCCAGTACAATAAGCCGCTATTTTTACGTGCACCGAATACCAGTAATACCATGGCGCCAAGCAGACCCCAGAATGCCACATGTATTGCAATCTCCAGAGTTTTCACCATAGGCTCAATCTCTTCTGGATTATTGAAATAGCGTGCCAGACTTTTAGCGTAATGCCAGGACATTACCTGAAAAGAACTACCATTCCATTCATCATAAGTACGGCCCTGTTTTGCCTGGTCAATATCATAGGTAATCTTTAACTGCTCGATCATGTTTTCCTTGCCGCTGATCTTGCTGATGCTTTTATTCTTTTGCATCTCTACTTCAGACGGTAATATGACCTCAACACCAGAATCTTCCAGAGATTTTTTTAATACGCCGGTGATGCCACCGATGACTATTTCTGGTTCTGGCTCCTCAGTTGATGTATCCGAGGCATCCTGATCAAGTGATGTTACTAATGCCTCGACATAACCTTCACTCTGCAGCTGAAAGCCATCATCGCTGAACATCGCCAGGTACATCCACACCGCTATGATGGCAAAACCAACGCTAAGTAAAAGCATACGTATTTTAGGTTTGGTACACATGAAACCGAGCAGCATCACCATCATGAAAACCACCAGAAATTGTCCAAAGCCTCTTTCTAGCGGCCCACCGGCAGCGATAGGATACATACCAACGTAGTGGTTAATAGTATCCATTTCATGGACACAATCGAGCGCTTCTTCTTCCAGGATCTCAGCCTTTTTCTGTAAGGTACAACCATTGAATACACCATTGATATGGAACTCAATGCGTACACCGTCAGGAAAAGATTCTTCTGGATAATTGGGCGCCGTCAGAGAAACCCACCAGATTGAGGTATAGAAGATAATAGCCAGCAAACCGATACCGATAAGAGAGAGAATTCCAACGGTTATGGTCTGTTTGTTAAAAGACGCTGCGCTCATGAATGTTACCCTGTTGAATTAAGCTGAAATGAACAATAGCCGTTCAGTATTTGCCAATCAGTATAGCCAACCAGCAGTGGTCAAAACTCAGGACTCCCTTATAGACGGGAGTCCTGGCATATCACTTGCGAATCAATCGTAATCCGGGTTCTGATAGTCAACCGAAGGCGCGAGATCTTTCTTTGGCACCTTGAGTCGTGAAGTATAGTTAATCACCATCTCCATGTCTTTATCGGAAAAGCTTTTGATCTGTTCTACCATGTCAGGGTTTGCGTTGCGGCGTTTACCATCTCTGATCCACTCAAACTGGCGCATCATATAAGCATAATGCTGACCCTGGATCTTGGGATAAAACTTTTCATCATCGCCTTCGCCATTCTTACCATGACATTCTACGCAATTGTCTTCATATAACTTTTTACCCTGCGCATACTCAGGAAAAAGTTCGTTCCATGTTCCCTTACCATTATCCGGGTTCATCGGCAGACTCGCTGAATAGGCCGTTACATCTGCAACTAGCTGAGCAGGACTAATCTCACCGTGTTTAAAACCAGAGACAGCAAGGATTTGCTCATCCAGTGCAAACGGGTACATTGTCGGGTTATCCCGGTTCTTCGCACGAATATCTGCCAATTGTTTAATCAGCACGTTTTTATGCTGCCCAGCGATCTGTGGGAAGGTACCATCCTTTGCCCCCCAGCCCTCGAGCAGGTGACAGGCCGAACAGACTTCATACACGACAATGCCGCGTTCCCGGTCAGGTGTGAGCAACATCGCTTCGGTCTTTTCACCACCGGTCTTATTCCAGTCTTTAACATCTTTTGCCTGTCCAGACTCTGCAGATTGGGCTGCATTGGCAAAAACCAGGGTGAAAGCCAGGCAGCTGCTTAGTGATAATAATTTAAATTTCATAACTTCTTCTCTATATATCCCTGGCTCAGTATATTGCTGAGCACAGGGGTTGATTGATTATGCATGGACACTTAATCTATAGATATCGATTCCAGGCATACAGTATCTAATACGACAATCCTGATTAGAACATAATGAATCACTAATGTGCTTGACCTTAATCAATACCAAACACAAGGCGTTTTTACACAATTGTCATAAATCATTTCAATGTTGCCAACCAGTCAGCGATTTCACGCATTTCAGCATCATTCACCAGACCCATGACACCTTTCATGGCAGCTGCCTGCCCATTATTGCGTGCACCTGATTTGATATCTTTCATCTGGTTGTATGCATAATCCGCACTCTGCCCGGCCAGTTTAGGGTACATACCCATGATAGGGCTGTTGGCATCTTTACCATGACATGACCAGCATGTTTTTTTCTTGTACAGCTCAGCGCCATCGGCCAGTAAAGCCGTTGACACCGTCAATGACAGAGCCGCAAATACAGCAGTAACTAATAAATTGGATGATTTCATAATTTCACCTTATTTTGTGAGGGACTTTCTTTTTTTAACCAAACGGGGGGAACATAAATGCTCCCCCCTCTAATTAAATAGTTTTGTAACTATTTTTTAACTTTAACCGCACCATTTTGTTCAAGGAAGGTTTTAGCACGCAGGCCCATATCAGCGGTTTTAACCTGATACTGCCAATGCTGACCAGCCCATAGTGTGGCATTCTGGTAATCACCTTTGGCAGCGAAATCATCCGCTTTCTTCTTGGCTTCAGCCGCAAAACCTAACTGATCAGTAGCATCTTCAACCAGTGCGACGACCACAGGGAAGTCCTTGTAGTTATGACTGGTGATAAATCCAACCACTGAATCAATAACCGCCTGAGTATCGACATTGGTTTTCACCTGCTTGTCATAATCAGCTTTGGTATAAACCTGGCCTTCTTTCATCTTGGTGGCTTTGGCTTTATAACCTTTTGGTGTCACCAGCAGATAACCCTGCATTTCAAGGTGAAGCGCGGAACAGAACTCTGTGCAGTAGTATGGATAGACACCCGCTTTATCAGCCTTGAATGTTGCTGACACCGTCTTACCTGGTTCGATAGATAACTGCACGTTTTCATTATAAACCGCGAAACCGTGTGTTTCATCTTCGGCACGTTCCAGGTTAGTCAGATGGATAGAAACCGTTTCACCTTCTTCAACCTGGATAATCTCCGGGGTGATATGTGAACGAATCACTGTTCCATAAACATGCACCACACCATCTTTACGTACGACCTTTTCGCGACCTGCACGTGTTTTATATTCAGATCGACTATCTGTACGGCTGTTCCAGCCAGACTTATAACGAACAGCAGGTTTCAACTTATCGGCTTTGATTGCTACCGCGTAATGCGGTTCGCCTAATGGAAGCGGCATATCATACAGCAGCTCCATCTTGTCGCCACTGATATCGATCAACTGGTGATTCTGTGGATGCAATGGTCCAACAGGGTTGAAACGGTCAATCGCCAGCTTGTTTAATGCAACCAGGTATTTACCATCAGGAGTAACAGAATCACCTTCCATTGTCATCAGGTGACCTACGTTGTAATGGATATGAATTTGATCCAGTACCTTGCCTTGACAGTAGTCCCACTTGGTGATCATTGAATCCACATAGATAGAGGTGTAAACCACACACTCTTTGGAGTCATACTGAGTATGTAGTGGTCCTAAACCAACCTGAACCTGCTTATCTAAAGCACTTTTCAGGGAGATGATAGGAATACCGTAATCATCTTTACCTTCGAAGTTTTTATCATCAATAGCTTTCTTTATCTTTTCCCAACTATAAACCCAGGCATGGCTATCCAGTTTACCGGCAATGATGATATGCGTTCCGTCCGGGCTGACATCAACACCATGAGGGCTCTTAGGCTCAGGAATCAGATATAACAGGCCTTCTTTGACCGCCTGATCCATAGTGATCAGATAAGAACCATTAACTTTCTTCACTTTGCCGGCAGCAACCAGCTCAGCGGCTTTCTTCCAGTTTGTTACATGCAGAAAGTCAGTGTCTTTTGCAGAACAACCGGCTTCGAATGGAGGTCGGTTTTCACCACCTACATAACGCTCAGAACAGAAGGAGTTCGTGAAACCCCAGCCATAACTGGCATTTTTACCAGCGTCAGAAAGATCCTGACTGTATGGCGGTAATTCAAAGGTAAATGAGTCATCTTCGTTGATACGGCCTTTATCCATATCAAATTTCCAGTAAGTCACACCACCACGATACTTCTCATTGAACTCTTCCAGAGGAACAAAATCGTTACTGAGAGGTGCCGCGTACTGAGCCGCAGACATCACGTATTCTGAATTCGGTGTTACAAAAGCACCACCATGTGATGACTTGTAGAAAGGACTGGATACGATCTGCTTGGTTTCAAAATCATGTAGATCGATGACAGCGATACGCGGGTTTGCCTTATCGTTAATAAAAAGGTACTTACCGTTGTATTCGCCTTTTGTTTCTGTGAATGCAGGATGGTGGGTGTCACCAAACTTGATTTCGCCATCAAGTTTACCCTGGTATAACACTCTTTTTGATTCATCATCAAAACCGTAAGCCTGCCATGGTTCCGGCGTAAATACTGCGATGTATTTCAAAATACGCATTGATGGAACACCATATACGATAACATGACCACTCTGGCCACCCGAACTGAATGCCAGGTATTCATCACGACCACCCGTAGGCGTATAGGTCTTTGCGGCAGCAAGAATATCTTTCTGCGTCAGACCGCGATCTTTCATAACATCTTCGAGTGATTTTGCCGACCATGCTGCTGTCGATACTGACAGACCCAGTAACAGCCCGGTTCCCACTGAAAGGGCACGTTTGGTAAAGGTATTCATATACATCCTCCCATAGATGTGTTGAATTTTTTATTAATTAGTTGATACATGGAGCATCCCCACAAGTGTGAAACAGTACGCCACTAACACGGTAATAGAATTGACATACATCAAGTCATACAGGAAACATGTGTCATATGACACACTTATTTATGTCATATAACTCAGTTTATTACTGGCGATGATGGACTATATATACCTATCGGACCACGGTATGTGCGCTAGAAGCTGAGATATGTTTTTGAAAAATATAGATTACTTTTTAAGTATGCAGGCCTTCATAAGTGTTAGCACTACAGGCAATGTCAAAACGCCGGTTACAACACAGCCTTATACCGGCCACAAGCTATGACCCTGTGCACCCAATAGTGTCATCTCGACAGCAGGAGAGATGACACTTACTGGTGAATTTATAGATTCCTGCCCATGAGAACTCTCTCAATTCGTGTAAATCAAAAATGCGATAACAGTCGGATATAACTGACCAGCGCCTCGACATCATTCTGACTAAGAATACCGCGCCAGGCCGGCATAAATCTCTGTTTGCCATCGAGGATACTTTTGACTATTTCTTCATTGCTAAGGCTATTAGTCTCATTAGGGTTAGTGTGATCCATCGGCATGATACCCATCAGGTTCGTCATGATGCCATCACCATCACCTTCGACGCCATGACAGACCTGGCAATACGTCTGATACAGCTGCATCCCTAGCTCAGGATCCCCCATCAATTCATGCTTGCTGCGCCCCAGAAAACGCAGGTAGGCGATCAATGCCTCGACCTGAGATTCACTGAACACATCATTCCATTCAGGCATGGCGTCACTGAGAAGGTTGTGACGGTCACGGCCCGTAATTGTCTGCCGGCCTTCGCCTGTGATGATTTTTGTCAGGATGGTGTCACTTCTTGAACGTACGGTGATCGTCAGATCAGCAGGGCTAATCTTCATTGCCTTTGCCAGCGGGCCCGCTCCTTTACCATCAACACCGTGGCATAACAGGCAATAGGAGACATATAATCTTCTGCCCTCATAAGCGGCTGGAGGATTGGCGGCTGCCGCAGTGGTGCTCACTACGATGAGGGCCAGTAAAACAGCATGTATGATTTTTTTCATAAATTTTCCCCGAACATAACGAGCTGCATTAAATTAATTAATAAGATTCTTTTAATAGATGCAAGCACCACCTTAAGGTACTTTAAATGATAAACCAATCATTTTTTTAGCTGTCTGAAAACCATGCATTGGTCCATAATTGCTTCAACCAGTAATACCTTAATGCGATTCCATTAATTCTGTAATTCCCCTATCATTGATTTACATCATCATATCGCCTGTCTGTCAGCTGTGAAAATCTTTATAATGACAGGAATATAAATATGCCTTCTAAAGAGTAAATCATGGCTACCAGCGAAAAGTATAATTCTGTAATGACAAAATCACTTTTGTTATTAGTTTTTACGTTTTTACCACAAGGCGTTTTTGCAGACAGTGAAGCAGGACAAGGTAAAGAGTTATACCAAACCTACTGCTCAAGCTGTCATGGCCTCACCGGCGGCATGGACATGAAGCAACGCGTTGCGCCCCCTATTGCGGCTGTCAGGTTCCACTATATAGGGACATACCCGGATAAAACTTCATTTGTTACAGCGGTAACAGGCTGGCTAGAAAAACAGGATGAAAATAAAAGTTTAATGCGCGGTGCAATTCGCCGGTTTAACATCATGCCTCCAATATCAATCAGCGAAGAAGATGCCCAGGAGATTGCCAGTTATATCTATGTCGGCAATATAGAGAAACCTGAAGGTTTTGATGAACATGTTGAACAGCAGCATGGTCGTCGTTAAAAGAGTCAAAGATATCATGAGTCCTTCATCTGCGGAAATAGAGAAGATATGAAAATCATCAGCTGGATCGTTACTGTATTTCTTTTACTGGCAACTAGCATGGTATCTGCAGAAGAAACAGAGTTATTAATTCGGCGTGCAAATCGCATTTTCTCCCCCTTACCTGATGCCATGCCCGGCTCGGAAAATGACACGCCGGAACGTATCGCACTGGGTAAAAAACTCTTTTTTGAAAAACGCCTGTCTATCAACGATACACAATCCTGTGCCTCCTGCCACCGGCTGGCAGATGGTTTTGCCGGCGTTGATAATTTAGCCACCTCTCCCGGTGCAAGAAAACAACCGGGCACCCGCAACAGCCCAACCATATTAAATGCAGGCTGGCAGGATAGTCAGTTCTGGGATGGTCGTGCCGAAGATCTGGTCGAACAGGCAAAAGGCCCCATTCTTAATCCGATAGAAATGGGCATGCCCGACGAACAGACCGTGGAAAAGAAAATCCAGAGTATTGCTGAATATCAAAAAGCTTTCGCCTCTGCTTTCCCCGGAGAAAAATCTGCTATCAGCTACCAGAATATTGCTGAAGCCATCGCTGCAATGGTACGCACTTCATACAGCCCTTCATTTAATATATGTAATCCCAATAAAGCAAAAAAAATAATGGTTGCTGAAGCAATGAGAATAGATAACCACACAGCCCAGTTTTTTTGAAAAAACAGGCCGGCTCCTGCTAATAGATAAGCAAATCCTGCGAGGAAATTAAACCAGAGCACAAATGGTACGTAGTTACCGGCATTCTCCCTGTCAGCACCATCAATAAATAATACCGATCGTGGCATACTAGGACATCTAACGAATTTCAAGAACAGCTGATATGGCACAGAAAAATTGCAAAGCGATCGAGGAGTGTCTCAAGCAGCACCATCTATTCTCCAAACTTACCGAGTTACAACTCGACAGGGTCTATAAAAACAGCCAGATAACTCGCCTGGATGAAGGACAGATCCTGTTCAATCAGTCCGAAAAAGTAAAAGCTTTCTACATGGTACTCAGCGGAAAGATCAAACTGTTTCGCATGTCGGCGGATGGCCAGGAAAAAATTATTGAGATCGTCAACCAGGGCGAGGTATTTGCCGAAGCGTTAATGTTCACCGATCAGACAGACTACCCGGTGAGTTCAGCCGCACTTTCCGAAACGGAGGTTCTGTGCATCAATTCAGAAAAATTCAAGAACATGCTATGGGACTCGACGGATACATGTCTGTTATTACTCGGTGACATGAGTTTTCGTCTGAGAAAACTGGTCAATGAGATCGATAAGTTAACTTTACACAGTGGCACCTGCCGCGTCGCCTCGTATCTGATACAGGAGATGCCTGAAGGTCAGAAAGAATTCAAACTGGAAATCCCTAAAAACATCATCGCGGCAAGATTATCGATAAAACCCGAAACCTTCTCTCGCATAATAAAGAGTCTTAATAGCAAGGGCATTCTAAGCATCGATGGAAACAGTGTGATAGTTCACAATGTCGATACATTGAGAGAGCAGAGCCTCCTATAGATCACCGCCAGGCAGCTGATACGCCTGTTTTGTCGATGATTAATGCATGTGAAAAAATTTCATTAATCATCGACAAATACAACTTTCTCTTGTCGTGTTCTGTCAAGCAACAGGCATGTTCTGACAAGACGATTATCACTGTCTCCTGCGATACTGAAACAGTAAAAACTACCGGGAGCAGCGATGACTAGTTTTAAATCAACTGAAAAACTTGAAAAGATACGCAGCAGGCAATGGAAAAGACGGTTGAAAGTACGTGCCGAAAAGATGAAAAGGCAGGTCCAGGCAGAACTAAAGTTTCACCAGGCCATACGTGAGATGCGAACCACGAACGATCGTTATCGCCAGTCCTACCTGCACTGGATCCTGAACCAGATGTTCACCCTGTTTGATTATGAATCCGGTCTACGTGCGATCAACGATAAAGCAGCTTATAAATCATGGTTGTCAGTAAACCTTCCGGACAATAAGAATAAAAGCGGATAGTGAATAACTGATTGCTTCTACACCTGCTCAGGCAAAACTCATATACAAAAAGAGCAACCCCAGAGTGATGGCAATACCTATGAGGCCCATGACAACGGTACTACCGTGATCATTACGCCAGCCCCTGATAATCCAGTAGCTTTCAAGGCCGATGATGCCTGCTGCTGCACCGAATGCCATAAAGAGCCCTTTTTGTTCTATATCAGAAGTTATGATAAATAATGTATAAAAGACAAACGCTACACTGATAGGTACCAGCGAAAATATCCAGTCCTCCGCCTCGCCCGGTTTCCTGCTGGTTTTCACCAGTTTTTCGAGTTTACTTTCCTCTGCCATGATTATGCCCCTATGTTATGAAAAATCTTAATATTTGTTGATTGTTTACGATCTACACCGGCCCCCTCCACTTCGGCCAGGAACGATAAGACCACAAGTAAATTGTGTTTAATTCATCAAAGAATACATCATTTCTGTAAGCCATGGAATAACCAGAAAGTCCAGGTGTTCAATGACTCACTCTGTTAACCACTGAATATAGAAAAACATTAAATGCCCGTTAACTATATGGAACAATCGAACTTACTGCTGTACCTGTTCCTGTAGTTGCCTGGTTATTCGGCACCGGCCTGATCACCATGTTTGGTGCGGCAAAACGAAGAGCCAATACTTAAACTCTAAGCTAAGAAATCACATATCAGCCCCGCCCACGAGCGGGGCTTTTTTCTCTCCGTCAGTTTACGATGTATCCTGTATGATGCTTTATCAGCTGTGTTTGTCATATTTACCTGCAGCTATTACAATTTGATACTTTTATACGCAGCAGGAAACAGCTTTGAGTTCACAAGATAGCATTACAACACCAAGTAATACCGATAATAGATCTATCGCTTTCTGGTTACTGATCTGCTGCGCGACCATCTTTGGCATGATCATCCTGGGTGGTGTCACACGGCTGACTGGCTCTGGACTTTCGATGGTGGAATGGGCACCGATCATGGGCATCCTGCCACCCTTAAACCAGGCAGAGTGGCAGGATACATTTCTGCTTTACCAGCAGTTCCCGGAATACCAGTTAAAGAACTTTCACATGTCGCTTGATGATTTCAAATCTATATTCTGGTTTGAATACGGTCATCGCTTACTGGGACGCTCGATAGGCATGATCTTTCTGCTACCCTTCCTGTATTTCCTGTTTCGAGGAAAGATAGAAAAAACGCTGACACCCAAGTTGATCGCCATGTTTGTGCTCGGCGGCCTGCAGGGGCTGATGGGCTGGTACATGGTCAAGAGCGGCCTGGTCAATGACCCGCATGTCAGCCAATACCGTTTAACGGCGCACCTTTCACTGGCGATCATCATTTATGCCTACATGTTCTGGGTCGCACTTGATCTTTTGTACCCAGATATAGACGGGCATGCCAAAGATCAAAATCGTAAAGCTGCCCGCCTGTCTGCAATAATCACAGGCATCATATTCATCACTATATTGAGCGGCGGTTTTGTTGCAGGAACACACGCCGGTTACGCTTTCAATACCTTTCCATTGATGGATGGACGACTGATACCTGTCGGACTTTTCGAACAGACGCCACTGTGGAGAAACTTTTTTGAGAACATAGTCACGGTACAGTTTGACCATCGAGTCATGGCGACACTGTTGTTCCTCATCATCCCGTTCTTCTGGTGGTCAGTTAAGAACTCGCAGCAGGAATCACATATCCGTACAGGCACAAACCTGTTACTGGCTGCGCTTGTTCTACAAATCACCCTCGGTATCAGCACATTGTTACTGGTCGTTCCAGTACCCTTAGCAGCAGCCCACCAGGCAGGCGCAGTTGTTCTATTGACCACTTCTGTGTTTGTTAGCCATCAGCTACGCGGTAGGACAATACGTTCTTAATCGAGCGCCTGTCTCGCTGCTGAGTAATTCATACCAGCACTTTTCCAGTAAACGGTATGCTTACCACACTCGTTTGTTCTGTGGCGACTGTAAATACTATAGATAGCACCTTATCGATACGACAGACCTCATCAGAATACATAACATGGTTTTGTTATTTGAATAAACATACAATATCGATATGAAACCACCTGTAATCGAGCTAAGACGAACCATAGGCTTGCCGCTATTATTGCTCTATGGTCTGGGCAATATCATCGGTGCAGGAATCTATGTATTGATCGGAAAAGTATCTGGTGAAGCTGCAATGTATGCGCCGGTAGCATTTCTAGTCGCTTCCGTCGTCGCTGGTTTCAGTGCTTTTTCTTATAGCGAAATGTCTGCACGTTATCCTTTATCCGCAGGTGAAGCAGTTTATATCCAGGAAGGTTTCCAGCAAAAGAACCTGTCACGTCTAACAGGTCTATTGATTGCCATGGCAGGGATGGTTTCCGCTGCGACGATCTCTCGTGGCTTCTATGGTTACTTCTATACATTTTTTCAGGCACCTGAAATACTTGTCATTACAGCAATGATTTTATTTTTAGGCCTGTTAACCATATGGGGCATATCTCAGTCTGTTGTGGCTGCCGCTTTTTTAACAGTTATCGAGATATCTGGACTGCTGATTATAATCTGGGCTGGTAAAGAGGTATTGAGCACCGCACCTGCTCATGTAGAAGAACTGTTACCACCTTTACAATCTTCCGTCTGGACCGGGATCATACTCGGTGGTTTTCTGGCCTTCTTTGCTTTCATCGGTTTTGAAGACATGGTCAACATCGCCGAAGAAGTAAAAAACCCGCAACGCACGTTACCAGCCGCTATATTACTTGCGCTATTTATCGCAACCTTAATCTACGCTTCAGTATCACTGATAGCTGTGTTAGCACTGGATACAGCGACACTTTCTGAAAGTAAAGCGCCACTCGCAGACCTGCTTTCAGCTACATCAGACATCGACCCCAGGATCATCAGTAGCATCGGCATGTTAGCCATAGTGAATGGCGCACTCATCCAGATAATCATGGCCTCACGCATCTTTTATGGCATGGCAAAAAAAGGATGGATCTGGAGCGGTCTGGCAAAAGTCAGTAAAAAAACACGGACTCCGGTGGTCGCAACCTGGCTCGTTATCGTAATCATACTCAACCTGGCACTCTGGTTCCCATTAGAGACCCTGGCGAAAGGAACCAGTTACCTGATCCTTATCGTCTTTGCTTTAGTTAATGCGTCTCTGATATCTATAAAACGGAGTAAGCCGCCAGCTGAGGGTATCTTAAATGTCCCTATATGGGTACCAGTTGCAGGCTTTTTCAGTAGCGTCAGCCTGGCACTGTTTCAACTGCTGGTATGATAACCACTGGCCTGTTAGATAGCTAACTGCCCTACCGGAAAACCTGGGCAGTACTATTATGATGATGTTTATTGCAAAACTTTTTGCTGGCGCTTATTAGCAACACCGATACGGGTTATTTTATTCTTCTTATTGATCAATGATGTAAATGCAGCCTTCTCCCCAGTGCGCTCATAATCTTTCTGCATAGCTTCATACAGTATTGTCTCATCGACATCATCTCTCGATTTAAGGCTTTCAAAAACAAGAACGAACAGACGTTGCAATGATATTTTCCAGGTACTGCCAACAGCAAGGTACAGGCTGTCACTCAAACGCATAAAACTGTCAAAAGGTGAGCTGCCCAACATCAAAGGCAGGGTGTTTTTAAAACGACCAGAGTTAGCGATCATATCCCAGTAACGAGCAAAGCGGTTTACACGCTGCATGGTATCAAAATCGATATCTCGTGTACGTAATATATTGTAAGGCGCTTCCGGGTTATAGCGTAACTGGTATTTCTCATTGTGACGATTGAGTGGTACACCACGCAGACGTTTCAGGATACCCAGCTGTATCTCATGCGGGTTTAAATCTACCAGTTGATCAAAACTCTCTGCAAAGTTCTCCAGTGTATCTGAAGGCAGACCGAAGATCAGGTCAGCATGGATATAGGCCTCTGTCTCCTGCCGCAACCAGAGCAGGTTTTCACAGGTCTTTGCATTGTTCTGTTTTCGACTGATCAACGCCTGAATTTCTTCATCGAAAGTTTGCACACCGATTTCAAACTGTAACGTGTGGTGTGGAAATTTCTGTATTACTGTTTTTAGTTTTTCGGGAAGGTTATCGGGTACCACCTCGAAGTGCAGGTACAGACCATCGACCATCCTTTCCAGGAAGAACTCCAGGATAGCGATGCTGCTGCTGACCTTAAGATTAAAAGTCCTGTCGATAAATTTAAAGTTACGTGCACCGCGCTTATACAAGGTATCCATCTCATCGAGAAACAGCCCCAGCTCAAAAGGTTTTGATGTCTTATCCAGTGATGAAAGGCAGAATTCACATTTGAACGGGCAGCCACGCGAAGCCTCGACATAGATCAGCCGGTTTTTTATGTCATCGTCGCTGTAATACTGGTAAGGCAATCGCAACTGATCAAGAGGCAACTCGTCGCTCTGGATCTCTTTGACGAGTGGTTTGTTACCGCATAGAAGAAGACGGCATAGCTCGGGGAAACTTTTCTCAGCTGCGCCCATGACCACGTAATCTGCAACATCGACAACCACCGGTTTATCCGGTAGATGACTGACCTCTGGGCCTCCGAGAACGATGATCGTCTCAGGAGAGACCTGTTTGATTAATTCGACGGTTTTCGTTATTTGTTCGACGTTCCAGATGTAAACACCGAAGCCGATAATCTTCGGCCTGTGTTTTAACAGCTTTTCTGCAATATCGATAGGGCGCTGCTGGATAGTGAATTCTTCGATGCCGGTTACTGATTGCAACTCGCCGAGGTTTGCATACAGGTAACGCAGACCGAACGCCGTATGCATGTAGCGTGCATTCAGTGTGCTTAAGATGATTTCATTGGTCAGTGCCTGTTTCATAGCTAGCTATTATAACAGGCACATTTATGAAAAAAGCTTTCATGCTGGCAACGTTCATACGCCACAGGAGTGAAAGCTTCTGCTTCAACTTACAAGGAGGGTTTAAACGATGAACTTACCCGTTTCACGTAATTGATTTTCCATCAGCTCGATCTCGTGTGCACCGGAATAATAGATATTCGGGTTCACCGTGTAATCCAGGCTCATGTTCCGGTCCTCATAATTCACCCTGTTCAAGATGCTTTTTATGGCATTCAGGCGAGCCTGGAATTTGTCGTTACTGCGGATAACTGACCAGGGACTGCTATGGGTATGCGTCTGTTTGAGCATCTGATATTTCATCTCGGTGAACTCGTCCCATTTTTCCTGCATCTGCACGTCGATCTCAGACAGTTTCCACATCTTCAGCTGGTTGGTCTCACGTTCCTTGAACCGTTTGGCCTGCACGTCCTTGGACACTGAAAAATAGATCTTGTGAAAAATAATACCGTGCTGGACCAGGTCACCTTCAAACTGTGAAACCGTTTCCATGAAGGTGTTGTATTGTTCTGGAGTACAGAAGCCAAAGATAGGTTCGACCATGGCCCGGTTGTACCAGCTCCTGTCAAACAGCACGATCTCACCACCACGTGGGAACTGCTCGACATAGCGCTGGAAGTACCACTGACCTACCTGCACATCTGAAGGTTTACCCAGGGCAACTACCCGGTAATGTTTTTCATTCATATAACGTGTGATACGCCTGATGGCACCACCCTTGCCAGCAGCATCACGACCTTCGATCAGGATGATCATCTTTTTCTGAGTTTTCTCCAGGTGTTCCTGTAACTTGATCAATTCAGCCTGGTACGGTTTTAACGAAGACTCCTGCGTATGCTTAAGATATCGCTTGAACAGTATCTTTTTAAAATCTTCATCGCCTTTTTCAAACTCGCTCAAAAAATCTTCGTATTCCATCGTCAACCCTTATTAGTAGTCAATTGTTAAAGGGACAATGATACTCGTTACCCGGCAAAATATGACTGACCCAACTCAAGTTTTTTCGCTCAAATTAACGATTCCTGACCTGTTTTAGGCAAATACTGACATTTATACCTTCATCAGCCACTATTCGTGGGTATAACGCGTAAATTGAATTGATTTCATCACTCGAAATAAGGAAAATACGCCGCTGAATTTCGACGCACGTGGTCTTCACCGCATGCACCATTTATTTAAACTATTTCCGAGGAAATCCCATGAAGTTAATTCTTTTAGGCGCACCAGGTGCTGGTAAAGGTACTGTTGCAAAATTACTGACCAAGATGGACGGTTCTGTTCAAATCTCTACTGGCGATATTTTACGTGGCGCAGTAGCAGCTGGCACCGAGCTGGGCAAGCAGGCTCAAGCTGCGATGAAAGCTGGCGACCTGGTTTCTGATGACCTGATCATGGGTATCATGGAAGAACGTCTGAAAGAAGACGACTGTAAAGCAGGTTACCTGTTAGATGGTTTCCCACGCACTATTCCACAGGCAGAAGCACTGAATGTATTACTGGAAAAGATGGGTGAAAAACTTGATTGTGCTGTTGAGATCGACGTACCACGTGACGTCATCCTTGATCGTCTGACTACTCGCCGTACATGTACTGGCTGTGGCGAGATCTACAACGTTAAATCTAATCCACCAGCAGTTGAAGGCAAATGCGATAAATGTGGCGAGCCTGTTGTACAACGTGATGACGAAACTGAAGAAGCTATCAGCAACCGTCTGAATGTATACAACGACCAGACTGCACCATTAGTCGGTTTCTACAAAAACGAAGGCTTGCTGTTATCAGTTAATGCAACTTCATCTGATGCAGTGATCGATGCAATCACAGAGAAACTGGGCAAATAAGCCTGGTTCTTTCAGTTAGATAAAAAAAAGCCCGGGTGTTAACACCCGGGCTTTTTTTATTGATAAACAGAAAGTCTCTTAGATACTCAACCGTCTCTGCCATCGACCCTTGTGCTCAAAAACATCGGCGCATACAACAGGACAAAGATAGTAAATGCGATCATCCACAACAGCTGCGAGATTCCTATCCAGTAAATATATAAATCCATATTTAATAACGGGAACACCACGCGGATGATAGCGCCAAGCACTAATGCAGCAAAACTCCAGAACACGATGGCTGGAGGTTCAAAAACACTTCGCCCGGTATGCCCTAACGAGACCCGTGACATCATGCCGATAGTCACCAGGCCGATGCCACCGGCTGCGAATGCATGCAGTGATAACGATGGTGAAACGTACGCGTAGATTGCCAACGCTTTCAAAGCAAACCCTAAAATAATAAATCCGTATGCGACCAGCAGTATCCATACTAATGGTTTGCACCATATCCGATTGGTATACCAGCCAGCCAGCCTTATCGTGTGTAACATGCTTAGAATCACTGCCGTCACCGCCGTCAGATGTTCATATTTAGTAAAAACATCACTTATCCAGAAAACGATCAGCAGGACCAGGCTGGCATAATCAAGCCATGCACGATTTTTTAACTCTATATCACCATCGATGCCATTCTTGATAAACATCGGCATGACACGACGCATCATGACCAGGACCAGCGCGATAATCATATATATCGCAGAATACAAACCCCACTGAACACCATCACTGACAACACCGGTTATTCCCAGGTAGAACACCACATTACACAGCATGAGCAGGAAAAGTTTAGAGATGATTCCGACCTGCTCGTACTGCTTAACTTTTATAACCGGTCGTAGACAGACGATTGTCAGTAGTAGCAAAAAAGCGATATCGGTTATCGCAATCACTATCATCGGAATCGCCAGGTTACTTAGTGGCATTAATCGTGCAGCCAGCCAGAGGACAAGTAAAAAAGCCAGTGGTTTTCCACGCAACACCTCTACCCCCGTCCAGTTTTTTATCGCTGTCAGCAAAAAACCTGCGACCACCGCCACAGCATAACCGAAGATCATTTCATGCGCGTGCCACAGGTTTGCCGGTATGCCTGAAAGTGTGAACTCGACAGAAAATACATAATTCGCCATCCAGATCGACATCGATATGACCGCGAAAATACCAGCCGCCAGAAAAAAGGGTCTAAATCCTAAACGCAATATCGGCGGACCGTAATCCTCCGGTTTTGCGTCAACGACCTGACCTTCGATGTTCAACATTCAATTTATGACCTGAGAAAAAAGCGGTGGTTGAGAACTGGGCTAAAAACATAACAAGCCCGCAAACTATATACTCAGTACCCAGGATAGTACTTGATATTCATCATGGACATGCTGGCAGAAAAAATCATTGTTTATCTGGAGTCTTTATTGATCAAGTGCCTGCTGCTATATAATTTGCAGATCGGCTTGATATGCTTTTCTTTATAGAGATAACAAGGATTAATGGCTAAATCGAAAAATACATTCAGGCAGTCATAAACACTATAGATACGATAAAAGTCAGCAGGCCAATGATGACATCATTCGATTCTTTTTCCGATCATTTGCCTGCTTTAATGCTGTATTCTGCTGAACCCTGCGGATTATTACTATGCCTCATCATATTACTTCATTTATTTTAAGTTATTGATCTATAAGTGAATTTAAGATCAATAAAGTTTGACCCGAGTTACAGCTGGAAATACATTCAAAATCAGTAACTTAAGCTTATATCACATCGCTTTAAAACAGTGCGCCCGTCTGCCAAATTGACATATATCATTGACTTTCTTCGCTTATACATTAGTATATGCTTATATATTAATTTTATGGTTGATGCTATGACTATTTTTACAAAGAATATTAAAAATGCCCTGCTGGGTTTGATACTCGGCGTATTTATGTCTGTACCCGTATATGCCGGTGATGATGATTTATGTGCGCCATTTGAGGACGCCCAGATCGATAAAAGTTTGCTGGCCACTATGCTCAAAGCGGCCAAAGACGGTCACCTGTACCGTATCAAGCCCGACTCATCAAAAATGGGCTTTTGTATCAACAGCCCGCTAGGCAAAGTGGAAGCTGAATTTCTCAGTTTCAAAGGTGGTCTCGCGTTACAAGATCCAAAACAGCAGGGTACCGCACTGGTCAGTATTGATGTCGACAGCCTGGAAACAGATTCAGCGCTTATAGAGGCTATGCTGAAAGGTGAGAGCTTTTTCGATACGGAACAGTTTCCAGAGATAATTTTCGTTAGTACCGGTGTCGAGTGGATCAATGATAATAAAGCTGTACTCAAAGGCGATCTCACGATGCACGGTATTACAAAAGCCGTGGCTTTTTACCTGGATATGAAAAAGGCTAAAAACGCGCAGGGTGAAGAAATCCTGATCGTCAAGGCGACCACAAGTATCCAGCGTTCTGAATTCGGCATGTATACGTTATCACCGATGGTTGATGACCGCGTAAGCCTGTGTATGTCGATCGACGCCTATAAATACCAGTCCTGACCTGGGGACGATGGCGGTGCTAACCGTCGCCCCAGTTGTAAATCAGATTCCAGGCGCAAGCGATGCTAGATAACGATCTCTTTGGGCCGATACAGACCCTGTAATTCAGCGCGTCCAGGGCTTCTTAGTGTGTCAGTTGATGCCAGAGCAAAGCAGGCGACTGCACAGGTAGACATCAGTTTACCGCTAGCAGAGAGTGACGGCGGCGTGCTGGCAAGATAACTCACCATGTCATCCATCCCGGGATTATGTGCCAGTATCAGTAATCGCTGGTTATCGGCGGCATAGAGCTCGATAATTTCACCCAGGGTTTCTGTATCGGCCAGGTAAAGCTCTCTATCAACGAAAATCTGCTGCTCATCAACGGACAGGTTTTTCAGCAAGAGTTCTGCTGTCTGTTGTGCGCGCCTCGCAGGCGAAACGATCATCTTATCTGGCAGCAGACCCATCTGCTCGAGGTAGGCACCCATAGACACGGCATCCTGACTGCCCCTGTTGTTCAGCGGCCGGTCGATATCTGCTGTATGACTGTTCCAGTCTGACTTGGCGTGGCGCATCAGCATTAATTCGATCATTTTCAGAAGCCTTTGTGATATGCCTTTAATGCTTTAATAACCGGCTAAAGACAAAAGAATTGGTCAGGTATTATCGACCCGTTGATAATACCGCATCCTGTACAACAGCCGTTTATGCTCATCATCGTCCTCGAAACCTGAACGGTCATGCAACACATTATTACAGATTAATCCCTGGCCTTGCTGCAGTGTGCCTCGGTAGATATAGGGCGAATCTGTGTGCAGGTAATCATTCAACAACGCAACTGCCTGTTGAACCATGGGGTCCTGTTTCCACTGGATGCTGCGTGTCCTGGCGGTATAACGCATATGTAAATCGCCATCATCAAGAATTGAAAATACTGGACCATAACGATCGGGGCGAATCACTTCTCCTTTTTTGTTTATATTCGCGGGGATCATCATCACGTCAGGTTGCATCAGGGCATGGATATAATCGGGATTTTCCTGACGCAGGCGGATATAGGCTATCTCGTGGTCAAGCAGTGCATTCTCACCACCACTGGCGGCTGGTGACACACAATGCAGTATCAGCGAATTGATCTGCCGGTCCAGGGGGTTATAGTAACCATCTGTGTGCCAGTGAATCGAATGGTTAGTGTACGGGATATAGTCACCGCGCCAGTCACCCTCAGCGACCCTCAATGCAGTGATACCATCATCAGCCCCCATGTTGAGATCAGGTAAATCAAGGTCAAATTGCTGAGCCAGCATGGCGGGAATTTCTTTATCCGGGTCATCACCCGTGTTACCCGCATAGATCGCCATATTGGTTTTTTTCACCAGGTCACGGATGACTTTAAATTCTGCAGTACTTAATTTTCTCGGATCATTAACCTCGACGATGATATCCTCGAGATCCTGCGGATAATCATCCATCTTGTTTTCGAGCCAGGCATGATATGCAGCATCATTATCAAGGTCGAACGGGCAGCCAAACTTATACTTGTTATGGGACGCAATTTTTTTCGTTACAGTCATCATTAAACTACCACTTACTATCTCGTTATATACTATCCATGCCCGCCAGTAATTACCGGCAATTAGAACATTAGCATGACATTATATTGCTTTAAAGTAATATTTTTGACCACTGATATTATCGACAAATCAAAGCCGTTGTCATACGATTGTAAAATCGATTTTGACAGACAATAATGACCAACATGTAAACTGTATTACTAATAATTTATTTATAACATACCGCGTGTCATCTATATTGTTACAAATTTGAAAATCTTGATTTATGTCATTTTTTTCATCGTATTATCACTGTAGAGTCAATCTTAAATATAAAAAATGCCAAATGGGAGCTGGAAATGGTTACATACAAAGAACTTAACGAACAAAATCACCATATCACCGAGCTGACGAATGTCCTGAGTTACCTTTTCAAAGATCGCTCCATGTGCGACACGGATTCATGCTGTGGACTCTTTCAAAAGTATGTGACACTGGTTCAGCAACACATCGATACCGTCGATAAGAACATGTATAGCGACCTGTTAAGCAGTCCGGACGAAAAGGTAAATAACGTTGCCAAGAATTTCATGTCAGGTTCGGTCGAAGTGAAAAAGATCCTGCGTGATTTTGAAAAACACTGGTGTCCTGTGAAAGGCAAAGTCGAGTTAAAGATCAAAGATCACCAACAATTTATGAATGCGACTGATGAACTTTTCGAAATAATTCTACAGCGTATCCAGGATGAGACAGAACACCTGTACCCGCTGGTACGCAGTTTGAATTAATCCTCTAAGCGATATTATTAGTACACGGTCTTTTGCGCTGAGTCACTAAAATACGGTCTGAAAAACTGGTCAGCAGTTTAGTAATCCTGCGCCAGATAAACACTGCGTAAAATACCTATAAATCCGTTTAGTATGACGATTGGCTGTATAGATATGGCCGACACGACCAGGTGATCATGCTGACATGAACAGTCTGAAATCCAGGACAGCAAAAACTTTCACATAATCGTTCCTGGCTCAGATGTTATTCACCAGCTGATGCCAGCAGCGGTGAGACTTCACCTTCTTCTATTTGCAATCATCCAGCATGCCTAATACCATTTACGGTGTTATCATATCGAAAACCGGCTCTGGTCATGATAAATGAAGAAAGAGAATTTCCCTGTTAAGCACACGATCAATCTCACTGCCTTATTGTTTTTATTATGGCTTGGGCTGTCAGGCCAGCTCAACATATTGATGCTGTCTCTGGGACTCGCTTCGACATTGCTTGTGGTATTTATATCACACCGCATGGATGCCATCGACCGCGAAAGATTTCCTGCTCATATGACACCCCTGTTGCTGCGTTTCTGGCTTTTTCTGTCACGAGAAATAGTTATTGCCAATATCGATGTTGTGAAACGCATCTTCAAACCCGGTAAGAACATCAGCCCTCAGCTAGTTGAGATACCGCTGACACTGAAATCGGATCTTGCTCATGTGATCTATGCCAATGCCATCACACTCACACCAGGGACCGTCTGTGTAAAACTGAACAAAGAGACGATCTCCGTACACACTTTGAGTAAAGAGGCTGCCGAAGATCTCTGCAGCGGACGTATGGCCAGCGCCGTACCTGATGATTACGAGGACGATTTAGCGTGATTTTCACTGCTGCATCATTTGCCATCCTTGTTACTATCTCACTCGCACTAGCGCGCGCGTTCATCGGGCCAACGGTCTATGACAGGATCCTTGCCGTTAATATGGTCGGCACCAAAACTGTTTTACTAATAGCTGTTTTTGCTGTTCTTTCAGAACGCACAGACATGATCGATATCGCACTCACATATGCACTGATCAATTTCATCGGCGTCGTCGCAGTATTGAAGTTCGTCGAACAGGGAAACTTTTATACCTCTGGAGAAGATGATTAGCACGGATAAATATAATGACGCCCATTGAAATCACCAGCTGGATCTTTATCGTTACAGGCGCCTTACTCGGTATTGCTGGCGGCATCGGTATCCACCGTTTTCCTGATTTTTATTCCAGACTGCATGCAGTCGGTATAACGGATACGATGTGTGCGGCCTCTTTTCTTATAGGTCTTGGCATACAGACAGGTATAAGTATCGCCAGCCTAAAGCTGCTGCTGATATTCATATTTTTATTCTTCAGCAGCCCGACTGCTACCCATGCACTTGCAGATGCTGCGATGCTGAGCGGCCTGAAACCTGAACTCGACCCTGAAGTCGATAAGGAAAAGTAACGGACGAGGCTATGTTAGACATATTCATCGACATAACGCTGCTCGCATTTCTCACCACGACCGCTATCGCCATCATCAAGATGCGCAACCTGTTCGTCGTCATCATGCTGTTCAGTATTTTCAGCTTACATTCCGCCGGCCTGTTTGTGGTTATGGATGCAGCTGATGTCGCCTTTACCGAAGCGGCCGTTGGCGCCGGCATATCGACGGTACTGATGCTTGCCACTCTTGCACTGACCAAAAACCAGGAGGAAAAAAGACCGGCACACAGAGCCAGGCTTCCCTTGCTGGTCGTACTCATCACCGGTGCTGCACTGGTCTATGGCACCTATGATATCCCTTCTTTTGGCGACCCTCACTCTCCCGCGCAGGAACATGTGAAACCCTACTATATCGAACACAGCTTAGAAGAAACCGGTGTGCCGAATACTGTTACTGCTGTTCTGGCAAGTTATCGTGGTTATGACACTCTCGGTGAAGTGACCGTTATTTTCACCGCAGGCACAGGGGTGATGCTACTGATCGGCGGACGCTTAACACGCAGACGCAGACGGGAGAAAGATCGATGAAACACAACCTGATACTCAGGTTCATCGCCAAGTACCTGTTCCCGGTGATCGCACTGTTTGCTTTTTACGTCTTATTTCATGGTGATTTTGGACCTGGCGGCGGCTTTCAGGCAGGGGTGATCCTGAGTGTCGCATTCATTTTGTATGCCCTGGTATTCGGCATAGAAACAACTGAACTGGTCTTACCTCTCGGTTTATTACGCATCCTGGCAAGTACAGGTGTTTTGATCTATTCAGGCACAGGTGTTGCCACCATGCTGTTGGGTGGTAATTTTCTCGACTACGACCTGCTCTCGCCACACCCGTTACAGGGCCAGCATATCGGCATCATGGTGATCGAACTGGGTGTAGGCATCACCGTCAGCAGCGTAATGCTGATCATCTTCTACGCTTTTACTGACAGAAGAAACTATGATTGAAGTCATCCTCAGTCACTATAATTATTGGATTGTCATCCTGTTGATGATGGCCGGGTTTTATACCGTTATCAACCGCGGCAACCTGATAAAAAAAATCGCCGGGCTTAATATATTCCAGACTTCGGTTTTTTTACTATACATCAGTATCGCTTATGTTAACGAAGGCACTGCACCGATTATCGCTGAGGGTTTTACGAGATATGCCAACCCATTACCCCATGCGCTGATACTGACAGCGATCGTTGTCAGTGTCTCTACCACGGCACTGGGGCTCGCGCTCGTGGTCCGCATCAAAAAAGCATACGGCACAATCGAAGAGGATGAAATTCACGATAAGGATATGTCACTGTGATCGAGCAGAACCTTTGCCTGCTGCTGGTCGTACTGCCATTAGTAGCCGCTCCAGTGACGGCGATGCTGCCAAACAATAGACTGCCCTGGTTATTTACGCTGACTATTACCTGGTTATGTTTCGCCCTGGCCTGCTGGCAATTGTCGCTGGTTTTAGATGGTAGCATCATCAGCTATGAGCTCGGTGGCTGGTCGCCACCCTGGGGCATAGAGTATCGCATCGATGCGATGAATGCATTTGTCGCACTCATCGTGTCGGGCATCGCTGCTATCACTCTGCCCTATGCGTTACGTACCGTCGAAAAAGAGATACCCGTACAGCAGATATCCCTGTTCTACTCTGCTTTCCTGCTGTGCATTGTTGGTCTGCTGGGTATCGCGCAGACGGGTGATGTCTTCAACCTGTTCGTCTTTCTTGAGATATCCTCACTGTCTTCTTATGTGCTGATAGCGATGGGCAAACAACGCCGTGCACTGACAGCTTCGTATCAGTACCTGATCATGGGTTCCATCGGTGCGACCTTTCTGCTGATCGGTATAGGCCTTATTTATGCTGAGACCGGAACGCTGAACATGCAGGACCTTCACCAGCGCCTGCAACCGATATTAGATCACCGCACTGTGCATACCGGTTTTGTTTTTATTGTCGTCGGCATCGCATTAAAACTCGCATTGTTTCCATTACACCTGTGGTTACCCAATGCCTATAAATACTCACCTTCCGCCGTCAGTGTATTCCTCTCCGCAACCGCAACAAAAGTTGCGGTGTACATCATGTTACGCATGGTGTTTACTGTTTTTTCCGCTGACTTTCTCAAATTTGAACCCACTAGATATATCTTCCTGCTGCTCGGTGTTTTCGGCGTCATCCTGGCATCATTTGCCGCCATCCATCAGAATGACATGAAACGCATCCTTGCCTACTCCAGCATCGCACAGATCAGTTACATGGTCCTCGGCATCGGGTTTGCGTCAGTACTGGGTGTTACCGCCACACTACTGCACGTATTCAACCACGCGCTCATGAAAGGCGCGCTTTTCATGGCGGCTGGCGCCATTGTCTACCAGGTCGGTTCCAGCAAGTTCGAAAACCTCAATGGTATTGGCCGGCAGATGCCATGGACTTTTGCCGCGATCTTTATCGCGGGTCTAAGCCTCATCGGCATACCCGGCACTGCGGGTTTCATCAGTAAATGGTATTTCGTGCTCGCTGCAATCGAACAGCAGTCCTGGCTGATTGCGATAGTGATCCTGTTGGGATCACTGCTCAGTGTTGTATACATGTGGAAGATAGTGGAAGTTTTATTCTTCCGTTCGCTACCGGACAAAGGCATCCATGTCAGCGAAGCACCTGTTTCATTATTGATACCGATGTGGACACTTGTTCTCGCCAACATCTATTTTGGCATCAACACCGAACTGACCATAGATATCGTCGAGACGGCGGTCAGTCTGCTTGGGGTCGCTGCTTACCATGAATGACCCGTTGCTGTTACTACTCGCTGTATTTCTGCCATTCATTGGCGCTGCAGGTATATTGCTATGCAGACGCTGGCCCAACCTGCGTGAAGCGGTGACGCTGATTACGGCTAGCGCTGTGGTCGCCATCGTTCTTACCGTTTATACACGATTCAGTAATGGCATGCTTATCGCCGTCGATATCGCCGAGCCGCTCCCCGGCATTGCGATCCGCTTTGAAGTGGAATCTCTGGGCATGCTGTTCGCACTGGTCGCCAGTGTGTTGTGGCTGATCACTTCGATCTACTCCATCGGTTACATGCGTAAACACCATGAACAGAACCAGACACGCTTTTATGCGATGTTCGCTATCGCTATCGGCAGTACGCTTGGTCTCGCATTTGCCGGAAACCTGTTTACCCTGTTCCTGTGGTATGAGTTACTGACCATATCAACCTACCCACTGGTTGCGCATGCAGGTACAAAAGAAGCACGGCGTGGCGCTCGCACCTATATAAGAATCCTGCTGGGCACATCGATCGGTCTACTGTTACTCGCTATCCTCATTACCTATACGGTGACAGGAAGCCTTGATTTTCGCGAGGGCGGTATCCTCGCTGGTAAACTTAATCCTGCCTGGGCCGGCCTGTTATATGCACTATTCATCTTCGGTATCGGCAAAGCTGCCGTGATGCCGTTTCATCGCTGGCTGCCGGCAGCGATGGTTGCACCAACGCCTGTGAGTGCATTACTGCATGCAGTAGCAGTTGTCAAAGCCGGTGTATTTACCGTACTGAAAGTAACCATCTATATATTCGGCACAGACTTTATTACCAGCTCCGGGGCGAATGACTGGCTGATCTGGTTTGCCGGTGCCACTATCCTGCTGGCATCGTTAATCGCCATGACCAAGGACAATCTCAAATTACGGCTGGCCTATTCGACGATCAGCCAGCTGAGCTATGTCGTTCTCGGTGCGCTGCTGGCGACGAACATGAGCCTACTCGGCGGAGGCCTGCATATAGCCATGCATGCCTTTGCCAAGATAACGTTATTTTTTGCAGCCGGCGCGATCCTCGTCGCTGCACAAAAAAGTAATATCAGTGATATGGGCGGGTTGGGCCGTGCTATGCCAATCACATTCGGTGCCTTTCTAATCGGTAGCCTAAGCATCATCGGCCTGCCGCCTTTCGGCGGCATGTGGAGCAAGTGGTATCTGGGTATAGGAATGGTCGAGACCGGACAATGGCTGCTGCTGACCGTGCTACTGGTCAGCTCCCTGCTGAACATAGCCTATTTGTTGCCGGTTCCTGTCAGGGGATTTTTTGGTAAACCAAAAGACGGTACAAAATATATCAAGATCAAAGAAGCACCAGCATGCTGCCTGATTGCAATGATAATCACATCACTTGCCTGTCTGTTATTGTTTTTCTATCCTGATCCCTTCTATGATCTGGCACTGGATGCTTCGGGGGGGTAAATAACATGACAGAGCCAGAGAAAAAACAATACCTGTTCGACAAGCCTCGTAATGTATCGCTGTTATTACGTTCCCTTTATGCTATCTGTGCATTGCTATTCATACTTGATTTTTTTCTTCACCGACATGTAATTCATGAATGGGATGGCATAACCGGCTTTTTCGCCATATTCGGATTCATTGCCTACGTGACAATCGTACTGGTAGCCAAACAGTTACGTAAGATCGTGAAACGCAAAGAAGATTATTACGATGTGGATGACTGAGCTGCCACCTTTCGTACCATTTTTCATTGCCGCCCTGCTGGCAATGATAACGCGCGGCCAGCTGCGCAACCTGGTACTGCTGGCCACGCCAATACTGGGCGGTCTGCATCTATGGTTAGATGTATCACCCGGCATCGTCACCACGTTTAGCATTATGGATTTTGAGCTGCAGCTGATGCGAACTGATCGCCTCAGCCTGCTGTTTGGTTATCTGTTCCATATCACCGCATTTTTTGTTGCAATCTTCGCCTTGCATGTCCGCGATACCACACAGATTGTTTCAGGCCTGCTCTATACCGGCAGTACATTAGGTGCAGTCTTCGCGGGTGATCTGATCACATTGTTCATCTTCTGGGAGTTGATGGCAATCTCATCTGTTTTCCTGATATGGGCTAGCCATACAGAACGCGCGATCCGTGCTGGCATGCGCTACCTGATCATTCAGGTTACCTCAGGTATACTGCTATTCGCTGGTGCAATGGTGCAGTATTATCAAACCGGTTCGCTGGCATTTGAATTTATTGGGCTGGAAGGTATCAGTGGATGGCTGATATTTCTGGCCTTCGGCATCAAGTGCGCTTTCCCCTTACTACACAACTGGCTTACTGATGCCTATCCAGAAGCAACACCAACTGGCGCTGTTTTCCTCTCGGCGTTCACCACCAAGGTTGCCGTGTATGCATTAGCACGTGGTTTCCCCGGCACCGAACTTCTGGTCTACATCGGTGCAGTGATGACATGCTTCCCGATCTTCTACGCAGTCATTGAGAATGACCTGCGACGGGTGCTTGCTTACAGCTTGATCAACCAGCTTGGCTTTATGGTCTGTGGCATTGGCATTGGAACGGCTCTGGCACTCAATGGCACCGTGGCGCACGCTTTCAGTCATGTTATCTATAAAGCCCTGTTATTCATGAGCATGGGTGCCGTACTCTATAGAGCAGGCACTATCAAAGCTACTGATCTGGGTGGTTTATACAAGTCAATGCCGAAAACAGCAACGCTGTGTATTATAGGTGCCTGCTCAATATCAGCTTTCCCGCTTTTTAGTGGCTTCGTCAGCAAATCAATGATAATGGCGGCGATGATACAGGAAGGTTATGATTACCTTTGGCTGGTGCTGCTGTTTGCTTCTGCTGGTGTACTCCATCATGCTGGTATCAAAATTCCTTATTTTGCGTTTTTCGCTAAAGATTCAGGTATCCGTACACAAGAAGCGCCGTTAAACATGCTCATTGGCATGAGCATTGCCGCAGTGCTGTGCATCTTTATCGGTTCACAGCCACAATATCTGTATGCACTGTTACCATGGGAAGTTGAGTACTGGCCCTATAATACGACACATGTATTATCACAGTTACAGTTATTACTCTTCGCGGCACTGGCCTTTGTCTGGATGAATAAACTGGGACTGCATCCGCATGAGATGCATGCAGTTAATCTGGATACCGACTGGCTTTATCGAAAACTTTTACCTGAGGCCGTAGACGGTATTTATGGCTCATCGAAACGAATCAGTCGCCGTGTTATCTATTCAACGAAGACATCACTAAAAGATGTTACAAGAACAATGGGCGCCACGCGTTTAGCCCGTTTACATCTTGCAACCAGCTGGCCGACAGGGAGCATGGTTTTCTGGATAGCCGTCATCCTTGGTCTTTTTTTACTTGCGGATGTTATTCACTAGTCATTATCTAGTGTCTGCACAAAACCATCGTATTACTGCAACATACATGTCCGTTTCCGGCCAGATGAAGACTTTCGACGTTCCACGTAACCGGCGATCAAAACAGTAAATTAGTTTTTTTCAACTAAAATACTTGGTATGTATAAACTAGTAGTTGTATTTGTTTGCACAATGTTGATGACAGCCTGTTCAACAACGCCCTATTATGGTTCAAAGAATCCATCGATAAAAGTTGCCGGGGAACGTGTTGATCTCAGCGATACACATAAAGTAAAACAGATATTGAATCAGCAATATAAAGATTGGCGTCATGTGCAACATCGTATGGGCGGTGTGTCTAAAAATGGTATTGATTGTTCTGGCCTGGTTTATCAAACTTATCGAACAAAGCTGGGTTTTGATATACCTCGATCTACCGAATATCAGTCAAAGGTCGGTCGATCAATACCAAAAGGCCAGCTAAGAGCTGGTGATATGGTGTTCTTCAAAACAGGGATCTTTACTCGTCATGTTGGCATGTATATAGACAAGGGTAATTTTCTCCATGTTTCCTCCAGAAAAGGTGTAATGATTTCTAGTTTAGAAAATCCATATTGGACCAGTGCGTACTGGAAAGCGCAGCGGATTCAATAGAAGTTTATTTTTATGTATAGGCTGCAATGTGTCGACAAGAGACACTCAGACCATAATTCCAGGTTAAATCACTCGACTGACTGCTTCCGGCCAATAACAGACTTTTAGCACAAACAAAAACGACTCCCTAAAGAGCCGCTATTGAATAATATTTAATCGTTATGCTTTCTTATGTCTAGCAACACCTATCAAGCCGATAAGACCAGAGCCAAACAGCCAAATTGCTGCTGGTACAGGGACTGTTGATACTGAAGTTACAGTAAGACTGTTACCACTACCAATATTAATAAGACCTGCTATTCCATCGAAAGGGGTTCCACCTATATAGTTACCATCGATGTCGAACCCCAGTCCTAAACTATTGAAAGTTGCTGCAAGCGGAGCAGGCCCTTCAAGAGGAGGAGGAAAGGATACCTTATCGAATAGCGTGTCAGAGTAAGGGGTGGCACTAAACACATTGGTAAATGTATCAAAATTACCATCAGCATTAGTGTCTTGTTTTAGAGTCGTGCCACTTATTGTATCACCCGGCTTGAGATTATAAGACATTGCATTAATGAAACCAGTTGCATCCCACTCAATATGCATTGGCATGTTCAAATTTCCACTCCAATCCACAAGAATATTCCCTTGAATCGTATTTGTACCGGCATCGTGCTTCAATGTAATATCATGTAATGTCGCTGGCGTTCCCAGGAAACTAGGCATTGTTATTGATAGATCACTGCCACCGAAGCCAGTCACGGTGTCGTAACTAAGCGATGCTGAAATAGGAGTCAGCAATATAGGATTCCCGAAATCATCTATATTATTAAATGGTGCAGCAAATTCAGTACCAAGACTACTGGCTATCATGATATTGCCGGTAAAATGAAAGTTTATAGTGCTGCTATGTACTGTAATAGGCAGCAAGATGGTGAGTACAAATACTGTACTTTGCAGTACGTTTCTTATTCTAGATGTAATCGCCATATTCCCCTTCCTTTTTAAGTTGATTAGCCTGTCAATGCGATAATACATTAATTATTGGTTTTTAAGCAAAGTTCGTGCCCTATTAAGAAAGCAAAACATTTTCAGTTAGATAGCCAAACATTAGACCTTGTCAGACATTAAAAATGTGTAAAAAAGACCAACTATATTCAGGATATTTTACACATTGCCGAACGGCAGTAATGGGTCGGAAGCAGACCCTTAATTCATTAGAACAACTATCGCTTTTCTATCATTGGCAACGTTTCAGACAATCTTTAAATAGGGGTGGAGACAACAGGGTTGTGACTATCACCATGAGAACGACTGCTGAGAAAAGTGCATCATCGAGCACACCGAGACTTTTTCCGATGGCCGCAAAGATCAGTCCGACTTCACCGCGCGGCATCATACCGATACCGATCGCCATATGATTTTTAACACCAAAGGCACCAAAACCGGAGAGCACCTTACCGATGATAGCGGCAACCAGCAGCCCTGCCGCGAGTATCATCACATCCTTCTGCAGGAACATTTCGAGTTTTACCTGCAGCCCCATCAATACGAAGAATATCGGCACCAGTATAACTTCCAGCGGCATGATCAGGTCCTTGATCGTCACCGGGCATTTTCTGTCATCATCCCAACTCTCAAAGTAAGCATCCTGCAGTATCAATCCAGCCGCAAATGCGCCGATGATCGTCGCCAGTCCGGCCAGGTTGGCCATCCAAGCCATCACCATGACGAACAGGTATGAGACAAACATCTTGGCCTCGATGATATCAAGTCGACAGAATAACCTGACGAACAGCCGGATGAAATATGGTCCTATATATATCGTCGCTACCAGGAACAATGTTGCGATGATGACAGTGATCGATATATGGATCAGATCGATGCTGCCGGTAATGACGATGCCGCTGATGATCGCCAGCATCAACAGACCCAGGATATCGTCGATGACAGCAGCACCAAGAATGATATGCGCTATCTCGGTCTTCTCCATCTTCATCTCCTGCAACACCATCGCGGTGATGCCAACACTGGTCGCTGCCAGTGTTGCCCCAAGGAACATGCTGGTTTGAACTTCGACGTTTTCTATCAATAATGTCGCAGCTAACATGCCGAGTATGAAAGGCAGTAGTACACCTATGACAGCAACACGGCTAGAGTTAGGGCCTACCTTACGCATCTCATCAACACTGGTTTCGATACCGACCAGGAACAGCAGAAAGATGATGCCATATCGTGAGAACACATCGACAGTATGTGCGACCTGCAATATCTCATTACCATGTGGGCCACGTAGTATATCCAGGATCTGCCAGGTACCTTCAGAACCCACGGCATTGAGACAGGCAAGTTCAAGCTCCTCACCCTTGAGCAGGTTTCCAATGGTGTCAAAGATTGCCGGGCCTTCACGTAATACCGTGATGAGGTCAACATGATAATAAAAGGCGAGGTTACCGACGATGATGCCCATGATCAATTCACCGATCACTGAAGGGAAACCAAGTTTACGTGCGGAAAATCTGCCGATGAGTGCGACAAAAAGAATGCCGGTAACACCGAGTATGACAGGGGCTATCGGATCATTATGTGAGACATGAAAACCTACTGCAGCCGCGATAGAAGGTAACAGCAGCAGACCGATAAAAATGCTTAGCTTGTGATAGTTTTGTATCATTTTATTTAACTACAACACTATAGATCAGGCATTCAACCGCTTTGATCTTGTTTCAGCCGCTTTTCGATTCGTTGCAGTGTTTTTTCCATCGCATCGATCCGCTTTTCGATTCGCTTCAGTTCACTGATCTCTTCGAGCTCTTCTTCTTCGATCTCGACCTCACCGCGTGAAACGAAATATGCTGAAAAACTCGCAGTCAACAGTGAGAAGAAGCCGACACCGAATAAAATAACTACGGCACCGAACACTTTACCCGCAGTACTCTGAGGTACCATATCGCCATACCCTACGGTTGCGACTGTTACCCAGGCCCACCAGATGCCCTGCCAGACATTTTCGATAGCGGGATCAATACCGGCCATAAGCAGCCCGGATATCAGGGTGAAAGCCAGCGCTACCATCAAAACAGAACCGAGATAATTTCTCGACAGAACTTTCCTTATCGTAGCCGAAACATTAATCAACATAGGAAAAATCAGCAGCACCCTGATTGTCCGTAAAATAGCGACATAGTTACTGCCGATCCACAGCAATGGAAAAGCCGCGATGATAATGAACAGGTTCATCCAGTTGCTACGGAGATAGCGGAATTTATTCTCCACCAGGCTGGTAATCACCACTGTCTCAATAAAAAAGAACAGCCAGATGAACCAGTCAGTGACCTGGGCAAAGACTGGTGAATAAATATTTTCCCCCCTGAGATACCATTCGATCAGCATCCATATGGCCAGCAGGATCATCGGAAATTCGAACCGGCGAGCCCAGCGTCTGGCAACAAGGTGTTCATCTGCTGCAACGCCAGATAGACCAGTCAGTAAATTAAAAATCTGATTGAGCTTCAGCTGCATTATCAATTCCAATCAAGAAATACGGTAGATGTGCAAAGCATGCAGCTCAGCATATACGCGGCAGAGGGTCATCTTCAAGCTCCTCGAGTATACGTTCACCGCCGATGTCGGTAGTCATCAGCACATAAGGGATTTCGGAATCGATGCGACCGATGATCGCAGCATCCTGTCCTTCTTCTAAGCCGCGCCATGTCTGCAGTAGCACTTGCGCTTGCGAAGCTTCGATAACAGCGACAACGCGGCCCTCACAGGCGAGATACATCGGGTCATAACCCAGCATATCGCAGACTGATTGCACAGGGTCACGCACCGGCAGATCTGCCTGAGACAGGCGTACGCCCATGCCAGTTGCACGATGCAGTTCTGAACATACCGTGGCAATCCCCCCGCGCGTCGGATCACGCATGAAACGCAGACCTTCGTGTTTCATAGCAGCCGTCGTCAGGTTTAAAACGCTGGCGGCATCAGACTGGATATCACCGCGCAGACCAAACTCCTCCCGTGCCAGCATCACCGCGATTCCATGATCACCTACAGGGCCACTGACGATAATGGCATCACCATGTTTGATATTCTTCATCGACATCACTGGGCCATTACGAATACCAACACCCGTGGTCGCGAGATACAGGCCACCGCCTTCGCCACGCCTTAACACCTTGGTATCACCTGCGACGACCTTTACACCGATCTCAGCTGCGGTCTCCGCCAGTGTTTTAATGATACGCTCCAGGGTAGCGATCTCCATACCTTCTTCGATGAAAGCATTCAGGCTTAAATATTTTGGAATAGCGCCGGCCACCGCAAGGTCATTGGTCGTCCCATGTACTGCCAGTGAGCCGATATTACCTCCGGGAAATTCCAGTGGCTGCACGGTAAAACCGTCAGTGGTAAACAACACTTCACCTGCCTCAAGTGCAATCGGCACAGCGTCTGCGTGCACATCGAGGTCAGGATTAGCAAGGTGGCGAGCAAAGATCTCGTCGATGAGCTCACGCATATATCGGCCGCCATTGCCATGCGCTAGGGAGATGTGAGTGTCCTGCATATTAAATTATTCCTGTTTAATTATTTTTATAACCGTATTCCATAATCTGCCCGAAACTGATGCCCGCATCATTGACCGGAATCAACTCAGGCAGACAAACTTCAAATCCTTCAGCCGATAATAATGTGATCGCCTTTTCAGTTAAGACCCGGTTCTGAAACACCCCGCCAGAAAAAGCAACCATGCTCATCCCATGTTTATCACGGATAACTTTCGCCTGATGCAGGATACTGTGGGCCAGAGAATTATGAAACAGCAAGGCACGTTCAGTGACACTTAAAGTAGAATCTAACATAACAGGAATCAATGACTTCCAATCTGTTATCAATAAGTTATCGTCAACTCCTAAATCAAGCTCTATGAAAACATCCGAATTTACCTGGTCTAAATCACACAGAGCTTCGAGCTCCATCGGCCCCTGCCCTTCAAAACTGGCCGTGGTACAAACACCTATAAGCGCTGCTGCCGCATCGAACAAACGACCGACAGACGTTGTTTGTGGTGAATTGATTTTTCGCTGCCAGGCCTGTTTCAAAATCGGATCTCTCTCGGGAATGTTTTCATAATCCAGCCCCAGTTCCCAGCACAATGCAGCAGCACTTCGCCAGGGCTGACGTCCGGCCTTATCACCACCGGGAAGTCTAAATGGCCGCATGCTGGCAACCCGTTGCCATTCACCCGGTTTTCCGAGAAAGGTCTCACCACCCCAGAGCGTGCCATCCTCGCCATACCCTATGCCATCCCAGGCAAAGACCAGGACGGGTTTATCGACATCGCCCGCTGCCCGACATTCGTAATAAGCAGCAGAAGCATGTGCGCGGTGATGCGAGACAGGGTGAACAGGCAAACCCTGTTCGCCTGCCCAGCGTGTTGTTGTATAACCGGGGTGCGCATCACAAATGATACGTTCTGCTTCTACCTGATAAAGTTTCTGCAGGTCAGTAATAGTATTCTCGAATATCTCGAGACTTCGGACACTGTCCATCTCACCGATATGCGGTGAGATAACCGCACGGTTTCCCCATGCCAGTGTGATGACATTTTTCATATGCGATCCCACTGCAAGAACGGGCTGCTCCAGCAGGAAAGGCAAAACCAGCTCTATCGGAGCAGATCCCCTGCCAGTACGGATAGGTCTCGGTTTACCCGCGATCGTTCTGTATACCGGATCATCGGCGGGGCGCTGGATAGGTCGATCATGGTGCAGGCAGGCATCAGCGACATGGGCTAGACGCTTGTCGACTTCATCATTATCGATCAACACAGGCTCGCCACTGATATTCGCTGAAGTTGCCACCAACGGCCCGTCAAATTCGTTTAATAACAGGTGATGTAATGGACTATACGGCAACATCATACCGACTTCACTTAATGCTGGTGCTACCTGTTCACACAACACGGGAGCAGACGATTTCGTTTGTTTGTTTTTTTTTACCAGCAGGATCGGTCTCGCCGGCTGCAACAGAAAGGTTCTATCACTCTCACTTAAAGTTACCGACTTTTCCGCGTACTCGAATGGCTTCCCGACTGGTGCTGGAAACATCACAGCGAGCGGTTTGTGCGGGCGCGGTTTATTATCACGTAACCGTCTAACCGCCTCTGAGCTGCTGGCATCACACATCAGGTGGTAACCGCCGATACCCTTCACCGCCACGACCTTGCCCTCGCGCAATGCGTTTACCGTACTTTTTAATGCCTCATCACTATCCCTAATCTTATCGCCATCATTGAAACTTAATGCAGGGCCGCAGGCTGGACATGCTATCGGTTCTGCATGAAACCGCCGGTTAGACGGATCCTCATACTCAGAACGGCACAGTGCACACAATTCAAATTCTGCCATCGTGGTATTGCGCCGATCATAAGGCAGTCGTCGGATCAAGGTGTAACGCGGGCCACACTGGGTACAGTTTATAAATGGATATCGGTAACGGCGGTCTGCTGGATCGTTTAATTCTTCAAGGCAGTCATCACACAGGTATAGATCAGTTGGCACAGTGATGCGTGCCGCACCCTGGTCCTGGCTTTCGAGGATACTGAATGTATCGAACGCTTCGAAATCTGTCTGCTCTTCTGACTCGAGACCTGGCTTCGCCAGCGGTGGACACCTGGCAAAGACATCACTTGAAAATCGGTCGATATCCTGTAGCCTTCCCTGTACATGGATCTCGACGATACCGACACAGTTTCTTACCCAGCCAGTTAAATTATTCTCAAGTGCTATGCGATAGATGAATGGACGGAAACCGACACCCTGAACCTGGCCTGACAATATAAATTTTCTGGCTGCAGCATTATTTGATTGTGCTTCACTATCAGAACGGATGACCATGTTTGTTGAGTCTGGTTGTACGCTAGATCCTGTCATCACGGTTTACAAACCGCTGCTACAAGCGCCTACCTATCTGTAGGAGGGGTTTGTAAACCGCGATTATCGGTATCCATGTAAACACTGTCATCTAATAAATACCGCTAACCAACAGCTTTCTGGCTGGTCTCTTTGTTAACCGGTTCGCGCATACCACCCGCCCACCAGATCCGGCAGGCACCTTCATCTGAGACCATGCAGGGTCCGATCGGGTTTCTCGGTTTACATGCCGTACCGAAGAGCTTGCATTCGTTCGGGTAGATCTTACCGAGAACGACCTGTGCGCAGTCACATCCCGGCGGCATCTGGCCTGCACGCTTACGTGCGTCATCAGCATATGATGGGAACTGTTTACGGGCATCATGACTGCTGTACTGTTTGTTTAATATATAACCGGAGGCGGGAATGATACCTACACCACGCCAGTTGGCATCAAAGACATCCATCGCCTTGCGCAGTTGTGACTGTGCAGATTTATTGCCGCCGGGCTTAACCAGTGACGGATAACAGTTATCTAAAAAATAGCGTTCATCGTTGAGTTGGCGCAAGGTCGAATACATCGCAGCAAGCAGGCTGTCCGGCTGAAACCCGGCGACGGCGGCAGGTATGTTATGTTTCTCTACGACGAATTCCCATTCTTCCGGACCCATTATCGTTGATACATGTCCCGGCGCTATCAGCGCATCAAACCCGGGCGTTCCTGAATCGAGCAACATGGCCACGGCCGGCCAGGTCAACCTTCCGGATAATAATACTGCGAGATTTTCTGGTACACCCTCGACCATCATCGCGGCGACAGGTGCCGTAGTCGTTTCAAAACCGGCAGCAAAAAATACCACGGCTTTATCAGGATTTTCTTTTGCGATAGTTACTGCTTCGGTCGGTGATGCTATCGGGCGGATATCTGCGCCCTGTGCTTTGGCCTGTTCCAGTGTTCTCGCCTGCGCTTTTGGCACATTGACCGGAACACGTAACATATCGCCGAATGCAACCAGGATGATATCTTCATTGAGCGCCAGCTGAATCGCTTCGAACACATCTTCTTCTGGACAGACACAGACAGGACAACCGGGTCCGGGAACCAGCTCGATATAACCAGGCAGGGCTTTTCGCAAACCGGCCATGGTGATCGAACGTTCATGACCACCACAGACATTCATGATCTTTACCTTATCCTTGCGGTGAGGTAAGGCATGTATTTCTTCAAGCCATTGCTTTGCGCTTAGGGTCATACCGCTAAGTTATCATCATGGTGCTCATGATGGTGGTGATGACCTGACTGTACCGGATGCGTTTCGAGATAAGCGATGCGTTCTTCTATCTTTTGTGTGACCCACTCGATCCAGTTGTTCATGCCTGCAAGATTTTTGGAAGAAAGTGCGATGACCGGTGCGGTACTTGCGATATCCCGTAAATATTTTTTTGCTCTTTCCGGATCAAAGTCATCGAGGATAGGCAGCAGATCACATTTACTGATCATCACCAGGTCAGCGGTACGGAACATGACAGGATATTTCGCCGGTTTATCGTCGCCTTCAGGTACCGATAACAGGGCAACGTTCACATGCTGGCCGAGATCGAAACTTGCAGGACAGACCAGGTTGCCGACATTTTCGATGAAAACGATATCATACTCGGAGAGATCGAGATTATGTAATGCATCGTGGATCATATGCGCATCGAGGTGGCAGGCACTGCCGGTAGCGATCTGTATCGCTTTCACACCAAGCTTGCGGATACGTTCGGCATCGTTTTCCGTCTCGAGATCACCTTCGATGACGGCGATGCGAAGACCTTCACCCATCTGCTGGATTGTAGCTTCGAGCAAAGCCGTTTTACCTGCGCCGGGTGATGACATCAGGTTGATCGCCAGCACATTGTGCTGATCGAAATGATTGCGGTTGTGTTTCGCAGTATGATCATTCTCGTGCAGCAGGCTATGAAGAACGGTAACCGCTTCTCTACCACTCTCCGTTTTCTGCAGTTTACCGCCGGGCCTGATCAGGCTTTCGTTACCGTGAGTTATGTTGCATCCGCAAGTATCACACATATATCCTCTCCAAATATTTTGACTTTCTATGCTGCCACGAAATACGAGACAACTGATGTACTATTTACCATCGTAATTCTAAGTTGTAAGTTTTTTTAAATACAACATATAACTTCAAGCATATAACACGCGCATCTAGTGCACCACTTCCAGAGAAGAGCGCTTCTGCTTCTCAAGCTCCATACTCAACAACATCATCTCATCGCCACTGATCAACGTGGTTCGCCAGTCACCGCACTGTTTACAGGTCAGTTTGTTTGGCAGCGCATCTGACTCACTACCACACTGGCTGCATTTAACTTTGATCGGCAGATGCTCGATGACTAACTCGGCATCCTGAGCCACCGTACCGGCGCTGGCGATTGGGTAGGCATTTTTCAAGAGCTGAACTTCAACCCCTGACAACGGCCCCATGCCGATAGTAATGGAGGTTACACTCTTCGCGGCACGCTCCTCGGCAATATTCTCAACCTGTTCTATCAGTGACTGACAGATCGCGAGCTCGTGCATAGCTAAGACTGCTCCCCCGCCAGCATCTCATCATATATCTCCCAGGCAGTCTGTGCTTCCTGCGGTGATATTCTCTGGATAGCATAACCGACATGCACGACGATAAAATCATCTACTACGAGTTCGTCGTCCTGCATCATGAACAGGCTGACATCACGCTCGACACCTTTGGCCTCACAACGTGCGGTAAATCCTTCGATGGACTTAATCTGCATGGGTATACCTAGACACATGATGCTTTATTTACCTCAACAAAAAAATGTAACATGTAAGTAACTTCTTATAAATGAAAATGTTATTGCCTATTTAACTTTAGAAAATAAGCTGACAAGTTGACATATGTCAACAAGAGTAGCACGATACACTGATAAAAAGTCACATAGAAATTGCGGGAAGTTCAATGAACTATGATGATACATTAATCCTTGGGATCGGCAACACCTTACTCACAGACGAAGGTGCAGGCATCCACGCACTAAACCTCCTTAAGTTAGAATATCCTGATATACCGAACTTAACCTTCGTCGATGGCGGAACACTGAGCTTTACCTTAGCGACCTGGATCGAGGAATGCACCAATCTCATCGTTTTTGACGCTGCTCAATTAAACCAGCCCGCCGGCACGGTTAAAACTTTCGTGGATGACGCGTTTGATGATTTCCTCGGCGCTTCAAAGCGCAGTGCCCATGAAGTCGGTCTGCTCGACCTCATGGATATTGCACGTCTCACTGGTCACTTCCCCAAGCACCGGGCATTAATAGGTATCCAGCCAGAATATATGAGCTGGGGCATGAAACCAACCACAGCTGTACAGAACGCACTTGATACTGCTGTTGATGAAGCCGTAAAACTTATAAAACAATGGCATTCAGTTAACACAGGTCAAGACCATGCGTCCGAAAATCATTATCGTCGTTATGTAGTATCTGCATTACCTGGGGAGGAGCGTGAGATATGAAACATACAATTTTAATTCCAGTAGATGGTACCGAGTCTATTGAAGAAACATTGATCTATGTTAGATCGATAACACCCAAGGAAGACACCAATGTCGTCATCCTGCATGTGACACAGAATGTGGACTCACTGAATGCAGCGGTTGATGTTCATCCCAACTTCAACGAGATACATGATGTGCTGAAGTCAGAGGGCTGGGACGTTACCCGGGAAGAACGTATGGGTGATCCGGTACGAGAGATCACAAAAATGGCGATCTTATTGCCGGCTACCATGATGTTCATGTCGACACATGGTCGCTCTGGTCTGGAAAGGATCCGCGAAGGCAGTGTTACAGAACAGGTATTGAAACAGTCACCCTGCCCTATCTTTATTCTGCACAGCGCACTGAAAGAATCGGAAGGTAAAGAAAAAGAGCATCTGTTCAAACGCATACTGGTTCCGCTCGATGGCACAGACACATCAGCAGCGATACTCGAATGTGTTGAACGTTTTGCATCGATGCATGACTCCGAAGTCGTACTGTTCCACGATGAGATAGAGACAGCCGAATCTGAAGAAGAGAGGACTGCGATCAAGAACCGACTGCAGGAACATAGCGTGGCACTCGCCAACTCTGGTGTGCGGGTATCACTCGACATGAGCACTTATAAGAGGCCGATCAGAGAGATACTGAACACCATTGATGAGATGGGCATAGACCTGGTTTCTATGTGTTGTCATGGCGAAGGTGGCAAACGTCGTGCGATGGATGAATCGGTTACCGCGGAAGTCATCCGGCATGCAAGTTGTCCTTTATTAGTATGGTCAGCTGAACCACAGTGTCCGATATTGGGTTAACGCAACGAGATTATTGATCATGTCCGAGACAGCTATACCGGTGACCGGGGAAGTAAAGTTTAATATCCATATTGGTGATGAACTGACCCAGAATGTCAAACCGCTGCTACACGAGATCAAACATGCCCTGGAAAGCCTCATAGAAAATGGCGAGACCAGCATAATCGATCTACGCAGTATTCCACTGGCACCGGGTGAAGAAGATAAGATCTTGCACACTCTGGGTAAAGGTGAAGTTGAGGCCAAACTCAGCGCTTTGGGCCTAAGTGAAATTATTGAAACACAGTATGCCGGTGTATGGGTCGTCACTCACTACAACGATGAAAATAATATCATCAGCCGTTTTATTGAAGTGACAACCATGCCCAACATACTCAGTTCACAGACTGAAGATATCATGGCCGCTTATAGCAGCCTAACTTTAGATTTGGACGAAAACCAAGAGACTAATTAGTCATCAGTGGAGAGAACAGAATGACAGACAGAACGAATAATAAAGACAAGTCCCCTGCTGATCTTGTTCAGCTTGAAAAAAGCCGGTTGGATAAAACGCTGGGCGAAACCATGCGCAGCCAGGGTGTATCACGACGCAGTTTTCTCAAGTTCTGTGCAGCGACCGCTTCGATGATGGCGATGTCTCCTGCGATGATACCCAGGATCGCACACGCTTTAGAAAGCGCAAGAAGACCATCGGTCATCTGGTTATCATTTCAGGAATGTACCGGCTGTACCGAGTCGCTGACCCGCGCACACGCGCCAACGGTAGAGAGCCTGATATTCGATTCCATCTCACTAGACTATCATCATACGCTACAGGCTGCGGCGGGACATGCGGCCGAAGAAGCACGTGAAGCTGCTATGGAAGAAAACTTTGGCAAATACCTGCTGGTCGTCGATGGCTCCATACCGATGGATAACCCGGGGTACTCTACCATCGCAGGTATCAGCAACTATGATATGTTGATGGAATCAGCCAAAGGCGCTGCAGCTATTATAGCTGTTGGCACCTGTGCGACATACGGTGGTATTCCTCACGCTGACCCTAATCCAACCGGCGCCGTTTCAGTCGGTGACCTGATCAAAGACAAACCGATCATCAACGTACCAGGTTGCCCACCGATTCCGGTAGTTATTACTGGCGTGCTGACACACTTTTTAACTTTTGGAACCATACCAGAGCTTGACCATATCGGACGTCCAAAAGTATTTTATGGACAGAGCATCCATGATCGCTGTTACCGCCGCCCCTTCTATGACAAAGGCCTGTTCGCAGAGACCTTCGACGACGAAGGTGCTAGAAAAGGCTGGTGTCTGTACAAACTCGGCTGTAAGGGCCCGACAACATACAATGCCTGCGCCACCACCAAATGGAATAACGGTACCAGCTTCCCGATCGAATCAGGACATCCCTGCCTCGGTTGTTCTGAACCGGATTTCTGGGATGGCGGCGGTTTCTATAAAGCGCTTTCGATGCCTACAGTTAATATAACTGAAACCGCCATCTACACGGCGGCTGGTGCAGCAGCAGCCGGGGTCGCACTGGGTGCGATGAACCGTGGCAAGAAGAATAGTGCCGCGGCAGCACATACCGAGACGACGATTGATGATCTGGAAAAATAATCCAGAGACTTAATTAAGACTATTTATGTAAGCGCGATTTATACGCAGCTACAAGCAAGATTAAAATGAGGATTCAACGATGAGTGAAATAGAATTTCTGAACTGGGTACGTGGCCCGGGATTTCAGATCGCAGTTATTATCTTTATTGCAGGGGTAATCATACGTTTCGCCGAAATATTACTGCTTGGCCGTAAGACCAACCTGGCGGAAGCCAAAGGTTCCGAGATGGGGGGAGGTCTACGCACCATCATAACAAGATCCGTACCTGATAGATCAACATTTAAGCGCTCCACATTTACTGTGGTTGCAGGTTATATTTTTCATCTCGGTCTATTCGTTACTATCTTTTTTTTCGCACCGCACATATTGATGTTTAAAGATGTCATCGGTTTTGGCTGGCCCTCCTTACCGACTCCGGTTGTCGATGCTTTTGCGGTGGTCACCATTATCACCTTACTGGCAATACTGGTGTACCGCATGCGTGACAACGTACTTAAATTTATTACAACTAAAGAAGATTACCTGGTATGGCTGCTTACCATACTGCCCTTAATTACCGGCTACATGGCTTTCCACCGTATCGGAATGACCGCGCCAACTTTGCTGGCCATCCATATTCTTAGTGTAGAGCTACTACTGGTTATTTTCCCATTTACCAAGCTGATGCATGCTTTCACCCTGGTGTTTGCACGCTGGTATAACGGTGCCATTTCAGGATATAGAGGAGTTGAGTCATGAGTGCTTCATTAGAGAAAGGTATAAACGCCTTAAAAGAACAGGTAGATTCAACCGTTGCAGCATTTTTCAGCAGCTGCACTCACTGTGGAATGTGCGCCGACGCATGTCTTTTCTATACCGAAACAGGTGACCCGTCACGTATGCCGATCAACAAAGCTGAGCCTTTACGCCGTATCTGGAGAACAGAATACACATTGCTTGGGCGTGTCGGAAAGATGTTCGGCCTGACAGCAAAAGTCGATGATGCACTACTCACCGAATGGGAAACCCTGGTATACGATAGTTGCACATTATGTGGGCGTTGCTCGATGGTATGCCCTGTCGGTAACGATATCGCATTGCTGATCCGAAAAACACGTGAAGGTATGGCCGCAGCCGGTCATGCACCTGAAGGACTGATCGGTGCGACCAAGCGCGCAGTAACCATCGGTAGTCCGATGGGTGTGAAGTTGCCAGCACTTATGGCACAGATCAACCATGTCGAAAAAGATACCGGCATGAAGATACCGGTCGATGTCGTCGGTGCCGAATACATGCTGCTGCTGTCTTCGATGGAAATCATGAACTTCCCTGAATTCATCGAGGCGACTGCCAAGATCTTTGATAAGGCAGGTGTTAGCTGGACGATCTCATCTGAAGCTTTCGAAGCGACTAACAGCGGCATCCAGATCGGTGTAGCAGACATAGCAAAAGAGCTTGTGCAGCGTATCGTCGATGCGGCAGAAAAATTAAAAGTTCAAACCGTGATCAGCCCGGAATGTGGCCATGCTTATATGGCGATCCGTTGGGAAGGTCCAAACCTGGTCGGTAAACCGTTCAGCTTCAAGGTAAGGCATATCCTCGAAGTACTTGACGAGTTCCGTCAGGATGGTCGACTGAAGATTACCGGTAAAGAAGAACAGCGCATCACCTATCATGACCCATGCCAGATCTCGCGCCGTGGCGGTGTGATCGAACAGCCACGCAACCTGATCAACATGTTTTCAGATAACTTCGTCGAGATGCCAGATACCGGCAAGATGAACTGGTGCTGCGGCGCTGGTGGCGGTGTTAGCTCGAATGAACGTGCTGATGAAATCCGTCTCAAAGTGTTCCAGCGTAAGAAAGATCAGCTTGATGAGATCAAACCCGATGCTATAGTCAGCGCCTGTTCAAACTGCCGTATTCACCTGGAAGACGGACTCGAAGAATATCATATGGATATTCCACTGATGAGTCTGACTGAAACACTTGCCGAACACCTGGCTGACTAATGGCATGTCGACTTGCTTTAGGAATACAGCTTGAAGATTTAAGATTGAGGAGTATGAGATGAGCCAAATAACGAATGACGCAGAGTTTAAACAGGCGTTAAATGATCTGGACGAAACACAGCACAGAACTGTTGCAGCTTTGTTTGTAGAGCATGTGCTTTCGCTGAGCGATGATGACAGGATAAAACGTGTTGTTAAGGTCGCTGCTGACGACAGCGCTTCGGAAGGTGAAATATCGGATGCACTGAAAACAGCAAGAGCTGCGATCATGGACAGTTCCACACGCTGCGGAGCTGAAGGTAACTGGACAGACCAGGCTGGTTATTTTGTTGCCCGTGCAGCCGTTGCTGCAGTAACGCCGCAAGCACAGTCAAAATCAGGCAATCCTGCATGGCAGGCAGCATTGAGCTGCAGGATGGCGCAGACTAGTATAGAGATAGACAGTGGCTCCGATGAAGCGCCAAGCCATTCAGAAAGCGAGTGGCAGTACGACATACTGGCAAAATATCTGAACGCGTAAGCTACAGTAATGGCTTATATTGAAAAGCAGAATACATAAGAAGAGAGAATAAACATGAGTGAATCCGGTGGAAACGAAAGAATTGTAGTTGACCCGATTACCCGAATCGAGGGTCATCTGCGAATTGAAGCGCAGATGGATGGTGACAAGATTGCAAAGGCCTATTCTTCCGGCACCATGGTGCGCGGAATCGAGACCATCCTTAAAGGTCGAGACCCTCGCGATGCATGGGCATTTGCACAGCGTATCTGCGGTGTCTGCACATTGGTGCATGGTCTTGCCTCTATCCGTTCAGTAGAGAATGCACTGGACTACAAGATCCCTAAAAATGCAGACCTGATCCGTAACCTGATGAGTGGTGCGCAGTACATACATGACCACGTCATGCATTTCTATCATCTGCACGCACTCGACTGGGTCGATGTCGTCTCTGCCTTAAGCGCCGACCCTAAAGCGACATCAGAACTGGCACAGTCACTGAGCAACTATCCGAAATCATCACCCGGTTACTTCTCTGATATGCAGAAGAAACTGAAAGGTTTCGTCGAAGCCGGTCAGCTGGGTATCTTTGCCAAAGCCTACTGGGGCCACCCTGCTTATAAACTGCCACCCGAAGCCAACCTGATGGCGGTATCTCATTACCTGGAAGCGCTGACATGGCAACGAGATGTAGCACGTTTGCACACTATCTTCGGTGGCAAGAACCCGCACCCTAATTTCGTGGTAGGCGGCGTACCCTGTGCCATCGATCTGAATTCAGATTCTGCGATCAATATGAAAAAACTGTCACAGGTGCAGGACATCATCAACCAGATGAAAACCTTCGTTGACCAGGTATATGTACCAGATACACTGGCTATTGCGAGCTTCTACAAAGACTGGGGCAGCCGCGGTGAAGGTCTGGGTAACTTCCTGACTTATGGTGACTTTCCGTCTAATGGCATGGATGATCCGACTGGATACATGATCCCCGGCGGCGCCATCCTGAATCGTGATCTCAGTACGATCCACGAGGTAGATATGAATGCACCTGAAGAGATCCAGGAATTTGTATCCCACTCATGGTATGACTATGAAGGCGGCAAAGACGCCGGACTGCACCCATACGATGGTGAGACCAAGTTTAATTACACCGGCCCTAAACCGCCGTATGACCACCTTGATGTAGACCAGTCGTATTCATGGCTGAAATCACCACGCTGGAAAGGCCATTCGATGGAAGTCGGTCCGCTGGCACGTGTACTGATGTTATATGCGACTGGTCATGAACAGACCAAAGACCTGGTTGGAATGACACTGAATAAACTGGATGTACCAGTTGAAGCGCTGTTCTCTACACTAGGCCGTACTGCAGCCCGCACACTGGAGACCAAGATCTTTGCCGATGCCATGCAGGGCTGGTTCGACGACCTGGTGGTAAACATCAAAGCTGGTGAAACCCGAACCTTCAATGAAGTGTTATGGGAACCTTCTTCATGGCCTAAACAGGCACAGGGTGTCGGCTTCATAGAAGCACCTCGCGGCGCTTTGGCACACTGGATCGTGATCGAAGATGAGATGATCAAGAACTACCAGGCTGTTGTACCCAGTACCTGGAATGCCGGTCCCAGAGACGCCAACGGTGTCCCGGGTGCGTATGAAGCAGCACTGGAAGACAACCATACACTGCATGATCCAAAACAACCCGTAGAGATCCTGCGTACCATTCACAGCTTCGACCCATGTATCGCCTGCGCGGTACATCTGACCGATCCTGATGGCGAAGAAATTATTAAGGTGAAAGTAAAATGATGAAAAAACTAATGACTTCTAAACTATTGGCAGTGGCTCTGTCACTGACCTCAACATCTGTAATGGCGCATACCGGGCATATGTCGAATGAAGCCGTTCATGGCCTGCTCCATATCGAGCATATTATTGCTCTGGCTGCTGCCGGTGTGATCGTATTCCTGGCATATTCTTTTCGAGATAAATAGACTATCCTGTAAACGCCAGCGATTATAATCGTGTAAAAAAACGTCTGACTTACGTTGGGCGTTTTTTTATTTGTAGAGCCCTATATGACGTTCAAGATTTCAAACATGTTAAGACCAGATGTATATGATCATCCGGTCACCGATATAAGACTCATCGAAACACACATCTCATGGGTGATACTAACGGGCGAGTATGCCTACAAGATAAAAAAGCCCGTCGACTTTGGTTTTTTAGATTTTTCCACATTGAAAAAAAGACAGCTTTACTGCGAGCATGAATTACGTCTCAACCGGCGGTTAGCAGCAGACATCTACCTCGATATCGTCACCATCAACGGTTCGGCAGATGAGCCTCACATATCCGGTGATGGTGAAGTACTCGAATACGCTGTCAAGATGGCCCAGTTCCCGCAATCTGCACAACTGGATAATATGCTGTCAGCCGATGAGCTGACCTTTGAACACATGGATGCCTTTGCCCATATGATCGCTGACTTTCATCAGCATATCGAGGTCGCAGACAGCTCTGTAGATTACGGCAATAATAAACTCGTCTTTCAACCGGTCGAAGAAAATTACAGCCAGATCAAACAGCACATCGATACGACACCATACAACGTGACACTGCAAAAGATCAGTGATTGGAGCCGGTCAGTGTCGACACTGCTGGGCAGTGATTTCAAACAACGTAAACATGATGGTTTCATCCGTGAGTGTCACGGTGATATGCATCTACGAAACATGGTATGGCTCAATCAACAGCCGATGGCTTTTGACTGTATAGAGTTCAACGCCACATTACGATGGATCGACGTGATCAGCGAAGTGGCTTTTTTGGTGATGGATCTGCAGGATCGGCAACAGCAACAATTTGCTAATCATTTTCTGAACCGCTATCTCGAAATCACTGGCGACTATGAAGGACTGTCTGTCTTGCCTTTTTATCTCGCCTATCGGGCGATGGTGCGCGCCAAAGTCAACGCTCTGCGGCTGGAGCAGAAAAATATTGATGTCGAAGAAAAACAACATGCGCGGCTTGCGTTTGAGTCATACCTTAAGCTGGCGCTGAGCTATACTGAACAGACACCACCGAAACTGATCATCATGCGTGGATTATCTGCTTCCGGCAAGAGTACCCTGTCTCAGCAGCTGGTCGATATGATTGGTGCCATACGAATTCGTTCTGATGTCGAAAGAAAACGTATATTTGATCGTGAGCATACAGGAGATACAAAAAGCGAAGTCGATCAGGGTATCTATACCTCTCAGGCATCTGAACAAACATACTCAAGATTGCAGGAATTAGCCTCATATATATTAAATAGCGGGTATAGCGTTATCGTCGACGCCGCTTTTCTAAAACACGAACAGCGCCGCCCTTTTCAGTTACTGGCAAAATCTCTAGATCTGAGATATACCATCATCGAAATCACTGCACCCGCCGATATTCTTCGCCAGCGTATCATCGCAAGAAAACATGATGTCTCTGATGCAAATCTTGCCGTACTCGAACATCAACTCAGTAACTGGCAACCTTTGCTTAGCAATGAACTTATATCAGCAATAACCGTAAATACTGCAGAACCTTTCGATGTCGATACACTTATAGAAAGTGTTAACGAAAAAGACTAATAACCCGATCACATTGAACCAACACTCAAACTAGCTACTCTATACTTCGATATTCCTCCCTTGATAATTAACTTAGTGCAGCACCATACAAGCTGGTATGCAACAGGTGGAAATGATATAAACAGGACAGAGTGAGGTATGTCATGTCACTTACCTCGACGAGTTGGTAGAATACCCGCTTGAACTTTTCAAATTTAACGACGTTGACCAAAGATGTTTGAGCATTTATCACAATTATTCAGACCACTAGTAATACTTTGGGAAAAGAATCGTCGTTCACCAAAAACCGTACCATTTATAGCAGTAATTGTAACCGCGCTATTGATCGTCATTTTCAAACTCTCTCAGCCTGAACCCCCAGTTAAGGCAAAAGAAGAAAAAAGCTGGACAGTGCAGACACATCAACTGATCGATGGTGTCAAAACCCCACAGCTTGAACTTTACGGTCAGGTCGAATCACCCCACACCGCTACAGTTACCGCTATCATCAATGCAGATGTATTATCGCTGGAAGTAAAAGAAGGTCAGGCTGTAAGCAAAGACCAACTGATGATCAGGCTTGACGAGCTCGATGTAAAACTGGCCCTGGATCAACGCTCATCCGATGTCGCCGAGCTTGAAGCCTCGATCGAATCTGAAATAAACCGTCACAAGAATGACCTGTCTGCACTGAAGCTGGAAAAGTCACTGGTCTCACTGGCCAAGAAAAAGCTGGCGAGAGAGGAAAAAACCAGCAAGAGTAACCTGACCAGCCAGAGCAGCTTCGATACCCAAAAACAGGCATTACAGAATCAGGAACTTGCTTTAAAAGCGAGAGAACTAAGCGTAAAGAATCATCCTGCACGCCTGGCACAACTGGAAGCCAAACTGGCGCAAAAACGTGCACTGCTACAGCAAGCAGAGAGAGACCTGCATCGCGCCAACGTCCTATCGCCGTTTGATGGTATCGTACTCTCAACCAGCGTATCTCCTGGCGAACGCGTTCGTCCAGGTGAAGAGCTGCTCAGGCTCTACTCGACAGACAATGTAGAACTGCGTGCTCAATTACCACAGAAATATGTCGACACTATAAAAGAAGCAATAGCACAACAGGAAACATTAACGGCTGTAGTAAAAACTGCTCACACCGATATCGATGTCGAACTACATCGTGTTTCAGGCGCCATGTCCAACACGGGTATCGGCGTCGATGCCCTGTTTGAGATAAACAGTGAAGATGCAAACTTTTTTATCATGGGAGAAGTTCTCGACGTCATCTTGAACCTGCCAGCGATACCTGACGTCTACAGCATACCCGTATCATCTATCTATGGCACCAACCGTATCTACCGTGTAGAACAAGGGAGGCTGGTCGCTATCAATGTTGAAAAACTGGGAGGACAGATAAAAGGCGACAATCAGTTCATATTGGTGCGCAGTGAGAAATTAACACCCGGTGATGAGATAATAACGACTCAGCTTCCCCATGCGATGAGCGGACTAAAAGTTGAAGTGCGTAATACGCCATCAGCTGAGCTTAACACCCCAGAGAACCTATCACAGTCAAGCAAGCTATAACCGCCACTGCATCATGAGCACCGAGAATACACCGCCATCATCACCTGATAGTCCCGCACCCGTACAATCCGGTGGTGGTGGCATCATTCACCTGTTTGCACAACACCCCGTTGCAGCGAATCTACTGATGGCGATATTGATCATTCTAGGTTCATACAGCCTGGTCAAACTTAACCGCCAGTTCTTTCCTAACTTCGCCCTCGACTATGTGAGCGTTCGTGTTATCTGGCCTGGCGCCAGTGCTGAAGATGTCGAACGTTCGATTACGGTACCTCTGGAACAGGCATTACGCACGGTCGATGGTGCCGAAGAGATGACATCGACCTCTACGCGAGGCCTGAGCGTCATCGTCATCGAGTTCGAAGAAGGCAGCGAGATGGGCGTAGCGCTAGACGATGTCAAGCAGTTCGTGTCCAACGTCCGTAACCTGCCATCGGATTCCGAGGACCCGGTGGTAACAAAAGTTACCCGCTATGAACCGGTGGCGACAATCATCCTTGCAGCACAGGGCGACCTCGAGGAACTGCGGCCTCTGGCCTACGAGTTTGAACGCGAGTTACTGGACAAGGGTATCGCCCGGGTAGACTTCGTCGGTCTCCCCGAACAGGAGATCGCTATAGAAGTCAGCGCGAAAAAACTTCAGCAACTAGGCATGTCCCTGTCCCAGATCGGCGACCATATCGTCAGCCAGAGCCAGGACATACCTGCGGGTACCGTAGCTGAAAGCGAAGCAGCACGTGAGGTACGTGGTCTGCAACGCAAACGTGATGTACAGGAATTCGCCAGGCTGGACCTGTTAACAAATCGTTCCGGACAAAAACTGACCCTGGATGACATCGCCGATATACAACGTCGACCAAAAGAAAACCAGGTAGAGATCTTTTACCAGGGGATGCCGGCCATCCTGATGAACCTGCAGCGCACAGAAAATGCAGACGCCTTAAAATCAGCAAAGATCATGGATGACTGGTTGCTATCAAGCCGCGACCTGCTGACACCCGCAATTTCGCTGGTGGTGTCCGACGAGGCCTACTCATTGATCCAGCAGCGGATCGACCTGTTGCTTAAAAATGGTATCGGCGGTTTAATACTTGTCTTACTGATCTTATACATCTTCCTTAATGGTCGCGTCGCGTTCTGGGTAGCCATCGGCATTCCAACATCATTCCTGGGTGCCCTCGCCGTATTATACTTTTTTGGTGGCAGCATCAATATGATCAGCCTGTTCGGCCTGATCATGGCACTCGGTATCATCGTCGATGACGCCATCGTGGTCGCTGAAGATGCACTCACCCATTACCAGACCGGCGAGAACTCTTTACTGGCAGCAGAAGGCGGTGCCATGCGTATGCTGGCACCGGTCATGTCCTCATCCCTGACCACGATCGCTGCCTTCTTTCCTTTGCTACTGGTTAGCGGCATCATCGGATCCATCCTGTTCGATATACCGTTTGTCGTTATCTGTGTCATCATCGCCTCGCTGATCGAAAGCTTCCTGATCCTTCCCGGGCACCTGCGCCACAGTTTCCATAAATATCACCACAAGAAAAATTCTAAACTGAGACAGAAACTTGAAGACGGTTTTAATTCATTCCGTGATAATTACTTCAGACCTGTTATCGTCCGCGTGATCGACCACAGGTTTGCCACGCTGACCATCGCTATATGCTCGCTGGTGCTGGCGGTATCAATGGTCGTTTTTGGCCAGGTTAAATTCCAGTTTTTCCCGCAGCCGGAAAGCACCGTGATCAACGCCAGTGCCAAATTTTCCGCCGGCACGCCACCTGAACAGGTAAAAGCTTTCGCCATGCAGATGCAGCAGCACCTGCAGGAAACAGATGCTGCATTGAAGGAAGAAAAATCATTGATCAAAGCAGCGATCGTGCAGATCAATACAGCGACTTTCGATGGCGGTCGTAACTTCCAAAATGGCAATCAGTACGCCATGCTGAAAGTTGAACTGCTGCAACCCGATGAACGCGATGTCCGTAATGACGTCATCATCAAAGACTGGCAATCACGACTGGAGTTACCTGCCGGTATAGAGCAGTTATCCATAAGCAGTCCACGAGGTGGTCCGCCGGGCCAGGACATAGATGTCTTCCTCAGCGGTAAAGACGCGATAACACTGAAACATGCGGCTGAAGATCTTGCAGACGCGCTGGACAGTTACGATGGCCTCAGTAACATCCTCGATGACCTGCCTTATGGTCGTCAGCAATATATATTCGAACTGACACCGCTGGCACAATCAGCGGGCCTCAACATAACAGAGGTAGGAAGGCAGTTACGAGCTGCGCTAGATGGCCAGCTGCTACAGGTTTTCTATGATAGTGACGAAGAGATCGAAGTACGCATCATGTTACCTGCCAATGAACGAAAGTTTCAGAGCATCCTCGAGACACTACCCATCATTACCCCGTCTGGACAACGTCTCCTGTTGAGCAATGCAGTATCACTAACATCACAACAGGGGCTTGAGATATTACGGCATACCGATGCCAAGATGGGGGTACACGTCACCGCAGAAGTTAATGCAAAAATCACTAATGCCAATGACGTACTTGCCAGCCTGCAAGAATCGACGATACCGGATATTGCCAACAAATATGGCCTGCAGGTCTCATACAAGGGACGTGCAGAAGAAGAACGCGAGACCGGTAGTGACATGAAACAGGGTGGCATGCTGGCACTGGTGATGGTCTACATCATCCTCGCCTGGGTGTTTGCCTCATATACCTGGCCGCTGGCGGTGATGCTGGTCATCCCCTTTGGTATCAGCGGTGCGATCTTCGGACACTGGCTGATGAACATCGATCTGACCATCCTGTCGCAGTTTGGTATGTTTGGCCTTTCCGGTATCGTGATCAATGACTCGATCATCCTGGTGACCTTCTATAAGCAGCTCAAAGCGAAGGGATTTGCCATACGCGAGGCACTTATCGAATCTGCCTGCCTGCGCCTGAGGGCCGTGATGCTGACGTCTCTAACGACCATCGCTGGTCTCACACCACTGCTTTTTGAAACATCACTGCAGGCCCAGTTCCTGATACCTATGGCTGTCAGTATCTCGTTTGGCCTGGGCTTCGCTACCATGCTGGTACTGTTTGTCGTACCGGTTTTACTCTCTTATATAGAACAACTTTCAAATTACCTCGGTCAGAAACATTTTGATAAAACGTTACCCGATGAAGTAAAAACATAACGAACCTGTAGGAGCGGAATTTATTCCGCGATTACATTTATTTTGCACTATTCGCGGAATAAATTCCGCTCCTACATATAAACTGATATGCTTTACGTACTTTATTTATCAAGGAAGATAAATCATGGTAAAGCAACATGGACGTGACCTCAGAAAAGGCCGGGTATCAATTCCGGGACAAATTTATTTAATCACCACCGTAACTCATAAGCGACAGCCGACATTCACCGACTTCTACTGTGCACGGAACGTTGTAAATACCTTAAAGTACACAGAGCTAACCTGTGGACTGAAATCACTATCATTCGTGCTCATGCCCGACCACCTGCACTGGCTATTTTCTCTCGGAGAAAAATCATCCTTATCTCAGGTGATGGGTAATGTGAAGCGAAGGTCTGCATACAGGGTAAATGAATTTAAAGACAAGTCCAGTTTGCCTGTCTGGCAACTTGGCTATCACGACTACGCCTTACGCAAGGAAGATGAAATAAGGGATGTAGCGCGGTATATCGTTGCCAATCCATTACGTGCAGGGCTGGTTGACAAGGTTGGTGATTACCCATTCTGGGATGCGATATGGTTGTAAATTTATGTAGGAGCGGAATCTTGTTCCGCGATCAGTGGCATATAAACACGATCGCGGAACAAGATTCCGCTCCTACAGGGATGTTTTAAGCAAAAAAAGGCCCGATTTAATCGGGCCTTTTTACTGGACTCTTTTACAAGTCTATTTACTAGCCATTATTTGCTCGCAATGGCTTCCAGCTGTTTGGCTTTGATGATCTGCCCATCGAGACCAGACTCTTTACCGTTTTTACCATAAGCAACTGACATCAGCGTACTGTAGTAAGTGACAGGGATATTGAACTTGGTGCCATACTTTGCATTGATCTTATCCTGATAGACTTCTACGTTCATCTGACAAACAGGACAAGGAGTTACGATCATGTCTGCACCGCCGTCATAAGCAGCCTCGATGATATCCTTGATCAACGCCTGTGACTTTTCTGGTTCAGAGAATGCTAACGCACCACCACAGCAAGATACTTTCTTATCGTAGTTTTCGACTGGCTCAGCACCCATGGTTTCGATAAACTTATCCAGGTACTTAGGATTCTCGAAAGACTCACCCTCGATACCAAATGGACGGTTAGTCTGACAGCCAACGTAACCGGCGATCTTGATACCATCTAATGGTTTCTTGACATGTTTGCCCATCTCTTCGTAACCGATATCTTCGATCAGAACTTCAACCATGTGACGGATCTTGCTGTCGTTTTTCAGAGTTAAGCCCGCTTCAGCAAGCGCCTGGTTGGTCTCGTCCATCAGACCAGCATCATCGTCTAAACGTTCCTGTGTTTCTTTAGTCGCTAACCAGCAAGCTGCACAGGTTGCAACGATATCCTGACCGGCATTGTGCTGCTCTGACAACGCGATGTTACGTGCAGACAGTGCCAGACGAGGTAGCTCACCGCCACCACAGTAACCGATAGATGCTGAACAACAGTTCCAGTCTGGAATCACGTTAAGTTTCACATCCAGTACATCACACATAGATTGCACGGACTTCAGGTAGTTAGAAGAAGACGCTCCTTCCTGCGATGAACAACCCGGGTAAAATGAATATTCTTTAGTAGCCATTGTTTTATACCTGCCCTAATCTATTGAGCGTTATCAACACGAGCTGCTTCCAGCTCCTGTGCTTTTTTGATCATTGCCTGAAAGCCTTTCTTGTCTTTCACGGTGTGTCCGCCAACAAGTTCTTTAAGGCTTAAACGGCCTGCTTTAAGCATGCCAAGACCGATACCGGCCATGCCTAATGCAACCTTGATACCTTCAACGAGACCGTTCATGAAGTAAAGGTTAACACCTAACCATAATTCGTTTACACGACCGTTTTTAGCAAGGTTGTCCCAGAACAGCTGAGCGAACTGACGTGTTGGCTGGCCTTTAGGCTCGATACCAAGACGTGTCGCATAGTGCGCCAGACCATGCATGATGTGCGTGATAGGCAGTTCACGTGGACAACGTACGATACAGTTGTAACATGAAGTACACATCCACATCGATGTCGATTGCAACACTTCATCACGTTTACCGGCACGGATCATCATGAACAGTTCCTGCGGTGGATGATCCCAGTCTGTCCCTAATGGACAAGAGCCGGAACATACACCACATTGCATGCACATTTTCACCCAATCGCCTTCTTCGACATTGGCTTCAACTTCTTTTAAAAAGTTGTTGCGGTATTTTTCAACCATGCCTGTATTTAAATCACTCATGGTAATCTCCTAGAACTTGAACGGGCTCATGCCGATCTGTTCGATCGTCTCAGCCATATCATTGATTATTTTTGGAACTTTATGAATATCGGTTATCGAAATCTCATAGGTCTGTACACGTTCTTTTTCAAGACTTAAGGACTCAAGTGTGTCGCCAACTTTCGACATGCGCTCCTGCGCCACCAAGGAGCCTTTCACGAAGTGACACTGATAATCATCACCGCTTGGGCAACCCATGAGGATAATGCCATCAAAACCGCTGTTTAATGAGTCAGTAATCCAGCTCAAACTCACCGAACCTAAACAGCGAACAGGAATGATACGGGTGAACGCACTGTATTCCAGCTTATTTTGCGCCGCCATATCCAGTGCAGGATAAGCATCATTTTCACAGGCAAGTACCAGGATACGAGGTTTTTCATCGAACTCTTCCGGGATATCAACGGCTTTAAGCTGCTGACCCACTGTATCAATCGAGTAGTTCTCAAATGAGATGACACGTACCGGACAGGCGCCCATACAGGTACCACAACGGCGACAGCGTGACTCGTTGAACTGAGGATAACCGTCATCAGTTTCGTTGATCGCACCGAAAGGACATTCTACTGTACAACGTTTACACTGTGTACAACCTTCCGCACGGAAACTCGGGAAGCTTAAGTCAGCAACACGCGGATGTGCCGCTTTACCCAGACCTGAGTTTTCAGCTGCAGCAATCGCTTTCATCGCAGCGCCCATGGCATCATCCATGGCCTGCTGTGTATCCATCGGACGGCGGGTTGGGCCCGCTGTGTAGATACCAGTACGCTGGGTTTCGTATGGGAAACAGATGAAGTGTGAATCAGCAAAGCCGTTGTCCATATGAGGCACGTCTTTACCCTGACGGTAGTCAAGGTTCAGGATTGATTCAACATCAACATGGATCTCTTTCTCTTCACCAGCCTTATCTGCAGCGATATCTTCATTGTCCTGATCAGTTAATTCTGCGCGTGTTGGCTGGCCTGCATTTGGAACCATACCTGTTGCCAGTACCACCATATCGACTTCTTCGGAGATGTCTTCATCAAGAATTAAATCCTTGAACTTAACAGTCGGGCTTGCACCATCGACAACTTCAGAGGCAACACCTTTTCTGAAAGTAACACCTTTATCCTGACCGCTGCGATAGAAATTCTCACCACCAGCACCAGGAGTACGCAGATCCGAGAACAGCACCGTTGTTTCG